>NZ_JBFRXN010000002.1:0-1200000 GCF_040947875.1 Pseudomonas sp. MYb118 | reverse complement strand
GGCTGCCATGAAAGACCGCGAAGAAGTCGGCGCGGCCTCCGTGGACTACCTGATGTACTCCGGTTACGCCTGCCTGGCCTACTTCTGGGCCGACATGGCGCGCCTGGCCGCCGAGAAGCTGGCTGCCGGCACCACCGACACGGCGTTCTACACCGCCAAGCTGCAGACTGCGCGCTTCTACTTCCAGCGCATCCTGCCGCGTACCCGCACTCACGTTGCAACCATGCTGTCGGGCGCCAACAACCTGATGGACATGAAAGAAGAAGACTTCGCACTGGGCTACTAAGCCTTAGCGCGATGCCTTGAAAAACCGCTGCTCCTTTGGGGGCGGCGGTTTTTTTTTGCGCAGTTTTCCCCCGAAGTCGGGTGCCTTGCCCCAACGCTTCCGGCGCCGGGTTACCTGAGACCCTTGGGTTAATTGATTCAAAATATTTCCAAATGGGGTGGCAAATTAATTGCACCGCACCGATCAACCGGTGCTCGACCAATAGCTCGCAGAAGCCTCACGCCCGGCCACTTAATAACAACAGTCAGGGTGAAGCTCATGAACATCAGTCGACTCGTTCGTTTGACCTTCTGGTTACCCATCGCGCTGTCCGCCCACAGTGTCCTGGCAGCCAACGCCGCCGAGGTGGATCCGCCCGTGCCGGAAGTCCCCAGCCTGCAGTCGTTGCGCGGCATGGTGCCACCCGACCCGTCGGGTACCGAGGGAGGACGCAAGGTCGACCTGATGACCGACTACGTACTCAGCCGCAGCGCAGCGATCCTGTTGGGCAAGGCGCTGTTCTGGGACATGGAGGTCGGCAGCGACAGCGCCACCGCCTGCGCGTCCTGTCACTTCCATGCCGGGGTCGATCACCGGATCACCAACCAGATCAACCCTGGCCAGGCCAACACCAACGCCAACGTGGCCTCGATCTTTCACAAGCCGTTCACCGCTTCCGACATCCCCGGTGACGTGGCGTCCTACGCGACCCTGTCCGGCGGCAAGGGCGGGCCGAACTACACGCTGAAAAAGACCGATTTTCCCACCCATGTGTTGGTCAACCCGCTGGACCGCGATTCGGCCATCGCCTATTCCAGCGATGACGTGATCGGCTCGCAAGGCGTGTTCGACGCCAACTTCGTCAAGCCCAATCAACCGCGTTTCGACAAGTGCACGCAGCAGCCGGACGGTATTTTCCAGGTCGGCGGCATCAACGTCCGCCGCGCGACCGGGCGTAATGCGCCGTCGGTGATCAACGCGGCGTTCAATGTGCGCAACTTCTGGGATGGGCGGGCCAACAACGTGTTCAACGGCTTCTCGCCCTTCGGCAATCGCGACCCCGATGCCGGGATTTTCGTCACCAGCGACCGCAGCGGCGTGGCCAGCAAAGTGCGCCTGGCGCTCAACGATGCGTCTGCCGCTTCGCAAGCCGTCGGCCCACCCGGCAGCGCCGTGGAGATGTCCTGCGGCGGGCGCACCTTCGCTGATATCGGTCGGCGTATGCTCGATACGCTGATGCTCAAGCAACAGCGGATTTCCTCGACCGACTCGGTGCTGGGCCCGGTGTCCGGCGCACGCCGGCCGACCTACCGCGAACTGATCAAGGCGGCCTTCCAGCCGCGGCTGTGGAACGCCACGCAACCGGTGTCGCTGGGCGGTGCGTCCTACACGCAGATGGAGGCGAACTTCCCGTTGTTCTTCGGGCTGGCGATTCAGATGTACGAATCGACGCTGATTTCCGACCAGGCACCGCTCGACGCCTATCTGCAAGGCGATCATCAAGCGATGAACGCGCAGCAGGTCGAAGGCATGAACCTGTTCCTCGGCAAGGGCAAGTGCGTCAGTTGCCATGGTGGCGCGGAGCTGACCAATGCCGGCAGTCGCCTGTTGTTCCACCCGCGCGAGCGTATCGAGCGGATGGTCATGGCGGACAACCTGACCACGCTGTACGACAACGGCTTCTACAACACCGGGGTACGCCCAACCTCGGAAGACCTGGCACTGGGCGGCACCGACGCCTGGGGCAACCCCCTGGCCTTCACCCGCGAGTACAACACCCAGATCCAGGGTGCCAAGGTGCCTGACCCGCTGGATGTTGACGTGTGCACCTTCGAAGCGCCGTTGAGTGCGGCGCTACCCTGCGATGCGACGCTCAAGCCCACGGTGGGGTTTCGCGACGCGGTCGACGGTGCCTTCAAGACGCCGACGCTGCGCAACATCGCCCTGACCGGTCCGTATTTCCACAACGGCAGTCGCTCGACGCTCAGGCAAGTCATGGAGTTCTACAACCGTGGCGGCGACCGGCGTGGTTCGGACGCCAACAACACCAGCGGCTTCGATCACGCCAGCGTCAACCAGCACAACACCTCGAACCTCGACCCGGACATGACTGCGCTGAATCTGAGCAGCGACGAGATCGATGCCTTGGTCAAATTCATGGAAGTGGGCCTGACCGACCCGCGTGTGTCATGGGAACAAGCGCCGTTCGATCACCCGTCGCTGGCCATTCCCCAGGGGCACGTGGGCGATGAAAACGCGGTGACACCGAAACCGGTCAGCCCGAAGATCACGACCCGCCAGGCCACCGATGCGCTGATTACGCTCAAGCCTGTCGGTGCCGAGGGACGGAGTGCTGCGGAGGGGCCGTTGCAGCCGTTCTATAACGATCTTTGATGGCTGGAAGCACGTAACGGGGTGCAGGTTGCATCCCGTTACACAGCCGCATTAAAAAAACCTGAGTAATTGACTCAGAAAGTCAGGGTTTCTGCCGTTAAAGTATGTGGGCACATTGCCATCTATTGATCTGACGGGTCGGAGCTTTACCCTTGCCGCGTTCTTCCGCTGTACGTTTCAGTCATTTTTTGCCGTCACTGCTGCTGTTGCTCTCGGGACTGGCGGCAGCGTACGTCAAGGACCTGAACGTCTTCTTCACCTCACTGTTCAACGTGCTGCCGACGTTGGTGCTGTTGCTCGGCGGTGCTTATTGCGCGGTTTACCGACGTCAGCGTGAACTGTTTCTGATGGTCACGGTGTACATCGCCTACTTCCTGCTCGACACCCAGACCGACTACTACCGCGACAATGGCCGGGTGCGTGACGACGCCGCAGTGATTTTTCACTTGTGCTGCCTGCTGCTGCCCTTGATGTTCGGTTTGTTCGCCGCGTGGCAGGAGCGCACCCACCTGTTCCAGGACATGGTCGCGCGGTTCGCCGTGCTGCTGGCGGTCGGCAGCGTAGCGTTGGGCCTGGAGCAAAGTTACCCACAGCCGCTGCTGATGTGGCTGTCGGAAATCCGCTGGCCAGCCCTGCACGGGGCCTGGATGAGTCTGATCCAGTTGTCCTACCCGGTGTTCCTGGTGGTTTTCCTGCTGCTGGGCTGGCAGTACTGGCGCAACCCGCGTCCGCTGCACGCCGCGCAACTGGTGGGCCTGCTCGGCCTGTTCTGGGCCTTGCCGAAAACCTTCATCCTGCCGTTCACCCTCAACATCATGTGCAGCCAGGTGATGCTGATGATCGCCGCCGCGGTCGCCCATGAAGCCTATCAAATGGCGTTCCGTGATGAGCTCACCGGCCTGCCGGGGCGTCGTGCGTTGAACGAGCGCATGCAGCGCCTGGGGCGCAACTACGTGTTGGCGATGAGCGACGTCGACCACTTCAAGAAATTCAACGACACCCATGGTCACGATGTCGGCGACCAGGTGCTGCGGCTGGTGGCCAGCAAGCTGTCGAAAATCGGCGGTGGCGGCAGGGCCTATCGCTACGGCGGTGAGGAATTTGCCCTGGTGTTTGCCGGCAAGACGCTCGAGGAATGTCTGCCGCATCTGGAAGTCATCCGCGAGTCGATCGAGACCTACAGCATTCACCTGCGCAACCAGGACAGCCGACCTCAGGACGACCAGCAAGGGCGCCAGCGCCGCTCCGGTTCTTCGGCTTCCACGGTATCGGTCACGGTCAGCATCGGCGTGGCCGAACGGGTGGACCAGCGCAACCCGGAAAAAGTGCTCAAGTCCGCCGACGAAGCGCTCTATGCCGCCAAGGGTGCCGGGCGTAACTGCGTGATGGCCTATGGGCAGAATCGCCGTGGCGCGGTGCGCACGGAAGCGGCTGCGGGTTGAGTGATGATGGCGCATTCATCGTCTGGACTGTGATTGTGGGGGGCGGTTGGCGGCAGTAGGTTGGGGGGATCTGCTACCGGAGAAATGACCATGCCCGAGTACAAGGCCCCCCTGCGTGACATGCGGTTCCTGATCGACCACGTCTTCGAATTTCACGGTAACTACGCGGCCCTGGGCGCCACTGAAGCCAGCCCGGACATGGTCAGTGCGATCCTCGAAGAAGGCGCGAAATTCTGCGAAAACGTGCTCGCCCCGCTCAATCGCAGCGGCGACGAGGAAGGCTGCCATTTCGACAATGGTGTGGTGACCACGCCGGCCGGCTTCAAGCAGGCGTTCGCCCAGTACGTCGAAGGTGGCTGGCATGGCTTGGCGGCCGATCCTGCCTACGGCGGCCAGGGTTTGCCGAGTTCCCTCGGGCTGGTCATCAGCGAGATGGTCGGCTCCAGCAACACCTCCTGGGGCATGTACCCCGGCCTGACCCACGGGGCGATGTCGGCCATTCACGCCCACGGCACCCAGGCGCAGAAAGACACCTATCTGAGCAAGCTGACCGCCGGCCAGTGGACCGGCACCATGTGCCTGACCGAAGCCCACTGCGGCACTGACCTTGGCATCATCAAGACCCGCGCCGTGCCTGCGGCGGACGGCAGCTATGCGATCTCCGGCAGCAAGATCTTCATCTCGGCCGGCGAGCACGACATGAGCGACAACATCATTCACCTGGTGTTGGCGAAACTGCCGGATGCACCGGCGGGCACCAAGGGCATTTCGCTGTTCATCGTGCCCAAGTTCCTGCCCGATGCCCAGGGCGAGGCCGGTGAACGCAATGGCGTGTCCTGCGGTTCGATCGAACACAAGATGGGCATCAAGGCCTCGGCCACCTGCGTGCTCAACTTCGATGGCGCCAAGGGCTTCCTCATCGGCGAGCCGAACAAGGGCCTGAACTGCATGTTCACCATGATGAACCATGCGCGTCTCGGCACCGGCATGCAGGGCCTTTGCCTGGGCGAAGCGAGCTTCCAGGGGGCGATCAAGTACGCCAACGACCGCTTGCAGATGCGTGCGCTGACCGGCCCCAAGGCGCCGGAAAAAGCTGCCGACCCGATCATCGTCCATCCCGATGTGCGACGCATGTTGCTGACCATGAAAGCCTTCAACGAAGGCAACCGCGCGCTGACCTATTTCACCGCGCAACTGCTGGATGTCGCGCATCTGAGCAGCGATGAAAGCGCGCGCCAGGACGCCGAGGACCTGCTGGCCTTCCTGACGCCGATCTGCAAGGCCTTCATGACCGACACCGGGCTGGAAGTGACCAACCATGGCATGCAGGTGTTTGGCGGTCACGGGTTCATCCGTGAGTGGGGCATGGAGCAGTTGGTGCGTGACTGCCGGATCGCGCCGATCTACGAGGGCACCAACGGCATCCAGGCGCTGGACCTGCTGGGGCGCAAAGTGCTCGGCAGCCAGGGCAAGCTGTTGCGTGGCTTCACCAAAATCGTCCACAAGTTCTGCGCGGCGAACGCCGGGCATGCGCAGCTGGGCAGCTACGTGACGCAACTCAACGAGCTGAACCAGCAGTGGGGCGAAGTGACCACGCGGATCGGCATGGCGGCGATGAAGAACCCGGATGAAGTCGGTGCCGCCTCCGTGGACTACCTGATGTACAGCGGTTACATCGTCCTGGCCTATCTGTGGTTGCGCATGGCGCTGGTGGCGCAAGCCCGACTGGAGTCGGGCGAGGCCGATGCCGAGTTCTGTCGCAGCAAGCTGGCCACCTGCGAGTTCTACTTCAAGCGCTTGCTGCCGCGCACGGCCGCTCATCGCGCCGCTATCGAAGCGGGCAGCGATTGCCTGATGTCGCTGTCGGCGGAGTCATTCGCACTCTGATCTTCAGGTCTTGAATGCGTCGCGAGCCAGCCGCTGATCCGGCTGGTTCGCGAGCGCGTTTTACCGGTCATGAAAATGCAATGACTAAAAATTACAAAAGGGTCACGAGTTGACCCTATGTGTCGCAAAAGTTGTTGGGTTACACTCGGGCCCAACGAGACACACTTCCTACGAATTACCTGTAAAAGATCTTGCGAGGTTTGCCATGGCTGACTACAAAGCGCCCCTGCGCGATATGCGCTTCGTCCTCAATGAAGTTTTCGAGGTCGCCAAACTCTGGGCCGAACTGCCTGCACTGGCTGACAGCGTCGATGCAGAAACCGTTGAAGCCATTCTTGAAGAAGCCGGCAAGGTCACCAGCAAAAGCATCGCGCCTCTGAGCCGTGCAGGGGACGAAGAAGGTTGTCATTGGGCGGAAGGTGCCGTCACCACGCCGGCAGGTTTCCCACAGGCTTACCAGACGTATGCCGAAGGCGGTTGGGTCGGTGTCGGCGGTGATCCGGCCTACGGCGGCATGGGTATGCCCAAGGCCGTTTCGGCGCAGGTCGAGGAAATGGTCAACTCGGCGAGCCTGGCATTCGGCCTGTACCCGATGCTGACGGCCGGCGCCTGCCTGTCGATCAACGCCCACGCCAGCGAAGAGCTGAAGGCCGCCTACCTGCCGAACATGTACGCCGGCATCTGGGCCGGTTCCATGTGCCTGACCGAGCCGCACGCCGGCACGGACCTGGGGATTATCCGCACCAAGGCCGAGCCACAGGCGGACGGTTCCTACAAAGTCAGCGGCACCAAGATCTTCATCACCGGCGGCGAACACGACCTGACCGAGAACATCATCCACCTGGTGCTGGCGAAACTGCCGGACGCACCGGCCGGGCCGAAAGGCATCTCGCTGTTCCTGGTGCCGAAGGTCCTGGTCAATGCCGATGGCAGCCTGGGCGCGCGCAACCCGGCGAACTGCGGTTCGATCGAACACAAGATGGGCATCCAGGCGTCCGCCACCTGCGTGATGAACTTCGACGAAGCGGTGGGTTACCTGGTCGGCGAGCCGAACAAGGGCCTGGCGGCAATGTTCACCATGATGAACTACGAGCGTCTGGGCGTAGGTATCCAGGGTCTGGCAACGGGTGAACGTTCCTACCAGAACGCCGTTGAGTACGCCCGCGACCGCCTGCAAAGCCGTTCGCCGACCGGTGCACAGAACAAGGACAAAGTGGCTGACCCGATCATCGTCCACCCGGATGTACGTCGCATGCTGCTGACCATGAAGGCTGCGAACGAGGGCGGTCGGGCGTTTTCCACCTACGTCGCCATGCAGCTCGATACCGCCAAGTTCAGCGAAGACGCCGCCACCCGCAAGCGTGCGGAAGATTTGGTGGCATTGTTGACCCCGGTCGCCAAGGCCTTCCTCACCGACCTGGGCCTGGAAACCACCGTCCACGGCCAGCAGGTGTTCGGCGGCCACGGTTACATCCGTGAATGGGGCCAGGAGCAACTGGTGCGCGATGTGCGAATCACCCAGATCTACGAAGGCACCAACGGTATCCAGGCGCTGGACCTGGTCGGGCGCAAGGTCGTGGGCAGTGGCGGCGTGTTCTACAAGCTGTTCGCCGACGAGATTCGTCATTTCACCGCGACGGCCAGCGCCGACCTGGGCGAGTTCACCAAGCCATTGAATGACGCGCTGACCACACTCGATGAATTGACTGCGTGGCTGCTGGATCGCGCGAAGAACAACCCGAACGAAATCGGCGCAGCTTCGGTCGAGTACCTGCAAGCCTTCGGTTATGTGGCCTACGCTTACATGTGGGCATTGATGGCCAAGGCGGCGTTGGGCAAGGAGGCGCAGGACGACTTCTACGCCAGCAAAGTGGGCACGGCGCGATTCTATTTCGCGCGCCTGCTGCCGCGGATTCATTCGCTCAGCGCGTCGGTGAAGGCGGGTAGCGAGTCGCTGTTCCTGCTGGACGCCGCACAGTTCTGACCCCAAGGCGTCGTGTAAGCATTCTCTTACACGACGTGCTGCACTTCTCCCATAGATGCCGATTGGATCCACGGCTAATCTACTTCACATGGACGTCGCGCAGGAAAGCGCAAAGTAACAACACGGACACGTAGGATTCTGCCAGGACGGCGGAGTGAAATGGATGTCAGGGAAACAGTCTGCAAAGCCCCGCTTCGGCGGGGTTTTCTTATTCCCGCAGAAAAATACTCAGCTCAGCCCGTCCAGGGTGCTCGAACGTTCATCGGTACTGCTCATCACTTCTTCCAGCAAGGTTCGCAGCAGCGTCATCGACGCCTGTTGACGTTGCACGTCACGACACACCAAACCTACCTTCAACGGTACTCGCGGCTCGGTCAGCGGTTTCCACAGCAGCTCATGGCTGCCCAGCGCTTTTTGCGAGCGGCCCGGAAGCACGGTGGCCAATCGGGTATGGGGCAGGCTGTCGAGGATCCCCGCCATGTTATTCAGCTCCGCCTGGACTTGCGGACGTCGGCCGAGGCTGGCCAGTTGCGTCTGCCAGATCTGCCGCACCTGAAACTCCTCGCCCAGCAGCAACATCGGCAACTCGGCGGCCTGGCCCATGGAAACCTTCTTGAATTCGCGCAACGGATGATCCGCCGGGATGACGAGGGTCAGCTCATCTTCGTACAGCATCACGCCATGCAATCCCGGTTGGCGCGGTGGCAGGTAGCTGATGCCAATGTCCAGCGAGCCGTTGAGCAGCCTTCGCTCGATCTCCAGCCCTGACAGCTCATAGATCTGCACCACCAGATGGGGCTGCGCCTTGCGTACCCGTTCGAGCATCTGCGGTACCAGGCTGGTGTGCACCGTTTGCAACACGCCGATGGCCAGGGTTCGCAGCGCCTGGCCCTTGAAGTTGCCCAGTGCTTCCCGGGCTCGCTGCAAGCCGTCGAGCAGCGGCAGGGCATGGTTGTACAGCGTGTGCGCAGCCAGGGTGGGCAGCAGGCGCTTGCTGCTGCGTTCGAACAGGCTGACATCGAGGTTTTGTTCAAGCTGGCGGATCTGCTGCGACAGGGCCGGCTGGGAGATCGACAGGCGTTCGGCCGCCCGCCCGACATGCCCCTCTTCGTAGACCGCGACGAAATAACGCAGTTGCTTGAAATCCATAAGTTCTGCTTATCGAAAATACTGGGAAATCGAAATGGCCCACGGCCCTTCATCAGCCTAGTCTAACCGCATTCACTAGGCTTACAGGGCCAGAAAGCGCGATGAGTACCATTCACCGAAAGGGTGTTTGCATAGGCAAGACAAAAAACCTCAAACGAGGTTTTTTCGCATGAATCTGTTCAGCCTACGGCGCAGCACGCCCAGCCTCGACGACCTGCACGCGCAGGACTTCATGTCGGCCCCGGGTGACGCTTCGTCCAGTGAATGCCTGATGCCCAGCGTCGAGCGGCCCCGGCAGATCTTCGTGCGTGGCCAGGGCTCCTGGCTATGGGATAGCGAGGACCGCGCCTACCTGGACTTTTCCCAGGGCGGCGGCGCCAACAGCCTCGGGCACAGCCCTACGGCGCTGGTCAACGCCATCACCGCCCAGGCGCAATCGCTGATCAATCCAGGGTTCGGCCTGCATAACCGCGGCATGCTCAACCTCGCCGAACGCCTGTGCACCAGCACCGGCAGCGACCAGGCGTACCTGCTCAACACCGGCAGCGAGGCCTGTGAAGCGGCGATCAAACTGGCGCGCAAGTGGGGCCAGCTGCATCGCGGTGGCGCTTCGCGGATCATCGTGGCCAACAACGGCTGCCATGGTCGTAGCCTGGGGACGATTCCGGCGTCGGACAGTTCCAATCTGGCCAACCGCTTCGAACCGCAACTGCCGGGCTTCAGTCACGTACCGTTCAATGACCTGGCGGCGCTGCATGCCGCCGTCGATGCCCGGACCGTGGCGATCATGCTCGAACCGATCCAGAACGAAGCCGGGGTGATTGCGGCCACCGAGCACTACCTCAAGGGCGTCGAGCGCCTGTGCCGTGAACTGGGCATCCTGTTGATCCTGGACGAAGTGCAAACCGGTGTGGGCCGCCTCGGTACCTTGCTCGCCGAACAAACCTATGGGGTGCGGGCAGACATCGTCGTGCTCGGCAAAGGGCTGGGCGGCGGCGTGCCATTGGCGGCATTGCTGGCACGGGGCAAGGCCTGCTGTTTTGACGTGGGTGAACTGACCGGCACCCATCATGGCAACGCGCTGATGACAGCGGCCGGCCTGACTGTGCTGAGCAGCGTGCAGGAACGGGGGTTTCTCAAGCATGTGGAGCAAACCGGCCAGCACCTGCGTGAGGGGCTGATGCGCCTGGCCCATCGTTACGGTCATGGCGAACTGCGCGGCCAAGGCCTGCTGTGGGGCCTGAGCCTGTCCGACGACTCGGCAGGCGCCGTGGTCAAGGCAGCCCTCTCCGAAGGCCTGCTGCTCGACGCCCCGCAACCCGACTGCCTGCGCTTCACCCCGGCGCTGACCGTGAGCAACGCCAACATCGACGAAATGCTCCTGCGCCTGGCCCGCGCCTTTTCCCGCGTGCGCACGGCACAACTGCAATGCCGCAATGGAATTGCCGTCTGACAGCAACGTCCTGCACGAATTACCGAACCGTCTCGCGGTATAACGCGTCGCCCCACGTTTGATTCTTTTGGCGTGGGGCGTTTTTTTGTCTCGATGTTTTTCCAGACACCGATCAGCGCTTGAGCGATAGCGTGATCGGTGGTTTTTTAGTGCGCGTCGGCAAGGAGTGCCGATGCCCGCGCAGCGACAGTGTCGTTGAGCAGGTTTTGATTTCCATACCACTGGGTGGTATGTTTTTCAGGAAGGGATGCCGATGAGACCCAGGTTGTTCAAGACCAAGCGTTTTGCCGTTCAAGCCGGCAAGGCATGGATTGGTGATGACGAGCTTCGTGATGCTTTTGCCGAAATGCTCAAGGGCCAGGCTGAAAGCCTCGGCGGCGGAGTCTGGAAGAAGCGCCTGAATGCCAATCGGCATCGCTCGATCGTTGTGGCCAAAGGTGGGAGTTACTGGATCTATCAAGTGCTGTTTGCCAAGAAGGATCGGAGCAACATCAGCGCTGAAGAGTTAAGTGATTTGCGTGTCCTGGCCAAGGCTTACAGCGCAATGACCGAGAATGATGTCCAGCATTTACTGGATGCAAAGGAGTTTGTGGAGATAGCCCATGAGCAAAAAATTCAAAAGTGAAGTATTTGAGTCAATACACGAATCCGCCAGCGCCCTGTACGCCATCGGCGCAATCAGCAAGGCGACCATGCGCGGGTTCGATGAGTCCTGCCTTGCTACCGTTCCAGACGCGATCCCCGCGGAGCAGATCAAGGCGCTGCGCGAGCGCAACAATGTCAGCCAACCGGTGTTCGCACGTTACCTGAACACCAGTGCATCGACCGTGAAGCAATGGGAAGCCGGCGCCAAACACCCCAGCGGCATGGCGCTCAAATTGCTGAGCATCGTGCAGAAGCACGGGCTGGAAATACTGGCCTGAAGGCGCGAAGTGAACCCTGACGAACGGCACAGGTCGATTAGCTGTAGGGCTTTTGAGCCCCCTTCAAATCAGGAGCTGCCCCATGGATTTCATTCGTATCATCATCGCGATCATTCTGCCGCCCCTGGGTGTGTTTCTGCAGGTCGGCTTTGGCGGGGCGTTCTGGTTGAATATTCTGCTGACGCTGTGCGGTTACATCCCGGGGATCGTGCATGCGGTGTACATCATCGCCAAGCGCTGAGATTTGCGGCGACCGATAGGCCGTTATCGCTGGCAAGCCAGCTCCTACAGGGGATTGCGTAGCCTGTAGGAGCTGGCTTGCCAGCGATGGGAACGACGCTATCTCAAGTGGATGATTTCATCACCCGCCTGTAAAACAACCACTCCTGCTCCAACGCATGCGCCTGGTTTCCGGCCTTGCGAAAACCATGGCGTTCATCGGCATAGTAATGCGCCTCCACCAGAATGCCGTTGGCCTGCAGTGCCTCGACCATGTCGCGGGTCTGTTGCGGCACCACAACGGCGTCGAGTTCACCCTGGAAGAAGATCATCGGCACGCGGATGTTGCCGGCGTGCAGCAGGGGCGTGCGGGCGGCGTAGCGCTCGGCGTCGTTCACGGGATCGCCGATCAGCCAGTCCAGATAATCGCCCTCGAACTTGTGGGTCACCCGGCCCAGGGCAATCGGATCGCTGACGCCATAGAGGCTGGCGCCAGCGCGGAATACCTTGTGGAACGCCAGCGCGCACAACGTGGTGTAGCCACCGGCGCTGCCGCCGCGGATGAACGCCTTGTCGCCATCTATCAGGTCACGTTCGGCCAGATGAGTGACCACCGCGCAGGCATCTTCCACATCCACTTCACCCCAACTCAGATTCAACGCCTGGCGATAAGCCCGGCCGTAGCCGCTGCTGCCACGGTAGTTGAGGTCGGCCACGGCGAAGCCGCGTTGAGTCCAGTACTGGATGCGCGGGTCGAGCATCGGGTAGCACGCCGATGTCGGGCCGCCGTGGATGAACACCACCAAGGGCGGTTTTGCTTCGCCGGACATCGAAGGATAAAAGAACCCATGAGCCTCGCCTGAACCGCTGGGGTAACGCAGGGTTTGCGGCAGGCTGATCCGTTCGGCGGGCAGCGGCGCCACACCGCCGGCCAGCACGCGGGTGTGCCCGGTGCTGCGCTCGATGGCGATGACGGCGGATGGATTGACGGGAGAGGCTGCAATGCAGTAGATGAATCGCTCATCCATGGCCAGATGGCGGAAACGGCTGTAGTGGCTGGCGAGCGCTTCAACGGTCCTCGCACAAAGGGCCAAGTGGCCAAAACCGTCTTCGGTCCAACTGGCCAGGTAGCTGTCTTCTTCGACCGGCAGCCAAGTGCAGCCGCCCAGTTGCCAGGGGGCAGGGCCGTGGTCCGCGGCCGCGCTGGGCAATGGGCTCAAACCTTCGGCAGATTCGACCCAGGGCTGCCAGTAGCCCGCGCGATCCGTCAGGCAGCACAGCCGGCCGTGCGCATCGAATCGTGGTTGTTGCAGCGACTCCTCAATGTCATCGCCAGCCACACAGCGCACCTTCCCGAAACGGCCATCCGCGGCCCGCTCGGCCACCATCAGGCGCGTGGCGGTCCAGGGCTGGTCCGGGCGGCTCCATTCGATCCAGGCCAACCTTTGCGAGTCTGGACTTGGCGTCGGCGCCGCATAGAAGTCGGCACCTTCGACCAACAGCTGACGTGTGCCGTCGGCCACGTCGATGGCCACCAGGCGATGACGATCACGCTGCTCCTCCACCGCCAGCACCCGGCCATCGGCAAACTTCAAATCGCCATAGCGGCATTCGCCGGACGTCAGCACCACCGGCGTTTCGCCCTTGAGCGATTGGCGATACAACTGCTGGTCCGCTTCATTGACGAAAACGACTCCGTCGTCCGTCAGACAAAACGCTCCGCCGCCATATTCGTACACTCGACTACGTACGCTGAAACCGGCAGGCGTCAGGCAATGGGCCTGGCCGTCACGCCAATGCCAAAGGCGGCAGGCGGCGTCCTGGGGGCGGTATTCGTTCCAGAACAAGCCATGCTCGCCGACCTGCAGCTCGGCGAAGTCGACCCCGGCCGCCACCGCGTTGGCGGCGCTCAGGGGTTCAGCTTTTGGCGATGAGTCGTGAGTTTCGTTCATTGCGAAAGGCCAGTTGTTCGATGGTCTGGGTGGCGTGCTCGGCTTCTTCGCGGGCCTCGAGGATCATGCCGTGATGGTGCGACTTGCTGCACACCGGGTCGGCGTTGCTGGCGTCACCGGTGAGCATGAACGCCTGGCAGCGGCAGCCGCCGAAGTCCTTCTCTTTTTCGTCGCAGGAGCGGCATGGCTCGGGCATCCAGTCGTAGCCGCGAAAGCGATTGAAGCCGAACGAGTCGTACCAGATGTGCTGCATGCTGTGATCGCGCACGTTGGGAAACTGCACCGGCATCTGGCGGGCGCCGTGACAGGGCAGGGCGGTGCCGTCCGGCGTCACGGTCAGGAAAATACTGCCCCAGCCATTCATGCAGGCTTTCGGGCGTTCTTCGTAGTAATCCGGGGTGACGAAGATCAGCTTGCAGGGATGCCCTTCGGCCTCCAGCCTGGCGCGGTACTCATTGGTGATGCGCTCGGCGCGCACCAGTTGTTCCTTGGTCGGCAGCAGGCCGACCCGATTGAGCTGGGCCCAGCCGTAGAACTGGCAGGTGGCAAGCTCGACGAAGTCCGCTTCGAGGGCAATGCACAGCTCGATGATGCGGTCGATCTTGTCGATGTTGTGCCGGTGGGTGACGAAGTTCAGCACCATCGGGTAGCCGTGGGCCTTCACCGCCCGGGCCATTTCCAGTTTCTGCGCGAAGGCCTTTTTCGAGCCCGCCAGCAGGTTGTTCACCTGCTCGTCGCTGGCCTGGAAGCTGATCTGGATGTGGTCCAGGCCCGCTTGCTTGAAGTCGCTGATTTTCTGCTCGGTCAGGCCGATGCCGGAGGTGATCAGGTTGGTGTAGAAACCCAGTTGGCGTGCCTCGCCGATCAACTGCGCGAGGTCCTGGCGCACCAGCGGCTCACCGCCGGAAAACCCCAGTTGTGCCGCGCCCATCTCCCGCGCTTCGCGGAACACCTTGATCCACTGCTCGGTGCTCAGCTCCTTGCCCTGCTCGGCGAAATCCAGCGGGTTGGAGCAATAGGGGCATTGCAGCGGGCAGCGATAGGTCAGCTCGGCCAGCAGCCACAGCGGCAGGCCGACTTCCGGCTTGGGCGGTAACTTGTATGACGTGGCGTCAGGCAAGTTCGATCCAGTGTTGAGCACGGGCAACCTCCATGAATTGCTCGATGTCGTCACCGAGCTCCGGTACGTCGGGGAACTGCTTGCCCAGTTCGGCAATGATCGCCGCGACGTCACGCTGGCCGTCGATCAGGCCGCCGATCAGCGCGGCGCTGTCATTGAGCTTGATCATACCTTCGGGGTACAGCAGCACGTGGCCTTTCTGCGCCGGTTCGTACTGGAAGCGGTAGCCAGGGCGCCAGGTCGGGGTTTTGCTGCGGTCGAAACTCATAGGTTGATTCCTTTATGCCAGACCCGTTGTTCGGTCACGCTGTGATACGGCGGGCGTTTCAGTTCGTAGGCCATGCTCATGGCATCGAGCATGCTCCAAAGAATGTCCAGTTTGAACTGGAGAATTTCCAGCATGCGCTCCTGACCTTCCCGTGTCGTGTAGTGCTGCAGGGTGATCGCCAGGCCATGTTCGACATCACGCCGCGCCTGGCCCAGGCGAGTGCGGAAGTATTCGTAACCGGCCGGGTCGATCCACGGGTAGTGCTGCGGCCAGCTGTCCAGGCGCGACTGGTGGATCTGCGGCGCGAACAGTTCGGTCAGCGAGCTGCTGGCGGCTTCCTGCCAACTGGCGCGGCGGGCGAAGTTGACGTACGCATCCACGGCAAAACGCACACCCGGCAAAACCAGTTCCTGGGAGCGCAGTTGCTCCGGGTCGAGGCCGACGGCCTGGCCCAGGCGCAGCCAGGCTTCGATCCCGCCGTCTTCGCCGGGGGCGCCGTCGTGGTCGAGCAGGCGCTGAATCCACTCGCGGCGGATTTCGCGGTCCGGGCAATTGGCGAGGATCGCCGCGTCCTTCAGGGGGATGTTCACCTGATAGTAAAAGCGGTTGGCCACCCAGCCCTGGATCTGTTCGCGAGTCGCCCGGCCTTCATACATCGCCACGTGGTAAGGGTGATGGATGTGGTAGTAGGCGCCTTTGGCCCGCAGGGCGGCTTCGAATTCGGTGGGGGTCAGCGGGGTGTCGGTCATTCTGGAGCTCCAACGGTCTCTGTTAGGGCCTCATCGCGAGCAGGCTCGCTCCCACAGTGTTTGCAACACCGAAAAACCTGTGGGAGCGAGCCTGCTCGCGATTGGCCGCGAAGCGGTCTTGGCTTCTTACAAAACAATACTCATCCCGTCATACGCCACTTCGACATTACGCCGAACCAGCTCTGCGCGCTCCGGCGAGTCTTCATCGAGAATCGGGTTGGTGTTGTTGATGTGGATAAGTACCTTGCGCTGCCGGGGCAACTGCTCCAGCACCTCGAGCATGCCGCCGGGGCCGTTCTGGGCCAGGTGGCCCATCTCCCGGCCAGTTCGGGTACCGACGCCGCGGCGCTGCATTTCGTCATCGTCCCACAGCGTACCGTCCACCAGCAGGCAATCGCTGGCGGCCATGATCTCCAGCAACGGCGCGTCGACCTTGCCCAGGCCCGGAGCGTAGAACAGCTTGCCGCCGGTGTTCAGGTCCTCGACGATCAGGCCGATGTTGTCGCCCGGGTGCGGATCGAAGCGATGCGGTGAGTACGGCGGCGCGGCGCTGCGCAATGGCAGCGGGGTGAAGCGCAGGTTCGGGCAGGCCGGGATGCTGAAGCTGCGGTCGAGTTCGATGCGGTTCCAGTTCAGACCGCCGTTCCAGTGGGTCAGCATGGTGAACAGCGGGAAGCCGCTGCTCAGGTCCTCATGGACCATGTCGGTGCACCAGACCTGATGCGGGCAACCCTCGCGCAGGCTGAGCAGGCCGGTGGTGTGGTCGATCTGGCTGTCCATCAGCACGATGGCGCTGATGCCGGTGTCGCGCAGGGCACGGCCCGGTTGCATCGGGGCAAAGCTCTGGAGCTGGGCACGGATGTCCGGCGAGGCGTTGCACAGCACCCAGTTGATACCGTCATCGGAAATCGCGATGGATGACTGGGTACGCGCCTTGGCATTGAGGCTGCCGTCGCGAAAACCTGCGCAGTTCACGCAGTTGCAGTTCCACTGGGGAAATCCACCGCCGGCAGCGGAACCTAGGATCTGGACAAACATGGGTGCTCCGTCATTTCAACGCTGAAAATAAAAACGCCCCGGTAAACCGAGGCGTTGCACATCGCTTTGACTCTACAACGGCAGACCTTAGCGGCTGGCGAAGTACATGGTGACTTCAAAGCCGATACGCAGGTCGGTGTAAGCAGGTTTGGACCAGGACATGGGCACGCTCCTTCTGGTGATGGGACGGTTGATATCTATACATATAGTCCACCTCCGGCCGGAGATGTTCAGATAGTTAGGTGGCTATGTTACTCAAATTTACAAATGAGTGGCCGGCATTCTTGGAAAAAGCTAATTGCGCCAGCGGTAATGATCATTTCGTCTCTGGCCATGGTGCTTGCGCGTCGCGGCCGGTGACCAGGCAGCGCCAACCGCCTTCGGCGTCCCTCAGGCGATGGGCGGCGGCGATCAGGTCTGCCTTCTCGGTGGCCATGATCGACACGGCTAACTGCGTCAGATAATCCGACGAGTGGCCTGCCTGTTTACCTTGCCAGAGCAGCTCGGCAGCCTGTTCCAGCGGTAGGGCGGCCAAGTCGAATTGATCGGCCAGCGCCTGGCGTTGCGTGATGAATGCGGCCTCGTCGATTGCCTCGACCAGCGCGGGTAGTTCGCTGAGGAAGTGCTCGATATGCTCCAGCAGCTTCAAGGCCGGCGTCCCCGGAGACTGGACGCCGAACAGGATGCCGGTGTGCCCATGGATCTGGCGCAGGGCGCTGAACACCGCATATCCCAATTGCAGCTCCACGCGCAGGCGCTGGTAGAACGGTGTCTGACACACCGATGCCAACAGGCGCCAGGCTGCCTCGTCGCAGATCTCCCGCGTGGCCGTTGGGCAGAACAGTAATAACGCGTGTTCGCTGGACGCGGTGTCGAACGTTGTCCACAGCCGCTGCGAGTTGATCGAGCAGAGCGACGATGTCTGGTTGTCGGCAATGCCGGGCACGCGGCTCAAGGCCAGCCCCAGTGCCGGCTGCGTTTGCGTAGACAGTCCCATCGCGAGGCCATCCCAGCGTGCTGTTGTCCACAGGGATGACGCGTCGGTCGAGACGGCTGATGGCATGAGGCACTGGTCGGGCAGTGCCTTGAGCAGTTGCTTGATCGGGATGAGCACGGGGCGTTCGGACTCCATCTGCAAGGAGTCATCATCCGCCGCGGTCAGCGCTTTCAGCACCTGTTCGAGGACGATCGGCATCGGCTCCTGTAGGCCGGTCAGCTTCAGCAGCCATTCGTTGCCCGAGGCGTTGAACGACACTGCAACGCCGGCCTCGCGCGCTTCTTCACACAGCGGTTGCAGACGCATGTCCATCTGCTGTTGCAGGCTTGCGTGGGGGCAGGCCTCCAAACGCCAGCGCAGGTAGATCGCACCCTGTGCCGTGTTGTCCGGCAGGACCTGGCTGAACTGCATTGGGGAATTTTCCCGGCGACTGCGCGAACGGTCCTGGGCAAAGGTTCGCAAGCCTCGGTGTTTGCTGGTCTGTCCGCGGATCAGGCCGGCATTCTGGGGAGGCGCTGCAACGCGCAAAAAGGGATTGGGCGCGGGCAACTGCCAGTCACCGCTGAAGTTATCCACAGCGCCGATTTTTTCCAGGACAAAGTCGAGCGCGGTGACCCCGTGCTCGGACAACCCGGCTGCAAGTTGCTCGCTGTCGAGCCGGGCCAATTGCAGCGCGCCGCTGATCTGTTGCTGGCGTTGAAGCAGGGCGGCGTATTGCTCGCGCAAAGGCTGCCAATCCCCCTGCGCGGCAAAGAACCCCAGCCAGTCGAGCACGTTGTGGCGAATCTCGTCGGCCGCGGCTGTCGTGGTGAATTCGATGTGTAACACCGCCTGATCGGCATAGTGGTACAGAATCCGCGCTTTCATATGCTCGGCCAGATCACGGGCACGCAACTGCGCCAGCAGCCCCCCGGGTTTGGCCACATTCAGCCAATGGCACAGAAATGCCAGGGCCTCACTCGACGCAGCCGGCAACGATTCAAAGGTGAACAGCAGGTCGAGCCGTTGCTCATTCGCCTGGTGATAAGTGCGGTCAGACGATGGCATCAGCGCTCGCGGTGTCGCCTGTACGACTTTTTCTCCTGGGGCAATCACCGCACCGAAATCCAGCGCCAGTTGCCTCAGCTCTTCGAGGCTTTGTGGCCCGACCAGACTCAAAGTCATCTGTCCGGTCTGGTAAAAACGCTGGTGGAAATCCTTCAATGCCTGCTGAAAATCCGCTTGCTCCAACGGCAGGCTGTCACGGTTGCCGGCATGGAATCCGCGCAATGGATGAGAGGGCGACAGGCCGTCGAACAGCGCTTGTTGCTGCTGCGCCGTCACATCCTGCGACCAGGCGACGAATTCGGCATGCAGCACTTCCCGCTCACGTTGCTGGTCCTGTGGACTCATGCGCGGGTGAGCGAGCATGTCTGACAGACGCTCGAGCCCGGCGCTGAAGTCCTTGGGTGGCAGTTCGAAAAAGAAGTCGGTCGTGCGTTCGCAGGTCTTCGCATTGACCTGGCCACCGTGGCCTTGCACGTAGGCCATCAACCCCTGATCTGCCGCAAACCGCTCGGTGCCAAGGAACAGCAGGTGCTCGAGGAAGTGCGCCAGGCCCGGCCACGCCAGCGGTACATCGTGACTGCCTGCAGCGACCCTTAATGCTGCCGCGCAGCGCTTCAAATCCGGGGCATGGCGCAACGTCACCCGCAGGCCGTTGGCCAGGGTTTCGGTGTGTGGGCGAGGGGGATTGAGCGCAGACATGAGCACTTCCAGAACAGAGAAGCGCCCATGCTAGCGGATAACGAGGGATCAGCGCTTGTTCAGCTCGCCGTAAAGCTCGGGCCGGCGGTCGATCAGGTAGCGATTGGCCGTGCTCGAATCGTTCAATAACTGGCGGTCCAGTTCACCGACGATCAACGCTTCATCCAGACCCGCCTGGGCGGCGCGGCTGCCATCCGGCGCGGCAATGCTGCTCTGGCCGCAATACTGGATATCGCCTTCGCTGCCGCAGTAATTGGCGTAGGCCACGTAACACTGATTCTCGAAGGCCCGGGCGCGTACGGTGACGTCGGCGACGAAGTCGTAGGGAATCATATTGGCCGTCGGCACCAGAATCAGCTCGGCGCCGGCCAGGGCCAGGCGCCGCGCATTCTCCGGAAACTCCAGGTCGTAGCAGATCAGTAAGCCGAGCTTCCAGCCGTTGAGTTCCACCAGCGGGAAGTCGTCGCTACCGGCGCTGAACATCGAGCGGTCGAGGTCGCCGTACAGGTGCGTCTTGCGGTAGTTGCACAAGCGCTCGCCATTGGCGTCGATCAATTGCACGGCGTTGTAGATCTGCCCGTCCTCGGTGCGCTCGGGATAGCCATACAAAATGGCCATCCCGGCCGCTTTGGCGATACGCCCGATTTGCTGGGCCGATTCACCGTTATGCACCTCGGCCAGCACGCTGACGGCGTCGATGCCGATGTTGTAACCGGTCAGGAACATCTCCGGCAGCACCAGCAGGTCGGCGCCCTTGGCCTCCAGTGCCAGCTGATGCAGGCGTTGCAGGTTGCCTGCGACGTCCAGGGGTAGCGGTGGACATTGGTAAAGGGCTACGCGCATTTGGGAATCCTCTTACTCGGGCAGGGCGATCGGACCGATCTCGTTGAACACATCTCCTGGACCCGGGTTCTCGGCGTGAGTTTCACCGCCGAAGTGTTTCATGATGCCCCACACGGCATTCAGCGAAGTCTGCACCGCGCCTTCGACCCAGGCGGGCGTCCACGAAACGTCGTCACCGGCGATGAAGATACCGCGCTGCTCGGCCGGCATCTCGTCCTGCATGAAGTGCGCGTACATGCGCTGGTTGTAGCGATAGTGACCCGGCAGGGCGCCCTTGAAGGCTCCGAGGAAATGCGGGTCGGCTTCCCAGGAAACGGTGATCGGGTCGCCGATGATCCGCGCGGCGATGTCGACCTTCGGATAGATTTTCTTCAGCGCGTCGAGTGCCAGTTTCACGCGTTTTTCCACCGGATGCGGGAGCATTTTCAGCGCGTCGCTCATCCACGAGTACGACAGGCAGATCACTCCGGGTTTGTCGTCGCCGTTATCGAACAGGTAGGTGCCACGGGTCAGGCGGTCGGTGAGGGTCATGCTCATCAGGTCGCGACCGGTCTCTGGGTCCTTGTCCTTCCAGAACGGCCGGTCGACCATCACGAAGGTCTTCGACGATTGCATGTAGCGGGTGCGGTCCAGGGCCATCCACATCTTTTGCGAGAACAGGGTTTCGTCGCATTCGATCTGGGTGGTCAGCAGCCAGCTCTGGCAGGTGGTCAGCACCGCCGCGTACTCGCGGGTGTCGCCGTTGTTGTCGGTCACGGCAAAGCGGCCATTTGCGGCGTGGGCGATCTTCTTCACCCCCGAGCGCGGTGCGCCGCGATGCAGCGACTTGAGGCTGGTGCCTTGCGGCCAGTGCACGCAACGCTCCGGCACATGACGCCAGATGCCTTGTGGCACCTGTTCCACGCCGCCAACCACCAGGTGTTGATGATCGTCACAGTTGGTCATGACGACGCGGAAGATCTCCAGCATCGAGTTGGGGAAGTCCGAGTCCCAGCCACCGGTGCCGAAACCTACCTGGCCAAACACTTCGCGGTGATGGAACGACAGCTTGGCAAAGGCTTTCGACGTGGCGACGAAGTCGTAGAAGGTGCGGTCGTCCCACAGTGGCACCAGGGTGTTCCACAGTTCCTTGAGGCGTGGCACATCACGGTCGCGGATCGCTTGCTGGATATCGGCGAACTGCGCACCGGCTTCCAGCGCGTCCGCCCAGGCGTCAGCCACTTCCTGGAACAGCGCAGGAAGGTCCGCCAGTTTCTGTGCGTAGTGGGTTTTGCCTTCCAGGTCGATCACGGTACTGCCGGAGGCGGGCGTCAGCGGGTTGGGGAAGGGCTTGGTCTCAAGGCCCAGCTTGTCCACGTAGTGATAGAACGCGGTGGACGACACAGGAAAACGCATGCCGCCGAGTTCGGCAACGATGCCATCGGTGCCGTTGAACGCTTGGGAACGCAGGCGCCCGCCCATTTTCGAGGCTTCGTAGACAACCGGTTTGAGGCCCAGCTTCATCAGCTCATAAGCCGCCACCAGGCCGGCGATGCCCGCGCCGACGATCGCCACTTCGGCACCGTGGTTGTGCGCAGGAATACTGCCCAGACCCGCCGGGTGTTCGACCCAGTCGTCGAAGGCGAACGGAAAGTCCGGGCCGAAAATGGTGACTGGTTTCTTACCGTCTGCGGGGTGGCGATTGTTCTTGTTCATGGCTGACCTTACTGGCGACCGGACACGGGAGGCGCGTCTGAGTATAGGAAAAGATGGCAGCCATTCTAGAGAGCGTAGAACACGTTAATAAGACGCAAAGTGTCGTCATTTTGCCTATTGATTTGTCAAAGTGACGATCAAAAACTACACATTGAGCCCCTGTAGGAGCGGGCTTGCCCGCGATAGCACTGGACCAGACGCCATGTCAGGTCACTCTCAAACCGGCTGCCCCCGATCAATCTTGCTGCTCAGAATGATCGACGTCGTGGTCTTCTCCACCCCGTCCACGCCACCGATCTGATCCAGCAACTGATCCAGCTGCTCCGGCGAATCCGTACGCAGCCACGCCACATAATCGAACTCACCACTGACCGCGCACAACTGCTGCACCTGAGCCATGGCGCTGAGGCGGCGCAGCACCTCCTTGCCGGAGCGTGGCTGCACGGTAATGCCGACATACGCCTGCAAGCCGCCATCCACCACCCGCTGACCCAGGCGCACGCCGTACCCGGTGATCACCTTGGCTTTTTCCAGGCGCGCCAGGCGCGAAGTGACGGTGGTGCGGGCGATGCCCAGTTGCCGGGCAAGCATGGCCACGCTCTCGCGGGCATTGATCTGCAGGGCCGCGATCAATTGGCGGTCGATTTCGTCGAGAACGGGCGGACGGATGTCGTGCAAAGGGTAGGCTCCAGCGCTACAGATCGAGGTTTGAACATGTTACAGGCACATCCGGCCATGCGGATGTTGGCGGCGCAAAATGCTGGCGCTGGACAGTTACACATTGCCCGTTGTCGAATGCACAATCGAGGGAAACGAGGCGCCGAAATGTCCCGGAACATGCCCAGCGCGGTACGCCAGCATGCTTTGCAGATCGCACACCACGAAATGGGTCATTACGTCGTGGCTCGCTCCCTGGGGTTTGCCACCGGGGGCGTGAGCCTGACGGTGACCATGGACCTGCGGCATCACGGCGGCGCCGCCATCACCCTGGCCCGACCGCTTGCCTCGATGGCGGTCATGAAGGCACACCTGGAAGCGCGAATGATGGTGCTCTTTGCCGGTGTCATGGCGCAGACGCTCTCTTCGGCTGGGGTCGACAAATCGAAAGCAATCGCCATCCTCAAAGGTGCGCTGGGGGCAGAACACGATTACGCAAAGATCAAAGAGCTACAGCACCTGCTGCGCAACATCAGTTATCCCGAAACGGATCCAGCTTCAGCCGAACGCATCGCGAACGAACTGAAGACCGTGACGGATCGCGTCTGGGATCGAACTCAAGCGATAGTCGAGGCCCAGGCCGACACCATCATTGAACTGGGGCGCATGCTGGTCGACGGCATGGCTATCGTCGAAGAGTGGGGCAGGGCGGCAGATACCTACGAAGTGGTGTTCAGCCGTGACAGGCTGGAAAGACTGCCGGCGATACAGGCGATCTCATTGTTGGGCACATAAATGAACTGCTCAGGTTTGCAGGCTGGCGTACGGTTCCAGGCTGTTCTTGAGGAATTTTTCCCGGTCCTGATGCATCTGCAAATGGGTCTTTCCCGTCGCATACTCGAGGCCGGCCAACCCCATTTTCAGCGCCAGTTCCGGGTGCCGGGCGACATGTCGGATGGTCTCTGCCAATCTGGATGGATTGCCCGTCTCAAAGGTCAGGGCATTGTCGTGGTTGGTAATGTCCAGAATCCCCGAGGTGTCGGAGCCTATGACCGGCACGCCCTGGCTGAAGGCGTCAAAAATGATCCTGGGTTGCTCCTGTTTCAGGGTCGGGACGAGCAACCAGTCATGCTGGGAAATGACGTTGAAAAAGTCCTCCCCATAATTGACGGTGTCCTGAAACCTGACTTTCACGCCCCCGTGATCCTCTTCGGCAAAGCGCAGGCAATGCTCTTTAAGATCACCTGAACCCATGATTGTTACATTGATGTTCAAGTTGTCATGTTTCAACTTTTCTATGGCGTCGAGTACAACGAGTACACCTTTATCCGCGACCAGGCGTGATGGATAAAATATGTTGAGTGTGCTGCCGAGGCGGTCTCTGAATTTATTTTTAACCGTCTCTTGATTGGCTACGTGCTGCTTATCGACCCAAGTAGCATGGTTTATCAAGGCTCGACTGTCATCATCGCCAAGGAAATATTCACGATAAAATGACTGAGTGAATATCCTTGCATTTGCCAACTTCAAGCAACGCTTCAATAAAATCTTGTGAACGTAGTGTTCGACGGTCTTTCTGAAGGTCCTGGCCTCACCCTGGCCGAGCATCCAGAATGAAGACTCGATGACAATGATCCATTGAAAACGCATGAGCGGCTTGAGCGGAAGAAGATAAAAAGACAACGGAAATGCCCAGCCCGCACCATCGGAATGAACAATCCTGGCCTTTTTACCGGCCTTTATGACCGTCATGAAATTCGGAACAAGATTTTTGATAATGGACTTCAGCCCATAATCGTTTCTGAGTTCGTACAGCCATTTTATGTTCAGGTTGGTAATGTCGTGCAGCCCGTCCACGCTGTTACGATTTTCAACGGGACAGCAAATTCCGAAGTTTTCAATATAGTTCAAGTGCAGTTCTATGTCTTTCGCCCATAGAGCATCTGTGAACAGGCGGCCATGCTGATCTTTAATAATCGGAATTCTTGTGAACAGGATGTATGGCTCGTTTATCATATTCCCCTCACAGGAATCATTGACCGCTAAAGTTGATACTTCCTGCCGGGCGCTTCCGATTACTTGGTTTTGCTGGCGCCATTTTTTTGCTGCCCGTTGAAAATATCACTACAGGCGTTCGGGGGAATTGTAGCAGTCCGAAACATTTTTTTACGCCTGTGGGGGGAGATTTTTATATGTCCTTATCGTGGAAGGTAAAAGGGGGTTCTAACACAGATTTTCGGCAGCGTGCGCGCGTGAAGGGTAATCCGCCAAGCCCTGAGGGTTTAGCGGCCATCGGATTTTCGGACTGGAATGTAATCCAGCTTTGATTTTTTCTGGAGTCAGGTATACGTTACATTGATAAAGAATTGTAGCGTATACAGAACATGGATTACTCCCTGATCACCACTCGTCTTGGCGAGCAGATCCGCCAGCGTCGACTCAATCGCGGTTTGACGCAAGTCAGGCTCGCGGAAATGGCTGCGGTCACCCGGCAAAAGGTCATTGCAATCGAAAAAGGAGACCTGACAGTCGGCATGACGGCTTACGCGCGGGTGCTTGGAGCGCTGGATTGCGAGTTCGCTGTAGTACCCGCTGTCATGCCAACTTTGGACGAGATTCAGGGGGTGTTTGATTGATGGCGACGGCATTGCAGGTCGCAACGCCCGAGGGGCGCAGTGGGAAAATCCTCAATAGCGCAGGGGACTATCTGTTCCGCTATCACGATGACGCCAAGGCACAGGCTTCGATCAGCTTGCTCATGCCTCTGCGCCTGGATGAATACCGCCATAGTGGGCTGCATCCGATTTTCCAGATGAATTTGCCCGAAGGCTACGTTCTGGAGCAATTACGCAATCGCCTGGCAAAGGTCGCAAATGTTGATCCAGCAATGCTGCTGGCGCTGTCCGGCAGCAGCTCGCCGATCGGGCGAGTGGCGGTCAATTCGCCAGAGGTCGATGCACTTTTGCAGCGGCAGGAGTTCCCAGGAGAAAGGCTGGACGAGATTCTCGCCTGGGATGGTGCAGAGGACATTTTTGCCGGACTGGTAGATCGCTACATTCTGCGCGCGGGGATTTCAGGGGTGCAGCCTAAAGTGCTGGTGCCCGAACAGCAGAGTTCTGGTGTACAGCGATTTACTTCAAAAACTTCCGACCTGATCATTAAAAGTGGCAGAGATGAATTTCCAGGGTTGGCCATCAACGAATTCCTCTGCATGTCTGTGGCAAGGGAAGCGGGGATCGTCGTTCCGGAATTTTACCTGTCCGACAACGCCAAATTGTTCGTCATGCGTCGTTTCGACCGGGACGAGCGACTTGATCCCATAGGCTTTGAAGACATGGCCGCACTGATGGGGCTCGCTGCAGAGCAGAAGTACTCCAAGAGCTACTCGGCAATTGCCAAAGCGATTCGCCTGTTCTGTGCGCCTGACCAAGTGCAGGAATCACTGGCACAGTTGTTCTCCATCGTGAGCTTGAGTTGCATTGTCGGTAATGGCGACGCTCACCTGAAGAACTTTGGCTTGTTATATTCCAACCCGACCCAGCGTGATGCGCGAATCGCCCCCGCATACGATATCGTCAATACCACAGCCTATATCCCAGAGGATGTATTGGCGCTGGATCTGGTTGGCAACAAGTCATTGTTTGCCTCTCGGCAAGGGCTCCTGGACTTCGCTCAAGTTTGTGATGTGGCGCATCCAGGGGAAGTGATTCGCGGACAGTTGGCGGCCCTGGAACGAGTGCTGAATCGCTCACCCGAGCTGAAGGAGCAGGCGCCGAATGTGGTCGCAGCAATCAGTCGGTGTGCCGGATCATTCATACACAGTTTCGGCTAGCGCATTTCTCGTTGTGGATCGCCTGTCCACAAAAACGCAAAAGCCGCGCAATGCGCGGCTTTCATGTTTGGTGGGCCCACACGGACTTGAACCGTGGACCAAAGGATTATGAGTCCTCTGCTCTAACCAACTGAGCTATAGGCCCTCAGTAGGTCGCGGATTATAACGACGGTTTCTCGGCTGTGCTATCCGAAAAATCCGATATGGCGATACGAAGAAACGTCGCGGCGAACTCGTCTGCGGGCATGGGTGGGCTGACGATGTAGCCCTGGATCTGTTCGCAGCTTTCCTGGGCGAGGAATTGCTGTTGTGCCAGGGTTTCGACCCCTTCGGCGATCACGGTGAATTGCATGCTGCGCCCCAGTGCGATGATGGCGCGCACGATTGCCACGTCGTGGGGGTCGTCCGGCAGGCCGCGGACGAAGGACTGGTCGATCTTGAGGATGTCCAGCGGCAGGCGCTTGAGGTAGCTCAGGGATGAGTAGCCAGTCCCGAAGTCGTCGATGGCCAGTTGCACGCCCAGGTGCTTGAGCTGGTGCAGCACCGCCAGTGCTTCCTCGGCCTGGCTCATGATGAAGTTCTCGGTAATCTCCAGTTGCAGCAATTCTGGCTGCAGGCCGTTGTCCTTGAGCAGTTGTTCGATCCGCCCCAGCAGGTTGGGCTGGCGCAGCTGGGCGCCGGCGAGGTTGACCGACAGGGGGCCGAGGCATTCGTAGGTCAGGCTCCATTCGTACATCTGGCGGCAGGCGGTTTCGAGCACCCAGTCGCCGATTTGCAGGATCATGCCGTTTTCTTCGGCCAACGAAATGAAGTGTTCCGGTGGTACGTCACCAAAGGTCGGGTGATGCCAGCGGATGAGGGCTTCGGCGCCCACCAGGCGATTGTCTTCCAGGCTGATTTTCGGCTGGTAATGCAAAAACAGCTCGTTGCGTTCGATGGCGCGACGCAGCTCGTATTCCAGGGCCACGCGCTCGCTGGCCTGGGCGGTGAGGTCGCGGGTGTAGCTTTCGACCCGATTGCGCCCCTTGGCCTTGGAACGGTACATCGCTGCATCGGCGTTCTTGACCAGGGTGGCGACGTCGCAACCGTCCTTGGGATACAGGCTGGTGCCGATGCTGGCACTGATGAAGAACTCATGTTCGCCGGCCTGGAACGGGGCGCTGAAGCAGTTCAACAGTTTGATCGCGATGTTGTCTGCATCGCTGCACTGTTGCAGGCCGGGCAGCAGGATGATGAATTCGTCACCACCCAGGCGCGCCACGGTGTCGATGTCGCGCAGTTGCTCCTTGAGACGCACGGCGATGCCCTTGAGCAGCAGGTCGCCGACCGGATGGCCGAGGCTGTCGTTGATGTGCTTGAAGCGGTCGAGGTCAAGGAACAGCACCGCGCCCTGGCCGCCGTTCTCGCGCTGGTTGTTCAGCGCCGTCTGCAAGCGGCTTTCGAACAGCGTGCGGTTGGGCAGGCCGGTCAACGGATCGTGGTGCGCCTGATAATCGAGTTTTGCCTGAGCGTGCTTGAGGCTGGAAATATCCGCGAACACCGCGACAAAGTGGGTGATGAACTTGTCACGGTTGCGTACCGCGCTGATGGTCAGCCAACTGGGGTACAACTCACCATTTTTACGGCGGTTGGAAATCTCGCCCTGCCAATGGCCTTCGGCGGTCAATTGATGCCACATGGCCGCATAGAACGCGCTGTCATGCAGGCCGGAGGCGAGCAGGCGCGGGGTGTGGCCCAGCGCTTCGCTCTCGCTGTAACCGGTGATTTCGGTAAAGGCCCGATTGACCGCGCTGATGTGCTGCTGGGTATCGGTGATCAGAACGCCTTCGGCGGTGCTCTCGAAAACGGTGGCGGCCTGTTGCAGCTTTTCCTGCATCAGGTGTCGCTCGGTGATATCCCGGGCGATGGTCAGCATGCAGTCTTCATCACCGATCGGCAGCGGCCGGCTCGACACCTCGCACAGGCGGATCTGCCCGTCGCTGCGGCGGATGTGGCAACTGAAGTCGCGGACGAAGCCATCGCGGTGCAGCAGGTCGAGCATCTGCTTGCGCTCGTTGAGGTTGACCCAGATACCGAGCTCCAGCGATGAGCGGTCCACCGACATGGCGCTGTTGAATCCGGTGATACGGCTGAAGCCCTCGTTGACTTCCAGCAGCAAGCCGTCGCTCTGCCGCGACAGCAGCAGGCCGTCCGGTGAGGCGTGGAAAGCCTTGGCGAATTTTTCTTCGGAGGTTTGCAGCTGTTGCTGGGTTTCCTTGAGCTGGCTGATGTCGCGCACGACCACCACCAGCGCCGGCGTGGTGTCGAGATCGAAGGGCTCGGCGGAGATCAGGCCGGTGAACACCTGGCCATTGCTGCGGCGAAAGAGCATTTCCAGGTTGCGGATACTGCCCGCCTGCAAGCGCTGCAGCAGGCCTGGGCCGACCCCTGGAATCCCCCAGATATTCAAATCAGTGGCGGTCTGGCCAATCACTTCTTCGGCCTTGAGGCCGATCTGTTCTTCGAAGGCTTCGTTGACCTCCAGCAGGCAACCGTCGGAGAGTCGCGCGATCACCAGGATGTCCGGGCATTGCTGGAATACCGAAGCAAACTTCTGTTCCGACAGGCGCAGGGCCTCTTCGGTGCGTTTGGCCTCGCTGATGTCGATCATCAGCCCGCGCATCACCGGCTCATGCCCGTGTTCGATCAGGCTGACAATGTCGCGGACCCAGATGCAGCGACCGTCGGCGGTGATAACCCGGTAATCGAGGCTGTGATCGCGCCCGGCCAGCACTTCGTGATCGCAGAAGGTCTGGGCGCGGGTCAAATCGGCGGGGTGGATGATGTTGCGCCAGAAGCCCGGAATCAGCCAGTGGGCCAGGGGATAGCCAAGCAATTCTTCGGCGTGGGGCGACACGTAGCTGTAGGTGAAGTCAGTGATCCGTGCCTCCCAGGCAATGGCCGAGAGGCTCTCCACCAGCCCGCGATAATGGTACTCGCTGCTGCGCAGTTCCTGTTCCAGGTCCACTCGCCGGGCGATTTCCGAGCTGAGGCGGCGGTTTATGCGGATCACCACCGCCAGCACGGTGACCAGCAACAGCAGGCCGGGCAGGCCATACACCAGCAGGTCGGACCAGAATGTGCGGTGGTCGAGCACGTTGCCGATCCAGTGTTCCTGGATCGCGCTGATTTCTTCCGGGGCCATGTCGGCCAGGACTTTGTCCAGAATGCCGATCAGAATTCTGTTTTCCTTGGGAACGCCCATGGCCAGTTGATAGCGATAGGGTGTTTCGCCACTGACGTACAAGCCATCGAGCTTGAGCTGGCGCAGGCTCCAGACGCTGGAGGCCAGATCGCCAACCACGGCGTCCACTTCATCGGTCGCCAGTGCCTGCAAGGCCGAGGCGACGTTGGGCATGCCCACCAGGTTGAGGTCGGGGTGGTGGGTGCGCAGCAGTTCATGGGGGGCGTAGTTTTCCACCACGGCGATTTTCAGGCCGTACAGGTCTTCGAGCTTGCGCGGTTGAGCGCCACCCACGTGGGCAAGAATGACGATTGGAAAGTCGAGGTAGGGGCGGGTGAATGACAGGTAGTTCTGGCGTTCCGGCGTCGACATGATGCCCGGCAGCAGGTCGAGTTTTGCTTGTCGGGCCTGTTCGAGCACCTCCGTCCAGCTCACGGGCTCGATGGGCGTGAGCTGAATGGCCAATCGTTGGCGGATCAGGTCAATGTAGTCTGCTGCAAGGCCCTGATAGCGGCCTTGATCGTCGCGAAACTCAAATGGCGGCCAGGACGCATCCACACCCAGGCGCAAGTCCGGGTGGGCGTTCAGCCAGCTACGTTCTTCGTCGGTCAGAGTCAGCGCGCCAGCCGTTGCAGTCCAGGTCATCAGCGACAGCAAAAAGAGCACGGTCGGCAGTCTGGTCATAACGGTCTCGTTATGGCTCGGGGATTGTTTCGAGTGTAGACGGGGTATGCGGCAGGGGAGGGAAGTGCGAGGGATTTTATCGGCATAAAGCAAAACCCCCGGCTTGGGCCGGGGGTTTTGTGATTACTCGTCGAGGAAAGAGCGCAGATGCTCGCTTCTCGTCGGGTGGCGCAGCTTGCGCAGTGCCTTGGCTTCGATCTGACGAATCCGCTCACGGGTTACATCGAACTGCTTACCAACCTCCTCGAGGGTGTGGTCGGTATTCATGTCGATGCCGAAGCGCATGCGCAGGACCTTGGCTTCACGGGCAGTGAGGCCGGACAGCACTTCGCGAGTCGCTTCCTTGAGGCTCTCAACGGTGGCGACATCGATTGGCGACTGCATGGTCGAGTCTTCGATGAAGTCGCCCAGATGGGAGTCTTCGTCATCACCGATCGGGGTCTCCATGGAGATCGGCTCCTTGGCGATCTTCAATACCTTGCGGATCTTGTCCTCAGGCATTTCCATGCGTTCGCCCAGCTCTTCCGGGGTCGGTTCGCGACCCATTTCCTGCAACATCTGCCGGGAAATACGGTTGAGCTTGTTGATCGTCTCGATCATGTGCACCGGGATACGGATGGTGCGGGCCTGGTCGGCGATCGAGCGAGTGATCGCCTGACGGATCCACCAGGTGGCATAAGTCGAGAATTTGTAGCCGCGACGGTATTCGAACTTGTCTACCGCTTTCATCAAGCCGATGTTGCCTTCCTGGATCAGGTCGAGGAATTGCAGGCCACGGTTGGTGTACTTCTTGGCGATGGAGATCACCAGACGCAAGTTCGCTTCGACCATCTCTTTCTTCGCGCGGCGGGCCTTGGCCTCACCGATCGACATGCGACGGTTGATGTCCTTGATCTCGGCGATCGACAGGCCGGTCTCGGCCTCCAGCGCGGTCAGCTTCTGCTGGCAACGAATGATGTCCGGTTGCAGGCGGGCAATGGCTTCGGCGTATTTGCTCTTGCCTTTGGCCAGCGCGTCGGTCCAGCTTTCGTCGATTTCATTGCCCGGGAACTGGCGCAGGAAATCGGCACGCGGCATGCGCGCATCACGTACGCACAATTGCATGATTGCGCGTTCCTGCTGACGCAGGCGATCCAGGGCACTGCGAACACGCTCGACCAGGCCTTCGAATTGCTTCGGCACCAGCTTGATCGGCATGAACAGCTCAGCCAGGGCCAACAGCTCGGCGATTGCCAGCTTGTTGTCACGGCCGTGCTTTTTCAGGGCCTTGCGGGTGATTTCCATCTGCTCGGCCACGGCGCCAAAGCGCTGGGCGGCAACGACGGGATCCGGGCCGCTTTCGGCTTCTTCTTCGTCTTCCGAGGATTCGCCGTCTTCATCGTCGTCGTTGTCGTCGGCTTTTTCGGCTTTTGAGTCGACCGGCGGCGGTACTTCGGCAGCAGGCGGCGTAATGCCGTCATCCGGGTCGATGTAACCGCTCAGAACGTCGGACAGGCGCCCACCTTCGGTGGTGACGCGGTTGTACTCGGCGAGGATGTGGTCAACCGTGCCTGGGAAGTGCGCGATTGCGCCCATCACTTCACGGATGCCCTCTTCGATACGCTTGGCGATTTCGATTTCGCCTTCACGCGTGAGGAGCTCGACCGTACCCATTTCACGCATGTACATGCGCACAGGGTCGGTGGTGCGACCGATGTCGGTCTCGACCGCTGCCAACGCTGCTGCTGCCTCTTCGGCGGCGGCTTCGTCGGTATCGGCGTCGGCCAGCATAAGGGCGTCCGCATCCGGAGCACTCTCGTGTACGGGGATCCCCATGTCATTAATCATGCGGATGATGTCTTCCACCTGCTCTGGATCTGAAATATCCTCGGGCAGGTGGTCGTTGACCTCGGCGTAAGTCAGATACTTCTGCTCACGACCCAGTTTGATCAACTCAATAATACGAGACTGCTGTTGCGCTTTTCCGGACATAACACCCTATCCACTGAAGGTCTTGGCGGGCAAAAAACAAGCCGAGGATTATACCTGAGCTATGACCTCACGCGCCAGTTGAGGTCGGGTTTGATACGCAAACGTTCTGTTTTAAGAGGTCGCGCATCTGTTTTGCTATCTGGGTTTGTTCTTCAGCCGAGATTCCCGGCTGCCTTGCTCTCTTGATGAGTTCGTCGAGGGTCTGCGTATGTTGACCCGCTGATAACCTTGTAATGGTGTCTAAAAACTGCTGTTCAAGGTTGTCGCCAGCAATCAACCATTCCTTTTCCGCCAGTGCTCTCAAAAGGCGGCCTTGTTCCGTTCCATGCCAGCGCGCCATCAACTGAATAGAGTTTAGCTGAGGATTTTTCTGCACCGCTTCGATCAGGGCGATCAGCACCTGCGCGTAGACGTTGCTTTCGTTGGCAAAGTGATCGGCGCTCTCGACCTTGGCGGCCAGTTGCGGGTGATGGATGAGCGTGCGCAGGGCGATCAGCGTCGGCGCTTCAACCGCCACGGGCGTGCGCGGGGCGTACTCTTCGCGATCACCGCGCTTGCCGTCCTTGTTCCAGGGCTTCTTGTCCCATTTCTTGCCACCGGCGCCGGGCTTTTTAGGCTTCCATTCCTGCTGGGGCGCGTACGCCTCCTGGGGCTGGTGGAAGTCGGCGTAATCGGGCATGGCGTCGTAATCCATGCCGGGGTCATAGGCCGGTGGCGGCGCATCCTGAGGTGCGTTGTGGACCAGTTGGCTGACCGCCTCGCCACTCAAGCCGGTGATTTCCAGCAGACGCTGGCGCATCAGGGCGCGCAGGTTGGCGCCCGGCACCTTGTCGATCAGCGGCGCGGCCAGGGTGGCCATGTGGGCCTTGCCCTCGAGCGAGCGCGGGTCGGCTTCTTCGGTCAGTTGCTGGAAGAAATAGTCCGCCAGCGGCTGCGCGTGCTGATTGATTCGGGCGCGGAAGGCGTCGGTGCCTTCCGAGCGGATCAGGGTATCCGGGTCTTCGCCTTCGGGCAGGAACAGGAAGCGCGCACGCCGACCGTCCTGCAGGCTCGACAGCGTGGCCTCCAGGGCTCGCCATGCGGCGTTGCGGCCAGCCTGGTCGCCGTCGAAGCAGAACAGCACGTTGGGTACGACGCGGAACAGTCGCTTCAAGTGCTCTTCGCTGGTGGCGGTGCCCAGGGTGGCCACGGCGTTGCGCAGGCCTTGCTGGGCCAGGGCGATCACGTCCATGTAGCCCTCGACGACGATGATTTCGTCGAGGTTGCGATTGTTCTTGCGTGCTTCATAAAGGCCGTAGAGTTCCTGGCCCTTGTGAAACACCGGGGTTTCCGGGGAGTTCAGGTATTTGGGCTTGTCGTCGCCCAGTACCCGGCCGCCGAAAGCGATGATGCGGCCACGGCTGTCGCGGATCGGGAACATCACGCGATCGCGGAAGCGGTCATAGCGTTTGCCGGTTTCGGCGTTCTCGATCAGCAGGCCCGCGTCGATCATCGCTTTTTGTTGCAGGGTGTCGCTGCTCAAGTGCTTGAACAGGTTGTCCCAGCCGGGCGGAGCGAAGCCAAGGCCGAAATCCCGGGCAATTTCGCCCGTGAGCCCGCGGCCCTTGAGGTAATCCACGGCGGCTTTGCGCGCCGGGTGGCTTTTCAGCGCCTGGCGGTAGAAGTCGGCGGCGGCGGTGAGCAGCGGGTACAGCGGTGAATCGGTTGGCTGACGCGGCTTGCGCGCCCTGCCACTTTCCTCGCGGGGGATTTCCATGCCCGCGGCTTTGGCCAGTTCCTCGACGGCCTGGGGGAAGTCCAGGTTGTCGTGGTCCATGATGAAGCCGAGGGCGTTGCCGCCAGCGCCGCAACCGAAGCAGTAATAGAACTGTTTGTCGGGGCTGACGCTGAAGGACGGCGTCTTTTCCTTATGAAACGGGCAGCAGGCGGTGTGGTTCTTGCCGGCTTTCTTCAGTTGCAGGCGCGAGCTGACCACATCGACGATGTCGGTGCGGTTCAGAAGGTCGTCAATGAAGCTCTGGGGGATCAGCCCGGCCATGGCGTTCTCGTCGTCTGCGCTGAAAGGAATCCGTGGCGAAGGGCGGCCGAGCGCGGGTCGTTGTTTGAAGCGCACAAAAAATGCGGTTCGACCAGTGTCGTCTGCGTAATCGCTGTCGGGAAGTGTATCTGCCGAAAATCCACTGACGTTAATCCAATCAGTATTCGACTATTTGAAAGTGTTTCGCTGAATCCGGCTGCGACCGGTCATCGGTCTCGGATAGCTCATCATGTGGCACGCCACAGGTGCCTTGGGCTGATCGTCGTGAGAGGAATCAGTGGGTGTGCTCGTCAATAGCCTTGAAAGGCTCGTCAGAAAAGACGTGCACCGCTGGCAAAAGAGCCAGGTCTGACGCGGTGAAGCAGGTTCGTCTCGGTCGCGTGTGCGGCTTTGACGGTGAAGCATCAAGCGTTTTCCGCAAATGCCATAAGCCCGGCACAGAGCCGGGCTTGGCAGAAGCTTGCTACGAACGTCTGTGTATTAGTACAGACGAACGGCGCGGCGCTGTTCGCGCTGAACTTTCTTGGCGTGACGCTTAACAGCAGCAGCTGCTTTGCGCTTACGCTCAGAAGTTGGCTTCTCGTAAAATTCGCGGCTACGAACTTCAGCCAGTACACCGGCTTTTTCGCAGGAGCGCTTGAAACGACGCAGAGCTACGTCGAAGGGTTCGTTCTCTTTTACTTTGACGGCTGGCATCCAGAGCTACCTTCATTCATTACCGGGGTCAACATCCTCGCGGCAAAAGAGCACTTGAAGACGTCGGTTTTTAAGGGTTGCGGATGTTAACCCCTCAACGCTCGGAATGCAAAGCCTCTGATCGAAAACCGCTGGTCGGGGCATCACGCGGCGACTATTATGCGCGCCTTCGAATTCAGCCTAAACAAGGCGCAAACCCATGCTAGTACTGGGATTAGAAACGTCCTGCGACGAAACCGGCGTCGCATTATACGACAGTGAACGCGGCTTGCTGGCCGACGCGCTGTTCAGCCAGATCGACCTGCACCGCGCCTACGGCGGCGTAGTGCCGGAGCTGGCCTCGCGTGATCACGTCAAGCGCATGCTGCCCTTGATCCGTCAGGTGCTGGCCGAGGCGGGCTGCGCGCCGACGGAAATCGACGCGATCGCCTACACCGCAGGCCCCGGGCTGGTCGGCGCGCTGCTCGTCGGGGCTTCCTGTGCCCAGGCGCTGGCCTTCGCCTGGGGGATTCCGGCCCTCGGTGTGCATCATATGGAAGGTCACTTGCTGGCCCCGATGCTGGAGGCGAAACCGCCCGAATTCCCGTTCGTCGCTTTGTTGGTTTCGGGTGGCCACACCCAGCTGGTACAGGTCGACGGGATTGGCCAATACACGCTCATGGGCGAGAGCCTCGACGATGCGGCCGGCGAAGCGTTCGATAAAACGGCAAAAATGATGGGCCTCAATTACCCGGGCGGTCCGGAAATTGCGCGTCTCGCCGCCCGTGGGGTTGCAGGGCGTTTTACCTTTCCGCGTCCGATGTGCGACCGCCCAGGCCTGGCTTTCAGCTTCAGTGGCCTGAAAACCTTCGCCCTCAACACCTGGCAGCAGAGCGTCAGCGCCGGGGACGACAGCGAACAAGTCCGTTGCGACATCGCGCTGGCGTTCCAGGATGCCGTGGTGGAGACTTTGACCATTAAGTGCAAGCGCGCCCTCAAGCAGGCAGGTATGAAGCGCCTGGTGATCGCCGGCGGTGTCAGTGCCAACAAGGCATTGCGTGCCTCGCTCGAGAAAATGCTCGGCGACCTCAAGGGCGATGTGTTTTACGCGCGTCCCGAGTTCTGCACCGACAATGGCGCGATGATCGCCTTTGCCGGCTGCCAGCGTTTGCAGGCCGGCCAGCATGAAAGCCTGGCGATCAGCGTGCAGGCGCGCTGGCCGATGGAGCAATTGTCGGGGCTATGATGAGCGGTGCTCACGTGCGGCATTTAAAAATGCCGTTCGCGCCCGGCAAACAGGTCGCGTAGATTGCCGCGGTGCCGCCAGACGATCAGCCCGGTCAGGGCGCTCATCGGAAGCAGGGCCGCCGGTTCCTGCCAGGCCAGCAGTGGCAGGGTCAGGGGTGTGGCGATCAGGGCGGCGAGGGAGCTGGTGCGGGTCAGGTAGAACGTCAGCAGCCACGCGCACACCGCCAGCAGGGCCGCCGGCGGATACAGCCCCAGGAGCATGCCGGCAGCAGTGGCGACGCCCTTGCCGCCGCGAAAGCGGAAGTACAGCGGGAACAGGTGACCGATGACGGCCCAGACGCCGATCCAGGCCTGTTGTTGCAATGAAAGGCCCGCGAGCCCCGCGATCAGTACGGGCAGCAGGCCTTTGCAGAGGTCGCCGAGCAAGGTGAGGATGGCCAGCTTTTTACCGGCCAGGCGCAACATGTTGGTGGCGCCGGCATTACCCGAGCCACTCATTCGCGGATCGGGGTTACCGGTCAGGCGGCTGAGCAAAATGGCGAAGGACAGCGAGCCGAGCAGGTAGGCGAGAATCGCCAGTAACCAAAACATGCTAACTATTCCGGGCGAGGACGCCCCTGATTCTAACGGCGCATTGCGCCCTTGTCGTGCAGCGGAGAAGAGTGCTTGGACAGAGTGTTTATCGAGGGCCTTGAAGTTGACACCGTGATCGGTGCCTACGACTGGGAGCGAAGCATCCGACAGTGCCTGCGTCTTGATCTGAGCTTCGCCTGGGACAACCGCCCGGCCGCTGCCGGTGATGACCTGACCCTGGCGCTCGATTACGCGAGCGTTTCGGCGCGTATCCAGGCCTTTGCCGAACAGGCGCAGTTCCAGTTGGTCGAGACCTTTGCCGAGCGTCTGGTGGCGGTGCTGATGAGCGAGTTCAACATCACCTGGGTGCGTCTCAAGCTGACCAAGCCAGGTGCCGTGCCGGCAGCGACAGGTGGCGTGGGCGTGGAGATCGAGCGCGGATGCCGCTGACTCAGGTTTACCTTGGCCTCGGTAGCAATATCGAGCGTGAAACCCATTTGCGGGCCGGCCTGGAAGCCTTGGCGGGTTTCCTGGTGGATATCCGCTGTTCGGCGGTATTCGAAAGCCAGCCGGTGGGGATCAAGAGCGGGCCGTTCTTCAATTTCGTGGTCTCTGCCTACACCGATCTGCCGCTGATGGAGCTCGACCGCCGGCTCAAGTTCATCGAAGCGGACAACGGCCGCTACGCGCCGGACCGCAAGGGGCTGCCGCTGGACATTGATGTGTTGTTGTTCGGCGAGCTGGTGGGCAACTTCGACGGTTTGATCCTGCCGCGGGCAGAGATCCTGAAAAATGCCTTCGTGCTGTGGCCGTTGTCGCTGATTGCGCCGGATCGCGTGCATCCGGGCGTGGGTAAAAACTTTGCGCAGTTGTGGGATGACGCGCAGATTGACCAGGTGTTGGCGCCGGTGGCGTTCGAGTGGCGTGGGATTCAGTTGACGCCTTCAGATTTGCTGCGAGGCTGATATCCATCGCGAGCAAGCTCGCTCCTACAGTTTTGATCGCATTCCCCTGTAGGAGCGAGCTTGCTCGCGATGCTTTTAAATTAACCCCTCCTTGTAGGCCTTCAACACCTTGAGCCGCTCTCGCTTGATCGCCTCGCCCAACTCCGGCCCCTTGAATCCCTTCTCCAGCAACGGTTGAACCGCCACCCCGCGAGCCGCTTCAGCTGCCCCGCGCAGATAATCGGCCTGTGGATAACTCCGCTGCTCAAAGCCTTTGCGGCCCCGCGCATCCATCTCGCACGCCGCAATGAACTCCTCGAATCGCTGCGGCCGACGGTAAACGTCGAAACTCTGCAGCAGCTCCAACAGTGTGGAAGGCTTCAGTTCTAGCGCCCGGTGGCCATGGGTATGGTACTGGCCCACCAGCAGCGCCAGTTCCTGGCAATCCTTCGGTGCCTTGAAGCGCTCGTTGACGGCCTTGATCAGCTTCAAACCCTTGTGTTCGTGGGCGATGTGGCGCGGCCACTCTTGTTCAGGTGTCAGGCCTTTGCCCAGGTCGTGGAGCAGGCAGGCCCAGCGCACGGTCAGCGGCTGCCGATGGCGGGCGGCCTGCTCGAGCACGCTCAAGGTGTGCACGCCGGTGTCGATTTCCGGGTGATGAGCCTCCGGTTGCGGGACACCGAACAATGCGTCGACCTCGGGCATCAGCACCTTCAAGGCGTCGCAATCGCGCAATACCTCGATAAACACCTGTGGCTGATCTTCCATCAGGGCCCGGGAAATCTCCTTCCAGCTGCGCTCTGCCGTCAACGCCTGCAGTTCGCCCGATTCGCTCAGTGCGCGCATCAGCTCCAGCGTTTCCGGTGCGACGGTAAAACCCAGGCCGGCGTAACGTGCGGCAAAGCGGGCAACGCGCAGAACACGCAGGGGATCTTCGGCGAATGCCGGGGAAACGTGACGCAACAGGCGGGCTTCGAGGTCGCGCTGGCCATGATAGGGGTCTGTCAGGTTCTGCTGGTCATCCTCGGCCATGGCATTGATCGTCAGATCGCGCCGAATCAGGTCTTCCTCAAGGGTAACCTCAGGGCTGGCATGGAAGGTGAAACCGCCGTAGCCGCGGCCACTCTTGCGCTCGGTGCGGGCGAGGGCGTATTCCTCGCCGCTTTTGGGGTGCAGGAACACGGGAAAGTCCGCCCCGACCGGACGAAAGCCCTTGGCGAGCATTTCTTCAGTGGTGGCACCGACCACGACCCAGTCGATATCGGTGACCGGTTTGCCCAGCAGGCGATCACGAACGGCCCCACCGACTTTATAGATCTGCATAAAAAACCTCCGTTAGCCCGACAGGATAACCCTTGTGTCGAGCTCGCGGAGGCACAAACCGGTCAAAGATGAATGACGGCCAGGTCCAGCCGACCGTAGTCGCCCTCGTTCTGCTCGTTTCGCGGTGGAACATGGTGGGTTTTCATCACCTGATCCCCTTGCAGGGTCTCCAGGTGAATATCGAAGCCCCAGAGGCGGTGCAGGTGCTTGAGCACTTCCTCGGTGGACTCGCCCAGCGGCTTACGGTCGTGCTGTTGGTGGCGAAGGGTCAGGGAGCGGTCGCCACGGCGGTCGATGCTGTAGATCTGTACGTTGGGTTCACGATTGCCCAGGTTGTACTGCGCCGCGAGGATTTCACGGATGGTGCGGTAGCCTTCTTCGTCGTGGATGGCCGGCACCAGCAGGTCTTCTTTCTGATCGTCATCGAGAATGCTGAACAGTTTCAGGTCGCGGATCACCGTCGGTGACAGGTACTGCAGGATGAAGCTTTCGTCCTTGAAGCTGCTCATGGCGAACTTGATGGTCGACAGCCAGTCGGAGCCGGCGATGTCCGGGAACCAGCGGCGGTCTTCTTCGGTCGGGTTCTCACACATGCGCCGGATGTCCCGGTACATGGCAAAGCCCAGGGTGTAGGGGTTGATCCCGCTGTAGTAAGGGCTGTCGAAGCCGGGCTGGAAGACCACACTGGTGTGGGATGTGAGGAACTCCATCATGAAACCGTCGGTGACCAGGCCTTCGTCGTACAGGTCGTTCATCAGCGTGTAATGCCAGAACGTGGCCCAGCCTTCGTTCATCACCTGAGTCTGGCGTTGGGGGTAGAAGTACTGGGCGATCTTGCGCACGATGCGCACGATTTCCCGCTGCCAGGGTTCCAGCAGGGGCGCATGCTTCTCGATGAAATACAGGATGTTTTCCTGCGGCTCTGCGGGGAAGCGCGCGTTGTCCTTGTCGCTGAACTTGTCCGCACCCTTGGGAATAGTGCGCCACAGGTCGTTGATTTGTTTCTGCATATGCTCTTCCCGATCCTTTTGCCGGCGACGCTCTTCCTCGGCGGAGATCGGGTAGGGGCGCTTGTAGCGGTCTACCCCGTAGTTCATCAGTGCATGGCAGGAGTCGAGCAGGTCTTCGACCGCGTCGATGCCGTGGCGCTCTTCGCATTGCATGATGTACTGCTTGGCGAACACCAGGTAGTCGATGATCGAGCTGGCGTCGGTCCAGGTGCGAAACAGGTAGTTGCCCTTGAAGAAGCTGTTGTGCCCATAGCAGGCATGCGCCACGACCAGGGCCTGCATGCAGATGGTGTTTTCCTCCATCAGATAGGCGATGCAGGGGTCGGAGTTGATCACGATCTCGTAGGCGAGCCCCATCTGGCCTCGGGAGTAGGATTTTTCGGTGCTGAGGAAATGTTTACCGTAGGACCAGTGGTGGTAGCCCAGGGGCATGCCGACCGAGGCGTAGGCATCCATCATTTGCTCGGCGGTGATCACTTCGATCTGGTTGGGATAGGTATCGAGGGCGTAGCGAGCTGCGATACGACTGATTTCGCGGTCGTAGGCCTGGATCAGCTCGAAGGTCCACTCGGAGCCGGTGGAAATGGGTTGGCGCTTCTGCTCTTTGGCGGTCATGTCACTAACCTGCGCTGGAAGAGTTCACGGAAGACCGGATAGATATCGCCGGCCGAGACCAGTTGTTGCTGGGCAAAAGTGTCGGAAAAGGCTTCGGCGATGCGTTCGTACTCGAACCACAATGCCTGATGTTCGCGGGGGGTGATCTCAACGTAAGTGTAGTACTGCACAAACGGCATGATCTGATTGATCAGGATGTCGCGGCAGATCGGTGAGTCATCGTTCCAGTTGTCGCCATCGGAGGCCTGGGCGGCGTAGATGTTCCACTCGTTGGCAGGGTAGCGCTCGGCCATGATCTCCTGCATCAGCTTCAGGGCGCTGGAGACGATGGTGCCGCCGGTTTCGCGGGAATAGAAAAACTCTTCCTCGTCCACTTCCCGGGCGCTGGTGTGGTGGCGGATGAAGACCACGTCGATCTTGTCGTAATTGCGCTTGAGGAACAGGTACAACAGGATGAAGAAGCGCTTGGCGATGTCCTTGGTCGCCTGGGTCATGGAGCCGGACACGTCCATCAGGCAGAACATCACCGCCTTGGAGCTGGGGTTGGGTTGCTTGATCAGCAGGTTGTACTTGAGGTCGAAAGTGTCGAGGAATGGCACGCGGTGGATGCGCGCGCTGAGTTTTTCGATTTCCGCCTCGATTTCCTGGATATCGCCGAAGTTGTCCGGTTCATCGCGCTTGAGCCGCAGCAATTCTTCCTTGGCTTCGCGCAGTTTCGCCCGGCTGCTGCCGGACAGGGCGATGCGTCGGGCGTGAGCCGAGCGCAAGGTGCGAATGATGTTGATCCGTGACGGGTTGCCCTCGTTGCTGATCCCGGCGCGAACGGTCTTGAAGGTATCGGTGCCGGTCAGGTTGCGCTTGACCAGGTTGGGCAGTTCCAGGTCCTCGAACATGAATTCGAGGAATTCCTCCTGGGTAATCTGGAAGACGAACTCGTCCATGCCCTCGCCAGAGTTGCCGGCCTTGCCGGGCCCTCTGCCACCGCCGCCTCCAGGCGGCCGGGCGATATGCTCGCCAGTGGTGAATTCCTTGTTGCCGGGGTGCACGACGGTCTGTTTGCCGCCGCGGCCGTGGTGAAGCACCGGCTCGTCGATATCGCGACCGGGAATGCTGATCTGCTCGCCGTGCTCCATGTCGGTGATGGAACGCCGGCTGACCGCCTCTTCGACAGCCTTCTTGATGTGGTCACGGTAACGCCGCAGGAAGCGCTGGCGGTTCACCGTGCTCTTATTCTTGCCATTGAGACGTCGGTCGATCACATAGCTCATGACTGCTCCTTAGAAGCTGTCCTGAAAGGGGCGAGCCCAGCATCAAATCGTGAGAGCAAGGGGGCCTTTGGCGCTCCCCCAAGCGTCCGGGATGCTGCCTGAACTCGCTACCGACTTTCGAACACCTTCCAGAGGCCTGTGTACCAGAAAAAGCGCACACAGGTCTCTGGCTGACGACAACCGGTCTGACCGGTAGCGGGTTATTGAGATTTTCTGACCCGCAGGTACCACTCGGACAGCAGCCGTACCTGTTTGTCGGTGTAACCGCGCTCGACCATCCGTGTAACGAAGTCGTTGTGTTTTTGCTGGTCCTCTTTGCTCGCCTTGGCGTTGAAGCTGATGACTGGCAGGAGGTCTTCGGTGTTGGAAAACATTTTCTTCTCGATGACCACCCGCAGTTTTTCGTAGCTGAGCCAGGTCGGGTTCTTGCCGTTGTTGTTGGCTCGGGCACGCAGGACGAAGTTGACGATTTCGTTGCGGAAATCCTTCGGATTGCTGATGCCGGCCGGTTTCTCGATTTTTTCCAGCTCTTCGTTCAGTGCGACGCGATTGAGGATCTCGCCGGTTTCCGGGTCGCGGTATTCCTGATCCTGGATCCAGAAGTCGGCGTACAGCACGTAGCGATCGAAGATGTTCTGCCCGTACTCGCTGTAAGACTCGAGGTAGGCGGTCTGGATTTCCTTGCCGATGAATTCGATATAACGCGGTGCCAGGTACTCCTTGAGGTAGCGCAGATAGCGCTCGCGGGTTTCAGCCTGGAATTGTTCCTGTTCGATCTGTTGTTCCAGTACGTACAGCAGATGCACCGGGTTGGCGGCGATTTCGTGCGGGTCGAAGTTGAAGACCTTGGACAGGATCTTGAATGCGAAGCGGGTCGACAGGCCGTTCATGCCTTCATCCACACCGGCGCTGTCGCGGTACTCCTGGATCGACTTGGCCTTCGGATCGGTGTCCTTGAGGTTTTCGCCGTCATACACGCGCATTTTCGAATAGATGTTCGAGTTTTCCGGCTCCTTCAGGCGCGAGAGCACGGTGAACTGGGCGAGCATCTTCAGGGTGTCGGGTGCGCAATGAGCCTTGGCCAGGGAGCTGTTGAACAGCAGCTTGTCGTAGATCTTCACTTCGTCGCTGACCCGCAGGCAGTACGGCACTTTGACGATGTAGATCCGGTCGATGAACGCTTCGTTGTTCTTGTTGTTGCGGAAGGTGTGCCATTCCGATTCGTTGGAGTGGGCCAGCAGAATGCCGGTAAACGGAATCGCGCCCAGGCCTTCGGTACTGTTGTAGTTGCCTTCCTGGGTGGCTGTCAGCAGTGGGTGCAGCACCTTGATCGGTGCCTTGAACATTTCGACGAATTCCATCAGGCCCTGGTTGGCCCGGCACAGTGCGCCCGAGTAGCTGTAGGCGTCGGCGTCGTTTTGCGGGAATTCTTCCAGTTTGCGGATATCGACCTTGCCCACCAGTGCCGAGATGTCCTGGTTGTTCTCATCGCCCGGTTCGGTCTTGGCCACGGCGATCTGGTTGAGAATCGACGGGTAGAGTTTCACCACTCGGAACTGGCTGATGTCGCCACCGAACTCGGCCAGGCGCTTGGTCGCCCATGGCGACATGATGGTATTGAGGTAGCGGCGTGGAATGCCGAAGTCTTCTTCGAGGATCGCGCCATCTTCGGTGGCGTTGAACAGACCCAGGGGTGATTCGAAGACTGGTGAGCCCTTGATGGCATAGAAGGGCACTTTTTCGATCAGTTGCTTCAGTTTCTCGGCCAGGGACGATTTACCGCCACCCACCGGGCCGAGCAGATAGAGAATCTGTTTCTTCTCTTCCAGGCCCTGAGCGGCATGGCGGAAATACGACACGATCTGCTCGATGCATTCTTCCATCCCATGGAAGTCTTCAAAGGCCGGATAGCGACGGATCACCTTGTTGGAGAAGATTCGCGAAAGCCGCGAGTTGGTGGAAGTATCCAGCAGCTCCGGTTCTCCGATGGCCAGCAAGATTCGCTCGGCGGCGGAAACGTAGGCACTGCGGTCCTTTTTGCACAGCTCCAGGTACTCTTGCAGCGAGAGTTCTTCCTGGCGTGTGGACTCGAAGCGTTGTTGGAAGTGGCTAAAGATACTCATGACGTCACCTCGCTCGATACGTGGAGCCGACGCCGGATCACTCAGTCGATGCTGGCAGCAACCGAACAGGCGGTCGCTGTTTACCCCCCAGAAATCCCTCGCAGATGACGACTGCGAAAGCTACTCCCGATGATCCGCGCGCCGGTGTACCGGCTCTCCCCTGTTTTGGATGGCCTGCGCTTAAGGATAGTTGGGAATTCGGGAGGTAAAGGCGAGATACGTAATTAGTTGTGGCAGACCGTTCGTCCGGTGCCGTGCAAGCCCGCGGGAGCCGGGGGCTTGCGTGTTACAAAAAAATTATTCGCCACTGCCTTGCGACGTTTCTGACGGATAGGTCGTACGCCACAGCTCAAAACCGCCATCCATGCTGTAGACATCCGAGAAACCCTGGCCGACCAGATAGGCCGCCGCGCCCTGGCTGGAGTTGCCGTGATAGCAGACCACCACCGTAGGGGCGTCGAGGTCGGCGCCCTGGATGAAGGCATGCAGGGAATGGTTGTCCAGATGCTTCGAGCCACTGATGTGCAGTGCGGCAAACGTTGCCGGGTCTCGGACATCGACCACGACCGCGCCTTTTTCGCGCAGGGCCTGGGCCTGTTCTGGGGGGATGCGTTTGAATTCGCTCATGGCGGGCTCCTGGGGCTCGGCTGAATGCGCAGTCTAGCGCTGGACGCCGGCTGCCGTTATTGGGGAAACAGGGGCGACTGGCGGCATGGCATGGCCATGGTCGTCGCATTTGCATTGCAGGCGCTCGAGGGTGTCGACGTTCATCAGGGTCATCGACCCACCCCAGACGCAACCTGTGTCGAGGGCGAAGACGCCGGGCTGATTGCAGTTGCCTTCCAGTGCCGCCCAATGCCCGAAGATGATCTTCACGTCTCGGGTCTTGCGCTCCTTGTAGGTAAACCAGGGCGCGTAACCGGGTGGGGCGGTATCGAGGCCTTCCTTGCTTTTGAGGTCGAGTTTGCCTTCGTCGGTGCAAAAACGCATGCGGGTGAAGTAGTTGGTGATCACGCGCAGGCGTGTCACGCCCTTGAGGTCATTGTCCCACTTCAGCGGCTCGTTGCCGTACATGCCGTCCAGGTAAGGGGTCAGACGGTTGTCGTCGCGCAGGACCTCTTCGACTTCCGCAGCGCACTTGAGGGCTTTGCGCAGCGACCACTGCGGAGGAATGCCCGCGTGGACCAGGGCCATGTTGCGCTGTTCGTCATAGTGCATGAGCTTTTGCTGGCGCAGCCATTCGAGCAGGTCGGCCCGGTCCGGCGCCTCGAGGATCTCGCGCAGGGTATCGGATTTCTTCAGGCGCTCGATGTCATGCCCGGCGGCCAGCAGGTGCAGGTCGTGATTGCCGAGCACGCACACCAGCGAATCACGGATGCCATACAGGAAGCGCAGGGTTTCCAGCGACTGCGGACCACGATTGACCAGATCACCCACCAGCCACAATTTATCCTGGGCAGGGTCGAACGCGACCTGCTCGAGCAGGCATTTGAGCGGCTCCAGACAACCTTGCAGATCACCGACGGCGTAGGTGGCCATCAGTGCAGGGCTCCGGGCACGGCCAGGCGGAAGGGGGCGATGATGGCGTCGAACTGTTTGCCGTCATCGGCAATCATCTGATAGGTACCTTGCATGGTGCCGACCTTGGTCGTCATCACCGTGCCACTGCTGTAGGTGTGGTTGTCGCCGGACTGGATCAGCGGCTGCAGGCCCACGACACCGGCGCCACGCACCTCCTCGACATGCCCGTCACCATCGGTGATGACCCAGTGCCGTGACAGCAGTTTGGCGGCCAGTTCGCCATTGTTTTGCACGGTGATGGTATAGGCGAAGGCAAAGCGGTTCTGCTCGGGTTGCGATTGGTCTGCCAGATAGCGGGTGACGACGCTGACGTCGACCTGATAACGAGGATCGGACATGCAAGAGGCCTTAAAAACGAAGCGGGACGCGGGGCGTAGCTGAATAGGAGTCAGTCTAGGCCAACTATCGGGTAGTAAACCAGACATGGAGGCTGGTGTCCTACCCGATAACGCACGTTGCCTGTCAGTCGGCGGCGGGCTTCTGTAGGACTTGTTCGCTGAGTTTGTCGGCCAGGCGCACAAAGGCAGCCAGGTCGAGTTGCTCAGGGCGCAGGCTGCCGTCCACACCGGCGGCGGCGATTTCGTCGCTGCTCAGCAGCAGCTTGAGGGTATTGCGCAGGGTTTTGCGGCGCTGGTTGAAGGCTTCGCGCACGATGCGCTCCAGCAGGCGGTGGTCCTTGGCCGGGTGCGGCAGCACGGCATGTGGTACCAGGCGCACGATGGCCGAATCGACTTTCGGAGGCGGGTTGAACGCCCCTGGGCCGACGTTGAACAGGTGCTCTACGCGGCAGTGATACTGAACCATGATCGACAGACGACCCCAGTCACCACCGCCAGGGCCTGCGGCCAGGCGCTCGACCACTTCCTTCTGCAGCATGAAGTGCATGTCGCGGATGATCCCGGCATTGTTCAGCAGGTGGAAAATCAGCGGCGTGGAGATGTTGTACGGCAGGTTGCCGACCACTCGAAGGCTGTTGGGGGCGGCGTTCAGGGTGTTGAAGTCGAACTTCAGCGCGTCGCCCTGATGCAGGTTGAAATTGCTCTTGCCGGCGAACTGCTGGTTGAGGATCGGGATCAGGTCCTTGTCCAGCTCCACCACATCCAGTTGCGCACCGCTGCCCAGCAGCCCCTGGGTCAGCGCGCCCTGGCCAGGGCCGATTTCCAGCATGCGGTCATCGGGTTTGGCGTTGATGGAGCGCAGGATGCGGTCGATGACGCCGGCATCGTGCAGGAAGTTCTGGCCAAAGCGCTTGCGCGCCTTGTGTTGGTAGTGCTCGGTCATAAACGGGTCTCGGCCATCTGGTAGGCGGTTTCCAGGGCGACCTGCAGGCTGCCGGTGTCGATCTTGCCGCTGCCAGCCAGGTCCAGGGCGGTGCCATGGTCGACTGATGTGCGGATGATCGGCAAACCGAGGGTCACATTGACTGCCGCGCCGAAACCTTTGTATTTCAGTACGGGCAGGCCCTGGTCGTGGTACATCGCCAGCACTGCGTCGCAGTGCTCCAGATATTTGGGGGTAAACAGCGTGTCGGCGGGCAGGGGACCACGAAGGTCCATGCCTTCACCGCGCAGGCGCTCAAGGGTAGGTTCGATGATGTCGATTTCTTCATGGCCCAGATGACCGCCTTCACCGGCGTGCGGGTTGAGGCCGCACACCAGGATGCGTGGCTGGGCGATGCCGAATTTCTGTTGCAGGTCGCTGTGCAGGACGCGCGTCACCCGCTCCAGACGCTGCGGTGTGATTGCGTCGGCAATGTCGCGCAGCGGCAGGTGAGTGGTCACCAGGGCCACACGCAAGCCGCGGGTTGCCAGCATCATCACCACCTGGGCGGTGTGCGTCAGGTCGGCGAGAAACTCCGTGTGACCGGAAAAGGCGATACCCGATTCGTTGATCACGCCCTTGTGCACGGGAGCGGTGATCATCCCGGCGAAATCCCCGTCCAGGCAGCCCTGGCCCGCGCGGGTCAGGGTTTGCAGGACGAACGCGGCATTGGCCGGGTCGAGCTGGCCTGCCGTTACCGGCGCGCCGAGGGGCGTATCCCAGACATACAGGCTATTGGCGGGTGCGGGCAAGTCCGGCCAGTTGCCCGGCGCCACTGGCAGCAAGTCGACAGCCACGCCCAACTGCGCGGCCCGCTCGAGGAGCAGGTCGCGGCTGGTAATGGCGATCAGGGGGTGTGGCTGGGGTTGCGAGGCCAGCAGCAGGCACAGGTCTGGACCTATGCCCGCCGGTTCGCCGGGTGTCAGCGCGAAACGTTGGGGTTTCACTGCGCTGCCTGGTCTGCGCCAGGAAGTTTGATTTCAACGTAGGCTTCGTCACGGATCTGACGCAGCCAGGTTTGCAGCTCTTCGTCGTATTTGCGGTTACGCAGTACGGTCATGGCCTGCTGTTCGCGAGCCTGGTTGGTGCTGTCGGTGGCGCGACGGCCAAGGACTTCCAGGACGTGCCAGCCGTATTGGGTCTGGAACGGCTTGGACAGCTGACCTTGCGGGGTCTTGGCCATCACTTCGCGGAACTCAGGCACCAGCGCATTCGGGTCGATCCAGTTCAGGTCGCCACCGTTGAGGGCGGAACCCGGATCTTCGGAGTAGCTCTTGGCCAGTTCGGCGAAGTCTTCGCCCGCTTCGATGCGGCTGTAGAGCGAGTCGGCCAGCGCCTTGGTTTTGGCTTCGTCGCGGATCGGGCTTGGTTTGACCAGGATATGACGAACATGCACTTCGTCACGGACCTGGGCTTCACCGCCACGCTTGTCGAGGATCTTCAGGATGATGAAGCCGCCCGGGGTGCGCATGGGCGCGGTGATATCACCCGTGTTCATGGTGCTCAGCATGCGGTCGAACGGAGGTGGCAGTTGCGCGGCTTTACGCCAGCCCATGTCGCCGCCTTCCAGTGCGGTTTCGCTGGCGGATTTGGCAATCGCCAGTTGAGCGAAGTCGGCACCTTGCTGGAGTTGCTGGTAAACCGCGTCGGCCTGCTTGGCTGCATTCTGAATCGCGTCGGAGTTGGCGCTTTCCGGCGTAGGAATCAGGATGTTGGCCAGGCGGAATTCCTCGGACAGCTGCATCTTGCCCAGGTCGGAGGCCAGGAAGTTCTTCACTTCCTGCTCGGACACCTGGATGCGTTCTGCCACGCGGCGTTGACGCACACGGCTGATGACCATTTCGCGACGGATCTGCTCGCGAGCATCCTCGTAGGACAGGCCGTCACGCGACAGCGCGGCACGGAACTGTTCCAGCGACATGTTATTGCGCTGGGCAATGGTGCCAACGGCCTGGTTCAGCTCTTCGTCGGTGATGCGAATGCCCGAGCGTTCGCCGATCTGCAGTTGCAGGTTCTCGACGATCAGGCGCTCGAGCACCTGTTGATCCAGCACGTTGGCTGGTGGCACGGCAGCACCGCGCTTGGCGATGGTTTGCTGAACTTCGTGAACGCGCTGGTCCAGTTGGCTCTGCATGACCACATCGTTGTCGACAATGGCCACCACTCTATCAATGGACTGTACTGCGGCATTCGCCGCAGTACCCAGGAACAGCGCGCCCAGTACGAGCGGGCGCAGACAATCAGAAAGCTTGGTCTTCACGTTCACGATAACCTTGGATGCCTTTGTCGAGGAAGCTCTCTACTTTGGCGCCGGTGAGGCCGCCGAGACCTTTCAGAACGATTTGTAGGAAGATGCCGTGGTCGCCTTTTTCGTTTTGCGGAGCTTCCTGACTGAATTCGTCGTAGGAAACCCAGTAACGGTTGATCAGGCGCAGTTTCCAGCAGCAACTGTCGTACTCGAAACCACCGAAGGCTTCCAGGGTACGGTTACGGTTGTAGTCATACTGCCAGCGGCTGATGGCGTTCCATTGCGGCACGATCGGCCAGATCACCGAGAAGTCGTGCTGCTGGATCTTGTAGTAATCCTTCACGTAGCCAGGTTGGCCCGGCGTGCCGTAGTCACCACCACCCACCGACCATTGACCGGTGTTCTGGTCATAGCGGACCTGGTCATTACGATAGCGGTAGCCGGCGTTGATGACCTTGTTGGGGTTGTTTTCCGGCTGGTAGTGGAACATCGCGCTACCCGAGCGAGGGCTGCGGCTGTCCGGGTCCCAGTTATATTCGGCAGTCGTGCGCCAGTCGCGGTTCCAACGGTATTCGTACTGCAGCGCATAAGGCGAAACATCGGACTGAGAGTCTTCGCGGGTTCGGGCGTCGATACCCGGCAGCTGGACTTTACGGTCCCTGAAGTAGAAGGCTTGGCCGACGCTGATGGTCTGACGCTCGAAGCCGTTTTCTTCGATCCAGCGGTTGGTCACACCCAGCGACAGCTTGTTCTCGTCACCGACGCGGTCGTTGCCGGAGAAACGGTTGTCGCGGAACAGCGATGCGTAGTTGAAGGTGTATTCACCAGTGTCGAACACAGGAATGTCGGACTGGTCTTTCTCCGGAACATAGAGATAGAACAGGCGAGGTTCCAGGGTCTGACGATAGCCCTTGCCGAACCAGGTCGTGTCGCGATCGAAATAAAGACCGCTGTCGATGCTGGCGATCGGCACGCCACGGTTCTGGTTGCTGCTGAATGTGCCGTACAGTCGATCGGTTTCAGCGTCCTGGGCGGCAATTTGAGACTTGCCCCGTGCGTCGAGATCCAGCTGGTACTGGGTGTATTGATACTTGAGCGATGGCTTCACAAAGCCATAGGTCCAGTTCAACGGCAGGCTGACACCTGGCTTGAGATTGAGCCGGTCGCCGTTGGCACGGGCCAGGCCGGTCACGTTAGTGTCCAGGCGAGGCGTAACGTTGCCGTTTTCATCGGAGAACAGACCGGTCTTCAAGTCGCGGTCAAACCGCACGATTTCGGTCTCGTAATCGAAGTTCAGACCGTTAGGGTGCATTGGCAGCTGACCATTGAGGGTGATCTGCGGCAAACGGTCATACGGTGTGATGTTCGAAACGGTCGCCAGCTCATAAGCCTGGGCGTTCAAGCGAGCGGAGTAGCTGTCGCCACGGTAGGTAACGGAACCCTGCTGGTTGACGTAATCCGCGCTTTTAACACCGATCTGATCAGTTTCCAGATCCTGGAAGTAATACGGATCACTGATCTTGGTGTAGTCGACCTGGGTGAAGACGCGCGAGTCGAGGCCACCCTTGTGCTGCCAGTTGTACATATAGCGGGTTTTTTCGTAGTCGGTCTGCTGACTGCGCTCGGTATCGTCGTCGTTGAGGTACGCGGCACCGAACTGACCTTCGCTGGACTTGGTCAGGTAGCGGAATTCGCCTTCCATCAGCAGGCCACGCTTGCTCATGTAGCGCGGATACAACGTGGCGTCGTAGTTCGGCGCCAGGTTGAAGTAGTACGGGGTGACCAGCAGGAAGCCGGTATCGCTGCCGCTGCCGATGGTCGGTGGCAGGAAGCCGGACTGACGACGGTCGTCGATCGGGAAATAGATGTAAGGCGTGTAAAGGATCGGGAAGTCCTTGACGCGCAGGGTCACGTTGGTCGCGGTACCGAAGCCGGTGGCCGGGTTCAGGGTGATGTTATTACCCTTGAGCTGCCAGGCGTTGCTGTTCGGTTCGCACGTGGTGTACGTACCATCCTTGAGACGGATGATCGCGTTCTCGGCACGCTTGGCGTACAAAGCGTTACCGCGGATACGGGATTTGTGCATCACGTATTCGGCGTTGTCGACCTTGGCTTCACCGGTGTCGAGCTGCACTTCGGCATGGTCGCCGACGATCAGCGCGCCGTTGTCGCGAATACGCACGTTGCCGTCCAGTTCGCCACGGCTCTCGGCCTGGTACAGGCTCGCTTCATCGGCTTCAGCCTGCATGCTGCCTTGACGCAGTACCACGTCACCGGCCAGGGAAGCGATCTGCTCATCCTGCTTGTAGCGGGACGCCTTGGCTCCGACGAAGGTAGGCGCGTCACTTTTATTCGTCTTGTCATTCATGCCAGGACGAATTGGTTCGATATAGGAACCAGAGCAGTAAGGACCGGTTTCGGCCAGTTGCGCTGCGGTGAGCTTCTCGCGCGGAACCCAGTCAAGGTGACTGTAGTCTTCGCTACGGGACTTGAGGCCGCGCCCTTTGGACTCGGTGACCAACACAGGCTTGGCGCCGGTGTCTTCGCTGGAGCCGCTCTCGGTCGAGGCTTCGCCACTGGAGCTGACTGCGCTGCCGTCATGGACGGGACGTGGGGGCAATGCCGCCGCCGGCGTCTTTGGTGCACAGTCCCAGGCACCCGAAGCAGAGACTGAGCAGTCATACTGTTCCGCGGCGACCACGAACGAAGTGGCTAGGGGTTGCAGGGCCAGCAGACTGCCAGTGACCAACAACGGAAATTTTTTACGAAACGCGGGGGATTTCAATGCCATCTTATTAGTCCGGGCTTCCTGCGTGCCATCTGCCCGCGGTGTGGGCCGCACGCCTCTCGATGGTCTGAAAAAGATGCTGGATAATAAAGCATGACCCGCTTGACGGCTAGGGCCGTCGGAGACCCTTGTAATGCCTGACCAAGATGTACGTTTGCAACACCTTAAAGTTTGGCTCGATGAGCAGTTGGCGGTCCTCTTTGCAGAGCAGGGTTGGGGCACCGTACCCCCGGCCACGTTGACTGCGGCCAGCAGTGACGCGAGTTTTCGACGCTATTTCCGTTGGGAGGGCGCCGGCAAAAGTTTCATCGTCATGGACGCGCCGCCGCCCCAGGAAAACTGCAAACCCTTCGTGAATATCGCTTTTTTATTGGCGAAATCCGGAATAAATGTGCCGAAAATTTATGCCGAAGACCTCGAGCGCGGGTTTCTTTTGCTCAATGACCTGGGCAACAAGACGTACCTGGACGTCATCGACAGCGAAAATGCCGACGATTTATTCGCCGATGCCCTGCAAGCGCTGCTGGCCTTTCAGCAACTGCCGATGGTGGCGCCGCTGCCGAGTTATGACGTGGCGCTTCTGCGTCGCGAGCTGGAACTGTTCCCCGAGTGGTACGTGAAGCGTGAGCTGGGCATCGAGTTCGACCCGGCGCAGCAGGCCCTCTGGGACAACCTGACGCAGGTCCTGATCGACAGTGCGCTGGCTCAGCCCAAGGTGCTGGTGCACCGCGACTACATGCCACGCAACCTGATGCTCAGCGAGCCGAATCCCGGCGTGCTGGATTTCCAGGATGCCGTGTACGGCCCGGTCACCTACGACGTCACCTGTCTGTTCAAGGATGCTTTCCTCAGTTGGCCCGAGGAGCGCGTGCGCGGCTGGCTGGACAGTTACTGGCAGCAGGCCAGTGCCCTGGGCATCCCGGTCCAACCCGATTTCGACGATTTCCTGCGGGCCAGCGACCTGATGGGCGTTCAGCGGCACCTCAAGGTCATCGGCATCTTCGCCCGCATCTGTCACCGCGATGGCAAGCCACGCTATCTGGCTGATGTGCCGCGATTCTTTGCCTATATAGATGCGGTAATCGCCCGCCGGCCTGAACTGGCCGAGCTGGATGTGCTGCTCCTCAGTCTGCGTGCCGGAGCCAATGCATGAAGGCAATGATTCTGGCTGCCGGCAAAGGGGAGCGTATGCGTCCCCTGACCCTGACGACTCCCAAACCATTGGTTCGCGCCAATGGCGTACCGCTGATCGAGTACCACCTGCGCGCGCTCGCCGCCGCAGGGTTTACCGACATCGTGATCAACCATGCGTGGCTGGGCCAGCAGATCGAAGATTACCTGGGAGATGGCTCGCGCTACGGCATGCGCATTCAGTACTCGCCCGAGGGTGAGCCGCTGGAAACCGGAGGCGGTATTTTCCGTGCACTGCCTTTGCTGGGTGATGAGGCATTTGTGGTGGTCAACGGCGACATCTGGACCGACTACGACTTCAGCGTGCTGCATCAGCCGATCACCGGCCTGGCTCACCTGGTGCTGGCGGATAACCCGCCGCACCACCCGGCGGGCGACTTCATGCTGGCCGATGGCCTGGTACGTGATGGCCACGCCGGTGCGGCGACCCTGACCTACAGCGGCATCGCCGTGCTGCATCCGCAGTTGTTCGACGGTTGTTCGGCGGGCGCTTTCAAGTTGGCGCCGCTGCTGCGCAAGGCCATGGCCGATGGCCAGGTCAGCGGCGAGCGATTGCGCGGTCGCTGGGTGGATGTCGGCACCCTCGAGCGTCTGGCGGAAGTTGAAACCCTGATCGAAGCGAGTCGCTGACATGTTGTGGCCAGGGACTCTGATTGGAGCCGGAGCGGGCTTTTTCGTTGCCAGTATTCCGGGGGCCATGCTCGGCGCATTATTGGGCCAGGCGTTGGATCGGCGTCTGCAATTGCAGACCTGGGGAGAACTGCGCGCCGTGCTCGGCGGTCGTTCGGCGCTGCGTAACGATGAACTGCTGTTCGTACTGCTGGGGCGGTTGGCCAAGAGTAACGGACGAGTCATGGACGGGCATATCCTGCAGGCGCGGCGGGAGATGCAGGCGCTGGAAATGAGCGAGTCGGCGAAACAGCGGGCGATCGCCGCCTTCAATCGCGGGAAATCGGGACATGACCCTTTGCGCCGATATTTGCGTCGCCTGAGTATCCAGCCTCACGCGGCGGAAGGCGTACTGCGTGCCTGCTGGCGCATGGTCTGGGCTGACGGTCGCGCCGGCATGGCCGAACGCAAGTTGATCGCACAGTGGGGCAAGTGGCTCGGCTGGAAGTCCTATCAGGTGCAGGCGTTGGCGGCGGACTACGAGCCGGTCAAGCGCCCGCTGCCCAACAGCACCCAGGCTTACCAGGATGCCTTGAAGCTACTGGGAGTGTCCGCCGACGCCGAGCCGGCGCAGATCAAGCGCGCGTATCGGCGCTTGCTCAGCCGTCATCACCCGGACAAGGTCGCCGGCAGTGGTGCAACGGCGTCACAGGTGCGTGAGGCGACGGATATGACTCGCGAGTTGCACAGCGCGTATACGTTGGTTCGCAAGAAGCGGGATTTTTAGTTCAGAGACTGGCACTGTCAGTGCTTCCATCGCGAGCAGGCTTGCTCCCACATTGGTCCGCGTCTCGGTCAAATGTGGCAGCGAGCCTGCTCGCGATGGGCGCGACTCGGTCTGACCGTCAGTCCTCGGACTGAGGATTCAACCACCCGCGCACCCGACGCACCAATTGCTCCTGCTGGTCTTTGCTGTTGCCCGGCAGCGCCTTGAGCGACACCTGGCTGAAAGCCGATTCCTTCAGACGTTTGCTCGCCTGCAAGCGTTCCAGCGCGGCCTTGCGGTCCAGCGGCTTGTCCGTATAGAAAATGTCGGCGGTCGGCAATTTAAGCGTTGGCGTCAGCTCCGCCAGCTCCGGTTTCACCGCCGTGGGCGCTTGTGCCGCGACCATCACGAATTTTTCCACCTGCGCTGGCTGCTTTTCGCTCAGATAGCGCGCCGCCCAATAGGCGCCGGTGCCATGGCCGAGCAACACAATACGGCGCGCACTCTGTTGTTCGGCGTAGGCCAGCGCTGCGTCGATGCGTGCGAAGATGCGTTCGGCATCGGCTTTGCCCTGCTCGTCGCTGGTTTCGGCAACTGCCTTGTCAACGACATCGGTCTCACCGCCCGCAGCCTGTTCGATCGGGGCGGAGGTGGTCGAGTCCTTGCTGCCGACTTCAGGGGCCTTCAGCGTGGGCGGAACTTCGACGACACGCGGGGCGATGGCATCGCTTTGCGGGTCGGGCAGGGTGATACTCAGGCTGCTCCATTCGGCGTCCGGCAGGTTGCGCCGCAAAGGGCCGATCGCTTGCGGCCAGTCAACGGTTTCACCGGCGCCCGGGATGATAATAACCGCGCCCTTTGGCTCGGCGGTGTTCGCCGGTTTCCACAGGGCCAGGAAGGTATCGCTGCCTGCCTGGAGCTGTTGCTGTTCCTGAGCAGGGATTTTTCGCTCAAGTGCTGTCGCATCTTCCTGACTACGCTCAAGCAGCGGCTGACGTTCGGCTGGTTTTTCGTCCACGGATTTTTCTGCGGCAGCCGGTGCCGGGTCAGCGGCCTCGACAGAAAAGGCACAAGGCAGGATCAGCGACAGGCACAATGCTGGCAATGCCAGGCGGTTGACAGGGGGCATCGGATATTCCAGGCCAGAAGTTATTCCGGCAGCCTAATGGGTTGGTCAGTATTTGTCAGTGTGTGAGACGTCAATGAAGCGTATTCGCTGCCTGTGGGTTATCGGCTGTTTGTTGTTTCCCTTGATGGGGTGGACGGCGGCTGCGCCCCCGGCACACGTCGCGCAATTGTCCGCCGAGCAGCAACAATGGCTGGCGCAACACAACGAGTTGCGCGTTGGCGTGGTGTTGCAGGTGCCTTATGCGCAATACGATCGCCGCTTGCAGCGCTTGTCCGGGGTCAACATCGAACTGATGAAATGGCTGGCGAAGGCGCTCAAGGTCGAACTGAGCTGGCGCAACTTTGCGGACCTGGCGCAACTGGAGGCCGCGGCCCGCGAAGGTGAAGTCGATATCGCCCCAGGGCTTGCGCAAACCCCCGGCGGCCTACGCCTCTGGCAGTTTTCCGATCCGTACATGCGGGTGCCGCAACTGGTGGTCAGCGACCAGAAGGCCACGGGAGCCGTCGAGCTGGAAAAGCTCGATAGCCAGATCCGCGTTGCCGTGCGCATGCCAGGTGCCAACGCCGACTATCTGCGCGGCAACTATCCGCACCTCAATCTGCAGGGCGTGCCCAACGAACGCCAGGCTTTGCAGTTGTTGGTAAGCCAGCAGGCCGGGTATGCAGTGGTTGATGAAGCGCAGTTGGGACGGTTGTCGGTCGAGCCAGAGTTTGCCGACTTGGTGGTGGTCGGCGACATCGGCTTGCCACAGTTGCTGCGAGTGGCCACGCGGCGCGACTGGCCGGAACTCGCCGGCATTGTCGAAAGTGCACTGCGGGTGATCCCCGCCAAGGATCTGGAGCAGTTGCACAACCAGTGGCTGCAACCCAAGTATCCGCGCCTGACCGAGTCGCGGGGGTTCTGGCAGAACCTCAGCCTGCTGCTGGCGGTGTTGATGTTGAGCAGCATGGCGATCGTGTTCTGGCAGCGTCGCCAGCAACACAGCCTGGAGCATCGTCTGCTCGCCGCACGGGAGGACATCGCCCTGCGTGCCGCCAGTGAAGAGTCCTTGCGCCTGACCCAGTTTTCCATCGACCAGAGCACCGTGGGCATTCTCTGGGTCAACTGGGACAGCCATGTGCGCTACGCCAACCGCGCCGCTGAAACCATGCTCGGCTATCCGGCAGGCGGGATCATTGATCGGCCCCTGATCGACTTCGACCCCGGTCTGCACATGGACCGCTGGCTGAACCTGTGGAAGCGTGCCCGTGCCAGCGAGGAAGGGCCGTTGAGCTTCGAAACCCATTGCCTACGTGCCGATGGCAGCATGTTACCGACGGATGTCTCGCTGAGCTTCCTGCGTTTTCGCGGGGGCGAATACCTGGTGGTTTACCTCAACGACGTCACCGAGCGCCGCCGCGCACTGGCCGCGTTGCAGGAAAGCGAGGCCCGCCTGCAAGGGATTGCCGCCAACGTACCCGGATTGGTCTTTCGCCTGGAGCGGGCGCCGGTGACCGGGCAGATCGACTTTGCCTACATCAGCGAGGGCAGCGAGAGCCTGGTCGGTTACTCGCCGGCGACCCTGGCCCACCGTGACAAGGGTTTGCGCAGCCTGGTGTATCCAGACGACAAGAGCAGTTACCACCAGACCCAGGATCATGCGCTGGACACCGACAGCGACTGGTCGTGGCAGGGACGGATCCTGACGCGTCAGGGCGATTTGCGCTGGGCCGAGATCAAGGCCATTACCCGGCGACTCGAGGATGGCAGTTCGGTCTGGGATGGCATTGTCTGGGATATCAGCGAGAGCAAGCGCATCGAGTTGGAGTTGGCCAGTTCCCGCGAGCAGTTGCGCGAGCTGTCCGCACACCTGGAGAGCGTACGGGAAGAGGAAAAGGCCCGGATCGCCCGGGAAGTTCATGACGAACTGGGACAAATGTTGACGGTGTTGAAGCTGGAAACGTCCATGTGCGAACTGGCCTACGCCCAGCTCGATCCTGGGCTGAACGAGCGTTTGCTCAGCATGAAACGCTTGATCGCCCAACTGTTCCAGCTGGTCCGCGATGTTGCAACGGCGTTGCGCCCGCCAATTCTCGATGCCGGGATTGCCTCGGCCATGGAATGGCAGGCTCGGCGCTTCGAGGCACGCACGCAGATCCCGTGTCTGGTGCAGGTGCCGGAGAGCCTGCCAGTGCTCAGCGATGCCAAGGCCATCGGTTTGTTCCGAATACTCCAGGAAGCGTTGACCAATGTCATGCGCCACGCCCAGGCGCATACTGTCGAATTGACATTGGCCCTGGAAGGCGACGAATTGTGTCTGACGATCAGCGATGATGGCGTAGGATTTATCGCCGACACTGGCCGGCCAACATCCTTCGGTCTGGTAGGCATGCGCGAGCGGGTGTTAATCATGGGTGGGCAGTTGTCGCTGGAGAGTGAACCGGGGGAGGGCACCACCTTGAGTGTTCGCGTGCCGGTGGATAACACCTGACATTCTGCGTTGCCTGGTGGGGTGCTATCGCGAGCCTGCTCCGGGCGGCGTTCCGACGATAGGTCTTGAATCTGGAGAAAAACGTGATCCGTGTACTGGTAGCCGAAGACCACACCATCGTTCGCGAAGGTATCAAGCAGCTGATTGGCCTGGCCAAGGACCTGCAAGTGGCGGGGGAGGCGAGCAATGGCGAGCAACTGCTCGAAACCCTGCGTCACGTTCCCTGCGAAGTGGTCTTGCTGGACATCTCCATGCCCGGCGTGAACGGCCTGGAAGCGATCCCCCGGATCCGCGCGCTGAATAATCCTCCGGCCATTCTGGTGCTGTCGATGCACGACGAAGCCCAGATGGCTGCCCGGGCATTGAAGGTCGGCGCGGCCGGCTACGCGACCAAGGACAGCGATCCGGCGCTACTGCTGACGGCGATTCGCAAGGTCGCCTCGGGCGGGCGCTACATCGACCCGGAACTGGCCGACCGCATGGTCTTCGAAGTCGGCCTGACCGATTCGCGACCCCTGCACTCACTGCTCTCGGAGCGTGAATTCTCGGTATTCGAACGCCTGGCCCAAGGCGCAAACGTCAACGACATCGCCCAGCAACTGGCCCTGAGCAACAAGACCATCAGCACCCACAAAGCGCGGCTGATGCAGAAACTCAACATCACTTCCCTGGCGGAACTGGTGAAGTACGCGATGGAGCACAAGCTCCTCTAAGGCCTACGCCTACCTCCTGTAGGAGCGAGCTTGCTCGCGATGCGGTGTGTCAGCCGACACATACCAACCTGACACACCGCATCGCGAGCGATCGAGCGTCGACCGGCTGCTCCTACAGGGGTATGTGATGTTCATATCCATTTACGACACGCTCGCGCACCGCTTTTGCGGTGACTTGCGGCTTGCCGCTTGCCGCTCATGGCTGCACTTATCCAAACACGCCAACCTTGTAGGGCAATCCCTACCCCCAGCCTTCCATCCTGCTGAGGCGATTCTCTCCTGCGCCCCGATTTGCGCGCTTTCATGCGTCCACTAGGCTTAGTCCACAGCAGTCATCAATAACAAAGGTGTGGGTATGAGCCAGGTGGATTCAAGCGCAGGGGCCAGTGACATTCTGGTCAGCTTTCGTGGAGTGCAGAAGAGCTACGACGGCGAGAACCTGATCGTCAAAGACCTCAACCTGGACATCCGCAAAGGTGAATTCCTCACCTTGCTCGGGCCGTCGGGCTCGGGCAAGACCACCAGCCTGATGATGCTCGCCGGTTTCGAGACGCCGACCGCCGGTGAGATTCTCCTGGCCGGGCGGTCCATCAACAACGTGCCACCGCACAAGCGCGACATCGGCATGGTGTTCCAGAACTACGCGCTGTTCCCGCACATGACCGTGTCGGAGAACCTCGCGTTCCCGCTGACCGTGCGCGGCTTGAACAAGAGCGACGTCAGCGACCGGGTCAAGCGTGTCCTGAGCATGGTGCAACTGGATTCCTTCGCCCAACGCTACCCGGCACAGTTGTCCGGCGGTCAGCAGCAGCGTGTGGCACTGGCCCGCGCCCTGGTGTTCGAACCACAACTGGTGCTGATGGACGAACCGCTCGGCGCCCTGGACAAGCAACTGCGCGAACACATGCAGATGGAGATCAAGCACCTGCACGAGCGCCTCGGCGTGACGGTGGTCTACGTGACCCACGACCAGGGCGAAGCCCTGACCATGTCCGATCGTGTGGCGGTGTTCCACCAGGGCGAAATCCAGCAGATCGCCCCGCCGCGCACCCTCTACGAAGAGCCGAAAAACACCTTCGTCGCCAACTTCATCGGCGAGAACAACCGTCTCAATGGCCGTTTGCACAGCCAGACCGGCGATCGCTGCGTGGTCGAGCTCGGTCGTGGCGAGAAGGTTGAAGCCCTGGCGGTCAACGTCGGCAGGACCGGCGAACCTGTCACGCTGTCGATTCGCCCGGAACGCGTGAGCCTCAATGGTTCGAGCGAGTCCTGCGTCAACCGCTTCTCAGGGAGGGTGGCGGAATTCATCTATCTGGGCGACCACGTCCGGGTTCGCCTGGAAGTCTGCGGCAAGACCGACTTCTTCGTGAAACAACCGATTGCCGAGCTCGATCCCGAGCTTGCCGTCGGCGATGTGGTACCGCTTGGCTGGCAGGTCGAACACGTACGTGCGCTCGACCCACTTCTAGAGGCGAACTGATCGCCCCGGCAACACCAACCCTGCACATGGAGAAAACAATAAATGTTGAGATCCCTGAAATTCACCGCCCTGGTCATGGGCATGATCGGTGCGGCACACGCGATGGCGGCGGGCCCGGACCTGACCGTGGTGTCCTTTGGCGGGGCGAACAAGGCGGCGCAAGTCAAAGCCTTCTACGCACCGTGGGAAGCGGCGGGCAACGGCAAGATCGTAGCGGGCGAGTACAACGGTGAAATGGCCAAGGTCAAGGCCATGGTCGACACCAAGAGCGTGTCCTGGGACCTGGTGGAAGTCGAATCGCCGGAGCTGTCCCGTGGTTGCGACGAAGACATGTTCGAGCAACTGGACCCGGCGCTGTTCGGCAAGGGCGAAGACTACGTCAAAGGCGCCATCCAGCCTTGCGGCGTAGGTTTCTTCGTGTGGTCCACCGTGCTGGCCTACAACGCCGACAAACTGAAAACCGCGCCAACCAGCTGGGCGGATTTCTGGGACACCAAGCAGTTCCCGGGCAAGCGTGGCCTGCGTAAGGGCGCCAAGTACACCCTGGAATTCGCCCTGATGGCCGACGGCGTTGCGCCCAAGGACGTCTACAAAGTGCTGGCCGGCAAAGATGGCCAGGACCGCGCGTTCAAGAAGCTCGATGAACTCAAGCCAAACATCCAGTGGTGGGAAGCCGGCGCACAACCGCCGCAATACCTGGCCTCCGGTGACGTGGTCATGAGCTCGGCCTACAACGGCCGGATCGCTGCCGTGCAGAAAGAAAGCAACCTGAAGGTGGTGTGGAACGGCGGCATCTACGACTTCGACGCATGGGCCATTCCAAAAGGTCTGGACAAGGCGCGCGCGGAAGCGGCGAAGAAATTCATCGCCTTCTCGGTGCAGCCGCAACAGCAGAAGACCTACTCGGAAAACATCGCCTACGGCCCGGCCAACACCCAGGCTGTGCCGTTGCTGGCCAAGGATGTCCTGAAAGACATGCCGACCACCCCGGAAAACATCGCCAACCAGGTGCAGATCGACGTCAGCTTCTGGGCTGACAACGGCGAGCAACTGGAACAGCGCTTCAACGCCTGGGCTGCCAAATAAGCAACACCCACAGGATGGATGCGATTCCATCCTGTGGGAGCGAGCCTGCTCGCGATGGCGTCTTCAAATTCAATATTGATGCTGACTGACACTCCGCTATCGCGAGCAGGCTCGCTCCCACATTAATTAGATCGGGGTGTTTCAGCACCTCTGCAACGATCAAAGATTTCCGGAGTACGCCATGGCTATCGCCGTCCCCGCGAACGCGGGCACTGACCCCACCTTGAAGCAGCGACTCAAGCACGCCGAGCGGGTCAACCGCTGGAAGGCCCAGGCGCTGATCGCGCCGCTGGTGCTGTTTCTGTTGCTGGTGTTTCTGGTGCCGATCGTGGCGCTGCTCTACAAAAGCGTTGGCAACCCGGAAGTGGTCGGCGGCATGCCGCGCACGGTCGAGGCCATCGCCAGTTGGGACGGTCGTGGCCTGCCGGCCGAGCCTGTCTACAAGGCCGCCGCCGAAGACCTCGCCGAAGCCCGCAAGAACCAGACCCTGGGCGACTTGTCCAAACGCCTGAACATGGAACTGGCCGGCTATCGCAGCCTGCTGACCAAAACCGCCCGTGCCCTGCCGCTGGCCGAAGCGCCGGCGTCCTATAAAGATGCACTGGAAGGCCTCGACGAACGCTGGGGCGACCCGGCCTACTGGCAAGCGGTGCGCCGCAACACCAGCAGCATCACCCCGTATTACCTGCTGGCCGCGGTCGATCACCGTATCGATGACCTCGGTGAGCTGGCGCCCGCCACGCCCGACCAGGCGATCTACCTCGACATCTTCGCCCGCACGTTCTGGATGGGGGTGATCATTACCGCATTCTGCCTGGTGCTGGCCTATCCATTGGCCTACCTGCTGGCGAACCTGCCGGCGCGGCAAAGCAACCTGTTGATGATTCTGGTGCTGCTGCCGTTCTGGACGTCGATCCTGGTGCGGGTGGCCGCCTGGATCGTGCTGCTGCAATCGGGTGGCCTGATCAACAGCGCCCTGATGGCCATGGGCATCATTGATAAACCGCTGGAGCTGGTGTTCAACCGCACCGGGGTCTACATCTCCATGGTGCACATCCTGCTGCCGTTCATGATCCTGCCGATCTACAGCGTGATGAAAGGCATCTCGCCGACTTACATGCGCGCCGCGATTTCCCTCGGCTGCCACCCGTTCGCCAGTTTCTGGCGGGTGTATTTCCCGCAGACCTATGCCGGTGTCGGCGCCGGGTGCCTGCTGGTGTTCATCCTCGCCATTGGCTACTACATCACCCCGGCCTTGCTGGGCAGCCCGAACGACCAGATGGTCAGCTACTTCGTCGCCTTCTACACCAACACCAGCATCAACTGGGGTATGGCGACCGCTCTCGGTGGGCTGCTGCTGCTGGCGACCGTCGTGCTTTATCTGATTTACAGCTGGCTGGTGGGCGCCAGTCGCCTGCGCCTGAGCTAAGGGGAGAATGAAATGCTGAGTCCTTATATGTCCCCCGTCGAGCGGGTGTGGTTCTACAGCTTGCGGATTCTCTGCGGCCTGATCCTGTTGTTCCTGGTGTTGCCGGTACTGGTGATCATCCCGTTGTCGTTCAACTCCGGCAGCTTCCTGGTGTACCCGCTGCAAGGTTTCTCGTTGCAGTGGTATCACGACTTCTTCGCCTCGGCGGAGTGGATGCGCGCCTTGAAGAACAGCATCATCGTCGCCCCGGCGGCTACGGTGCTGGCCATGGTGTTCGGCACCCTGGCAGCGATTGGCCTGACCCGTGGCGACTTCCCGGGCAAATCCCTGGTGATGGCGCTGGTGATTTCGCCGATGGTGGTGCCGGTGGTGATCATCGGCGTGGCCAGTTACCTGTTCTTCGCGCCACTGGGCCTGGGCAACAGCTTCTTCTCGTTGATCGTGGTCCACGCGGTGCTGGGTGTGCCGTTCGTGATCATTACCGTGTCGGCGACCCTGCAGGGTTTCAACCACAACCTGGTGCGCGCGGCGGCCAGCCTCGGCGCTTCGCCGCTGACGACGTTCCGTCGGGTGACCTTGCCGTTGATTGCACCAGGGGTGATTTCCGGGGCGCTGTTCGCCTTCGCCACCTCGTTCGACGAAGTGGTGGTGACGCTGTTCCTCGCCGGCCCCGAGCAAGCGACCCTGCCTCGGCAGATGTTCAGCGGCATCCGCGAAAACCTCAGCCCGACCATCGCCGCCGCGGCGACACTGCTGATCGCCTTCTCGGTGATCCTGCTGCTGACCCTGGAGTGGTTGCGCGGGCGTAGCGAAAAACTGCGTACTGCGCAGGTTTAACGCGGCCCCCTGTAGGAGCGAGCTTGCTCGCGATGGCGTCGTGTCAGTTCCCAATGTGTGGACTGACACACCGATATCGCGAGCAAGCTCGCTCCTACAGGATTCTTTGCCTCATTGAAGCCCCTGGCCATTCACAACCTGAATGGCAGACAACCCCAATTCCCCAGCTACTATTGTGCCCAGCTCCCCTATCTATAAGAGGCTGCGCACGATGAGTCTTTCCTCGTTCAAAATCGCTCACAAGCTGATCACTGGTGCCGCTGCCATCGAGCAGCTGTCCGCCGAACTCAGCCGACTGGACATCGACAACCCGCTGATCGTTACCGACGCGGCACTGGTCAAGTCCGGCACGGTCGAGCTGGCGCTGGCGCAGCTGGGGGATCGCGGCTACGAGATTTTCGACCGTGTGCTGCCCGACCCGGAAATCGCCATAGTCGAAGATTGCATGCGCGTCTACCGCGAAGGCGGGCATGACGGCTTGATCGGCCTGGGTGGCGGCAGTGCTATCGACATCGCCAAATGTGTCGCGGCCTACGCCGGTTATCACGGTGCGCTGGAAGACCTGTTCGGCGTCGATCAGGTGCCGCGCAAGGGCCCGCCGCTGATCGCCATTCCCACCACCGCCGGCACCGGCTCGGAGGTGACCAACGTGGCGATCCTCTCCGACAAGGCCGCCCAGCTCAAGAAGGGCATCGTCAGCGACTACCTGCTGCCGGATGTGGCGCTGGTCAGCCCGCAGATGACCCTGACCTGCCCACGCAGTGTCACCGCGGCCAGTGGGGTCGATGCACTGGTGCACGCCATCGAAGCCTACCTGTCGATCAACGCCTCGGCGATCACCGACGCCCTGGCCATCGGCGCCATCAAGCTGATCGCCAGGGCGTTGCCCAAGGCCTATGCCAACCCGGCCAACCTGCAGGCGCGCGAAGACATGGCCACCGCCAGCCTGATGGCCGGCATGGCTTTCGGTAACGCCGGGGTCGGCGCGGTGCATGCCTTGGCGTACCCGCTGGGCGGGCGCTTCAACATCGCCCATGGCGTCAGTAATGCCCTGTTACTGCCGTATGTCATGACCTGGAACAAGATGGCCTGCGTCGAGCGCATGCAGGATATTGCCGAGGCCATGGGGGTGAAAACCGCGCACCGGAGTGCCAATGAGGCGGCCGATAAAGCCGTCGAGGCCATGACCGAACTGTGCGCGGCGGTGGAAATTCCAGCCGGCTTGCGCAGTTTCGGGGTTCCGGAGGACGCCATACCCGCCATGGCCGTGGAAGCCGCGGGAATCGAGCGCTTGATGCGCAACAATCCGCGCAAGTTGAGCGCGATTGATATCGAGAAGATCTATCGTTCGGCCTACTGATCATCGCGCTCACGGTGCGCGCGCCAAAGCATGAGGTATACAATGCGCGCCATCGTGATTTAGCTCAGAAAAGGTGCGTCATGCAGCCCTTCGTAATTGCTCCGTCGATTCTCTCCGCCGACTTCGCCCGCCTGGGCGAGGAAGTGGACAACGTTCTGGCCGCTGGCGCCGACTTCGTGCACTTCGATGTCATGGACAACCACTACGTGCCCAACCTGACCATCGGCCCGATGGTCTGCGCCGCACTGCGCAAGTACGGCGTGACCGCGCCAATCGACGCGCACCTGATGGTCAGCCCGGTAGACCGTATCGTCGGTGACTTCATCGAAGCCGGCGCGACCTACATCACCTTCCACCCGGAAGCCACCCAGCACATCGACCGCTCCCTGCAACTGATCCGCGAGGGCGGCTGCAAATCGGGCCTGGTGTTCAACCCGGCGACCCCGCTGGACGTGCTCAAGTACGTGATGGACAAGGTCGACATGATCCTGCTGATGAGCGTCAACCCAGGCTTTGGCGGGCAGAAGTTCATCCCCGGCACCCTCGACAAGCTGCGCGAAGCCAGTGCCTTGATCGACGCCTCGGGCCGCGATATCCGCCTGGAAATCGACGGTGGCGTGAATGTGAACAACATCCGCGAAATCGCCGCCGCTGGCGCCGACACCTTTGTGGCTGGCTCGGCGATCTTCAACGCGCCGAACTACCAGGAAGTGATCGAGAAGATGCGCGCCGAACTGGCGCTGGCTCGCCCATGAGTGGTTTTGAGCAACTGTTTCCGGGGCGCCTGCCGCGTCTGGTGATGTTCGATCTGGATGGCACGCTGATCGACTCCGTCCCAGACCTTGCGGCGGCAGTGGATAACATGCTGCTCAAACTCGGGCGCCCACCTGCGGGCATCGACTCGGTGCGCCAGTGGGTCGGCAACGGCGCACCAGTGCTGGTGCGCCGGGCGTTGGCCAACCACATCGACGCCGAGGGTGTCGATGAGGCCGAAGCCGAGCACGCCCTGGAGTTGTTCAACGGCTTTTATGAGGACGGCCACGAGCTGACGGTGGTCTACCCCGGCGTACGTGACACCCTCAAGTGGCTGAACAAACAAGGCGTGGAAATGGCCCTGATCACCAACAAGCCGGAGCGTTTCGTCGCGCCGCTGCTGGATCAGATGAAAATCGGCCGTTATTTCAAGTGGATCATCGGCGGCGATACCCTGCCGCAGAAGAAGCCTGACCCGGCCGCGCTGTTTTTCGTGATGAAAATGGCCAACGTCCCGGCGTCGCAATCGCTGTTTGTCGGCGATTCGCGCAGCGATGTACTGGCCGCCAAGGCAGCCGGGGTCAAATGCGTGGCCTTGAGCTATGGCTACAACCATGGTCGTCCGATTGCCGAAGAGTCGCCGGCGCTGGTCATTGACGATCTGCGCATGCTAATTCCCGGTTGCCTGGATCCGGCCGCTGAGATAACGTTGGGCGACGCTGTTCAATCCCCTTCTGGAAACGCCATCGTGGTGGTCACTCGCAAACTCTGGATGAAAGTTATCAAGGCTCTGGCCCGTTGGCGTTGGCGCGCCTGACTTTTACCTGGCCGGTCTATCCGGCGCGTTTGCATACCTGACTGTTCGCACCTCAAGCCACGAGGCTACACCATGATCCGCGAAGAATTCCTGCGCTTGGCCGCTGCTGGCTACAACCGCATTCCGCTTGCCTGCGAAACCCTGGCCGACTTCGACACACCGCTGTCGATCTACCTGAAACTGGCCGACGAACCCAACTCCTACCTGCTCGAATCGGTGCAGGGCGGCGAAAAGTGGGGCCGTTACTCGATCATCGGCCTGCCGTGCCGCACCGTGCTGCGGGTGCATGACCATCACGTCAGCGTGACCCATGACGGCGTCGAGATCGAAAGCCACGACGTGGAAGACCCGCTGGCCTTCGTCGAAACCTTCAAGGCGCGCTACAACGTACCGACCATTGCCGGTCTGCCGCGTTTCAACGGTGGCCTGGTGGGCTACTTCGGCTACGACTGCGTGCGTTACGTGGAAAAACGCCTGGGCAAATGCCCGAACCCCGATCCGCTGGGCGTGCCGGACATCCTGCTGATGGTTTCCGATGCCGTGGTGGTGTTCGACAACCTCGCCGGCAAGATGCACGCGATCGTCCTGGCTGACCCAGCGCAGGAAGACGCCTTCGAACAGGGCCGCGTGCGCCTCGAAGCACTGCTGGAAAAACTGCGCCAGCCGATCACGCCGCGTCGCGGCCTGGACTTCAGCCAGCAGCAAGCGGCTGATCCGGTGTTCCGCTCCAGCTTTACCCAGCATGATTACGAAAAAGCCGTCGACACCATCAAGGAGTACATCCTGGCCGGTGACTGCATGCAGGTCGTGCCGTCCCAGCGCATGTCGATCGACTTCAAGGCTGCGCCCATCGACCTCTATCGCGCGCTGCGCTGCTTCAACCCGACGCCTTACATGTACTTCTTCAACTTCGGCGATTTCCACGTTGTCGGCAGTTCGCCGGAAGTGCTGGTGCGGGTCGAAGACAACCTGATCACCGTGCGCCCGATTGCCGGCACCCGCCCACGCGGGGCCAGCGAAGAAGCGGACCTGGCCCTGGAAAAGGACCTGCTGTCCGACGACAAGGAAATCGCCGAGCACCTGATGCTGATCGACCTGGGCCGCAATGACACCGGTCGCGTGTCGGAAATCGGCTCGGTGAAACTCACCGAAAAAATGGTCATCGAGCGTTACTCCAACGTGATGCACATCGTTTCCAACGTCACCGGCCAGTTGAAGGCCGGCCTGACGGCGATGGACGCACTGCGGGCGATCCTGCCGGCGGGCACCTTGTCCGGTGCGCCGAAGATTCGCGCGATGGAAATCATCGACGAGCTGGAGCCGGTCAAGCGCGGCGTCTACGGCGGTGCAGTGGGTTACTTCGCCTGGAACGGCAACATGGACACCGCGATTGCCATTCGCACCGCGGTGATCAAGAACGGCGAACTGCATGTGCAAGCCGGGGGCGGCATCGTGGCCGACTCGGTGCCGGCGCTTGAATGGGAAGAAACCCTGAACAAGCGCCGTGCGATGTTCCGTGCCGTCGCCCTGGCTGAACAAACGCCGCAAAGCTGACCGATGAACGCCGCCCCCGCTCTGCCTGGCAGGGCGCTGGACGCTGCGGCTGATTCATTCCAGGTCTGCTTTTATAGTCAGTGAATTCAAGAGGTTCTCAAGCCATGTTGCTGATGATCGACAACTACGACTCTTTTACTTACAACGTTGTGCAATACCTGGGCGAGCTGGGTGCCGAGGTCAAGGTGGTGCGCAACGATGAGCTCACCATCGCCGAAATCGAAGCCCTGAATCCCGAGCGGATCGTGGTTTCGCCTGGCCCTTGCACGCCGACCGAAGCCGGCGTATCTATCGACGTGATCAAGCATTTTGGCGGCAAACTGCCGATTCTTGGCGTCTGCCTGGGTCACCAGTCCATCGGCCAGGCGTTCGGCGGCGATGTGGTGCGCGCCCGTCAGGTGATGCATGGCAAAACCAGCCCGGTGTTCCATGAAGACAAGGGTGTGTTCGAAGGTCTGAATCATCCCCTGACAGTTACTCGCTACCACTCCTTGATCGTCAAGCGCGAAACTCTGGCCGACTGCCTGGAGCTGACCGCATGGACTCAGCTCGAAGACGGTTCGGTTGACGAGATCATGGGCCTGCGACACAAGACCCTGAATATTGAAGGCGTGCAGTTCCACCCCGAGTCTATCCTCACGGAGCAGGGCCACGAACTGTTTGCCAACTTCCTTAAACAAACCGGCGGCACGCGCTAAGGACTTTCCATGAACATCAAGACTGCCCTGAGCCGTATCGTCGATCACCTCGACCTCAGCACCGAAGAAATGCGCGATGTGATGCGCGAGATCATGACCGGACAATGCACGGACGCGCAGATCGGCGCGTTCATGATGGCCATGCGCATGAAGAGCGAAAGCATCGACGAAATCGTCGGCGCCGTGTCGGTCATGCGCGAGCTGGCGGACAAGGTCGAGCTCAACACCCTCGACGGCGTGGTCGATGTGGTGGGTACCGGCGGTGACGGTGCCAATATTTTCAACGTGTCGACGGCGTCGGCCTTTGTGGTTTCGGCCGCTGGCTGCACCGTGGCCAAGCACGGCAACCGCGCGGTTTCGGGCAAGAGCGGCAGTGCCGACCTGCTGGAAGCGGCGGGTATCTACCTGAACCTGACGCCGGTCCAGGTGGCGCGTTGCATTGATAACGTCGGCATCGGCTTCATGTTCGCCCAGACCCACCACAGCGCCATGAAGCACGCGGCGGGGCCGCGCAAGGAGCTGGGGCTGCGCACCCTGTTCAACATGCTCGGCCCGCTTACGAATCCGGCCGGTGTGAAGCATCAGGTGGTGGGCGTGTTCACCCAGGCCCTGTGCCGGCCGTTGGCCGAAGTGTTGCAACGCCTGGGCAGCAAGCATGTGCTGGTGGTGCACTCCAAGGACGGCCTGGACGAGTTCAGTCTGGCTGCGCCGACCTTCGTGGCCGAGCTGAAAAACGGTCAGATCACCGAGTATTGGGTGGAACCTGAAGACCTGGGCATGAAAAGCCAGAGCCTGCATGGCCTGGCAGTGGAAAGCCCGGCCGCTTCCCTTGAGTTGATTCGCGATGCCCTGGGCAAGCGCAAAACGGAAAATGGTCAGAAAGCTGCCGAAATGATCATGCTCAATGCGGGTGCCGCGTTGTACGCCGCCGATCACGCCAGCAGCCTCAAAGAGGGCGTTGCCCTGGCGCATGACGCGCTGCACACCGGTCTCGCTCGGGAAAAACTGGAGGAGTTGGGTGCGTTTACGGCGGTATTCAAAGTGGAGAATGAGGGATGAGTGTACCCACGGTTCTGGAAAAAATTCTGGCGCGCAAAGTCGAGGAAGTGGCCGAGCGCAGCGCCCGCGTCAGCCTCGCTGAGCTGGAGCGTCTGGCCAGGGCGGCCGACGCACCTCGCGGTTTTGCCCAGGCGCTGATCGTCCAGGCTAAATCCAAGCAGCCGGCGGTGATCGCCGAAATCAAGAAGGCCTCGCCCAGCAAAGGTGTGATTCGCGAGCACTTCGTGCCTGACGAAATCGCCCAGAGCTACGAGAAGGGCGGGGCGACCTGCCTGTCGGTACTGACCGACGTCGATTACTTCCAGGGCGCCGACGCCTACCTGCAGCAAGCCCGTGCGGCGTGCAAGCTGCCGGTGATCCGCAAGGACTTCATGATTGATCCGTACCAGATCGTCGAAGCCCGGGCACTGGGCGCCGACTGCGTGCTGCTGATCGTCTCCGCCCTGGATGACGTGAAAATGGCCGAGCTGGCGTCGGTAGCCAAGGATGTCGGTCTCGATGTGCTGGTGGAAGTCCACGATGGCGACGAGCTGGAGCGGGCCCTGAAAACCCTCGACACGCCGCTGGTGGGCGTCAACAACCGTAACCTGCACACCTTCGAGGTCAGCCTGGAAACCACGCTGGACCTGCTGCCTCGCATCCCGCGCGACCGCCTGGTGATCACTGAAAGCGGCATCCTCAACCGGGCCGACGTGGAACTGATGGAAATCAGCGACGTATATACATTCCTGGTGGGCGAAGCATTCATGCGCGCCGAGCAGCCGGGCAATGAATTACAGCGCCTGTTCTTCCCGGAGCGAGGTGTTCCGGTGAGTGGTTCTACACTCGACTGATCAGATCAAGATCGAGTCGACCCCATCGTCGGAACGCCGCCCGGGGCAAGCCCGCTCCTACAGTGGACCTGTGTACACCGGACTACTGTAGGAGCGGGCTCGCCCGCGATGAGGCCTTCAAATCCTTTAAAGAACTGAAGCCTGCCGGAGCCACCCATGTCGCGAGCCCTGTCCCTGACCATCGAAGCCGGTCTGCAAGCCGAACAGGACCTGCTCGCCTCGGTCTGCGCCGGCGATGCCGAGTTCGGTCTGCTGTTCTGGCAACCCAGCGACCGGGCCCTGGTCATGCCGCGACGCCTGAATCGCCTGCCCGATTTCGATCATGCCTGTGAAGTCAGTGCCGCGGCCGGCTGGCCCGTGCTGCTGCGCGAAACCGGTGGTGAGCCGGTTCCGCAATCGGCGTCCACCGTCAATATCGCCCTGGTCTACGCGCCACCGCGCAGCGAAGGGGACCTCAATCGTATCGAGTCCGGTTACCGGCGCCTGTGCGATCCGATCTGCGAATTACTGGATGAACTGGGCGGCACATCGTCACTCGGGGAAATCGACGGGGCGTTCTGCGATGGTCGCTTCAACGTCAACCTCGATGGACGCAAGATGGTCGGTACCGCCCAGCGCTGGCGCCAGAGTCAGGGCGGGCAGCGGCCGGTAGGGCTGGTCCATGGGGCCATGCTGCTGGACAACGAGCGTGAGTCGATGGTGGCAGCGGTCAATCGCTTCAACCAGGCGTGCGGTCTGGAGCAACGGGTCCGCGCCGACAGTCATATCGCCCTGCATGAAAAGTTCGCGGCACCAGACGCGCTGGCACGTCTCGATGAACTCTATCGGCAAATGCTGGCGCGGATGTTCGGCGCCTGAGCCTATCGCGTACCGAACACCACCATGGTCTTGCCTTTGACGTTCACCAGGTTGCGTTCTTCCAGGTCCTTGAGCACGCGACCGACCATTTCCCGCGAGCACCCGACAATCCGCCCGATTTCCTGACGCGTCACCTTGATCTGCATGCCATCGGGGTGGGTCATGGCGTCTGGCTGCTTGCACAGTTCCAGCAGGCAGCGGGCTACCCGCCCGGTGACGTCGAAGAAGGCCAGGTCACCGACCTTGCGGGTGGTGTTACGCAAACGTTGTGCGATTTGTCCGCTCAGGGCGTAAAGAATGTCTGGATCCTGATGGGATAACTCGCGGAATTTCGTGTAGCTGATTTCTGCGACTTCACATTCGACCTTGGCACGGACCCAGGCGCTGCGCTCCTGTTCCTGGCCCGCCTGCTCGAACAGGCCCAGCTCGCCAAAGAAGTCCCCGGCGTTCAGGTAGGCGATGATCATCTCTCGACCATCATCATCTTCGATCAGGATGGTGACCGAGCCCTTGATGATGAAGGACAGCGTCTCCGAGCGGTCGCCCGCACAAATGATGTTGCTCTTGGCCGCATAGCGCCGACGCTGACAATGCATCAGCAGCTTGTCGAGGTTCTTGATCTTGGGTGTTGGGGCAATAGCAACCATGGTTGAATCCCGAAAAGACTGCACGGTGTGTTTTGGTTTTTTTATGAGTCGCTGAGGTTGCTGCGAGCTGGCGATGCGCCAGCTATTTGGCGTCAGCTTACCAGACACTTCCTGCAATTTTCGAGCATTTACCTACAAAGCCGCAGGTTTCGTCCTAGGAAGGCGGGCGCTGTCAATCCAGAGCCCTGTGCTAAGCTGGCGACCCTTTTTTTTACAGTGGAGTCTTGGCGATGAAGGCACGCATTCAATGGGCTGGCGAAGCCATGTTCCTCGGCGAATCCGGCAGCGGTCATGTCGTGGTCATGGACGGTCCGCCGGATGCCGGTGGTCGTAACCTGGGTGTGCGGCCGATGGAAATGCTCCTGCTGGGTGTCGGCGGCTGCAGCAATTTCGACGTGGTCAGCATCCTCAAGAAATCCCGCCAGGCGGTTGAAAGCTGCGAAGCCTTCCTCGACGCCGAGCGTGCCACCGAGGACCCGAAGGTCTTCACCAAGATCCATATGCACTTTGTGGTCAAGGGCCGCGGGCTGAAGGAAGCCCAGGTCAAGCGCGCCATCGAGCTGTCCGCCGAAAAATATTGCTCGGCGTCGATCATGCTGGGTGCTGCCGGTGTTGCGATTACCCACGACTACGAGATCGTCGAGCTCGGCTGAGACGACATTCAACTATCATAAATGCAGTGCAGACTCTGGTGATCCATGGCTGACGTCTGCATAATGCGCCACTTTTTTCAGGGTGGTGGCCCGTCAGCCGACAGGCCGCTCACCCGATCAGACAACCAAAATCGCCATCGCGAAGAGGTGTTAACCGTCCTACGCAGGTGCGTCGTTCGCATCTGACGGGCATGCTTGATCACGCGGCCGGGCCGCAATACATAGAGAGTTTTTAACGGTGAAAAGCAAACTCAAGCTCCACGGGTTCAACAACCTGACAAAGACCTTGAGCTTCAACATCTATGACATCTGCTACGCGGAAACCCCGCAAGACCAGCAGGCCTACGTCGAGTACATCAACCAAGAGTACAACGCGAAGCGCCTGACGCAGATCCTCACGGAAGTTGTCGATATCATTGGTGCCAACATCCTGAACATCGCCAGTCAGGACTACGAACCACAGGGCGCCAGCGTCACGATCCTGATCTCCGAAGAGCCGGTCACCCCGACCGAGAGTCAGATCGAAGAGTCCCCGGGTCCATTGCCGGAAATCATCCTGGCCCACCTCGACAAGAGCCACATTACGGTGCACACCTATCCGGAAATCCATCCGGACGACGGTATTGCCACGTTCCGTGTGGACATCGACGTGTCGACCTGCGGGGTCATTTCACCGCTCAAGGCGCTCAACTTCCTCATTCACCAGTTCGACTCGGACATCGTGACCGTGGACTATCGCGTGCGCGGCTTCACCCGTGACGTCGAAGGCAAGAAGCACTTCATCGACCACGAGATCAACTCGATCCAGAACTACCTGTCCGAAGACACCCGCGACGCGTACCAGATGACCGACGTGAACGTGTACCAGGAAAACCTGTTCCACACCAAAATGCTGCTGAAGAACTTCGAACTGGACAACTACCTGTTCGGCGACGCGACCAGCAACCTGTCCTCCGAGCAGCGCGCCCAGGTGACCGAACGTGTGAAACACGAAATGCTCGAAATCTTCTACGCACGCAACATGCCGAGCTAAGAACTTCGAGCACAAAAAAGGCGACTCCCTCACGGCAGTCGCCTTTTTATTTCTTCGAGTGCTCACCCTGTAGGAGCGAGCTTGCTCGCGATGGTCGTTAACGATGACGATGGCTGTCTGATGCCCCGCGGTGTCCTGGAAACCATCGCGAGCGTGCTCGCTCCTACAGGGGAGCCCCAATCTGCTTTTGATTTTCTGTGGGGGGCGAGCTTGTCTTCGGGCGACACTACGACGAAAGCACCTCAAATCCGATAAGTACTCTTGGTCATCACCTTGGCCAACAAACTCATCCCGAACTTCACCGGCGCCGGAAAACGGAAACCGCCCGCTTCCAGAGCACTCTCGGCATGATGCTCTTCATCAATGCGCATCTGTTCGAGAATCGCCCGGGACTTCTCATCTTCCGCCGGCAGTTGCTCAAGGTGCTCGTTCAAGTGCTTGCACACCTGATGCTCAGTGGCGGCAACAAAGCCCAGGCTGACTTTGTCGCTGATCAGGCCGGCGACGGCGCCAATGCCGAACGACATGCCATAAAACAGCGGGTTGAGAATGCTGGTATGGCTGCCCAGCTGGTGAATGCGCTGTTCGCACCACACCAGATGGTCGATTTCCTCTTCGGCGGCATGTTCCATGGCGGCACGCACCTGCGGCAGCTTGGCCGTCAGGGCCTGACCCTGATAAAGCGCCTGGGCGCAGACTTCGCCGGTATGGTTGATGCGCATCAGGCCGGCCACATGCCGGGTGTCCTCGTCGCTCATTTGCACTTCCGGCTGCACGATGGCCGGCGACGGGCGGTACGGTTGGCCGCTGAAGGGCAGCAGGGTACGCATCGCGGCATCGGCTTGCAGCAGAAGACGGTCAATGGGCGAGTAGTGACGTTGGGTAGTCATGCTGACCTCCGGGAAGAATCTCGGCGGCCAGTTTAACCCAATCGGCCGGGGAAGGTTTGCGTTGGGTCATTGCACAGCGGTTTCGTCTGTCTCTGTAGGAGCCAGCTTGCTGGCGATGGTGGTTCAGACGACGCGGGGTTGTCTGATTTCCCATCGCCAGCAAGCTGGCTCCTACAGAGACGCGAAGGGCGATCAGCCCGGCGGCCAGTTCATCTGGCGTTGGCCGAGCACGTGCATATGAATGTGGTAGACGGTTTGTCCACCCTTTTCATTGCAGTTCATGACCACCCGGAAGCCTTCTTCGCAGCCCAGCTCCAGCGCCAGGCGCTGGGCGGTGAACAGAATATGCCCGGCCAGTGCCTTGTCGTCCTCGGTGAGGTCGTTGAGGGTGCGCACCGGTTTTTTCGGAATCACCAGAAAATGCACCGGCGCCTGTGGGGCGATGTCGTGGAAGGCCAGTACCTGGTCGTCCTCGTAGATGATCTTCGCCGGGATTTCCCGGTTGATGATCTTGGTGAACAGAGTATCCACAGCTGTTTCTCCGTTGTTTGAGCTGGCCTGAGTGTACCCATGGGGTATGTCCGAGCCCAGTCTTTTACCTTGGGACCTTTTACCTTGGAGCCATCAGCGCGGGCAATAGGCCTTGTTGACCATGCCGGTGATCGTGCGATTCAGCCAGCGTGTACCCAGCCGCGACAGGCGAGCGATCCAGCGATTGCGCCGTCCCGGAATGATGATGGCGCGATTCTTTTCCAGTGCGCGCACGGTGTAGAGCGCGACCTCTTCCGGGCTCATCAGCATGTTGCTGTCGGCCAGTTTGTCGGTGTCCAGTTGCGCCGTGCGGTAGAACGCCGTGCGGGTCGGACCGGGACAGAGCACCGAAACCTTGACCGCGCATTTCTTCAGCTCGACCCGCAAGCCTTCGGAAAAGTGCAATACGTAGGCCTTGCTGGCGTAGTAAGTGCTCATCCAGGGGCCGGGATTGAAGGCCGCGACCGAGGCGACGTTGAGAATCTGTCCGCCACCGTGCAGGGCCATGCTGTTGCCGATGGCATGGCAAAGGCGCGTAAGGGCGAGGATGTTCACTTCGATCAGGTCTTGCTCGGTCATCCAGTCCTGCGCCAGGAACGGCCCGCAGGTACCCATGCCGGCGCAATTGACCAACAGGTCGATTTGCCGGTCGCTTTCTTCCAGTTCCAGCAGAAAGCCGGACAGGCGCAAGGGCTCGCCCAGATCGCAGGCGCGAAACAGCACCTCCACGCCAAACCGCTGGGTCAGTTCAATCGCAATGCTTTCCAGCTGATCACGTTGTCGGGCCACCAGGATCAGGCTGCGGCCGCGGCGGGCCAGCGCTTCGGCCATCGCCAGGCCGATGCCGCTGGAAGCGCCGGTGATCAGAGCGTAACGGGTCATGCAGTTCTCCATCGCAACAGCTGCGCGCCGCGACGCAGGTGTCACGAACGGGGAGCGTTGTTCATTCTTTCGCAGAGTCTACAGGGGCTTGAGCTTCTTCGGCTTCATCGTCTGCGGAATCAGGTATTTGCTCGACTTCCTCGGTCGGCTCGACTTCCACTTCGTCGGTGATCACCGAGCTGCTGTCATAGCTGGTTTCGGCAGCACTTTCGTATTCCTGCTGCAACGCGGTGAACCCGCCGGCCAGCGCACCCAGAAACACGACGACAATGAACACGACCCACAATGACGACAGCACTTTTACCGCCGTGCTGTTGGGCGGCGGAGGAGGGCCGTAGCGGTTGGCGACGTTGGTGCCCGGCACGCACATGATCACGAACGGGAAGAAACTGCCGATGAAGGGCACGAGATTCAACAACCAGAGCCAACCGGACCAGCCAATGTCATGCAGGCGCTGGACGGCTATCTGAATGCTGACGACCCCGATGGCCAGGCACAGGAAGAATGCCAGCAGCCCCCCGATGATCAGGCCGGCGGATGAGTCAGTGCTGATCAGGCCGATGGCGACGACGGCCGCGACCGACCCGACGCCGAGCACTACGAGGGTCAGGACCATGGTCCAGGCCAGGTAGCGCAAGCGGCCAATTCGGCCGGTGACGCCAAAAGGCTTGAGTGTCGCGAACTGCGGGAGGTTTTCGCCGACGGTGGCCCGGGGTGGTGCATAAGGCGATTCAGGGTCGGCGTACACCGGCTCCCGGTTGACGGGGGCATGTTGTACGTCGGCCAGGCTGAGTTCGATCGCCGGTTCCGCCTCGATGCGCGCATCGACCCCGGCTTTCGTCAGCGCTTGCAGGTAGGTTTGCGCTTCTGCCTGTGACAGGCCTTGCTTGAGTGTCACTGTCTGACCGGTGAACAGCCGTTCCACAGCCGCCACGTCGCTTTTGTACAGCGCCGCCAGGTTGAGTTTTGCCGTGGTGATCTCGACACCAGGCCGTAGCGTGCCGTCGAAAACGATCTTGAAACGGGTGTCACTCATTGCGAGGCATCCTTGTCGCGGGGTTTGAAGGGGGTAAGTGGGGAGTGTAAGGCCAGCCGGGGATGGCTGGCCAAGTTTTCCGGTCAGCGCGGCCAGCGATTCGGCAGTTGCGCGGCCAGTTCCAGTGCCTTGCGGTACTCGGCGTCCAGCCGTGCGACCAGTTGCTCCACGCTGGGCAAGTCAGTGATGTCGCCGACGCCCTGGCCTGCGGACCAGACGGTTTTCCAGGCTTTGGCTTCATCGTTCAACGGCTTGAGCTTGGCGCCGAAGTTGACGTCACCCTTGTTCTGCAGCGCTGCCATGTCGAAACCAGCCGCCTCCAGGCTCTGGCGCATGAAGCTGGCCGGTACGCCCGACACCGCCGGCGTGTGAATGATGTCTGCTGCACGGGAGGTCAGCAGCATCTCTTTATAGGCATCGGGGGCATGACTTTCGGTGGTGCCGATGAAGCGTGTACCGAAGTAGGCCAGGTCCGCGCCCAGCAATTGGGCCGCGAGAATCTCGTGGCCGTGGTTCAGGCAGCCCGCGAGCAATAACGTCTTGTCGAAGAACTGACGGATTTCGGCTATCAGCGAAAACGGGCTCCAGGTCCCGGCGTGTCCGCCAGCACCTGCCGCCACGGCGATCAAGCCATCGACGCCGGCTTCGGCGGCTTTCTCCGCATGCCGGCGTGTCGTCACGTCATGGAACACCAGGCCACCATAGCTGTGCACCGCATCGACCAGCTCCTTGACCGCGCCAAGGCTGGTGATCACGATCGGCACCTTGTGCTCGATGCAAATCGCCAGGTCTGCTTGCAGGCGCGGGTTGCTGTTATGGACGATCAGGTTCACCGCATAAGGCGCGGGGTTGTCCAGTGTCGCCAGGCCTGCTTCGATTTCTTCCAGCCAGGCCTTGAAGCCGCTGCTCTCGCGTTGGTTCAGCGCCGGAAAGCTGCCCACCACGCCATTACGACAGCAGGCGAGCACCAGTTGTGGGTTGGAGATCAGAAACATCGGCGCCGCCACGACGGGCAGGCGCAAACGTTGTTCGAGCAAAGCGGGCAGCGACATTGGAAGTACCCCGGTAAGTGGTGCCGATTGAAGTTAGAACGGTCGAACGACGACCAGAATTACGATAGCCAGCAATAACAGAACCGGCACTTCATTGAACCAGCGATAAAAGACATGGCTGCGGGTGTTCTCGCCACGGGCGAAACGTTTCAACTGCGCGCCGCACATGTGGTGATAGCCGATGAGGAACACCACCAGGGTCAGCTTGGCGTGAATCCAGCCGCCCTGGCTGAAGATGCTCGGGTTCAGACTGATCAACGCAATGCCGAACGCCAGGGTGGCGATCATCGCCGGGCCCATGATGCCGCGGTACAGCTTGCGCTCCATCAGGCTGAAGCGTTCCTGGCTGACGGTGTCTTCACTTTGCGCGTGATAAACGAACAGACGAGGAAGATAGAACAGGCCGGCAAACCAGCAGACCATGCTGACGATATGAAGCGCTTTGAGCCACAGATAAAGCATTTTTAGTTATTCCCAGGTTCACGGTAGCCCGAATAGTAGAGGCTTGAGCGGCCGCACGTCACCTTGACGGTTGTCGCAGGGGCGCGCGGCCCCTATTATCGACGGCTTTCCAGTGGGTTCGTTGAGGGCAGGTTTATGGTCAAGGTCGGTATCGTCGGCGGCACGGGTTACACCGGTGTCGAACTGCTGCGTCTGTTGGCACAGCATCCGCAAGCTGAAGTGGTAGTCATCACTTCCCGATCCGAGGCCGGTCTGGCCGTGGCCGATATGTACCCGAACCTGCGCGGTCATTACGACGGCCTGGCGTTCAGCGTTCCTGACGTGAAAACCCTGGGTGCCTGCGACGTGGTGTTTTTCGCCACGCCCCATGGTGTTGCCCATGCGCTGGCTGGCGAGTTGCTGGCGGCCGGGACCAAGGTCATCGACCTTTCGGCGGACTTCCGTCTGCAGGACGCTGACGAATGGGCCAAGTGGTACAACCAGCCGCATGGCGCGCCGCAACTGCTGGAAGAGGCCGTCTACGGCTTGCCGGAAGTCAATCGCGAGCAGATCAAGCAGGCGCGCCTGATCGCCGTGCCGGGTTGCTACCCGACCGCGACCCAGTTGGGTTTCCTGCCGTTGCTCGAGGCGGGCCTGGCTGATACCACGCGCTTGATCGCCGACTGCAAGTCCGGTGTCAGTGGTGCCGGTCGTGGCGCTTCTGTGGGTTCGTTGTACTCCGAGACGTCGGAAAGCCTGAAAGCCTACGCGGTGAAAGGTCACCGTCACCTGCCGGAAATCCGCCAGGGTCTGCGTCGCGCAGCAGGCAAGGACGTCGGCCTGACCTTCGTTCCGCACCTGACCCCGATGATCCGCGGCATTCACTCCACACTGTACGCGACGGTGGTGGATCGCTCGGTGGATCTGCAGGCGTTGTTCGAGAAGCGTTATGCCAACGAGCCGTTCGTGGACGTGATGCCGGCCGGCAGCCATCCGGAAACCCGCAGCGTGCGCGGCGCCAACGTCTGCCGTATCGCCGTGCATCGTCCGCAGGACGGTGACCTGGTGGTGGTGTTGTCGGTGATCGACAACCTGGTCAAAGGTGCATCGGGCCAGGCAGTGCAGAACCTCAACATCCTGTTCGGCCTGGATGAGCGCCTGGGCCTGTCCCACGCCGGCATGTTGCCGTAACACTTTACCGCGTACAGCAAAAAGGCCCGTCGAACGGGCCTTTTTTCATGGGCGACCGGTAATCGGGTTTATTGATATACCGTAACAATAGTTGACCGATTTTCTCGGAGAAGCGGATAATGCGCGTCATCACGCATTATGGCGGCGTAACGCCGGGAGATAGTTAGCATGAGCGTCGAATCCTTCACCCCCACGGCTTTGCAATTCACCCACGGTGCCGCGCACAAGGTGAAGAGCCTGGTCGATGAAGAGGGGAATGATCGCTTGAAGCTGCGCGTATTCGTTACGGGCGGCGGTTGTTCGGGTTTTCAGTACGGCTTCACCTTCGATGAAGAAGTGGCCGATGATGACACCATCGTCGAGCGCGAAGGCGTGAGCCTGGTCGTCGATCCGATGAGCTTCCAGTACCTGGCAGGTGCAGAGGTGGATTACCAGGAAGGTCTGGAAGGTTCGCGTTTCGTGATCAAGAACCCGAATGCCACGACCACTTGCGGTTGCGGTTCTTCGTTCTCGATCTGATCGCGCTTCACAGCATTATCCAGCGCCGCAGGGCTTAACGGTCCTGCGGCGTTTTGCTGTCTGGGGTTCAGGCCGGGTAGATGGCGCCCAGCACCCGCAGGCCGCGGGCGCCGGTGACACTCGGGCGGTTGGCGGCGATGCCTTCCAGGCAGCAATGGGCCAGCCAGGCGAAGGCCATGGCCTCGACCCAGTCAGGATCAACGCCGTGCGTGGCGGTGCTGGCGACCGTCGCGCTCGGCAGCAGGCTGGCCAGGCGCTTCATCAGCGTGGCGTTGTGTGCGCCGCCGCCGCACACCAACAGTTCGCGGGTATCGGCTTGGGCGCTTTGCAGTGATTCAACGATGGTCAGGGCGGTCAGCTCCAGCAGCGTTGCCTGCACATCTTCGGCAGCGAATGCCGGCAAACGGGAAAGATGCTGGGTCAGCCACGGCAGGTTGAACACCTCACGACCGGTGCTTTTCGGGCCCTTGGTGACGAAGAATGCGTCACTGAGCAGCTCTTTCAACAGCACAGGTTGTACCGTGCCGCTGGCGGCCCACTGGCCGTCGCGGTCAAAGTTGTCGCCCCGTTGCTGGTGAATCCAGGCATCGAGCAGCACATTGCCGGGGCCACAATCGAAGCCGGCGACGGGCTTGCCGGGTTCGATCAGGCTGAGGTTGCTGAAGCCGCCGACGTTCAGTACGGCGCGGTTTCCCACCTGTTCTTCAAACAGCGCTTCGTGAAACGCAGGAACCAGGGGCGCGCCTTGGCCGCCAGCGGCGACGTCCCGGCTGCGGAAGTCGCTGACCACGGTGATACCGGTCAACTCCGTCAGCAGGGCAGGGTTGCCGATTTGCACGGTAAAACCCCGTGCCGGTTCGTGGCGAATGGTCTGGCCGTGGCTGCCAATCGCGCGAATGTCCTGGGCTTTGAGATTCTGTTGATCAAGCAGGGTGCGAATGCCCTGGGCGGCGAGTTTCACCCAGTTTTGCTGGGCTATGGCTGAGCGGGCGATTTCGTCAGGGCCGCTGGCGCACAGGCTTAACAGCTCGGTGCGCAGGGAATCAGGCATGGGGATGTAATGCGTGGCGATCAGTTCGATCGCCGGTGTCAGCTCGACCAGCGCAATGTCCAGGCCATCGAGGCTGGTCCCGGACATCACGCCTATATAGAGCGGCATGGCTTAGCGCTTCGAAGCCAGCATGGTGGCTTTCTCCTGATCCATGCGTGCCATCAGCGGTTGGCTTTGCGCAAGGAAGCGCGAGCGCTCGGCCTTGGAGATCGGATCGGCCATGGCCAGCTTCTGGCTCAGCGGGTCTACGTGAACGCCGTTGACCTGGAACTCGTAGTGCAAGTGCGGGCCGGTGGAGAGACCGGTGGTACCGATGTAGCCGATGACCTGGCCCTGCTTGACGGAGCTGCCGGTTTGCACGCCCTTGGCGAAACCTTGCATGTGGCCGTACAGGGTGCGGTAGGTGTTGCCGTGCTGGATGATCACGGTGTTGCCGTAACCGCCGCGGCGGCCAGCCAGCAATACTTTGCCATCACCTGCTGCCTTGATGGGCGTGCCGCGTGGGGCTGCGTAGTCGACACCCTTGTGGGCGCGGATCTTGTTGAGGATCGGATGCTTGCGGCCCATGGAGAATTTCGAGCTGATGCGGGCAAAGTCCACCGGCGTACGGATGAACGCCTTGCGCATGCTGTTGCCTTCAGCGGTGTAGTAGCTGCTGTTGCCTTGCTTGTTGGTGTAGCGAACGGCGGTGTAGGTCTTGCCGCGGTTGGTGAAGCGTGCGGAGAGGATCGGCCCGTTGCCGATGGATTTGCCGTTGACGACTTTCTGCTCGTAGATCACGTCGAACTCGTCGCCCTGGCGAATATCCTGGGCGAAGTCGATGTCGTAGCCGAACACGTTGGCCATGTCCATGGTCAGGCTGTGGGAGAGCCCGGCCCGTGCGGCGGATTGCGACAGCGAGCTGTTGATCACGCCATGGGCATAGGCCGAGCGCACGGTAGGCTTGGTGGTGATGCGATTGAAGGCGTAACCCTTGTCGTTGCGGGTCAGGGTGATGCTTTCAAGGTCGCTGAGTTTGGTGTGCAGGTTGACCAGCTGGCCTTCCGGATTGAGTTCGAACTCGAGTTTCTGGCCGCGTTGCAGTTGGCTGAATTGCTTCGCCTGTTTGTCGCTGGCCAGCACTTCGTGCACCGCGGTGGCAGGCAGGCCGACTTTTTCGAACAGAGTCGAAAGCGTGTCGCCCTTGGCGACGATCACTTCACGGTGGTTCGGGCTCTTGATTTCCTCGACCGCAGGCTCGGCCTGGGCGGTTTCCTGAGGCTCTTCGGTGCTGTTTTCGATCTGCGCGAAAGGAGAAGTTACCGGCTCATTTGTGGCTTGGGCGGCGTCAGATGCGTCTTGATCTTGTGTCAGTTGTTCAGCAGGGCTTTCCAGTTCAAGGCTCAGGGTTGTCTTTTTGGCTTCTACATCACTGGAAGGGAATACCAGAAGCGCCAGGCTCAGAAGGGCGGCGATACCACTTGCGGCTAGCAGGTGGGTCTTCGGGTAAAGCGGCGGCGCTTTAGACGATTCGTTGGTCATAGGTAATTTTGACTTTGAAAAAGATGAATTGGAAAAGATGAATGACATGATGAAGATGAAATAACTGTATAAAATATAACCAAATCATCTCTGAAGCAAGTCCGCGGACGCTCTGCCGGTGGATTGGCGTCATTACGCTGGCCAAATTTTGTATTTGACGCGTGATCTTGTATGGTTGGTTCCCTTTGAATTCGAGCCTTGCGGGTCTGTTATGAAGTCGGTTGAAGAGCAGCTAGCGCTGATCAAACGTGGTGCGGAAGAACTGTTGGTCGAGTCCGAGCTGATCGAAAAGCTCAAGCGTGGCCAGCCGCTACGTATTAAGGCAGGCTTCGACCCGACTGCACCGGATTTGCACTTGGGTCACACCGTGCTTATTAATAAGCTGCGCCAGTTCCAGGAGCTGGGGCACCAGGTGATCTTCCTTATTGGTGACTTCACCGGGATGATCGGTGATCCAAGCGGCAAGAGCGCTACGCGTCCTCCGCTGACCCGCGAGCAGGTTCTCGAGAATGCCGAGACCTACAAGACTCAGGTTTTCAAGATTCTCGATCCGGCCAAGACCGAGGTGGCGTTCAACTCCACCTGGATGGACCAGATGGGGCCGGCCGACTTCATTCGCCTGACTTCACAGTACACCGTCGCTCGCATGCTCGAGCGCGATGACTTCGACAAGCGCTATACCACTAATCAGCCAATCGCCATTCACGAGTTCCTCTATCCGCTGGTTCAGGGTTATGACTCGGTTGCCCTGCGCGCGGATGTCGAGCTCGGTGGCACCGATCAGAAGTTCAACCTGCTGATGGGTCGTGAGCTGCAGCGTGGTTATGGGCAGGAGCCGCAGTGCATTCTGACCATGCCGCTGCTGGAAGGTCTGGATGGCGTGAAGAAGATGTCCAAGTCCCTGGGTAACTATGTCGGTATCCAGGAAGCGCCGGGTGTGATGTACAGCAAGCTCGTCTCCATTCCGGATTCGCTGATGTGGCGTTACTTCGAGCTGCTCAGCTTCCGTTCCATGGACGAGATCAATGCCTTGCGTGCTGATGTCGAGGCGGGTGCGAATCCGCGTGACATCAAGATCAAGCTGGCTGAGGAAATCGTTGCGCGCTTCCATGGTGAAGAGGCTGCGGCCAATGCGCATCGCGGTGCCGGCAACCGTATGAAGGATGGCGAGCTGCCGGATGACCTGCCGGAAATCGAAGTGACCGCGACTGAAGATATGCCGATCGCTGCTGTGCTTAATAAAGCAGGTTTGGTGAAGAACTCGGCCGTGGCGCGCGACCTGCTGAATTCCGGCGGTGTGCGTGTCGATGGTGAGGTCGTTGATCGCACCTTTATATATGCGCTGGGTGCTACCCACGTTTGCCAGGCTGGCAAGAAGGCATTTGCGCGCATTTCGCTCAAATCTGAATAAAGCTGAAATTAGGGGTTGACGGCGAATTTTAGAAGTCTATAATTCGCCCCACTTCCGGCGCAGTCGAAACGGAAAACTCCTTGGCAAACAACGAGTTACGCGAATTTCGACAGTGTTCAGCTTCAAGTTATCGAAGCCTGGAAGGAGTCGGTCAGGCGGCAAGTTGTCGCTTGATTGGCGGTTCGGTCTTCTCGATCGAAAGCGGAGAAAAAGAGGTGTTGACAGCAGCGAGCAACGCTGTAGAATTCGCCTCCCGCTAACGAGAGATCGGAAGCGCAAGTGGTTGAAGTTGAAAAAGAAATTTTGAAAACTTCTGAAAATAACCGCTTGACAGACACGGGGGACGCTGTAGAATGCGCGCCTCGGTTGAGGCGAAAGATCTTAACCAACCGCTCTTTAACAACTGAATCAAGCAATTCGTGTGGGTGCTTGTGGAGTCAGACTGCTAGTCAACAGATTATCAGCATCACAAGTTACTCCGCGAGAAATCAAAGATGTAACCAACGATTGCTGAGCCAAGTTTAGGGTTTTCTCAAAACCCAAAGATGTTTGAACTGAAGAGTTTGATCATGGCTCAGATTGAACGCTGGCGGCAGGCCTAACACATGCAAGTCGAGCGGTAGAGAAAAGCTTGCTTTTCTTGAGAGCGGCGGACGGGTGAGTAATGCCTAGGAATCTGCCTGGTAGTGGGGGATAACGTCCGGAAACGGACGCTAATACCGCATACGTCCTACGGGAGAAAGCAGGGGACCTTCGGGCCTTGCGCTATCAGATGAGCCTAGGTCGGATTAGCTAGTTGGTGAGGTAATGGCTCACCAAGGCGACGATCCGTAACTGGTCTGAGAGGATGATCAGTCACACTGGAACTGAGACACGGTCCAGACTCCTACGGGAGGCAGCAGTGGGGAATATTGGACAATGGGCGAAAGCCTGATCCAGCCATGCCGCGTGTGTGAAGAAGGTCTTCGGATTGTAAAGCACTTTAAGTTGGGAGGAAGGGTTGTAGATTAATACTCTGCAATTTTGACGTTACCGACAGAATAAGCACCGGCTAACTCTGTGCCAGCAGCCGCGGTAATACAGAGGGTGCAAGCGTTAATCGGAATTACTGGGCGTAAAGCGCGCGTAGGTGGTTTGTTAAGTTGGATGTGAAAGCCCCGGGCTCAACCTGGGAACTGCATTCAAAACTGACAAGCTAGAGTATGGTAGAGGGTGGTGGAATTTCCTGTGTAGCGGTGAAATGCGTAGATATAGGAAGGAACACCAGTGGCGAAGGCGACCACCTGGACTGATACTGACACTGAGGTGCGAAAGCGTGGGGAGCAAACAGGATTAGATACCCTGGTAGTCCACGCCGTAAACGATGTCAACTAGCCGTTGGGGACCTTGAGTCTTTAGTGGCGCAGCTAACGCATTAAGTTGACCGCCTGGGGAGTACGGCCGCAAGGTTAAAACTCAAATGAATTGACGGGGGCCCGCACAAGCGGTGGAGCATGTGGTTTAATTCGAAGCAACGCGAAGAACCTTACCAGGCCTTGACATCCAATGAACTTTCCAGAGATGGATTGGTGCCTTCGGGAGCATTGAGACAGGTGCTGCATGGCTGTCGTCAGCTCGTGTCGTGAGATGTTGGGTTAAGTCCCGTAACGAGCGCAACCCTTGTCCTTAGTTACCAGCACGTTATGGTGGGCACTCTAAGGAGACTGCCGGTGACAAACCGGAGGAAGGTGGGGATGACGTCAAGTCATCATGGCCCTTACGGCCTGGGCTACACACGTGCTACAATGGTCGGTACAGAGGGTTGCCAAGCCGCGAGGTGGAGCTAATCCCACAAAACCGATCGTAGTCCGGATCGCAGTCTGCAACTCGACTGCGTGAAGTCGGAATCGCTAGTAATCGCGAATCAGAATGTCGCGGTGAATACGTTCCCGGGCCTTGTACACACCGCCCGTCACACCATGGGAGTGGGTTGCACCAGAAGTAGCTAGTCTAACCTTCGGGGGGACGGTTACCACGGTGTGATTCATGACTGGGGTGAAGTCGTAACAAGGTAGCCGTAGGGGAACCTGCGGCTGGATCACCTCCTTAATCGACGACAGCAGCTGCTCCATGAGCTCCCACACGAATTGCTTGATTCATTGAAGAAGACGAAAGAAGCAGCCCGAAATTGGGTCTGTAGCTCAGTTGGTTAGAGCGCACCCCTGATAAGGGTGAGGTCGGCAGTTCGAATCTGCCCAGACCCACCAATTTTGTGTGGGAAACGCCTGTAGAAATACGGGGCCATAGCTCAGCTGGGAGAGCGCCTGCCTTGCACGCAGGAGGTCAGCGGTTCGATCCCGCTTGGCTCCACCACTACTGCTTCTGAAGTGTAAAGCTTAGAAATGAGCATTCCATCGCCGCGATGATGAATGTTGATTTCTAGTCTTTGACTAGTTCGTTCTTTAAAAATTTGGGTATGTGATAGAAAGATAGACTGAACGTTACTTTCACTGGTAACGGATCAGGCTAAGGTAAAATTTGTGAGTGACTCTTAAGAGTTTTGCGAATTTTCGGCGAATGTCGTCTTCATAGTATAACCAGATTGCTTGGGGTTATATGGTCAAGTGAAGAAGCGCATACGGTGGATGCCTTGGCAGTCAGAGGCGATGAAAGACGTGGTAGCCTGCGAAAAGCTTCGGGGAGTCGGCAAACAGACTTTGATCCGGAGATCTCTGAATGGGGGAACCCAGCCAGCACAAGCTGGTTATCTTAAACTGAATACATAGGTTTAAGAGGCGAACCAGGGGAACTGAAACATCTAAGTACCCTGAGGAAAAGAAATCAACCGAGATTCCCTTAGTAGTGGCGAGCGAACGGGGACTAGCCCTTAAGTGGCTTTGAGATTAGCGGAACGCTCTGGAAAGTGCGGCCATAGTGGGTGATAGCCCTGTACGCGAAAGTCTCTTAGTCATGAAATCGAGTAGGACGGAGCACGAGAAACTTTGTCTGAATATGGGGGGACCATCCTCCAAGGCTAAATACTACTGACTGACCGATAGTGAACTAGTACCGTGAGGGAAAGGCGAAAAGAACCCCGGAGAGGGGAGTGAAATAGATCCTGAAACCGTATGCGTACAAGCAGTGGGAGCAGACTTTGTTCTGTGACTGCGTACCTTTTGTATAATGGGTCAGCGACTTATATTCAGTGGCGAGCTTAACCGAATAGGGGAGGCGTAGCGAAAGCGAGTCTTAATAGGGCGTTTAGTCGCTGGGTATAGACCCGAAACCGGGCGATCTATCCATGGGCAGGTTGAAGGTTAGGTAACACTGACTGGAGGACCGAACCGACTACCGTTGAAAAGTTAGCGGATGACCTGTGGATCGGAGTGAAAGGCTAATCAAGCTCGGAGATAGCTGGTTCTCCTCGAAAGCTATTTAGGTAGCGCCTCATGTATCACTGTAGGGGGTAGAGCACTGTTTCGGCTAGGGGGTCATCCCGACTTACCAAACCGATGCAAACTCCGAATACCTACAAGTGCCGAGCATGGGAGACACACGGCGGGTGCTAACGTCCGTCGTGAAAAGGGAAACAACCCAGACCGTCAGCTAAGGTCCCAAAGTTATGGTTAAGTGGGAAACGATGTGGGAAGGCTTAGACAGCTAGGAGGTTGGCTTAGAAGCAGCCACCCTTTAAAGAAAGCGTAATAGCTCACTAGTCGAGTCGGCCTGCGCGGAAGATGTAACGGGGCTCAAACCATACACCGAAGCTACGGGTATCATCTTCGGATGATGCGGTAGAGGAGCGTTCTGTAAGCCTGTGAAGGTGAGTTGAGAAGCTTGCTGGAGGTATCAGAAGTGCGAATGCTGACATGAGTAACGACAATGGGTGTGAAAAACACCCACGCCGAAAGACCAAGGTTTCCTGCGCAACGTTAATCGACGCAGGGTTAGTCGGTCCCTAAGGCGAGGCTGAAAAGCGTAGTCGATGGAAAACAGGTTAATATTCCTGTACTTCTGGTTATTGCGATGGAGGGACGGAGAAGGCTAGGCCAGCTTGGCGTTGGTTGTCCAAGTTTAAGGTGGTAGGCTGAAATCTTAGGTAAATCCGGGGTTTCAAGGCCGAGAGCTGATGACGAGTTACCTTTCAGGTGACGAAGTGGTTGATGCCATGCTTCCAAGAAAAGCTTCTAAGCTTCAGATAACCAGGAACCGTACCCCAAACCGACACAGGTGGTTGGGTAGAGAATACCAAGGCGCTTGAGAGAACTCGGGTGAAGGAACTAGGCAAAATGGCACCGTAACTTCGGGAGAAGGTGCGCCGATGAGGGTGAAGCACTTGCTGCGTAAGCCCACGTCGGTCGAAGATACCAGGCCGCTGCGACTGTTTATTAAAAACACAGCACTCTGCAAACACGAAAGTGGACGTATAGGGTGTGACGCCTGCCCGGTGCCGGAAGGTTAATTGATGGGGTTAGCTAACGCGAAGCTCTTGATCGAAGCCCCGGTAAACGGCGGCCGTAACTATAACGGTCCTAAGGTAGCGAAATTCCTTGTCGGGTAAGTTCCGACCTGCACGAATGGCGTAACGATGGCGGCGCTGTCTCCACCCGAGACTCAGTGAAATTGAAATCGCTGTGAAGATGCAGTGTATCCGCGGCTAGACGGAAAGACCCCGTGAACCTTTACTATAGCTTTGCACTGGACTTTGAATTTGCTTGTGTAGGATAGGTGGGAGGCTTTGAAGCGTGGACGCCAGTCTGCGTGGAGCCATCCTTGAAATACCACCCTGGCAACTTTGAGGTTCTAACTCAGGTCCGTTATCCGGATCGAGGACAGTGTATGGTGGGTAGTTTGACTGGGGCGGTCTCCTCCTAAAGAGTAACGGAGGAGTACGAAGGTGCGCTCAGACCGGTCGGAAATCGGTCGTAGAGTATAAAGGCAAAAGCGCGCTTGACTGCGAGACAGACACGTCGAGCAGGTACGAAAGTAGGTCTTAGTGATCCGGTGGTTCTGTATGGAAGGGCCATCGCTCAACGGATAAAAGGTACTCCGGGGATAACAGGCTGATACCGCCCAAGAGTTCATATCGACGGCGGTGTTTGGCACCTCGATGTCGGCTCATCACATCCTGGGGCTGAAGCCGGTCCCAAGGGTATGGCTGTTCGCCATTTAAAGTGGTACGCGAGCTGGGTTTAGAACGTCGTGAGACAGTTCGGTCCCTATCTGCCGTGGACGTTTGAGATTTGAGAGGGGCTGCTCCTAGTACGAGAGGACCGGAGTGGACGAACCTCTGGTGTTCCGGTTGTCACGCCAGTGGCATTGCCGGGTAGCTATGTTCGGAAAAGATAACCGCTGAAAGCATCTAAGCGGGAAACTTGCCTCAAGATGAGATCTCACTGGAACCTTGAGTTCCCTGAAGGGCCGTCGAAGACTACGACGTTGATAGGTTGGGTGTGTAAGCGCTGTGAGGCGTTGAGCTAACCAATACTAATTGCCCGTGAGGCTTGACCATATAACACCCAAGCAATTTGAGTCGAATGACCAGATTGCGGTGTTGTGAAGACGAAACAAACCGAAAGTTTGCAACTCACAAAACACCGTCACATACCCGATTCGCTGGAATGTCGAAAGACACGTCAGCTCAAGAATTTCTTGACGACCATAGAGCATTGGAACCACCTGATCCCATCCCGAACTCAGCAGTGAAACGATGCATCGCCGATGGTAGTGTGGGGTTTCCCCATGTGAGAGTAGGTCATCGTCAAGATTAAATTCCGAAACCCCAATTGCGAAAGCAGTTGGGGTTTTGTTTTTGCCCGCAGGAAAAACCGGCTGACACGGTTTCTATGCAACGGGCCGAGGCGTGGCTATCATGCGTGCCTCATTGTGAGGCGAGACTTGCATGCTGACGTTGTTAGAGCTTCTTAAGGATGGCCGCTTTCATTCGGGGCAGGCCCTGGGCGCCGCTTTGGGTGTCAGTCGTAGTGCCGTATGGAAACAACTACAGCTTTTGGAAGCTGAGTTGGGGCTGTCCATTCATAAGGTGCGAGGACGTGGCTATCAGTTGGCTGCACCGCTGACGCTGCTGGACGCTGGAGTCATTGCGCAGCAGGCGCCTTCCTGCAATTGGCCGATCCTGGTTTTTGATTCAATTGACTCGACGAATGCCGAGGCGCTGCGAGCGGTAGAGCGGGGGCAGGCTGCGCCGTTCCTGGTTCTGGCCGAGCGGCAGACGTCCGGTCGCGGGCGTCGTGGGCGTAAGTGGTCCAGTCCGTTCGCGGAGAACATCTATTACAGCCTGGTGTTGCGTATCGAGGGCGGTATGCGACAGCTGGAGGGGTTGAGTCTGGTTGTCGGTTTGGCGGTCATGCAGACCCTGCGTGCTCTGGGCGTTTCCAATGCCGGTTTGAAGTGGCCAAACGACGTTCTGGTCGGTCAGAAAAAAATCGCCGGGATCCTGCTCGAGTTGGTGGGGGATCCTGCTGACGTCTGTCACGTGGTATTGGGTGTTGGAATTAACGTGAACATGCAGGTGACTGATGAGGTCGATCAGCAATGGACTTCCGTGCGGTTGGAGTCCGGGCGTGCATTTGATCGCAATCACCTGGTCGCGCAGCTGGGGCAAATGCTTCAAGACTATTTGAGTCGGCATCAGACTGGCGGATTTCCTGCTATCCAGGCCGAGTGGGAGCAGAATCATCTATGGCAGGGGCGGGCGGTGTCATTGATCGCCGGCGTCAACCGCATAGATGGTGAGGTGCTCGGTATTGATGGTCAGGGGGCTCTGCGCTTGAGGGTGGACGGTGTGGAAAAAGTATTCAGTGGTGGTGAGCTCAGTTTGAGGTTGCGTGATGATTCTTGAGCTGGACTGCGGGAACAGCTTCATCAAGTGGCGAGTGCTCGCGGCGGACGCGCGCCGGACGATCGGTGAAGGTGTCGTCGATTCGACTCTTGCCTTGCTGGAAAGCCTGAATGCGCTTGCTGGCCTCAATCTCAGATTCTGCCGGTTGGTCAGTGTGAGGACGGAAGAGGAAACCGCTGCGCTGGTTTCCCTGCTGGCAGGGGCGTACAGCGTGGAGGTGGCCTGTGCTGCGCCTGCTCGTGAAATGTCCGGGGTGCGCAACGGCTACGAGGAATTCGAACGCCTGGGGCTCGATCGCTGGCTGGCGATGATCGGTGGATATCATTTGGCCTCCGGAGCGTGCCTGGTGCTCGATTTCGGCACTGCAGTCACCGCGGACTTTGTGGCGGGTGATGGTGAGCATCTGGGCGGGTTCATTTGTCCGGGCATGCCATTGATGCGTAATCAGTTGCGCACCCATACCCGCAAAATTCGTTATGGCGACCTGGCTGCCGAGCGTGCGCTGGAAAGCCTGGTGCCGGGACGGTCGACTGTAGAGGCGGTGGAGCGGGGTTGCTCCTTGATGCTGCGGGGTTTTGTCCTGACTCAGCTGGAGCTCGCACGCAGCTACTGGGGGGACGATTTCTCCGTGTTCCTGACCGGTGGGGATGCGGGTCTGGTTTCGGCGATTGTGCCTGAAGCCAGGGTGGTTCCCGATCTGGTGTTCGTGGGTTTGGCTATGGCATGTCCTTTATCCTGAGGTTCATATGCGTTGGTTGTTCCTGCTGCTGCTCGTTCTCAACGTCTTCTATTACATCTGGCATCAACAAGAAGCGCCCCTGCGTGCGAAGGATGTCACGCCACTGAGTCTGTACCGGGGAAGCCAGCAGGATATTCGGTTGTTGAGTGAGGCGACCGATGCGTCCCGTGACAAGGCCAGGCCCGCTCAGGTGGATGCCGGTTGCTTGTACCTGGGCGGTTTTGCGCGCCAGGAAGCGCTCCAGGCGGTCGAAAGGCGCCTGAATGGCATGGAGATCAAGTATCAGCCGCTGCCCAAGGAAGCGTCGGATACCACGGGCTACTGGGTTCAGGTGGCTCCTGAAAGCCGGCGCTGGCTCGATGATGTGCAGCTGCAAAACCTTTCCAGAGAATTCAATGACTTAAAACATAAAATAATGCCTTGCGAGGGGGTTGCGCCCGCTGAATAGTTTGCATAGAATGGCGCCCGCTTCGCAGCGAAGACCTTTTGAAGGTTGGAGCTTGAAGTGACGTCAACGCAGCTAAGCTCAGGTTTTTAATGAGAAAAATGCTTGACAGAAGGCTGGCATGATGTAGAATGCCGGCTCGCTTAGGAGGGGTTCCCGAGCGGCCAAAGGGATCAGACTGTAAATCTGACGTCTACGACTTCGAAGGTTCGAATCCTTCCCCCTCCACCATTTTTAGCGAGAGCTGCAAGCTCCGCGGGTATAGTTTAGTGGTAGAACCTCAGCCTTCCAAGCTGATGATGCGGGTTCGATTCCCGCTACCCGCTCCAAACTTGCAGGTTTTGCAAAGTGTTACGCTCTTGTAGCTCAGTTGGTAGAGCACACCCTTGGTAAGGGTGAGGTCAGCGGTTCAAATCCGCTCAAGAGCTCCATATGACAAGGCAGATATGAAAATATCTGCCTTTGTTTTAACAGCTTGCTTGATGTGTTTGGCTCTGTTCCTGGTGATGGCTTTCCTGTCAGGATCGAGGTAGAGCAAAGCAAGTCTCGCGCCAGGCGACACTCCAGGTGTCGGTGCGAAGGCTGAAGTCGTCGAGTAAGGTGTTGTAATGTCTTTTTCAGGTCTGCATAATGGTCGGCCTGATTTTGTTTTAGGTCAGTAGCTCAATTGGCAGAGCGACGGTCTCCAAAACCGTAGGTTGGGGGTTCGATTCCCTCCTGACCTGCCAGATTCATTCGGTGTATCTGGCTTTCTTTTCACAGGATCTTCATAGATGACTCCTAAAGCTGAAGCTCAAGACTCTCGCTTCGATCTGCTCAAGTGGCTAGTGGTAGTCGCTTTGGTGGTCGTTGGCGTCGTTGGTAATCAGTATTACTCTGCTTCGCCGATCCTGTACCGCGTACTTGCGTTGCTTGTCATTGCTGCTGTAGCTGCCTTTGTAGGCCTGCAGACCGCCAAGGGCAAGTCTTTCTTTGTACTGGTCAAGGAAGCTCGCACCGAAATTCGTAAAGTCGTATGGCCAACCCGCCAGGAAACCACGCAGACCACGCTGATCGTTGTGGCTGTGGTGCTGGTTATGGCGCTGCTGTTGTGGGGTCTTGATTCCCTGCTCGGTTGGCTTGTCTCCTTGATCGTCGGCTAAGGGTGTCCCGTGGCTAAGCGTTGGTACGTTGTGCATGCTTACTCCGGTTACGAGAAGCATGTCATGCGCTCGCTGATTGAGCGCGTAAAGCTGGCAGGCATGGAAGATGGCTTCGGCGAAATTCTGGTCCCCACTGAAGAAGTGGTTGAGATGCGCAATGGCCAGAAGCGCAAAAGCGAGCGTAAATTCTTCCCTGGTTATGTGCTGGTTCAGATGGATATGAACGAGGGTACTTGGCACTTGGTCAAGGATACTCCTCGGGTCATGGGTTTCATCGGCGGTACCGCTGATAAGCCTGCACCGATTACCGATAAAGAGGCAGAAGCAATTCTGCGTCGCGTCGCTGACGGTAGCGACAAGCCGAAGCCGAAGACGTTGTTCGAGCCAGGCGAAACCGTTCGCGTCACCGATGGTCCATTCGCCGATTTCAATGGCGTCGTGGAAGAAGTTAACTACGAAAAGAGCCGGATCCAAGTGGCAGTGCTCATTTTCGGTCGCTCTACTCCGGTAGAGCTGGAGTTCAGCCAGGTCGAAAAGGTCTAGCTGAGCAAGCATCCCAACCCCGCAGCCTTAGGCTGTGGGGTTTTGTCGTCACTGGGATAAACGCGCAAGTAACCGGGGAGCCTTTCGAGGCGTTTGAACCCGTAATTGGAGTGCCTCATGGCCAAGAAGATTACCGCTTACATCAAGCTGCAAGTGAAGGCCGCTCAGGCTAACCCAAGCCCACCTGTTGGTCCTGCTCTGGGTCAGCACGGCGTGAACATCATGGAATTCTGCAAGGCTTTCAACGCCCGTACTCAGGGTCTTGAGCCAGGTCTGCCGACTCCAGTGATCATCACTGTCTACAGCGACCGTAGCTTCACTTTCGAAACCAAATCCACCCCTGCTTCGGTTCTGCTGAAGAAGGCGGCCGGTCTGACCAGCGGTTCCGCTCGTCCGAACACCGTTAAGGTTGGCACTGTGACTCGTGCTCAGCTGGAAGAAATCGCGAAAACCAAAAACGCGGATCTGACTGCAGCTGATATGGATGCAGCCGTGCGTACTATCGCCGGTTCTGCTCGTAGCATGGGCCTTAACGTGGAGGGTGTGTAATGGCTAAGCTGACCAAGCGTCAAAAGGCTATCGCCGGCAAGATCGAAGCAGGCAAGGCCTACAACTTTGTAGACGCCGCTGCACTGCTGGCCGAGCTGTCGACTGTCAAGTTCAGCGAGTCGTTCGACGTAGCTGTAAACCTGGGCGTTGACCCACGTAAATCCGACCAGGTCGTTCGTAGCGCTACCGTGCTGCCACACGGCACTGGCAAGACCGTTCGCGTTGCCGTGTTCACCCAGGGTCCAGCTGCCGAGGCCGCTCTGGCTGCCGGCGCTGACCGTGTAGGTATGGACGAACTGGCTGCCGAAATGAAAGGCGGCGACCTGAACTACGACGTAGTGATCGCATCCCCGGATGCCATGCGCGTTGTAGGTCAACTGGGTCAGATCCTCGGTCCACGTGGCCTGATGCCTAACCCTAAAGTCGGCACCGTAACTCCAGACGTAGCTACCGCGGTCAAGAACGCCAAGGCTGGTCAGGTTCGTTATCGCACCGACAAAAACGGCATCATCCACACTTCCGTTGGCAAGATCGGCTTCGACGCCGTCAAGCTGAAGGAAAACGTTGAAGCCCTGATCGCTGACCTGAAGCGTATCAAGCCAGCTTCCTCGAAAGGCATTTACGTCAAGCGCGTTACCCTGAGCACCACCATGGGCCCAGGTCTGGTCATCGACCAGAGCTCGCTCGACGCGTAAGACACAGATTGGCGCAAGCGATTGCGCCAATTGAAAAATTGGGGTCCCTGCCTGGCGGGGGCTATCCAAGACCGTAGGCGACGCAAGTCTTAAACCACAAGCCTACGCAGATGGTGCTCCCGGTTCCTTACCGAATCAGACACCAAAACGACATCCGGTTTCGACTGGATGAAACGGTAACAAGCAGGAGTTAAACCCGTGGCAATTAAACTCGAAGACAAGAAGGCCATCGTCGCTGAAGTCAACGAGGCTGCCAAAGTCGCTCTGTCCGCTGTCGTGGCTGATGCCCGTGGCGTAACAGTAGGCGCAATGACCGGACTCCGTAAAGAGGCTCGTGAAGCTGGCGTTTACGTACGTGTTGTACGTAACACCCTGCTCAAGCGCGCTGTTGCTGACACTGAATTCAGTGTTCTCAACGACGTGTTCACCGGCCCTACCCTGATCGCATTCTCGAAAGATCACCCAGGCGCTGCTGCCCGGATCTTCAAGGAATTCGCCAAGGGTCAGGACAAGTTCGAGATCAAGGCAGCTGCGTTTGATGGCAAGTTCCTTGCCGCTAACCAGATCGACGTGTTGGCTACCCTGCCGACCCGCGACGAAGCTATTGCGAAACTGATGAGCGTGATCCAAGGCGCTACCAGCAAGCTGGCTCGTACCCTGGCAGCCGTTCGCGACCAGAAAGAAGCTGCTGCAGCCTAAGGCGCAGTCGGATCTTTCAAAATCATATGTTTAATTTGATGGCTGCGTAGGCTGTCACCCCAATACAGGATTCAAGTCATGTCTCTGACTAACGAACAAATCATCGAAGCAATCGGCCAGAAAACCGTTCTGGAAGTTGTTGAGCTGATCAAAGCAATGGAAGAAACCTTCGGCGTGACCGCTGCTGTTGCTGCTGCTGGTCCAGCTGCTGCTGCCGCTGTTGTTGAAGAGCAAACCGAGTTCAACGTTGTTCTGGTTGAAGCCGGCGAGAAGAAAGTAAACGTGATCAAGGCAGTTCGTGAGCTGACTGGTCTGGGCCTGAAAGAAGCCAAAGAGAAAGTCGACGGCGCTCCTCAGGTTGTAGCTGAAGGCGTTTCGAAAGAAGCTGCTGAAGACGCTAAGAAGAAGCTGGAAGAAGCAGGCGCTAAAGTCGAGCTGAAGTAAGCATCGACTTTGCTCCTCCAGCCCGAGCGTTAAGCGAAAGGCTGATGGCTGGTGGCTCTTGCCACCGGCCTTTTTCCGTTATTGGCAGCCGACTGGGTCGGCGCCGATAACGAGCTGTAACCACCCGATGTGGTGGCGCAAACCATGGGGTTTGCACGATTTTCTGGCTGCTCCCGTCGGGAGAGGCCAAACAAGCAGGTGACCAAGCTGGGGAACGCTGATGGCTTACTCATATACTGAGAAAAAACGTATCCGCAAGGACTTTAGCAAGTTGCCGGACGTCATGGATGTGCCGTACCTCCTGGCCATCCAGCTGGATTCGTATCGTGAATTCTTGCAAGCGGGAGCGACTAAAGATCAGTTCCGCGACGTGGGCCTGCATGCGGCCTTCAAATCCGTTTTCCCGATCATCAGCTACTCCGGCAACGCTGCCCTGGAGTACGTGGGTTATCGCCTGGGCGAACCGGCATTTGATGTCAAAGAATGCGTGTTGCGCGGTGTCACTTACGCCGTACCTTTGCGGGTAAAAGTGCGCCTGATCATTTTCGACAAAGAATCGTCGAACAAAGCGATCAAGGACATCAAAGAGCAAGAAGTCTACATGGGTGAAATTCCCCTGATGACTGAAAACGGTACCTTCGTTATCAACGGTACCGAGCGTGTAATCGTTTCCCAGCTGCACCGTTCGCCGGGCGTGTTCTTCGACCACGACCGCGGCAAGACGCACAGCTCCGGTAAGCTGCTGTACTCCGCGCGCATCATTCCTTACCGCGGTTCGTGGCTGGACTTCGAGTTCGACCCGAAAGACTGCGTATTCGTGCGTATCGACCGTCGTCGCAAGCTGCCTGCATCGGTACTGCTGCGCGCGCTCGGCTATACCACTGAAGAAGTGCTGGACGCGTTCTACACCACCAACGTATTCCACGTGAAAGGCGAGAGCCTGAGCCTGGAGCTGGTGCCTCAGCGCCTGCGCGGTGAAGTCGCAGTCCTGGACATCCAGGATGACAAAGGCAAAGTTATTGTCGAGCAAGGTCGCCGTATCACCGCTCGCCACATCAACCAGCTGGAAAAAGCCGGGATCAAAGAGCTGGAAGTGCCTCTGGACTACGTCCTGGGTCGCACTACCGCCAAGGTCATCGTGCACCCGGCTACCGGCGAAATCCTGGCTGAATGCAACACCGAGCTGACAACTGAAGTACTGGCAAAAATTGCCAAGGCTCAGGTTGTTCGCATCGAGACGCTGTACACCAACGATATCGACTGCGGTCCGTTCATCTCCGACACTCTGAAGATCGACTCCACCAGCAACCAATTGGAAGCGCTGGTCGAAATCTATCGCATGATGCGTCCAGGCGAGCCGCCAACCAAGGATGCAGCCGAGACGCTGTTCAACAACCTGTTCTTCAGCCCTGAACGCTATGACCTGTCTGCGGTCGGCCGGATGAAGTTCAACCGTCGTATCGGTCGTACCGAGATCGAAGGTTCGGGCGTCCTGTCGAAAGAAGACATCGTCGCGGTCCTGAAGACTCTGGTCGATATCCGTAACGGTAAAGGCATCGTCGACGACATCGACCACCTGGGTAACCGTCGTGTTCGCTGCGTAGGCGAAATGGCCGAGAACCAGTTCCGCGTTGGCCTGGTGCGTGTTGAGCGCGCGGTCAAAGAGCGTCTGTCGATGGCTGAAAGCGAAGGCCTGATGCCGCAAGACCTGATCAACGCCAAGCCAGTGGCTGCGGCGGTGAAAGAGTTCTTCGGTTCCAGCCAGCTGTCGCAGTTCATGGACCAGAACAACCCGCTGTCCGAGATCACCCACAAACGCCGTGTTTCCGCACTCGGCCCAGGTGGTTTGACCCGTGAGCGCGCAGGCTTCGAAGTCCGTGACGTACACCCGACTCACTACGGTCGTGTATGCCCGATCGAAACGCCGGAAGGTCCGAACATCGGTCTGATCAACTCCCTGGCCGCCTATGCGCGCACCAACCAGTACGGCTTCCTGGAAAGCCCGTACCGTGTGGTGAAAGACGCTCTGGTCACTGACGAGATCGTGTTCCTGTCCGCCATCGAAGAAGCCGATCACGTGATCGCACAGGCTTCGGCAACGATGAGCGACAAGAAAGTCCTGATCGACGAGCTGGTAGCTGTTCGTCACCTGAACGAGTTCACCGTCAAGGCGCCGGAAGACGTCACCCTGATGGACGTATCGCCCAAGCAGGTAGTTTCCGTTGCGGCGTCGCTGATCCCGTTCCTCGAGCACGACGACGCCAACCGTGCGTTGATGGGTTCGAACATGCAGCGTCAAGCTGTACCAACCCTGCGTGCTGACAAGCCGCTGGTCGGTACCGGCATGGAGCGTAACGTAGCCCGTGACTCCGGCGTTTGCGTCGTGGCTCGTCGTGGCGGCGTGATCGACTCCGTCGACGCCAGCCGTATCGTGGTTCGTGTTGCAGATGATGAAGTCGAAACCGGCGAAGCGGGTGTCGACATCTACAACCTGACCAAGTACACCCGCTCCAACCAGAACACCTGCATCAACCAGCGTCCGCTGGTGCGTAAGGGTGATCGGGTGCAGCGTAGCGACATCATGGCCGACGGTCCGTCCACCGACATGGGTGAACTGGCTCTGGGTCAGAACATGCGCATCGCGTTCATGGCATGGAACGGCTTCAACTTCGAAGACTCCATCTGCCTGTCCGAGCGTGTGGTTCAGGAAGACCGCTTCACCACGATCCACATCCAGGAACTGACCTGTGTGGCGCGTGACACCAAGCTTGGCCCAGAGGAAATCACTGCGGACATCCCGAACGTGGGTGAAGCTGCACTGAACAAGCTGGACGAAGCCGGTATCGTTTACGTCGGTGCTGAAGTTGGCCCGGGCGACATCCTGGTAGGCAAGGTCACTCCGAAAGGCGAGACCCAGCTGACTCCGGAAGAAAAACTGCTGCGTGCGATCTTCGGTGAGAAGGCCAGCGACGTTAAAGACACTTCCCTGCGCGTACCAACCGGTACCAAAGGTACTGTCATCGACGTTCAGGTCTTCACCCGTGATGGCGTTGAACGCGACAGCCGTGCCCTGTCCATCGAGAAGAGCCAGCTCGACGAGATCCGCAAGGATCTGAACGAAGAGTTCCGCATCGTCGAAGGCGCTACTTTCGAACGTCTGCGTTCCGCACTGGTCGGCCACAAGGTCGAAGGCGGCGCCGGTCTGAAGAAAGGCCAGGACATCACCGACGAAGTTCTCGACGGTCTTGAGCATGGCCAGTGGTTCAAGCTGCGCATGGCTGAAGATGCTCTGAACGAGCAGCTCGAGAAGGCTCAGGCCTACATCGTTGATCGCCGTCGCCTGCTGGATGACAAGTTCGAAGACAAGAAGCGCAAACTGCAGCAGGGCGATGACCTGGCTCCAGGCGTGCTGAAAATCGTCAAGGTTTACCTGGCAATCCGTCGTCGCATCCAGCCGGGCGACAAGATGGCCGGTCGTCACGGTAACAAAGGTGTGGTCTCCGTGATCATGCCGGTTGAAGACATGCCGCACGATGCCAATGGCACCCCGGTCGACGTCGTCCTCAACCCGTTGGGCGTACCTTCGCGTATGAACGTCGGTCAGATCCTTGAAACCCACCTGGGCCTCGCGGCCAAGGGCCTGGGCGAGAAGATCAACCGCATGGTTGAAGAACAGCGCAAGGTTGCCGAGCTGCGTACCTTCCTGGACGAGATCTACAACCAGATCGGTGGCCGTAACGAAGCACTGGACACGTTCTCCGACCAGGAAATCCTGGATCTGGCGCAAAACCTGCGTAACGGCGTTCCAATGGCTACTCCGGTGTTCGACGGTGCCAAGGAAGTTGAAATCAAGGCCATGCTGAAACTGGCGGATCTGCCAGAAAGCGGCCAGATGCAACTGACTGACGGCCGTACCGGCAACAAGTTCGAGCGCCCGGTTACTGTTGGCTACATGTACATGCTGAAGCTGAACCACTTGGTAGACGACAAGATGCACGCTCGTTCTACCGGTTCGTACAGCCTGGTTACCCAGCAGCCGCTGGGTGGTAAGGCGCAGTTCGGTGGTCAGCGTTTCGGGGAGATGGAGGTCTGGGCACTGGAAGCATACGGTGCCGCTTACACTCTGCAAGAAATGCTCACAGTGAAGTCGGACGATGTGAACGGTCGGACCAAGATGTACAAGAACATCGTGGACGGCGATCACCGTATGGAGCCGGGCATGCCCGAGTCCTTCAACGTGTTGATCAAGGAAATTCGTTCCCTCGGCATCGATATCGATCTGGAAACCGAATAACACGTGACGCGAATCGAGAGCGGGGCAGGATTGCCCGCTCTCTGCTCCGCCAGGAGGAAAGGCCTTGAAAGACCTACTGAATTTGCTGAAAAACCAGGGTCAAGTCGAAGAGTTCGACGCCATCCGTATCGGGTTGGCATCGCCTGAGATGATCCGTTCGTGGTCGTTCGGTGAAGTTAAAAAGCCGGAAACCATCAACTACCGTACGTTCAAGCCTGAGCGTGACGGCCTGTTCTGCGCCAAGATCTTTGGCCCGGTAAAGGATTACGAGTGCCTGTGCGGTAAGTACAAGCGCTTGAAGCACCGTGGTGTGATCTGCGAGAAGTGCGGCGTTGAAGTCGCGCTGGCCAAGGTTCGTCGTGAGCGCATGGCGCACATCGAACTGGCTTCGCCAGTTGCCCACATCTGGTTCCTGAAATCGCTGCCGTCGCGTATCGGCTTGCTGATGGACATGACCCTGCGTGATATCGAACGCGTTCTCTACTTCGAGAGCTATGTCGTTATCGATCCAGGCATGACCACCCTTGAAAAAGGTCAGCTGCTCAACGACGAGCAATACTTCGAAGCGCTGGAAGAATTCGGTGACGATTTCGATGCCCGCATGGGTGCCGAAGCTGTCCGCGAACTGCTGCACGCTATCGACCTGGAGCACGAGATTGGCCGTCTGCGTGAAGAAATTCCGCAAACCAACTCCGAAACCAAGATCAAGAAGCTGTCCAAGCGTCTGAAGTTGATGGAAGCCTTCCAGGGCTCCGGCAACCTGCCAGAGTGGATGGTGCTGACCGTTCTGCCGGTTCTGCCGCCAGATCTGCGTCCACTGGTCCCGCTGGATGGCGGTCGCTTCGCGACTTCCGACCTCAACGATCTGTATCGTCGAGTGATCAACCGTAACAACCGTTTGAAGCGCCTGCTGGATCTGTCCGCTCCGGACATCATCGTGCGCAACGAAAAGCGTATGTTGCAGGAAGCTGTCGATGCACTGCTCGACAACGGTCGTCGTGGCCGCGCTATCACCGGTTCGAACAAGCGTCCTCTGAAATCCCTGGCTGACATGATCAAGGGTAAGCAAGGTCGTTTCCGTCAGAACCTGCTCGGTAAGCGTGTTGACTACTCCGGTCGTTCGGTAATTACCGTAGGCCCGACCCTGCGTCTGCATCAGTGCGGTCTGCCGAAGAAAATGGCTCTCGAGCTGTTCAAGCCGTTCATTTTCGGCAAGCTGGAAATGCGTGGTCTCGCTACCACCATCAAGGCTGCCAAGAAGATGGTCGAGCGCGAGCTGCCGGAAGTGTGGGACGTTCTCGCCGAAGTAATTCGCGAACACCCGGTTCTTCTCAACCGTGCACCGACCCTTCACCGTCTGGGTATCCAGGCGTTTGAACCGGTACTGATCGAAGGTAAGGCTATCCAGCTGCACCCTCTGGTCTGTGCTGCGTACAACGCCGACTTCGACGGCGACCAAATGGCCGTGCACGTACCGCTGACGCTGGAAGCCCAACTGGAAGCGCGTGCGTTGATGATGTCGACCAACAACATCCTGTCGCCAGCCAACGGTGAGCCGATCATCGTTCCGTCGCAGGACGTTGTATTGGGTCTGTACTACATGACTCGTGAAGCGATCAACGCCAAGGGCGAAGGTCGTGTGTTCGCGGATCTGCAGGAAGTTGACCGTGTGTTCCGTGCCGGCGAAGCCGCACTGCACGCGAAAGTCAAAGTGCGGATCAACGAAACCGTCAACGATCGTGACGGTGGCAGCGTGACCAGCACCCGTATCGTCGACACCACTGTCGGCCGTGCGCTGCTGTTCCAGGTTGTGCCAAAAGGTCTGTCCTTCGACGTCGTCAACCTGCCGATGAAGAAAAAGGCGATCTCCAAGCTGATCAACCAGTGCTACCGCGTGGTAGGTCTGAAAGAGACCGTGATCTTCGCTGACCAGTTGATGTACACCGGTTTTGCCTATTCGACCATCTCCGGCGTTTCCATCGGCGTTAACGACTTCGTTATCCCGGATGAAAAAGCCCGCATCATCGGTACCGCTACCGACGAAGTGAAAGAGATCGAAAGCCAGTACGCTTCCGGCCTGGTAACCCAGGGCGAGAAGTACAACAAGGTGATCGACCTCTGGTCCAAGGCGAACGACGAAGTATCCAAGGCGATGATGGCCAACCTCTCGAAAGAGAAGGTCATCGACCGTCATGGCGACGAAGTCGACCAGGAATCCTTCAACTCGATGTACATGATGGCCGACTCGGGCGCACGGGGTTCTGCTGCGCAGATCCGTCAGCTCGCCGGTATGCGTGGCCTGATGGCCAAGCCGGACGGCTCCATCATCGAAACGCCGATCACTGCGAACTTCCGTGAAGGTTTGAGCGTACTTCAGTACTTCATCTCCACTCACGGTGCTCGTAAAGGTCTGGCGGATACCGCGTTGAAAACTGCGAACTCCGGTTACCTGACTCGTCGTCTGGTAGACGTGGCGCAGGATCTGGTCGTGACCGAGATCGACTGCGGCACCGAACAAGGCCTGCTGATGACTCCGCACATTGAAGGCGGTGACGTTGTAGAGCCATTGGGTGAGCGCGTATTGGGTCGTGTCATTGCCCGTGACGTATTCAAGCCAGGTACCGAGGACGTCATCGTTCCTGCCGGCACCCTGGTAGACGAGAAGTGGGTCGAGTTCATCGAGCTGAACAGCATCGACGAAGTGATCGTGCGTTCGCCGATCAGCTGCGAAACCCGCTACGGCATTTGCGCCAAGTGCTACGGCCGTGACCTGGCTCGTGGTCACCAAGTGAACATCGGTGAGTCGGTCGGCGTTATCGCTGCACAGTCCATCGGTGAGCCGGGTACCCAGCTGACGATGCGTACGTTCCACATCGGTGGTGCGGCAAGCCGGACCTCCGCAGCCGACAGCGTTCAGGTGAAAAATGGCGGTACCGTCCGTCTGCACAACCTGAAGCACGTTGAGCGTGTCGACGGTCACCTGGTTGCTGTGTCCCGTTCCGGTGAGCTGGCCATTGCTGATGACTTCGGTCGTGAGCGTGAGCGTTACAAGCTGCCGTACGGTGCCGTGATTTCGGTTAAAGAAGGTGACAAGGTCGACGCTGGCGCTATCGTGGCCAAGTGGGATCCGCACACTCACCCGATCGTTACCGAAATGAAAGGTACCGTGACCTACGTGGGCATGGAAGAAGGCATCACGATCAAGCGTCAGACCGACGAATTGACCGGTATGACCAACATTGAAGTACTCGATCCGAAAGATCGTCCAGCAGCCGGCAAGGACATCCGTCCAGCTGTGAAGATGGTCGACGACAACGGCAAGGATTTGTTGCTGCCAGGCACTGACGTTATCGCTCAGTACTTCCTGCCAGCCAACGCCCTGGTCGGTGTAGCGGACGGTGCGAAGGTTGCGATCGGTGATGTTCTCGCTCGTATCCCGCAGGAAACTTCGAAAACCCGTGACATCACCGGTGGTCTGCCGCGTGTTGCCGACCTGTTCGAAGCCCGTCGTCCGAAAGAAGCCTCGATTCTGGCTGAAGTCAGCGGCACCATCGCGTTCGGTAAAGAGACTAAGGGCAAGCGCCGTCTGGTCATCACTCCGAACGACGGTACCGATCCGTACGAAGAGCTGATTCCGAAGTGGCGTCACCTGAACGTCTTCGAAGGTGAGCAGGTAAACCGCGGCGAAGTTATCTCCGACGGTCCGAGCGATCCACACGACATCCTGCGTCTGCTGGGTGTGAGTGCGCTGGCCAAGTACATCGTCAACGAGATCCAGGACGTTTACCGTCTGCAAGGCGTGAAGATCAACGACAAGCACATCGAGACCATCCTGCGTCAGATGCTGCGTAAAGTTGAGATCTCCGAGTCCGGCGATTCCAGCTTCATCAAGGGCGACCAGATGGAACTGACTCACGTACTGGTAGAGAACGAGAAGCTGGCTTCGGAAGACAAGTTTGTTTCCAAGTTCACTCGCGTTCTGCTGGGTATCACCAAGGCGTCGTTGTCCACCGAATCGTTCATCTCGGCGGCTTCCTTCCAGGAAACCACCCGCGTACTGACCGAAGCGGCGGTAACTGGCAAGCGTGACTACCTGCGCGGCCTGAAAGAAAACGTGGTCGTGGGTCGTCTGATCCCGGCTGGTACCGGCCTGGCCTACCACAGCGAGCGCAAGCGTCGCCGTGATGCAGACAAGCCGTTGCGCGTAAGCGCCAGTGAAGTGGAAGCTGCACTGACCGAAGCGCTGAACTCGAGCGGTAACTGAGTTCTGCGATAAATGAGCGTAGGGCCCTGGTCTTCCCGTTCATCGAATCGAGACAGATTGTCGAGGTTGGATGAGCGGGGAGGTCGGGGCCTTGCCTTGACTGGGGGCGAGATCCTCTTTAGACTCTTGTACCCCTAAATTTGGCGGGAGTTCGTTCCTGCCATTTTGCTTTTCTTGCAAGACAATAGCGTCGCAAGACAACAGTGGAGCTAGTAGATGGCAACTATCAACCAGCTGGTACGTCAGCCGCGTAAGCGTATCGTCGAGAAATCCGACGTACCTGCGCTGCAGAACTGCCCGCAACGTCGTGGCGTGTGCACCCGTGTGTACACCACTACGCCGAAAAAACCTAACTCGGCACTGCGTAAAGTATGCCGTGTGCGTCTGACCAACGGTTTCGAGGTTTCCTCGTACATCGGTGGTGAAGGCCACAACCTGCAAGAGCACAGCGTGGTTCTGATCCGCGGCGGTCGTGTAAAAGACTTGCCAGGTGTTCGTTACCACACCGTTCGCGGTTCGTTGGATACTTCCGGTGTTAAAGGTCGTAACCAGGGTCGTTCGAAGTACGGTACCAAGCGTCCGAAGTAATCGGTTGCTTTGCAGTTTTCTAATTTATTGAGTCGATAAGAGTAAGGTCGGGCACGCATCTTTCGAGATCTGTTCCGAACTAACCTGAAGACCGTTTGAGGGCTTATCAATGCCAAGACGTCGCGTAGCAGCAAAGCGTGAGATTCTGGACGATCCGAAATACGGAAGCCAAATCCTCGCCAAATTCATGAACCACGTTATGGAAAGCGGCAAGAAAGCCGTTGCCGAGCGTATCGTTTATGGTGCCCTGGAAACCGTTGCGGCTCGTAAGGCTGGCACCGATCCCCTGGAACTCTTCGAAAAAGCACTCGACGCCATCGCTCCGCTGGTCGAAGTGAAGTCGCGCCGCGTTGGTGGTGCTACTTACCAGGTTCCGGTCGAGGTTCGTCCTTCCCGTCGTAACGCTCTGGCAATGCGCTGGTTGGTAGACTTCGCCCGCAAGCGCGGCGAGAAGTCCATGGCTCTGCGTTTGGCTGGCGAACTGCTGGATGCTGCTGAAGGTAAAGGTGCTGCAGTTAAGAAGCGTGAAGACGTGCACCGTATGGCAGAAGCCAACAAAGCTTTCTCGCACTACCGCTTCTAATTTTAGCTTTACTAATTTTGCGAGGGCTTTATGGCTCGTACTACTCCGATTAGCCGCTACCGTAACATTGGTATCGTCGCTCACGTGGATGCTGGTAAAACCACCACCACCGAGCGCGTCCTTTTTTACACGGGCAAAAGCCACAAAATGGGCGAGGTGCATGATGGCGCCGCGACCACAGACTGGATGGTGCAGGAGCAGGAGCGTGGTATTACCATTACTTCTGCTGCTATTACCGCCTTCTGGAAAGGTTCCGAGAAGCAGTACCCGCACGAGCATCGTTTCAACGTCATCAATACCCCGGGCCACGTAGACTTCACCATTGAAGTAGAACGTTCCCTGCGCGTACTCGACGGCGCTGTCGTTGTGTTCTGTGGTACTTCGGGTGTTGAGCCACAGTCGGAAACCGTATGGCGTCAAGCCAACAAATACGGCGTTCCGCGTCTTGTTTACGTAAACAAGATGGACCGTGCTGGCGCCAACTTCCTGCGCGTGATCGGTCAGATCAAGCAGCGTCTGGGTCACACTCCGGTGCCAATCCAGTTGGCAATCGGTTCCGAAGACAACTTCCAGGGTCAGATCGATCTGATCAACATGCAAGCTGTCTACTGGAATGACTCCGACAAAGGTATGGTGCCTGTTCGCAAGGACATCCCTGCCGAGCTGCTGGAGCAAGCCGAAGAGTGGCGCAACAACATGGTTGAGGCTGCTGCCGAAGCCAGCGAAGAGCTGATGAACAAGTACCTGGAAGGCGAAGAGCTGTCGATCGAAGAGATCAAGGCTGCTCTGCGTCAGCGTACTATCGCCGGCGAAATCGTTCTGGCCGTTTGCGGTTCTTCCTTCAAGAACAAGGGCGTTCCCCTGGTTCTCGACGCCGTTATCGACTTCCTGCCTGCTCCAACCGACATTCCTGCTATCAAGGGTTCCAACCCTGATAACGAGGAAGAGGAAATGGAGCGTCATGCAAGCGACGACGAGCCGTTCGCGGCGTTGGCGTTCAAGATCGCTACCGACCCATTCGTGGGTACTCTGACCTTCGTCCGCGTTTACTCGGGCGTGTTGAACTCCGGCGACGGCGTGATCAACTCGGTCAAAGGCAAGAAAGAGCGCGTGGGTCGTATGGTGCAAATGCACGCAAACGCCCGTGAAGAGATCAAGGAAGTACGCGCTGGTGACATCGCGGCCCTGATCGGCATGAAGGACGTCACCACTGGTGAAACCCTCTGCAACGCTGAAAAGCCAATCATCCTGGTTCGCATGGACTTCCCGGAGCCGGTTATTTCGGTTGCCGTAGAGCCTAAGACCAAGGACGACCAGGAAAAAATGGGCATCGCTCTGGGCAAACTCGCTCAGGAAGACCCGTCTTTCCGCGTCAAGACCGATGAAGAGACTGGTCAAACGATCATCTCGGGTATGGGTGAGTTGCACCTGGACATCCTGGTTGACCGGATGCGCCGTGAGTTCAACGTTGAAGCCAACATCGGTAAGCCTCAAGTTTCGTACCGTGAGCGCATCACGAAGAACTGCGAAATCGAAGGCAAGTTCGTTCGTCAGTCCGGTGGTCGTGGCCAGTTCGGTCACTGCTGGATCCGTTTTGCTCCTGCTGACGAAGGTCAGGAGGGTCTGCAATTCGTAAACGAAGTGGTAGGTGGTGTGGTTCCTAAGGAATACATCCCGGCTATCCAGAAGGGTATCGAAGAGCAGATGAAGAACGGCGTAGTTGCCGGTTATCCGCTGATCGGCCTGAAGGCTACCGTATTCGATGGTTCCTACCACGACGTCGACTCCAACGAGATGGCGTTCAAGGTGGCTGCTTCCATGGCGACCAAGCAACTGGCCCAGAAGGGCGGTGGTGAGTTGCTCGAGCCGATCATGGCGGTAGAGGTTGTTACGCCTGAAGACTATATGGGTGATGTGATGGGCGACCTTAACCGTCGCCGTGGCATGATTCAGGGTATGGAAGACACGGTCTCCGGCAAGGTAATCCGCGCTGAAGTTCCGCTGGGTGAGATGTTCGGTTATGCGACCGACGTTCGCTCCATGTCCCAGGGTCGCGCAAGCTACTCTATGGAATTCAAAAAGTACGATACCGCTCCGTCGCATATCGTCGAAACTGTAACCAAAAAACAAGGCTGATTCAGTCCTTTAGGCAAGGAGTTAATTGTCGTGGCTAAAGAAAAATTTGATCGTTCCCTACCGCACGTCAACGTTGGCACCATCGGTCACGTTGACCACGGTAAAACCACTCTGACCGCAGCTCTGACTCGCGTCTGCTCCGAAGTTTTCGGTTCGGCCGTAGTTGAATTCGACAAGATCGACAGCGCGCCAGAAGAAAAAGCTCGTGGTATCACCATCAACACCGCGCACGTCGAGTACAACTCGAACATTCGTCACTACGCTCACGTTGACTGCCCAGGTCACGCTGACTACGTGAAGAACATGATCACCGGTGCTGCCCAGATGGACGGCGCGATCCTGGTTTGCTCGGCCGCTGATGGTCCGATGCCACAAACCCGTGAGCACATCCTGCTGTCCCGTCAGGTAGGCGTTCCGTACATCGTGGTTTTCCTGAACAAGGCTGACCTGGTAGACGACGCTGAGCTGCTGGAACTGGTTGAGATGGAAGTGCGCGATCTGCTGAGCACTTACGACTTCCCAGGTGATGACACTCCAATCATCATCGGCTCCGCTCGTATGGCGCTGGAAGGCAAAGACGACAACGAAATGGGCACTACCGCTGTCAAGAAGCTGGTAGAAACTCTGGACAGCTACATCCCAGAGCCAGAGCGTGCTATCGACAAGCCATTCCTGATGCCAATCGAAGACGTATTCTCGATCTCCGGTCGTGGTACTGTTGTGACTGGTCGTATCGAGCGCGGTATCGTTCGCGTTCAAGATGCACTGGAAATCGTTGGTCTGCGTGACACCACCACCACCACCTGCACCGGTGTTGAAATGTTCCGCAAACTGCTCGACGAAGGTCGTGCTGGCGAGAACTGCGGCGTTCTGCTGCGTGGTACCAAGCGTGACGACGTTGAGCGTGGCCAGGTTCTGGTTAAGCCAGGTTCGGTTAAGCCGCACACCAAGTTCACCGCAGAAGTTTACGTTCTGAGCAAGGAAGAAGGCGGTCGTCACACTCCGTTCTTCAAAGGCTACCGTCCACAGTTCTACTTCCGTACTACTGACGTGACCGGTAACTGCGAGCTGCCAGAAGGCGTTGAAATGGTAATGCCAGGCGATAACATTCAAATGACTGTTACCCTGATCAAAACCATCGCAATGGAAGACGGTCTGCGTTTCGCAATCCGCGAAGGCGGCCGTACCGTTGGTGCTGGCGTTGTAGCTAAAATCATCGAGTAATCTCTTTTCGAGATAGCTTGATGCTTTGAAAAAGCCCCCGCTCAGCGGGGGCTTTTTTATTGGGTTGACACCTATCTGGGGCGTCTATAGAATTGCGCCTCCTTTTAACGGGCGTATTGCGCCCGGTGGGAATAGCAGCCGGAGTCTGAAATCCAATGCAAAATCAGCAAATCCGTATCAGGTTGAAGGCTTTCGACCATCGCCTGATCGACCAATCCACCCAGGAAATCGTGGAAACCGCGAAACGTACTGGTGCTCAAGTGCGTGGTCCTATTCCACTGCCTACCCGTAAAGAGCGGTTCACCGTTCTGGTCTCCCCGCACGTCAACAAAGACGCGCGTGACCAGTACGAGATCCGTACTCATAAGCGCGTACTGGACATCGTCCAGCCAACGGATAAAACCGTTGATGCTCTTATGAAGCTCGATCTTGCGGCCGGTGTGGAAGTGCAGATCAGCCTCGGCTAAGACTCGGTCTTGGTCGTGTAACGCTCTGAAATGGGCGGCCATAGCGGGTGAAAGCCCCGTACACTCATGAGGTTTACAACATGACTATTGGTGTAGTCGGTCGTAAATGCGGTATGACCCGTATTTTCACCGAAGAAGGTGTCTCCATTCCGGTCACGGTCATTGAGATCGAGCCGAATCGCGTCACCCAGTTCAAAACTGAAGAAACCGATGGCTATCGTGCAGTGCAAGTCACTGTCGGCGAGCGTCGTGCTTCGCGTGTAACAGCAGCTCAGGCTGGTCACTTCGCCAAGGCGAACGTAGCCGCTGGTCGTACCGTAATGGAATTCCGCCTTGAAGAAGGCGAGTACCAGGCCGGCGATCTGATCAAAGCTGAACTCTTCGCCGCTGGTCAACTGGTTGATGTAACCGGTCAGTCCAAAGGTAAAGGCTTCCAGGGTACGATCAAGCGTTGGAACTTCCGCGGGCAAGATAACACCCACGGTAACTCCGTATCCCACCGCGTTCCAGGCTCTATCGGCCAGTGCCAGACTCCTGGTCGTGTATTCAAGGGCAAAAAAATGTCCGGTCATATGGGCGCTGAGCGCGTGACCGTGCAGTCCCTCGAAGTAGTGCGCGTGGACGCTGAACGCAATCTGTTGTTGGTCAAGGGCGCTGTTCCTGGCGCTACTGGCGGCAACGTGGTTGTACGTCCAGCAGCCAAGGCTCGCGGTTAAGGGGAAGCTGACATGCAATTAAATGTAAATGACGCTCAAGCGATCGAAGTTTCCGAACTGACATTTGGCGGCGAATTCAACGAGACGCTGGTTCACCAAGCAGTCGTGGCCTACATGGCTGGCGGCCGTCAGGGTAGCAAGCAGCAGAAGACCCGTTCCGACGTTTCCGGTGGCGGCAAGCGCCCATGGCGTCAGAAAGGTACTGGCCGTGCTCGTGCCGGTACTATCCGTAGCCCAATCTGGCGTGGCGGCGGTACCACTTTCGCAGCTCGTCCACAGGATCACTCCCAGAAGCTGAACAAGAAGATGTACCGCGCAGCAATGCGTTCCATCCTTGCTGAGCTGGTGCGTACTGATCGTCTGGTCGTGGTTCAGGATTTCGCTGTTGAAACTCCGAAAACCAAAGATCTGCTGGGCAAGCTGAACAACATGAGCCTGAACGACGTACTGATCGTTTCGGACGCTGTTGATCAGAACCTGTACCTGGCTGCTCGCAACCTGCCACACGTCGACGTACGTGATGTGCAAGGTTCCGATCCAGTTAGTCTGATCGCATACGACAAGGTGTTGATCACCGTGTCGGCCGTGAAGAAATTCGAGGAGCTGCTGGGATGAACCAGGAACGCGTATTTAAAGTTCTGCTTGGCCCGCACGTTTCCGAGAAGGCTACGGTTCTGGCAGACAAGAAAGGCCAGTTCGTTTTCAAGGTTGCTACCGACGCAACCAAGCTGGAAATCAAGAAGGCCGTCGAAAGCCTGTTCAGCGTGAAAGTAGAGCGTGTAACTACCCTGAATGTTCTGGGTAAGAGCAAGCGCACTGCTCGCGGTCTGGGCAAGCGTAATGACTGGAAGAAGGCAGTTATCTCCCTTCAGCCAGGCCAAGATCTCGATTTCAGCAGCAGTGCTGAGTAAGGAAGGGGTGCATCATGGCAATCGTTAAATGCAAACCGACTTCCCCTGGCCGCCGTTTTGTGGTCAAGGTGGTCAACCAGGAGCTGCATAAAGGCGCTCCTCACGCACCGCTGCTCGAGAAGAAATCGAAGTCTGGTGGTCGTAACAACAATGGCCGCATTACCACTCGTCACGTTGGTGGTGGTCATAAGCAGCATTACCGTCTGGTCGACTTCCGTCGCAACGACAAAGATGGCATCGCTGCCACTGTCGAGCGTATCGAATACGATCCAAACCGTACTGCTCACATCGCTCTGCTGCTGTACGCAGATGGCGAGCGTCGCTACATCATCGCCCCTAAAGGCGTGAGCGCTGGCGACCAGCTGATCGCAGGTGCTCTGGCACCGATCAAGCCGGGCAACGCTCTGCAACTGCGTAACATTCCAGTTGGTAGCACCGTACACGGCATCGAATTGAAGCCAGGCAAGGGCGCTCAAATCGCTCGTTCCGCTGGTGCTTCGGCTCAGCTGATCGCTCGCGAAGGTGTCTACGTGACCCTGCGTCTGCGTTCTGGTGAGATGCGTAAAGTGCTGGCTGAATGCCGCGCGACCCTGGGCGAAGTCTCGAACTCCGAGCACAGCCTGCGTTCGCTGGGTAAAGCTGGTGCCAAACGCTGGCGTGGCGTTCGCCCAACCGTTCGTGGTGTTGCCATGAACCCGGTTGACCACCCACATGGTGGTGGTGAAGGTCGTACCTCCGGTGGTCGTCATCCGGTATCGCCATGGGGCTTCCCGACTAAGGGCGCGAAGACTCGTGGTAATAAGCGTACCGACAAAATGATCGTCCGTCGTCGCAAGTAAATAGAGGGATACGACAGTGCCACGTTCTCTGAAAAAAGGTCCTTTTATCGATCTTCACCTACTGAAGAAGATCGAAGTGGCGGCGGAAAAGAATGATCGCAAACCGGTGAAAACCTGGTCGCGTCGTTCGATGATCCTGCCACAAATGGTCGGTCTGACCATCGCAGTACACAACGGTCGTCAGCACGTCCCAGTTCTCGTGAACGAAGACATGGTCGGCCACAAACTGGGCGAGTTCGCCGGTACCCGTAACTATCGCGGGCACGTGGCTGACAAGAAAGCCAAGCGTTAAGGGGTTAGGAAATGGAAGTAGCCGCTAAGTTGTCGGGCGCTCGAATCTCCGCCCAGAAAGCCCGCTTGGTCGCCGACCAGATCCGCGGGAAGAAGGTGGGCGAAGCGCTCAACCTGTTGGCTTTCAGCAGTAAGAAAGCCGCCGAGATCATGAAGAAAGTGCTGGAGTCGGCCGTAGCCAACGCCGAGCATAACGAAGGCGCAGACGTTGATGACCTGAAGGTCAGCACCGTTTTCGTCAACGAAGGGCGTTCGCTGAAGCGCATCATGCCACGTGCCAAAGGCCGTGCTGATCGCATCGTCAAGCGGTCTTGCCATATCACTGTCAAGGTTGCTGACAAGTAACGGAGTCGAAGAGATGGGTCAGAAAGTACATCCCATTGGCATTCGCCTGGGAATCGTCAAGGAGCACACCTCCGTCTGGTACGCAGACGGTCGGACTTATGCGGACTATTTGCTCGCAGATCTGAATGTGCGTGAGTACCTCCAAGACAAACTAAAAAGCGCGTCCGTAAGCCGTATCGATATCCATCGTCCGGCTCAAACTGCACGCATCACCATCCACACCGCTCGTCCAGGTATCGTTATCGGGAAGAAAGGTGAAGATGTTGAGAAACTGCGTCAGGACCTGACCAAGCAAATGGGTGTGCCTGTGCACATCAATATCGAAGAGATCCGCAAGCCGGAACTCGACGGTATGCTGGTTGCGCAGAGCGTAGCTCAGCAGCTGGAGCGTCGCGTAATGTTCCGTCGCGCTATGAAGCGCGCCGTACAGAACGCCATGCGCATTGGTGCCAAAGGCATCAAAATCCAAGTGAGCGGTCGTCTCGGCGGTGCTGAAATCGCACGTACTGAATGGTATCGCGAAGGTCGTGTGCCACTGCACACCCTGCGTGCCGACATCGACTATGCCAACTACGAAGCTCACACCACTTACGGTGTGATCGGTGTAAAGGTTTGGATCTTCAAAGGCGAAGTAATTGGTGGTCGCCAAGAAGAGCTGAAGCCACAAGCACCAGCGCCTCGTAAAAAAGCTGCTAAGTAAGGGGTACGCCAAATGTTGCAACCTAAGCGTACGAAGTTCCGCAAGCAGATGACCGGCCACAACCGTGGTCTGGCACTGCGCGGTAGCAAAGTCAGCTTCGGCGAGTTCGCGCTGAAGTCTGTTGCTCGTGGTCGTCTCACCGCTCGTCAGATCGAGTCAGCGCGTCGTGCTCTGACCCGTCACGTAAAACGTGGCGGCAAGATCTGGATCCGTGTATTCCCGGACAAGCCTATTTCCAAGAAGCCACTCGAAGTTCGGATGGGTAAAGGTAAGGGTAACGTCGAATACTGGGTTGCCCAGATTCAGCCAGGCAAAGTCCTGTATGAAATCGAGGGTGTTTCTGAAGAGCTGGCGCGTGAGGCTTTCGCCCTGGCTGCTGCAAAGCTGCCGCTCGCCACCTCCTTTGTTAAACGGACGGTGATGTGATGAAAGCGAATGAACTTCGTGAAAAATCCGCACAGCAGCTGAACGAGCAACTGCTCGGCTTGCTGCGCGACCAGTTCAATCTGCGCATGCAGAAAGCAACTGGCCAGTTGGGGCAGTCGCATCTGCTCTCGCAAGTTAAGCGTGACATCGCTCGCGTGAAGACTGTGCTCAACCAGCAGGCAGGTAAGTGATCATGGCTGAAGCCGAAAAGACTGTCCGTACGCTGACTGGCCGTGTTGTCAGCGACAAGATGGACAAAACCATCACCGTTCTGATCGAGCGTCGCGTTAAGCACCCGATCTACGGTAAATACGTTAAGCGTTCGACTAAGCTGCACGCGCACGACGAAACCAATCAGTGCCACATCGGCGACAAAGTCACTATTCGTGAAACTCGTCCTTTGGCCAAGACCAAGTCTTGGGCGCTGGTTGATGTTCTCGAACGCGCTGTGGAAGTCTAAGGACTAGGGGTCGGAGAAATTATATGATTCAGACTCAATCCATGCTCGATGTGGCCGATAACAGCGGCGCTCGCCGTGTTATGTGCATCAAGGTGCTGGGTGGCTCCCATCGTCGTTACGCTGGTATCGGTGACATCATCAAGGTAACCGTTAAGGAAGCAATTCCTCGCGGTAAAGTGAAAAAAGGCCAGGTAATGACTGCTGTTGTAGTCCGTACCCGTCACGGCGTACGTCGTGCTGATGGCTCCATTATCCGCTTTGATGGCAACGCTGCTGTTCTGTTGAACAACAAGCAAGAGCCGATCGGCACCCGTATCTTTGGGCCAGTGACCCGTGAACTTCGTACTGAGAAGTTCATGAAGATCGTCTCGCTCGCCCCAGAAGTGCTGTAAGGAGATCCGACATGCAAAAGATTCGTCGTGACGACGAGATCATCGTGATCGCCGGCAAAGACAAAGGTAAGCGCGGTAAGGTGCTGAAGGTTCTGGCTGACAACCGTCTGGTTGTTGGCGGTCTGAACCTGGTCAAGCGTCATACCAAGCCTAACCCGATGTCGGGCGTACAGGGCGGTATCGTCGAGAAAGAAGCGCCACTGCACGCTTCCAACGTCGCCATCTTCAACGGCGAAACCAACAAGGCTGACCGCGTTGGTTTCAAAGTAGAAGACGGTAAGAAAATTCGTGTCTTCAAGTCGACCCAAAAAGCGGTTGATGCTTGAACACTGCTAGGTAGAAGACCATGGCACGACTAAAAGAGATTTACCGGAAGGAAATCGCACCGAAACTTAAGGAAGAACTTAAGCTTTCGAACGTGATGGAAGTTCCGCGCGTTACCAAGATCACCCTGAACATGGGTCTGGGCGAAGCGATCGGCGACAAAAAAGTCATCGAGCACGCTGTTGCTGACCTGGAAAAGATCACCGGCCAGAAAGTCGTTGTGACCTACGCTCGTAAATCCATCGCTGGCTTCAAAGTCCGCGAAGGATGGCCGATCGGCGTCAAAGTGACCCTGCGCCGTGAGCGTATGTACGAGTTCCTGGATCGTCTGCTGTCGATCTCCCTGCCTCGGGTTCGCGACTTCCGCGGCCTGAATGCCAAGTCCTTCGATGGTCGTGGCAACTACAGCATGGGCGTGAAAGAGCAGATCATTTTCCCGGAAATCGACTACGACAAGATTGATGCTCTCCGCGGTCTGGACATTACCCTGACCACCACTGCCAAGAACGATGACGAAGGCCGCGCTCTGCTGCGTGCTTTCAAATTCCCGTTCCGCAACTGATTGGAGTAGGAAAATGGCCAAGAAGAGCATGAAAAACCGTGAGCTGAAGCGTCAGCTCACCGTTGCCAAGTACGCCACCAAGCGTGCAGCGCTGAAAGCTATCATCGTCGATCTGAACGCAAGTCCAGAAGCGCGTTGGGAAGCTACCGTAGCTCTGCAGAAGCAACCACGTGACGCAAGCGCCTCGCGCATGCGTAACCGTTGCCGCCTGACTGGTCGTCCGCACGGCGTTTACCGCAAGTTCGGCCTGGGCCGTAACAAACTGCGTGAAGCGGCAATGCGTGGTGACGTTCCAGGTCTGGTCAAAGCCAGCTGGTAAGCACTGTCAAAGTCCAGGTGTTCGGGGTCTCAGGATCCTGACCACCGGTGACCTTGAACTTGAATCAAGCCCCTTTTGGGGCTTGATTCATTTGTGGGGTGTGTCTAGAATACCCGGCTCGCCTGAGCCCGTGCTTTTTTTGCGCGCTGGTATTCGGCGACACGTAGTAGCCGCAAGGCTAATTTTTTGTGTATTAGGAGCATCTAGCCCATGAGTATGCAGGACCCGTTAGCGGACATGCTAACTCGAATCCGTAATGCCCAGATGGCTGAAAAGTCCGTCGTAAGCATGCCGTCTTCTACTTTGAAGGTAGCTGTTGCCAAAGTCCTGAAGGACGAAGGTTACATTGCGGGTTATCAGATCAGCAGCGAAATCAAACCTCTGCTGTCCATCGAGCTGAAGTACTTCGAAGGCCGTCCGGTCATCGAGGAAGTGAAGCGCGTCAGCCGCCCAGGCCTGCGTCAGTACAAGTCCGTCGATGATCTGCCAAAAGTTCGTGGCGGTCTCGGTGTGTCTATCGTCTCCACCAACAAGGGTGTGATGACTGATCGTGCTGCGCGCGCTGCCGGTGTCGGCGGCGAAGTTCTTTGCACTGTGTTCTAAGGGGGGATAAGCATGTCTCGCGTCGCTAAGAACCCCGTTAAGCTGCCAGCCGGTGTCGAAGTCAAATTCGCAGGCCAACAGCTTTCGGTGAAGGGTGCCAAGGGCACTCTCGAACTGAACGTCCATTCGTCCGTTGAGGTCGTTGAAGAAGCTGGTGAGCTGCGTTTCGCTGCTCGCAACGGCGATCAACAAACTCGCGCAATGGCCGGTACCACTCGTGCGTTGGTAAACAACATGGTCCAGGGCGTAAGCCAAGGCTTCGAGCGCAAGCTCCAGCTGGTCGGTGTTGGTTACAAAGCGCAAGCAAAGGGCACAGTGCTGAACCTGGCTCTTGGCTTCTCGCACCCAGTGGATTATGAACTGCCGGAAGGCATCACCGCTGAGACTCCTAGCCAGACCGATATCCTGATCAAGGGCATCGACAAGCAGCTGGTAGGTCAAGTGGCCGCCGAGATCCGCGACTTCCGTCCACCAGAGCCGTACAAAGGCAAAGGTGTGCGCTACGCGGACGAAGTCGTCCGTCGTAAAGAAGCCAAGAAGAAGTAGGGCATAGCAAATGACCGACAAAAAAGTTACTCGACTGCGTCGCGCTCGCAAAGCACGCCTGAAAATGCACGAACTCGAAGTCGTGCGTCTCTGCGTGTTCCGTTCGTCGCAGCACATCTACGCCCAGGTCATTTCGGCCGACGGCAACAAAGTCCTGGCAAGTGCCTCGACTTTGGATAAAGAACTGCGTGATGGTGCCACCGGCAACATCGACGCGGCCACTAAGGTTGGCCAGCTGGTCGCTACGCGTGCAAAAGCCGCTGGCGTCTCGCAGGTGGCTTTCGACCGCTCTGGCTTCAAGTACCACGGCCGCGTCAAGGCGCTGGCTGATGCTGCTCGTGAAGCTGGGCTGGAGTTCTAAGTTATGTCAAATAACGACCAAAAGCGCGACGAAGGCTACATCGAGAAGCTGGTTCAAGTTAACCGCGTAGCAAAAACCGTTAAAGGCGGCCGTATCTTCACTTTCACCGCGTTGACCGTGGTTGGTGATGGTAAGGGGCGCGTTGGCTTCGGCCGTGGCAAGTCGCGTGAAGTGCCTGCTGCGATCCAGAAGGCAATGGAAGCTGCTCGCCGCAACATGATTCAGGTTGACCTGAACGGCACCACTCTGCAGTACGCAATGAAGTCCGCCCATGGCGCTTCGAAGGTGTACATGCAGCCTGCTTCTGAAGGTACCGGTATCATCGCTGGCGGCGCAATGCGTGCCGTTCTCGAAGTTGCTGGCGTTCAGAACGTTCTGGCCAAGTGCTACGGCTCGACTAACCCGGTAAACGTGGTTCACGCCACTTTCAAGGGTCTGAAAGCCATGCAATCTCCTGAGTCCATTGCCGCCAAGCGTGGCAAAAGCGTCAAGGAGATCTTCTGATCATGGCTACCGTAAAAGTAACGCTGATCAAAAGCATGACCGGCCGTATCCCTAACCACAAACTGTGCGTTAAGGGTCTGGGTCTGCGTCGCATCGGTCACACTGTAGAAGTCCAGGATACTCCCGAGAATCGCGGGATGATCAACAAGGCTTACTACATGCTGCGTGTCGAGGGTTAATTGATGAAACTCAATGATCTGAGTCCAGCGCCGGGTTCCCGTCGCGAAAAGCATCGTCCGGGCCGTGGTATCGGTAGTGGTTTGGGCAAGACCGGTGGCCGTGGCCACAAAGGTCAGACCTCCCGCTCCGGTGGCACCATTGCTCCAGGCTTTGAAGGCGGTCAACAGCCGCTGCATCGTCGCCTGCCGAAGTTCGGTTTCGTTTCCCTGAAAGCCATGGACCGCGCAGAAGTGCGTCTGTCCGAGCTGGCTAAAGTGGAAGGCGACATCGTCACCGTGCAGTCCTTGAAAGATGCCAACGTGATCAACGTCAACGTACAGCGCGTGAAAATCATGCTGTCCGGTGAAGTGACTCGCGCTGTAACCATCGGAAAGGGAATCGGCGCCACCAAAGGTGCGCGTGCGGCTATCGAAGCAGCTGGCGGCAAGTTCGAGGAATAAATGGCTAAGCAAGGTGCTCTCTCTGCGCTCGGCAAAGGCGGTATGTCTGAACTCTGGGCTCGTCTGCGTTTTCTGTTCCTGGCGATTATCGTCTACCGAATAGGCGCACACATCCCGGTTCCAGGTATCAACCCGGACCGACTCGCGGACCTGTTTCGACAGAATGAGGGGACCATTCTTAGCTTGTTCAACATGTTTTCCGGCGGCGCGCTGGAACGGATGAGCATCTTTGCACTGGGGATCATGCCGTACATTTCGGCTTCGATCATCATGCAACTGATGACCGCCGTCAGCCCGCAGCTGGAGCAGTTGAAGAAGGAAGGTGAAGCTGGCCGTCGCAAGATCAGCCAGTACACCCGCTACGGCACTGTCGTCCTCGCTCTCGTTCAGGCAATTGGCATGTCCATTGGTCTGGCAGGGCAGGGCGTTGCGTTCACTGGTGACTTTGGCTTCCATTTCGTCGCGGTATCCACTTTTGTGGCTGGTGCGATGTTCATGATGTGGCTGGGTGAGCAGATTACTGAGCGTGGTGTTGGCAACGGTATCTCGATGTTGATTTTTTCGGGTATCGTCGCCGGTCTTCCGAGAGCAATCGGGCAGTCTTTCGAGTCTGCGCGTCAGGGCGATATCAACATCTTCGCCCTGGTTGCCATCGGTTTGCTGGCAGTAGCGATTATCGGTTTCGTGGTGTTCATTGAGCGTGGTCAGCGTCGTATCGCTGTTCACTACGCCAAGCGTCAGCAGGGCCGCAAGGTTTTTGCTGCGCAGACCAGCCACCTGCCGCTGAAGGTGAACATGGCCGGCGTTATCCCGGCCATTTTCGCGAGCAGCATTTTGCTGTTCCCGGCTTCGTTGGGTTCCTGGTTCGGTCAGTCTGAAGGTATGGGCTGGTTGCAGGACATCTCGCAGTCGATCGCTCCTGGTCAGCCGTTGAATATTCTGCTGTTTAGTGCAGGGATTATTTTCTTCTGCTTCTTCTATACGGCGTTGATGTTCAATCCGAAAGACGTAGCGGAAAACCTGAAGAAGTCCGGTGCCTTTATTCCGGGCATCCGTCCAGGTGAGCAGTCTGCGCGCTACATTGATGGCGTTCTGACCCGCTTGACCATGTTCGGTGCTCTTTACATGACGGCCGTGTGCCTGCTGCCCCAGTTCCTGGTGGTTGCGGCTAACGTTCCGTTCTACCTTGGCGGGACCTCGTTGCTGATCGTCGTCGTGGTTGTGATGGACTTCATGTCCCAAGTACAATCGCACCTCGTTTCGCACCAGTACGAATCCCTGATGAAGAAAGCCAACCTGAAGGGTTACGGCAGCGGCATGTTGCGCTGAGTACCCATAAGGTTCGAGGAGTTGGTGATGAAAGTTCGTGCATCGGTGAAAAAGCTGTGCCGTAACTGCAAGATTATTCGCCGCGAAGGTGTTGTTCGAGTAATTTGCAGCGCGGAACCGCGTCACAAACAGCGCCAAGGCTGAGTGTGATTGTGCTTCAAACCCGGTAGCTAGTGCGCTACCGGGTTGATTATTTGTTATTACAGCGATATTATCTCGCGCCCTATTTCTTGGCTTCCGGGGCGTAGGTAGCTGTCAATTGGAGTCCCACTGAATGGCCCGTATTGCAGGCGTTAACATTCCAGATAACAAGCATACTGTTATCTCGCTGACCTACATCTATGGTGTTGGTCGCACCACTGCGCAGAAAATCTGTGCAGAGACTGGGGTAAACCCAGCCGCAAAGATCAAGGATCTGAGCGACGAGCAAATTGAACAGCTGCGTGGCGAAGTGGCGAAGTTCACCACTGAAGGTGACCTGCGTCGCGAAATCAACATGAAAATCAAGCGCTTGATGGACCTCGGTTGCTATCGCGGTCTGCGTCATCGTCGTGGTCTTCCAGTACGCGGTCAGCGTACCAAGACCAACGCGCGTACCCGTAAAGGTCCGCGTAAGCCGATCCGCAAGTAATCGCCCCAGCGAATCGACAGGAATTTAATCATGGCAAAACCTGCTGCTCGTCCTCGTAAAAAAGTTAAAAAGACAGTGGTTGATGGCATCGCCCACATCCATGCTTCTTTTAACAACACCATCGTGACCATCACCGACCGTCAAGGTAACGCTCTTTCCTGGGCTACCTCCGGTGGTTCGGGTTTCCGCGGTTCCCGCAAGTCCACCCCGTTCGCTGCTCAAGTAGCTGCTGAGCGTGCTGGTCAAGCTGCGCTGGAATACGGTCTGAAAAACCTCGACGTAAACGTCAAGGGTCCAGGCCCAGGTCGTGAATCTGCAGTTCGTGCTTTGAACGGCTGTGGCTACAAGATCGCCAGCATCACCGACGTGACGCCAATCCCGCACAACGGGTGCCGTCCGCCGAAGAAGCGCCGCGTGTAATCCAGGAGATTGTAAAGAATGGCTCGTTACATTGGTCCAAAATGCAAACTCGCTCGTCGCGAAGGCACCGATCTCTTCCTGAAGAGCGGCGTGCGCGCGATCGAATCGAAGTGCAACATTGAAGCAGCACCTGGTATCCACGGCCAACGCCGCGGTCGCCAGTCCGACTACGGCACCCAACTGCGTGAAAAGCAGAAGGTCCGTCGTATCTACGGCGTTCTCGAGCGTCAATTCAGCGGCTACTACAAAGAAGCTGCTGGCAAGAAAGGTGCAACTGGCGAAAACCTGCTGCAACTGCTCGAATGCCGTCTGGACAACGTTGTATACCGTATGGGCTTTGGTTCGACTCGTGCCGAATCCCGTCAGCTGGTATCGCACAAGTCGATCAGCGTAAACGGCAAAACCGTTAACGTTCCGTCCTACCAGGTTCGTGCTGGTGACGTGGTTGCTGTTCGCGAGAAAGCAAAAAACCAACTTCGCATTGTCCAAGCTCTCGATCTGTGTGCCCAACGTGGCCGCGTAGAATGGGTAGAAGTAGACACTGAGAAGAAGTCGGGCGTTTTCAAGAACGTTCCAGCTCGCAGTGATCTGTCCGCCGACATCAACGAAAGCCTGATTGTCGAGCTCTACTCCAAGTAAGGGCTAGAAAATAGGTGCATCCATGCAGATTTCGGTAAATGAGTTCCTGACACCACGCCATATCAATGTGCAGGTTGTCAGTCCAACCCGCGCCAAGATCACGCTCGAGCCTCTCGAGCGTGGTTTCGGCCACACCCTGGGCAACGCGCTGCGCCGCATCCTGTTGTCCTCAATGCCCGGCTGTGCAGTAGTCGAGGCCGAGATTGACGGTGTACTCCACGAGTACAGCGCCATCGAAGGCGTACAGGAAGACGTAATTGAAATCCTGTTGAACCTTAAAGGTCTGGCTATCAAGCTGCACGGTCGTGACGAAGTTACGCTGACCTTGTCGAAGAAGGGTTCGGGGGTGGTTACCGCTGCCGATATTCAGCTGGATCATGATGTCGAGATCGTTAACCCCGATCACGTAATCGCTAACCTGGCGTCCAACGGCGCCCTGAACATGAAGCTCACCGTAGCTCGTGGTCGTGGTTATGAACCGGCCGACTCGCGTCAAAGCGATGAAGACGAAAGCCGCAGCATTGGTCGCTTGCAGCTCGACTCTTCGTTCAGCCCGGTTCGCCGTATCGCATACGTGGTGGAAAACGCCCGTGTCGAACAGCGTACCAACCTGGACAAGCTGGTTATTGATCTGGAAACCAACGGTACTCTGGATCCTGAAGAGGCTATCCGCCGCGCTGCAACCATCCTGCAACAGCAGTTGGCTGCGTTCGTCGACCTCAAGGGTGACAGTGAACCAGTGGTTGTCGAGCAGGAAGACGAGATCGATCCGATCCTGCTTCGCCCGGTTGACGATCTGGAACTGACTGTACGTTCGGCCAACTGCCTTAAGGCGGAAAACATCTACTACATCGGCGACCTGATTCAGCGTACCGAAGTAGAGCTGTTGAAGACTCCGAACCTGGGCAAGAAATCCTTGACTGAAATCAAGGACGTTCTGGCCTCCCGCGGTCTGTCCCTCGGCATGCGCCTCGACAACTGGCCGCCTGCAAGTCTTAAGAAGGACGACAAGGCGACTGCCTGATCGTCGTAATCACCGAACGTTGTGTTTGGTAAGGAATGAACCATGCGTCATCGTAAAAGTGGTCGTCACCTGAGCCGCACCAGCTCGCACCGCAAGGCCATGTTCCAAAACATGGCGGTGTCGCTGTTCGAGCACGAGCTGATCAAAACTACTCTGCCAAAAGCCAAAGAACTGCGCCGCGTTGCCGAGCCGCTGATCACTCTGGCCAAGACAGACAGCGTTGCTAACCGCCGTCTGGCTTTCGACCGTACTCGTTCGAAAGCTATCGTTGGTAAGCTCTTCAACGACCTGGGCAAGCGTTACGCTACCCGTGAGGGTGGCTACCTGCGCATCCTCAAGTGCGGTTTCCGCGCTGGCGACAACGCGCCTATGGCGTACGTCGAGTTGGTTGATCGTGCTGTCGGCGGTGAAGCTGTATCCGCTGAGTAAGACGTCAGTCTGAAACAGAAAGCCGGGCCTTCGCGCCCGGTTTTTTGTGGGCGATGGAAAAGTTTTCCATGCTCATCTTTCGATTGGATATTTCTATCAGTACTTACAGGTTAATGAATTTGTAGGTGTAACATTTGTGATCAATACTCCCTCTCAAGCCGATTAGCCGGCAGTTAAAGACTGAAGAGGAAGAGATCGCATGAGCCAGAATAAAATTCTAACCACCGCCAGTGGCGCACCTGTCGCTGACAACCAGAACTCCCGCTCCGCCGGTCCTCGTGGTCCTTTGCTCCTCGACGACTTCCATCTGCTGGAAAAACTCGCTCACTTCAATCGGGAAAACATCCCGGAGCGCCGTGTGCACGCCAAGGGTTCGGGCGCCTACGGTACGTTCACCGTGACCCGTGACATCACCGAGTACACCAGCGCCAAGCTGTTCGAAGCGGTCGGTAAGCAAACCCCGACATTCCTGCGATTTTCCACGGTGGGTGGCGAACGTGGTTCGGCCGACACCGAGCGTGATCCACGCGGCTTCGCCCTGAAGTTCTATACCGAAGAAGGCAACTGGGACATCGTTGGCAACAACACGCCGGTGTTCTTCATCCGTGATCCGCTGAAATTCCCGGACTTCATCCACACCCAGAAACGCCTGCCGCAGAGCAACCTGAAAAGTGCCCAGGCCATGTGGGATTTCTGGTCGCATTCCCCTGAGGCGCTGCACCAGGTCACCATCCTGTTTTCGGACCGTGGCATCCCGGACGGCTACCGCCACATGCACGGCTTCGGCAGCCACACATACAGCCTGATCAACGCCAGCGGCGAGCGTCACTGGGTCAAGTGGCACTACAAAACCCAACAAGGGATCAAGAACCTGGCGCCGGCAGAAGCTGCACGCCTGGCCGGTACCGATCCGGATTATGCACAGCGTGACCTGTTCGAAGCGATCGAGCGCGGCGACTTCCCGAAATGGAGCGTGTGCATCCAGATCATGACCGAAGCCCAGGCCGAGGCACATTACGAGAACCCGTTCGACGTCACCAAGACCTGGTCGCAGAAAGAATTCCCGCTGATTGAAGTGGGTGTGCTGGAGCTCAACCGCAATCCGCTGAACTACTTCGCCGAGGTCGAGCAGGCAGCGTTCGGTCCGAGCAACATGGTACCGGGTGTCGGCCTGTCGCCGGACCGGATGCTGCAAGGCCGTGTATTCGCTTATGCCGATGCCCACCGCTACCGTGTCGGCACCAACCACCAGCAATTGCCGGTGAACGCGCCACGCAGCCCGGTCAACAGCTACCAGCGTGATGGCTCCATGGCGTTCGGCAGCAACGGCGGCGCTGCGCCGAACTACGAGCCAAACAGTTACGTCGAGTCGCCCAAGCAAGCGCCTCGCTACGCTGAACCAGCCTTGAGGCTCAGTGGTGTGGCTGATCGCTATGATCATCGTGAGGACACCGACTACTACAGCCACGCCGGGGCGCTGTTCCGTCTGATGAGTGATGCGCAGAAGCATCTGCTGATCAGCAACATCGCCGGTGCAATGGCCGGAGTTTCCGGTGACGTGGTAGATCGTCAATTGCAGCACTTCTTCAAAGCTGACCCGGCGTATGGAGAAGCAATCGCAACGGTGTTGGGCATACAGCTTAACGAAGTCTAAACGAGAAGCAGAACCGCCCTCATTTGGGCGGTTTTTGCGTTATTTAAGCCGCTTTTCTCAGAATATCTTCGCTTTTATTGCGTCAAGTGAGTGACCTTCCGGTCAGGTTGGTTCAAACTACAGACTTTCAAGCAGGGAGATGTAGGGCGATGCAAGGCCATCCAGACGTAATCGATTACCTCAACACGTTGCTGACCGGCGAACTGGCCGCACGTGACCAATATTTCGTGCATTCGCGCATGTATGAAGACTGGGGCTTCACCAAGCTCTACGAGCGAATCAACCATGAGATGGAAGAGGAAACCGGCCACGCCGATGCGCTGATGCGTCGTATCCTGATGCTCGAAGGCACACCGCGCATGCGTCCCGATGATGTCGATGTCGGTACCACCGTGCCTGATATGCTCGCTGCCGACCTGCGACTGGAATACAAGGTCCGCGCTGCACTGTGCAAAGGCATCGAGCTGTGCGAAAAGCATGGCGACTACGTCACTCGTGAAATCCTGCGCGTACAGCTGAACGACACCGAAGAAGACCACGCCTACTGGCTCGAGAAGCAGATGGGCCTGATCAAGTTGATCGGTATCGAGAACTACCTGCAATCCCACGCCTGATTGCAGCGCTTATAAAAAAGCCCCTGTCACGGTTGACGTGACAGGGGCTTTTTCATGGATGGGGCTTATGCCCTGTCACGTTCCAGCAACGGCTTGAGATAGTAGCCGGTGTGCGACTGCTTCATCTCGGCCACCTGCTCCGGTGTACCGACGGCAATGATCTGCCCGCCCTTGGAGCCGCCTTCCGGCCCCAGGTCCACCAGCCAGTCGGCGGTCTTGATCACATCGAGGTTGTGCTCGATCACCACCACGGTGTTGCCGTGGTCGCGCAAGCGATGCAGCACGTCGAGCAATTGCTGGATGTCCGCGAAGTGCAAACCGGTGGTCGGCTCATCGAGGATGTACAGGGTCTTGCCGGTATCGCGCTTGGACAGCTCGCGGGACAGTTTCACCCGCTGGGCTTCACCACCGGACAGCGTGGTCGCCGATTGCCCCAGCTTGATGTACGACAGGCCGACGTCCATCAGGGTTTGCAGTTTGCGCGCCAGCGCCGGAACCGCATCGAAGAACTCCCGGGCTTCCTCGATGGTCATTTCGAGGGTTTCGTGGATGCTCTTGCCCTTGTACTTGATCTCCAGGGTTTCGCGGTTGTAGCGCTTGCTCTTGCAGACGTCGCACGGTACGTAGATGTCCGGCAGGAAGTGCATTTCAACCTTGATCAGACCATCGCCCTGGCAAGCCTCGCAGCGCCCGCCCTTGACGTTGAAGGAGAAGCGCCCCGGGCCGTAACCACGGGAACGGGACTCCGGCACGCCGGCGAACAGTTCGCGGATCGGCGTGAACAGTCCGGTGTAGGTCGCCGGGTTGGAGCGCGGCGTACGGCCGATCGGGCTCTGGTCGATGTCGACGACCTTGTCCAGGTGCTCCAGGCCCTTGATGCTGTCGTGGGCCGCCGCTTCCAGTGTCGTCGCACCGTTGAGGGCGGTGGCACTCAACGGGAATAGCGTGTTGTTGATCAGCGTCGATTTGCCAGAGCCGGAAACACCGGTGACGCAGGTCAGCAGGCCAATCGGAATCTCCAGGTCGACGTTGCGCAGGTTGTTGCCGCGCGCGCCCTTGAGCGACAGCGTCAGCTTCTTGTTGCGCGGTGTGCGCTTGGCCGGCACTTCGATCTTCACCCGCCCCGACAGGTACTTGCCAGTCAGCGAGTCCGGGTGGGCCATCACCTCTTTCGGCGTCCCTTCGGCGACGATGCTGCCGCCATGTACACCGGCGCCCGGGCCGATATCCACCACGTAGTCCGCCAGGCGAATCGCGTCCTCGTCGTGCTCGACCACGATCACCGTGTTGCCGATGTCGCGCAGATGCTTGAGCGTGCCCAGCAGGCGGTCGTTGTCCCGTTGGTGCAGGCCGATCGAAGGTTCATCGAGGATGTACAACACGCCCACCAGGCCGGCGCCGATCTGGCTGGCCAGGCGGATGCGCTGCGCTTCACCACCCGACAGGGTGTCGGCACTGCGGTCCAGGGACAGGTAGTCGAGGCCGACGTTGACCAGGAACTGCAGGCGTTCGCGGATTTCCTTGAGAATCTTGTCGGCAATTTCGCCACGACGCCCGGTCAGCTTCAGCACGCCGAAGTAATCACAGGCATCGCCGATTGGCAGGTTGGTCACCGCCGGCAGGTTTTTCTCGCCCACCCACACATGCCGCGCTTCGCGACGCAGGCGGGTGCCACGGCAATCCGGGCACGGCTGGGTGCTGAGGAACTTGGCCAGTTCTTCGCGCACCGAGGCCGATTCGGTTTCACGGTAGCGACGCTCCAGGTTCGGCACGATGCCTTCGAACGGGTGCGAACGTTTGACGATGTCGCCACGGTCGTTCAGGTATTTGAAATCGACGTTCTGCGAGCCGCTGCCCTGGAGAATGACCTTCTGCTGTTCAGCCGGCAGTTCGTTGAACGGCACGTCCAGGCTGAACTTGTAGTGCGAGGCCAGCGAACCGAGCATCTGGAAGTAATAGACGTTGCGCCTGTCCCAGCCGCGAATCGCGCCTTCGGCCAGGGTCAGTTCGCCATTGACCAGTCGCTTGATGTCGAAGAACTGCTTGACCCCCAGGCCGTCGCAGGTCGGGCAGGCGCCGGCCGGGTTGTTGAAAGAGAACAGCTTGGGTTCCAGCTCGCTGATGGCATGGCCACAGATCGGGCAGGCGAAGCGCGCGGAGAAGATGATCTCTTCACCTGGCTCGTCGTCCATCGGCGCGACCAGCGCAATACCGTCTGCCAGTTTCAGCGCGGTCTCGAAGGATTCGGCCAGGCGCTGCTGCAGGTCGGCGCGGACCTTGAAGCGGTCGACCACGACGTCGATCGTGTGTTTCTTCTGCTTGTCGAGCTTGGGTGCTTCGTCCAGCTCGTAGAGCTTGCCGTTGATCCGGGCACGGACGAAACCCTGGGCGCGCAGCTCTTCGAAGACCGACAGGTGCTCGCCTTTACGCTCGCGGATGACCGGCGCCAGCAGCATCAGCTTGCTGCCTTCGGGCTGGGCGAGGACGAGGTCGACCATCTGGCTGACGGTTTGCGCTTCCAGTGGAATGTCGTGGTCGGGGCAACGCGGGATACCTACGCGAGCGTAGAGCAGGCGCAGATAATCGTAGATTTCGGTGATGGTACCGACCGTGGAGCGCGGGTTGTGCGAGGTCGACTTCTGTTCGATGGAGATGGCCGGCGACAGGCCTTCGATGGTGTCGACGTCGGGCTTTTCCATCATCGACAAAAACTGCCGGGCGTAGGCCGACAGCGATTCGACGTAGCGGCGCTGGCCCTCGGCATACAGCGTGTCGAACGCCAGCGACGACTTGCCGGAGCCGGACAGGCCGGTGATGACGATCAGCTTGTCCCGTGGCAGGGTCAGGTCGATGTTCTTCAGGTTGTGGGTTCGGGCCCCACGAATCAGGATCTTGTCCAAAGTGGCCTCGCTTGGCGGGCGTCGAAAACGTGGAGTATACGGGCAAATACTGGATGGATAAACACTATCGAGCGAGTGTGCGATGCTCTTACATGAAGAGTCTGTCAGCGGAACGCGTCAAAGCGTCGCGATTTAACCTGTCATTCGATGGGACTGGTAGAATCGCGGCCGGTTCACACGAGGTTTTTCCATGCACGATCCCCACAGCGAACGCATGAGTGGCAGCGAGACCCGCGCGGCAAGCGGTCTGGCCCTCGTGTTCGCCTTCCGTATGCTTGGCATGTTCATGGTGCTGCCGGTACTGGCGACCTATGGCATGGATCTGGCGGGAGCGACCCCGGCCCTCATCGGGCTGGCGATTGGCGCTTACGGCCTGACCCAGGCGATGTTCCAGATTCCCTTTGGCATCATTTCCGACCGTATCGGTCGTCGCCCGGTGATTTACCTGGGCCTGGTCGTCTTTGCCCTGGGCAGTGTGCTGGCCGCCAACGCCGACTCGATCTGGGGCGTGATCGCCGGACGGATCCTGCAGGGGGCCGGTGCGATTTCCGCGGCGGTCATGGCGTTGCTGTCAGACCTGACCCGCGAGCAGCATCGGACCAAGGCCATGGCCATGATCGGCATGACCATCGGCCTGTCGTTCGCGGTCGCCATGGTGGTCGGGCCTCTGCTGACCCGTGCCTTCGGCCTGTCCGGACTGTTCCTGGCCACTGGCGGCATGGCATTGGTGGGCATCCTGATCATTGCCGTGATGGTGCCGCGCGCTGCCGGGCCATTGCAGCACCGTGAGTCCGGCGTTGCACGCCAGGCGCTGATGCCGACGCTCAAGCACCCGGACCTGCTGCGCCTGGACCTGGGTATCTTTGTGTTGCACGCGATGTTGATGTCCAGCTTCGTCGCCTTGCCGCTGGCCCTGGTCGAGAAAGCCGGGCTGCCCAAGGAGCAGCACTGGTGGGTCTACCTCACCGCGCTGCTGATTTCCTTCTTCGCCATGATTCCGTTCATTATCTACGGCGAGAAGAAACGCAAAATGAAACGAGTTTTGTTGGGCGCGGTGCTGACGCTGATGCTCACTGAGCTATTCTTCTGGCAGTTCGGCGATAGCCTGCGGGCCCTGGTGATCGGAACGGTGGTGTTCTTTACCGCGTTCAACTTGCTGGAAGCTTCGTTGCCATCGCTGATCAGCAAGGTTTCACCGGCGGGCGGCAAAGGTACGGCGATGGGCGTGTATTCCACCAGCCAGTTCCTCGGATCGGCACTGGGCGGGATACTCGGCGGCTGGATGTTCCAGCATGGCGGCCTGTCGGCTGTGTTCCTTGGATGCGCCGCTCTGGCTGCCATCTGGCTGGCCTTTGCTGTTACCATGCGTGAACCTCCCTACGTGACGAGCCTGCGCTTGCCGTTGTCGCCCGAGGCGATCCGCGAAGCGGGCCTGGTCGAGCGCCTCATGGCCGTTGTAGGGGTAACAGATGCAGTGATCGTTGCCGACGAAGCAGCGATTTACATCAAATTGGACACCGAACTATTGGATCGCACCACCCTCGAGCGTCTGGTGAACAACCCGGCCGCGACAGCGTGCGAAGCCTAGGAGAACGTTATGGCCCGTGGGGTTAACAAAGTCATATTGGTCGGCACTTGCGGCCAGGATCCCGAAGTTCGCTACCTGCCTAACGGTAACGCCGTGACCAACCTGAGTCTGGCGACCAGCGAACAGTGGACCGACAAGCAAACCGGTCAGAAGGTCGAGAAGACCGAATGGCACCGTGTGTCGATGTTCGGCAAAGTGGCGGAAATCGCCGGCGAATACCTGCGCAAAGGTTCGCAAGTCTACATCGAAGGCAAGCTGCAGACCCGCGAGTGGGAAAAAGACGGTATCAAGCGTTACACCACCGAAATCGTGGTCGACATGCAAGGCACCATGCAACTGCTCGGTGGCCGTCCACAACAGGGCGACCAACAAGGCGGTGGCAACAACTACCAGCAATCGGCCCCACGCCAGCAGGCTCCGCGTCCGCAGCAGTCGGCCCCGCAGCAGCGCCCGGCGCCACAACAGGCCGCCCCGCAACCGGCTCCGGATTTCGACAGCTTCGATGACGATATCCCGTTCTGATCGAGGGTTCCACCCGATCTGAAACAAAAAGGCCCGGCGCTCATGGCGTCGGGCCTTTTTTGTGGGCGTTCGACCCTCAATGGCTGGCGGCGAGGAACTCGTCAGTGGCCACCACCTTGGCATAGGCAAAACCCAGAGCAGCCATGAAGGCGGCGTGCACATGGGCAGCCGGTACCGTCACACCGTTGAACTCCAGGTCCCGCGAGGCGCAGGCATCGTGGATGACGGTGACCGGGTAGCCCATGTCGGCGGCGGCGCGGGTGATGCCGTCGATGCACATGTGGCTCATGCTGCCGACCACCACCAGTTCCTTGATACCTTGTTCGTCGAGGATCGACTTCAGTTCGGTTTCGCGGAACGAGTTGACGAAGTGCTTGAGCACGACGGGCTCGTCGGCGCGGTTGAGGACTTTGGGGTGCAACTTCGCGCCGTCCGAGCCCGGGGTGAAAAACGGTGCCTCGTGAGAGGTGAACTCGTGGCGGATGTGTACCACCGAATCACCCGCCGTGCGGAAGGCTTCGATCAGGCGTGCGGCGTTGTCTGCCGCGGCGTCGGCACCGGCCAGCGGCCACTTGCCTTGCGGGAAGTAGTCGTTTTGGATATCTACTACGATGAGTGCTTGCTTGGCCATGACGGTTTCCTCGAAGTGCGGGTTGGGTGTGGAATCAAGTATCGGGTCTGGCCGGCTCCGCGAGGATTGGCCGCACCGACAATAGAAAGGGGAAAACTGACAATGGATGCACAAAGGCCGATCGCCGAGCTGGGCGTGCTGATCTACCCCGGTGCGCAGATGGCGGCGGTGCACGGGTTGACGGACCTGTTTGGCGTGGCCAACCGGATCGCGGCCGACCATCAGGCCGCGCAGTTGCCGTTGTTGCGGGTCAGCCACTGGCAGGTCGATGGCGAACCACGGCGGGTCTACGACAGCCATCCGGCCCCAGGCGATGGTCTGGTGGCGCTGCTGATCCCGCCGTCGATTGCCGGCTTTTCCGAAGGCCAGGCGCCGCAGGCGTTGTTGAGCTGGATCCGTCAGCAGCATGCCGGGGGTGCGACCGTCGGCGGTGTTTGCGTGGGCTCGATTCTGTTGGCCGAGAGCGGCTTGCTCGATGGTCGCAGTGCCACCACTCACTGGACCTCGGCCAAGGCGTTCGCCGAGCGCTATCCTGCGGTCAAGCTCAAGGCCGATACGCCGATTGTCGATGACGGCGATCTGATTACCACGGCCGGCTTGATGGCCTGGTCGGAGCTGGGTTTGCGCCTGGTGGATCGCTTGCTCGGCCCGAGCATCGCCACCGGCACCGCGCGTTTTCTGGTGGTGGAACACAGCGACAGCGCCAGTGAGTGCGGCAGCAATTTCGCGCCGATTCTCAGCCATGGCGATGCCTCGATTCTCAAGGTACAACACTGGCTGCAAAGCACCGGGGCGACTGATGTTTCGTTGACGGCGATGGCCGAGCGAGCGGCACTGGAAGAGCGCACGTTCCTGCGCCGGTTCCGTGCGGCGACGGGGCTCAAGCCCACGGAATACTGTCAGCACCTGCGCGTCGGCAAGGCCCGGGAAATGCTCGAGTTCACCAACGGCACCATCGACCACATTGCCTGGACGGTGGGTTACCAGGACCCCGGCGCGTTTCGGGCGACCTTCAAGAAAATCACCGGGCTGGCGCCGAGTGATTATCGGGCGCGGTTTGGCAGCCGATAACCCATTCACCGATGACCCCTGTAGGAGCGAGCTTGTCTCCGGGCGGCGTTCCGACGATAGCGGTGTGTCAACTACAAATCTGTTTACTGACACGACGCCATCGCGAGCAAGCTCGCTCCTACAGGGTTAGTGCAAACGGTCACCATCGTGCAAATTGCAGGGGCCGTCGTGCAGAATAAAGCGCTCCCGCTATCAGGCTCCTGACGCAACTCGCTGAATTTCCGAACGTTTCTCCACCGGCCCAATTGGCCTGATCTCTGCACCCCTTCATGGACATTCATCTAGCGCCGATTGAAGGGGGACGCATGACCCCAACAAACCGCAAGAAACTGGTGGTCGCCCATTCTGTGCGGCCCGACGCTCCAGAGCATGAAGTCGAGACCAATCGTGCGTTGGCCCGTTGGCTGGCGCAGGTCCTCGGGCTCAAGTACGGCGGCAGTTACGATGCAGAGCGCCATCAGGGGCGGGACCTTTACCTGTTACCGACCCAGACGCTGGTTGGCGCCGCTGCCGGGCAACTGGGGGTGCGTGGGCCCGAGGATCTCTGGGGCGGTTATGTCGAACACGACTTCATCTGCACCAAGGCCATCAGCCATGGCCTGCGCGACAAGAATGCCCTGGCCCCGCCCGGTTGGTCGCCGTTGTTTTCCGAGCGGGTACGCGGTGTGGTGCTCGACGGCCTGAGCGTGTTTTCTTTTGATGACGCACGCTCGGCGGCGGAGCGCCTGCTCTATAACGGGCCCATTCGCCTCAAGCCGATTCATGGCTGCGCCGGACGAGGCCAGGAAGTGATCAATAGCCTGGATGAGTTCGATGCCGTGCTCGCCCGGCCGGACGCCCGCGCGCTGTTCACTGAAGGCGTGGTGCTGGAACAGGATCTGGACGATGTGGTGACCCACAGCGTCGGTCAGAGTTTTTTCGGTGACATCGTGCTCAGCTACTGCGGCGACCAATACCTGACCCGCGACGCTGAGGGCGAAGCAGTCTACGGCGGTTCCAACCTGCTCGTGGTGCGCGGCGACTACGACGACCTGCTCGATCTGGAACTGCCCGATGACGTGCGACTGGCCATTCACCAGGCGCAGGTCTTCGACCGCTGCGCGGATGAAGCCTATCCGGCGTTCTACGCCTCACGACGCAATTACGACATCGCCCAGGGCGTGGACAGCAACGGCAAGCGCCGCAGTGGCGTGCTTGAACAGTCCTGGCGCATGGGCGGTGCCAGCAGCGCCGAAGTGGCGGCGTTGCAGAGTTTCATCAACGACCCGCAGATGCGCGCGATCCGGGTGTCCTCGGTGGAAACCTACACCGACCAGGCGCTGCCGGCGGACGCCATCGAGGTGTATCGCGGGCCTGCGGAAAACAGTGATTTCCTCCTCAAATATGTAACGGTCCAATCCTATGACGGCTAGAAGCGAAAGCATTCAAATCGACATCGACGATGAGCAAATGAGCGGGACTTTCCTCAGTCCCAAATCCAAAGTTCCCGGCGTGCTGTTCGTGCACGGCTGGGGCGGGAGCCAGGAGCGTGATCTGGAACGGGCCAAGGGCATTGCCGGCCTTGGCTGCGTGTGCCTGACCTTCGATTTGCGCGGGCATACCGGTGGCACCGGCATTCCGCTGACTCGGGTCACCCGCGAGGACAACCTGCGTGACCTGCTGGCGGCGTATGACCGCCTGCTGGCCCACCCGGCGCTCGACACTTCGGCGATTGCCGTGGTCGGCACCAGTTACGGCGGTTACCTGGCGTCGATCCTGACCTCGCTGCGCCCGGTGCGCTGGCTGGCGCTGCGGGTGCCGGCGCTGTATCGCGACGAGCAGTGGCACACGCCCAAGCGTGATCTGGACAAGATGGACCTGCGCGATTACCGCAGTACCCTGGTGCGCGCTGACAGCAACCGCGCCTTGCACGCCTGTTCGCAGTTCACCGGGGATGTGTTGCTGGTGCAATCGGAGACCGACGATTACGTGCCCCATGCGACGATCATGAGTTACCGCGCGGCGTGCCAGCAGACGCATTCGCTGACCCACCGGATCATCGACGGCGCCGACCATGCGCTGAGCGAGCCGGTTTCGCAGCAGGCCTACACCTCGATCCTGGTGGACTGGATTACCGAGATGGTGGTGGGGGAGCGGTTGAGCATCATTCAGTCGAAGTGATGGGGTGGCCTTATTGGCCCCATCGCGAGCAAGCTCGCTCCTACAGGGGATCTCTGCCGCTCATGAATCCCTGTGGGAGCGAGCCTGCTCGCGAGGGGTACCCCAAGATCACTTGGGCTTCTTGGCAATCCGCAACGACTTCGCCTTCGCCTCCACCACCAGGTACATCACCAGGGTAATCAACAGCGGCAGGATGAAATAGATCGCCCGATACGCCAGCAGCCCGGCCACCAGGCTGCCGCGTGAGGCTTCGTGCTGCAACAGCGCGACGAACACCGCTTCCAGCACCCCAAGCCCTGCCGGGATGTGCGTGATGACCCCGGCGATGGCGCTGATCAGCAACACCCCGAGCACCAGTGGATAATCCAGTTTGCTCGGCAGCAGGGTGAAGATCACGGCGGCCATCAGCGACCAGTTCAGCGCGCCCAGCGCCAGTTGCAGGATCGCCATGCGCACCGACGGCAGATTGATTTCCACGCCGCGAATCGACCACTCGCGGCGTTTGGAAAAACGGCACGCGGCCAGGTAACCGGCGCTGACCAGCAACAGCACGACCCCGACCACCTGCAGCGCGTCGCTGCTGAGTTTCCAGCCAGGCGGCATGCGCACCAGACCGCTGCTGAACACCGCGCCGGCAATCAGCATGTAGCCGAACCAGTTGGTGGTCAGGCTCAGGCCGAGGATTTTCGCGATGTTGCCCTTGCTCACCCCCAGGCGTGAATACAGGCGAAAGCGCATGGCGATACCGCCGACCCAGGCACTGAGGTTGAGGTTGAAGGCGTAGCTGATGATGCCCACCGGCAGGATCTGTTTCCAGGTCAGGTCCTGACGGATGTACGTCCGCCCGATCAGGTCATAACTGGCGTAGGTCAGAAAACTCAACAAGGTCAGCCCGGCGGCGATGATCAGGGTGCGGACCTTGAAGTCGACGAGCGTTTCGAACACCTCGCTCCATTCGATGCGCTGGGCCAGCATCGTCAGCAAGACGATCAACGCGAGGAAAAACAGCATCGTCAGCGGTTTTTTCCAGCGGCTCCAGCGTGACGGTTGGGCGCTGTCTTCGTGAGTGGACGAATGAGTGTCAGCGCGGTCCATGGCGATCGTCCCCGGCGAGGTGAGTGAAGGGTTTCAAGCGCGGTTTGTGCGCTGGCAGCCAGCCCGCCCAGGCCGGGAAGTGCCGTAGAAAGTGAAACACCAGAAAGCCCACGGTCATGTGCCAGATTCGCCCGCGCGGGGCTTTTTCCGGATCCATGGCCTTGCAATGGTGTTCACTGAGGATTTCCAGGCGATCGAACAGTTCCTGATTGAACACCCGGTCACGGATCAGCACGTTGGCTTCCAGGTTCATCGACAGGCTCAGCGGGTCGAGGTTGCTCGAACCGACGGTGCTCCAGTCTTCATCTACCAGCGCGACTTTGCCGTGCAGCGGTCGCTCGCAGTACTCGTAGATCTTCACGCCGGACTTGAGCAGGTAGTCATACGTCATGCGTGCCGCCAGCTTGGCCACCAGCATGTCGGGTTGGCCTTGCAGGATCAGGCGCACATCGACACCCCGACGGGCGGCGTTGCGGATCTCGCGCAGTAATCGGTAACCGGGAAAGAAGTACGCGTTGGCGATCACCACACGCCGTTGGGCGGTACGCAGGACTTGCCGGTAAACCTCTTCGATATCGGTGTTGTGATCACCGTTGTCGCGATAGACCAGACGCACCTGGCCATCGTGATCGCTGAGCGCCAGTTCCGAGCGGCGCTGCCGGCGGCGTTGCCACCAGTATTTGGCCCGCGCTGGGCGCCCGCTTTGCAGCAGGGCGAAATGATGAATGTCGGCCACTGCCGGGCCTTGCACTTCCACCGAATAATCCTGCTTGGCCTCGGGCCCGAAGTCGCCCAGATGATCGGCGGAAAAGTTGATCCCGCCAATGAACGCCAGGGTGCCGTCGACCACCACAATCTTGCGGTGCAGACGGCGAAACCAGTTGGTGCGAAAGCCCAGATGCTTGGGGGCCGGATCGAACATCTGGATGTGCACCCCGGCCGCGCTCAGTGCCGTGAGATAGCCGGTGGTCAGTTCTCCACAGCCGAACCCGTCGAAACTGGCGGTGACGCGCACGCCACGTTGCGCCGCCTCGATCAGCACTTGCTGCAACTCGTGGCCGACCTTGTCCTCGAATACGATGAAGGTTTCCAGGAGGATTTCCGTCTTGGCCTCGCGCATGGCCTCGAACACCCTGGGGAAATAGTCTTCGCCGTTTTCCAGCAATTTCACCAGGTTATTACCCTGCCAGCCGTACTCGATGTCGGCCACGCCGGGTTCGCGTATCGCCTGGTCGGTGGGCAGATGTTCCACCCGCGGCTCTTCCAGTGGGGCGCTGCTCATAACTCGATCTCCACCGACAGCGGTGCGTGGTCGGAAAGGTGTGACCAGGGCCGCGACGCCAGGACTTGCGGGCGACTGGCCTTGAGGTTGCGCACGTAAATGCGGTCCAGGCGCAGGGCCGGTAACCGCGCCGGAAAGCTGCGCGCCGGTTTGCCGTGGTGCTCGGCGAACACCTCGCGCAGGCCACAGGGCTTGAGCAGTGCGTCGGCACGCTGGCGCCAGTCGTTGAAGTCACCGGCGACGATCACCGGGGCTTCGCTCGGCAGCTCGTCGAGAAGCCGGGCGAGCAGTTTCAACTGGGCATTGCGATGGGTTTCGCGCAGCCCCAGATGCACGCAGATCGCATGCAATTGCGGTCCTTCGCCGGGCAGGCGTAATACGCAATGCAGCAGGCCGCGGTTCTCGTGGCCGCTGATGGACACGTCGAGGTTGTCGTGCCGGATGATCTGGAATTTCGACAGCAGCGCGTTGCCGTGATCGCCCGCCGGGTACACCGCGTTGCGACCGTAGGCGAACTGCGGCCACAGCGAGTCGGCGAGGAATTCGTATTGCGGCATCGTCGGCCAGTTGCTGTAGCGCTGCGGATGATGTTCGTGGGCCCCATGGACTTCCTGCAGGAACACCACGTCGGCCGAGACACTGCGCACGGCCTCGCGCAGTTCCGGCAGGATGAATCGTCGGTTGAGCGCGGTGAAGCCCTTGTGCGTATTGACCGTCAGTACGGTGAAACGATGTACGCACGTCACGGTTGGCGTCGGGCCTTCGGCGGTGCTGAACGGCGCGGACTCATTCATGGCAGCACCCCTTCGGCCGCCGGTTCGCCGGGGGCGGTCGCAAGGTGCTTGTCCAGGTCGAAGTGCTTGAGTAGGCGGCGGGCATCGTAGGGCGCGCGGACCTTGATGTCGTTGTCGAAATAACAGAACACTTCACGGGATTTGCGCGCCCTGGGTTTTTGTCGCGGCGCGATCAGGTGCGGGTCCGAAGGTTGCCGGCCGTGGTGCCACGCTTCGATCCGTTCGCCCCAGCGATTGAGTGCCTGCGGGGTGTAACCACTGGCGTAGAGTTCTTCGGCGCCGTGCAGGCGCAGGTACACGAAGTCACTGGTGAGGTCTTCGCGATAGGGCCATTTGCCGGCCGTGTCGGCGATCACCAGCGCGACGTTGTGGCGCTTGAGCAGGCGGACAAACTCCGGGTCGATGAAGGTGTCATTCCTGATCTCCACGGCATGACGCAACGGCTTTTTTTTGTACGCCTTCGTGCTGGCCTGCCCGTGCAGGTGGGCGTCATGCTGACGGGCGAGGGCAGCGGCCTCGAGGGTGTCGTGGGGCAATTGGTCGAGGAAGTGCTCGAACAGTTGGGGGTCGAATTTGAAGGTGGGTGGAAATTGCCAGAGGATCGGGCCGAGTTTTTCCTTGAGTTCCAGCACCCCGGAGGCGAAGAAATTGGCCAGGGGCGTGTGGATGTCGCGCAGGCGCCGGATGTGGGTAATGAAGCGCGGCGCCTTGACGCTGAACACGAAGCCCCTCGGGGTTTCGTCGTACCACTGGGCGTAACGTTCCGGCCGTTGCAGGGCGTAAAACGATCCATTGATTTCGATACTGTTGACGGCCCGGGAGGCGAACTGCAATTCGCGCTTCTGGGTCAGCCCCTTCGGGTAGAAATCCCCCCGCCAGGGCGTGTAGCGCCAACCTGAAATACCGATGTGAATCGCCGCCATGTCGCCTCCCGTCCGAGTAGCCCCATTTATTGGCTGACTGCGCGAGGGCGGCGAAAGTTTCGGCGAAAATACGGACGGTCATACCGGCGATGATCGTTCCCACGCTCCGCGTGGGAATGCAGCCCGGGACGCTCTGCGTACCCATCCAACGCCGAACGCGGAGCGTCCGTGGAGGCGTTCCCACGCAGAGCGTGGGAACGATCATCGAACAGCAAAAACCGAACTTGCTGGGCAAATGCTGATCAGTTTCCTGACAGACCCTTGTCAAGGAGCGCTTCGTTTTGCTCAAGTTCAAGACCGCGATGTTACTGGGGGCTTTGCTGTTTCTGGGCAGCAACGAGCTGGAGGCCGCCACGCTGCCGGGTGTTCCCGCTGCCACCGAGGAAGAGCCGGCCAAGCCCGAGCCGTTGGTCCAGGGCGGGTTGCTGGGAGCCATCAGTTCCAGCATCGACGACGTCCAGGAAAAACTCGACCTCAACGAAAACCTGGTAGACGCCTGGCGCCTGCGTGCGGACCGGGCGGCGGACGAGGTCGGCAAGCTGGTGAACCAGCCGTCGTCGCGTTCGCCGATGAGCGTGGTCGGCGATTTCCTGTTGCTGTCCGGGGTGTGGCTGGGCGTGTTCGCCCTGCTCACGGTGCTCGGCGGCTTGCTGGCCAGGCGCTTGAGCCGGGGCCGCTGGCTGCGCCAGCGCCATCGTGCTCAGGACCTGCTCGGTTATGTGTTGCCCTATACGTTACCGGCGCTGATCTGCCTGCCGCTCACCCTGTACGTCAGCCATTTCATGCCGGTCTCGGTGGGCCGCGCGCTGGCGCTGTGTTTTGCCTACGCCACCAGCAGCGGTATTTTTTCCACGTCGATGTTCCTGTGCGTGGTGGTGCTGTTCAAGACCGGCCACAAGCGCCCGGCGGTGCAGATCATCCGCGATTACTGCCCACGCCCGCTGTTCCTCATCGGCTTTCTCGCCGCCCTCAGCGATGCGCTGACCAGCCCACAGATCGCCCGGCAGATCGGTGGCAACCTTACCAGCAGCATCGCGGTGTTCACCGGCCTGTTCGCCTCGATCATCTTTGGCCTGCTGGTGATACGCCTGCGCCGGCCGGTCGCGCACCTGATTCGTAACCGTTCGCTGACGCAGCGCCTGAAACAGCCTTCGCTGCAGGAATCGCTGCGGATCTTTTCCGGGCTCTGGTACCTGCCGATCCTGTTGATGGTGCTGGTCTCGGTGATCAACCTGATCGGTGTCGGCGAGGACAACCAGAAAGCCCTGCGCTGCGCGTTGTTCACCACCGTGCTGCTGATCGCCACCGTGTTCCTGAGCACGGTGTTCCAGCACCTGTTCAAATCACGCAAAGCCGAGGCGATCCAGCGCAGCAGCGCCTACAAGGAGCGTTTCCTCAGTTTGCTGCATGCGCTGCTGCGCATCGTCATGGCGGTGGCCTTTATCGAAATCCTCGGGCGGATCTGGGGCATTTCGCTGTTCGAATTCGCCGAGCGCAACACGGTGGGGAGGGCGATCAGTGATTCGCTGAGCAGCATCGGCCTGATCCTGCTGGTGACGTGGTTGTTGTGGGTGGTACTCGACACGGCGATCCAGGAAGCGTTGAAACCGCCGGTCAACAAACGCTCGGCGCGTCAGCCGAGTACGCGGGTCAAGACCATCCTGCCGCTGCTGCGTAACGCGATCAAAATCATCCTGGTGGTGATCTGTGCGATCACCACCATGGCCAACCTGGGGATCAACGTCGCCCCATTGCTGGCGGGTGCCGGGGTGGTCGGCCTGGCCATTGGTTTTGGTTCGCAGCAACTGGTGCAGGATGTGATCACCGGTCTGTTCATCATCATCGAAGACACCCTGTCGGTGGGCGACTGGGTGGTGCTCGATTCCGGGCACGCCGGCACGGTCGAGGGCCTGACCATCCGCACCTTGCGCCTGCGCGACGGCAAGGGCTTCGTGCATTCGGTGCCGTTCGGCCAGATCAAGGCGGTCACCAATCAATCGCGGCAATTCGCCTTCGCGTTTTTCTCGGTGCAGTTCACCTACGACTCCGATGTCGATGAGGCCATCGCGCTGATCCGCGAGGCGGGGGATTCGATTCGCGAGGACGCGTTCCTCAAGTACAACCTGCAAGGGCCGCTGGATGTGTTCGGTGTCGACAAGATGGACCTCAACGGCGTGGTGCTGACGGCGCAGTTCCGCACGGTCTCGGGTGGACAGTATGCGGTGAGCCGGGCGTTCAACCAGCGCTTGAAAAAGCTTGTGGATAACAGCCCGTCGGTGCATTTCGCGCAGACTTATCCACAGCAGGTTTTCATTCCCAAGCGGCAGGGGGGTGAGGAGGCGGTACAGAAGGAGCAGGTGGGGGTGGTGTTGCCGGATGCTTCGCGGACTTAAGGTATTGGGGGGCGGCGGCTGGCCCTATCGCGAGCAGGCTCGCTCCCACAGGGCATGTTGTTCACAGAAGATCATCTGTGGGAGCGAGCCTGCTCGCGATGAGGCCAGATCTAACAACCTCAATGCCGAATCAACTTACGCTGCAACTCCAGATCCGCCTCCACCCAGAACACTGGCTTGCCAGCAATCAATGCCGCCACAGGCAACCCGTCGCGGTACACCAGGCGGTTGCTCGCCAGTGCCGGCACCTTCGCTCCCGGCAGCAGGGTGCCGGCCAGGTTCAGCGGGTCGACCCCGCACACCGCGATCAGGCTGGCGTCATGCTCACGCCGGCGCACTTCGCGCAGTAAGGGAATCGCCTCGGGCAAGGCGAATTGTTCGCCGGCCAGGCCACTGACAAACCGCCCACCCCGTATCTCGCCCCTGGCTTCGAGTCGATGCAGGGTACGCAGCAACTCGCGCCAGCTCGGCAGCCAGTCGGCTTCGCGCTCCAGCAGGCGCCAGAACACCACGCCGTAACGCCGCAGCAGGGTCATGGCGACGTGTTCCAACGTCTCGCCGGCAATCGGCGGCGGCTTGTCCGTCACCGGTGCCGGCGAGCCGCGCCGTAGCAAGGCCCAGCGCCCGGCATCGTCCATGCCGCCGATGAACGCGCCCCGTCCGCGGCGGCTGCTACGGGCCTGGCGTTTGCTGGCCGGTGTGATCAAGGCACGCAAGCCGGCAAAGCTGTCGGCGTTCACCCAGCCGGCGCCGACCAGTTCCTGCAAGGCGATTTCCAGCTCGGTGCGTAGCAGGTGAGCTTCATGAATCAGCTCGTCGAAAAACAGCGCGCCGTGCTGGCGCAGGGCGTCATGCACCTTTTGCGCCTTGGGCGACAGTTCGTCGAGCGGGGTCTGCTGGGTCAGGCTGCTCCACAAGCCAACCTGACTGCGTGGCAGCAGCACGATCGGCGTGCTGCGCAGGGCGTTGCTGGCGCCTTTGTGCTGGGCGTTCAGGCGCATCCACACACGCTTGCCGCTGCGGCACAGCTCGTCCAGCCAACTGGCCGAGTAATCCTTGATACGGGCCGGCAGGATGTCGCTGTCCCAGGCCGACGCGGCAGCGGGGTAGCCTTCGAACTGGTCGATAATCACCGGCAATACCGCGCTGCCCTTGCCCTGGGTGGCGGTGGACAGGTGCTGCCAGTCGAACAGGAAACGCATGAAGTCCTGCAACGCCACCGGTTCGATTTCCCGGCGCAGGCGCTTGACCGTGTAGCGATGAATCCGTGCCAGCAGATGCCGCTCGCACCATTGCTCCTGGTCCGCGCCGGGGCTGAAGAAACCACGCAGCACGTAACCCTCGCGCTCCAGTTGCGCCAGCGCCTGGGTGACTGGCGCCACGGGCAATCGAAGGGGCTCGGCAATCGCACTGAGCGGCAGAGGACCAAAGGCACCGAGCCGCGCGCGGATGACTTCCACAACGGCTTCGTCCACCTCCCAGGCTTCATCGAAGCCCGGCAATGCCTGCAACGGCGGCTGCAGTTGCGCCTGTGGATAAATCGCTTGCAGGCAGGTCAGCCGTTCCAGCGCCACCCACAACGACTGTCCGTCCGCCAAGTGCAGGCGGCTGGCGCGGCCACGTTCGGCGAGGGTGTTCAACCATTCATGCCAATGCGCATTGGCCTGTGCCTCGGCGTCGCTGATGCAGGCGAGGCTCATCAGTGCCTCGTGCATTTCATCGACGCTGGCCGGCGTTGGCCAGGCTTCCTCGCGCACGGCCTGGATCGCCTCGGCATCCAGGGCACCAAGGTCGTCGGTCGATTGCGCATCGCTCCAGCGGCGGTTGAGCACCGCTTGCGTGCGTCGCTCTTCCAGCGGCGCGTCGTCAAGAAAGGTGTAGGGCCGTGCGCTGAGGATCTCTGCCGCCAGCGGCGAGGGCGCCGGCAGGTCACGGCTGATCAGGCGCACTTCGCCACGCTCCATGCGCCGCAGCAGGTTGAGCCAGCCTTCGCAGTCCATGGCTTCGTGCAGGCAATCGTCTAGGGTCTGTTCCACCAGCGGATGGTCAGGCACTTCACGCTCGCCGGCGAGGTTTTCCACGCAGGCGATCTGGTCGGGAAACACGCTGGCGATCAGGTCTTCGCTTTTCATCCGCTGGATCTGCGGGGCGACCTTGCGCCCGCCGGTGAAGCGCGGCAGCGCCAGCGCGACCCCGGCGTTCCAGCGCCAACGCACGCCGAACAGCGGGGCTTCGAGCACCGCCTGGATCAGCAGGTGCTCGGCGCTGTTGCTGTGCAGGTAACGCCAGACCTCATCCAGTTCGAAGCTGTGGCTGGTGGACAACGACAGGACAATCGCGTCTTCGCTGGCCGCAGCCTGCAATTCGAAGTTGAAGGTGCGGCAAAAACGCTTGCGCAGGGCCAGGCCCCAGGCGCGGTTGATGCGGCTGCCAAACGGCGTGTGGATGATCAACTGGGTGCCGCCGGACTCGTCGAAAAAGCGCTCCATCAGCAAGGTGTCCTGGGAGGGCAGGGCGCCTAGCGCCAGGCGCGCTCGGGCCAGGTATTCCACCAGTTGCTCTGCGGCGGCGAGGTCCAGGCCCAGGGTACCGGTCAGCCAGTCGAGAGCCGGTTGCAGCTGGCCGGGGGTAGCGCCCAGCAGTGTATCGAGATGCCCTTGCAGGCGTGCCACGGCGAACGACAGTTCGGCGCTGCGCCCCGGTGCTTCGCCAAGCCAGAACGGAATGGTCGGTGGTTGCCCCTGGGCGTCCTCGACCCGAACCTTGCCGGTCTCGATCCGCAGAATGCGGTACGAGGTGTTGCCCAACTGGAAGACATCGCCGGCAATGCTTTCCACGGCGAAGTCTTCGTTGACGCTGCCGATGTTCAGGCCCTGGGGTTCGAGCAGCACGCTGTAGTCGGCGTTGTCGGGGATGGTGCCGCCGCTGGTCACCGCGGTCAGCCGGCTGCCCCGACGGGCGCGCAAGGTGCGGGTCACGGCGTCGCGGTGCAAGAACGCGCTGCGGATGCCCTGGCGACCGTTGTAGCCTTCGGCGAGCATCTGCAGCAGCGCCTGATAGTGTTTTTCGTCCAGACCTGCGTAGGGCGACGCCTTGCGGAACAGGTCCAGCAACGCCTGTTCCTGCCATTCCTGGCAACTGACCTCAGCGATGATCTGCTGGGCCAGCACGTCCAGCGGCGCCTGGGGGATCTGCAGGATGTCGAGTTCACCGCGGCGCACGCAGTCGAGCAAGGCGGTGCATTCGATCAGGTCGTCGCGGGTGGTGGCGAACAGGCGGCCCTTGGGCGTGCCGCCGACCTGGTGACCGGAGCGGCCGACCCGTTGCAGAAAACCGGCAATCGAGCGCGGCGAGGCGATCTGGCAGACCAGGTCGACGTCGCCGATGTCGATCCCCAACTCCAGCGACGCCGTGGCGATCAGCACTTGCAGTTCGCCACGCTTGAGCCGCTGCTCGGCGTCCAGGCGAAACTCCTTGGCCAGGCTGCCGTGGTGGGCGGCCACCGCCTGCTTGCCCAGGCGCTCGCTCAAGTGCCGGCTCAGGCGTTCGGCCAGGCGCCGGGTGTTGACGAAGATCAGCGTGGTGCGGTGCTCGCGGGCGAGGGCGGCGAGGCGGTCATAGACCAGCTCCCAGACATCATTGGCCATCACCGCCGACAACGGCACTGGCGGCACTTCAATGCCCAGGTCCCGTGGGCGGGCGTGGCCGATGTCGATGATTTCGCAGGGCCGCTGGTGGCCGACCAGAAAACGCGACACCGCCTCAATGGGCTTTTGCGTGGCGGACAGGCCGATGCGCATCAAGGGTGCGCGGCACAGCGCCTGCAGGCGCTCCAGGCTCAGGGCCAGGTGGCTGCCGCGTTTGCTGGCGGCAATCGCGTGGATTTCGTCGACGATTACCGTACGGGTGGTCTTGAGCATCTGCCGGCCGGAATCGGAGCCGAGCAGCACGTAGAGCGATTCCGGCGTAGTCACCAGGATATGCGGCGCGGTCTTGCGCATCGCCGAACGCTCTTTTTGCGGGGTGTCGCCGGTGCGCACGGCGGTGTTGATCCGCAGTTCCGGCAGACCCAGGGCGCGTAGCTGTGCGGTGATCCCGGCCAGCGGGGTTTGCAGGTTGATCTGGATGTCGTTGGACAACGCCTTGAGTGGCGAGACATAGACCACCAGCGTTTCGTCGGGCAAGCCGTCGGCGTTTTCCAGGCCGCGGTGGACCAGGTCGTCGAGCACGGCGAGAAACGCAGTGAGGGTCTTGCCGGAGCCAGTCGGTGCGGCGATCAAAGTCGAGCGGTGCTGGCGGATCAGCGGCCACGCCCGGGCCTGGGCGGCGGTCACCGACGCGAATGTGCTGTTGAACCAGGCGCTGACGGCCGGGTGAAAGCCGCTCAGGGCACTGTCTGCGGGGATGGGCAGGTTCATGGGGTCAGTTATGCGGGTGGGGGTGGGAAGATGCAAGTACCGTTCAAGATCTTTGCTGGCCCCATCGCGAGCAGGCTCGCTCCCACAGTGGGGCGGTGTAGGCAAATCTATTGTGGGAGCGAGCCTGCTCGCGATGGGGCCAGTCGCAACACCACAAGACCCGGACATCGACACTTTACGGATGACGGTTGCGCACTAAACCCGCAAAATGCAACGATTCCGACAACTATCATTTCTCCAACAAGACTGGGCCTGCTGACTCTATGCGAATGCGCCTTATGTTACTGGGCGGCGGAAATGCCCTTGGGCAGGCGCTGATTCGCCTCGGTGCGGAGGAAGACATCGGCTTCCTCGCCCCCCGCCCACCGCAGGACGGCTGGGATGCCGCGAGCCTGACGCAACTGCTCGACGACACCCGCCCGGATGCGTTGATCAACCTTGCCTACTACTTCGACTGGTTCCAGGCGGAGACGGTCAGCGAGTCGCGTCTGGCCGGGCAGGAGCGGGCCATCGAGCGGCTGGCCGAGTTGTGCCAGCATCACGACATCGTCCTGCTGCAACCGTCGAGCTATCGCGTGTTCGACGGCTCCCGTGCGACGGCCTACAGCGAAAAGGACGAGCCGGTGCCCCTGGGGCTGCGCGGCCAGGCGTTGTGGCGGATCGAGCAGAGCGTGCGTGCCACCTGCCCGCAACATGTGTTGCTGCGTTTCGGCTGGCTGCTCGACGACAGCCCCGAAGGTACCCTCGGGCGTTTCCTCGCCCGTGCGGAAAACCCCGAAGAGCTGTTGATGGCTGACGATCGTCGCGGCAACCCGACGCCCGTGGACGACGCGGCCCGGGTGATCATTTCGGTGCTCAAGCAGCTCGACTGCGCGGCGCCGCTGTGGGGCACCTACCACTACGCCGGACACGAAGCGACCACACCGCTGGCGCTGGGCCAGGCAATTCTGACCGAGGCGCGCGCGCTGCATCCGCTGGCCATCGAGGAACCGACCGCCCAGGCACACGCCGCGCGCCCGGACGCCGCCGAAGAGCCACAACACGCGGTGCTGGCCTGCAAGAAAATCCTTCACACTTTCGGGATCAAGCCTCGCGCCTGGCGTGCGGCGCTCCCGGGTCTACTCGACAGGTTCTATCGCCATGGCTGACGGCCCCGTTCTCATTACCGGCGGCGCCGGCTTCATCGGCTCGCACCTGACTGACGCCTTGCTTGCCAAAGGCCGCTCGGTGCGCATTCTCGATGACTTGTCCACGGGCAAGCGCAGCAACCTGCCGTTGGATAACCCCAAGGTAGAGCTGATGGTCGGCGATGTCGCCGATGCGGCGCTGGTCGCACAGGCCATGCGCGGTTGCAGCGCGGTGGTGCACCTGGCTGCGGTGGCGTCGGTGCAGGCTTCGGTGGACGATCCGGTGAAGACCCACCAGAGCAATTTCATAGGTTCGCTCAATGTCTGCGAGGCCATGCGCCAGGCGGGCGTCAAGCGCGTGCTGTTCGCTTCCAGCGCGGCGGTCTATGGCAACAACGGCGAAGGCGAGTCGATCAACGAAGACACGCCCAAGGAGCCGTTGACGCCGTACGCCTCGGACAAACTGGCCAGCGAATACTACTTCGATTTCTACCACCGCGAGCACAAACTGGAGCCGGTGATTTTCCGCTTCTTCAACATCTTCGGCCCGCGCCAGGATCCGTCCTCGCCGTACTCCGGGGTGATCAGTATTTTCAGTGAGCGTGCGCAGAAGGGCCTGCCGATCAGCGTGTTCGGCGACGGTGAGCAGACGCGGGATTTTGTTTTCGTCGCCGATCTGGTGGACCTGCTGGTACAGGCACTCGAGCAACCCCAGGTTGAGGCGGGGGCGATCAACGTCGGCTGGAACCAGGCAACCAGCCTCAAGCAGATGCTGGATGCGTTGGAAGAGGTGGTCGGCGAACTGCCACCGGTGAATTACGGTCCGGCGCGTTCCGGGGATATCCGCCATTCACGGGCGAACAACCAGCGCTTGCAGGCGCGTTTTGTCTTGCCTGCCCGGACGTCGATGAGTGTCGGCCTGGCGCGTTTGCTGGGTCGCTGAGCGGACTGCGTTGCCATAGAAAAAGGCGCCTTCGCAGGCGCCTTTTTTTTGCAGCTCGTTCCCACCACGTGAACGATTTTTAGAACTTGTAGCCCAGGCCGACCATGTAGATGAGCGGGTCGACATCCACATTGACCTTGGCGCGGGTGCCCGCTGCGACGGCATTGTTTTCCACGGTCGCCTGGGTGTCGATGTCGATGTAGCGCACTTGGGCGTTGAGCAGGATGTTGTCGGTGATCATGTAGTCGGCACCGACCTGGAACGCCATGCCCCAGGAGTTTTTCGCCTTGAAGTTGCTGAAGCCGTTGGACTTGGCGCCGCTGCTCAGGTCTTCGTCGAAGATCCAGGTGTAGTTGATACCGGCGCCAACATACGGTTGGAACGCCGACTTGGCGTCCAGCGGGTAGTACACGACGCTCAGGGTTGGCGGCAGGTGTTTCAGGCTGCCGAGCTTGCCGTTGGCCGGGGCCAGGGCGGTGTTCTTGATCTTCACGTCGTGCTGGAACGGGGTGGCGGCCAGCAGCTCGATACCCCAGTGGCTGTCGAGCATGTAAGCGAAGTTCAGACCCAGTTGGGTGTCGCTGTCCATGGTTGCCTTGCCGCCCAGATCAGCACCTTTCAGAGGCCCCTGATCGACCTTGACGCTGGAGCTGTCGGCTTTCGGGTTGACGGTGATCGCACCGGCACGGATGAGGATGTCGCCGGCTTCGTGAGCGTGGGCGATTGGCGCGGCGAGTGCGAGGGCGAACAACGAAGCGCTGAGCAAAGACTTGTGCATGGAGGCTCCCAAAGGACGTTTTAAATTTGATGTCCTAATGGTACGGAGCCGTCTGATATGGTCTTTTGATTCAGCTCAATGAAACAGTGATGCGTGTTTTTTTGTGGAACCATCGCGAGCAGGCTCGCTCCCACAAGGTTTTGCGTTGAACACAATGTGTGTGAACAACCCCTGCTACTGTGGGAGCGAGCCTGCTCGCGATGGCTGATTGGCGATGAATAAATTGCCGCACTTACTCCGGCAATTCATACATGTAGATCTTGTCCGCCTCCATCTGATACCCAGCATCGGCCAGCTCACTGGTCGACGCTTTCACCTGCATTGCTCCCTCGATCCAGTACGGCTGATACAGTTCGTCGAGCTTCACCCCGACTTCACTTTTCACATGCACGATCTGGTTGGACGGCGGTGGCGGCACGTGAATGCAGGCGCCGAAATACGGCACCAGCAGGAACTCCGTGGTGCGGCCTTCTTCGCTGACTTCCAGCGGCACGATGTAGCCCGGCAGGCGAATGTTCTGTCCGTCCAGACTCTTCACCACCGGCGCATTCGGCATCGACTGCTTGGCCGCTGGCGCCGACTCCGCCGACAGCGCATTGCCCAGTTGCGAAAGGTCGTGCATGGGGCGCATGTCCGGCACTTCAGGCATGGCATCGGGCGGGATCATTTCCGACCAAGTCAGTTCTTTCGGCTCGGCCGCCCACAGGGGCAGGGCAACCAGCATCAACAGCGCAAGCAGGGCGCGGGGCATCATGGACTTCCTCACAATCGGATCGACAGGCCATCGGCCAGGGATTGGCGATAGGCGCGCCAGGCCGGCACGCTGCCCATCAGCAGCGCGGCGCACAGGATGCCACCGAGCAGCGTCCATTCATACTCGCTCGGCCAGGCCAGGGGCAGGTACAAGCCATAGTTGGCCTGCACGTAGCCCTGGGCCGCGGCGATACCCAGGTACAACAGGGCCACGCCGGCAATCACCCCTGACAACGCCAGGGCGAACGCCTCCAGTACCAGCAGTGTCGCGACATGCCAAGGCCGGGCACCGACCGAACGCAGGATGGCCATCTCGCGCCGACGTTCGTTGAGGCTGGTGAGGATCGCCGTGAGCATGCCGATCAACCCGGTCAGCACCACAAACAACGACACCACGAACAAGGCTTTTTCCGCGGTGCTCATCAGGCTCCACAGCTCTTGCAGCGCCACACCCGGCAGGATCGCCAGCATCGGCTCGCCGCGGAACTCGTTGATTTCACGCTGCAGCGCGAAGGTCGAAATCTTGCTGTTCAGGCCCAGCATGAACGCCGTGATCGCTTGCGGCTTGAGGTCCATGTTGCGCGCCTGATCGGCACTGATCCGCTCGTTGCCGCGCGCTGGAACACCGTTGTGCCAGTCGATGTGGATCGCCTCCATGCCACCGAGGCTGATGTGCAGCGTGCGATCCACCGGCGTGCCGGTGCGCGCGAGGATGCCGACCACGGTGAAGGGCTTGTCGTCGTGCTTGACCAGGCTGATTGCGGCCACGCCGTGGGCCAGTACCAGTTTGTCGCCGAGCTTGTAGTGCAGCGCCTCGGCCACTTCGGCGCCGAGCACCACTTCGAAGGGATCGGTGGCGAAGGCTCGGCCGTCGGCCAGTGCCAGGTGTTGCTGGCGGCCGTACTGGTAGTGCTCGAAGTACGCCTCGGTGGTGCCCATCACGCGATAGCCACGGTGGGAGTCGCCCAGGGACATCGGGATCGCCCACTTCACTTTCGGGTTGCTGGCGAAGTGTTCGAAGCTGTCCCAGCGAATGTTGTTGGTGGCATTGCCGATGCGGAACACCGAGTACAGCAGCAGGTTCACCGAGCCCGAGCGGGCGCCGACAATCAGGTCGGTGCCGCTGATGGTGCTGGCGAAACTGGCCTTGGCTTCGGTGCGCACCCGTTCCACGGCCAGCAACAGGCAGACCGACAGGGCGATGGCGAAGGCGGTGAGGATCGCGGTGAAACGACGGTTAGCCAGGCTGGCCATGGCTAGACGAAACAAATACATCTCAGACCTCTGCAGGCGTGGCGGCGCGATTGAGTTCGGCCAGCGACAGGTTGCGATCGAACAGCGGCGCGAGGCTCTGGTCGTGGCTGACGAACAGCAGGCTCGACCCGGCTTCCCGGCATTCGGCGAACAGCAGGCGAATGAAGTTTTCCCGGGCGTCGTAGTCCAGCGCAGAAGTCGGCTCGTCGGCGATCACCAGTTCCGGCTGGCCGATCAAGGCACGGGCGGCGGCCACCCGCTGTTGCTGGCCGATGGACAGCGAGTCGGCACGGCGACCGAGGATGCTTTCATCCTTCAGGCCCAGGTGCGCCAGCAGAGTGGCGGCGGCCTGGTCGACGCTGCCATGGCGCTGTTTCGCCCGGGTGGCGCGCAGTTTGGAAAAGTGGCAGGGCAGTTCGACGTTCTCGCGCACCGAGAGAAACGGCAGCAGGTTGAACTGCTGGAAGATGTAGCCGGTATGATCGACGCGAAAGCGATCCCGCGCGCCGGCGCCGAGCTGCGTCAGTTCCTGGCCGAGCAGGCGAATGCTGCCGCGATCAGGCTTCTGCACACCGCCCAGCAGGCCGAGCAGGGTGGTCTTGCCACTGCCGCTCGGCCCCTTGAGAAACAGGGTCTCCCCCCGTTCCAGGCGAAACGCCGGGATATCCAGCAGTGGCGGGTGACCGGGCCAGCTGAAGCCCAGGTCGGACAATTCGATGAGTGCTTGGGTCATGTGAAACCGGTTAGTGATTAAAAATTGCTACACCGCCCCCTGTAGGAGCGAGCTTGCTCGCGATGGACTCAAGACCGCCGCAGGGAATCAGGCAGCCCGCGTTATCGTTGACCTCCATCGCGAGCAAGCTCGCTCCTACAGGTATTCAAACATTCAGGATGTCAAAATTTCAGTGCCGCCGCCTTGGACGTCACTTCCACACCCTGCTGACCGCTCGGGCCAATCAGTTGTACCTGAATTTTCTGGGTCGCCGGGAAGGTATTGAAGATGTTCGCCAGATCCAGGGTTTTCAGCGCCCCAGGCGTGGCGCAGGTGAACTGGTAGTGAGCGTGGATTTCGCTGTGATCGTGGTGGTGTTCGCCGTTGGCCTCTTCGTCATGATCGTGATCATCGTCGGCCTCGGGCTTATCACCGAACAGCGGGCTTTCCAGTTCCTGACTCGCCACCACACAACCGGCGGCCTTTGCCAGGTTGAACAGCGCCTGGGGTTTTTCCAGCTGCGCACGCACGGCGGCGACCTTGGCTTTGTCGGCGTCGGTGGTGGCGGCATGTTCGAAGCCCACCAGGTTCATCGCCGGGCTTTGCAGTTCCAGTTCCAGGGTCTGGCCATCCAGCGCAGCGTTCAAGCGGCCGACACCATGTTCGTGGGCGCCGAGGCTGCCATGTTCGTGGTCATGGTCGTGATCATGCTCCTGCGCGGCATGGGCGACGGCCAGCGGCAACAGGGCAAACGGCAAAGCGAGCAGCAGACGACGCATGGTGAGTCTCCGGAACGTAAGATGAATAATTTGTTATGTAATCTTATAACGTAAGTGCGCAGAGTTTGACCGGCTGCTTGGCGTTGCACAAGTCCCATGGGAGCATGTGGGTCAGAAATGTGCAGGAGCGAAGCGATGTTGCGGATACGAGGAACCATCGGCGACTGGCCGGTGGATTTGACCCTGGAGATGGATGACGCCGACTGGGCACGGCTGGGCGCGCAGGTGCAGGTGGTCAAGCCGGAAGGCAGTGCGGCAGCGACGAAAACGCTGAACCAGGATGACACGCAATGGCAGATCGCCAAGGATCTGCTGCGCAAGGCCGGGCAATTGAGCGGACCGGATCTGCTCGATCAGCTGGAAGGGCTGACCGGCAACGCGGCGTCGGGCAAGCGCCTGCTGGTGCGCTTGCGTCACTGCGCCGAGGTGAAAGTGTCGAGCGGCGGGGATACGCCGCTCTACAGCTGGATCAACGACGCTTAATACAGCGCGGCGAACAGCTTGCGGCGGTAGGTGGTCACCAGCGGGTGATCGTTGCCCAGCAGTTCGAACACCTGCAGCAGGGTCTTGTGCGGCAGGCCTTCGCTGTAGCTGCGATTGCGGATGAACAGCTTGAGCAACGCATCCAGCGCCGGGTCGTACTGCTGGCGGGCCAGTTGCTGGATCGCCAGTTGGTACACCGCTTCATCGTCCTGCGGGTTCTGCGCCAGGCGCGTCTTCAGGTCGGCGGCATCGGGAAGGTCGCGGGCCTGGCCGAGAAACTTGATCTGCGCCTTGGCACCCGCCAGTGCGGCCTTGTGCTCATCGGTCTTGACCGCGTCGAGCACGGTTTGCGCCTCGCCCAGTTCACCGCGTTCGGTCAGGCAGCGGGCGTAGAGAATCAGCGCCCGCGCGTTGCTGTTGTCTTCGCCCAGCAGCGCAACCAGCACGGCTTCGGCGTCGGCGAAGCGGCTCTCGTCGAACAGCGCCTGCGCCTGTTCGAGCGGATCGGCCGCGGCCGGTGGCGGCATCTGCACATGCGGTTCGAGCAGGGCGCGTACGGCCGACTCAGGCTGGGCACCGGCAAAACCGTCGACGGGCTGGCCATCCTTGAACAGCACCACGGTCGGCAGGCTGCGAATGCCGAAGCGGGCGACGATGTCCTGTTCGATATCGCAGTTGACCTTGGCCAGCAGCAGTTCGCCCTGATAGCTCTCGGCGATGCTCTGCAGCATCGGCATCAGTACCTTGCACGGCGCGCACCACTCGGCCCAGAAATCCACCAGCACCGGTTTGTGGAAGGAGTTCTCGATCACCGACTGCTCGAAGTCGGCGGTCGTGGCGTCGAAGATGTACGGCGTTTCCTGACTCATGGGTGATCTCTTGGAAGCGTGATTGGGTTCACTATACGGCTTGGCGGGGGGTGGCCGGAAGCGCCTTCGCGTGTTGGAAACCTGTGGGAGCGAGCCTGCTCGCGATGGGTTCAGCCACACCGAGGGGGCCAGGTGGTCCACCATTATTGTTGATCACCATCGCATTTTCAGGTGCGCCGCGCGTGGTACAGGCTCACATGCCGAAACTCCTCGGGTTCGGCCAGGTCCGGCAGGGTCAGTGCCTGCAACATCTCGATGCGCTGATACAGCGGGTGACGAAAATCCCTGACCCGTGAATCGGCCACCAGCGCTTCCTGGCCGCGACTGAGGAATTCATCGAGCAGCGGCAGGTTCGCCCGGTCGTACAGCACGTCGGCCACCAGGATCAGATCGAAGCGATCGGCCTCGGCAAAAAAGTCCGCCGAATAATCGAGGTGCACGTCGTTGAGTTCGGCATTCGCCCGGCAGGCGGCCAGTGCCAGCGGATCGAGGTCGCAGGCCACCACTTCCAGTGCACCGGCTTTGACCGCGGCAATCGCCGCGACCCCGGAGCCTGCGCCGAAGTCCAGCACGCGCTTGCCCTTCACCCACTGCGGGAACTCGGCGAGGTAGCGGGCCACGGCCAGCCCGCTGGCCCAGCAGAAACTCCAGTAGGGTGGCTCATGCAGGATCCGTCGGGTTTCTTCCGGGCTGAACTGGCGATCCATGCGTTCGCCGTCGATCAGCCAGAGTTTGAGCTCGGTGCCGGGCAATTCACACACCACCAGGCGGGCGTCACCCAGCAGTTCAATCAACGCCTGTTGCAGGCCCCGCGGTGCAATCATGGTGCTTTGACAAACTGCAGCTGGCCCAGGGCCTGGGTGGTGGGCTGGGTGATCAGTTGCGAAGGCAAATGCAGTATCAGTTGACCGGACTGGCTGGCACGACCACGCAGTTCGACGCGGGCGCCCGCCGGGAAAGCATCCGGGTTGAAACGCAGGTGAAAGGGCAGCAACTGGTTGGTGCCGATCAGGCTGGAACTGGCGAGCAATTGTTGCGGGCGGTCTTTTTCGTCGATCACCAGCAGCGCCAGTTCGACCTCGGCGCCTTCCGGTACGCCTTGCAGGGTACCGCTCAGTTCACGCTGGTAAGCGGGCAGCGGCCCCAGCTCGGTGGCCTGGCGGGCTTTCTTCTGCGCCGCTTGCGGGGCAGGGCCTGGCGTGGGCGGCTGGGGTTTGGGGGCGTCGCTGCCACAGGCCACCAGCAAGCTTAAAACACTGAGCAATACGAGCGGTTTCAGGGACATTTGCGGCTCCGGCAGGGTGAAATCCATGAATGGACACTATTGCCAGTCTGTATACCGCAATCCCTATGGCTTGTCTTGCCACGGGGATGCGCTACCATGGCCCTCCCTTTTTTTGTTGCCTGCCACCATGCACTGTCCCTTCTGCGGTGCCAACGACACCAAGGTCATCGACTCGCGTCTGGTCGCCGAGGGCGAACAGGTGCGCCGCCGGCGTGAATGCCTGGCCTGCGGCGAGCGTTTCACGACGTTCGAAACCGCTGAACTGGTGTTGCCGCGCCTGATCAAAACCGACGGCAGTCGCCAGCCGTTCGACGAAGAAAAACTGCGTGCCGGCATGCAGCGGGCGCTGGAAAAGCGTCCGGTGAGTGTCGAGCGTCTCGAATCGTCGCTGGTGCACATCAAACACAAACTGCGCGCCACCGGCGAACGCGAGGTCAAATCCCTCGTGGTCGGTGAGCTGGTGATGACCGAGCTGAAAAAGCTCGATGAAGTCGCCTACATCCGCTTCGCCTCGGTGTATCGTCGCTTCCAGGACCTCAACGAGTTCCGCGAAGAAATTGATCGCCTGGCCCGTGAGCCGGAGAAAGAATGAGCGCACCCGCCGAGCAAGCCATCCTCGATGCCCATTACATGGCCCGCGCCCTGGAACTGGCGCGCAAGGGGCATTACACCACGCACCCCAATCCGCGGGTCGGTTGTGTCGTCGTGCGTGACGGGCAGGTGGTCGGCGAAGGCTGGCACGAGCGCGCCGGCGAACCCCACGCCGAAGTCCATGCCCTGCGCGCGGCGGGTGACAAGGCCAAGGGCGCCACGGCCTACGTCACCCTCGAACCCTGCAGCCACCACGGCCGCACGCCGCCTTGCGCTGATGCGCTGGTGAATGCCGGCGTCGCCCGCGTGGTCGCGGCGATGCAGGACCCCAACCCCTCCGTGGCCGGTCGCGGTCTGCAACGCCTGGCCGATGCCGGCATTGCGGTCCAGAGTGGTGTGTTGGAAGGCGAGGCGCGCCAGCTCAACCAGGGCTTCCTCAAGCGCATGGAACACGGCTTGCCGTTCGTGCGGGTCAAGTTGGCCATGAGCCTGGACGGCCGCACGGCGATGGAAAACGGCGAAAGCCAGTGGATCACCGGCGCCGCAGCCCGCTCGGCGGTGCAGCGCCTGCGCGCCCAGGCCAGCGTGGTCCTGACCGGTGCCGACACGGTACTGGCCGATAACGCACGCCTGACTGTGCGCGCCGAAGAACTGGGGCTCGATGCGCAGCAGACGGCGCAGGCGATGAGTCGCCCACCGCTGCGCGTGCTGGTCGATGGCCGCTTGCGGGTGCCGCTGGATGCGCCGTTCTTCAAGGCCGGCCCCGCCCTGGTCGCCACCAGCATGGCCGTCGAGGAACAATATGCCAACGGCCCGGAATGCCTGCTGGTGCCTGGCGGCGATGGCCTGGTCGACTTGCCGCGGTTGCTGGAGGAGCTGGCCCGGCGCGGGGTCAACGAAGTGCTGGTCGAGGCCGGTCCGCGCCTGGCCGGCGCCTTTGCCCGGCAAGGGCTGGTCGACGAGTTCCAGATCTTCATCGCCGGCAAGTTTCTCGGCTCCACGGCCCGACCGCTGCTGGACTGGCCACTGGCGCACATGAAGGATGCGCCGGAGCTCAAAATCACTGAAATTCGCGCGGTTGGCGATGACTGGCGAGTCACTGCCATTCCTGCACCAAAGGCGAGCGTATAATCCCGGGCTGCGCCACACCACGGCCCTGTTCTCGAGGAGGACTCCATGTTTACCGGCATCATCGAATCCATCGGCAGTATTCGTGCATTGACCCCAAAAGGCGGAGATGTTCGGGTACACGTAGAAACCGGCAAGCTCGACCTGAGCGACGTCAAACTGGGCGACAGCATTGCGGTCAACGGCGTGTGCCTGACCGCCGTGGAATTGCCTGGTAACGGTTTTGCAGCAGACGTCAGTCGCGAAACCCTCGACTGTACGGCCATGAACGATCTGAAAAGCGGCAGCCCCGTCAATCTGGAAAAAGCCCTGACCCCGACCACTCGCCTTGGCGGGCATCTGGTCAGCGGTCACGTCGATGGCGTGGGCGAAGTGGTTGCCCGCACCGAGAACGCCCGTGCCGTGGAATTCCGTATCCGCGCCCCGAAAGACCTGGCCAAGTACATCGCCCACAAAGGCTCGATCACCGTCGACGGCACCAGCCTGACCGTGAACGCGGTCGATGGCGCCGAGTTCCTGCTGACTATCATTCCGCACACCCTGAGCGAAACCATCATGGCCTCGTACCAGCCAGGTCGGCGGGTGAATCTGGAAGTCGATCTGCTGGCCCGTTACCTGGAGCGCCTGTTACTGGGCGACAAGGCCGCCGAGCCCGCTGCTGGCAGCACCATTACCGAAAGCTTCCTGGCCGCCAACGGCTACCTCAAATCCTGAAAGAAGGGGGTGCCTTGTGGCGCTCAATAGCATCGAAGAACTGGTTGAAGACATCCGCCAAGGCAAGATGGTCATCCTCATGGATGACGAAGACCGCGAGAACGAAGGCGACCTGATCATGGCCGCCGAGTGCTGCCAGGCCGAGCACATCAATTTCATGGCCAAGCACGCCCGTGGCCTGATCTGCATGCCGATGAGCCGTGAGCGCTGCGAACTGCTCAAGCTGCCACTGATGGCGCCGCGCAACGGTTCCGGTTTCGGCACCAAGTTCACCGTGTCGATCGAAGCCGCCACCGGCGTGACCACCGGCATCTCCGCCGCCGACCGCGCACGTACCGTGCAGGCGGCCGCCGCGAAGGACGCCAAGGCCGAAGACATCGTCAGCCCGGGCCACATCTTCCCGCTGATGGCCCAGGCCGGCGGTACCCTGGCCCGTGCCGGCCACACCGAAGCGGCCTGCGACCTGGCGCGCATGGCCGGTTTCGAGCCAAGCGGGGTGATCTGCGAAGTGATGAACGACGACGGCACCATGTCCCGTCGTGCCGAGCTGGAAGCCTTCGCCGCCGAACACAACATCAAGATCGGCACCATCGCCGACCTGATCCACTACCGGATGATCCATGAACGTACCGTTCAGCGGATTGCCGAACAGCCGCTGGACAGCGAACTGGGCCAATTCAACCTGGTGACCTATCGTGATTCGGTGGAAGGCGACGTGCACATGGCCCTGACCCTGGGCAATGTCTGCGCCGAAGAACCGACCCTGGTACGGGTGCACAACATGGACCCTCTGCGCGACCTGTTGATGGTCAAGCAGCCGGGCCGCTGGAGCCTGCGCGCCGCCATGTCGGCCGTGGCCGAGGCCGGCAGTGGTGTGGTGCTGTTGCTCGGTCACCCGCTGGATGGCGACGTGTTGCTGGCGCACATCCGCGAAACCGCTGACCAGGCGGCGGTGAAAAAACCGACCACCTACAGCACCGTCGGTGCCGGTTCGCAGATTTTGCGCGACCTGGGCGTGCGCAAGATGCGCCTGATGAGTGCGCCGATGAAGTTTAATGCGATATCCGGTTTCGACCTGGAAGTTGTAGAATACGTGCCCTCCGAATAATGACCGGTTGTTCCCGGCCAGCAATTCGCGGTTCAAATATCACTGAGGGGCGCGTAGAAGACGCGTCCCGGCTCTTTAAGAGATCTATCGAATGACCCTGAAGACCATCGAAGGTACGTTCATCGCCCCTAAAGGCCGCTACGCTCTGGTAGTAGGCCGTTTCAACAGCTTCGTCGTTGAAAGCCTGGTCAGCGGTGCAGTTGATGCCTTGGTTCGCCATGGCGTGAGCGAAAGCGACATCACCATCATCCGTGCCCCTGGCGCCTTCGAAATCCCGCTGGTTGCGCAGAAAGTCGCTCAGAAGGGCGAGTTCGCGGCAATCATCGCCCTGGGCGCGGTCATTCGTGGCGGTACTCCGCACTTCGAATACGTGGCGGGCGAATGCACCAAGGGCCTGGCCCAGGTGTCCATGGAGTTCGGCGTACCGGTCGCCTTTGGCGTGCTGACCGTCGATTCCATCGAGCAAGCCATCGAGCGTTCCGGCACCAAGGCCGGTAACAAAGGTGCTGAAGCTGCCCTGTCCGCTCTGGAAATGGTCAGCCTGCTGGCGCAGTTGGAGGCCAAGTGATTAGCGACGATAGCGATCGTTTCAACCCGCGCGATCCAAAGCCTGCGGATGCCGGCAAGCCATCGAAAAGCGCCAAGCGTCGTGAAGCCCGTCAGCTCGCGACCCAGGCGCTGTATCAATGGCACATGGCCAAGCAGTCGCTGAACGAGATCGAAGCGCAGTTCCGGGTCGATAACGATTTCACCGATGTCGATGGCGCCTACTTCCGCGAAATCCTTCACGGGGTTCCGCAGTTCAAGACCGAAATCGACACCGCGCTCAAGCCTTGCCTGGACCTGACCATCGAAGAGCTGGACCCGGTTGAACTGGCCGTTCTGCGCCTGTCCACCTGGGAGCTGCTCAAGCGTGTCGACGTGCCGTACCGCGTTGTGATCAACGAAGGGATCGAACTGGCGAAAGTCTTCGGTTCCACCGACGGCCACAAGTTCGTCAACGGTGTACTCGACAAGCTGGCCCCGCGTCTGCGTGAAGCTGAAGTGAAGGCGTTCAAGCGCTGATCTGCGCTTGAGTCTGCAATGGGTGAGTTTGAGCTGATCCGTAATTTCTTCGCCGCCGCGCCTTGTGCGCAGGGCGGCGAGGGCATTGCACTGGGGATTGGCGATGACTGCGCCCTGCTGGCGGTTCCCGCCGGGGAGCAACTGGCGATTTCCACCGACACCCTGGTGGCCGGTGTGCATTTTGCCGATCCTTGCGATCCGTTTCTGCTCGGCCAGCGCTCGCTGGCCGTGGCCGTCAGTGACCTGGCGGCCATGGGCGCCACGCCCGTTGCCTTTACCCTTGCCCTGACCCTGCCGACGGTGACCGCCGATTGGCTGCAGGCCTATGCCCGCGGTTTGAACCTGATGGCGCAGCAGTGCGGCGTCGGGCTGGTGGGCGGCGACACCACGCGGGGGCCGTTGAGCCTGACCGTGACGGTGTTCGGCCGCGTGCCGGCGGGCCAGGCGCTGACCCGCAGCGGTGCCCGGGTGGGTGATCTGTTGTGTGTCGGCGGTGAACTGGGCAATGCCGCCGGGGCCTTGCCGCTGGTGCTCGGCCAGCGCACGGCATCTGCCGTTACGGCTGAACCGCTGCTGGCGCATTACTGGTCGCCCAGGCCGCAACTCGCACTGGGCCAGGCGCTACGGGGCAAGGCCACCTCGGCGCTGGACATCTCCGATGGTCTGCTCGCCGACTGCGGGCACATCGCACTCGCCTCAACGGTATGCCTTGAAATTGAACGGGAGCGGCTGCCGCTGTCGAAAGCTTTGGTGGCTTTCCTCGGCCAGGCGGACGCCGAGCAGGCGGCCCTCAGTGGTGGCGACGATTACGTACTGGCCTTCACCCTACCGTCCGTCGAGTTGCCGCGCTTGATGGCAGATGGCTGGCGCATCCATGTGATCGGGCAAGTGCTGGCGGGGCAGGGCGTGGTGCTGCGCGATGCCGATGGACAAGACATCACCCCGCAAACACGGGGTTATCAACATTTTAGGGAGACACCGTGACAGATCATCCCAAACAGGTTCCGGCGGAGTTCGTACCGCCGTCGGTCTGGCGCAATCCCTGGCATTTTCTGGCATTCGGCTTCGGCTCGGGCACCTTGCCCAAGGCTCCGGGCACCTGGGGCTCGTTAGTTGCGCTACCCTTCATTCCGTTGTGGCAGATGCTGCCCGACTGGGGTTACTGGCTGATGCTGGGCATCACCATGCTGTTCGGCTTCTGGCTGTGCGGCAAGGTGGCCGACGATCTGCGGGTGCACGACCACGAAGGCATCGTCTGGGACGAAATGGTCGGGATGTGGATCACCCTGTGGCTGGTGCCGGAAGGCTGGTACTGGTTGCTCGCGGGGTTTGTCGTGTTCCGTTTCTTCGACATCCTCAAGCCCTGGCCGATACACTGGGTCGACCGGCATGTACACGGAGGTGTCGGGATCATGCTCGATGATGTGCTGGCCGGGGTGTTTGCGTGGCTGGCGATGCAAGGGCTGGTATGGATCTTCGCCTGAGTGGCGAAACAGGGGACTGGGATGGCTCGACGCTGGTTGGCGGTGATGGTACTTGCGATGTTTGGCGTGCTCGCCCAGGCGGGGGAGGCCGAGACGCTGCCGTCGGTCATTCATCTGGCCAGCGAAGACTGGGAGGACTACACCGCCGCTGACGGTCGCGGCCTGGGTTGGGACGTGCTGCGCGAGGTCTTCGAACCGGTTGGCGTCAAGCTGGACATTCGCACCGAGCCGTACACCCGTTCCATTGGCCTGGCGCAGCGCGGTGAAGTGGACGCCTGCGTGGGTTCCTACCATGAAGAAATCAGCGACCTGTTGTATCCACGCTGGAACTTCGACACCGATCACATCTACGCGCTGGGCCTGGCCAGCAGCCCGGTGCCGACAGCGCAGACTCTGGGCAATTATCGACTGGCGTGGGTCCGTGGCTACGATTATCAGGCCCACCTGCCCAACATCACCCGCTATAACGAGGTCGTGCGCCGCACCGGCATCCTGTCGATGCTGCTGCATGATCGCGCCGACTACTACATCGACGCCCTGACCGAAGTCGATTACGTCATGCACCGGGCCAAGGATCCGTCGCTGTTCCGCCGCACCCATGTGGCCGAGTTGCCGCTGTATCTGTGTTTTGCCAACAACCCCAAGGCGCGAAAATTGATGGCGCTGTTCGACCAGCGTATGGAATTGTTGGTGAAAAGCGGCCAGTTGAAGCCGATCTTCGAACGCTGGGAACAGCCGTACCCCTTTGACTAACCCACCTCGCTCCCGACTGGCTAACTGTAGGAGCGAGCATGCTCCGGGCGGCGTTCCGACGATGGACGATCAGACACCGCTGGCATCCAGACAGCCCACGTTTTTGTTAACGCCCATCGCGAGCGTGCTCGCTCCTACAGAAAGCAGAAAGCGATGAGTAACAAGTAGTAATCAAACATTTCGATCGTTATGCCCCACAATTCAGCCTGAGCGTCTCTCGGAACGTGCTGTTACAATGCCGCGTCTGCGAATCTCCAGTACCCCTAGATCAGGAGCACCCCGGTGTCCGTCGTTTTTGTCGCCGCTTGCAAGCTGCCAATGCCTTTTGCGCAATTCACCATGCACGGTTTTCTCGATGAGGAAAGCGGACGCGAGCACGTGGTGCTGAGCCTGGGTGAGTTCGACGATGGCGCCCCGGTGCTGGGCCGCTTGCACTCCGAATGCCTGACGGGCGATGCCTTGTTCAGCCAGCGTTGCGACTGCGGCTCGCAACTCGAAGCCGCCCTGCGGGCCATCGCCCGTGAAGGCCGTGGCGTATTGCTGTACCTGCGCCAGGAAGGCCGTGGCATTGGCCTGTTGAACAAGATCCGCGCCTATGAGTTGCAGGACGGCGGCGCCGACACCGTGGAAGCCAACGAGCGCCTGGGCTTTGCCGCCGATCAGCGTGACTACGCCATGTGCCTGCCGATGCTGGAGCACATGGGGGTCAAATCCCTGCGCCTGATGACCAACAACCCGCGCAAGGTCAAGGCCTTGACCGACATGGGCATCGTGGTCGCCGAGCGTGTGCCGCTGCACACCGGGCACAACCCGCACAACAAACTCTACCTGGCGACCAAGGCGAGAAAACTCGACCACATGATGGGCAACGAGCACCAGGGCGAGGTAGACCCGGCGTGACCCGTGGCCAGGTCCGGCGGCGACTGGCCGTCAGTTGGTGGCAATACCTGGCCCTGGGCCTGCTGCCGCTGTTCGTGATCAACGGCGTGTTTGGTACCGTCGAGCCGATGCTGCCGGTGCTGGCGATGCCCATGTTCATCGCCGGGATGGCGTCGATGTTCGTCAGCCTGAAGTTCTTCAATCGCTATAAACATGCGCTGATCGCCACCGGCAAAGCCCTCGATACGCCGGATGAACCTGCCGCCTGGATCACCCTGGCAGCCCGTCGTCGTGCGGCGTTTCTCGCTGCCGGCCTGCCGGCCTGGATCGGCGCCCTGGCGGTGTTCGTCGGCCTGGAAGCGGTGCCGCTGGTGCTGCTGGCGATATCGACGGCGGTCCTGTTTTACCTCTACCGTATCCCGCGTCAACTCAGCTGATGCCGCATGCCTGGCTGGCGCTTGTGCTGCTGGCCTTCAGCGCCATGGCCCCTGCTGCCGAGCGGGTCATCAGCCTGGCGCCGTCGCTTTCCGAAATCGTCGTTGAACTGGGCTCCGCCGACCTGCTCGTCGGCGTGCTGGATGCCGGCGAGCGTCCTGCCGAACTCAAGGACCTGCCGTCGGTGGGCCGCTATGGCCAACTGGACATCGAGCGCCTGCTCAGCCTGAAACCCGATTTGCTCTTGCTCTGGCCCGGCAGCGTCGGCCCGGCCCAACGTGACCAGCTACAGCGCCTGCACATCCCCACCTACGTCGCCGAACCACACAACCTGGATCAGCTGACTGCGCAGATCGAGGCGATTGCCGCGCAGCTCGGCCGACCCGAGCGAGGTGTTGCCTTGGCCGGCGACCTGCGCCAACAGGTGGCCGCCCTGCGCCAGCGCTATCGGCGCGATGAGCCGCTGCGGGTGTTTTATCAGGTCTGGGACCGGCCGCTGTACACCGTCGGGGGTGGGCAGATCATCAGCGATGCACTGGAGGTGTGCGGGGCGCGCAATGTGTTCGCCGACCTGAAGCTGCCGGCGCCGCAGGTCAGTGTCGAGGCGGTACTGCAACGCAATCCCGAGGTGATTCTGGCCGGAGATCAGGCGCAGCTGCAGGCGTGGCGAGCCTGGCCGCGGGTGGCGGCGGTGGCGGGCAACAAGCTGCTTCTGGTGACCGATAAAGGCCTGGAGCGGCCGAGTGGGCAGATGGTCGAGGCGACGGCCAGGTTGTGTCGGGTGATTGCGCCAGACCGTTGAACCGAGGTGCAGCTATCGCGAGCAAGCCCGCTCCCACACTGGATCGTCGGTGGTCACAAAACCCTGTGGGAGCGAGCCTGCTCGCGATAATTTCGGATCAGAGCGGCGGCGTCCAGGTCACCCCGAACATCCACGCCCGACCTTCCTCACGATACCCGTATTGCTCACCGTCATGGCTGTACAGCGCCCGGCTGTACGCCTTGTCCAGCAGGTTATCCACCTTCAGCTCCAGGGACACCTCGCGGTTCAGTGCCCAGCTGCTGCGCAGCCCCAGCAGCGCATAGCCACCCAGTGGCTGCCGATTGTTCTCATCGTCATAACTGCTGCTCACCGCCTGCCAACTGGCGCCGAGGCCCAGTCGATCGAACTGGCGGTCCAGGTCCAGGCTCAGGGTGCGGCGTGCGCGTCGGGCCAGGGTGTGGCCACTGGCGCGGTCGCGCGGGTCGATGATCGCTACACCGAGATTGCTCTGCCAGCCGAACAGCTCCTGCTTCAGCGCCGCTTCAAAGCCGTTGATCCGCGCCGAGGCGACGTTCTGCGGGCGGTCGTTGCTGCCAAAGATGATCGCGTCTTCCAGGTCGGTGCGGTACAGCGAGGCCTCGAGGCGGGCGCTGTCGCTCAACTGGCTGCGCCATTGCAGTTCGTAGCTTTTCGAGGTTTCCGGCTTGAGGTCCGGGTTGCTGAAACCTGGGTAATACAAGTCATTGAATGTCGGTGCGCGAAAGCCTTCGCTGTAGGTCAGCAGCAGATCATTGTCCGGGTTGAGTGGCAGGGTGAAGGTGCCGCTCCAACTGTTCTGGCTGCCGAACTGCTGGTTCTGGTCGCGACGCAGGCCCAGTTCGGTGGAAAAATTGTCGGCCTCGAAGCGATGTTGCACGAACGCCGCGCGGTTCCAGCGGCTGTCTTCGTCGAACGGCGTGCTGCTGTTGATGCGGTCTTCATACCAGTCACCGCCCAGGATCAGGCTGTTGCGGGCGTCGAGCGTCAGGTCGTTCTGCCAGTTCACCGAGTCGCGGTAGGTGTTGAACACGCTGTGCGGGTCGCTGAGCTTGTCGATGGTTTCCTCGCGGTTCTCGCTATGACCGAATTCGACGCGGGTTTTCCAGCGCTCGTTGACCCGCGCATCGACATAGCTGCTGAGGCTGCTGACGGTGAAGCGGTTGTAGGGTTGTTGCTGGAAAAAGGGGCTGTCGAACGCGCTTTTCCCGCGGTTATCCAAAAGATTCGCGCCCACTTCCAGGTCTTCGTTGACCGCGTGGCTCAGGGAAAGGCTGATGGATTTGTTGCGGTACTCATCGTGATCGCCGTCAACGGGAAAGGACTGCCGGGTGCGGTCGATCCCGGCGGTTTCATCGAGGCTGGCGCCGAGGTTGAAACGGGTCTGCTCGTCGCCCCCGGACAGGCCGAGGCTGCGCTCCCAGGTCTGCTGGCTGCCAAACCCCAAGTGCAGGCGAGGTTGCAGGCCTTGCACGGTGCCGCGCCGGGTGAAGATCTGGATCACCCCGCCGATCGCATCGCTGCCGTAAATCACCGAGCGCGACCCGCGCAATACTTCGACGCGCTCGACCTGCTCGATGTTGATGTGTTGCAGGTTGCTGTCGCCGGACGTCGAGTTGCCGATGCGCTGGCCGTCCACCAGCACCAGGCTTTGCGCCGACTTGGTGCCGCGGATGTAGATGCCCGGCAGGCTGCCGCGCCCGCCGGTCTGTCCCACTTGCACCCCCGGTACGCGGCGCAGCAGGTCGGTGACGCTGCTCGGTTGCAGGCGGTCGATGTCCTCGCGGGTAAACACCGTGTTGGCCGCACTGCTGTCGTTGCGCGCCTCGACCTGGCGATTGGCGCTGATCAGCACGTCAGGCAGCTTGAGGGCCTGATCGCGTTCGAAGGTGTCGGCCAGCAGCGGGGCGGATGGCAGGAGGGTGAGTGCCAGGGCTAGGCGGGGGAGGGTCATGGGCAATCCGTTCAGCACTAAAAACAACTGTGGGAGCGAGCCTGCTCGCGATAGCGGTCTGTCAGTCGGAGGGTCATTGACTGACAGGCTGCTATCGCGAGCAGGCTCGCTCCCACAGTGGGGTATGTAAATCCGCGATTCAGTTGTTCAGCAGTTGCAGGCGCTGGCGAACCGCCGCCTCGATCCCCGCTTCATCCAGGCCGCACTCAGCCAGCATCTGCGCCGGTTTGGCGTGCTCGACATAAGTGTCCGGCAGGCCCAGGTGCAGCATCGACTTGAGGATGTTTTCCCGGGCGAGGAATTCACTGACCGCGCCACCGGCGCCGCCCATGATGGCGTTTTCCTCGATGGTCACCAGCAGCTCGTGGTTGCCGGCGATTTCGCGCACGAGCGCTTCATCCAGTGGCTTGACGAAACGCATGTCGACCACGGTGGCATCCAGCGTCTCGGCGACTTTCAGCGCTTCGGTCAGTTGCACGCCGAACACCAGCAATGCGACCTGTTTGCCCAGGCGACGAACCACGCCCTTGCCGATCTCGATCGGTTGCAGGTCATTCTCGATGGTCGCGTTCGGGCCGGTGCCGCGCGGGTAGCGCACGGCCGCCGGGCCGTTGTAGAGGTGACCGGTGGTGAGCATCTTGCGCAGTTCGTTTTCGTCGCTCGGGGTCATCACCAGCATGCCGGGGATACAGCGCAGGTACGACAGGTCGAAGCTGCCCGCGTGCGTTGGGCCGTCTTCACCCACCAGGCCGGCACGGTCGATGGCGAACAGCACGTCGAGGTTCTGCACGGCGACGTCATGCACCAACTGGTCGTAGCCGCGTTGCAGGAACGTCGAGTAGATCGCCACCACCGGCTTGGCGCCTTCGCAGGCCATGCCGGCCGCAAGGGTCACCGCGTGTTGCTCGGCAATCGCCACATCGAAATAACGCAGCGGGAAACGTTCGCTGAACGCCACCAGGTCCGAACCTTCCTTCATCGCCGGGGTAATGCCCACCAGGCGCGGGTCGGCAGCGGCCATGTCGCACAGCCATTGGCCGAACACACCGGAGTATTTCGGCCCGCTGGCCTTTTTCGGCGCAGCGGCCGGCGCATCGACGGGTTCCAGCTTGGTGATCGCGTGGTAGCCGATCGGGTCGACTTCCGCCGGGGCGAAGCCTTTACCCTTCTTGGTGACCACGTGGAGGAATTGCGGGCCCTTCAAATCACGCATGTTGCGCAGGGTGGCGATCAGGGTCGGCAGGTCGTGGCCGTCGATCGGGCCGATGTAGTTCCAGCCCAGTTCTTCGAACAGGGTGCCGGGGACCAGCATGCCCTTGGCATATTCTTCGGTACGACGGGCGATTTCCCAGGCGCCGGGCAGGCGCGAGAGGACCTTCTTGCTGCCCTCGCGCATGCTCGCGTAGGTACGGCTGGAGAGGATCTTCGCCAGGTAGTTGGACAGGCCGCCGACATTGCGCGAAATCGACATGTCGTTGTCGTTGAGGATCACCAGCATGTTGGCGTCCACTTCCGGCGCGTGGTTCAGCGCTTCGAAGGCCATGCCAGCAGTCAGCGCGCCATCACCGATCACCGCAATCGCCTTGCGCTCGCTGTTTTGCAGGCGGGCGGCAATGGCCATGCCCAATGCGGCGCTGATCGAGGTGCTGGAGTGGCCGACGCCAAAGGTGTCGTACTCGCTCTCGGAACGGCGCGGGAAGGCGGCAATGCCGTCCTTCTGGCGCAGGGTGCCCATGCGCTCGCGACGGCCGGTGAGGATCTTGTGCGGATACGCCTGATGACCGACGTCCCACACCAGCCGGTCGTCCGGGGTGTCGAACACGTAATGCAACGCGATGGTCAGCTCGATGACGCCCAGGCCGGCACCGAAATGCCCACCGGTCTGGCCGACCGTGTAGAGCAATTCCAGGCGCAACTCATCGGCCAGGGTTTCCAGCTCGGCTTCACCTAGCCGGCGCAGGCCGTCCGGCGTGTTGGCGCGGTCGAGCAGGGGCGTGGTCGGGCGCTTGCGGGGAATCTCATGAAACGTCGTGGGCATCAGGCGAATCGTTATAGGTATAAAAGATGCGGCAGTTTACCTGATGCATCGCCCCCTGCCCACGCGTTGGTATTTTTTGGCCGATACGCCGTCAGCTGCGACGGCCGACGATATACCGGGCCAGATCGCGCAATGGCTCTGCGCACGCGTCAAACGGTCGCAGCGCATGCAGGGCCTGATCGCGCAGTTCCAGGGCGTAGGCCTTGGCCGCATCGAGGCCGAGCAGGGCCGGGTAGGTCGGCTTGTCGCGCGCGATGTCGGCGCCCTGGCGCTTGCCCAGGGTCTCGGTATCGCTTTCGACGTCGAGAATGTCGTCCTGCACCTGGAACGCCAGGCCGATGGCCTGTGCATACGTCTTCAGCGACTTCAGTTCGTCCTTCTCGGCGCGGCCGCTGGCCAGGGCGCCGAGCTTGACGCTGGCTTCGATCAGCGCGCCGGTCTTGTGCCGGTGCATGTATTCGAGGGCTTTCTGGTCGAGCTTCAGGCCCACCGAGCCCAGGTCGATGGCCTGGCCACCGACCATGCCGGCGGGACCGGCCGCCAGGGCCAGGGTGCTGACCATCTGCAGGCGGATTTCGGCTTCTACCGAGCTCAACTGCGGGTCGAGCAGGGCACTGAAGGCCAGGCTCTGCAGGCCGTCACCGGCGAGAATAGCGCAGGCTTCATCGAATTTCTTGTGGGTGGTGGGCTGGCCGCGACGCAGGTCGTCGTCGTCCATCGCCGGCAAATCGTCGTGCACCAGGGAATAGGCGTGGATCAGCTCCACCGCGCAGGCGGCGCCGTTGGCTTGTTCGGCCTTGCCACCCAGTGCTTCGCACGCGGCATAAGCCAACAGCGGTCGAACGCGCTTGCCGCCGTTCATCACGCTGTAGCGCATGGCTTCGTAAAGCCGTGCCAGTTCAGGGCTTGGCGCGGTGAACAGGGTTTCCAGCGCCGCGTTGACGCGGGCCTGGCTGGTGGCGGAATACGCTGCAATCATTCTGGCTGATCCGCATCGAAAGGTTCCTCGGCCAACTCGCCATCACGCTCGAGCAACACCTGCACCTTCTGCTCGGCCTGGGCCAGCGCTGCCTGGCAATCACGAGTCAGACCGATGCCCTGCTCGAAAGCCGTCAGCGAGTCTTCCAGCGACAATTCGCCGTTCTCCAGTCGCTCCACCAGCGTTTGCAGGTCGGCGAGGGATTGTTCGAAATCCAGTGCAGCTTTTTTGCGGGCCATGGCGGCTATTTCCGGTTGACGTTAAACCGGCGGGACACTAGCAGATAGGGGGGTTATGGGCAAATTGACGGGCGTATGATCTGGCCCGATTCCCTGTGGTGATCGTTCCCACGCAGAGCGCGGGAACGATCAAATCGCGAGCAGGCTCGCTCCCACAAAGAGTTTCAGAGATGAGCCGATTAATCGCTTTATTCGGCTCATACAGTGAGCCGAATAGGCCGTGTATTCGGCTCACCGTCCAGCGGCGGACGTGAACGAGGCCGCATTTAAGAAGGCCACCAATTGTTAAAAAGCCACCAAATGGCTAACCTTCGCGCCTTCCATGACCCAAGAGTCATGGGTCTTTCTGACGAAACGCAGTGTTTGCATCTGTCACGCGCCGAGGATCGGGCGCAAGGTTTCGTTGTGCATGGCAGGAGGCGTCACATGCGTTCATTTCTTCTGGTGTTGATGGGCCTGGCAGCGGCCTCGGCGGCCTGGGCCGCGCCGACGGCCGAGCTGGCCGAGCCGGTGGGCGGCTGGCGTTTCAACGGCCTGCTCGATCGCAGTGAAAACCCGCGCGTGGCCTACCCCACGCCGCCCATCGACCGGGGCGTGCAACGCAATCGCACGATGATCGAAGGCCAGCTCAAGGCCATCGGCAAGCAACGTGGGCCGCACACGCTGGCGGTCAACGGCAACCCACTGAACCTGTACACCGACGACGCCGGCCGTTTCGCCAGGCCCTACGCCTTTGGCGCGGGCTCCAACAGCGTCGAAGTGCGCAGTGCCGAAGGCCAGTCGCTCAAGCGCGTGCAATTCTATGAGGCCAACAACCTGCGCACCCCGGCGCGAATTCGCGTGGTGCTGGGTTGGGACGACCCGAAAGCCGAACTCGACCTGCACATCATTACCCCCGACGGCCAGCATGCGTTTTTTGCCCACACGGCATTGACCAATGGCGGTGGCCTGGACCCGGATGGCGTCGATGGCCCCGGCCCCGAGATGTTCACCATGACGGCACCGCTGCACGGCACCTACCTGGTCTACGTGAACTATTGGGGCAACTTCGGCAGCGGCGGCTATAACTTCGATGAGGCCAGCAACCAGAACGAGGTGATCACCTCGCAGATCAACCTGGTGCTCAACGAAAACACCGTCGACGAAAAACGCGAGACCTTCATCGTCCCCTTGCGCGCCATCGGTGACCTGCTGCTGGTCAAGACTTTCAACTATTAAGCATCCCGCTCCACGGATGAATTGGGCTTTGTGAACATGAGCGATAACACTGTTACCCCGGCCACCGAGTCACCTGCAGGCTCTACTCCCCGCCGCTGGCCGGCGCTGCTGATCGGCTTGTGCCTGGTGGCTGGCGTGGCGGGCGGGCTGGGCTGGTTCATGCACAAGCCGGTGACGCCAGCGGCGCAACTGGCCAGCGACAAATTGGGCATGAGTCGTCCGGACGGCCTGCTCGAAACCCGTTCCTTGAGCCAGTTGCCCAAGGACCTGCTGGCCGTGCCATTCCTCAAGGAAACCCTGACCGAAGATTTCGTCTTCTACTACGAAACCCATGCCGATCGTCTGGGCCTGATCGGCAGTCTGCGGCGGATCATCTACGAGCATGACCTGAAGTTGCAGGACAGCCTGATCGAGCAACTGTTCGATCAGCCGGCGGATGTGGCGTTGTGGCGCGGGGCCGATGGTCGCCTGAAGGACTTTTTGCTGGTGATGGACCGTGGGGGCCTGGCCAAGGTGCTCGAACCGCTGGCGAAAGTCGCGCTGGACGACACGCAACTCAGCAAGGTCGGCGAGGTGAAGGTCGGCGCCGACGACGTGGCGCTCTATCAACTGACCTACAGCGCCAGCAAGGCGCTGCTGTTCGCCTCCCATGGCGACAAACTGGTGGTGCTGTCCAATCCGACCAAGCTTTATGACGCCCAAGCGGGTGAGCCGCAGGAACCGGGCAATGTCTCGACGCAAGCCCTCGGTGCCTTGCTCAAGGGCGACAAGCTGTTCCCCGAGGCGTTCGGCCTGGCGCCGCGCGCGCCCGAGGTGAAACAACGCCTGGCGGTCAACGCCAGCGTCCTGGCCATGGGTTACCAGCGTTTCATCCCGAATTTCGCCGGCCTGCGTTTCGACATGGATGACCAGGGCTGGCACAGCTTCCTGGCCATGGACGAGCTGGAGAACCAGCCGGACTTCGACTTCAAGCCGATCTGGCAAGCCATGCCGATGGGCGCCAGCGCCTGTGTGGCCCTGCCATTGGCCGCCGAGCAGCAGAGGCCGTTGCTGGTCAAGCTCGGCGCCGAGGAAAAAGTCGCCCAGGCGCTGACCGAGCAGGTGGCGGGTGCCGCCGGGTTGTGCTGGTACGCCGATTCGCGTTTGTACACGCCGCTGCTGGTGGCCAGCCTCAAGGAGCAGGACAACGCCAGCCTCGACGCTGAACTGGGCACGCTGTTCGGCTCGATGGTCGGCGCCTTCGAAGGCAATGTCGAAGATCAGTCGTTCCCGGTGGTCGAGAAGCAGCAAGGCGCCAGCCACCAGTGGCTGCGTCAGGTCAGCTCCAATTTCGGCCCGTACAAGGCCAAGGAAGCCGAGAACCCTGACGCCATCACCGGCAAGGCGTTCATGAAAGTCAGCCTGGCGCGCCACGGTTCGACCCTGCTGTTTTCCCTCGACGACAAGCTGGTGGACAAGGCCCTCGGCACCCTCGACAAACGCTTCCCGCCGATGGCCGACGTGGTGCCCAAGGACCTGTTGATGCCGGTGTATTTCGGCCCGGATTCGATGGCGCAGTTGATGCAGCAGGAAACCCTCGACAGCCTGCCGCAGGACATGGAGCCGGTGTTCTACAACGCCGCGCAGACCTACCTGATTCCCAAGCTGCGCAAGCTCGGCGGCTACGGCAAGTACGCGCTGACCCTGCCCGCAGGCAGTGAGCCGGACGGCCACTGGCAATGGCTGCCGCTGGAGTGGAAAGCGCTGTGACGACAGTGATCCGCAGCCTCGGCCTGCTGGCGCTGTTGCTCGCCAGTCGCGCCTTTGCCAGTGACGCTGCCGCACTCGATCCGCAGCAGTCCCAGGTGTTCCGCGCCTGGTTCGTGCGCATCGCCCAGGAGCAACTGAGCAAAGGCCCGAGCCCGCGCTGGTATCAGCAGGACTGCGCCGGCCTGGTCCGTTTTGCCGCCAACGAAGCGTTGAAGGTGCACGACGACAAATGGCTGCGCAGCAATGGCCTGTCCAACCGCTACCTGCCGCCGGAGCTGGCACTGAGCGACGCCCAGCGCGGCCTCGCCCAGCAATGGCAGCAGGGCGGCGGCAAGGTCGGGCCGTACGTCAACGCGATCAAGCTGATCCAGTTCAACAGCCACCTGGTGGGCCGCGACGTGACCCAGGCACGGCCCGGCGACCTGATGTTTTTCGACCAGGGCGACGACCAGCACCTGATGATCTGGATGGGCCGCTATATCGCCTATCACACCGGCACCACCACCCCTACTGACAACGGCATGCGTTCGGCAAGCCTGCAACAACTCATGACATGGAAGGACACCCGATGGATACCCGATGCAGCCAACCCCAACTTCATCGGCGTCTATCGACTGAATTTTCTGACCCAATGACCGGTGCCCGCATGCTGCGCATTTGCTCACGACTTTTCCTGCTGCTGGCACTGCTGGTGCCAGTGGCCCACGCCGAAGACACCGTCGAGCCGAGCGGCTACACGCCGGTGGCCGGTGAGAGTTTCTTCCTGCTGGCCGACAGCAGTTTCGCCAGTGACGAGCAGGCGATGGTGCGCCTCGAAGCGCCGGGCCGCGACTACCGCCGGTTCCGCATGGAGCCCTACGGCGGTGCCGATATCCGGGTCTATCGCATCGACAAACCACTGGATTTCCTCAAGCGCCAGAAGAACCTGCACCGGGTGGTCAGCGATGGCCAGTTCAAGGGTGAAGGCCTGTCGAACACCCTGGCGTACCTGTGGGACAACTGGTACCGCAAGTCCCGTCGGGTGATGCAGCGGGCGTTTTCCTACGAGTCGCGTAAACAGGTGACCGAGGAGGTGCCGGAGCTGAAGATGGGCACCGCGATTGCCGCGCCGACGCCGTACGACGCGCAACCGCAATTCGCCCTGATCCCCGGCCTGCCGGTGGTCAGTCAGTTCCGTTATCCGCTGTGGCAAGCCAAGCCGATCCAGCCACCGGCTGGCGTCAACCTGGCGGGCTCCTCCAGTGAATTTGTCAGCGTCGCGCCGGGCAACGTCTACATCCCGCTGGGCAATCTGAAACCCGGCCTGTACCTGGTCGAAGCGCTGATCGGCAAATACCGCGCGACCACCATGGTGTTTGTTTCCAACACCGTGGCCGTGAGCAAGATTGCCGGCGATGAGCTGCTGGTGTGGGCGGCGCGCAAGCACGAAGGCAGTTCGGTGCCCAAGGTCAATGTGCTGTGGACCGATGGCCTGGGCGTGATGAGCAGCGGCGCCACCGATGTCGATGGCTTGCTGCGCCTGAAACACGTCAGCCCCGAGCGTTCCTTTGTGATCGGCGAGGACGAAGAGGGCGGGGTGTTCGTCTCCGAGAACTTCTATTACGACAGCGAAATCTACGACACCAAGCTCTATGCCTTTACCGATCGTCCGCTGTATCGGCCGGGCGACTGGGTGTCGCTGAAGATCGTCGGGCGTGAGTTCAAGAATGCCCGGGACTCGGTGGCGCCGGGCGCCGCCGACGTCAACCTGACCGTGCTCGATGCCACCGGCACCGCCCTGCAATCGCTGGCGCTCAAGCTCGATTCGAAGGCCGGCACCCAGGGCCGTTTCCAGTTGCCGGAGAACGCGGTGGCGGGTGGTTATGAGCTGCGTTTCACCTACAAGGACCAGGCCTACAGCAGCGCCTTCCGCGTAGCCGAATACATCAAGCCGCACTTCGAAATCGCGCTGAACCTGGCCAAGCAGGATTACCGCACCGGCGAGCCGGTCAAAGGCAACCTGGTGTTGCTCTACCCGGACGGCAAGCCGGTGGCCAACGCGAAATTGAGCCTGAGCCTGCGCGCACAACAACTGTCGATGGTCGATAACGAGCTGCAATACCTCGGGCAATTCCCGGTGGAGCTGACCAGCACCGAACTGACCACCGACGCCAAGGGCAGTGCGACGCTCGACCTGCCGGCGGCCGACAAGCCGAGCCGCTACATGCTCACCGTGTTCGCCAGCGATGGCGCGGCGTATCGGGTCAAGACCACCAAGGAAGTTCTCATTGATCGCGGTGCGGCAAACTTTCGCTTGAGTGCACCACAGCGTTTCAGTGCGGTGGGCGACAAGGTGGTGTTCAGCTACGCGAATGAGAACGAGCAGGCCCGAGCGGTCGCGCCGAGCAGCTACAGCTGGGTGCGCCTGGAAGACCAGAGCACCGGCGAAGGCAAACTGGCGGCCGGCGACACGAGCTTCACCCAGGCCTTCGACCGGCCAGGCACCTACAACCTGACGCTCAAGGACGAGCATGGCCGTGTACTCGGCGCCACCGGGCATTCGGTGACGGGCGATGGCGTGAAAGCCGTGCCCGGCACCGTGGAAATCGTCCTCGACAAGCCCGAGTACAAGACCGGTGACGAAGCCCTGGCGCTGATCACCTTCCCGGAGCCGGTCAGCGATGCCTTGCTCTCGCTGGAACGTGACAAGGTCGAAGCCACGGCGTTGATGTCCAAGGGCGGCGACTGGCTGAACATGGAAAAACTCAGCGATACCCAGTACCGCGCACGCATCCCGGTGAAAGATCATTTCGCCCCGAACCTGACCTTCTCCGTGCTGTACACCAAGAGCGGCCAGTACAGCTTCCAGAACGCCGGTATCAAGGTGATTGCGCCGCAGATCGACGTTGCCATCAGCACCGATAAAGAGGCCTACAGGCCAGGGGATACGGTGTCGGTGGACCTCACCACCGCGTTCGCCGGCAAGCCGATCCCGGCGCACCTGACGGTCAGCGTGGTCGATGAAATGGTCTACGCGCTGCAACCGGAAGTCGCGCCGAGCATCGACCAGTTCTTCTACCACCCGCGACGCAACAACGTGCGCACCAGCGCCAGCCTGTCGTTCATCAGCTATGACGTGGCGCTGCCGGGAAGCCCGGGTGCACCGGGCAAGGCCAACCGCAGCGAGCGCGGTGTGAAGGTGCTGGAGCGCCCGCGTCGCGAAGACGTCGATACCGCCGCCTGGCAGCCGGAGTTGATCACCGACGCCAATGGCAAGACGCGCTTCACCTTCACCATGCCCGACTCGCTGACCCGCTGGCGCATCACCGCCCGGGCCATCGCCGACGACGGCCAGGTCGGGCAGAAGAAACAGTTCGTGCGCTCGGAAAAACCGCTGTACCTGAAGTGGAGCGGGCCGACGCGATTCCGTAGCGGCGACAAACCGGACCTGGGCGTGTTCGCGTTCAGCCAGGCCGAGCAACCGGTCAAGGCCGAACTGCTGGTGCATTACGCCGGCAGCGAGCAGCGCCTGCCGGTGACGCTGAACAACGGCATCAACTACATCGCCTTGCCGGCATTTGCCCTGGCCGATGGCGAGTGGCGTGCCGAGCTGGTCCAGGACGGCAAGAGCGCCGATGCCCTGGCCGTGCAATTGACCGCGAGCGGCGATGGCTGGCAAGTCACCCAAAGCCAGGCCCTGGATGCGGCCAGCGGCGACACTGCGCTGAACCTGCCGGCCGATGCCAGCGATGTGCGCCTGCGCCTGGACGACAGCCCGCAAGCGCTGTTCCGTTCGGCACTCGACGACTTGCTCAGCTACCCCTATGGCGGTGTCGAGCAAACCGCCAGCCGTTTGCTGCCGTTGAGCATCGCCTACCCAGCCTTGTCCGCGAACCCGCAGATCGCCGATCGCCTGCGCCTGATTATGCAGAACAGTCGCCTGCGCCTGGTGCAAATGGCCGGGCCGTCGGCGAGTTTCACCTGGTGGGGCATGGACGGTGAACCGGATGCCTTCCTCACTGCGTACGCCTACTACGCCGACTGGCATGCCAGCAAAGTGCTGGAGCTGAGCCTGCCGCCGGAGCATTGGCAGCGGGTGCTGGAGGTTTACGCCAAGCAGGCGCAGAACACGCCGCTGCTGCAGCGGGCGCTGATCCTGTCGTTCGCCAAACAGATGCAACTGCCGGTCAACACCCTGCTCAGTGGCCTGATGCAGGACCTGGCGCAGGCGGGCGAGGGCAGTGCCGCGAACCTGATGGACGATGGCGAGGACAGCCTGGTCATGAGCGATCCGAATTCGGCGCTGGGCCTGGCCGCCGCGCGCAGCTTGACCGCGGTATTGGCCCGGCAAGCGAAGGTCACGCCGCCCGAGGCGTTCAACCGCCAATTGGCCGAGGCGCAACAGCGTCTGGCCGTGAGTTCGCAGCCGTTCGCCGAAGCCTTGAACCTGTCGTTGCAAACCTTCGATCAGGCGCGGGCGCAGGCATTGCTGCAACGCCTGTTGCCACAGCAATCGACGCTGGAACGTGCGCTGGCGCTGACCTGGCTGCAACGCAGCATCGAGCAGGCGTCGCCGACCATCGCCCTGGCGCCCGGCGCGGGCTGGAAGAAAAACTACGGGGCCAGCGGTGAGATGTACTGGACGTGGCAGGGCGCAGAAAAAGTGCCGAGCGTGTTGTCGCTGAGCGGCACCCAGGAGCGTCCGCTGCGCGCCATGCTCAGCTATCAGACGCGTCAGCCGGCGGTCGAGCCGATGGCGGTGAACATCACGCGGCGCCTGTCGCGCCTGGTGCCGGGTGACGAAGCGTTCACCTTCAAGCTCGAAGCGGTCGGTACGCAGCCATTGTCCAGCGACAGCCTGTACCTGGATGAAGTGATCATCACCAGCAAAGCCGCCAAACCGCTGCGCTACGGCATGCTTGAAGTGCCGTTGCCGCCGGGCGCCGACGTCGAGCGCACCACCTGGGGCATCAAGTTGCAAGGCAAGACGGGCACCGAGCCGACAGCGCTGGAAAAGGCGCGTTTCGAGCCGGGGCAGATGGCCTATGCGGTGCCCGTGGATGCCCTGAGCGGCGAGTTGCGCTTGCGGCACCTGGTGCGCTTCTCGCAGAAGGGGCAGTTCAGTCTGCCACCGGTGAAGTTCACCCAGGTCTACGCACCGCAACACCAGGCCCAGGAGCAAAAACCGGCACTTGGCCAGGTCACGGTCCACTGACATGCCCTGGCGCTGGCTCGGCTTTTGGTTGTGCTTGATCCCTGCGCTGGCCACGGCGCAGGACGAGCCGTTGCGCCTGGCCTACAAGGGCGAGCTGTTGTCGCTGAACCGTACTCAGTTGATCGCCCGCGAACCGCTGACCGCTGATGTACAGGCGCCATTGGGCAGCCTGTGGAAACTGTTCGTGTACGCCTGGCTGGTGGACACCGGCGCCCAGGAGCCACCTTACCAATGTCGCGGGCAATCGAAGGAAGAGGTGTATTGCTGCGCGGCGGGAGGAACGATCGCCCGTGACCAGGCGCTGGTGAAGTCCTGCGGCTTGTACTTCGAGCCCGCGCGGTTGGGCATTGCCGCGACCGATTGGCGTCAGTATTGGCAAACCCGACAGGCGCCTGAGTGGCTGCTGGACTTGCCGTCGTTGCAGCCGGCCACCCGTGTGCAGGTCAGCGAACTGCTCAAGGCGCTAGCGGCGATGCCGGCGCAGGAACAGGCGCGCCGGGTGCTGCTCGACGTGGTCCTCAATGCTGCGGACGGCAATGTGGTGGGTGAACTCGGCGGCCGGTTGCGGGTGAAAACCTGGAGCTGGCTGGGCGACCAGGACACTTCGTCACGCCAGGGTGGGTTTGCCGGTTGGACCACTGATGGCACGCCGATCTGGGCCGGTGGCCGCGGCACCAGCCAGACGGTCCTGCGCCAATACGGGCCGGTGCTGGCCGAGCTGTTGCCGGTGAATTGGCCGGCGGACGCCGGGCGCTGTGTCGAGGTCGGCCTGTTTTCCCGCTACCCGCTCAAGCGGGTGCTGGCCGGAGAACGCGTGGTGACGTCCGGGCCGATGATGGGCGATTACCGGGTCGAATTCAGCAACGGCAACCAGCTGGATATTCACAGCGATGGCGAGCTGTTTTTGCTCGACGGCAAGCTGGTCGCACGGCTGGACCGCGAAGAATACGTCGCCCGCGTCCTGCAACGCGAAGCCAAGGCACAACCCGCCGAAGCGGCCAAGGCCCTGTCCGTCGCCATTCGCACCTACCTGCTGCAAAACGCTTCACGCAACGGCGACTGCCTGAGCATCGACGACAGCAGCAACCGTCAACGGGTGGCACCACGTCCGGCGACAGCTGACGCGCGCCACATCGCCGCCTGGACCCATGACCTCGTCCTCGCTGGCAGCACCGTCACCTATCACTCGGATCAACCCGGCCCGGACAAGCTGTCCTGGCAGCAGGCCGTCGAGCAGGCCAATACCGGCCAGCGCTACGACGCCATCCTGCTGCACGCCTACCCCCGCGCGAGCCTCAGTCGCTGGGACAACCCCGTCGCGTCCTGCGAAGCGCTGCCCGCCGCGCAAGACTGGTTGCAGCAACAACGCCGCACCTGGCGTCAGCGCCTGGAAAGCGAAACCGGCTACAACGACGTCAGCACTTTCGCGGTCTGCCGCCTGGCGTTCGGCCGTCCCTATGTCGACCGCGAACGCCAGCGCATCTACGTGCGTGGCGTGCTGTCGCTGCAGGATCGCCTCGACCTGACCCACGAATACCTGCACCTGGCCTTCGAAGCACACCCCAACGGCCAGGATGAAACCTACATCGAAGGGCTTGCCCGCCACCTCTTGCTGGAATAGGCCATGAAACTCCGTTATCCACAGGTCTTGCTGTTCCTCTGCGCCTTGGGCGCCTTGCCATCGAGCCACGCTGGCGCTGTCGAACTCGACACCCTGGTCGGCGGCTGGCGCACGGGCGCGAGCGGGGGCGAAGGCGAAAACTTCCGCCAGACCGTCAACTACCCGGCCTCTTCGGTCAACACCCCGGCCGGCCAGGCCAACACCGCCCGCATCAGCGGTCAGATCAAGACCACGCCGAAGTCCGGCGAACCCGGCCGACTGATCGTCAACGGCGTGAGCATGCCGCTCAAGGTCGACCCCGCCGGACGCTTCGACCGCCCGTTCTCGTTCCCCAATGGCAGCAACAGCGTCGAAGTGCGCAGCCCCGACGGCCAGCAACGCCACCGCACGCAATTTCTCAACAGTAGCGGCGGCGCGACCCCGGCCAAACTGCGCGTGTTGCTGGCCTGGGACAGCGACGGCACCGACCTCGACCTGCACCTCATCACCCCCGACGGCGCGCACATCTGGTACGGCGACCGCGTAGCCCCCAACGGCGCGGCGCTGGATGTCGACGTGACCACCGGCTACGGCCCGGAAATCTTCGCCATGCCAGCGCCGATCAAGGGCCAGTATCTGGTGTATGTGAACTACTTCGGCGGCGGCTATCGCGAGGATGAAGACGGCCAGCAAGAGGCCGCCCAGGCACTGACCACGGCACAGGTGACGGTGATCACCGAAGAGGGCACGCCGGACGAGAAGATCGAGAACTTCCTGGTGCCGATGCGGGCGGTGGGGGAGCTGACGTTGGTGAAGGGGTTCAGTTATCCGTGAGGGGGGGGCTAATCGTGTCGCAACGTCGCGTCAATTCGGTCCTGTGCATCCTGATAAGCGGCTTCCCGCTCACGCTTGCCGATGGCGATAACGAAGACCACAACCTCGCGATCGATGACCTGATAGATCAGTCGATAGCCGGCGCTGCGCAACTTGAGTTTGTAGCAGTCGGGTAGCTGACGAAGTCGATTGGCTTCGATGCGAGGGTTTTCCAATACTTCAGCGAGTTTCTTTTTGAATTGCTGGCGGATGGTATCGCCCAGTTTGTTCCACTCCTTCAGTGCACGCCGATCGAATTCGAGGTCATAGGTCATCCAGGCTTACCTTTACTCGCTGGGGGGCGGCAAGGCGTTCTGTCGCGACGGCGATCAGGGCTTCATCTTCTTCACTGAGCAGGGCTGCCTTGAACGGCAATTTCCCGCGCTCTGCGACGTACTGGAGTGTCTGGCGCAGCAGTTCTGAGGGCGTAACTCCGAGTTTCTCCAGCTCAGCAAAGGAACGCTGTTTCAAATCGTCGTCGATGCGGATGTTGATGGATGCCATGATGAATATCCTGTAATGACGTTTGTCATTACGTTAGCAGTCGTGAGCCTGGCCGGCAATCTGCGAACAGATAATCCGGACGATGGGTCTCTGGTCAATGGCGGGGCCAGTTATCCGTGAAACTGATATTCACTGCCGTACTTGTTGATAATCATTATCAACTAAAGGTAAGCTGCGCGCCCTTCAACTTCCCTGTCTGTGCTCAACCGGCACATTCGCGCGCAGGCAACTGATCACCGTGGCGGATGCAAAACTCCAACTGTACCTCACCCACCGGGCCGCGCTGCTGGACTATGCCGCGCCTATCGTGGGGTGCCGTGCGCGGGCTGAAGACGTGGTCCAGGAAGCGTGGTTGCGTTTCAACAGCCAGGACCAGCAGCTCGATATCCGTCATCCGGCCAGTTACCTGTATCGCATCGTGCGCAACCTCGCCCTCGACCTGACGCGGCGTACCGCCACCGAACGGGTGCAGCCGGGCGGGGACGAATTGCTCGATGACCTGCCCTCCAGCAGCGCCTCGCCGGAGCACGAAGTCAGCAGCCAGAACGAGCTGGAAGTCATCGAGCGAGCCCTGGCCCAATTGCCGGAACGCACCCGTCGTGCCTTCGAAATGCATCGCCTGGGCGGCTACACCCTGCAACAGGTTGCCAGTGCCCTGGGAGTTTCCACGGCGCTGGTGCATCAGCTGGTGCACGATGCGCTGCGCCATTGCCTGGATTGCCTGGAGCCAGACGATGACTGACCGATCGCCGTCGTTTCTGAAAAAAACCAGCGCCAATGCGTCTTTTGCAGTGAAGGGCGAATCCGTGGGATCCTGCCCGCCGATTTTTGCCAATGGAGAAGGCTCATTCATGCCCCTTGAGGATGGCGCCAACGCCCGTCGGGACCAGGCCGTGGACTGGCTGCTGCGGTTGCAGCAGGCACCGGCCGATGAGGTCCTGCGCGCGCAATTCGTTCAGTGGTGCGAGGCCGACACGGCCAATGCCAAGGCTTATGGCAAGGCTGAACGGGTGTGGCAGTTGACCGGGCGATTGGCGCCGGCTACCTCCGAAAACGGGTCTCCTGCCACGGCCCCGATCGCCGCGAACACGGCGCAGCCACGCCTGGTTGCCCGCCCACGTCGGGTGCGTCGCTGGGTGGCGGCGGCGATTGCCGCATGCCTGGTGGTGGCGTTGGCGCCCAGCCTGATCCTTGGCTGGCAGGCCGATTACCGGACCGCCTCGGGCGAGACCCGTGATGTCACCCTGAGCGATGGCAGCGTGGTGCAGCTGGACAGCCACTCGGCCATTGCCGTGGACTTCAGCGGTCAGCGCCGCGATGTTCGACTGCTGGTGGGGCAGGCGTTTTTCAAGGTGACGCCGGACAAGAGCCGGCCGTTTCACGTACGAGCCAAGGCCATGCAGATCACGGTGACCGGTACGGCGTTCAACGTCGACCTGGATCGGGACGGCATGAGCGTGGCGGTGCAAAACGGTTCGGTCAATGTCCAGGACTGGCAGGCCGGTCGTGCCCTGGCCAGCCTCGTTCCCGGGCAGCGCCTGAGCTATCGCGGCGGGCAGGCCGACCTTGCCACCTTCGCCCCCACCCAGGCCGCGCCATGGCGCCAGGGACAACTGATTGCAGATGACCTGCCGATCAGCGAGGTGGTCGAGCAGCTTCGTCGCTACGTGCCAGGGCTCATCGTGTTGAACGATGCAGATCTTGGCGCACAACGCGTGACCGGGGTCTACGACCTGCGCAAGCCCCAGGCGGCGCTGCAAGCGATCCTCAAGCCCTCCGGTGCCAAGGTCAGTCGCTACAGCCCTTGGTTGTTTGTCCTCAGCCGGTAAGCCTTGCCGGGCGAATTCGCCGGGTTCATGTACCTGATCATGTCAGCCAATCAGCCTGCTCCCGGAGCGGGCTTTTTTGTGCCCTCTGAAATTATTTTCATTTTTTTCTGAAAATCCTTCGAGCTGTCCCGTCTTCTGTCCCGCGCGCAGCAATTGAGATGTATTCGTATTCATTGACTGGCCGGTAATAACCGGCGCGGGGATCTTTGCATGACACACACCCTTGACCGCTTGCCTGGGACTCCAGGCGTGTGGCCGCTGCGCCTGAAAAAAGGCGCGGCCGCCGGCCTGCTGGGGCTTTGCTGCGCGCTCGGACCGCTACCCCTGGCACTGGCGCAAACGGATACGCCTGTCACCAACGCCGGTTTCAGTATCCCGGCGCAACCTCTGGCCGCCGCCTTGATTGCGTTCGGCCAGCAAAGTGGCGTGCAGATCAGCGTCGACCCACGACTGCTCAAGGGGGTGAATTCCAAAGGCGTCAACGGTGCCATGAGCAACGATGCGGCCCTGGCTTATCTGCTGCAGGGCACCGGTATCGGCTGGGGTTATGAAGGCGACACCCTGGTGTTTCATCGCCTGCCCGAGGCCGGTGTCGACCAGCCCATGGAGCTGGATAACACAGTCGTGCTCGGCTTCACCCGGGAGAACTCCTACCAGGGCGCCACGGTGATCGATCACAAGGCGATCCAGGCGTTTCCCGGTGCCAATGGCGACATCACCACCTTGCTGAAGATGCACCCCAACGTGAAGTTCAGCAGCGATCAGCAGAACTCCAATGCCCCGGGGGAAATCGACCCGGCGGACATCAGCATCAACGGCGCCAAGTTCTACCAGAACAATTTCATGATCGACGGCATCTCGATCAATAACGACCTGGACCCCGGCGCCCATGGTTTTGGCGAGACCCGTCAATTCGACGCAGCGCCCAGCCGCTCCCATGGCATTGCCCTGGACGCCGACCTCCTGGAAGAGGTCAAGGTCTACGACAGCAACGTGCCCGCCGAGTACGGTGGTTTCAACGGTGGCGTGGTCGACGCCATCACGCGTCGCCCGAGCCAGGATTTGCACGGCAAGGTGTCCTATTCGATGAGCCGGTCGGCGTGGACCAAATACCACATCACCGAACAGGACCAGGCCAGCTTCGACAACGCCTCCAGCGAGCAGTACCAGCCCGAGTTCGAAAAGACCACGGTGCGCGGCATGCTCGAAGGGCACCTGACCGAGGACTTCGGCGGCATCCTGAGTTTTTCCCAGAAGCGCTCGACCATTCCGCTCAATGTCTACGCTGGCGGCTACAACAGCCCGAACGCCGACAGCAGCAAGGACCAGACCCGCCAGCTCGACAACTACATGGTCAAAACCTACTGGAACGTCAGTGATCGCCTGAGCCTCGACGCCTCGTTCATCCAGGCGCCCCAGGAAAACTATTACTTTCGCGAGAACTACCTCAATTCCGGCTTCACCAACATCAACGGTGGCTGGCAGGGTTCGCTCAAGGCGGTGTGGGAAGGGGATACGGCGCGCTGGTCGCACACGCTGGCGCTGGGCGACCTCAACAGTTCGCGCGAGACCGAATCCAACGACGTCATTGCCTGGTATTACTCCAGCGTCAAGAACTGGGGCAACCCGACCTCCAACACCTCGCGCAGCGGTGAAGGCTCTTTCGGCAACCTTGAGCAAACGCAGCGCACCATCAACTACAAACTCAAGGCGGACTGGCAGGGATTCAACTGGGCTGGTGCCGAGCATGCGGTGGTGAGCGGCCTTGAACTGACGCGCAACCAGGCCACCTGGGAGCGCGACACCATGGCCACTTCTGCCACCATGAACCGCCGCGACAACGTGGCCACCTGCGCCAACAACGACAGCCTGTGTTCCGTCGGCCAGTTGCTCAATGGCAACACCCGCCAGTGGGCAAGCAGCCGCCTGGAATACGGCGCCGGCAAGCTCGACATGACCGAAAACAAATATGCGTTGTTCGTCGAAGATGCCATGCAGTTCGGCAAGCTTGGCCTGCGCCCCGGCCTGCGTCTGGAGAACGACGACTACATGGGCAAGACCAACCTGGCGCCGCGCTTCGCCGGTGACTATGACTTCTTCGGGGATCGCAGCACCGTGCTGGTGTTCGGCGCCAACCGCTATTACGGGCGCAACCTGTTCAAGTACCGCCTGGCCGAGGGCCGCCAGGGGTTCAACACGCAGTACACCCGCACCACGCAGACCGGCGCCTGGCGTGCCACTCAGGTGGAGAACCTGAACAAGTTCACCGACCTCAAGGTGCCCTATGACGATGAATGGACCCTGGGGGTCGACCAGCGCTGGCTCGACACCGAGTTTCGCCTGAAGTACGTGCACCGCGACGGCAAGGACAAGATCGGCAAGTCGTCCTCCCGGGTCATGGGCCTGGGCCCGGAGGAGGGTTTTGACAGCATCTACTACACCTACAACAACAAGGCTTCCAGCGAGAGCGACAACATAACGCTGAGCATCACCCCCCTTGAAGAGCTCAAGTGGCTGGGCACGCGCACCAGCCTGCAGATGGCCTTCGACTGGTCCCGCACCAAGGATGCCTACGGCACCTACGAGTCGGGCATCACCGCCGATCAATACGTGAACGGCGACGTGATGTTCGACGGCAAGCGCATCGCCTACAGCGATTTGCCGGCCAGCGACTTCAACCGTCCCTGGACCGCACGCCTGACGGCAATCACCGAGATCCCGCAGTGGAACCTGACCGTCAGTAACTTCCTGCGTTATCGCGGTGCCTACGACCAGTTGATCGACACCGGCGAGACCGTCACCGACCACGGTGAGGACCTGGTGGTGTACGACACCGCCAAGGTCAAGGCCGCGCCGACGTGGGACATGCGCGTCAGCTGGGACATTCCCACTGGCAAGGACCAGGCGCTATTCGCCGCCGTTGACATCACCAACGTCACCGACCAGGTCAACGAGATCGTCGGCAGTGGCAGTTCGGCCACCGTCAGCTACGAAGTTGGCCGCCAGTACTGGCTGGAAGTCGGCTACCGCTTCTGATTTTTCCCGTGACCTGATTAGCCTGGATACCCTGATGAAAAAGCTCCTTGCCGGCCTGCTTGGCCCGCTGCTGCTGTGTGCCTGCGCATCGCCGCCCAACGAAGACAACACGCCCCTGGCCTGGTCGCCGCAAATCGTGCGCGGGCAGTTGGCCAATGGCCTGGAATACCGCCTGGTGCGCGACAGCAGCCAGGCGGGTCGCCTCGACCTGCGCCTGACCGTGCGCGCCGGCTCCGTCGATGAAGACGACGACCAGGTGGGCGTGGCCCACATGCTCGAACACCTGACGTTCCACAGCCGCGCCGGCCTGGATCGCAACCTGCGGCAACAGATGAGCGAACTGGGCTGGGTGCAGGGGCGTAACTACAATGCCGTCACCAGCTACGACCGCACGCAATACCTGCTCAGCCCCAACGCCGGAACCCGGCACGCTGCGCAGGCCCTGGAAAAACTCGCGCAGCTGGCGTTTGCCGGTGACTACACGGCGGCCGATCTTGAGCGTGAGCGGCCAATCGTCATCGAAGAGTGGCGCGGTGGGCTGGGCGTGGCCCAGCGCATGAATGACCAGCGCGCGGCCTCACAGCGTGTCGGTTCGCGCTACCCCGAACACCGCACCATCGGCAACGAGGCGGCCATTCGCGCGGCCTCGTTGCCGGCGTTGCAGCGCTTTCAACAGCGCTGGTATGTGCCCAACAACATGATTCTGTCGGTGGTCGGCGATTTCGAACCGCAGGCCCTGAAGCAGCAGATTCAACAGGTGTTCGGCGCAGCGCCAGCCAAGCCACTGCCTGAGCGCGATCACCGCGAACTGACCCTTGATGGCCAGCTGAAAATCTTCCGTCTGCAAGACCCGCAATCGGGCAGCAACCAGGTGTCGTTGCTGTTTCGTCTGCATGAGCCGGACAGCCGTGGCTCCACATCGCAGGCCATGCGCGAGCGCCTGATCGATCGGCTGACCCTGGCCGCGCTGGTCGCGGAACTGCGTCGCCAACCTCGGCAGGACGGAGTGCGTAGCCTGACGGCGCAGAAGACCCTGATTGGTGAGTACTCCACCGTGCTGGGGGTGGCCGCCGGCGTTGACGGCGCTCATCACGACGTGGCCCTGAAACAGCTTTTGACCGAACTCGAGCGCCTGCGCCAACACGGCTTGAGTGAGGCGGACCTGAGCAGCGAGCAAGCGAACATTCGTCGAGTGGCCAATGGCATGCTGGCCAGGGATGAATCGCGCACCTTCGAGCAATGGGTCAACAGCCTCAACGATGCCGCGGTGCAGAACCGCGCGGTTGCCGCCCCCCACCAGATCGCCCGGCGTTACCTGCAGGTGCTCGACAGCATCGATCGCGCCGACCTCAACGCCAGGCTGCGCCGCTGGATCGACAGCCCGGACCAGGTATTGCAAGTGACCGCGCCGGGCAGCAGCACGGTGCGCTTGCCGTCGGTAACCGATGTGCAGCAGTTGCGCGATACCCTGGCCGGCACCTCTTTGCCTGCACCCGCTGCCACCGAGGCAGCCGAACCCGAGGTGGCCAGTTTCACCCCGCAGGCCGTCGAGGCACCGGGCGATGTGGTCTCCCGTCGTGTGTTCGAGGCGGAACAGGTGCAGCACTGGACCTTGTCCAACGGCGACAAGCTGGTCTGGCTCAAGCGTAACGCCGAAGCCGGCCAGTGGCGCCTGCAAGCCGAGTCGTCCGCCGGCTTCAACCGCAGCGATGCGCCGGCCTGGCGTCTGCAAATGGCGGCGCAATTGGGCGCCCAGAGTGGTCCCGCCGGTGTCGCGGCCGACAGCCTGGAGGCCTGGCGCAAGCTGCAGCGAGCCAGCCTGAGCCTGGACCAGAGCGCCACGCGCTTGCACTTGAGCGCCACCAGCCAACCCAACGCAGCGGCCTTGAAGTCCCTGCTGCAAAGCTATCGCCAGAGCCAGGTGGGGGCGGTGATCGACGACGATCTGTTCAGCGCTGCCCGGGATGACCTGCTCCAGCGCCTGCGCACCCGGCCCGACGATGTCCGCACCCGCCAGGCGACTGCCGAGCGGCAGTTGCGCTACGGCAGTGACATTTGGCAAAACCCGGATGAGCAAGCGTTGCGGGCCCTGGATGCCACGCTGCTGACCCGGGACTGGCAACAACTGGCGCAATCGCAGGTGACGTACTACCTGATGGCGGACATCGAGCCGAGCGTGCTCGAGACGGCCGTGCGCGAGCAGTTGGCGAACATCCCGCGCCGCGAGGCGCTGCCTGTGCACGCCACGCTGCAAAGCGTCGGGCAACGTCGGGCCGACCTGGCCATCGCCCTCGAACCACGGGTGGTCATCCAGGCCAGCAGCTTCAGCGAACACACCTGGACACCCCAGGCGGCTGCCCGTGTCGCAGCCCTGCGCGAGCTGGCCAACCAGAAGCTCAAGCAGCGCCTGCGCGGTGAGGCATCCGGGGTGTATCGCTTGCGCTTCGACAGCGAGCTCAACCCGCAGACCCAGCGCATCGAAAGCCAACTGAGTTTCACCTGCGACCCGCAACGTACCGACGAGCTCTGGGCGATGGCCCGCCAGACCCTGGCGCAACTGGATAAAGCGGTAGACGCACCTTGGGTCGCCAATGAGCGTAGCCACCTGCGTCGTGAGGAAAGCAAGCGCCGCACGGACCCCGCCGTGCAATGGCGGCGGTTGCAGCTCAGCGAACGGCAGTGGCAGGACCCACGTTACCTGAGCAGCCAGGCCAACCTGGTCGACGGCATGCGCATTGACCTGCTCAAGCCCCTGGCCACCCGGCTGTTCCCGGTGGAGAACCAGGTGCAACTGCGCGTACTGCCCAAGGACAGCCTGTGAACAGCTTGCGCACCTTTTACCGCCTCGCCGCGCCGTTCTGGCGTAATGGCGGACAGTGGCTGGGTTGGCTAATGCTGGCCAGCATCATCGGCATGGGCCTGCTGATCGTGCAGATCAACGTGCTGATCAACGCCTGGAGCAAGACCTTCTACGACACCCTCGGCGAGTTCGACACCCACGCCCTGTATGCATTGATGGGCCGCTATGCCTTGTACCTGGGCGCCTATGTGTTGATCGTCGTGACCCTGGACTGGGTGCGCAAGGCGCTGGTGATGCGCTGGCGGCAGGCCATGACCGAACGGTTCACCCACGCGTGGCTGACGGACCAGGCGTTCTATCGTCTGGGCCTTGCGGGCGAGCCGGATAACCCCGACCAGCGGATTGCCGAAGACGTCGACATCGTCACCGACCTCAGCGTGGAGCTGGTGGCGTCGTTCATCATCAACATGGCGCAGGTGGGGGCCTTCATCAGCATCCTCTGGCAATTGTCGGGAGTGCAGACCTTCACCCTGGGTGGCTACAGCGTCACCTTGTCTGGCTATCTGGTGTGGATCGTGGTGCTCTATACCCTGGCGGGCAGTCTGATCACCCACTGGGTTGGCCAACCGCTGCATCGCTTGAACGTGGATCGTCAGCACTTCGAGGCGGACTTCCGTGCCAGCCTGTTGCGCAAGCGTGAGCATGCCGAGCAGATCGCGTTGTATCGCGGTGAGGCGGTGGAGCGCCAGCACCTGGCCGAGCGCTTCGGCGCCATCGCGCGCAATTGGCGACAGCTGATGGGGCGTGAACGCAACCTCAGCCTGTTCGTCGTCAGCTACGAGCGGGTCAGCCTGATCATCCCGGTGTTTGCCGCACTGCCGGCCTTTCTCGCCAAGACCATCACCTTGGGTGGCCTGATGCAGATTCGCAGTGCCTTCAGTGCCGTTCAGGGGTCGCTGAGCTGGTTCATCAAGCTGTATCCGAAACTGATGCGCTGGAGTTCGGCGGTGGAACGCCTGGGGCAATTCGAACAGGCGATCGCTGCCACCCGGGTCCAGGCCAGGTCACCGGTGATCGGCGATTGCCTGTGCATTGACGGCCTGGATGTCCTGCGTCCGGACGGCGCCGTACTGCTGGCGGGCATCCGTATGCAAGTGCAGCCGGGCCAATGGCTGCTGATTGCGGGTCGCAGCGGTATTGGCAAATCCACCTTGTTACGCACTTTGCAGGGCATCTGGCCATACTGCCGAGGGGGCTGGGGATTGCCACCGGGGCGCAGCCTGCTGCTGCCGCAAAAGCCTTATCTGCCCAGCGTGCCATTGCGCACCCTGCTGGCCTATCCTGCCGTGCAAATTCCTGGCGATGAACGTCTGGTCGACGTCCTGCATCAGGTTGGCCTGCCGGGGCTGGTGACTCGCTTGGGCGATCAGGCCGAATGGGCACGCGAACTCTCGGGCGGCGAGCAGCAACGCATTGGCCTGGCGCGGGCGCTGCTGTACGCACCGGATACGTTGTACCTGGATGAGGCCACCAACCAGTTGGACGAAACCAGTGCGCTGGCGCTGCTGGTGCTGCTGCGTGAGCAATTGCCGGCCTGCACGGTGATTGGCATCAGCCACCAGGCGACATTGACGACGTTGTTTGACCAGACGTGGACGCCGACCTCACGTGAGGAGCCGCAGAAAGGGGAGTGCTGCCTGGCGCCGGCGTGCTTCACAGCGGCCACCGAGGTGGGCTGAACCGTGCAGGAAAGCCTGGGAGAGGGAGATTCCAGGCATTAAAAAGCCGGCTTGTGGCCGGCTTCTCGGGGACTGGCTTGGTTCATTTTTGGTAAACCTCGCCAGCCTTCAAAACGTACACCCGGATCTTGCGTCCGGCTGTGGGACTCGGCGAGAAAATCATCTGCTTCGTCAGGGCGGATCTGCGCCGCAGAGCGGGGCGATGCGCAAATGTGGGGCGCAGCATACTGATTTTTTTGTGAAATTCCCAGCCTGACGTTCACCCACCCCTGTCCTGTAGGAGCGAGCTTGCTCGCGATGCGGTGTGTCAGCCGACATCATCGTTGACTGACACGCCCCCATCGCGAGCAAGCTCGCTCCTACAGGACAGGGTGGGTTTATAAAAACGGCAGGGGCGGGCGCCGCTTGTTCAGGGTCGCGCTCCAGAACACCCATCCCAGCACCCTGATGTTCTGTTCTTCGATCTGTGCGGCCCTGAAGATTTCATCCGGGTATTCCGCGCTATTGTGGCTGCGCAGCCGCAGTCCATTGCCGGGCAAACGATGCAGGTATTTGATTCTGAGCATGCCGTCGTGCTCGATCGCATAGATTTCCCCGTCGACGATCTGGGTCAGGCCGCGATCAATGGCAATGGTGGAGCCGTCTCCAATCTTCTCGGCCATGCTGTTGCCGATCATGTGGGCGCAGATGGCATCGGCGTAGTTGATGTCCAGGGCGTCGAGGTAGCTGCGCGGCAGGCGCATGGGCTGGTGGTTATCCACGATGACGTGAGTTTTGTGGGAGCCGGGTGCGACCGGTGCTTCCTTGAAAAAAGGCAGATCGACCTCGGTGGGTTCGACAACGGTGTAGACCCCCCGCAAAGCCTGGGCATCGAACGTATCGCCAGAATCGCTGACCAGGCGCAGGTGCCTGGCGTCTTTCGGACCGTCGCCGGTTTTCAGCCATTCGCTGTTGACCGAGAGCTTGCGGGCAACTTCCTCAAGGCAGTGGTCTGGCACGCCACGGGTGTACCAGTTGTGAACGGTTTGCGCCTTGTCGTAATTAAGGAGATGGGCGAAATCAGTCGTCGAGATGCCCGCCGTTTTCAGGAGCATTTTGAAGCGGAGGCCGCAGGTTTTGTTCTTTTTCATAAACACGAGTCTATGCGTGCAGCACGGGGGTTTGAATAAACGACCCGTTCAAATTACGCGGGAAATTTGCGACCTCATGTAAGACGTATCTTGTGGAAATTAAACAAGAAAAACGAAACCTTCGAATCTTTAAACACCATGTTTAAAAGCAATCCGGCAGGCACAAAAAACCCCGGTTCAACCGGGGTTTTTCTTGACGCTTGCAGCTCAGGGCTTGCAGCTGTCTTTAGCCTTTATAGGCAGCAACTGACTTGGTGATTGCGGCACGGGCGGCGTCTGCACCGTCCCAGCCTTCGATTTTCACCCATTTGCCTTTTTCGAGATCTTTGTAGTTCGCGAAGAAGTGCTCGATCTGCTGGATCAGCAGGGCTGGCAGGTCGGTGTATTCCTTCACATCGACGTACAGCTGGGACAGCTTGTCGTGTGGGACTGCGATGACTTTGGCATCGCCGCCACCGTCGTCGGTCATGTTCAGGATGCCGACCGGACGTGCGCGGATCACCGAACCTGGTGCCACCGGGTAAGGGGTCACGACCAGCACGTCGAGGGGGTCACCGTCGTCAGCCAGGGTGTTCGGGATGTAACCGTAGTTGGCCGGGTAGAACATCGGGGTGGCCATGAAACGGTCAACGAACAGGCAATCGCTGTCTTTGTCGATTTCGTATTTGATCGGGGCGTGGTTGGCCGGAATCTCGATCGCGACGTAGATGTCGTTCGGCAGGTCTTTGCCAGCCGGAATCTTGCTGTAGCTCATTGGGCGTTGCCCCCGTTAGTTGACCAAAAACACTTGGCCGGATTGACCAAAAAGTGGCGGCGATTATAGGCACATTCCGCCGCCGACGCTATGCACCAGAAGTCGCCTGGACCTTAGTCGCGTGCCTGATAGACCGGGTCGTGCGCCAGAAGTTGCCGCAGCCGGGCCAACGGGTCCTGGCGGTAAAACAGCTGCAACTGTTGGTAGACCTCTGGATAGGATTCATGCAGCAGGTCCGGGGCGCTGAAGAAGTATTCGCTGGTGACGGCGAAGAATTCGGCCGGGTTTTCCGCCGCGTAGGGGTCGATGGCGGTTTCGGCGTCCGGATTGCGTTCAAGTTGCTGATCCAGGTCGTCGTAGGCCGCTTGCATGACGCGGGCCCATTCACTGACGCGCATGTCGGGGTGCAGCGGCGGCAGGCCGTTGGCATCGCCGTTGAGCATGTCGAGTTTGTGCGCGAGTTCGTGGATGACCAGGTTGTAGCCTTCCCAGCCGCCGCTGGCCATCACCCCCGGCCAGGCGAGAATGACCGGCCCCTGTTGCCAGGCCTCACCGCTGTGTTCGCCGTCCCATTCGTGTTCGACACCACTGGCATCGCGATGGCGCTGGGGGCTGAGGAAGTCGTCGGGGTAGAGGACGATTTCATGGAAACCCTGATACCAGTTGAGCTCGCCGAGGTTCATCAGGGGCAACTGCGCCTGGGCCGCAAGCAGCAGGCGCTGCTCCTGATGCAGTTCGACGCCGGGGAGGGCGGTCAGGTATTTGTCTTCGAGGAACAGCACACAGGCTTCGCGCAACCACTGGTCTTCAGTGGCGCTGATGCCGTCGAGGAAACTCAGGTGGTGGCGCACCCGCTGCCACATGTCGTCGGCAATCGGGTGTTTGGCCAGAGTACGCCGGCGCCGCCAGGCGCTGAGCGACCACATCGCTCAGCGCGGTTCGGCTTTGGACGCGGCGCTGCCGAAGCGACTGCGGAACACGCCGATGATCATCGGCACCAGCGACAGCAGAATGATACCGACCACCAGCAGCGACAGGTTTTTCTTGATGAACGGTACATTACCGAAGTAGTAACCGAGGGTGACCAGGCCGCCGACCCAGAGGATTGTGCCGAGCACGCTGAAAAAGAAGAAACGCGGATAAGGCATCTTCGCCACGCCGGCGACGAACGGTGCAAAGGTGCGCAGGATCGGCAGGAAGCGCGCCATGGTTACGGTTTTGCCCCCGTGCTTGTCGTAGAAGTCATGGGTTTGCTGCAGGTAATCACGGCGGAAGATCTTCGAGTTCGGGTTGCTGAACAGCCGCTCGCCCGCCGTTCTGCCGATGGTGTAGTTGGTGCTGTCGCCGAGGATGGCGGCCAGCATCAACAGGCCGCCGAGCAGCACCGGGTCCATGCCGCCACCGGCCGCGACGGCGCCCGCGATGAACAGCAGGGAATCGCCCGGCAGGAACGGCATCACCACCAGGCCGGTCTCGCAGAAAATCACCAGAAACAGGATGGCGTAGATCCAGGGCCCGTAGTTGTTGACCAGCAAATCGAGGTACACATCGAGATGCAAGATAAGGTCGAGCGGGTTGAAATCCATGGGGGCACCTGTAATAGCGGCCCGACTCGGCAGGCCTGTGCGGATGACTTCGCGAAAGGCTACACACCAGTGTAGTTTTTCTTACAAGCCGGAAAGGTCCGCATTATACGGTCTGACAGGTGAAAAGCGCGTTGAGTTTGTAGCGGGGGATTTCGTCGGGGGATCCCTGTAGGAGCGAGCTTGCTCGCGATGACGGCGTATCAGTCGACATCATCGTTCACTGGAACACCGCTATCGCGAGCAAGCTCGCTCCTACACCTACACCATCGTGGATCAAAGCTCTTCGCTGATCGGCAACACGTAGTTCTTGAACTCGGTGTCTTCCTTGAACCCGATGGACTCGTAGGTCTTCTGCGCCACCTGGTTGTCGCTGCTGGTGGACACGCGCATGCGCACGGCGTTGGTTTCCTTGGCCATTTTCTTCGCGGTACGGATCAGGTTGTCGGCGACCAGCTGACGGCGGGCGTCTTCGGCGACGTAGATGTCGTTGAGGATCCATACGCGCTTGAGCGACAGCGAGGAAAAGCTCGGGTAGAGCTGGCAGAAGCCCATCAGTTTGTCGTCATCGGACAGGGCCAGGTAGATCACCGACTCCTTGCGACGCAGGCGTTTCTCGAGGAACGCCCGGGACGAATCCGGATACGCCAGCGAGCCGTAAAACTCGCGATATTTGACGAACAGCGGGGTTAACAGGTCAAGGTGTTCGAGGGTCGCTTGAATAATCCGCATTCGATAGGTCTCGTCTTCAAGTGGCTGTCTTACATCGTGACGGCGATAGGAAACCTTTGGCGGCCGTGATTCGATCCTGCCTGAAACGGACGCCGAAACGCAATGCGGAAACGGTTCAGGCTTTCGGCGTATTCAGTAGGAAATTACCTTTCATGTCCGTTCCTGCGTCGCAGGCCAGCGTCTGCACTTGCGCCTCATCCTTCAGGTGCACACCCGACAGCTGCCGCCGACAGGCTTCACGCATCAGATACGACAGACGGTGCGCCGCCATGCCATAACTCAACCCCTCCAGCCGCACATTGGAAATGCAATTGCGCTGGGCGTCTGTCAGGCCGACTTTGGGATTGTAGGTGAAATACAATCCCAGGCTGTCCGGGGAACTGAGGCCAGGGCGTTCGCCGATCAGGATCACCACCATCCTGGCACCGAGCAGTTGGCCGACTTCATCGGCCACCGCGACGCGGCCCTGTTCAACCAGGATCACCGGCGATTGCGACCAGCCATCGGCGGCGAGTTGCTCTTGCAGGCGCGCCAGCAGAGGCACGCAATGCCGATGGACCGCCAATGCCGATAAACCATCGGCGACCACCAGTGCCAGATCGACACCACCGGGATGGGCGGCGGCGTAATCGCGCAGGGCCTGCGCCGACGGGTCGCTCAATTTTCGCCCCAAATCGGGGCGTTGCAGGTAGGTGTCGCGATTGTCTGCCGCACTGTGCAGCAACAGGCTGTCGCGACCGCTGTCGGCCAGTTGCGCACGCAACCCGGCATGGTCGAACGCCAGGTGCACCGCGTCCCGGGCCTGGGCATGGGCGAACTGGAAATCCAGCTGCGCGGCGGTGGGCAGGCTGGTGCCGGTGCGGCCCAGGGCGATACGTGCAGGCGTCAGGCGGCGCAGCGCCAGCAGCGGGTCTTGCGGATCGACAGGCAATTCATCCATTTCAACACTCATCCCAGTTGCGCCACGGCCTGGCGGAACGCCGGCGGCAGTTGGCTGCCGAACTGAATCCTGCCATCGGCCTGGGTGAAGATGCCCATGTTTTTCAGCCACTGCTCGAATTCCGGTGCCGGTTTCAGGCCCAGGGTGTGCCGGGCGTAGAGCGCGTCATGGAACGAGGTGGTCTGGTAATTGAGCATGATGTCGTCGGAACCGGGGATGCCCATGATGAAGTTGATCCCGGCCACGCCCAGCAGGGTCAGCAGGGTGTCCATGTCATCCTGGTCGGCTTCGGCGTGGTTGGTGTAGCAGATGTCACACCCCATGGGTACGCCCAGGAGTTTGCCGCAAAAGTGATCCTCGAGACCGGCGCGGATGATCTGCTTGCCGTTGTAGAGATACTCCGGGCCGATGAAGCCGACCACCGTATTGACCAGGAACGGCTTGAATCGTCGTGCCACGGCATAGGCACGGGTTTCACAGGTTTGTTGATCGACGCCGTGATGGGCGTTGGCCGACAGGGCGCTGCCCTGGCCGGTCTCGAAATACATCAGGTTCTGCCCGCCGCGCTTGAGGCTGAGCCCCGCCTCGTAGCCTTCCTGCAACAGATTCAGGTTGATGCCGAAACTGGCGTTGGCCGCCTCGGTACCGGCGATCGACTGGAACACCAGGTCCAGCGGCACGCCACGGTTGATCGCCTCGATGGACGTGGTGACGTGGGTCAGTACGCAGGCCTGGGTGGGTATTTCGTAACGCTGGATGATCGCATCGAGCATTTCCAGCATCGCGCAGATCGAGGCGATGCTGTCGGTGGCCGGGTTGATGCCGATCATGGCGTCGCCGTTGCCGTACAGCAAACCGTCGAGAATGCTCGCGGCAATACCGGCCGGTTCATCGGTCGGGTGGTTGGGTTGCAGGCGTGTCGACAGGCGGCCACGCAGGCCCATGGTGCCGCGGAACTGGGTGATCACGCGGATTTTCTGCGCCACCAGCACCAGGTCCTGCACGCGCATGAGTTTGGACACCGCCGCGGCCATCTCGGGCGTCAGGCCGGGGGCGAGGGCGCGCAGGCTGTGTTCGTCGGCGGCATCGCTGAGCAGCCAGTCACGAAATCCGCCGACGGTCAGGTGGCTGACGGCGGCGAAGGCGTTTTTGTCGTGAGTGTCGATGATCAGTCGGGTGACTTCATCGGATTCGTAGGGAATCAGCGCTTCCTGCAGGAAGTGCGCAAGAGGAATGTTTGCCAGGGCCATCTGCGCGGCAACGCGTTCGCCGTCGTTGAGCGCGGCAACACCGGCCAGAAAGTCGCCGGAGCGCGCGGGGCTGGCCTTGGCCATGACCTCCTTGAGGCTCTCGAAGCGATAGGTCTGGGCGCCGATGGAATGGGTGAATGTGGCCATGGTGTCCTCCCGGCGGGTTGAGTGCCAAGCAAAGAGGCAAGGCTCGTGCCAGCGTAGCAGGTCGGTTAAATCTGTATTTTTGAGGGCGCTATCGCGAGCAGGCTCGCTCCCACATTCGTCCTGTGTACACAGTTCCAATGTGGGAGCGAGCCTGCTCGCGATAGCCATTTGAAGGGCGACACAGAATTACCCGTGCCGCCCCGAGCTTTAGAAGAACCCAAGCGGATTGATGTCGTAGCTCACCAGCAGGTTTTTGGTCTGCTGATAATGATCGAGCATCATCTTGTGGGTTTCACGCCCAACGCCGGACTTCTTGTACCCGCCGAACGCGGCATGCGCCGGGTACAGGTGGTAGCAGTTGGTCCACACCCGACCGGCCTTGATGGCGCGGCCCATGCGATAGGCGCGGTTGATGTCGCGGGTCCACAGGCCGGCACCCAGGCCGAACTCGGTGTCGTTGGCGATGGCCAGGGCTTCGGCTTCGTCCTTGAAGGTGGTGATGCTCACCACCGGGCCAAAGATTTCTTCCTGGAACACGCGCATTTTGTTGGTGCCCTTGAGCAGGGTCGGCTGGATGTAGTAGCCGGTTGCCAGGTTGCCATCGAGTTTCTCGACCTTGCCGCCGGTCAGCAACTCGGCGCCTTCGCCCTTGGCGATTTCCAGGTAGGACAGGATCTTGTCGAACTGCTGCTCGGACGCCTGGGCGCCGACCATGGTGTCGGTGTCGAAGGGGTCGCCACGCTTGATTTGCAGGACCTTCTTCATCACTACTTGCATGAACTCGTCGTAGATCGACTCCTGCACCAGGGCACGCGATGGGCAGGTGCACACTTCGCCCTGGTTGAAGAACGCCAGCACCAGGCCTTCGGCGGCTTTCTCGATGAAGCTCGGTTCAGCCTGCATGATGTCTTCGAAGAAGATGTTCGGCGACTTGCCGCCCAGTTCCACGGTGGACGGGATGATGTTTTCCGCCGCGCATTTCATGATGTGCGAGCCCACCGGGGTCGAGCCGGTGAAGGCAATCTTGGCGATGCGTTTGCTGGTGGCCAGGGCTTCGCCGGCCTCTTTGCCGAAGCCTTGCACGACGTTGAGCACGCCCGGTGGCAGCAGGTCGCCGATCAGTTCGACCAGCACGCTGATGCCCAGCGGGGTTTGTTCGGCAGGCTTGAGCACTACGCAGTTGCCGGCGGCCAGGGCCGGGGCGAGTTTCCACGCGGCCATCAGGATCGGGAAGTTCCACGGGATGATCTGCCCGACCACGCCCAGCGGCTCATGGATGTGGTAGGCCACGGTGTTGCCGTCGATCTCGGCGGCACTGCCTTCCTGGGCGCGCAGGCAGCCGGCGAAGTAACGGAAGTGGTCGGCGGCCAGCGGGATGTCGGCGTTGAGGGTTTCACGCACGGCTTTGCCGTTGTCCCAGCTTTCGGTGAGCGCCAGGGTTTCCAGGTTCTGTTCGATGCGGTCGGCGATTTTCAACAGGATCAGCGAGCGTGCCTGGACGGACGTGGCGCCCCAGGCATCGGCCGCGGCGTGGGCAGCGTCCAGGGCCTTGTCGATGTCTTCGGCCGTGGAACGGGGGAATTCGGCAATGGCCTGGCCATTGACTGGCGAGGTATTGGTGAAGTACTGACCTTTGACAGGCGCGACGAACTCGCCGCCGATGTAGTTGCCGTACTTGGCCTTGAACGTGACGAGAGCGCCTTCGGTACCGGGGTGAGCGTAACGCATGATGGGTTCTCCTTGGCTTGTTGTACTTATAAGGAAGCGCGCTGATGCGCGTGCATTAAGCGTAGAGCAAAGGTCGGGCCACTGCCCTGCAGCGCAGGTAAATCAACACCTTGCGCGGTTTTGGTCGGACGGGCGGGGGCTGGCTGTGGCGCTTTCGATACGCAGCTCGTGACACTTTGTACCGTTATTGGCACAGCGTGTGACGGCGCGGGTCGGCCAGCATTGCAATACGCGACCAGCAGGAGGATGCTCAGGCTCACGCTCGATGCCCAACCCTGCGGAGAGAACAACAAGAAATGCACGACAACCATTTGAGTCGCCATGCCCAGCAAGTGTTGACCGTGACCCAGGGCAAATCCCACCTGCACGGCCCCGGCAGCGATCCGTCCATTGCCCGCTCCTGGCTGCGTTGCCTCGAGGACTACCATCTCGACCCGGCCCTGACCGTGGCGCCCACCGTGCTGGAACACGGCCGCCTGCTGGAAAGTCGCGAACGCCTGCAACACGTGTTGCAGATCGCCGGCAATGAAATGAGCAGCCTGCACCAGCAACTCTCCGGCGCCGGCCATGCAGTGTTGCTGACCGATGCGCGCGGGGTGATCCTCAATTGCGTCACCGCGCCCACCGAGCGGCGCATTTTCGAACGCGCCGGGCTGTGGCTCGGCGCCGACTGGAGCGAGGCCTGCGAGGGCACCAACGGTATCGGCACCTGCCTGGTGGAGCGTCAGGCCCTGACCATTCACCAGGACGAACATTTTCGTGGCCGCCACACCGGCCTGACCTGCTCGGCGAGTCCGGTGTTCGACCCCCATGGCGAACTGCTGGCGGTACTCGATGTGTCCTCGGCGCGGCACGATGTCTCCCGGCAAAGCCAGTTCCACACCATGGCGCTGGTCAATCTGTCGGCGAAGATGATCGAGAGCTGCTATTTCCTGCGTTATTTCGACAATCAATGGTTGCTGCGTTTTCACTTGCAGGCCGAATCCGTCGGGCTGTTCAGCGAAGGGTTGCTCGCGTTCGATGGCGAAGGGCGGGTCTGCGCGGTCAACCAGAGCGCACTGAACCTGCTGGGGCAGGTTCGCGGCTCGATGCTGGGCCAGCCGGTGGAAGCGTTTTTCGACTGTGCGCTGGATGAACTGCTCGGCCGCGCCAGTGTGAACGCCAGCGCCAGTTGGCCGTTGCGCACCCGTGATGGCCGCAGCCTGTTTGCCCTGCTGCGCGGGCAGCCTCGTAGCCCTACGGTGCCTGTGGCGCCAGCCCCGGTCGTGGCCGAACCGTCGCGCTCGCCGGGCATTTGCCTGGGCGATGAACGGTTGCAGGCGGATTTTCGCAAGGCGTTGCGGGTGTTCGAGCGCGATGTGCCGCTGTTGATCAATGGCGAGACCGGTTCCGGCAAGGAGGCGTTCGCCAAGGCCGTGCACCAGGCCAGCCAACGTGCCGACAAACCCTTCGTCGCACTCAATTGCGCGGCGATTCCCGAAAGCCTGATCGAAAGCGAGCTGTTCGGCTATCGCGGCGGCAGCTTCACCGGTGCACGCAAGGAAGGCATGCGTGGCAAGTTGCAGCAGGCCGACGGCGGCACACTGTTCCTCGACGAAATCGGTGACATGCCGCTGGCGATGCAGACCCGCTTGCTGCGGGTGCTCGAAGACCGACAGGTGGTGCCGATTGGCGGCGCGCCGGAGTCGGTCAATGTGCGGATCATCAGCGCGACCCACCGCGACTTGCTGGAAAGGGTGCAGGCCGGCAGTTTCCGCGAGGACCTCTATTACCGGCTCAACGGCCTGGAAGTCGGGTTGCCGGCCCTGCGTGAGCGCAGCGACCGGGCGCAGTTGCTCGACTACTTGCTGGCGCAGGAAGCGGGCGGTGAACCGGTAATGATCGACGAGCCTGCCCGCCAGGCATTGCTGGGGTTCGGATGGCCCGGCAATGTGCGACAGATGCGCAATGTGCTGCGCACACTGGCAGCGCTGTGTGACGGCGGGCGGGTGGGCCTGGAGGATTTGCCCGCGATGATTGTCCAGGTGCGCCCGGCAGCGACCTCGGCGGAGGAGCCTGTCGGCGAGCACCCACTGGAAGATGCCGAGCGGCTGGCGCTGCTGACGGCGCTGGAACAGCAGCGTTGGCACATGACCCATACCGCCCAGCAGCTGGGGGTGAGCCGCAACACCCTGTACCGAAAATTGCGCAAGCACGGCATTGCCCGCTGAGCCCCTGTAGGAGCGAGCTTGCTCGCGATGGCGATTTCGAGGACGCCATCGCGAGCAAGCTCGCTCCTACAGGGAGACGGTGCGTCGCAATCGAAACAAAGGTGCGATTTTCCCCTCCCTACGCTAACCTGCGGCCATGTTTTACGAGGTCGACTATGCACATTCATATTCTGGGTATCTGTGGCACTTTCATGGGTTCGATGGCGGTTCTGGCCAAAGAGCTGGGCCATCACGTGACGGGCTCCGATGCCAACGTCTATCCACCGATGAGCACTCAGTTGCAGGCGCAGGGCATTGAACTGACCCAGGGTTATGACCCGGCGCAGCTCGATCCGGCCCCCGACCTGGTGGTGATCGGCAACGCCATGTCCCGTGGCAACCCGGCGGTCGAGTACGTGCTCAACAAAGGTTTGCCTTATGTGTCCGGCCCGCAATGGCTGGCCGACCACGTGCTGCAAGGCCGCTGGGTGCTGGCCGTCGCGGGCACGCACGGCAAAACCACCACCAGCAGCATGCTCGCCTGGGTGCTGGAGCACGCGGGCATGAGCCCGGGCTTCCTGATCGGCGGCGTGCCGCAGAACTTCTCGGTGTCCGCGCGGCTGGGCGGCACGCCGTTTTTCGTCATCGAAGCCGACGAATACGACAGCGCGTTCTTCGACAAACGTTCCAAGTTCGTCCACTACCGCCCGCGCACGGCGATCCTGAACAACCTGGAGTTCGATCACGCGGACATCTTCCCCGATCTGCCAGCCATCGAACGGCAGTTCCATCACCTGGTACGGACCATCCCGAGCGAAGGCCTGGTGATTCATCCCACCACCGAGCCCGCCTTACAGCGTGTGATCGAAATGGGCTGCTGGACCCCGGTGCAAACCACCGGTGCCGGCGGGCAGTGGCAGGTCAAGTTGCTCAAGGACGACGGTTCGGCCTTTGAGGTGATGTTCGACGGCGTGGCCCAAGGCGTGGTCGAGTGGGACATGACGGGCCAGCACAACGTCGCCAATGCCCTGGCGACATTGGCTGCAGCGCGCCACGTCGGTGTTGTGCCGGCCATGGGCATTGCCGCCTTGAGCGCGTTCAAGAGCGTGAAGCGGCGTATGGAAAAAGTCGCAGAAGTGCGCGGCATCACCATCTACGATGACTTCGCCCACCACCCGACAGCGATCGCTACCACCCTCGACGGCCTGCGCAAGCGCATTGGCGACGCGCCGTTGATCGCGATCATCGAGCCGCGTTCCAACTCGATGAAGCTCGGCGCCCACCGTGACGGCTTGCCCGAAAGCGTGGTCGATGCCGATCAGGTGATCTGGTACGCACCGGCCAACCTCGGTTGGGACCTGGGCGCCACCGCAGCCCTGTGCACCGTTCCGTCGATCGTCAGCGATTCGCTGGAAGGCATCATCGAGCGCGTGAAAAGCCAGGCCCAGCCAGGCACCCATGTGGTGATCATGAGCAACGGCGGCTTTGGCGGCCTGCACGGCAAGCTGGCCGAGGCGCTGAAATGAACAACGGCCCGGATCGCATCACGCTGGCGATGACCGGTGCTTCCGGCGCCCAGTATGGCTTGCGCCTGCTGGACTGCCTGATTCGCGAAGACCGCGAGGTGCACTTCCTCATTTCCAAGGCCGCGCAACTGGTGATGGCCACGGAAACCGATGTGACGCTGCCGCCGAAAACCCAGATGATGCAAGCCTTCCTCACCGAGTACACCGGCGCTGCCGACGGACAGATCCGCGTGTATGGCAAGGAAGACTGGATGTCACCGGTGGCTTCCGGCTCTGGCAGCCCGGCGGCCATGGTGGTGGTGCCGTGCTCCACCGGCACGCTGTCGGCCATCGCCACTGGGGCGTGCAACAACCTGATCGAGCGTGCCGCCGATGTCACCCTGAAGGAGCGTCGCCAGCTGATCCTGGTTCCCCGTGAAGCGCCGTATTCGAGCATTCATCTGGAGCACATGCTCAAGCTGTCGAACATGGGCGTGACGATCCTGCCGGCATCGCCGGGTTTCTATCACCAGCCACAAACCATCGACGACCTGGTCGACTTCGTCGTGGCGCGGATTCTCAATCTGCTGAACATCCCGCAGGACATGCTGCCGCGCTGGGGTGAACACCATCTGAGCAGCGATGACTAAGCTGCTGGTGATGGTGCTGGCCTTGCAATTGGTCGGTTGTGCCACCGCGCGTACGCTGGACGCCGCCAAGCCGGGGGCGCCCATCGTGTATGCCGGGACGCGGCTGGACTTGTATGCGTTGAACGGTGGTTGCTGCGCGATAGACCGCTTTGGCGCAGAGGCGCCGAGTTATCCGGGCGTCGATCTGCCGGCCAGTGCCTTGCTCGATACGCTGCTGTTGCCGTTGTCGGTATTGACGGTGATCGGGGTGAGTTTTCAGGCGACGGGTGGGTTGTAGCGCCTGGTCACCCATCGCGAGCAGGCTCGCTCCCACACGGGTTCTGTGTGCACAAATCCAATGTGGGAGCGAGCCTGCTCGCGAGCCTTTCCCATAGGCACCACCAATCACTTGCCCAACTTGCGCAGCTCATCCGACTCGATCACCCGCACCCCGTCCTGTTCTTCCAGTGCCAGGCGCCACATGGCGCGGGCCAGTTGGCAGGCTTCGATGCCGCGGTACTTGCCTGGAATCAGGCGCGACAGCGGTCCGGCGAACTGCTCGGCCATGCGTGGTTCGATACGCTCGCCCAGCAGCAGTGAAGGCCGGCAGATGGTCAACTGCGGCCAGTCCTGCGCACGCAGGGCCTGTTCCATCTCCCCTTTGACCCGGTTGTAGAAGATCGACGATTTCGGATCGGCGCCGATCGCACTGATCACGATCAGGTGCCGCGCGCCCATCTCCCGGGCGCGTTTGGCGAAAGCCACCACCATGTCCAGATCGACCGCGCGGAACGCCTCTTCCGAGCCCGCCTGCTTGATGGTCGTGCCGAGGCAGCAGTAGGCGATGTCGACGCGACCGTTCAACTGCGGCAGGAACACCGCCGGGTCGCCGACCGGGTTTTCCAGGTGAGGGTGTTCGGCCAGCGGCCGACGCGAAGGGGCCAGGACACGGGTGATGGTCGGCTCGTTGAGCAGGCGATCGAGCAAATGTTCACCGGTCAGCCCGGTGGCTCCGGCAAGCAATACATGCTGAGGCGTCAAGTACATAGTGTGTCTCCCTTGATACTGTTCAGCTTAGTTGCTCTTTGCATCCTCGCTGCTGATAGAGACACTTTGTAGTGCTTTTCGTGCCTGCTGTTTGCGCAGTAATTGCCAGTGCGAAAGCACGGTCTTGGGCGCCCAGATCTGTGGCTCGGACGCTTCGAAGCCGTCCGCCAGTTCACGCTCGGCCACGGTGGCCCTGGCCAGCTTGAAGGCCTGTTCCAGGTCGTCGGTCTGGTTCAGGGCCTGGGCGAACAGCGCGTCGCCGAAGTAGGTGAAGTTGGCTTCTTCCGAGCAACCGAAGGACACGCGGTCCGCGCGCGAGGCGGTCATGATCAGCGTGCGTTCGTCCTTGAGGGCCGGGATGAAACCGCCGGAGTAGCAGGACGAAATCACGATCACCTTGTCGCGGTTTCGCAGCGGTGCGAGCACGGCGGCGAGTTCATCGGCCGGCAGGTCGGCCAGCTCCATGCGCGGCTGGTCGAGCACCAGTTCATGCTCGCTGGTGCCGTGGCTGGTCAGGTAGATGAAGATCAGGTCTTCCGGGCCGCTGCGTTCGGCCAGCGTCAGGGCGGCGCGGCGCAGGTTTTCCCGGGTGGCCATCGGCCGGTCGACGAGGTGGTCGCGATGATTGACCAGGCGGATCTGGCCAAAGGCACCGAAACGGCTGGCGAGCATGTTGCTGACGTAGTCGGATTCGCGCAGGAACACGCTCTGCTTGCCGTCGCCGCCGAGGGTCAGGGTGTACAGCTCGACCGCCGAAGTGGAGGCCGGCACATTGGCCAGTGCGTTATCGAGCAGGCGACCCTGGGCCAGCAGGCCGAGTTCGAGGCTGTCGGGCAGCAGCTTGCCATCGGCGTCGCGTACCCGTTGGCCGTTGGCCCAGATGCCGCTCTGTACGGTGCCATCGGTGAGCACCAGCGTGCCACGGCCGTTATAGCTGTCACCTTCGAACTGGCCGATATAGAAGCTGCCATCGGACAGGTTCAGTCGGCCCTGGCCGCTGAAGCGCCAGTCGCTGAACTGACCGAGGTAATGGCTGCCATCGGTGCCGATCAGCTCGCCCTTGCCGTTCAGCGAGCCTTCCTTGAACTGGCCCAGCCAGACATCGCCGTCGGCGTTTTCGTAGCGACCCTTGCCGTTCAACTGGTTGTTCTTGAACCCGCCAACATAGATATCGCCATCGGCGCTGTTGAAGGTGCCGTTGCCTTCCAGTTGCCCGTCCTTGAAGTGTCCGGTGAATTGATTGCCGCTGCCGTCGCCGCGCTGGCCCTCGCCGTTGGGCTTGCCGTGGACGAACTGGCCCTGATACGAACTGCCGTCTTCAAGTTCGAGGCGGCCCAGTCCCGAATACTGATCGGCCTTGAATTCGCCCCGGTAGGTCATGCCGTTTTCCTTCAGGCTGCCTTCACCATCGCGCCGCCCCGCCTTGAAGCCGCCGGTGTAGCTGCTGCCACTGGTGGTCAACGTGCCCTGGCCGTCGAACAGGCCCTGGTTGAAGGTGCCGCGATAGACTTCGCCGTTGCTGCCATGCCATTCGCCCTGGCCATGCCACTGGCCCTTGTCGAAGCCGCCGGCGTACCAGCTGCCGTTGGGGTAGTCGACGCGGCCCTGGCCCTGCAGCAAGCCGTCGACCAGGTCACCGCGATAGCGTCCGCCGTCCGGCAGGCGGGCGTCGGGGGGCAACAGCGATTCGCCGTCGCCGCAAGCGGTGAGCATCAGGGTCAGGGTGAGCAGTGCAAGTGAGCGCATAGCGGGATCCGGGCAATTAGGCGACCGAGTATGCCGCAGCTCCATGACCTTATATAGATGGGGGAATGGCGACAGGTCGCGAAACAGCATGCGCTGCTTCGCATCCCGCGGGTTTTACACGAAGCAGAGGGACAGCGGCTCGGCGATGTAGGCCGGTTTTTCCGAGCCGTCGATCTCCAGGGTGGCGGTGGCCTTGAGCAGCCATTGGCCGGGTTTCTTCTCGGTGACTTCGGTCAGGTCGACCTTGAGTCGCACTTTCGAATCGACCTTGACCGGCTGGATGAAGCGCACGCTGTCCAGGCCGTAGTTGACCACCATCTTCAGGCCTTGCGGCAGGACGAGGATGTCTTCCATCAGTTTGGGAATCAGCGACAGCGACAGGAAACCGTGTGCAATGGTGCTGCCAAAGGGCGTTTGCGCGGCCTTGACCGGATCGACGTGGATGAACTGATAGTCTCCAGTGGCTTCGGCGAACAGGTTGATGCGCTCCTGGTCGATCGTGAGCCATTCGGAACGTCCAAGTTCCTTGCCGACATAGTCTTTGAGCTCTGCAACGGGAACGTAGGGCATTGAGACTCTCCTTGTATTCATCGGTTTTATAATTTTGAAGGGGAGGATTCAGGCCTCCCGGAATACCACTGTAGATCACCATGAGCGAATGCTGCGGTCAACCGACCATGCTTTTGGCGAATGCCGGTCCATAGCGCTGGCATGCTTATAATGCCGACGCGAATTTGTGGGGGAGAGGACGGATGTTGTTACGTGGCCTGACCTGGCTGGTGTTGTTCCAATTGCTGGGCACCGCCATCAATCATTTGTGTGTGCCGGTGTTGCCGGGGCCGATCATCGGCCTGTTGCTCCTGCTGGTGTACCTGATCGTGCGTGGCCAGGTGGGTGAGCCCTTGAGCCTGGCGGCCAGCAGCCTGTTGCGTTACCTGCCGTTGCTGCTGGTGCCGCCGGCCGTGGGCGTGATGGTTTACGCCAGTGACATTGCCGCCGACTTCTGGGCGATTGTCGGTGCGCTGGTGTTGTCGCTGCTGCTGTCCATGGCGTTCGCCGGGGTGCTGATGCAGCGCATGGTCAAGCCTCACGCCCATCGAGAGGATCAGCCATGATGCTCGACTGGCAAGGCGCGTGGACGTCGGTGATTCATCACCCGCTGTTTGGCATCGGCATCACCCTCGGTGCCTATCAACTGGTGCTGGCAGCATTCGAGAAAACCCGCTGGATCTTCCTGCAGCCGGTGCTGGTCTCCATGTTGCTGGTGATCGGTGTCCTGGTGGGTTGCGGCCTGACGTACGCCGAGTATCGCAAGAGCACCGAGATCCTCAGCATTTTGCTCGGCCCCGCCACGGTGGCGCTGGCCGTACCGCTTTACCTCAATCTGCGGCGTATCCGGCAGTTGTTCTGGCCGATTTTTACTACGCTGGTGATAGGCGGCGTGGTTGCCACGAGCATGGGCGTGCTGCTGGGCTGGTGGTTCGGCGCCGAACACATGATCCTGATGACCATGGCGCCGAAATCGGTGACGTCGCCGATTGCAATGCTGGTGGCCGAGCAGATCGGTGGCGTCGCGGCACTGGCGGCGGTGTTCGTGTTGATCACCGGGGTGATTGGCGCGATCTTCGGCCCGAGCCTGCTCACCCGGCTTGGTGTGCACAGTCCCGAGGCGCGTGGCATGGCGCTGGGCATGACCGCCCATGCGGTGGGCACGGCGGTGGCCATGCAGGAAAACGAAGAATGCGGTGCCTTCGCGGCACTGGCGATGAGTCTGATGGGCGTGGCCACGGCGGTCCTGCTGCCGCTGGCGGTGTCGATGGTGGTGTAAGGAAATGTCTATGAGCCTGCCGCTTTTCCCGTTGAACACGGTGCTGTTTCCCGGTTGCATCCTCGATTTGCAGATATTCGAGGCGCGCTATCTGGACATGATCAGCCGCTGCATGAAACAGGGCGGCGGGTTCGGGGTGGTGTGTATCCTCGACGGCGAAGAAGTCGGAATCGCCCCGTCGGGCTATGCGCTGGTCGGTTGTGAAGCGCTGATCACCGATTTCAAGCAGCAGGACAACGGCCTGCTGGGCATTCGAGTGCAAGGTGGCCGGCGTTTCCATGTGCTGCGCAGCGAAATCCAGCGCGATCAGTTGACCGTCGCCGATGTCGAGTGGCTCGAAGACGAACCCGAGCAACCGTTGCAGGACGAGGATGCCGATCTGGTGGCCTTGCTCAAGGCGCTGGCCGAACACCCGATGGTCGAAGCGCTGAACATGGGGACCGACGCGACCGGGCAGCAATCGCTGGCCAATCAATTGGCGTATTTGTTGCCGTTCGCCGAAGTCGACAAGATCGACCTGTTGCAACTCGATGACCCGCAACAGCGACTGGATGCCATCCAGGCGTTGCTGGATGAGTTGCAGGGTGAGTTATTCGCTTAGTTCAACTATGAATTGAGTTAATTAATTGGTAATAGTTGGCCGGTTTGCCTGGCATTGCATAGAGATCAAGTTGTGGTTAGTTTTAATTGCCCGCAAGAAGCGGGTCAATCAAACCACAAAGGGATTTAAATAATGCCAATCTACGCTAACGAACGCGCTACCTGGGAAGCCGCTGCAGTAGGCTTTCTGCTGAAAATTTCCGGCCAGCAATCTTTCGAAGACACCGCCAGGCTTGCTTGTGCAATGGCCGATGCCCTGATCCTCGAACAACGCAAACGCCAGTGGGTTTAAGCAGCCCGTAGGAGCGAGCTTGCTCGCGATCAATGCCACGAATAAATCAAACTCTGCGAGTCAACGAATTATCCTGTCATTGATCAACAGCAAGCTCGCCCTGCACTAAATACCCGATATATATATTTACCCTCGCCCTGATCAGTACGCATACCTGAGCATCGCATGCGGCAAATGCCGCAGTGCAAAGAAACCGAATAGCGCGAGCATCGAAGGCAATACCAGCCACCAGATTTTCGGAGGCATGGCGTTGAGAGGTGTCTGGCGCTGAATCAACCCCAGACTCGCCGCACACACGCACGCCGCCAGCATGGCGCCGGCCAGCACATCCGTCGGCCAGTGCGCGCCCAGATAGACCCGCGACAGGGCAATCGCCAGCGCCGGCAGGCAGCCCAGCAGCAACCAGGTCAGGCGCATGCGTGGCGGTTGTCCGCGTCCGGCGAGTACGGCCAGCGTCAAAAACAGCGCAAAGGAGCCCGAGGCATGACCGCTGGGCATGCTGTAGCTCGTCAACGGATCACTGAGGACTTCGGGGCGCACGCGGGCGAAAAACTGCTTGGTGAACGTATTGCCCAGCGCGGTGACGAGCAGGGTGCTGCCGGCGAATATCGCCTGGCGCCATTGCCGGGTGAGCAGCAGCAAAGCGGTGAGCAGGGCACTGAACAGCAGCATGTTGCGGAACTCGCCGATCAGCGTGAACGTCACGGCGACTTCGTCGAGGACCGGGCTGCGGTGTTCCTGCACCAGTGTCATGACACCCTGGTCGAGAGCAGTCAGGTACGGATAGCCGATGAACAGGCCCGCCAGAATCAGCACGCTCATTGCGGCAATCAGGATCGTCGCCTTGCGATGACGGCGCAGGCTGCTGGTCACGCTCAGGCCGATCATCACCGCGATGCTGCCTGCGACAATCCCGGCCTCAGGCCAGAAGCCCTCCGGCAATGGCAGGCGAATGGCGGCGCCGGTGGCCCAGCCAGGGAGCAGGTAGGCAACGCTCCAGCCGGCAGCGGCCAACAGGCTGACGGCGGCAAAACGCGGGAAGGGCATGTCGAACATGCCGGCGACCATCGGCAGCATTGGCCGCAATGGCCCGATGAAGCGCCCGACCAACAGGCTCGCGATGCCATAACGCTGGAAATAGGTTTCGGCCCCGGCAATCCATTCCGGGTGATGACGCAGGCCGGGCAGGCGGCGGATGTTCTGATGGAAATGGCGACCGATGAAGTAGGACACGACATCGCCCAATACCCCGGCGACGAAGCCCAGCAGCAGCGTTTCACTCAGCGACAGCGCGCCGCTGCCGGCCAGCACCGCGACGGCGAACAGCAGCACCGTGCCGGGTACGATCAATCCGGCGATCGCCAGGCATTCGACAAAAGCCACAATGAACACCGCTGCGGCGAGCCACTGCGGGTTCGCCGCCAGCCATCCGGTGACGCTATCGAGCCATGGGCCCATAAATACAACTCCATCAATTGTTTTAAATGCACCGCCTGCCCCTGTAGGAGCGAGCTTGCTCGCGATGGCGGTGTGTCAGTAAAGCAAACATCCACTGACACACCGCCATCGCGAGCAAGCCCGCTCCTACAGGGGGCGTTGTTCAACTTAAGTCAGCACAAAATAGTCGCGACCTTCGACCTGCCCCCGTCGCAGCGGGTTCCGCGTGCAGTAGGGTGCATAGGCGGCATCGACGAAGCGATACATCAAATGCTCGTCGCGGCCGTGGGGAATGCCCAGGCGGGTTGTCTGGATGATCTGGCCGGGCGGCGGGCCGATATCCTCCACCAGCAGCACCTCGTGATCAAAACGCTTGGCGTCCCACACCGGCACCTTCAAGCCCAGTGCCTTGCACAGCAGGGTCTGCCCGGCGCAGAGTTTTTGCGAAGGGCGCGGGTGGCCCTGGGCGTCGGGGTTGTTCAGCAGCATCTGCGCCAGGCTGGCCGGCCCGCTCACCTCATCGACCCACGGATAGGCGGACTTGATCAGTACCGCATTGCCGGGGCCCTGCGCGCTGAAGTTCAGCGAATCACCGCCGCGGGCGTAGTACATATAGATGTGTCCGCCGTCCAGAAACAAAGCCTTACGCTTTTCTGTGTAGCCGAGGGACGCATGGCTGCCTTTTTCCTCGAAGTAATACGCTTCTGTCTCGATAATTCGAGCGCTGAGCCACAGATCGCCGACCCGATGACGGATGACTTTGCCGAGCAGGTCACGGGCCAGTGTTTGCGCATCCCGATTGAAGAACGCGTCGGGAAGCCCGACGGGCAGGGGCGCGGAGGGGGCGCGAGCTGTCAGGTTGGACATGGTGGTCGGTGTTCGTCCGGGCGAAATGAACCGTGATGATAACAATTTGCAGCTTAATCACGGCTGAACGTCGGCAAATGGCGCTCCATTTCGACCATCCGCCCGTCACCGCTGTTAGTCAGTGGACGCGACAGCTATAATCTGCCGCTTTCTCTTCACCAAGACCTTTGCAAAGACCGCCATCGACCATGACTGAGTCCGTTCTCGACTACATGACCCGCCTGGGTCGCGCTGCCCGCGAGGCATCGCGCATCATCGGCCGTGCCAGCACCGCGCAGAAAAACCGCGCCCTGCAGGCCGCCGCCAATGCGCTGGACGCCGCGCGTGCCGAGCTGACGGCCGCCAATGAGCGGGATCTGCAAGCGGGGCGGGCCAATGGTCTTGAGCCGGCGCTGCTGGAGCGGCTGGCGCTGACCCCGGAGCGCATCGACGGCATGATCGTCGGCCTGCGCCAGGTCGCCGCGTTGCCGGACCCGGTGGGGGCCATTCGTGACATGAGCTTCCGTCCGTCGGGGATTCAGGTCGGCAAGATGCGCGTGCCGCTGGGCGTGATCGGGATCATCTACGAATCGCGGCCCAACGTGACCATCGACGCCGCCAGCCTGTGCCTGAAGTCCGGCAATGCCACCATCCTGCGTGGCGGCTCCGAAGCCATTCACTCCAATCGTGCAATCGCCGCCTGCATCCAGCGAGGCCTGGCCGAAGCGGATCTGCCCGCCGCCGTCGTGCAAGTGGTCGAGACCACCGATCGCGCCGCCGTTGGCGCGCTGATCAGCATGCCCGAGTACGTCGATGTCATCGTGCCCCGTGGCGGCCGTGGCCTGATCGAGCGGATCAGCCGTGATGCGCGGGTGCCGGTGATCAAGCACCTGGACGGCATCTGCCATGTCTACGTCAGTGCCGGTGCCGACCTGCCGAAAGCCCGGCGCATCGCCTTCAATGCCAAGACTTATCGCTATGGCATCTGTGGCGCGATGGAAACGCTGCTGGTTGACCAGACCGTTGCCCAGGATTTCCTGCCGCCCATGGCGGCCCAGTTCCGCGAAAAAGGCGTCGAGCTGCGCGGTTGCGAGCGCACCCGGTCGATCATTGATGCGATCGCCGCCACCGAGGAAGACTGGCACACCGAATACCTGGCGCCGATCCTGTCGATCCGCGTGGTCGACGGGCTGGACCAGGCCATCGAACACATCAACCATTACGGTTCCCACCACACCGATTCGATTGTCAGCGAACACCTGGGCGAGACCCGGCGTTTCGTCGCTGAAGTCGACTCGTCGTCGGTGATGATCAACACCCCGACCTGCTTCGCCGATGGTTTCGAATACGGATTGGGTGCCGAGATCGGCATTTCTACTGATAAGCTGCACGCCCGTGGCCCGGTGGGCCTGGAAGGCCTGACCTGCGAGAAGTACGTCGTGGTCGGTGATGGCCAGTTGCGCGGTCAGGCGTCGGTCTGACTTGAGCGACCTCAATCCCTCGGCCATGGCGCCGCGCCGAATCGGCGTACTGGGCGGGACGTTCGATCCGGTGCATATCGGCCACTTGCGCGGTGCGCTGGAAGTCGCCGAATCGCTGGCGCTCGATGAGTTGCGACTGACACCCAGTGCCAGGCCGCCCCATCGGGATACGCCGCAGGTGTCGGCGAAAGACCGTCTGGCGATGGTCGAGTGCGCGGTGGCCGGTGTGGCGCCGTTGGTGGTGGACGCCCGCGAATTGCAGCGGGACAAACCGTCCTACACCATTGATACCCTGGAACTGATGCGTGCGGAACTCGCCGCGCAAGACCAGGTTTTTCTGCTTTTGGGCTGGGACGCTTTTTGCGGCCTGCCCACTTGGCACCGCTGGGAAGAGTTGCTCCAGCATTGCCATATCCTGGTGCTGCAGCGCCCGGATGCCGACAGCGAACCGCCGGATGCCTTGCGCAACCTGCTGGCAGCGCGCTCGGTGAGCGACCCGCTGGCCCTGAAGGGGCCGAGCGGACAGATTGCATTCGTCTGGCAGACGCCGCTCGCGGTTTCTGCCACCCAGATCCGTCAACTGCTGGCCAGCGGTAAGTCGGTACGTTTCCTGGTGCCCGACGCGGTCCTGGCCTACATCGATGCGCACGGTCTGTACCGTGCGTCGAACTGAACAAGGGTGCGTTTCAGCCACGTGAATGCGTGTAGCGAAGCGCCCGAACATACGAGCAAAACGAGTTTTATATGACTGACAAAGACGTAGCTAAAGTTAAGCGCAAAGGCACTTTCAAGAGCGCCCCGCTGCCAGTGGAAGCGCCAACCGGTGAAGTGCTGGCTGGCGAAGAGCTGGTCAAGGTTTCCGTAGCCGCCCTGGAAGACGTCAAGGCCCAGGACATCCAGGTGATCGACGTTCGTGACAAGCAGAGCATCACCGACTACATGATCATCGCCACCGGTACTTCCAACCGCCAGATCGGCGCAATGCTGGACAAGGTCCGCGAAGCGGTGAAGGCCAAGGGCGTCAAGCCGCTGGGCGAAGAAGGCAAGGGCGACAGCGACTGGGTGTTGCTGGATATGGACGATGTCATCGTGCACATGATGACCGCCTCGGCTCGCCAGTTCTATGACCTGGAGCGCCTGTGGGCCGGTGCCGAGCAGAGCCGTTCGGCCAGCGGCGCGCACCACAGCCCGGAAAACCCGCACGAGCATTTCACCAAGCTCAACAAAGACCAGCAGTAAGGGACCGCTGTGCGACTGCGACTGATCGCCGTCGGTTCACGCATGCCCAAATGGGTGGAAGAAGGCTGGCATGAATATGCCAAGCGTCTTCCGTCCGAGCTGGCTCTGGAACTGGTGGAAATACCGCTCAACACCCGCGGCAAGAACGCCGACGTGGCGCGCTTCATCCGTCAGGAAGGCGAAGCCATGCTGGCCAAGGTCGGGCAGAACGAGCGGATCGTTACCCTCGAAGTCCACGGCAAGCCCTGGAGCACCGAGCAGTTGGCGGTCGAGCTCGATCGCTGGCGCCTGGACTCGCGCACGGTGAATTTCATGGTCGGCGGCCCCGAAGGGCTGGCGCCGGAAGTCTGTGCGCGGGCGGATCAGCGCTGGTCGTTGTCGCCGCTGACGTTGCCGCATCCGCTGGTGCGGATTCTGATCGGCGAACAGCTGTACCGTGCCTGGACAGTGCTGTCCGGCCACCCTTACCACAAGTAGTTCTGCCTCATGTCCCAGCCGATCCGCATCAAGGACCACGAAAAAGACGCCCGCCTGGTGCGTGGCCGCGTCGTGTTCGGGGCTATTGCGGTGGTGGCGCTGATCGGCGTGCTGATCGCGCGCCTGTATTTCCTTCAGGTGATCCAGTACGACTATCACTCGACCCTGTCGGAAAACAACCGCGTCCATGTGCAGCCGATTCCGCCGACCCGCGGGCTGATCTTCGACCGTAACGGCGTGGTCGTGGCCGACAACCGGCCCAGCTTCAGCCTGAGCATGACCCGCGAGCGTTCCGGCGACTGGCAGCAAGTGCTCGACGTGATCGTCGAAGTGCTGGAGCTGACGCCCGAAGATCGGGTGATCTTCGAAAAACGCATGCGCCAGGGGCGCCGGCCATTCGAGCCGGTGCCGATCCTGTTCGAGCTGACCGAAGAGCAGATCGCCCGCATCGCCGTGAACCAGTTCCGCCTGCCAGGCGTGGAAGTGGTTGCGCAACTGGTGCGGCATTACCCGCAGGGCGCGCATTTTGCGCACTCGGTGGGGTACATGGGGCGGATCAACGAGAAAGAGCTCAAGACCCTCGACCCGGTGAACTACAGCGGCACCCACCACATCGGCAAGACCGGCATCGAGCGTTTCTACGAGCCCGAACTGCATGGCCAGGTGGGTTACGAGGAAGTCGAAACCAACGCCCGGGGCCGCGTATTGCGGGTCCTCAAGCGTACCGACCCGATTCCCGGCAAGGACATCGTCCTGAGCCTGGACATCAAGTTGCAGGAAGCCGCCGAAGCGGCGCTCGGCGGTCGCCGTGGCGCGGTGGTGGCACTGGACCCGGCCACTGGCGAAGTGCTGGCGATGGTCAGCCAGCCGAGCTTCGACCCTAACCTGTTCGTCACCGGCATCAGCTTCAAGGCCTACGCCGAGCTGCGTGATTCCATCGACCGGCCGCTGTTCAACCGCGTATTGCGTGGCTTGTACCCGCCGGGTTCGACCATCAAGCCGGCGGTGGCGATTGCCGGCCTGGACGCAGGTGTGGTCACGGCCACGTCGCGAGTCTTCGACCCCGGTTATTACCAGTTGCCCAACTACGATCACAAATACCGTAACTGGAACCGCACCGGTGATGGCTACGTGGATCTGGACACCGCGATCATGCGGTCCAACGACACCTACTTCTATGACCTGGCGCACAAGCTGGGCATTGATCGGTTGTCGGCCTACATGACCAAGTTCGGGATCGGCCAGAAGGTCTCGCTGGACATGTTCGAAGAATCGCCGGGGCTGATGCCTTCGCGCGAATGGAAGCGCGCCACCCGCCGTCAGGCCTGGTTCCCGGGGGAAACGCTGATTCTCGGGATCGGTCAGGGCTACATGCAATCCACCCCGCTGCAACTGGCCCAGGCCACGGCGCTGGTGGCCAACAAGGGTGTGTGGAACCGCCCGCATCTGGCCAAGACCGTCGAGGGCGAACGGCCCAAGGATGACAACCCGATGCCGGACATCGTCCTGCGCGACCCGTCCGACTGGACCAAGGTCAACCACGGCATGCAGCAGGTGATGCATGGCGCCCGGGGTACGGCGCGCAAGGCTTCGATCGGCGCGCAATACCGGATCGCCGGCAAGAGTGGTACGGCCCAGGTCGTGGCCATCAAGCAGGGCGAGAAATACGACCGCTCCAAGGTTCAGGAGCGCCATCGCGACCACGCCCTGTTCGTGGGCTTCGCTCCCGCCGACAACCCGAAAATCGTCGTGTCGGTGATGGTCGAGAACGGTGAATCCGGTTCCGGCGTCGCCGCTCCTGTGGTGCGACAAGTCATGGATGCCTGGCTGCTGGACCAGGACGGTCGGTTGAAGGCCGAATACGCCAGCCCTATCAGTGCGGAGGCTACGGCCCGTGAAGAGTAATTTCGATCGCATCCTCTCCAGCGAGGATGTGATGCGTCGCCGTGCGACGCTGTTGCAACGCATGCACATCGACGGCCCGTTGCTGATCCTGTTGCTGACCCTGGCGGCCGGCAGCCTGTTCGTGCTGTATTCGGCCAGCGGCAAGAGCTGGGACCTGCTGGCCAAGCAGGCCACCTCGTTCGGCATCGGCCTGACGTCGATGATCATCATCGCCCAGTTCGAGCCGCGTTTCATGGCGCGCTGGGTGCCGCTGGGCTACGTAGCCGGCGTGATGCTGTTGCTGGTGGTGGACATCATGGGGCACAACGCCATGGGTGCGACCCGCTGGATCAACATCCCCGGGGTGATCCGCTTCCAGCCGTCCGAATTCATGAAAATCCTCATGCCGGCGACCATTGCCTGGTATTTGTCCAAGCGCACCCTGCCACCGCAGCTCAAGCACGTCGGGGTCAGCCTGATGCTGATCGGCGTGCCGTTCATTCTGATCGTGCGCCAGCCGGACCTCGGTACATCGCTGCTGATTCTCGCCGGCGGGGCCTTCGTGCTGTTCATGGGCGGGCTGCGCTGGCGCTGGATTCTCAGTGTGCTGGCCGCGACCGTGCCGGTGGCGATCGCCATGTGGTTTTTCGTCATGCACGACTACCAGAAGCAGCGTGTACTGACCTTCCTCGATCCGGAAAGCGATCCGCTGGGCACCGGCTGGAACATCATTCAGTCCAAGGCCGCCATCGGCTCCGGCGGCGTATTTGGCAAGGGCTGGCTGCTCGGCACCCAGTCGCACCTGGACTTCCTCCCGGAAAGCCACACCGACTTCATTATCGCGGTACTGGGTGAAGAGTTCGGTTTGGTCGGCATCTGTGCGCTGCTGCTGATTTATCTGCTGCTGATCGGCCGCGGTCTGGTGATTACCGCCCAGGCGCAGACGCTGTTCGGCAAGTTGCTGGCGGGCGCCCTGACCATGACCTTTTTTGTTTACGTTTTCGTCAACATCGGTATGGTCAGTGGGCTGTTGCCGGTCGTGGGGGTGCCGTTGCCGTTCATTAGCTACGGAGGAACTTCGCTGGTCACGCTGCTGTCAGCGTTTGGGGTTTTGATGTCGATCCATACCCATCGCAAGTGGATCGCACAGGTTTGAATAAGGTGAAGAGTTCAATGCAAGCAGTGCATGGCTGGGCGGCTCGATGTGCGTCATGGGTCGGTCTGGTGGGCATCCTTGGCTCGGCGCAGGATGCGTTGGCCGGCGACTACGAAGGCACCCCCCAGGTGGCCGAGTTCGTCGGTGAAATGACCCGCGACTACGGTTTTGCCGGTGAGCAGCTGATGGGCGTGTTCCGCGAAGCCGAGCGTAAACAGTCGATTCTCGACGCCATTTCCAAACCCGCTGAGCGCGTCAAACAGTGGAACGAATACCGCCCGATGTTCATCACCGATGCGCGCATCGCCCGCGGTGTGGATTTCTGGCGGCAGCACGAAGCCGTCCTGGCCCGTGCCGAGCAGGAATATGGCGTTCCCGCCCAGGTGATTGTCTCGATCATCGGCGTTGAGACCTTTTTCGGCCGTAATACCGGCAATTTCCGCGTCATTGATGCCCTGTCTACCCTGGGTTTCGACTATCCTCCTCGTGCCGAATTCTTCCGCAAGGAATTGCGTGAGTTCCTGTTGCTGGCCCGGGAAGAGCAGGTCGACCCTTTGACCCTCAAGGGTTCCTACGCCGGGGCAATGGGCTTGCCGCAGTTCATGCCGAGCAGTTTTCGCGCCTATGCGGTGGATTTCGACGGTGACGGCCACATCAACATCTGGACCAACCCGGACGACGCCATCGGCAGTGTCGCCAGTTATTTCAAGCGCCACGGCTGGGTCGCCGGCGAACCGGTGGTCAGCCGCGCGGATGTACGAGGCGAGCAGGTCGACCAAGGTTTGACCACCGGCATCGAGCCGACGAAAACCGTCGGGGAGTTGCGAGCCCTGGGGTGGTCAAGTCATGATGCGCTGCGCGATGATATGCCGGTCACGGCATTCCGCCTGGAAGGTGACAATGGCCCTGAATACTGGATGGGCCTGAAGAATTTTTACGCGATCACGCGTTATAACCGCAGCGTGATGTACGCCATGGCCGTACATCAACTGTCTGAACAGCTGGTCCAAGCACGGGGCGTCAAGTAATGCGGGCATTGCCTATGAATAAACCCCTGAAGCTGATGGCATTCGCCACCTTGGCGGTGCTGGTCGCCAGTTGTTCGACCAGCCGTGCGCCCTCGCAGAAGTCTTCCTCCACCGCCGTGCGTTCGGCGCCGGGGCTGGACATCAACCGCGCCCACAAGGATGGCGCGCCCTGGTGGGACGTCGATGTCTCGCGCATTCCGGACGCCACGCCGACCCTGCACACCGGCCCCTACAAGGCCAACCCGTATACGGTGCTGGGCAAGACCTATTTCCCGATCCAGGAATCCAAGTCTTACGTCGCCTCGGGCACGGCATCGTGGTATGGCACCAAGTTCCACGGCCAGAACACCGCCAATGGCGAGGTCTATGACCTGTATGGCATGAGTGCCGCCCACAAGACTCTGCCACTGCCCAGTTACGTTCGCGTGACCAACCTGGACAACAACAAGACCGTGATCCTGCGGGTCAACGACCGTGGGCCGTTCTACTCGGATCGCATCATCGACTTGTCCTACGCGGCCGCGAAGAAACTCGGCTACGCCGAAACCGGCACGGCACGGGTCAAGGTCGAAGGTATTGATCCACAGGCCTGGTGGGCACAGAGAGGGCGCCCGGCGCCGCTGATGCTCAACGAGCCGCAGGTCGCACAAAACAATGCGCCGGCGATTACCGCGTCGGCCGGCACTGTCGAGCAATGGACACCACCGCCGCAGCAACACGCCGCGGCCGTCGTGCCGGTACAGATAGATGCAAAAAAAAACGCTTCTGCACCAGCGTCTGGCCAGTATCTGCAGGTGGGCGCGTTCGCCAACCCGGACGCTGCAGAACTGCTGAGGTCGAAGCTCAGCGGGATGGTGAGCGCTCCGGTGTTCATCAGCTCGATCGTGCGCAACCAGCAGACACTGCATCGGGTGCGCCTGGGGCCGATCGGTTCGCCGGGTGAAATCCAGCAGGTGCAGAACAGTGTGCGACTGGCCAATCTCGGTTCGCCGAGCGTGGTCACCGCCGAGTAAGACGCAGTACTTGAATGACGGTTCACTTGCGGTTTTGGGGGATGAACCAGGTTGTTGGCTCGTTGAAGAACAAAAGCCCGGCAAGGGTTACTTGAGTGAACGACTGAATACGCGATGACCCCAGGGTTGTCTGAATAGTTTTGCCCTTGGGGCAGTTTCCATTAGCGATTTCGAGAGACGGATGAACATCACCACCTTTGCCAAACGCCTGTGCCTTCTAGTCCCGCTGCTGCTTTCGCCCGCCGCCTTCGCGGTCGAGATGATGCCGTCGCCGCCACAACTGGCCGCCAAAGCCTACGTGCTCATGGACGCCAGCAGCGGCAACGTGCTGGTCGAGAACAATGGTGACCAGCGTCTGCCGCCGGCCAGCCTGACCAAGCTGATGACCGCGTACATCGCGACCCTGGAAATCCGTCGCGGCCAGATCGGCGAGAACGATCCGGTGACCGTCAGCGAGAACGCCTGGCGTACCGGCGGTTCGCGGATGTTCATCAAGGTCGGCTCGCAGGTGACCGTCAGCGACCTGCTGCACGGCATCATCATCCAGTCGGGTAACGACGCCAGCGTCGCGCTCTCCGAGCACATCGCCGGCAGCGAAGACGCCTTCGCCGACATGATGAACAAAACCGTGGCCGACCTGGGCATGACCAACAGCCACTTCATGAACCCGACCGGCCTGCCGAACCCTGAGCATTACTCGTCGGCTCACGACATGGCCGTGCTGGCTCGCGCGATCATCCACGAAGACCCGGCTCACTACGCGATCTACTCGCAGAAAGAGTTCTTCTGGAACGGCATCAAGCAGCCTAACCGCAACCTGCTGCTGTGGCGCGACAAGACCGTCGACGGTCTGAAAACCGGTCACACCGAAGAAGCCGGCTACTGCATGGTGTCCTCGGCTGTCCGTGATGGCATGCGCCTGATCGCCGTGGTGTTCGGCACCAACAGCGAAGTGGCCCGTGCTGCTGAAACCCAGAAGCTGCTGACCTATGGTTTCCGTTTCTTCGAAACCCAGACCTTCTACCAGAAGGGTACTGAACTGGCCCAGGCGCCGGTGTGGAAGGGTGCGACCAACCAGGTCAAGGCCGGCCTGGCCGAAGACCTGACCATGACCCTGCCGAAAGGCCAGCTGAAAAAGCTCGCCGCCAGCATGACCATGAACCCGCAACTGGTCGCGCCGATCGCCAAGGGCGACGTGATCGGTAAAGTCGAAGTCAAACTGGACGACAAAGTGGTGCACAGCGCCGACCTGATCGCCCTGGACGGCGTCGAAGAGGGTGGTATCTTCCGCCGCATGTGGGATAGCATCCGTCTATTCTTCTACGGCTTGTTCAACTGATTCAGTGTTGACCTGCATGGCCTCGCTCCCCACCCGGAGCGGGGCCGTGTTCGTTGGCACGGCTTACGAGGCCGTTACGCCATGAGCGATACCGAAGTAAAGGCGCCAAAGATCGAATTTCCCCAGGTCGATTACCCTGTCAAGGTGATCAGCGACACGGGTGTGGGCAACAAGGACAAGATCATCGACATCGTCAGGAAGCACGCCAAGATCAATGATCAGCGTGTGGACGAGCGTCAGAGCAGCAACGGCAAGTACACCACCATCCAGTTGCACATCGTCGCCACCGACCAGGACCAGCTGTACAACATCAACAGCGAACTTCGGGCCACCGGCTTCGTGCACATGGTGCTGTGATGTCTGACACGCTGGGCTTTCGCGAGCTCGGCCAGATGGCTTACGAGCCGGTCTGGCACGCCATGCAACGCTTTACCAACGAACGTGGCAGTGATGCCGCCGACGAAATCTGGCTGGTGGAGCACCCGCCAGTGTTCACCCAGGGGCAGGCCGGCAAGGCCGAGCACCTGCTGCTGCCCGGAGACATCCCGGTGGTGCAGGTCGATCGTGGTGGCCAGGTGACTTATCACGGTCCTGGCCAGTTGGTGGCCTATCTGTTGCTCGATGTACGCAAGCTGGGTTTCGGCGTACGCGAGCTGGTCACGCGCATGGAGAATTGCCTGATCGAGTTGCTGGCCAGCTACGGCGTTAGTGCCGCAGCCAAGCCGGATGCGCCGGGTGTCTACGTCGACGGTGCGAAGATCGCCTCCCTGGGACTGCGGATTCGCCACGGCTGTTCCTTTCATGGCCTGGCCCTGAATGTGGACATGAACCTGGAACCGTTTCGACGGATTAATCCCTGCGGCTACGCCGGGCTGGCGATGACCCAGCTGCGCGACCACGCAGGAACGATTGAATTTGCCGAGGTAAGTGCCCGGCTGCGTGCGCAGCTCGTCAAACACCTCGACTATGCTGAGCAGACGACCCTAACGGGCGGAATCGACTGATATGACTACTGATGCAGTGCAAACCATCATCCCGACGCAGGATGTCACCGAGCGTCCGGCCCCGCGTGCCAAGGTAGAAGCCGGCGTCAAGCTGCGCGGCGCCGAGAAGGTTGCACGCATCCCGGTGAAGATCATCCCGACCACCGAACTGCCGAAGAAACCCGACTGGATCCGCGTGCGCATCCCGGTTTCCCCGGAAGTCGACCGCATCAAGGCGCTGCTGCGCAAACACAAGCTGCACAGCGTCTGCGAAGAAGCGTCCTGCCCGAACCTGGGCGAGTGCTTCTCCGGTGGCACCGCGACCTTCATGATCATGGGTGACATCTGCACCCGTCGCTGCCCGTTCTGCGACGTGGGCCACGGCCGTCCGAAGCCACTGGACGTCAACGAGCCGGAAAGCCTGGCCATCGCCATCGCCGACCTCAAGCTCAAATACGTGGTGATCACCTCGGTGGACCGCGACGACCTGCGTGACGGCGGTGCCCAGCACTTTGCCGACTGCATCCGCGAAATCCGCAAGCTGTCGCCGAACGTGCAGCTCGAGACCCTGGTGCCGGACTACCGTGGCCGCATGGATATCGCCCTGCAAATCACCGCGGCCGAGCCACCGGATGTGTTCAACCACAACCTGGAAACCGTGCCACGCCTGTACAAGGCGGCCCGTCCGGGTTCGGACTACCAGTGGTCGTTGACCCTGCTGCAACGCTTCAAGCAGATGATGCCGCACATTCCGACCAAATCCGGCCTGATGCTCGGCCTGGGCGAGACGGACGAGGAAGTCATCGAAGTGATGAAGCGCATGCGCGAACATGACATCGACATGCTGACCCTGGGCCAATACCTGCAACCGTCCCGCAGCCACTTGCCGGTACAGCGCTTCGTGCACCCGGACACCTTCGCCTGGTTCGCCGAGGAAGGTTACAAGATGGGCTTCAAGAACGTCGCTTCCGGCGCTCTGGTACGTTCCTCGTACCACGCCGACGAGCAAGCCAAGCTGGTCAAGGCCGAGCTGATGTCGTCCTGATCCAGCCCCAAATACCCGCAGGGCCTGTCCGGTCCTGCGGGTATTTTTTTGCCTGGCGCGCCTGCCCCTTCTGTTTATCCCCGTTCCTGACTACTGTGTGCTGATGTTTTGCGCAGGGAGATGCATGGATGACCGTTCGACCGACCCACACACTGATTCCGCACACGCCCGTGCCGGCCTTGCCGGCGCAGGGGGTGATCGGCGTAATCGCGCCGGCGGGCCCTGCCGCGCTGGACACCGACAAAGCGCTCGCCTGGATGCGCGCGCGGGGTTATGCGCTGCGAATCTTTCCCGGGGTTTTCGAACAGGATGGTTACCTGGCCGGTAGCGACGACGTACGGCTCCACGACCTGCACGCGGCGTTCGCCGACGACGAGGTCGATGCCATCATCTGCCTGCGCGGCGGTTATGGCACGCCGCGCCTGCTGGATCGCATCGACTACCAGCTGCTGCAAAACCACGCCAAGCCGTTCATCGGCTACAGCGACATCACCGCGCTGCATCTGGCGATCAACCGCTATGCCGGGTTCGTGACCTTTCATGGTCCCTTGCTCAATGCCGACCTGCTGGGTGACAAGCGCAAACCCACCGAGGCGTCGTTTTTCAACATGCTCAGGGGGCAGGTGAGGGCGGGCAGCACTCTGGCGCACCCGGTGGCCTACCCGTTGACCACCGTTGAGCCTGGCGTCGCTCACGGGCGCCTGCTGGGCGGCAACCTGTCGATGATCGCTGCTACCATGGGCACGCCCTATGAAATCGACGCCGAGGGCATCGTCCTGTTCATCGAGGATATCAATGAGCCGTTGTATCGCATTGACCGGCTGCTGACCCATCTGCGCCTGGCTGGCACGCTCGGCAAGCTGCGCGGGGTGATTTGCGGGGATGTGGCAGGTGTCGACACGATGGCGCTGGAGCGTTTGCTCAAGCAGACCTTCGAACCGTTGCGCATTCCGGTGCTGAGCGGCTGGCGCAGTGGGCATTGCGATCCGAACCTGACCTTGCCGATGGGGGCACTGGTGCGCCTGGATGCGGGGCGGCAGGAGTTGGTGTTGGAGCAGGATGTGGTGGTCGGGCGCTGATTCTTCGGCGCCTGTCAGTCAGTCATCGCGGGCAAGCCCGCTCCTGTAGGAGCGGGCTTGCCCGCGATGCTTTTAGCGGTTACGCAGGCCTTCGAGCAACTTGTGCGTCGGATACCCATCCGCCGGCCAGCCGAACGACTGCTGGGCGCTGCGGATCGCCTTGCGCGTGTTGGCGCCAATGATCCCGTCCGCCGCACCTGCGTCATAGTTCTGCGCACTGAGTAAAGTCTGCAGTTCGATCCGTTCGGTCCGGCTCAGCGGCAGATCATCCTTGGGCCAGGTGCCGTCGATCAGGCCGGCGCCGGTGAAGCGCTCGGACAGCAGGCTCACGGCCAGGGCATAGGACGACGAGTTGTTGTACTTGAGGATCGCACGGAAGTTGTCGAGCACCAGGAACGCCGGCCCGCGATAGCCCGCCGGTAGCAACAGGGCCGCCGACAACTGTTCGGAGCCGGCTGGAGCCCGCCCGCCGTTCGGCAGCTGGACGCCCAGCTGCTGCCATTCGGCGACGCTCTTGCGCGTAGCGCCATCGGCCAATACGTAGTTGAAATTGCCCGGCAACCGCACCTCGAAGCCCCACGGCTGGCCTTTCTGCCAGCCGGAGCTTTGCAGGTAATGCGCGGTGGAGGCCAGGGCATCGGTGGCGCTGCCCCAGATGTCGCGGCGACCGTCACCGTCGAAGTCCACGGCATGGGTGTTGTAGGTGGTCGGAATGAATTGGGTCTGGCCCATGGCACCGGCCCAGGAGCCGAGCATTTTCTCCGGTGCGATATCGCCTTGTTGCAGGATCTGCAGGGCGGCGATCAATTGTGCGTGGGCAAAGCCCGGGCGCCGGCCTTCGTAGGCCAGGGTCGCCAGGGAGTTGATCACCGATTTGCTGCCCTGGAACTGGCCGAAGTTGCTTTCCATGCCCCACACCGCGACCAGGGCGCGACGATCGACGCCGTAACGCTGTTCGATGCTTTGCAGGACGTCCGCGTACTGGTTGACCAGCGCCTGGCCTTTACGCACGCGCAGCGGCGACAGGGCGCCGTCGAGGTATTCCCACACCGGACGGGAAAACTCCGGCTGGCTGCGGTCGGCGCGGATCACGCTGGTGTCCAGGCTGACATTGGCAAAGGCACGGTCGAACAGGTCAGCGCGAATACCGGCGGCCAGGGCGTCCTTGCGGAAACCGGCCTGCCATTCGGCGAAGGTCTGCGTCGGCTGGATATCGAGGTTTTCCCCGGTCGGTACCACGGGTGGAATCACCGCGGGAGCAGGGGAAACGGGAACGGTCTGAAGCGGTTGGGCGTCCGCGGCGGTGGGTTTTTCCGCGCAGGCGACAAGCAGAATGAGGCTGGAGGCAGCGATCAATTGGCGCAGATGCCAACGACGAGTAATACAAAAGGGCATGCACGGGTCCAGGGAATACGAATCAGGTGCAGACCTTAACATGTTGAGCGCTGGCTTGCCTTTCAGGCCGCCAGAAAGTAAGAAGCCTCCCAGTTGTCAGACTGGAAGGCTTCGCGGCGGTAGCTGCCTTTGCCCTTGCCGGCTCGTTCCTGACGGCTGCGGAACAGGGGCTGGGCGACGATGGATTTGGCCTTGTTTTGGCCATTGCGTGATGGCTTTTTGCTCATGAGCGGATCTCTCGATGGGGTGGTTTTTGCGCGGGCAATCATCTGCCGAAGTCGGGGTTCTGTCCAGCCCCCGCACTTCGTAGGATTTGTTACTCGGCAGGCAATGGCAGACGTTGGCCGGCCATCAGCAGCGACAGCCGACTCAGACTCATCCACGGCGAACCGGCGGCCTGACCCTTGATCTGCGCATCAATACGCTGCGCTTCCAGCAACAACTGCGCCCAGCGTTGCACCGAGTAGCGTTGCAGGGCCTTGCTCATCAGGGGTTTGCGCTTGTCCCAGACCGGTGGCCGCGCCGAACTGAACGCTTTGTCCAGCGGCACGCCCTGGCTGTATTGCAATGACAGGTTGGCCAGCAGGCGCAGTTCACGGGCCAGGGCCCAGAGAATCACCGGCGGTTCGACGCCTTCACCGCGCAAGCCTTCGAGCATGCGCAGGGCATGGGAGGCCTCGCCGTTGAGGATCGCATCGGTCAGCCCGAAGACGTCGAAGCGTGCGCTGTCGGCCACCGCCGCCTGGACGGTTTCGACGGTGATCTGTCCGGCTTCGGCCATCAGCTTGAGCTTTTCGATTTCCTGGGCGGCGGCCAGCAGGTTGCCTTCCACGCGTGCCGCAATCAGTTCGACGGCGTCCTGGCTGGCAGACAGCCCGGCCTGTGACAGGCGCTGGCGGATCCAGCTCGGCAGCTGGCTGGCATCCACCGGCCAGATCTGCACGAACTGGGTCTGCTGGCCTTCGACCAGTGCCTTGCCCCATTTGGTTTTCTGCGCGCTGCCGTCGAGCTTGGGCAGGCTGATCAGCAGCACGGTGTCTTCGGCCGGGCGCGAGCAGTATTCGATCAGTGCCGCAGCGCCCTTGTCACCGGGCTTGCCTGAAGGCAGGCGCAGTTCCAGCAGGCGTTTTTCCGCGAACAGCGACATGCTGGCACCGGCCAGCAACAGCGTGCCCCAGTCGAAGTTGGCGTCGGCGGCGAACACCTGGCGTTCGTCAAAACCCTGTTGGCGCGCGGCGGCCCGAATGGCATCGGCGGCTTCCTGGCACAGCAGCGGATCATCGCCACTGATGACATAAACAGGCGCGAGCGTGCCTTGCAGGTGTTTGGCGAGTTGGGCGGGGGCAAGTTTCATAAGAGAGGGCGAGCGGGGCGCCTGGGCGCCCCGCAAGTCTTACTGCTGCGGGATTTCGAGCGGCGACTGGCGCGGGGTTTCCGCTTCAGCCTTGCGTGCCGCTTCCAGTGCCGCGGCTTCGGCCTTGGCCTTGGCTTCGGCGGTCTGTTGCAGCTGGTCCAGTTGCGCCGGGGTCAGTCGTTGCAGGCGCAGGATCATCCGTTGCACCAGTTCGCGACGCATTTCACGTTGAGCGTCATTGGCTTCCTGATCGGAACCGACCAGGTTGTTGCCGTCGTGAATGAAGACCTTCTGCACTTCGAGCTTGTCGCTCAGCAGCGGCAGGTTGTGCTGGTCACGGATGTCGAAGCTCAGCACCGTACTCGTCTGGTACTCACCGGTACGGCCGGCACCGGCGTAGCTGAGGATGCGCTGAGAGGTTTGCTCATCGGTCAGGATCAGCTTGTAGGGTGCGCCGGTGTAGACCTTGACCCCACTGCTTTCCAACACCTGACGCAGTTGCGTCACGGTTTCGCCGTAGGCATTGCGGGCACTCACGTCGAGTTCCTTGATCGCCAGTTCAGCGGTGCCGGTGCCGCGCAGCTGGAAACCGCAGGCGCTCAACAGGACTGCGAGGCCCATCACCAGCAAATTGCGTTTGATCATCTTGTTGCTCCCCTTGAAACCAGGTGGGCCGATAATGCGGCCCGAAAGGTTTTATTCGGCGCCAGGCTGACCTGGCGCCTGATCCAATTAGCTGGCGACGATGTTGACCAGTTTCCCGGGCACCACGATCACTTTACGAATGGTCAGACCGTCCACGAAACGCAGCACGTTTTCGTTGGCGCGGGCGGCGGCTTCGATTTCTTCGCGGGTGGCGCTGGCTGGCATGTCGATCTGGCCGCGCAGCTTGCCATTGACCTGAATGACCAGTTGCAGGCTGTCCTGCACCAGGGCGCTTTCATCCACCACCGGCCAGGCTGCGTCGATCACGGCATCGGCATGGCCCAGGCGGTTCCACAGTTCATGACTGATGTGCGGCGTGATCGGTGCCAGCAGCAGGGTTACGGCTTCCAGGCCTTCCTGAACCAGCGCGCGATCCTGTTCGGTCGCTTGTGCAGTCTTTTCCAGCACGTTCATCAGCGTCATCACCTGGGCGATGGCGGTGTTGAATTTGTGGTTCTGCCCTACGTCGTGGCTGGCCTGCTTGATGGCCAGGTGAATCGAGCGGCGCACGGCTTTCTGTTCGTCGGTCAGGCTGGCGATGTCCAGTTTGCCCGGCAGGCCCTGGGTGACGTGGGCCTGGGCCAGGCGCCAGACGCGCTTGAGGAAACGGTGCGAACCTTCCACGCCGGAGTCGGACCATTCCGCGCTCATGTCCGGTGGCGAGGCGAACATCATGAACATCCGGCAGGTGTCTGCGCCGAACTGGTCGATCATCGACTGAGGGTCGACGCCATTGTTCTTCGATTTGGCCATCTTCTCGGTGCCGCCGATTTCCACCGGCAGGCCGTCGGCTTTCAGCTTGGCACTGATCACCTTGGCCTTGCTGTCGCGCTCGAGTTCGACGTCGGCCGGGTTGAACCAGGTGTAGGCGCCATTGGCTTCGCGACGATAATAAGTCTCGGCGACCACCATGCCCTGGGTCAGCAGGTTCTTGAACGGCTCGTTGGAGCTGACCAGGCCTTCGTCACGCATCAGCTTGTGGAAGAAGCGTGCGTAGAGCAGGTGGAGAATGGCGTGCTCGATACCGCCGATGTACTGATCCACCGGCAGCCAGTGGTCGGCAGCGGATTTTTCCACCAGGCCACCGGTAAAGTGCGGCGAGGCATAACGGGCGTAGTACCACGAGGACTCGACGAAGGTGTCCATGGTGTCGGTTTCACGCTTGGCAGGCTGGCCGCATTTCGGGCAGCTGCACTCGTAGAACTCGGGCATGCGTGCCAATGGCGAACCGGCGCCATCGGGTACGACGTCTTCAGGCAGTACCACCGGCAGTTGATCTTCCGGCACCGGCACGTCGCCGCAGCTGGCGCAGTGGATGATCGGGATCGGGCAGCCCCAGTAGCGCTGACGGCTGATGCCCCAGTCGCGCAGGCGGAACTGGGTGCGCGAAGCGCCGAGGTTTTTCTTGATCAGCGCCACTTCGATGGCGTCGAACGCGCCGGCAAAGTCCAGGCCGTCGAATTCGCCGGAGTTGATCAGCGTACCGTGTTCGCCGTAGGCGTCCTGCCACGGTGCCGGGTTGGTGTCGCCGGAACTGGTGCGCACCACCGACTTGATCGGCAGGTTGTACTTGGTGGCGAATTCGAAATCGCGTTCGTCGTGAGCCGGTACGGCCATGACGGCGCCGTCGCCGTAGTGCATCAGCACGTAGTTGGCGACCCACACTGGCAGCTTTTCGCCAGTCAGCGGGTGCTCGACGAACAGCGAGGTCGGCAGGCCTTTTTTCTCTTGGGTGGCGACATCGGCTTCGGCGACGCTGCCGCCCTTGCATTCGGCGATGAACGCTTGCAGCTCAGGGTTGTTCTGCGCGGCCAGGGCAGCCAGCGGGTGCTCGGCGGCCACGGCGACGTAAGTCGCCCCCATCAACGTGTCCGGACGGGTGGTGAAGACTTTCAGTGCACCGGCTTCGCCGATGGAGTCGACGTTGTACGGGAACTGCACTTCCATGCCACGGGATTTGCCGATCCAGTTGCGCTGCATGGTCTTGACCTGTTCAGGCCAGCCGTCCAGTTCGTCGAGACTCTCCAGCAGTTCATCCGCGTAGGCGGTGATCTTGAAGTAGTACATCGGGATTTCGCGCTTTTCGATCAGCGCGCCGGAACGCCAGCCGCGACCGTCGATCACCTGCTCGTTGGCCAGTACGGTCTGGTCGATCGGGTCCCAGTTCACGGTACCGTTCTTGCGGTAGATCACGCCTTTTTCGAACAGGCGGGTGAACAGCCATTGTTCCCAGCGGTAGTAATCGGGCTTGCAGGTGGTCACTTCGCGGGACCAGTCCACGGCCAGGCCCAGGCTGCGCAGCTGGGACTTCATGTACGCGATGTTTTCGTAGGTCCACTTGGCCGGCGCTACGTTGTTCTTCATCGCGGCGTTTTCCGCCGGCATGCCGAAGGCGTCCCAACCCATGGGTTGCAGGACGTTCTTGCCGAGCATGCGCTGATAGCGGGAGATCACGTCGCCGATGGTGTAGTTGCGCACGTGCCCCATGTGTAGCTTGCCGCTGGGGTAAGGGAACATCGACAGGCAGTAGTAAGTCTCCTTGCCTGGCTGTTCACTGACTTCAAAGGACTTTTGCTCGTCCCAGAACGACTGGGCGGCGGCTTCGATTTCACGGGGCTGATATTGTTCGTGCATGGCTACTTTTGAACTGGATAGGGGTGGCCTAATCCTCTTCAATGCGACGCTGGAGGCAGATCACGCCAATTCGGCGTTTCGCTGTCCAGACGGAGCTGGAAGTGGAGTTACAGGAAGCGCCGTAGCATACATGACCGCACTCTACCGAGGGAAACCCTGATTGCTGTCGCGCGACCTGCAAAAACCGCTGCGAGGGCCGTTGGTCGCGGCACTCAGCCGGTTTGCCCATGGAAGCTAAGCTCTAAATGGGGAGCGAGTCTTATCTTCCAATGAGGTGAGGGATGGTTGAGTCACGGCAAAAAGCTACTAAACCCGAGCTGTACGAAAAACTGATCGATCGTCTGGGCATAGCTCTGGACGCTGCCAAAACCGCTGGTCGGCTGCGTGATGAGCGTCCCCTGGAGCTGGAACTGCGTGGCCTGAGCCCCGCAGAGTTTGCATTGGTCAAGGCTTACCTGGACCGCAGTGAACGTGAAACACATGGATGCCTGTCAGAAGCAGTGAAGCAACTCGACGCACCACGTTCGGCCAAGATCATCTGGCTCAAGGACAAGGCACCCGACAGAGACGCGGTAAAGGTCCGGTCTCTGCAATTCAAGTAAGGGCACTTGAAGCCATGGCGTATGGTTTTTTGAAGCATAGTCCTTCCGCATTTGTTGTCGCATCGCGTCAACCCACTTAGGCTTCGGGCATCTTATGGAGATGCTCGATGCCTTTTCGTTACTTCATCAAACAATTGTTGCTGCCGCCCGGCATCCTCTTGCTGTTGCTGCTCCTTGCCTGGTGGTTGCGCCGCTCAAGGCCGCGGCTTGCCGGGCTGTGCTTTGCATTGGGCCTGGGCGGGTTGTGGTTGATGAGCCTGCCGGTGGTGGTGCAGTGGAGTGCCAATGCCCTGGAGCGCATACCGCCGCTGACACGTGACGAATGGGCGACGCTGGGGCAGCGTGCCGATGCCATTGTGGTACTGGGCTCGGGGCGTGAGCGCGGCGACCCCGCCTGGGGCACGGATCAGCCTACCGGCGTGGGGCTGGAGCGCGAACGTTATGCCGCACGACTGGCGAAGGCTTCGGGGTTGCCAATCCTCACCACAGGCGGCCTGCATTACGGCTCACCGCCCTCTGAAGCCAAACTGATGGCGGATTCGCTGCTCGATGATTTCGGCGTCAGCGTGCGCTGGCAGGAGGAGCGCAGCCGCACCACATGGGAGAACGCACAGCTCAGTGCCGAGATGTTGTTGCCACAGGGGATCAAGCGTGTGGTAGTGGTGACCCAGGCCTGGCATATGCCGCGCTCGGTCTGGAGCTTCGAGCGTGCGGGGTTTGAAGTGGTGCCGGCGCCCGTGGGCTTCCTGGGCGTCGACAATGCCCGCCCGTTGGGCGGCTGGATGCCGGAATTCAAGTCGATCTGGCAGAGCGGGCAGTTGTTGAACGAAGCGGTGGGGCAGGTCGGATATTCGTTGTTTTACCGTTGAAAGCGCAGCGTTCCCCCACAGGGGAACGCGCGTTCCGGGTCAGACCGTCTTGGCCATCCGGTTTGCCATCAGCGCCCAGCCAAACAGCAGCACGCAGATAATGATCAACGGCCACGAGCGCCATTGCAGGTAAGGCGTCAGGTTGTGCATCGGCACCACCTCGCCATACAGCACGCCTTGTTCGAACTGCGGGATCTGCTCGGTTATCTGGCCGAACGGGTTGATCAGGCCGGTCACGCCATTGTTGGTGGCGCGGATCATCCAGCGTCCGGCTTCGAGTGCACGCATCTGCGCCATCTGCAAATGTTGCAGCGGGCCGATGGAGGTGCCGAACCAGGTGTCGTTGCTGATGGTCAGCAACAAATCGCTGCGGGCCGCCAGGCCGGCGGCAAACTCCGGATAGACCACTTCGTAGCAGATGAACGGCGCAATCTGGTAGCCCTTGGCCTGGAGCAGCGCCTGGTCGGCAGGGCCCCGGGCAAAGTCCGACATCGGCAGGTCGAAGAACGCGATCAGGCCGCGCAACACATCCTGCAAGGGCACGTATTCGCCGAAGGGCACCAGTTTCTGCTTGAGGTAAGTGCCATCGCCTTCGCCGACCACGGTAATGCCGTTGAAAAAGCGTTTCTGGTGATGGACTTCCTGGCGGATTGGAACCCCGGTGATCAGCGCGCTCTTACGCTCGGCAGCGAAGTTTCCCATCATGCTCAGGTAGCCCTCGGCGGACTCCTTGAGTACCGGGACCGCCGTTTCCGGCCAGATCAGCAGGTCGACCGGCTTGGAGCGGAAGCTCATGTCACGGTACAGCGCCAACTGCGAGTTGAGCTGCGCCGGGTCCCATTTCATGCTTTGTTCGATGTTGCCCTGAATGGCCGCCACCGTCAGCGGTGCGCCGGATGGGCTGGTCCAGGCATGGTGTTTGAGCGCGATGCCAGCGACCCATGGGCCGACCAGCAACAGCACGCCCGCCGCCATGAAGCCCTTGCGCGCGCCCTTGATCAGCCGCGAAGCGTTGCAGATCAGCGCGGCGGTCAAGGCCAGGATGAAGGACACCAGCCACATCCCGCCCACGGGGGCGAGGCCGGCCAAGGGGCCGTCGAGCTGGCTGTAGCCGGAGTAGAGCCATGGGAAACCGGTAAGGAACCAGCCGCGAAAGGCCTCCTGGCCGACCCACAGCGCGGCGAAGGCCATGGCGTCGGCCAGTGGTGCTTCGTTGCGGCGCAGCCAGCGCGCCCAGACCCAGGCGGGCAGGGCGAAGAACCAGGCAATCGCCGCGGTGAACAGCAGCATCAGGAACCCGGCCAGCAACACCGAGGCGCCGCCAAAGTTGTGGATGCTGTAGTAGATCCAGCTGGTGCCGGCACCAAATAGGCCGAAACCGAAGCACCAGCCACGGCCCAGGGCCTGGCGCGGGCTCAGCTCGCGCAAGCCTGTGTAAAACAGGCCGACCGCCAGCAACGCCAGCGGCCAGATGTCGAACGGCGCCAGGGCCAGGGTCGTGATTGCACCGGCCGCCACGGCCAGCAGGTTACCGGGCCAGCCGGGGCGGGTCATACGATGCATTTCAATCCTTGGATCAGCGGGCGATAGGGGTCAGGCGCAGCAAGTGGATCCTACGGCTGTCGGCGTTGAGGATACGGAAACGGTAAGGGCCGATTTCGGTGATTTCGTTGCGCTTTGGCAGATGCCCGAACGCGCTCATCACCAGGCCGCCCACGGTATCGAACTCATCGTCGGAAAACTCGCTGTCGAAGAACTCGTTGAAGTTCTCGATCGGCGTCAGCGCCTTGACCAGGAAGTCGCCGCTGGGCAAAGGCTTGATGTAGCTGTCTTCTTCAACGTCGTGCTCGTCTTCGATGTCGCCGACGATCTGTTCCAGCACGTCTTCGATGGTCACCAGGCCTGCCACACCGCCGTACTCGTCGATGACGATGGCCATGTGATTGTGGTTGGCGCGGAACTCGCGCAGCAGCACGTTCAGGCGCTTGGACTCGGGCACGAAGGTGGCCGGGCGCAGCAGGTCCTTGATGTTGAAGTTGTCGCCGTTCTCCTTGAGGATCAACGGCAGCAGGTCCTTGGCCAACAGCACGCCCATCACGTCATCGTGGCTTTCGCCGATGACCGGATAGCGCGAGTGGGCCGAGTCGACCACGGCGGGCAGAAACTCGCGAGGTGTCTGGGTCGCCTTGATGCTGACCATTTGCGAGCGCGGCACCATGATGTCCCGCACTTGCAGGTCGGCCACCTGGATGGCGCCTTCGACGATGGCCAGCGCTTCGCTGTCCAGCAACTTGTTTTGATGCGCATCGCGCAGCAGCTCCAGCAGCTCCTGGCGGTTCTTCGGCTCGTGGGCAAAAGCCTGGGTGAGCTTACCCAGCCATGACTTTTGCCCGTTGCTCGATCGATCTTCGCTCATAGCGATTACTCTGAATCCTTTGTTGTCACGATAGTGGATGTTTCGATGTCGTCGTCCGCGTACGGATCGGGGTAGCCCAACTCTGCAAGCAAGGTGCGTTCCAGCGCTTCCATTTCTTCGGCTTCGTCGTCATCTATATGGTCGTAACCCAGCAGATGCAAGCAGCCGTGGATGACCAGATGCGCCCAATGGGCCTTGAGTTCCTTGCCTTGTTCGGCCGCTTCGCGCTCGACCACCGCCACGCAGATCACCAGATCGCCCAGCAGCGGGATATCGAGAAACTCGTCGGGCACGTCGGCGGGAAACGACAGGACGTTGGTGGCGTAGTCCTTCTGCCGCCAGGTGTTGTTCAGTTCGCGGCCTTCGGCTTCATCGACCAGACGAATGGTCATCTCCGAGTCGGCGGTCCGCTGGCGCAGGGCCAGTTCGCACCATTGGCGGAACTCGGCTTCGCCGGGGGCGGCTGCCTGTGTCGCGATTTGCAGGTCAAGCTCAAGCATCGCGGCGGCTATCCTTGGCGGCTGCATCTTCAGCCACGCGGGTTTCGAAGCGTTCATAGGCTTCGACAATGCGTTGTACCAGCGGATGGCGTACGACGTCCTTGGGCTGGAAGTGCGTGAAGCTGATGCCTGGCACTTCCTTCAGGACTTCGATCACGTGGTGCAGCCCGGACTTGGTGCCGCGCGGCAGGTCGACCTGGGTGATGTCGCCGGTGATGACGGCGGTGGAGCCGAAACCGATCCGGGTCAGGAACATTTTCATCTGCTCGACCGTGGTGTTCTGGCTCTCGTCGAGGATGATGAAGCTGTTGTTCAGCGTACGGCCACGCATGTAGGCCAGCGGCGCAACTTCGATCACCTGGCGCTCGATCAGCTTGGCCACGTATTCGAAGCCGAGCATTTCATAGAGTGCGTCGTAGAGCGGGCGCAGATAGGGGTCGATCTTCTGCGACAGGTCACCCGGCAGGAAGCCCAGCTTCTCGCCCGCCTCGACCGCCGGACGCACCAGCAGGATGCGGCGCACCTGTTCGCGCTCCAGCGCGTCGACCGCGCAGGCCACGGCCAGATAGGTCTTGCCGGTACCGGCCGGGCCGATGCCGAAGTTGATATCGTTACCGAGGATTTCCTTGACGTAGCGCAGCTGATTCAAGCCGCGGGGGCGAATCATGCCTTTCTTGGTGCGCAGGGCCACGGAAGGTTCGGAGGCAGACACGTTGTCCAGTTGCTCGACGGCCGATTCCTGCAGGAACAGGTGAACCATGTCCGGCGACAGCTCGGTACCCTTGGTTTCACGGTACAGGCGGCGCAGCAGGTTTTCCGCGGAGGTGGTGTGCTTGGGATCGCCGATCAGCTCGAATTGATTGCCGCGGTTGCGGATCTCGATGGTCAGGCGCTGTTCGATCAGGCGCAGGTGCTCGTCGAATTGCCCGCACAGATTGGCGAAGCGGCGGGCCTCAAAGGGCTCGAGAATAAAACGATGTGGTTCTATGGGTGCGTTCAAGGTCGTATTTAGCCGCCCTGGGGCAATTAAGATGAAATCAAGGATAACGCCAGTGGCGCGGGTGCGAAAGGTCTTAAACCATCCCGGTAGCAACCACTGACATTGTGGGAGCGACGGTGCGACGACTCGACCTGCTCGCGATAGCGATTTGTCAGTTTCATCAATGCTGCCTGACACTCCACATCGCGAGCAGGCTCGCTCCCACAGTTCTGGTCCACATGTTTTTGTGCCGTTATTGGATCAGCGAACCCCGCAGCGAGTGCGGTTGTGCGGAATCAATGTGCACGTCGGTGAACTGTCCGATCAGCGTCGGATTATCGCAGCGGAAGTTGACGATCCGGTTATTCTCGGTGCGCCCCTGCAATTCGCCGGGGTCTTTTTTCGAATAGTCGGTGACCAGGATCCGCTGCACCGAACCGACCATTTGTCGGCTGATCTCGAAACCCTGCTGGTTCAGGCGATGTTGCAGGGCATTCAGGCGCTCTTTTTTCAGTTCCTCCGGCGTCTCGTCGGCCAGGTCGGCGGCCGGTGTGCCCGGGCGCTGGCTGTAGACGAACGAGTAGGAGAAGTCGAAACCGACGTCTTCGATCAGTTTCATGGTCTGTTCGAAGTCTTTTTCGGTCTCGCCCGGAAAGCCGACGATGAAGTCCGAGCTGATGCAGATGCCCGGCACGGCGGCGCGCAGTTTGCGCAGCTTGGACTTGTACTCCAGCGCCGTGTGATTGCGTTTCATCGCCGCCAGGATCCGGTCGGAGCCCGACTGCACCGGCAAGTGCAGGTGCTTGACCAGTTCCGGCACCTCGGCGTGGGCCTGGATCAGGCTGTCGGAAAACTCCAGCGGGTGGGACGTGGTGTAGCGGATGCGGTCGATGCCATCGACGGCCGCAACCACCCGAATCAGCTCCGCCAGGTCTGCCAGGCGTCCGTCGTGGGTGGTGCCGCGATAGCCGTTGACGTTCTGGCCGAGCAGGGTCACTTCACGCACGCCGTTTTCGGCCAGGTGGATGATTTCGGCAATCACGTCATCGAACGGCCGGCTGACCTCCTCGCCGCGGGTGTAGGGCACCACGCAGAACGTGCAGTACTTGCTGCAACCTTCCATCACCGACACATAGGCGCTCGGGCCATCAATGCGCGGCTCGGGCAGGTGGTCGAATTTTTCGATCTCAGGGAACGACACGTCGACCTGTGGCAGTTTGCTCACGCGCGCCGCGTCGATCATTTCCGGCAGACGGTGCAGGGTCTGCGGGCCGAATACCACGTCGACATAGGGCGCGCGGTCGCGGATTGCCGCGCCTTCCTGGCTGGCCACGCAACCGCCGACGGCGATGACCATGTCCGGGTTGGCCAGTTTCAGTTCGCGCCAGCGACCCAGTTGCGAGTACACCCGGTCCTGGGCACGTTCGCGGATCGAACAGGTATTGAGCAGGATCACGTCGGCGTCTTCGGCGCGAGCGGTGACTTCCAGGGCCTGATGTTCACCCAGCAGATCGACCATGCGCGAGCTGTCGTACTCGTTCATCTGGCAACCGTGGGTTTCGATGTAAAGCTTCTTGGCCATGGATACAGTCATCACGTGATTCAAAGAACCGCGCATTATAGGGAACAAGCCCCCAGGTTCCTACCGCTGTGCGTCCGGTGGCTATGCTATAGTTCGCGCCCTCATTTTCAGCCCCCGATGTGTTGCCCGCCCGCCATGACCAAACGTGAAGCTCCAATCTACAAGGTGATTTTCCTCAACCAGGGCCAGGTGTTCGAAATGTACGCCAAGCAGATCTACCAGAGCGATCTGTGGGGTTTCCTGGAAGTGGAAGAATTCGTCTTTGGCGAGCGCACGCAGGTGGTGGTCGACCCGAGCGAAGAGAAGCTCAAGGCCCAGTTCGAAGGGGTGGTGCGCAGCTTCGTGCCGATGCATTCGATCGTGCGCATCGACGAAGTCGAGCGCCTGGGCACGCCGAAAATCAGCGAAGCCCGCGCCGGGGTTGGCAATGTGATGCCGTTTCCGATGCCGATGCCTGAGAAGTAAGGCTTAAGACCGAGTCGCGCCCATCGCGAGCAAGCTCGCTCCTACAGAAGGAAGTGGATCTCTGTAGGAGCGAGCTTGCTCGCGATGGCGCCGGCAAGACCGGCAAAAAAATCAGGGCAACGGCGCAAACGGCGTGCGCCCATCCGCGCTCTGCAATTCCATCAGGTATTTGCGGAAGATCTGCCCCAGCACCTGGGTGGCGACTTCCAGCTCTTCGCGGGGCATCTTCTCGGAGACTTCGTCGGCGGTGTCCAGCGCGTCTTCAGCGCCGTTGACCGCGGCCATTTTCAGCACGATGTAGGCCTGGACGTTATTGGCTTGTACGCCTTCGCCGTGGAAGAACATGGTGCCGAGTTTGAATTGCGCCTGGGCGTGGCCTTGCAGGGAGGCCTTTTCGAAATAGCTCAGGGCCTTGTTGAGATCGCGTGAGGTGTTTTTGCCGTCGTAGTAGAACTCACCCAACTCGTATTGCGCCTGCGCATCCCCTTCATCCGACGCTTTCTGGCAGGCAGCGAGTGCCTGTTCCAGGTCTTGCGGCTGGGTATTGAGGGTGCAGCGACCCATCGCTGGGATCAACAACGAGTTACCGCCTGCTTGTGCGAACGCGAGCAGCGGTTGAAGGAGCAACAGGCAGCCCAGTGCAAGGATGCGGCCGGTGCGGTTCATGGGAATCGACTTACCTCTGAAGGGCACGCGGACCCGTCGAGGGGATCCAATAAGCGCGCATTATGAAATAAGCAGGGCCAACCTTACAAAGTCTTTACTCGTTTTTCTGCTGCGCGGGGAATATATCGCCCGGTTGACGGGGGATTATCGGCAGATCGGTAGGAAAATACGCGCGAGTGTAGGTGGAAGCTGACGCTGGCAATCGCCAACGTCAGCGGCAGTGCGCTTACTTCAGGGCTGCGAAGGCGCGCTCGGCGGCATCCAGCGTCAGTTTCAGCTCGGCTTCGCCGTGGGCGATCGAGGTGAAGCCGGCTTCGAACGCGCTCGGCGCCAGGTACACGCCACCTTCGAGCATCAGGTGGAAGAAGCGCTTGAACAGGTTGGCATCGCTGGCCATCACGTCATCGAAGGTCACGATGTCATCGGCACCGCTGAAGTACAGGCCGAACATGCCACCGGCCTGGGTGGTCACGAACGGAATGCCGGCGGCATCGGCACGTTGTTGCAGGCCATCGAGCAGGCGGCTGGTGTAGTCGCTCAGTTCGTCATGGAAGCCTGGGCGGCTGATCAGGCGCAGGGTGGTCAGGCCAGCGGCCATCGCCAGCGGGTTACCCGACAGGGTGCCGGCCTGGTAGACCGGGCCCAGTGGCGCGATGTGCGACATGATTTCGCGCTTGCCGCCGAAGCAGCCGACCGGCATGCCACCACCGATGATCTTGCCGAAGGTGCTCAGGTCCGGGGTGACGCCGTAGTGCGCCTGGGCGCCGCCGAGGGCGACACGGAAACCGGTCATCACTTCGTCGAAGATCAGCACCACGCCGTGCTTGTCGCACAGGCTGCGCAGGCCTTCGAGGAAACCCGGTGCCGGCGGCACGCAGTTCATGTTGCCGGCCACCGGCTCGACGATGATGCACGCCACGTCCTGGCCGACTTCGGCGAGCATGGTTTCCACGGCGTCGATGTCGTTGAACGGCAGGGTCAGGGTGTGTTTGGCGAATGATGCTGGCACGCCGGCCGAGCTTGGCACGCCCTGGGTCAGCAGGCCGGAGCCGGCCTTGACCAGCAGGCTGTCGGAGTGACCGTGGTAGCAGCCTTCGAACTTGATGATGCTGTCGCGACCGGTGAAGCCACGGGCCAGGCGAATCGCGCTCATGGTCGCTTCGGTGCCGGAGCTGACCATGCGCACCATTTCCATCGACGGCACGATCGAGCAGACCAGGTCCGCCATCTCGGTTTCCATCGCGGTCGGGGCGCCGTAGGACAGGCCGTGCTCCAGTTGCTTGCGCACCGCGTCCAGCACGTCCGGATGGCTGTGGCCGAGGATCATCGGGCCCCAGGAGCCAACGTAGTCGACATAACGCTTGTCGTCTTCGTCGGTGACGTAGGCGCCTTCCGCGTGTTTGAAGAACAGCGGTGTGCCGCCCACGCTCTTGAACGCGCGGACCGGCGAGTTCACGCCACCGGGAATGTGTTTCTGGGCATTGGCAAACAGTGTTTCGGAACGAGACATGGTCGGACTCTCACTATCAGACTTTCAGTAATTCGTTGAAGGCGCGGGCGCGGCGGGTCACCTCAGCGGTGTTTTCGGCGCCAAACAGGCCGTGCACCACCGCCAGCAGGTCGACCCCGTGGGCCACCAGCGGCGCGGCGTTGTCGAGTGTGATGCCGCCGATCGCGCAGATCGGCAGGTGCAACCGGTTGCGGGCCTGGTCGAGCAGTTCGAGGCTGCAACTCGGCGCACCGGGCTTGGTACTGGAGTTGAAGAAGCGGCCGAAGGCGACATAGCTGGCACCCTCCCTGGCCGCCTGTTCGGCGAGTTCGATCTGCGCGTGGCAGGTCGAACCGATGATCGCCTTGGGGCCGAGCAGGGCGCGGGTCGGCGACAGCGGGCCGTCGGTCTGGCCCAGGTGCACGCCCACGTTCAGGCGCGCGGCCAACTCGGCGTCGTCGTTGATGATCAGTTGGGTCTTGTAGCGCTCGCACAAGTCCCTCAGCGCTTCGGCCTCCCGCAGCCGGCGGGCCTGGTCGTCACTCTTGTCGCGATATTGCAGCAGGGTGACGCCACCCTCCAGCGCTGCTTCCACGTACGAGAGGAATTTACCCGCCAGCAACTGGCTGTCGGTAATGGCGTAAAGGCCGCGTAGTTTCATCAAGCAAGCCCCATGGTGTTACGAACAGAAATCCAGCGGCAGGCGACGCGGGACGAACTGGCCTTTACCCAGTCGTTCGGCATCGCGCAGGGTGCGCCACGTGTAGTTAAGTGCAGTCTGTACCGCGCTGGCGAGGTTTTCGCCCTGGGCCAGACGGCCGGCGAGGGCGCTGGCCAGGGTGCAGCCCGAGCCGTGATAACTGCCGGGCAGACGCTGGCAGATGAAGGTTTCGCGCAGGCCGTCGCGGCTGTACAGGCGGTTGTGGATTTCGCTCTCTTCGCCATGCCCGCCGGTGATCAGCAGGTGTTTGACGAACGGCAGGAGTTTTTCCGCGCACTCGTCCGCCGTGCCTTCGGGCAGTTCGGCGAGGATGCGCGCTTCCGGGAGGTTGGGCGTGGCGATGATCGACAGGGGCAGCAGGCGTTCGCGCATGGCGTAGCCGACTTCATCCTTGCCCAGGCGTCCGCCGCCACCGGCGCGCAGCACCGGGTCACAGACCATCGGCAGGTGCGGGTGCGCCTGGAGCAGTTCGACGACGGTGTCGACCATTTCCAGGGAACCGAGCATGCCCAGCTTGACCGCTGCGACTTCGGAATCGTTGAGCACGGCATTGGCCTGGGCCAGTACCCACTCACGGTCGAGGACGCGGAAGTCCGTGACGTTGACCGTGTCCTGCACGGTCAGGGCGGTGACGGCCGGGGCCGCATGACAGCCCTGCGCGAGCAGGGCTTCGATATCTGCCTGCAAGCCGGCGCCACCACTGGGATCATGGCCGGAGAGACAGAGGACAACGGGGCGAGAGCTGTAGATATTCATGGTGCGCGAGCTTACCACCAGTCGCCCAGCGAGTCATGAAAGCGACGTCTGCGGCGGCGACAGGAATTCGCCCGGCGGTCGATGCCCCGCGGCGAGTTGACCGGTCACGCAGTTTTGACCACCTTTGCACCGCTGGAACGACCGTACTAGAGCCTTTTCAGAAAATATTTCAATGGTGTTCAATGGCCATCAATGGCTATGCTAGAGTGGATCCAAACCAATAACAGGTAATGCCGGTTTTACGTCTGCTCAAAGGGAATGAGGGGCTTTTTGAGAATTTAACCGGACAGGCCACGCTGGGGCTTCAATGCGCTATTTGCTGATGTTGCTGTTCTGCTTGCCCCTGATGGCCAGCGCAGTCGAGTTCGATGAGTTCACTCAGAGCCTGCCCCTGGGCCAGTCCCTGCAAGTATTCGAAGACGCAGGTGGCCAGGCGACCATCGACGACGTCCGTGCGCAAGCGGCGGCCGGACACTTCAAGCCCCACCACAAGGACACGCTCAACGCGGGCTACTCACGCTCGGTGTTCTGGCTGAAAATCGACCTGCACTACCGCCCGACCAACCCGGCCGCCCAGCGCACCTGGTTGCTGGAACTGGCGTACCCGCCCCTCGATCGACTTGACCTGTATTCGCCAGACGCTGCCGGTAGCTATCGCCTGGTGCGCCAGACCGGCGATGCCCTGCCGTTCGCCAGCCGCGAAATTCGCCAGAACAACTATTTGTTCGACGTGAACTTCACCGCCGATCAAGCGCAAACCCTGTACCTGCGCCTGCAAAGCGAGGGCTCGATCCAGGCGCCGGTGACCTTGTGGTCGAGCACGGCATTTCTCGAGGAGCAGCCGGTTCGACTCTACGTGCTGGGCCTGATCTACGGCGTGTTGCTGGGCATGCTGGTCTACAACCTGTTCATCTACCTCAGCGTGCGGGACACCAGCTACCTCTATTACATCTTCTACATTGCCTCCTTCGGCATGTATCAGTTGTCGGTAAACGGTGCGGCGGTCCAGTATTTCTGGCCGAACGACCCCTGGTGGGCCAACGCCGCCACGCCGTTTTTCATTGGTTGCGCCGGGTTGTTCGGCAGCCAGTTCGCTCGCAGCTTCCTGCAAACGGCCAACATCAATCGCTGGCTCGATCGCCTGTTGCTGGCGTTGATCGGCTTCGGTGCGCTGGTGGTCGGCTTGTCACTGATGACCAGTTACGCCCTGGCCCTGCGCCTGGCGACGGCGCTGGCGTTGACGTTCACCGTGGTGATTTTCGGTGCAGGGATCTTCGCCTGGTGGCGCGGCCTGCGGGTGGCGCGCTACTTCATCATCGCCTGGTCGGCGTTCCTGCTCGGCGGCATTGTCAACACGCTGATGGTGCTGGGTTACCTGCCGAACGTATTCCTGACCATGTACTCCAGCCAGATCGGCTCGGCCATCGAAGTGGCGCTGTTGTCGCTGGCGCTGGCCGACCGCATCAATGCCATGCGCGAACAGCAGGCGCAGACCTTGCTCGATGCCGGGCAGAAACTCGAAGTGCTCAACCAGCAACTGGCGCATGGCAACAAGCTCAAGGATGAATTCCTCGCCACCCTGACCCATGAATTGCGTACGCCGATGAACGGCGTAATCGGCTCGCTGGAGCTGATGCAGACCGTGGAGATGGACCCTGAGCTGGAGCAGTACCAGCAGACCGCCGCGGGGTCGGCGCGGGACATGATGCGCATGGTCAACGGCATTCTCACCCTCACCGAATTGCAGGCCGGCAAGCTCAAGGCCAACCCTTCGGTCTTCAGCTTGCGCAGCGTGATCGACGCCCTGCGTGTGCAGTTCGAAGGCAATGCTTCGGGCAAGTCGCTGGATTTGAAGGTCGATATCGCACCGGGCGTGCCCGACCGGGTGCACGGCGACAGCAGCAAACTGGCGCAGTGCCTGGAATGCCTGCTGGACAACGCGATCAAGTTCACCCGGGTGGGCGGCGTGGCGTTGCGAGTCACCGGCAAGCCCCTGGCGTCGGGCCGCCTGGCGTTGAGCTTCGCGGTGATCGACACCGGGATCGGCTTCACTGACCTGGGCGAGGCGACGTTGTACCAGCGCTTCTTCCAGCTCGATGGTTCAATGACCCGTGAATATGGCGGCCTGGGTGTCGGCCTGGCGATCTGCCGACAACTGGTCGAGTTGCTCGGCGGGCAGCTGACCCACCGCTCCGAGCCCGGTCACGGCAGCCGCTTCCAGCTCGATGTCGAATTCGACCTGCCGGTGACAGAACGCGCGGCTACGCCGATGGCACGGGACCTGGCGTGCCTGCGCCTGCCTCAGGACTGCACCGTGCTGTTGGTGGATGACAACGACATCAACCAGTTGCTGCTGCGCGGCATGTTGCTCAAGCTCGGCTTCCGCGTACGCACGGCCGACGATGGCGTCGCGGCGCTGGATTTCCTGCAACGTGAAACCTTCGACGCGGTACTGCTCGACAGCGAGTTGCCGCAGATGAATGGCGTGTCGCTGTGCTGCCAGATCCGCTCGCTGCAAGGCTGCGAGCAGGTGCCGGTCTTCATGATCGCGCAGAGCGTCGACCGCGAGCGTTGCCTGAGTGGCGATCTGATCGACTACCTGAGCAAACCGGTGAAGTTCGAAGACTTGCAGGCGGCCCTGTATCGACGGGTGCTTTGTCCACAGCAGGGCGAAAGCGCCGACAGTTAGGCGGATATGCCACTTTGTTCGGCCTCGGGGCGGTGCTTAACTGAACCCCCTGGCTGACCCAAGGAGCCCCGTCATGAACCTGCATCAGTTCGCCGAAACCCACGAAGTCACCAACCAGCCACCGTCGCTGGACGGTACCAACCTGTACCGCATCGACCTGCCTTTGCAGGAGTGGTCGCGGCGTTTCGGGGCCGGTTGGGCCGAATCGCGGATTGACGCCTACGGTGCCCTGGCCGGCGGGCCCCTGATGGCGGCGGGTTTTCTGGCCAACCAGAACAAGCCGGTGTTCGCCAGTCATGATCGTTACGGTCATCGCATCGACCTGGTGGAGTTTCACCCGGCCTACCACGAGCTGATGCGCACGGCGGTCGAGCATGGCCTGACCTCCTTGCCGTGGGCACACCCGCAATCCGGTGCGCATGTCGCCCGTGCCTCCATGACCTATCTGCACAGCCAGGCCGAAGCCGGCAGCGGTTGCCCGCTGACCATGACCTTCGCCAGTGTGCCGGCCTTGCAGCTGCAACCGGAACTGGCCGAGCAGTGGCTGCCGAAAATCCTCGCCACCGAATACGACCCGCGCAACGTCGGCATGGCGCACAAGGCGGGCGTGACCATCGGTATGGCCATGACCGAGAAGCAGGGCGGCACCGACGTGCGGGCCAACACCACCAAGGCCTATCCGGTGGGCGCCAGTGGTCCGGGCCAGGCCTACGAGCTGGTGGGTCACAAATGGTTCTGTTCGGCGCCGATGTGCGATGCCTTCCTGACCCTGGCCCAGACCGACAAGGGCCTGACCTGTTTCCTGCTGCCGCGCCACCGGCCGGATGACACCCGTAACCAGTTCTACATCCAGCGTTTGAAGAACAAGCTCGGCAACTGCTCCAACGCTTCCAGCGAAGTCGAGTTTCGCGGTGCGCTGGCGTGGATGGTCGGCGAGGAAGGGCGCGGCGTGCCGACCATCATCGAAATGGTCGCCATGACCCGCTTCGATTGCATGGTCGGTTCCAGTTCGTTGATGCGCCAGGCACTGACCCAGGCCAGCCATCATTGCGCTCACCGCCGCGTGGGCGGCAAGCCCCTGAGCGAGCAGCCGCTGATGCAGAACGTGCTCGCCGACCTGGCGCTGGAAAGCGAAGCGGCCCTGGCCTTGAGCCTGCGCATGGGCAAGGCGCTGGACCACCTGGATGACCGTCACGAGGCGAAATTCGCCCGCCTGGTGACCGCCGTGGGCAAGTACTGGATCTGCAAGCGGGCGCCGGCCATGATCAACGAAGCCGCCGAGTGCATGGGCGGCGCGGGGTATGTCGAAGACAGCATCCTGCCGCGCCTGTACCGTGAGGCGCCGGTCAATTCGACGTGGGAAGGTTCCGGCAACGTGCAATGCCTGGATGTGCTGCGGGCGCTGTCGAAGGAGCCGGGCGTGCTCGACGTGCTGTTCGGCGAGCTGGGCGACGGCCACGGCGACAAGCGCCTGGCCGCGCATATCAACCAGCTGCACGCGGCGTTCAAGGACACCAGCGACATTCAGTACCGCGCCCGCCAATTGACCGAAGACATCGCCCTGGGCTTGCAGGCCAAATTGTTGCTCGAGGCGGGCAATGCGGCGGTGAGCGACGCGTTCATTGCCAGTCGCCTGGACGGCGCGGGGCGGGTGTACGGCGCGTTGCCGCGGGGGTTGGATGTCGAGGCGATCGTGGCGCGGGCGACTCCGCTTCTCTAAACCGCACAGATAACCCCTGTAGGAGCGAGCTTGCTCGCGATAGCGGTGTGTCTGATCCACCGCTATCGCGAGCAAGCTCGCTCCTACAGGGGCTGTGTGGCGAATGGAATGAGGCACATCCGACACACCACTGTTCCCGTCGGACCACGATGCAGGCAAGATGAAAGCCTGCAAGTCAGAACACAGGATGCTGATCGTGACCGAAGCTTTTATTGTCGTCCAAACTGCCGAGCAAGCCGTGGATCGGCTTGCGTATTTGCACAATCGTGCAACCACCGCGCTGAATCAGGCGCTGATGCGTTACCTCAAGGACCGTGTCGAGCCGGACGCCGAACAGCGTGCGATGTTTCGTTATCCTGAACTGCGTCTGACCTACCACTGCCAGGGCGAAGTCCCACAGACCACGCGGGCCTACGCCAAAGTCCAGTTGCCGGGTACTTACAGTGTCACCGTCACCCACCCGGCGGCGTTCCGCAAATACCTGCTGGAACAGCTGGTGCCGTTGATGCACGACTTCACCGTGACCGTGGAAGTCGGTATCAGCCAGCAGAACATTCCTTATCCGTACGTGGTCGAGCAGGGCGATGAGCTGGCCGGCTCCGGCGTGACCGCTGCCGTGCTGGCGCGGGTGTTCCCCAGCACCGACCTGTCCGCCGCCACCGACGGCATCGCCGATGGCCTGTACGACTGGGAAAACACCGACCCGCTGCCACTGGCGCTGTTCGACGCCGCGCGGGTGGATTTCTCCCTGCGCCGCCTGGTGCACTACACCGGCAGCGACTGGCGCCATGTGCAGCCGTGGATCCTGCTGACCAACTACCACCGCTATGTCGACCAGTTCATCGTGCATGGCCTGGAACAGCTGCGCAGCGACCCGCGTTTCGTGCGCATGGTGTTGCCGGGCAACGTGATCATTGAAAAGAGCATGGACCACGGTGAAGCCTCGGCGATTGCCGCCGGCGTGGTCTGGCACCGCTACCAGATGCCGGCCTACCACCTGATCGCCAGCGACGGCCACGGCGTGACCCTGGTGAACATCGGCGTCGGCCCGTCCAACGCGAAGAACATCACCGACCACCTGGCGGTGCTGCGTCCGCATTGCTGGCTGATGATCGGTCACTGCGGCGGCCTGCGTCAGTCGCAGACCATTGGCGACTATGTACTGGCCCACGCCTACATGCGCCGTGATGGCATTCTCGACCGGGTGGTGCCGCCGAACATTCCGATTCCGGCCCTGGCCGAAGTGCAACTGGCCCTGCAACAGGCGGCCGCCAACATCACCGGCGAGAAGGGCGACGAGCTGAAGAAACGCCTGCGCACCGGCACCGTGCTGACCTACGACGACCGTAACTGGGAATTGCGCTGGGCCCAGGAGCGACCGTTGATCAACCTGTCCCGCGCCGTGGCGGTGGACATGGAAAGCGGCACCATCGCCGCCCAGGGTTATCGCCTGCGAGTGCCGTATGGCACCTTGCTGTGTGTCTCGGACAAGCCGTTGCACAGCGAAATCAAGCTGCCGGGCTCGGCCAACGCGTTCTATCAGCGCGCCGTCAGCCAGCACTTGCAGATCGGCATCGAGGCGGTGGACCTGCTGCGCACCGAGCTCAACTCGCTGCACTCGCGCAAACTGCGCAGCTTCGACGAGCCGCCGTTCCGCTGACAGTCATGGCCATTTGGCGGTTGGGGCACTAGCATGGGCAGCCCTGACCGCCAGATGTTCCAGCCCCCATGTCCCGTCCTCAACGTCCTGTGTCCCGCCGTCCCGGCGTGCACACCCCGTCATCCGCCCCGCGCCGGGTCGCCAAGGCTCCACCGGCCGAGCCGAAGCTGATCCTGTTCAACAAACCCTTCGATGTGCTGACCCAGTTCAGCGACGGTGAAGGGCGGGCGACGCTCAAGGATTTCATCACCATGCCCGGGATCTACCCGGCCGGGCGGCTGGACCGCGACAGCGAAGGTTTGCTGCTGCTGACCAACGACGGCCAATTGCAGGCGCGGATTGCCGACCCGAAGCACAAACTGGCCAAGACTTACTGGGTGCAAGTGGAAGGCGAACCGAGCGCCGAGCAGTTGCAGCGCCTGCGTGAAGGCGTTGAACTGAACGACGGCATGACCTTGCCCGCCGAGGCGCGCCAGCTCGATGAGCCGCAGTTGTGGCCGCGCAACCCGCCGGTGCGTTTTCGCAAGAGCGTGCCGACCAGTTGGCTGGAGTTGGTCATTCGCGAAGGGCGTAACCGCCAGGTGCGGCGCATGACGGCCGCGGTCGGCTTGCCGACGTTGCGGCTGGTGCGGGTTCGGATTGGTGACTGGACGATCGAAGGGCTCGATCAGGGCCAGTGGAAGGAAGTGCCGGCGCGCTTATAGCGCCCCGGATTCGATCAGGCCGATCACCACGCTCTTGATGATGAACGCCGCGACCCCGAGGCCCAGCACGAAGAACAGGATGAACGAACCGAAGCGTCCTGCCTTGGATTTTTTCGCCAGATCCCAGACGATGAAACCCATGAAAATGATCAGGATGCTGACGAGTCCAGTCATCATCCACTCTTCAAACAGTGCAGGATCCATCAAACATCTCCAGCGCGGGTGAGGCTAAAAAGGCGGGGGCGAGTATACGCCATGCGCGATTGGCACAGCATTGACCTGCGTCGGTGTGTCGCATGCACGCCCATGACCACCGCAATCCCCTGTAGGAGCGGACTTGTCCGCGATGGTAGCCCAGGCACCGCTGGCAATCAGACAGCCAGCGTTATCGTTGACGACCATCGCGGACAAGTCCGCTCCTACAGGGGGGGGTCAGCTGCGCAGATGCGTGAGCGGCAACTCGGTACTGTTGAGCACCTGGTTGAGCACGAAGCTGGAACGCACGCTGGTGACCCCGTCGATGCGAGTCAGGTGCCCCAGCAGCAGTTTCTGGTAGTGATCCATGTCCGGCACCACCACCTTGAGCTGGTAGTCGGCGTCCATCCCGGTCACCAGGCTGCATTCCAGGACCTGGGGCAAGGTGCGGATCGCCGCTTCGAAGTTCTCGAAACGCTCGGGCGTGTGCCGGTCCATGCCGATCAGCACGTAGGCGGTCAGGCTCAGGCCGAGCATCTTGCGGTCGAGCAGGGCCACCTGGCGGGAGATGTAGCCATCGTCCTCCAGTTGTTTGACCCGGCGCGAGCACGGTGAAGGCGACAGGCCGATGCGTTCGGCCAGTTCCTGGTTGGAAATGCGCGCGTCGCGCTGCAATTCCGCCAAAATACTGAGGTCGTATCGGTCGAGTTTGCTCATGAATCAGGCCTTTCTCTTATCAATTGCGGCAGATTATCTATCCAGGGTTAAAAATTGCGCAAGTCATGTTTATTTGAGCAATCTTCGCAATCCTCTGCCGGTGCCTGCGGCCTATCCTTATCACCAGAATCACTGCTCGGACACACAGTCCACGGCGACTCGCCCAATCAGGCCAGTCGCGGCCGCCACCCCCACAGGGGATGTGCCCGGCCCCCGAGCTGCACACTGTCCAGAAGACGGCGTGAGGTGAGCCGACGTCAAAAGCGTCGAGCACGGACGAAGTTCTCAAGGGGAGGCCGACGGGTCTCCCTTTTCTTTTGCCTGCGATTTAATGCTGGCCGCTCAATAAATATGTTTCACGACTGATAACCTGTTGCAGAACCGGCCTGTGCTTTCCCAGTCTTATGTACAAGCCCTAACCCGCAGTGAGGATAAGCATGAAGTCGCGCATCTGGCGTTTGGCCGGTGTTGGTGTGTTGTGTGTCAGTGTCACTGCGCAAGCGCTGGCCGATGAGCCACAGAACCGTGGCCCGGATAACGGCCAGCGCGGCGACGGCCATCAGGGCAACTATCAAGGGCATGGCGGCAACAATCAGCCGCGTCCACAGAACAACCCGCAGCAGAATCAGCCACGGCCGCAGAACAACGAGATCATTCGCGGCGACAACAGCCGTCAGTTCGAGAACAACGGCCAGCCGCGCAATGGCGGGCAGTGGCAGAACAATCCGCCGCGTGATTACAACAACCCGGTGCGCCCGCCACCACCGCCACCCCAGTTACCGGCCAATGACCTGCCGATCCAGGGCCGGCCCGACACCGTGCGCCAGACCCAGCAACCCCAGCGGGGTTACTATCAGGACGTGCCTCGGCGCAACGACTACAACCAGCACTGGCAGAACAACGGCCCGCGCCCCGACGATCATTACTGGGCCGGTCGCCCCAGCGGCCATGGCAACGGTTGGGGGCCCGGCCCGCAATACCGTCCAGGCCATGTAATCGACCGCTTCCCGGACCGTGACTACCGCGTGCCTTACCGTGGCCAGGATTACTTCTTCTCCGGCGGCTACTGGTATCGCCCGCTGGGGCCGCGCTATGTGGTGGTGCAGCCGCCGCGCGGGATTCGCATCGGCTACCTGCCCGATTACGCCCGTGAAGTGTGGGTGGGCGGAGCGCTGTTGTTCCTCGCGGCCGGTTCCTACTATGCCTACCAGGAAAGCACTCAGGACTACATCGTGGTCGAGCCGCCCGTGCAACCGCAGCCGCAACCGGCCAGCAATGGTTTTGATGTGGTGGCCTATCCGGCGGCCGGGCAGTCGCCGGAGCAGGTCAACCGGGACGGCTACGAGTGCTATCAGTACGCGGTGCAGCAGAGTGGCTTCGATCCGCGCACGGCCACCTACCAGCCGGCGCCCGAAGTCGTGCAGGCCTACCGCCAGGCTCAGGGTAATTGCCTGAGCAGTCGCGGTTATCAGGTGAGTTACTGAGCGGCCCTGGCGGCCTTCACCACTTCCTGCGGGTCGGCGTGCACCAGCACTTCGGCTCGCGGGTAGGCGTGGTGGATCGCGGCGGCGGCCTGGTCGCTGATGCCGTGGGCGACTGACAGGGTCAGTTCCCCCGGCAGCTCCAGGTGCAATTGCACGAACCACTGGTTGCCGGAAATCCGCGTGCGCAGGTCATGCGCCCCCAATACCCCGGGTACGCTGCATGCCAGTTCGAGCATGTGCTGGCTGACGTCCGGCGGCAACTCCTGATCCATCAGCACGGTGAAGCTTTCCCGTGCGATCTGGACCGCGCTCCAGAGAATGTAGACGGCGATCCCCAGGCCGAACCAGGCGTCCACCTGATGCCAGCCAAACCCGGCCAGCACCAGTGCGACCAGGATGCTGCCGTTGAGCAGCATGTCCGAGCGATAGTGCAGGGAGTCGGCACGCACCGCGTTGGAGCCGGTGGCCTTGACCACCCGATGCTGCAACATCAGCAGGGCCAGGGTCAGCACCAGGGAGAACACGATCACGCCGATGCTGAGCCACGGTGCGCCCACCGGTTCCGGATGCTTGAGCCGTTCGAAGGCCTGCAACGCGATCAGCACCGCACTGCCGCCAATGAACAGCGCCTGCGCCATGCCCGCCAGGGATTCGGCCTTGCCGTGCCCGTAGCGATGATCGTCATCGGCGGGGCGCAACGCGTAGTGCACCGCCAACAGATTGAGCAGCGAGGTGACGCCATCAAGGGCCGAGTCGGTCAGCCCGGCGAGCATGCTCACCGAACCGCTCAACCACCACGCGATGGCTTTGGCGACGACCAGGGTGCACGCCACCACCACCGAGGCGCGGGTGGCCAGCCGCAGCAGGCGGGCGTGTTCGGAGCTGGAAACCATAGGAGCGGTTTATCCTTTCAGGGGCTGGATCACGCGGCAGGTTGCAGGCCCAGGGCGGCCAGTTGCTGAGTGCTGCCCTTGTGCTGGATCAGGCGTGGATCGTCCAGCGGGAAGCTGCGGCCCAGCTCGGTTTCCAGGATGGTCTGCAACTTGTGGGTATCGACCTTGCCGTCGGCGCCAATGGCTTCCTTGAGCTTTTCCGGCGCCACGTGCGCGGTCTCGCCTGGCGCGTAGTAGATCGCGCCGGTGGCGAAGTCCACGGCAAACGCGATCAGGCCGGGAATGATGTAGAACAGCAGGCCCACGGCATCGAGCACGGCAATCGCCGGGTCGATCTTGCCATCGATCTGGCCACGGCGGTCGGGGTAGAAAATCGAACCGCAGGCGGTCACCTGGGTCAGCAGGGTGGCCACCAGTACACCGCCAATCAGGCGAAAGGGAATACGCATGGGAAAACTCCTGTCATCGGTAAACAAAGCGTCGTCGGTATGAATTAGGACCGTGATAAACGCCGGGCAGTTCGCCGTTATACTCGGCCCTCTGTTTGGGAGCCAGCATGATTTCTTTGCCGATTGATGAAGTTTTACCCGCCCTGCGTGAAGCGTTGGCGACACGCCACGAAGCCGTGCTCGAAGCGCCGCCCGGTGCGGGCAAGACCACTCGGGTTCCGTTGGCCTTGCTCGATGAGGCGTGGCTGGCCGGGCAGACCATTCTGATGCTCGAGCCGCGGCGTCTGGCGGCGCGGGCGGCGGCGGAGCGGTTGGCCAGTGAGCTGGGGGAAAAGGTCGGGGAAACGGTGGGCTACCGGATACGCCTGGACAGCAAGGTCGGCCCCAGCACGCGCATCGAAGTGGTCACCGAAGGCATCCTCACCCGGCGCTTGCAGGAAGACCCGGCGCTCGATGGCGTGGGCCTGCTGATCTTCGACGAATTCCACGAGCGCAGCCTCGATGCCGATCTGGCGCTGGCCCTGAGTCTCAATGGCCGCGAGCTGTTTCGTGACGAGCAGCCGCTGAAGATCCTGCTGATGTCGGCCACCCTCGAAGGCGAGCGCCTGGCGGGGTTGCTCGACGATGCGCCGATCCTGCGCAGCGAAGGGCGCATGTACCCGGTGGCGATGCGCTGGGGGCGACCTTTCCAGCCGGGGGAGTTCATCGAGCCGCGTGTGGTGCAGACCGTCCTCGAAGCCCTCAATGATGAAACCGGCAGTCTGCTGGTGTTCCTGCCCGGGCAGGCGGAAATCCGTCGTGTGCATCAACAACTGGCCGAGGCACTGGGCACGGACTCAACGGTGCTGCTTTGCCCGTTGCACGGCGAACTGGACCTGGCCGCGCAGCGCGCCGCGATCGACCCGGCCCCGGCCGGCAAGCGTAAAGTGGTGCTGGCCACCAACATCGCCGAGACCAGCCTGACCATCGACGGCGTGCGCGTGGTGATCGACGCCGGGTTGGCGCGAGTGCCGCGTTTCGACCCGGGCAGCGGCATGACGCGCCTGGACACCCAGCGCATTTCCCGAGCCAGTGCCACCCAGCGCGCGGGCCGGGCCGGGCGCCTGGAGCCCGGCGTGTGTTATCGCCTGTGGTCGCAGGATCAACACGAGCAACTGGCGGCCTACGCCAGCGCGGAAATCGTCTCGGCGGACCTGGCCGGCCTTGCGCTGCAACTGGGTCGCTGGGGCGTGGCGCCGCAGCAACTGGTGTGGCTCGACGTGCCGCCGGCAGCGGCTTACGCACAGGCGCAGGACCTGCTCGAACGCCTCGGCGCACTGGACGGTGAAGCGCTGAGTCGGCACGGGCAGGCCATGGCCGAACTGCCGGCGCATCCGCGCATCGCCCATCTGCTGTTGCGCGGGCAGGCATTGGGCCTGGCCGAGATGGCCTGTGACGTCGCCGCATTGCTGGGCGAGCGCGACATCCTGCGCGGTGCCGGCGCCGACCTGCACAGCCGATTGGTGCTGTTGTCCGGGCAAGAGCGAGCCGCCCGTGGTGCCCAGGGTGGGGTGCAGCGCGCCCGGCAACTGGCGCGACAATACCGGGGTTATCTGCGTGGCAAGGCGTCGGAGCCGGTCAGCGATCCGGATCACCCGCGGTGGCTGGGTGCCTTGCTGGCGCTGGCGTATCCCGACCGAGTGGCCCAGCAGCGCCGCGCCGGTGGTGCGGAGTATCGCCTGGCCAACGGCCGCGCCGCGTTGTTCGCCGAGGCGGACAGCCTGATGAAGCAGGCGTGGCTGGTGATCGCCGATCTGGGCAGTCGCCAGGGGCAGCGCGAAGAACGCATTTATCTGGCGGCGGATTTCGATCCGGCGTTGTTCGATTCGGTGCTCGCCGAACAGGTGCGAGTGGTCGATCAACTGGATTGGGACGAGCGCGAGGGCGTGTTGCGCGCCGAGCGTCAGCGCAAGGTCGGCGAGCTGGTGCTCAGCCGAGAACCCTTGAGCGGCCTGGATGAAGCCGCGCGCAGTCAGGCCTTGGTCAACCTGGTGCGGCGCAAGGGTCTGGAGTTGTTGCCGTGGACGCCAGAGCTGCGTCAGTGGCAGGCGCGGGTGGCGTTGTTGCGGCAGCTGGACCTCGATGCCAGCGGCGAAAGCGAATGGCCGGATGTCAGCGACGCCGCGTTGCTCAAGGGGCTTGAACACTGGTTGCTGCCGTACCTGGGCAAGGTGTCGCGGCTCAGTCATTTTGCCAACCTCGACCTCTCCAGCATCGTTCGCAACCTGTTGCCGTGGCCCTTGCCGCAACGCCTGGATGAGCTGGCGCCGCATCACCTGAGCGTGCCCTCGGGCTCGTCGATTCGCCTGGACTACAGCGAGCAGCCGCCGATCCTGGCGGTGCGCCTGCAGGAGCTGTTCGGCCTCGCCGAAACCCCGCGCATTGCCGGCGGCCGGCAGGTGGTGAAGTTGCACCTGCTGTCGCCGGCGCGTCGGCCGGTGCAGGTGACCCAGGACCTGGCGAACTTCTGGCGCAGCACCTATGCCGAGGTGAAGAAGGATTTGAAGGGGCGCTATCCCAAGCATTACTGGCCGGATGATCCGCTGGTGGCCGAGGCGACGGCGCGGGCCAAGCCGCGTAAGTAATTCCCCCGTATCTGTAGGAGCGAGCTTGCTCGCGATGGTCGTCAACGATAACGCTGGGCATCAGATAGCCAGCGTCGCCCGAGCTTCCATCGCGAGCAAGCTCGCTCCTACAGGGAACTGGGGCAAGGAAGGCTCAACGCACAATCTTGGCCGTCAACTGCTCCCGGCAGTAATCGGCGAACAGCTGTGCCGGTTTGGTCAGTTGCCCGCGCTTGAGCCAGGCCGCCACCAGCCCGGAGCCGGTGACGTCTTCGATGATGTCCACGCACACCACTTTCTTGCCGTCGTAGGTGCATTCCGAGTGCGGGCGGGTGACCAGGATCGAGAAGCCGAACCCTTGCCCGACCATGCCCCGGACCATCTCGATCGAGGGCGAGCTGAAGGCGATCTGCGGTTGCAGGCCCAGCTCCTCGAACAGGCTGACGAAGTAGGTGCGGCTCGGTTGCACGTCCAACAGGATCATCGGCTCCAGGCACAGGTCGCGCAGTGACACCTGCTTGAGCTGGGCAAAACGGTGGTCGGCGGGCAGCAGGGCGTAAGGGCGTTGCGCCGGCATCAGTGGCTCGGTTTCGATGGTGGCATCCAGGTCGTGCTCATACAGGATCGCCAGGTCGAAGTTGCCCGAGGTCAGGCCCTGCACCAGTTCCTGTTGTTCGCCGTCGCGGATACGGATTTTCACCCCCGGGTACAGCGCGGAAAACCCGGCGATCAATTGTGGCAGGTACAGCGGTGCGACGGTTTCGAAGCAGCCGATGTCGATCTGTCCGGCCACCACGTCGTTGTCGGCCAGGGCGTTCTGCTCGAACTCCTTGGCCATGCGCAGCAGTTCCTGGGCCTTGCGATAGAAGCGTGCGCCGCTGGGGGTCAGGGACACGCCCTGGGCGTGATGGCGGATCAGCAGTTGCACGCCAAAGCTGTCTTCCAGGCCCTTGATCGCCGTGGAAATCGCCGGCTGGGCGATGTACAGCTTGCGCGAGGCCTCGGCGACACTGCCGCATTCGACGGTGGTGATGAAGTACTTCAATTGACGCAGGTTGTAGGCAGCCACGGCAAACCTCTGGGTGGATGGACACAACATCCAGGCAAATTTTGCGCCGACTGCATCCGTTTCTGACGACGGTGTTTGTTATGCCTGAACAATAACCACATCGTGCGCCGGCAGGGAGATGACCTGCCCAGTTTTTTCATGGTCTGCGATGACATTTTTACTATTTTTGCTTGCCAGGGCCCTGAGCGACTATCCACTGCACAAGAAAGCCCATGGAGCATCTGAACGTGTTCGAGCTTGCATATTGGCAAAAGAAAGCCGCAGCCCTGGCGCTTCCCGACCAGGCCATGATCGGCGGCAAACAGCGTGCGGCGCAGTCCGGCCAGACCTTCGCGGCGATCAACCCGGCCACCGGCCAGCGCCTGGCGAACGTCGCAGCCTGCGGCTTCGAAGACGTGGACAGCGCGGTCCGCAACGCACGGCAGGTGTTCGAGGCCGGGACCTGGTCGGCGCGTGCGCCGGGTGAACGCAAGCAGGTGCTGCTGCGCCTGGCCGAGCTGATCCTCGAACACCGCGAAGAGCTGGCGCTGCTGGACTCGTTGAACATGGGCAAGCCGGTGATGGACGCCTACAACATCGACGTACCGGGCGCCGCAGGCGTGTTTCGCTGGTACGCCGAAAGCCTCGACAAACTCTACGACCAGGTCGCGCCCAGCGCGCAGAACGTGCTGGCCACCATCACCCGCGAAGCGCTGGGTGTGGTCGCCGCCGTGGTGCCGTGGAATTTTCCGCTGGACATGGCCGCGTGGAAACTCGCTCCGGCCCTGGCCGCCGGCAACTCGGTGATCCTCAAACCCGCCGAGCAATCGCCGTTCTCTGCCCTGCGCCTGGGCGAACTGGCGCTGGAAGCCGGGCTGCCCGCCGGGGTGTTGAACGTGTTGCCGGGGCTGGGCGAGCAGGCGGGCAAGGCGTTGGGCCTGCATCCGGACGTTGATTGCCTGGTGTTCACCGGCTCCACCGAGGTCGGCAAATATTTCATGCAGTATTCCGCGCAGTCGAACCTCAAGCAGGTCTGGCTGGAATGCGGTGGCAAGAGCGCCAACCTGGTGTTCGCCGACTGCCAGGACCTGGACCTGGCTGCCGAAAAAGCCGCGTTCGGCATCTTCTTCAACCAGGGCGAAGTGTGCTCGGCCAACTCGCGACTGCTGGTGCAGCGTTCGATCCACGATCAATTCGTCGAACGCCTAAAGGCCCAGGCCGAGCGCTGGCTGCCGGGCGATCCGCTGGACCCGTCGAGTCGCGCCGGGGCCATCGTCGACAGTCGCCAGACCGCACGCATCATGCAGTTCATCGAGCAGGCCGAACGCCAGGGCGCCACCCGCGTCTGCGGCGGTCGGCAGTCGGTGTTCAACGGTTCCGACAACTTCATCCTGCCGACCATCTTTACCCACGTCAGCCCGGACATGCCGCTGTTTCGCGAGGAAGTGTTCGGCCCGGTGCTGGCCATCACGCCGTTCGATGACGAGGCACACGCTTTGCAATTGGCCAACGACAGCGTCTACGGCCTGGCCGCGTCGCTGTGGACCGACGACCTCAACCGCGCGCACCGCGTGGCCCGGCAATTGCGCGCGGGCACGGTGTCGGTGAACAGCGTCGATGCGCTGGACGTGACCGTGCCTTTCGGTGGCGGCAAGCAGTCCGGATTCGGCCGCGACCTGTCGTTGCACTCATTCGATAAATACACCCAGTTGAAGACCACCTGGTTTCAACTTCGCTGACAAAAAAACGGAGAACTGGCGATGACCACCCCACGTGAAACCCGCGATTACCAGGCCGCCGATGCTGCGCACCACATCCACGCCTTCGTCGACCAGAAGGCCCTCAACGACGAAGGGCCGCGCGTGATGGTCCGTGGCGAACGCCTGCACCTGTGGGACAACGACGGTCGGCGTTACCTCGATGGCATGTCCGGGCTGTGGTGCACCAACCTGGGCTACGGTCGCCAGGATCTGACCGCAGCGGCGGCCCGGCAGCTTGAGCAGTTGCCGTACTACAACATGTTTTTCCACACCACTCACCCGCAGGTGATCGAGCTGTCCGAGCTGTTGTTCAGCCTGCTGCCGGGGCACTACAGCCACGCGATCTACACCAACTCCGGCTCCGAGGCCAACGAGGTGCTGATCCGTACCGTGCGCCGCTACTGGGCGATCCTCGGCAAGCCCGAGAAGAAGATCATGATCGGGCGCTGGAACGGCTACCACGGTTCGACCCTGGCGGCGACGGCGCTCGGCGGCATGAAGTTCATGCACGAAATGGGCGGCATGCTGCCGGACATCGAGCACATCGACGAACCGTATTTCTTCGCCCATGAAGGCAACCTGACCCCGGCCGAGTTCGGCCTGCGCGCGGCGCAGCAACTGGAAGCGAAGATTCTTGAACTGGGCGCGGACAAGGTCGCCGGCTTCATCGCCGAGCCGTTCCAGGGCGCCGGCGGCATGATCTTCCCGCCAGAGAGCTACTGGCCGGAGATCCAGCGGATCTGCCGCAAATACGACGTGCTGCTGTGCGCCGACGAAGTGATCGGCGGCTTCGGTCGCACCGGCGAATGGTTCGCCCACGAGTACTTCGGGTTCGAGCCTGACACCCTGTCGATCGCCAAGGGCCTGACCTCCGGCTACATCCCCATGGGCGGCCTGATCCTGTCGAAGAAAATGGCCGAGGTGCTGGTGGAGCAGGGCGGTGTGTTCGCCCACGGCCTGACCTATTCCGGGCACCCGGTGGCGGCGGCGGTGGCCATCGCCAACCTCAAGGCCCTGCGCGACGAAGGCGTGGTGACGCGGGTCAAGGACGACATCGGGCCCTACCTGCAACAGTGTCTGCGCGAGGTGTTCGGCAATCACCCGCTGGTGGGTGATATCCAGGGCACGGGTCTGGTTGCGGCCTTGCAACTGGCCGAAGACAAGGCCAGCCGCAAGCGCTTTGCCAACGAGAACGACATCGCCTGGCGCTGCCGCACCATCGGCTTCGAGGAAGGGGTGATCATTCGCTCGACACTGGGACGGATGATCATGGCTCCGGCCCTGATTGCCAGCCGTGAGGAAATTGACGAGCTGGTGGGCAAGACGCTGAAGGCGGTGGATCGTACTGCGCAGGAGTATGGTCGGCTCTGATTTGGTCTGAATATCCAGTAAACCTTATCGCGAGCAGGCTCGCTCCCACAGAGGTGCTGTGTACACAGTCCTGATGTGGGAGCGAGCCTGCTCGCGAGCTTTTAGCCCATTCCAGCTTTTTGCCCCCACCCTGTGCATCCCCCATCACCCCGCCCCATCCCCGCGCACGCTACCCAGTTTTTTCATCACTCCCACCGACATATTTCCTAATTTTCCTGCGCCAGGTGTTGGTCCAACATCGACCTTGCCAGCCAGCCGAACGCTGTCCGCCCTCAAGTCCGGCAGAGACCCCAGGCGAACACCCATCCCCCCGAAGCTGCTGGCCGTACTGCCCATGACAACTAAATCAACAGCTTTGGGAGTGCTTCATGATCAAGTCCTTGCTTACCGGTGTTGCGCATCCACTGGCGGTCACCGCCCTTGCCGTCACGGTCGCCAGCGGCGCCCAGGCCGGCACCCTGTCCATCGGCCATACCACCTGGGTCGGCTACGGCACGCTCTATCTGGCCCAGGACCTGGGTTACTTCAAGGAAGGCGGCCTGACCGTCGAATTGCCCGTCGTCGAGGAGGCCGCGATGTACATGGCCGCGCAGGCGTCGGGGGAGTTGTCCGGCTCGGCGTCGACCATTGATGAAGTGCTCAAGTACCGCCCGCAATTCTGCTTCAAGGCCGTGGCCGCGCTGGATGACAGCCATGGTGGCGACGGCGTGCTGGTGGGCAAGGACGTCAAGAGCCTGCAGGAACTCAAGGGCAAGGCCGTGGCGGTGAACGAGGGCTCGACCTCGCAGTTCTGGCTGTCGTACCTGCTGAAAAAACACGGCATGAGCATGAGCGACATCACCGTGCAGAACATGACCGCTGACGATGCGGCCACCGCGTTCATCGCCGGTCGCGTGCCGGCTGCCGTGACCTGGGAACCGCACCTGTCGATGGTGCGCGACAAGCAGCAGGGCAAGGTGTTGATCGACAGCAGCAGTACGCCGGGGGTGATCGTCGACGTGGTCGCGCTCAATTGCTCGGTGATCGAGAAACAGCCCGAAGACGTCAAGGCCCTGGTCGCCGGTCTGTACAAGGCCGTGCAGTACACCAAGGACCATCCGCAGGAAGCCTACAAAATCATGGCCAAGGGTGTCGGTGGTTACCTCTCCGATCCCAAGGAGCTGGAAGCTGCCGCCCAGGGTGTGCGCTTCTACGATCAGGCCATGAGCGAAAAACTCCTCGGCTCGCCGGGCAAGCCGGGCGACAGCGCACCGCTGATCAAGCTGGCCAACGAAACCGCCAGCGAATTGCAGGGCAAACCCTACAACGTCAGCAATGACGATCTGGTCGACAACCGCTTCGTCAGCCCGCTGTAGGAGGTTCCCATGTTCAAGCGCAATTCATGGCTGGGCCGCTGCATCACGCCCAAGACCGGCTTGCCGATTCCGGTTATCTGGAGCGCAAGCGGGCTGGCCTGGGTGATCCTGATCGGCTTGTGGGCGGGGCTGTCCTATGGCGGCGTGGTGCCGGGCATGTTTCTCCCCACCCCTGGTGCGGTGGCTGAAGCCGCCCTGCGCCTGGGGCGCGACGGCACCCTCGGCCAGCATGTGTGGGCGAGTGTCGAAGTGGTGATGGTCGGGTTTATCGTCTCCTCCCTGGTGGCGGTGCCGCTGGGGTTGCTGATGGGCAGCTTCCGCATCGTCCAGGCGTTCCTCGAACCGATGGTGAATTTCATCCGCTACCTGCCGGTGACCTCGTTCGTGCCGCTGTTCATCCTGTGGATCGGCATCGGCCTGGAGCAGCGGGTGTCGGTGATCATCTTCGGCGTGTTCTTTCAGCAACTGGTGATGATCGCGGACGTGTCCAAGGGCATCTCCAAGGACCTGATCAACGCCTCGTACACCCTGGGCTCCAGCCGCCGCGATGCGGTCCTGCATGTGATCGCTCCGGCCTCGCTGCCGGGCGTGCTCGACACCCTGCGGGTGACGATGGGCTGGGCCTGGACCTACCTGGTGGTCGCTGAACTGGTCGCGGCCTCCAGCGGCCTGGGTTACCTGAGCCTCAAGGCCATGCGCGGCTTTCAGGTCGACGTGATTTTCCTCGCCATCGCGATCATCGGCCTGTTGGGCCTGGTCACCGATCAACTGTTCCGTTTCCTTCGCCTGAGGATTGCCGCATGGGCTCAGTAACCGCCGTCAACCCACGTGTCGTCACGCCAATGGCTACCGCGGCACCCAGCGCGCCACGCTTGCAGGTCGACAAGGTCAGCCTGCGTTACCAGAAGCCCGGTGGTGGTGTGTTCACCGCCCTGGACCAGGTGTCGTTCGAGGTGCCGGACCAGCAGTTCGCGGTACTGGTCGGGCCCTCGGGTTGCGGCAAGTCGAGCCTGTTGTACCTCACCGCCGGGCTCAACGAGCCCACCGAGGGCGAGATCTATGTGGGCGGCCAGCAGGTGCAGGGCCCCGGTGCCGATCGCGGCATGGTGTTCCAGAGTTACACGCTGTTCCCGTGGCTGACCGTGCGCCAGAACGTCGAGTTCGGCCTCAAGCGGCGCGGCATGCCGGCGGCCCGGCGCAAGGAGATCGTCGACTACTACGTCAATGAAGTCGGCCTGGGCGGTTTTGCCGACAACTACGCCAAGCAACTCTCCGGCGGCATGATGCAGCGCGTGGCGATTGCCCGGGCGCTGGCCAACGACCCGCAAATCCTGCTGATGGACGAACCGTTCGGCGCACTCGACAGCCAGACGCGCCTGCAAATGCAGCAGCTGTTGTTGCGGGTGTGGGGCAACAGCAAGAAGACCGTGCTGTTCGTCACCCACGATATCGACGAGGCGATCCTGCTGGGCGACCGCGTCTACGTGATGGGCGCGCGACCGGGGCGGATCAAGCAGATCCTCGACGTGCCGATCGAACGCCCGCGGACCCTGGACATGGTCATGGAGCGCTCATTCATCGAGATGAAGCGCAACATTTTCGGGCTGTTGCATGATGATCTGGAGGAGGTGCATTGATCGTCCTGCCGTGCCGTTTCAACCTGTGGGAGCGAGCCTGCTCGCGATAGCGGTGTGTCAGGCACAACCATCGCGAGCAGGCTCGTTCCCACAAGGGGCACTACGGCGCTGCTGGCAACAGAAACCGCCCGATCACCGGCAGGTGATCGGATATGCGCAACGTATCGTCCTGCCGCACCGTCGCTGCGACTCGCTTGATCCGCGGGCTGTAGAACAGGTAGTCAACGGTGCGGTCCGGACCGTTCAGCCCTGGATCGTTGGGGTAATGCGTCAGCCAGCGTCCCCGGTCGATCCCGCCGGCTTCATTGTTGGTCGGGATCATCGGGTATTTGTCCCACAACAGGTGCAGGGCGCTGTCGGCGGAGTAGGGTGTGCGCTGCTCCGCGGGCAGGCGTCGGTATTGGCCCAGCGGCAGCAGATTGAAGTCACCGCCGATCAGCCATGGCGTGCCACGGCTTTCGAACCGGTCGAGCACCTTGGCCACCGCGGTTATCTGGTTTTGCAGGGTGTCGTCAGGTTGCCGGGCGCGATCCAGATGGGTGTTGAGCACGGCCATCTGGCCACCATCGCTCAGCGGAAGGTAGCTGACCAGCAGGGCGTTTCTCGGTTTGAACTGGCGACTGATGAAGTTGGCTGGCGCGAGGGGCAATTGCAGGCGCTCGGCATGCTCGATCTGGTAGCGGCTGAGTGTCGCCAGTTGCCGGCCGACGCTGCCGAAGATCGGTGGCAGGGGTACGAAATCGGCCTTCCAGTCGAAGGCATGGGTGCTGCACGGATACAGGTCGGCGACCCGCTCCTGAAGCAGTTTCAATTGGTTCTGGTAATCGCTGGCCTTGGCGCCGTCGTCGAGTTCCTGCAACAGCACGATGTCCGGCTGTTCGTCACGTATCACCCGCGCCACTTCATCGAGGCTGAAGGCCATGTCGGCGTCGGTCGGGCCTTCGTCGGTGCCGGCGGCCAGGTCGTTCCAGAACACGTAGCGTTTACCCGCCAGGTACTGGACGTTCCAGGTCATGACTTTCAGCGCCTGGCCGGGCACCAGGGATGGCGCCTTGGCATTGCAGCTGACCGGCATTGCCTCTTTGGCCTCGGGGCGCCAGGTCAGGCTGTAGAGCAGCAGGGCGAGCAGGCCGATGGCGGTCAGCAGGCCGAGCAGGGTGTAGCGCAGTAGACGGGTCATGGCTCGCTTATAGCGTTACAAAAGAAGGCCCGAGCATACCGAGGCGAAACGCCCTGCGCATCCCTTCTGTGCTCAGAGCGGCCGGTCGATTTTTTCCGGAACATCGCTGATCAGCATGAACAGACGGAACAGCACCACGCTGGTAAACAGCTGCAAAAAGCTGTGGGCGCTGTCGATCAGCAACGAAATCACCGGGTTCTGCGGGTCCGGGTATACCTGCAGGGTCAGGCCCTTGAGCACCCACAGCGGCCCCATCACACACAGAATGCACACCAGGATGCGCAGGAAATGGCCGCGGGTCAGACGCAGGCTGGCCTTCATCGCTGCCAGTGGCGCCAGGCCTCGCAGCACCAGCAAATACTCACCGAAGGCCAGGGTCACCATCAGCCAGATGCCGGGCAGGAAATACAGCGACAGCCCGAGCAGGATCAGCAAAGTGTTGAGCGCCGTCAGCAGCGCGAAGCGCGGCCACAGGCTCGCCGACATGGCCAGCAGGTCGCGGGTGCGCGGGGATTCACCGCGACTGCGGGCATCGAGAAACAGAATCAGCGCGGCGGTGTACAGCGGATACACCAGCAGACCGACGATCACACTGATGCCGGGGAAACTGTCCGGCTCGGTGGAGCGATCGACCACCTGTTGCAGCAACGCCTCGAAGACCACCAGCGGCAGGCACAGCTGCACGATCTGGCCCAGATTGCGTTTGAAGAAATACAAAGAGTCACGCAGTACATCGAACGGATTCATCAGTCGGTATCGCAGGTGGAAAGCAGTGGCCCACTTTAACCGATGCAGCGCGTGGGGGCGCAAACGTAAACGTTCAGTAAAGGTTATTGAATCAAGTTGTTTCAGCCTCCATTAAGGTCAGGCACCGTATCCTCAAGGGGGACGGGCACTGATTTCCCCGGCAATCTACGAGGTCGCCATGAATAGCGAAGAACAAACCCTGATCGACGGACTGTTTTCCCGGCTGCAACAGGCCGAAAAGGACGCAGCCCCGCGTGACGCCCAGGCCGAGACGCGGATCAAGGAACACATGACTCGCCAGCCTGCGGCGGGTTACTTCATGACCCAGGCGATTCTGGTGCAGGAGGCCGCGATCAAAAACCTCGATGCACAGAACCAGCAACTGGCGCAGCAAGTCCAGCAATTGCAGGTCGAATTGCAGTCGGCCAAGGCTTCGGCGCCCGCTGCAGCGCCGAGCAGCGGCGGCTTCCTGTCGAGCATTTTTGGTGGCAGCTCACGCGAGACCCCTGTACCAAGCGCAGCACCGTCCGGTGGCGGTTGGCGTGAGCCGGGACGGTCGTCGTTCAACGCGCCGCCGCCTCAACAGAATTACGCGGCACCGCCACCTCCACCCAACTACGCGCCGCAACAGCCGGCGGGCAGCGGATTTCTCGGTGGCGCGCTGAAAACCGCCGCCGGTGTCGCGGGTGGCGTAATGCTGGCGCAGGGCATCAGCAGCCTGTTCCACCACAACCAGCAACCGGAAGTGGTCGAAGTGATCCGCGAAGAGCCGGCCCAGGTCAACGATCAGCGCGGCGATAGCGGCTGGGGCGATGACCAGCGCGTTGCGGACAACTCCTACGACCAGGGCGGTTACGCCGATACCGACTACAGCGATGACAGCTCGTTCTTTGGCGGCGACGACGATTCCTTTGTCTGACCGGCAGGTCTGACCGGCCTGTCTGACATGCCATTCGTCTGGAGCGCTGCGGCGCTCCGGGCTGATTATTCGCGGAACAATCCTTGAGGCTGGCATACTGGGTCACTTTTCGTGCCAGGTGGCTGATTCAGCCTTGAGGACAACCGGTGAAAAAAATAGCGGTGTTCGCCGACGTTCAAAACCTCTATTACACCGTGCGTCAGGCCTACGGTTGCCACTTCAACTACGCCGCGCTGTGGGCTGATGTCAGCAAACACGGCGAGATCGTCGAGGCTTACGCCTACGCGATAGATCGCGGCGACAGCAAGCAGCAGCAATTCCAGCAGATCCTGCGCAACCTGGGCTTCACCGTGAAGCTCAAGCCCTACATCCAGCGCAGTGACGGCTCGGCCAAGGGCGACTGGGATGTGGGCATAACCCTGGACATCATGGACGCGGCGGACCACGTCGACGAAGTGGTGCTGGCTTCCGGCGACGGTGATTTCGACATGTTGCTCGAACGCATCATCAGCAAGCACGGGGTGCAGGCGGTGGCCTATGGCGTGCCGGGCCTGACCGCCAACTCGCTGATTCGCGCGGCCAGCCGCTACGTGCCGATCGAAGGCGCGTTACTGCTCAAGAATTGATCAATACGGAGTTGAAACAGGTTTGGAACGCATCGCAGTCATCGACTTTGAAACCACCGGAATCTCCCCGAGCAGCAGCTGCCGGGCCACGGAAATTGCCGTGGTGATCCTCGAACAGGGGCGCATCGTCGAGCGTTACCAGAGCCTGATGAACGCGGGCGTGCGCGTCCCGGCCTTCATTGAACAACTGACGGGCATCAGCAACGCCATGCTGCGCAGCGCGCCGTCGGCCGAACGGGTGATGAACGAGGTCAACGAGTTCGTCGGCACCACGCCGCTGCTGGCGCACAACGCCGCGTTCGACCAGAAGTTCTGGGACTTCGAGCTGGGCCGCATCAAGCGCACACGCCTGCAGAACTTCGCCTGCTCATTGCTGCTGGCCCGCCGCCTGATGCCGGCGGCGCCGAACCACAAGCTCGGCACCCTCACCACCTACGCCAACCTGCCCCACACCGGCAAGGCCCACCGGGCCATGGCCGACGCCGAGATGGCCGCCAACCTGACCGCGCACCTGGCGGATGAGCTGCGCGGTACGCACGGGCTGCGCGAACTGTCCCATGAGTTGCTGTGCAAGTTGCAGAAAGTGCCGGCGGCGAAGGTGGGGGAGCACCTCAAGCGGTATCGTGGCGCCTGAAACCAACACGACTCCTGTAGGAGCGAGCTTGCTCGCGATGGTCGTCAACGATAACGCGGGCTGTCTGGGTGCCAGCGGTGCCTGGTCCACCATCGCGAGCGTGCTCGCTCCTACAGGAGATCGCGTGCGCCATTGATTTTCTGTGGGCGCGGGGACGGGCGGGGTCGCAGCGGGATTTGAAAGTGTACCGGCGCTATAAACAGGTTTTGTAACTTAATTTTACTCGTCGGCCTTTCTAGAATAGCGATTCTTCTGCCCTGCCTGCGAGCTTCTCCCATGTCTGCCCCGCGCCGTTTTCCCTTGCCGTTGATCGCTGCCTTTTTCGCGTTGTACGTGATTTGGGGATCGACGTATCTGGTGATCCGCATCGGTATCGAGTACTGGCCACCGCTGTTGCTGGCCGGCATTCGTTTCGTGATCGCCGGTTCCCTGATGTACGCCTTCCTGCGCTGGCGTGGGGCTCCGGCGCCGACCTGGGCGCAGTGGAAAGCCGCCGGGATCATCGGGGTGCTGTTGCTCAGTTGCGGCAACGGCGCGGTGAGCGTGGCCGAGCATACGGGCGTGGCTTCCGGAGTGGCCGCGCTGGCGGTGGCCACGGTGCCGCTGTTCACCTTGCTCTGCGGTTATTTCTGGGGCGCGCGCAATACCCGCCTGGAATGGGCCGGGATTGTGCTCGGGCTGATCGGCATCGCGATGTTGAACCTGGGCTCCAACCTGCAATCGAGCCCGCTGGGCGCGATGTTGCTGGTGTTCGCCGCCGCCACCTGGGCGTTCGGTTCGGTCTGGAGCAAACACCTGCCGTTGCCGCAAGGGGCGATGGCCAGTGCCGTGGAAATGCTGGTGGGCGGCGTGGTGCTGTTGATCGGCAGTGCGGTCAGTGGCGAGCACCTGCCCGCCATGCCGCCGCTGGAAGGTTGGGCGGCGTTGGCGTACCTGATTTTCTTCGGCTCGATCATCGCTTTCAACGCTTACATGTACCTGTTGAAAAACGTACGCCCGGCGGCTGCCACCAGTTATGCCTACGTCAACCCGGCCGTTGCGGTGCTGCTGGGGATCGTGTTCGCCGGTGAGAGCATTGGTATCGAGGAAGGCCTGGCCATGTTGGTGATCATCAGTGCCGTGGTGCTGATCGGTTTGCCGCAGTGGCGTCGTACACCGCCACGACCGGCTGCGGTGGCGCAGACAGAATCGAGTGTGAATTAGGGTAAACTGCGCGGCATTGCACATCCATTTCGCATAACCGCGCTGATTTTTCCTACGGTAATCCCATGACTTTCGCCACCCTTGGCCTGATCGACCCCTTGCTGCGCTCTCTCGAGAAGCTCGGCTACCAGACCCCGACGCCGGTCCAGGCGCAAGCCATTCCGGCGGTGCTGGCCGGTCGCGACCTGATGGCCGCCGCCCAGACCGGTACAGGCAAGACCGCCGGTTTCGCCTTGCCGCTCCTGCAATTGCTGGCCATGGAAGGGCCGAAAGTCGCCGCCAACTCGGTTCGTGCGCTGATCCTGGTGCCGACCCGCGAGCTGGCCGAACAGGTTCACGAAGCTGTGCGCCAGTACGCCGAGAACCTGCCGTTGCGCACCTACGCGGTGTACGGTGGCGTCAGCATCAACCCGCAGATGATGAAGCTGCGCAGCGGCGTCGATCTGCTGGTCGCGACCCCCGGCCGCCTGCTCGACCTGTTCCGCCAGAACGCGCTGAAGTTCAACCAGCTGCAGACCCTGGTGCTGGACGAAGCCGACCGCATGCTCGATCTGGGCTTTTCCGAAGAGCTGGCGAACATCTACCGGGCGTTGCCGAAGAAACGTCAGACGCTGTTGTTCTCGGCGACCTTCTCCGATGACATTCGCCTGCTGGCCGGGCAAATGCTCAACGACCCGCTGAGCGTCGAAGTCAGCCCGCGCAACGTGGCGGCCAATACCGTCAAGCAGTGGGTGGTGACGGTGGACAAGAAGCGCAAGCCGGAACTGTTCGTGCACCTGATGCGCAAGGGCAAGTGGAAGCAGGTGCTGGTGTTCGCCAAGACCCGTAATGGCGTCGATGCGCTGGTGGAAAAACTCCAGGGCCTGGGCGTCAATGCCGACGGCATCCATGGCGACAAGCCGCAGGCCACCCGCCAGCGTGCGCTGGACCGCTTCAAGGTTGGCGAAGTGCAGATTCTGGTGGCCACCGACGTCGCGGCCCGTGGCCTGGATATCGAAGACCTGCCGCTGGTGGTCAACTTCGACCTGCCGATCGTCGCGGAAGACTACATCCACCGCATCGGCCGCACCGGGCGTGCGGGCTCGACCGGCGAGGCGATTTCGCTGGTGTGCGCCGATGAAGTGAATCTGCTGTCGGCCATCGAGATGCTGACCCGTCAGACCTTGAAGCGTCAGAACGAGCCGGAGTTCGAGCCCGAGCACCGTGTGCCGGAAACCGATGCCAGCGGCCAGGTGATCAAGAAACCGAAAAAGCCGAAGAAACCGAAGACGTCCGGCGGTGGCGGCAAGCGCAACCTCGGCAAGTGGGTGGACAGCGGCGACAGCGGGCCGGTGGAACCTTCGATCAAGCCTGTGCGAAAAGTGCCGGTGTTCAATACGGGGCCGCGTAAGCGTAAGCCTTGAAGGTTTGCGGTGCGCCCATCGCGAGCAGGCTCGCTCCCACAGGGAATTTGTGAACGACACTGATCCCCTGTGGGAGCGAGCCTGCTCGCGATGGCGGCGCCGCGGATCTCAGCCCTTGCGCCGCAACCACTCCACCATCCCCAACCCCGCCGCTCGCCCACTGGCAAAACAGGCAGTCAGCAGATAGCCCCCGGTCGGCGCCTCCCAGTCGAGCATCTCCCCGGCGCAGAACACTCCCGGCAACGGCTTGAGCATCAGGCGCTCATCCATCGACTCGAACTTCACACCGCCGGCGCTGCTGATGGCCTCGTCCAGTGGGCGGGTTTTCACCAGCGTCAGGGGCAGGGCCTTGATCGCCCGGGCCAGCAGCGCCGGGTCGGCAAAGCATTCGGCGCCGGTCAATTCCCGCAGCAGCGCCGCTTTCACGCCGTCGAGCCCCAATTGACTGTGCAGGTGCTTGGCCATCGAGCGTGACCCGCGCGGTTTGCTCAGGGCGGCCTGGATTTTATCCACAGGCCGGCCGGGCAGCAGGTCGAGGTGAACGGTAGCCGAGCCCTGTTGATTGATCGCCTCGCGGATCGGCGCCGACAGCGCGTAGATCAGGCTGCCTTCGACGCCGGTAGCGGTGATCACGCATTCACCGAGGCGGGGGATGTCGTCGTTGAGGCCGATGGCGATGTTTTTCAGCGGTGCACCGGCGAATTTGCTGACCATCAACTCGCTCCAGGCCTGCACCTCGAAGCCGCAGTTGCTCGGTTGCAGGGGCGCCAGTCCTACGCCGTGCTTTTCCAGTTGCAACATCCAGGCGCCATCCGAACCCAGGCGCGCCCAGCTGCCGCCACCGAGGGCGAGCAGGGTGGCGTCGGCCTGGATGGTTTTTTCACCGTCGGGGCTGTGGATAAGTAAATTGCCCTGTGGGTCCCAGCCCAGCCAGCGATGGCGGGTGTGGATAACCACGCCGCTGTCGCGCAGGCGCTTGAGCCAGGCACGCAGCAGGGGCGCGGCCTTCATGTCTGTGGGGAACACCCGGCCGGAGCTGCCGACGAAGGTTTCGATACCCAGGTCGTGGATCCACTGGCACAGCGCTTCGGCGCCAAAAGCGCGCAGCAGCGGGGCGATCTGTGGGGCGCGTTCGGCATAGCGTGAGAGAAACGCCGGGTAGGCTTCGGAATGGGTGATGTTCATGCCGCCGACCCCGGCGAGCAGGAATTTTCGGCCCACGGACGGCATGCCGTCGTACAGATCGACCTTGACCCCGGCCTGGCTCAGCACCTCCGCGGCCATGAGGCCCGCGGGGCCACCGCCGATGATGGCGACCTGGGAGAGGGGAGTGTCGGGCTGGGTCATGGGCAGTGCTGCGGTCTGGCGGAATAGGCCGGGCATTCTAGCAGCACATAAACCCTGTAGGAGCGAGCTTGCTCGCGATAGCGCAGTGTCAGTCGAAGTCGATGTTGACTGACACGCCGCCATCGCGAGCAAGCTCGCTCCTACAGGAGGGTTCGGGTTGATCAAAAAATGATCGCTGCTCTGCAGGCCTTGCTCTCTGTGGTCTGTACGACATTTCTCTCAGCTTATCCACAGGCAGTTCCACAGCCATTGTGGGTAAAGCATCCACAACTCAGTGACAGCCTGATGACGTCCAGACGCGCTGCGCACTGTGGTGGAGGATGCCGTGGCGGCGGGCCAGGGCCATGCGGTCCTTGCTGTAGCCACCGCCGATCACCCCCATCACCGGAATATCCCGGCCCAGGCAATGGCGCATCACGCTCTCATCCCGTGCGGCCACGCCTTCGTCCGTCAGCTTCAGGTAACCGAGGGCGTCATCCTTGTGTACGTCGACACCGGCGTCGTACAGCACCAGGTCGGGTTGATACAGCGGCAACAGGTAGTTGAGCGTGTCATCGACGATTTTCAGGTAGTCGGCATCACCCATGCCCTTGGGCAGTGGGATGTCCCAGTCGCTTTGTGCCTTGCGTGCAGGAAAGTTCTTTTCGCAGTGCAGGGAAACGGTGATCGCCTCCGGGGTATCGTGCAGGATGCGCGCGGTCCCGTCGCCCTGATGCACATCGCAATCGAAGATCAGCACCCGGTTCACCCGGCCGCTTTGCAGCAGGTAATGGCTGATCACCGCCAGGTCATTGAAGATGCAGAAGCCGGCCGGGTAGTCGTAGTGCGCGTGGTGGGTGCCGCCGGCCAGGTGGCAGGCCAGCCCGTGTTCCAGTGCCTGCTCCGCCGCCAGCAGCGAGCCGCCGACCGCGCGCACCGTGCGTCGGGCCAGGGCTTCGCTCCAGGGCAGGCCGAGGCGCCGCTGGTCTTCGCGGGACAACTCGCCGCTCATGTAGCGCTCGATATAGCCAGCGTCATGTGCGAGAGCGAGAATTTCCGGTGGGCACAGTTGCGGGCGCAGCAGGTCGGCGTCCCGGGTCAGGCCGCTGTCCACCAGGTGATCGCGCAGCAAGCGAAACTTGTCCATGGGAAAGCGGTGATCCGCCGGGAACTCGGGGCTGTAGTCTTCGTGGTAGATCAACGGCAATGGCATGACAGGACTTTCAGGGCTTCAGGCAGGAATGCAGGAAGGATCCTACCAGCGTTGTAGACTGGCAGCATGGGAAGGGGGAGAACTCGATGGAGCCAATTCTGGAGCTGGAAAGCGCTCGACTGCTGCTGCGACAGTGGCGTGACGATGATTTGCCGGCATTTGCGGCGATGTGCGCCGATCCACAAGTGATGCGGTATTTTCCGGCGCCATTGAGTCGGCTGGAAAGTGCTTCGCTGATCGGTCGTGTGCGCGGGCATTTTGCCGAGCACGGTTTTGGTTTGTGGGCACTGGAGCGCAAGGACACCGGGGCATTCATCGGATTTACCGGGTTGGGGGTGGTCGGTTTCGATGCGCCATTCACCCCGGCCGTGGAAATCGGCTGGCGCCTGGCCCGTGAACATTGGGGGTTGGGCTACGCCAGTGAAGCGGCGTGGACCGCTCTGCGCTGCGGCTTTGACCGCCTGGCGCTGGACGAGGTGGTGTCCTTCACCAGCGCCAGCAACACCCCGTCGGAAAAAGTCATGCAGGCCATCGGCATGCAGCATGACCGGGCGGATGACTTCGAACACCCCAAACTCGCGGCAGACCATCCCCTGCGCCACCATGTGTTGTACCGCATCAGTCGTGAGCAATGGCTGCAAACCTTGCATGGCTAAGCCGGCCGGGACGTTTACAATGGCCATCATTGGCCTCGGCCAGAACCTGAATAGGCCGCTTCAGCCATGGCTGCGCGGCATTGCGTTGTGTGAGGAGAGTCTGAATGAGCCACGTGTTGGAAGATCTGGTCGATTTGCTGACCCTGGAACCGATCGAGGAAAACCTGTTCCGTGGTCGTAGCCAGGACCTGGGGTTCCGCCAGCTGTTCGGTGGCCAGGTGCTCGGCCAGTCCCTGTCGGCGGCCAGTCAGACAGTCGAGGAAGCACGGCATGTGCACTCGATGCACGGTTATTTCCTGCGCCCTGGGGATGCCGGGCTGCCGGTGGTTTATCAGGTGGACCGGGTGCGTGACGGCGGCAGTTTCAGCACCCGTCGGGTCACGGCGATCCAGAAGGGCCACCCGATCTTCACCTGCAGCGCTTCGTTCCAGTACGACGAGAAAGGCTTCGAGCACCAGAGCCAGATGCCCGTGGTGGTCGGCCCGGAAAACCTGCCGTCGGAGCTGGAACTGACCCAGCAGCGGGCGCACCTGATTCCCGAGCATATGCGGGAAAAATTTCTGTGCCCCAAGCCGATTGAATTCCGACCGGTAACCGGGGAAGACCCTTACAACCCCAAGCCCAATGATCCGATCAAATATGTCTGGTTCCGGGCCGACGGTGCCCTGGCCGATTCGCCGGCGCTGCACAAATACCTGCTGGCCTATGCTTCGGACTTCGGCTTGCTGACCACGTCACTGCTGCCCCATGGCAAATCGGTGTGGCACAAGGACATGCAGGTGGCCAGCCTCGATCACGCGCTGTGGTTCCACGCCGACCTGCGTGCCGATGACTGGTTGCTCTACGCCATGGACAGCCCATGGGCCGGCAATTCCCGTGGCTTCTCCCGCGGCAGCGTGTTCAATCGCTCCGGGCAACTGGTGGCCTCGGTCACGCAGGAAGGCTTGATCCGCCATCGCAAGGACTGGGCATGAGCCTGACCGACATACGTCATTGGGTGTTCGACATGGACGGCACCCTGACGGTGGCCGTGCATGATTTCGCGGCCATCCGTGTGGCGCTGGCGATCCCGCCCGAAGACGACATTCTTACGCACCTGGCGGCATTGCCCGCCGATGAAGCGGCCGCCAAGCACGCCTGGTTGCTGGAGCATGAACGAGACCTGGCGCTGGGTTCGAAACCGGCGCCGGGGGCCGTGGAGCTGGTGCGTGACCTGGCCGGGCGCGGTTATCGGCTGGGGATTCTCACCCGCAATGCGCGGGAGTTGGCGCACGTGACGCTGCAGGCCATCGGCCTGGCCGACTGCTTTGCGGTGGAGGATGTGCTGGGTCGCGATGAAGCGCCGCCCAAGCCGCATCCCGGTGGCTTGTTGAAGCTGGCTGACGCCTGGCAGGTGCCGGCGAGCGAGATGGTCATGGTCGGCGATTACCGCTTCGACCTGGACTGCGGCCGGGCGGCGGGCGCGCGCACGGTGCTGGTGAATTTGCCGGACAACCCGTGGCCCGAGCTGACCGATTGGCATGCGGCGGATTGTGGCGAGTTGCGGCGGATGGTTTTGGGTTGAGATTTGCGGTGTCTGTGAGGGCCTCATCGCGGGCAAGCCCGCTCCCACAGAGGATCACGCCGTACCTGTAGGAGCGGGCTTGCCCGCGATGAGGCCCTTACAGACACCACAAAGCCTACTGATTGAACAACGCTTTCTGCCCCTCCACCGACATCAACATCTCCCCCCCATTGTGTCCAACCCCAGGCACTTCCAGCAGTTGCTGGTTCAACCCCTGGGGATGACGGCGCTTGAGGTACTCAAAATAATTGCGCCCGCGAGCCAGTCGGTTCGGGCCCTGGGCCTTGGCTTCGCAGCTCTTGTCCAGCGCCGGATGATTCGGGTCGATGTCCTGCTGCCCCAACAGGTAAACGATGTCGCGTTGCACGTAATTGTCTTCCAGTTGCCGGGGCGTTTGCCCTTCGGCGTAGGCGGGTAAATCCGCCAGGCCATACTTCCAGCGGTTGTAGTCCGCACAGCGTGCATGGCTGAACGCCACGGGACGGCGCTCATCGAAGTAGGCATAGGACGATGGATTGGCAACGACATAGCGCACATGCACACCCGCCGCCTCAAGCTCCGGCTGCTTATGACCGAGCATTGCGTAGCGCTGAACCACCTGGGCGCCGCCGGAGTGACCGACAATCACCACATCCTTCACATCGGGAAACTGCCGACGATCACCGAGCCGGGCGATGATCTGGTCCAGCGCGGCAAAGGAACTGACGGCGAAGGGCGCGGTGGACAAGCCGCCGGCCATCCAGTCATTGCCCTGCCAGCGCAGCACGCTGTCGGCCACGGGGTGGCTGGCCGCGTCGGTGTCATTGAGGAACTGCGGGGCGATCACCAGGGTGTTGGCGCTTTGCCCGGCCTGCTCGACGGTTCGTTCGGCGTTCTGCCGATAGGTTTCGGCATTGCGCAGGCGACCGTGGATGACGATCAGCACCCGCTCGATTTTCGTCGGTGCCGGGCCGATGCCCACCGCCATCTCGCCTTCTTTCAACAACAGCCGTCCCGGGCTGATTGCTTTGACTCCTTGTTCGACGGCCTGGGTACTTGCACTGGTCAACAACAACATCAACAGCCAATTTTTCATCTACAGGTTTTTCGCCGCAAAGGTATCGCACTGGCCCACCTGGCCTTGCGCAAATCCGGTTTTGAACCAGCGCACCCTTTGCGCCGACGTGCCATGGGTAAAGGAGTCCGGCACCACGCGGCCCTGACCCTGTTGTTGCAAACGGTCATCACCGATGGCGTTGGCGGCGTTGAGGGCTTCCTCGACGTCGCCCGGTTCCAGCCAGTTCAGGCGCTGCTGCGCGTGGTTGGCCCAGACGCCGGCCAGGCAATCGGCCTGCAACTCCTGACGCACCAGCAGCCCGCCATCACCTTCCATTTGCCGGCCTTGCTGACGGGCCGCCTGAATTTTCGCCGAGACACCGAGCAAGGTCTGCACGTGGTGTCCGACTTCGTGAGCGATCACGTAGGCCTGGGCGAAGTCGCCGGCGGCGGAAAAGCGTCGCGACATCTCATCGAAGAACGCCATGTCCAGGTAGACCTTCTGGTCCGCCGGGCAATAGAACGGGCCGGTTGCCGAGGTGGCCAGGCCGCAGGCCGAGTTCACCCGGTTGCTGAACAGCACCAGGGTCGGCTCCTTGTACTGTCGGCCGGCCTGTTGAAAGATCTGGCCCCAGGTGTCTTCGGTGTCACCCAGGATCGAGCGCACGAACTCTGCACTTTCATCATTGGCCGGTGGCGCCCTGCGCGTTTGCGTCGAGGCCGGTGCCGATGGCTCGCTCATTTGTCCGGTCAGTTGCCCGAGGATCTGCAAAGGGTCCTGGCCGGTGATCCAGCCGATGCCGACGATCAGAATGATCGCTGTCAGGCTCAGGCCCTTGCCGCCACCGAAGCGCATCCCGCCGCCACCACTGCCGATGTCATCGCCGCGGGCATCGACCACGTTGTCGCTGCGCCGGCCTTTTCTCCATAGCATGTGGGAATCCTCTGAGTATCCGTGGGATGAGTGTTGCTGGTGAGTGGGAGCCGCGCCAGTCCGGTCGTCCGGCTTTTCCGACCTCGAGTGCGTTGCCGAGTGGTATTGAACGTGGATAACCCGGCGAATTCCGTCTGGGGCCGGTTTTTTATAATCGTTCGATAAACGGCTGGAACATCTGGTCAAAGCGGCCCCGTCACGGTTACGGTAGGCGCAGTTGCAGGATGTTGCGCAACGCTACTGATCCTGATGTGGGCCACAAGGAATACCTGATGACCGTCAGCACCCCGCTTTCCGGTGTAAACCAGCCCTTCAAAGGGATTTTGCTGATCGTCCTCGCCACCTTTCTCTTTTCCAGCCACGACGCTTTTTCCAAGTACCTCTCGGGGTTCTACCCGATCGTCATGGTGGTCTGGGCGCGTTATGTGGTTCACACCCTGTTGATGGCCGGGATTTTTTTGCCGCAATCAGGGCTGCGCGTGTTGCGCACCAAAAGGCCGATCCTGCAGGTGGTCCGCGCGCTGTGCCTGCTGGGCACCAGCCTGTTTTTCACCACCGGCTTGTTGTACATCCCGCTGGCCGAAGCCACCGCGGTGAACTTCCTCGCCCCGGTGCTGGTGACCGCGCTGTCAGTGCCGCTGCTGGGTGAGCGGGTGACCCGTGGCCAATGGATCGCGGTGATCTGTGGATTCATCGGCGTGCTGATCATCGTTCACCCCGGCGGAGAGCTGTTCACGCCAGCGGTGTTGCTGCCGTTCTGCTCGGCGATGTTTTTCTGCTTCTACCAATTGCTCACCCGCAAGCTCGCCAGTGTCGACAGTCCGACCACCAGCAACTTCTTTGCCGGGCTGTGCAATACCCTGGTGATGAGCGCGTTGGTCCCGTTCTTCTGGCAGGTACCCAGCCCGGTGCACGCCCTGATGATGGTGGCGCTGGGTGCGTGCGGCATGACCGCCCACCTGTTCCTCACCCAGGCTTTCCGCTTCGCCGCCCCGGCGCTGCTGGCGCCGTTCGGTTACTGCCAGATCATCTTCGCTGGTTTGCTGGGCTGGTTGCTGTTCTCCCACACGCCGACGCTGACCACGGTGATCGGGATTGCGGTGATCTGTTGCAGTGGGTTGGCGGCGGCTTGGCAGCAGAGTCGGCGGTAGCCGCGAAACTCTTTGCCTGACTCAAAAACACTGTAGGAGCAGCCGGTCGACGCTCGATTGCTCGCGATGGCGGAGTGTCAGTCAACATTGATTTCGACTGATGTATCGCCATCGCGAGCAAGCTCGCTCCTACAGGGGGTAAATCCGGTTATTCGCTAACGGTCGGAATCTTGCGCGGTGCCATGAAGTACATCCAGGTCAGCGCAATGAAGTACATCGCCGGAATCAGGGTGAACAGCACCGTGTAGTTGTTGTTGGTGACCGTCAGGATGTGGCCGACCAGTTGGGTCATGAACATCCCGCCGATGGCCGCGCACATGCCGCCAAAGCCGAACACGGTGCTCATCATGTGTTTGGGCGTGTAGTCCATCACCAGGCTCCAGATGTTCGCCGTCCAGGCCTGGTGCGCACCGATCGCCAGGGAGATGGCGAACACCGCGACCCACAGGCTGCTGGAGCCGGCGGCCATGACCACGCCGATGATGCAGCAGGCGAACAGGAACATGGACAGCAACCGCGCCTTGATCGGGTTGACGCCGCGACCGATCAGGAACGAAGACAGGATGCCGCCGCCGACGCTGCCGAAGTCTGCCGTCAGGTAGATGATGATCAGCGGGATACCCATCTGGGTCACGTTGATCCCCAGGTTGTATTGCTGATTGAGGAACGGCGGCAGCCAATACAGGTAGAACCAGAACACCGGCGCGGTCATCGAGTAGGCGAGGGCGAAGGCCCAGGTGCCACGCATGCGCAGGATTCGCGAGAAGGGTACGCGGGTCTGCTCCGGTTCCACTTCCTTCTGGATGTAAGCCAGTTCAGCGGCATTCACGCTCGGGTGATCTTCCGGGTTGAAATACTTCAGGCCCCAGCACAGCAACCAGATACCGCCCAGTGCCGCCATGCACAGGAACGCGGCCTGCCAGCCCCAGGCGTGCAGGATCAGCGGCAACAGCATCGGCGTGAACATCGCACCGACGTTGGTGCCGGCATTGAAGATGCCGGTGGCCACGGCGCGTTCGCCGGCCGGGAACCACAGCCGCGTGGTTTTCACGCAGGCCGGGTAGTTGGCGGCCTCGGTCAGCCCGAGGATGAAGCGGCAGACCATGAAGCCGGCCGCCGAAGTGGCCAGGCCGTGGGCGCCGGTCGCCAGGCTCCAGAGCAGCACGGCGCAGAAGAACACGCGCTTCACGCCGACCCGGTCGATCAGGCGGCCTTGCAGGACGAAACCGATGGCATAACCGACCTGGAACCAGAAGTTGATGTTGGCGTAGTCCATCGCCGTCCAGCTCATTTCCTTGGCCAGGATCGGCTGCATCACGCCCAGTGCGGCGCGGTCGATGTAGTTCAAGGTGGTGGCGAAAAACACCAGCGCCAGCATGCCCCAGCGGGTCTTGCCGACCGCCATGGCACCGCGGATCTTGTCGCCGATGCCGCTGTGGGCAGAGGACATGGAGGGACGCTCCATGGGAGAGCTTTGAGAAGGAGTCATGTAGGCCACCCGATTATTTTTATGAGGTGTGGTACTTCGTTGGTAACCGAACCCGGCGATTCACGAAGGGCTCAATGTGGGATTGATGTTGCGCAGTGGACAAAAAATCGTCAATTCGCCAACGGGCATTGTGTTCGATAATCGCACGCAAAACTAACCGGATAGTACACTTTGAATTGCCCAAAGAAAAACGCAGCTCAATAATCGACTCATTCTTTCAAAAGCGGCGCGAATTCCCAGTAGCCGCAGCTTCCCCCGGGAGTCGAACCATGCAACGTTCCATTGCCACCGTGTCCTTGAGCGGCACCCTGCCGGAAAAACTCGAAGCCATTGCCGCCGCCGGATTCGACGGGGTGGAGATTTTCGAAAACGACCTTCTCTACTACGACGGCAGCCCGCGGGAAATTAAACAGATGTGCGCCGATCTCGGGATCGCCATCACCCTGTTCCAGCCGTTCCGCGATTTCGAAGGCTGCCGCCGTGATCGCCTGTCGCGCAACCTGGAACGGGCCGAGCGCAAGTTCGACCTGATGCAGGAGCTGGGCACGGACCTGGTGCTGGTGTGCAGCAACGCTTCGGCGGATTCAGTGGGCGATGAGCAGATTTTAGTCGATGACTTGCGCCTGCTGGCCGAACGCGCCGGGGCGCGGGGCCTGCGCATTGGTTACGAGGCGTTGGCCTGGGGCCGGCATGTGAACACCTATCAACAGGTGTGGAACATCGTGCGTCAGGCCGATCACCCGAGCCTGGGCGTATTGCTCGACAGCTTCCACACCCTCTCGCTCAAGGGCGATCCGCGTGCCATCGCCGACATTCCCGGCGACAAGATCTTCTTCGTGCAAATGGCCGACGCGCCGATCCTGGCCATGGACGTGCTGGAGTGGAGCCGGCATTTCCGCTGCTTCCCGGGCCAGGGCGAATTCGATTTGCCGGGGTTTCTCGCGCCGATCATCCAGAGCGGCTACACCGGGCCGTTGTCCCTGGAAATTTTCAACGACGGTTTCCGCGCTGCGCCGCCACGGGCCAACGCCGCCGACGGCCTGCGTTCGTTGCTGTACCTGGAAGAGAAAACCCGCGAGCGCCTGGCGCAAACCACGCCACCTGCGGTGAACACCGACATCCTCTTCGAGACCCCGGCCGCCTGCGAATACAACGGCGTCGAGTTCCTCGAGTTTGCCGTGGACGACGCCCTGGGCGCCAAGCTGGCCCATTGGCTGGAGCGGCTGGGCTTCGTCAAGGCCGGACTGCACCGCTCGAAAAACGTGAGCCTGATGCGTCAGGGCGACATCAACCTGATTCTCAACTCCGAGCCCTATTCGTTTGCCCACAGCTTTTTCGAGGCGCACGGTCCGTCACTGTGTGCCACGGCTGTGCGGGTCAAGGACAGCGCCAGCGCACTGGCGCGGGCGGTGGCCTACAAGGGCCAGCCTTATCGCGGGCTGGTCGGCCCCAACGAACTGGAACTGGCCAGCGTACGAGCCCCCGATGGCAGTCTGATTTACCTGGTGGACCAGCAGGCCGACGTCTATGGCACCGATTTCCATCTGCAAGCGAACGCGGTGGCTGGTGGCGGTCTCAAGCGCATCGACCACATGGCGATGGCCTTGCCGGCGGACAGCCTCGACAGTTGGGTGCTGTTCTACAAGAGCCTGCTGGATTTCGAGGCCGACGATGAAGTGGTGCTGCCAGACCCTTACGGGCTGGTGAAGAGCCGGGCCTTGCGTAGCCGCGACAGTTCGATTCGCTTGCCGCTGAACATTTCCGAGAACCGCAACACCGCCATCTCACACGCGCTGTCGAGTTATCGCGGCTCCGGCGTGCATCACATCGCGTTCGACTGCGACGACATCTTCGCCCAGGTCAGCCGCGCCAAGGCCGCCGGTGTGCCGCTGCTGGACATCCCGCTCAATTACTACGATGACCTGGCGGCACGGTTCGATTTCGACGATGAGTTCCTCAGCGAACTGGCTTACTACAACGTGCTGTACGACCGCGATACCCAGGGTGGCGAGCTGTTCCACGTGTACACCGAACCCTTCGAAGGCCGGTTCTTCTTCGAAATCATCCAGCGCAAGAATGGCTATGCCGGGTACGGAGCGGCCAACGTCGCGGTGCGCCTGGCGGCCATGGCCAAGTCCCGCAGCGGAGCGATTCGTCAGGCAAAGTTGTAGGAAATTGGTAAGCACGAGAGTAAACCCGTGCCGCGCGGCTTCCTTCGCTGTGCGGTGCGGCTCATAATCGCCAGCTTGTACAGTGATGGCCGTGAGCCCACGATGACCTTTATTTCAGAACTTTCCGCAGCGCCCGACGAACCCTTGGCCGAGCCGCGCAAGAGTCGCAAGAACAACCCGGAAAAGACCCGCGAGAACATTCTTCAAGAAGCCATTGTCGAGTTCGTCCAGCAGGGCCTTTCCGGTGCTCGCGTCGACGCGATCGCCGAGCGTATCCACACCTCCAAGCGCATGATTTATTACTATTTCGGCAGCAAGGAGCAGTTGTATCTCGAGGTGCTGGAGAAGCTCTACGGCGACATTCGCAACACCGAGAGCCGCCTCCACCTGGCCGAGCTGGCGCCGCAGGATGCGATTCGGCGCCTGGTCGAGTTCACCTTCGATCACCATGATCGCAACGTCGATTTCGTGCGCATCGTCAGCATCGAGAACATTCACAACGCCGAGTATGTGAAGCGCTCCGATGCGATCAAGGCGATGAACAACACCATCCTCGATTCGCTCGGCGAGATCCTGCAACGCGGTGTCCAGGAAGGCGTGTTCCGTCCGGGGCTGGTGCCGCTGGACGTGCACCTGCTGATCAGCTCGTTCTGCTTCTATCGCGTGTCGAACCGGCACACGGTCGGTGAGATTTTTCAGATCGAGTTGCCGGAAGAGGGCGTCAAGCAACGCCATCGGGAGATGATCTGCGAATCGGTGCTGCGCTATCTGCAAGCCTGATCGCATTTTCCCGGAGCCGGTCAACCGGCTCCGGAACGCCTGTCAGCCATTCATGCGCTGAAAATGCGCGAGCATGCGTTGTGCGTCTGGCACCACATCGCTGAACAGTTCAAACGCCTTCACCGCCTGGAACACCGCCATGTTGCCGCCGTCGAGCGTCCGGCAACCCAGGGCGCGGGCGTGGCGCAGCAGCTCGGTTTCCAGTGGGAAGTAAACGATCTCGGCCACCCATAATTGCGCCCTGAGCCATTCGGCGGGCACCGGCATGCCTGGCAGTTTCTGCATGCCCATGGGGGTGGTGTTGACCAGGCCGTCGGCCTGTTCCAGGGTCGTCGGCAAATCATGCCCGGCCACGGCGCGCCCGGCGCCAAAATGCTGATTGAGGTTGTCCGCCAGGCTTTGTGCGCGGCGGATCTCCACGTCGAAAATGCTCAGTTGTTGTACGCCTTCGCTCAGCAACGCGTGGGCCACCGCCGCACCTGCGCCGCCGGCGCCCATCTGGACGACACGTTCGCGCGCCACGTCCGGCAAGCCCCGTCTGAATCCTTCGGCGAAACCCAGGCAATCGGTGTTGTGGCCGATACGTTTGCCGTCCTTGAGCACCACGGTGTTCACGGCGCCGATGCCTTGGGCTTCGGCGGACAGTTCGTCGAGCAGGGGGATGATCGCCTGCTTGCACGGGAAGGTGATGTTCAACCCGGTGAAGCCCATCTGCTCGGCTGACTTCAACAGGTCGGGCAGGGCCTGGCTGTCGAGTTGCAACTGATCGAGGTCGATCAGGCGATAGAGGTAGCGCAAACCCTGGGCGTCACCCTCGTGTTCGTGCAGGGCGGGCGTGCGCGAGGCCTGGATGCCGGCGCCGATCAGCCCGGCCAGTACAGTGCTGTGCTGAGTCACAATGGTTACCCCTTCAAGCGCAGGCTGAAATGCTCCAGCGCCAGGCGATAGCCGTGGCTGCCGAACCCGGCCATCACCGCGGTGGCAATCGCGGAAACGAAGGAGTGATGGCGGAAAGGTTCGCGGGCATGCACGTTCGACAGGTGCACTTCGATCACGGGCAGTTCGCTGGCCACCAGAGCGTCACGAATGGCGACCGAGGTGTGGGTCCAGGCGGCGGGATTGATGACGATCCCGGCGCAACGCCCGCGTGCGCCATGAATCCAGTCGAGCAGTTCGCCTTCGTGGTTGGTCTGGCGAAACTCCACCGTCAGACCGAATTCCTCGGCGGCGCGTCCGCACAGTGCCGAGATGTCTGCCAGGGTTTCGTGGCCGTAGGTGTCTGGCTCACGGGTGCCCAGCAGGTTCAGGTTCGGGCCGTTGAGCACCAGAACGATAGGGGACATCGCATCTCTCCACTTTTTATTGTTGGAATGGGCCGGTGAACCAGCCTGTGGAGATAAAATGTACCGAATGGTTAATTTGGTCAATTGACCGACGGCCGTCTCGGGCGGTTGTGTGCGGTGATCGGACGGTTTCAGCGGGGCATCTGTTCCAGCAGAAAGTCGATGAACGCCCGCAGGCGCAGCGGCATATGACGGTTTTGCGGGTAGAGCAGGGTGAAAGGACGCGAGCGTCCGCCATAGGGTTTGAGGATTTCCACCAGCGAGCCGTCCGCCAGCTCCTTTTCGACGATAAAACGGTAGGTCTGGAACAGCCCTGCACTGTGCTTGGCCAGGGTCACGCCGCCCAGCACATCGTCCGAGCAACTGAGGTTACCTTCGGCGAGAATCTCGCGCTGTTCGCCGTTGTCATTGAACAACCAGGCAATGCGCCGGCCGCTGCTGGGCAACTCGTACTGAATGCATTCGTGTTGCTTGAGATCGTCCAGCGTTTGCGGGGTGCCGGCACGCTTGAGGTATTCGGGCGTGGCGATCATCACCAGTGCTGCATCTTCCAGCTGGCGGGCGATCAGTCCTGAATCGGGAATGGCGCGCACGCGGATGGCCAGGTCATAGCCTTCACCGACAAAGTCGATGTTGCGGTTGCTGATGTGCGACTCGACCTTGACCTGGGGGAACCGCTGCCGAAAGGCCGGGAGCAGCGGCAGGATCCGGTGATGGGCATAGGTGGTTGGAATGCTGATGCGCAAGGTGCCCGAGGGCTCCTGCTGCTGGCCCATCACTTCGCGCTGCGCTTCCACCAGCTGCGCCAGCGCCTGACGGCACTCCTCGTAATAGCGGCGCCCGCTGTCGGTCATTTTCACGCTGCGGGTGGTGCGTGCGAACAACCTGACGCCCAGGCGCTCCTCCATGCGCGACACCGAGCGACTCACCGCCGCCGGTGTGACCCCTGCCACAAGGGCTGCGGCAGTAAAGCTGCCGGCTTCGGCCGCCAGGCAAAACAGTTCGATGCTGCCGAGCTGAAGATCGTCGAAAGTGCGCTGCATGATTGATTACACCGGGGATCAAATGAAGGGGTTGAGACAGTGTTTACCAAAGAACCGAAAGGATTGCTTACCATTTTTGCGCGTAATGGGCCCACCCATGCTCGGTTCGATGGCTAGCCTGAAGGGCGGGTAATCGAATGCCGCTCTGCACCGATTATCGGATTGTTCAAGGAATGGTGAGCCATGAGGCTCAATAACCTAACGGATGGGTTAGTATGAAATTGTTCAGCTACAAAGGCCTTTCAGTCGTGATCCTGTTGCGTGATGAACACTGCCCGCCCCATGCCCATGTGGATGCCGGAGCCTGGAGTGCACGCTTCAAATTCAGCTTCTGGCGCAACAGCGTCGAGCTGTGGGATGTGGTCCCACTGTTCAAGCGGCCGCCAGTGGCAGTACTGGAAGGGTTGCGTCACGCGCTCGGGCAACCCGCCCAGTTGCGTCACGCCCGGCGTATCTGGTGGGAAAAGTTGCAAACGGTCTGTCTCGATCATCAGGTGTGGGACTGGCAGACCAGCGAAGTCGTAGTGGTGAAGCGAGTCGCCAGCACCACCCACATGATTTATTCGGCGTCTTATGAGCCCGAGACAAACAAGACCCTGCTGGCGCTGTTGGGCGCTTCGGAAGGGGTGGAGATCCAGCTATGAAAACCGTTGAAGCCGGCCTGCGGGTCGATCGTCCTGTCACCGAGGCCTCGCTGGCCGAGGCCATACAGCGTGGCCAGCTACGCCAGAAAAGCAGTTTGCGGGTCACCTCGGTGGCGTTTGTCGATCCATGCCTGGCGGTCAGTTTCATCGACGGCAGTGGCGTGCTGCTGCCTGTGCGCAACTATGCCGAGTTCGATGATTTCGACGTTGAGGACTACGCCGACCTGACGGTGGGTTTTTCCGGGACGGCTCTGTGCCATGAGCGCAAGGACCTGCAGGTGTCCATTGCCGGGATGATTTCGGCGAGCAAACCGCTGATGGACATGGCCGCTTCGGTTGTCGCCTCGCGCAATGGGCGCCAAAGCAGCGCTGCCAAGGCCGAGGCGGCAAGGGCGAATGGCCGCAAGGGCGGGCGTCCGCGCAAGGCTGAAGTCACTGAATGAGCGCGCGCAAAAAAGCCGTCTTCATGACGGCTGTTTTGTCGCGTACTTAGGCTATCAACGCCGGGTCAGCAACACGCCGGATTCCATGTGGTGAGTCCACGGGAACTGGTCGAACATCGCACAGCGGGTGATGCGATGGGTGTCGTGCAACTGGGCGATGTTGTCGGCCAGGGTCTGCGGGTTGCAGGAGATGTACAGGATGTTGTCGAAGCGCCGGGTCAGTTCACAGGTGTCCGGGTCCATGCCGGCACGCGGCGGGTCGACGAACACACTGCCAAACTCGTAGCTCTTGAGGTCGATGCCGTGCAGGCGTCGGAACGGGCGGACTTCATTCAGCGCTTGCGTCAGCTCTTCGGCGGACAGACGCACCAGCGTGACATTATCCACAGCGTTTTCGCTGAGGTTGCTCAGGGCTGCGTTGACCGATGTCTTGCTGATCTCGGTCGCCAGCACCTTGCGCACACGGGTCGCCAGGGGCAGCGTGAAGTTGCCATTGCCGCAATACAGTTCCAGCAGATCGTCGCTGCGGTCGCCCAGCGCGTCGTAGGCCCAGTTGAGCATTTTCTGGTTCACGGTGCCGTTCGGCTGGGTGAACGCGCCTTCCGGCTGGCGGTAGCTGAATGTGCGGCCACCGACTTCGAGCTTTTCGACCACGTAGTCGTGACCGATCACTTCGCGCTTGCCCTTGGAGCGGCCAATGACGCTGACGTTCAGGTCCGCGGCCAGCTTCGACGCCGCTGCATGCCAGTGTTCGTCCAGCGGGCGGTGATAGCACAAGGTGATCATCGCATCGCCGGCCAGCGTGGTCAGGAACTCCACCTGAAACAGCTTGTGGCTCAGTGCGGCGCTGGCTTGCCAGGCGGCCTTGAGCTGCGGCATCAGCTCATTGATGCGCAGGCTGGCAATCGGGAACTGCTCGATCAGGATCGGCGTGCGTTTGTCTTCCTGGGAAAACATCGCGTAATGACGCTCACCGGCTTCGCGCCACAGGCGGAATTCGGCACGCAGGCGGAAATTCTGCAGCGGCGAGTCGAACACCGCAGGCTCGGGCGCATCGAACGGGGCCAGCAGGTCACGCAGACGCGCGACCTTTTCTTCTAGCTGAACGGTGTAGGCCTGGGAATCAAAAGTCATGCGTTGAACCAACCCAACTTGATCACGAACAGAATCGACAGAATCACCAGCGCCGGGTTCAGCTCACGGCCGCGACCGGACATCAGTTTGATGGCGGTCCAGGCGATGAAGCCGAAGGCGATGCCGTTGGCGATGGAATAGGTGAACGGCATGGCCAGGGCGGTGATCACCACGGGGGCGGCAACGGTGATGTCTTCCCAGTCTATTTCGGCCAGGCCGGATGTCATCAGCACGGCGACGAACAGCAGCGCCGGCGCGGTAGCGAACGCCGGGACACTGGCGGCCAGTGGCGAGAAGAACAGCGCCAGCAGGAACAGGATCGCGACCACGATGGCGGTCAGGCCGGTACGGCCACCGGCGCTGACGCCGGCGGCGGATTCGATGTAGCTGGTGGTGGTCGACGTGCCCAGCAGCGAACCGGCCATGGCCGCGGTGCTGTCGGCGATCAGGGCACGGCCCATTTTCGGCATGTGGCCGTCCTTGCCCATCAGGCCGGCGCGCTTGGCGACGCCGATCAGGGTGCCGGAGTTGTCGAACAGGTCAACGAACAGGAAGGCGAAGATCACACTGACCAGGCCGATATCCAGCGCACCCTTGATGTCCAGTTGCAGGAAGGTCGGTGCCAGGGAAGGTGGCATCGACGTCACGCCGCCGAATGGCGTGAAGCCCATCAGGATCGAGACGATGGTCACCGCCAGGATGCCGATCAGCACCGCACCGCGGACCGCCAGGGCTTCCAGGGCCACGATCAGGGCAAAGCCGATGGTGGCGAGGATCGGCGCGGGTTGTTTCAGGTCACCCAGGCCCACCATGGTCGCCGGGTTGCTGACCACGATACCGGCGTTGTGCAGGGCGATCAGCGCCAGGAACAGGCCGATACCGGCGGCAATCGCCGAGCGCAGGGGCAGCGGGATGCTATTGATGATCCATTCGCGAATACGGAAGATCGACAGCAGGAAGAAGCACACGGCGGAGATGAACACCGCACCCAGCGCCACTTGCCACGTGTGGCCCATGTGCAGGACCACGGTATAGGTAAAGAAGGCATTGAGGCCCATGCCCGGTGCGAGGGCGATCGGATAGTTGGCGATCAGGCCCATGACCGTGGAGCCGATGGCGGCCGCCAGGCAGGTCGCGACGAACACCGCGCCCTTGTCCATGCCGGTCTCGCCGAGAATGCTCGGGTTGACGAACAGAATGTAGGCCATGGCCAGGAACGTCGTGACGCCCGCAAGAATTTCGGTGCGCACATTGGTGTTGTGTGCCTTGAGTTGAAACAGCCTTTCCAGCATGTCTGCTCCCCGTGGCGCGCCCGGCGCCGTGAATGTATCGACCTCAACAGCAAAGCACAGACCGTTACGGGCGCCTGGGAATTTTCTGTGGGTCGGAAAAAGCCGCGCATCATACCAGCAGCGTAGCGTTGTGGCTGCTTATGGCCGTGATCGTCGTCGATGTTTTGCGTTAAAGCCAAGTGCGCCATACTGCGCGCTGGTTTTGGGGCGATGGGGATTTGCATGAAAAAGTGTCTGGTTAGCTTATTGGCCGTATCGGCGGGCTTGTTGCTGGGGGCGCCAACTGCGATGGCGGCATCGGCGGCACCGCTGACCCAGGTCAAGGTGCTCAAGGTCGAATCGCCCGGCTGTGGTTTCGAGAGCATCGACGAAGGGCAGGAGAGGACCCGCTGCGATCACTCCGGGCCGAACATCAAGGTCTACGTGCTGGAAGTCGGGTATGGTCGAGCGGCCCAGGTCGGGCTGGACGGTTTTGTGGTGAACGGCACCCGCACGCCTGTCTGTGCCTACGATAATGGCAACCTCACCGAGTGCACGGTCGGGCGAAGAACGGTGGGCTACCTGTATGTCTTCGATCTGGCTGGCAAGCAGGAAGGCACGTTCACCTTCCGCAATACGTCGATCAATGCCCCGGGCAACACCCTGTCGACGCAGCTTTACATCAAGTAACGGCGCGCTCGAACGACCGTCAGCAAAGCTGGCTACGCTTTAAGGATCATCCTGCGGATTGCGCCCATGACCTTTAGAGCCCTGATTACCCTCGCCGAGGGTATTGATGACTTGCAGACCGTGACCCTGATCGACGTGCTGCGCCGCGCCAGGGTGGAAGTGGTGGTCGCGAGCATCGAGGGGCGACGCATGCTCACCTGTGCCCGTGGTACGCGTATTACGGCCGATGGCATGCTGGTGGACGTACTGGCGCAGCCGTTCGACCTGATTGCATTGCCCGGTGGTGCCGTCGGCGCGCAGCACCTGTCGGCCCATCAACCCTTGCAGCAATTGATCAAGGACCAGGCGGCCGCCGGCCGCTTGTTCGCCGCCATCGCCGAAGCCCCGGCCCTGGCCCTGCAAGCCAGCGGCGTGCTGCGTCAACGCCGCATGACCTGCCTGCCTTCGGCCAGCCATCACCTGTCCGGCTGCCATTTTGTCGATCAAGCGGTGGTGGTCGATGGCAACTGCGTGACCGCCCAGGGTTCCGCAGGCGCACTGGAGTTCGCCCTCACGCTGGTCGAGCAACTCTGCGGCAAGGCCACCAGAGTGGCCGTGGCGGGGGAAATGGCGGGGTAGAAAATCTCAGGCGTGATTGGCAAGCAGCTCGATGACCGGCTGCTCACGCTGTTCCGCTTGCCAGAGATCATAATCAGACTGCACGGCGAGCCACATCCGCGCCTTGCCAATCCCGGCGCGCTCCAGGCGAACGGCCAGGTCCGGGCTGATCGGAGCATGCCCATGCAGCACCCTCGACAGGTGCGGGCGCGCAAAGCCCAGGTGCCGGGCAAGCGCTGTCACGCTGAGACCCAACTCGGGCAGTACATCCTGCAGAAGCGTATCGCCAGGGTGTGGCGGGTTGTGCAAGGGCATCTCCTGCCTCCTGTCAGTGGTAGTCCAGATAGTCGACGCATTCGATATCCGAACCGATAAAACGAAAAATGACCCGCCAATTTCCCGAAACACTCAGGGACCAGTATTCAATCCATTGACCCCGGAGTGGGTGTAATCGCCATCCAGGGATGTCGAGATCGTCAGGCACCAGTGCCCGGTCCATGAATTGCAGCATTCGTGACAGCCGTTTTGCATGGTCTGCCCGAATTCCACGCGTCGAACCTGTTTCATAGAAGCCGCGAAGGCCTTTGTGCTGAAAGGATTTGATCATGGGGCAAGTGTAAGGCGATACATTACACTGAATGCGGTAACCATGTACCGCACTTGATCGGGAAAAACGTGCAAGGTGATCTTCGCCGAGTGCTCCTGATCAATCCCCTTGAACGCTCAAACACCCCCGAAGTCGTACCCCTTATGACGGCGGTTTGCCAAAACGCCGCGAACGTACGACCAACCGTGAGGTGTTTATGAGCGCGAGCTTTTGCGAAGCGACGCCAGCGTCGTTTGTCCGTCATCCGTTGGCCCTGACGCTCAACGGCAAGGAACTGCGGCTTGAGGTCCTGCCCTGGACCACACTGCTGGACTTGCTGCGCGAGCAACTGGACTTGATCGGTACTAAAAAGGGTTGCGATCACGGCCAGTGCGGTGCCTGCACGGTGCTGCGCGATGGTCGGCGTGTGAATGCCTGCCTGACCCTGGCAGTGATGTGCCAAGGTGCGCAACTGACCACGATCGAGGGCCTGGCGAGTGGCGATGAGCTGCACCCGATGCAGCAGGCTTTCATCAGGCACGATGCCTTTCAGTGCGGCTATTGCACGCCGGGGCAGATCTGTTCTGCGGTGGGGCTGGCCAATGAAGGTCGGGCGCATTCCACGGCCGACATTGCTGAACTGATGAGCGGCAACCTTTGTCGCTGCGGTGCCTACAGCAACATCCGTGATGCTATCGAGGAAGCGTTGCCAGCCTGCGGTTCACCCACTGAGCCTGGAGGTGAGCGATGAACCCGTTCCAATACAGCAAGCCCGAGTCGGTTCAGGAGGCGGTGCAACTGGCCGGTCCCGCATCGCGGTTCATTGCCGGTGGCACCAACCTTCTGGATTTGATGAAGGAAAACCTCACACGACCAGAGCATCTGATCAATATCACCGGGCTTGCCCTGAACAACGTCAGCGAAACCGCTGGCGGCGGGGTCATGATCGGTGCCTTGGTCAGCAATGCCGATCTTGCCTGGCATCCCTTGATCGAACAGCGTTACCCGATGCTGTCCCAGGCGATTCTCGCCGGCGCTTCGCCGCAATTGCGCAATATGGCCAGCACCGGCGGTAATCTGTTGCAGCGTACGCGTTGTTATTACTTCTATGACGCCAGCGTGCCGTGCAACAAGCGCGAGCCGGGCAGTGGTTGTCCGGCGCGGGCAGGGCTTAACCGGATTCATGCGATTCTCGGCGCCAGTGCCCAATGCGTGGCCACGCACCCTTCAGACATGTGCGTGGCGCTCGCTGCCTTGAGTGCTGTGGTGCATGTCCAGGGCCGTGACGCTGCGCGGACTATCGAGTTTGCGGACTTTCATCGTCTGCCGGGCGATGCCCCCGAGCGGGATAACCAGCTGGCGGACGATGAACTGGTCACCGCCATTGAACTGCCTGCGGCAGGTTTTGCCGAGCACAGCCATTACCTGAAAATCCGCGATCGCGCTTCCTATGCCTTTGCCCTGGTGTCAGTGGCGGCTGCGTTGGATCTGACAGGGCCGATCATCCGCGAGGCGCGACTGGCGCTGGGTGGTGTGGCGCACAAACCCTGGCGTGATGAAGCGGTGGAGCGTGCACTGGTGGGCAAGGCACCCAGCCATGAAACCTTTGGCAACGCGGCGGACACTCTGCTGCAAGACGCCGAACCACTCGATCACAACGCCTTCAAAGTGGCGCTGGCCCGTCGAGCCATCATTCGCGCGCTGAACACCGCCGCGCAGGGAGGACGGGTCCAATGAACACCTTTACCCAAGCCATCGGTCAGCCGCTGGATCGCGTCGACGGTCGCCTCAAAGTCACGGGTCAAGCCCGGTACGCCGGGGAGTTCCCCGAACAGGGGTTGCTGCATGGCAGTGTCGTGTCGAGCTCCATCGCCCGAGGCCGAGTGATCCGCATCGACGCCTCGAAGGCGCTGGCTTTGCCTGGTGTGGTCGCGGTCATTGACCACACCAATCGGCCGAGCGTCGCCAGTTACGACAAAAGTTACGAGGACGCGGATTCGGCCGATGGTTCGCCGTTCCGTCCGTTGTACAACGATAGAGTGCTGTACAGCGGACAACCGCTGGCATTGGTGGTCGCGGATAACCTGGAGCTGGCGCGGCACGCGGGTTCATTGATCAGCGTTGAATACGAAGCACAATCCCATCAGACAGATCTGTTGAGTCTGCAGGGCGATGCGCATCCAGCCCCCGCCGAATTGCCCAAGCCGCGTGGGAATTTCCAGGCGGAGTTCGCCGGTGCGGCCCTGAGCCTGGATCTGCACTACAGCACGCCCATCGAACATCACAACCCGATGGAACCGCACGCCAGTACGGTGCTGTACCAGACCGACGGCAGCCTGCACATCCACGACAAGACTCAAGGCACGCAGAACTGTCAGTCCTATGTGCAGAAAGTCTTCGGCCTGGAGAAAGAGCAAGTCAGAATCTTCGCTGCATACGTCGGTGGCGCATTCGGCTCCGGTCTGCGTCCGCAATATCAGTTGCCGCTGGCAGTGATGGCCGCGTTACACCTCAAGCGTTCTGTACGTGTAACGCTGACTCGCCAGCAGATGTTCACCTTCGGGTATCGTCCCCGCACCCTGCAACGCCTGCAGTTGGGCGCGGCGGCCAATGGGCGTTTGCTCGCGGTCGCGCACACGGCCATTGGCCAGACTTCGCGTTTCGAGGACTTCACCGAACACGTGGTCGAGTGGAGCGGCATGCTTTATCACTGCGACAACGTGCAGTTGACCTACAAACTGCTGCCGCTCGATGTATTCACCCCGCTGGACATGCGTGCTCCCGGTGCGGCGCTGGGGCTGATCGGCCTGGAGTGCGCGATGGACGAGCTGGCCTGTGCGCTGGCGATTGATCCTGTTCAGTTACGGTTGAACAACTATGCCGAGCGGAACCAGAACGAGGACAAGCCCTACTCCAGCAAAGAACTGCGCGAATGTTATGCCCAGGGCGCGCAGCGTTTTGGCTGGGAGCAGCGCAATCCCGAGCCGCGCAGCATGCGCCAGGGCCGCCATTTGGTCGGTTGGGGCATGGCCGGTGGTGTCTGGGAGGCGATGCAACAGAAAGCCAGTGCCAGGGCAACGCTCGACGAGCAGGGTAAACTGACAGTCAGCAGCGCGACCACCGATATCGGCACCGGAACCTACACGGTGATGACGCAAATCGCAGCCCAGTCGTCGGGCGTGTGCCTGGAAGACGTCACGTTCGTTCTCGGTGACTCTTCATTGCCGAAGGCGCCGTTGCAGGGCGGTTCGTTCACTGTGTCGTCGGTCGGCACCGCCGTCCAGCGGGCCTGCGCAGCGCTGAAGGAAAAACTGCTGGCCGTGGCGCGGCAGAGCTCGGCGGATTTCAGTGCCGTGACGACTGAACAGGCTGTTTTTGAAGCGGGCTACCTGTCGTGGGGAGGCGCACGAATCGAGCTGGCCGAACTGGTTCGCAACAGCGGTGAAGAGCGGATCGAGGTGCAGGTGGATGCCGAACCCGACCAAAAGCGCCAGGCCTATGCCACCGCGACCCACTCGGCGGTTTTTGTCGAAGTGCTGGTGGATGAGGACCTGGGCACGGTCAGGGTCAATCGCGTGGTCAGCGCCATCGCGGCAGGGCGGGTGGTCAATCCGAAAATGGCCCGCAGCCAGATTCTCGGTGGGGTGGTGTGGGGGATCGGCATGGCCTTGCAAGAAGAGACGCAAACCGACCATGGGCTGGGGCGTCACATGAACCACAGCCTGGCGGAATATCACATCCCGGTGAATGCCGATATCGGCGACATTGATGTGCTGTTCGTCGAAGAACGCGACGAGATTGTCAATGCGCTCGGGTCCAAGGGCGTGGGTGAAATCGGCATCGTCGGGGTCGCGGCGGCGGTGGCCAACGCCATCTACCACGCCACCGGCAAGCGGGTGCGGGACTTTCCCATCACCCTCGACAAACTGCTCTAGACTTTGGCCTCTTCCACCGGCACATGCATGCGGTCACGGTTGGCCAGGGTCGGGAACAGCTTGATCCACACCCCGGTCACCACCAGCGTGCCGACGCCGCCCATGACCACCGCCGGCACGGTGCCGAACCAGTGGGCGGTGAGGCCGGATTCGAATTCGCCCAACTGGTTCGAGGCGCCGATGAACAGGCCGTTGACGGCGCTGACCCGGCCGCGCATTTCGTCTGGTGTTTCCAGCTGCACGAAGGAGGCGCGAATGACCATGCTGATCATGTCCGCCGCGCCCAGCACCACCAGCACGCCCAAAGAAAACCAGAACGACGTCGAGAGGCCGAAGGCAATGGTGGCGACGCCGAACACTCCGACAGCGGTGAACATCACGCGACCGACATGGCGATCCACCGAGAACCGCGCGAGCCACAACGACATCAGCAGTGCGCCGACGGCGGGCGCCGAGCGCAGCAGGCCCAGGCCCCAGGGCCCGGTCAGCAGGATGTCCTTGGCGAACACCGGCAGCAGCGCCGTCGCCCCGCCGAGCAACACGGCAAACAGGTCCAGGGAGATCGCCCCGAGGATGTCCGGGCGGCTGCGAATGAAACGGATGCCGGCCAGCAGCGAGTCCAGGGTTGCCTTGCCCTTGTTCAACGGCGTTTGTCGGGCTGGCAGGTTGAGCATCAGCGTGCAGGCGATCACGTACAGGATCACGGTCGGCCCGTACACCCAGACACTGCCGAAGGCGTAGAGCAGGCCGCCCAGGGCCGGGGCGACGATGGTGGCCGACTGTTGCGCCGACTGTGCCGCGGCCACGGCGCGGGGAAACAGCGCGGGAGGCACGATGCTCGGCAGCAAGGCCTGGGTCGTCGGCATCTCGAAGGAGCGGGCGGCGCCGAGCAGGAAGGCGAGGATGAAGATCATTTCCCGGGTAACGTGGCCAGTGGCGCCGCCAATCGCCAGGGTCAGGGCGATCAGGGCTTGCAGCGACTGGCAGATGGCCGCGACCTTGCGTCGGTCATAGCGGTCGGCGACATGCCCGGTGTGCAACATGAACAGCACGCGGGGCGCGAATTCCACCAGGCCGACCAGGCCGAGGTCGAGCACGTTGCCGGTCAGCTGATAGAGGTTCCAGCCGATCGCCACGGTGAGCATCTGAAAGCCGCTGGCGGTGAAGATCCGGGCCAGCCAGAACGCGATGAAAGGGCGGTGATGACGTAACAGCAAGGGCGCTTGGCTGGGCATCTGGAGCAGGTCTTGAGCGGAGGGAAAGGCGAGGTTATCACCAACCTGTAACCAAAAGTTGCAGCGCTGAAAAAATTGTTAGCAAGACATCTATCTGGCCTAGGATCCTCTCCCCTGTAGGAGCGAGCTTGCTCGCGATGGACTTAAGGTCACCGCGGGGTACCTGCCTTTCTGCGTCATCGTTGACGACCATCGCGAGCAAGCTCGCTCCTACAGGGGAGGGCGGGGGAGGGAAAGGCACCCCGTCAAGTCGCTGAGGCAACCTGTCACGCGGCAAAAGACCACACCGTCCATCGGCAAAAACCGGACTACTCTTTTACTCAAGCTTGATCCAGATCAATGCCAGTTTCGCAATTGATCCGGCGGCCGGATGGCCAGACTCCCTACGTTGTGATGTTTGTAAAAAAAGAACGAATCGAAATTCGCCACACTCCATATCCGTGGGGGCAGTGGGTGTAGGCCGCAAGCCTTCAGCCGGTATTACCTGACAGAGGAAGACTTATGTTCGGTTTGGAGGCGCTTGATCTCGCCCGAATTCAGTTCGCGTTCACCATCTCGTTCCACATCCTGTTCCCGGCCATCACCATCGGCCTGGCGAGTTACCTGGCGGTACTCGAAGGTCTGTGGCTGAAAACCAACAACGACACCTACCGCGACCTGTATCACTTCTGGTCGAAAATCTTTGCCGTCAACTTCGGCATGGGCGTGGTGTCTGGCCTGGTGATGGCCTATCAGTTCGGCACCAACTGGAGCCGCTTCTCGGACTTCGCTGGTTCCGTAACCGGGCCACTGCTGACCTACGAGGTGCTCACCGCCTTCTTCCTCGAGGCCGGTTTCCTGGGGGTCATGCTGTTCGGCTGGAACAAGGTCGGGCGCAACCTGCACTTCTTCGCCACCGTCATGGTCGCCATCGGCACGCTGATCTCGACGTTCTGGATTCTCGCGTCCAACAGCTGGATGCAGACCCCGCAGGGCTTTGAAATCGTCAACGGCCAGGTGATCCCGACCGATTGGCTGGCAGTGATCTTCAACCCCTCGTTCCCCTACCGCCTGATGCACATGGCCACGGCGGCCTTCGTGGCCACGGCGTTCTTCGTCGGTTCCTCGGCGGCCTGGCACTTGCTGCGCGGCAGGGACAACCCGGCGATCCGCAAAATGCTGTCGATGGCCATGTGGATGGCGCTGATCGTCGCGCCGATCCAGGCGGTCATCGGTGACTTCCACGGGCTCAACACCCTGGAACACCAGCCAGCGAAGATCGCGGCGATCGAAGGCCACTGGGAGAACAAAGGTGATGAGGCGACGCCACTGATCCTGTTCGGCTGGCCGGACATGAAGGAAGAAAAAACCAAATTCGCCGTCGAGATTCCGTACCTGGGCAGCATCATCCTGACCCACTCGCTGGACAAGCAGGTGCCGGCGCTCAAGGAGTTCCCGCCCGAAGACCGGCCGAATTCGACCATCGTGTTCTGGTCGTTCCGGATCATGGTGGGCCTGGGCCTGCTGATGATCTTCACCGGCCTGTGGAGCCTGTGGCTGCGCAAGAGCGACAAGTTGTATACGTCGCGGCCGTTCCTGCACCTGGCGTTGTGGATGGGGCCGTCCGGCCTGATCGCGATTCTCGCCGGTTGGTTCACCACTGAAATCGGCCGCCAGCCGTGGGTCGTCTACGGCCTGATGCGCACGGCGGATGCGTCCTCCAATCACAGCGTCATGCAGATGAGCATCACCCTGGTGCTGTTCGTGGTGGTGTATTTCGCCCTGTTCGGCGCCGGCCTGGGCTACATGATGCGCCTGGTGCGCAAGGGGCCGAAGATCGACGAAGGCAAGGAAACCAACGACGGTGGGCCTGGCAAGAAACGCACGCCGGCACGTCCCTTGTCCGCTGCCGACGACGATGGCGCCGACGACCACCGCCCCAGCCTGACCAAGGAGATTTGAATCATGGGTATTGATCTTCCGCTGATCTGGGCCGTGATCATTATCTTCGGCATCATGATGTACGTGGTCATGGACGGTTTTGACCTGGGCATCGGCATCCTTTTCCCGTTCATTCCGGGCAAGACCGACCGTGACGTGATGATGAACACCGTCGCGCCGGTCTGGGACGGCAACGAAACCTGGCTGGTGCTGGGCGGTGCGGCGCTGTTCGGCGCCTTCCCGCTGGCGTATTCGGTGGTGCTCTCGGCGCTCTACCTGCCGCTGATGTTCATGCTGATCGGCCTGATTTTCCGCGGCGTGGCGTTCGAATTCCGTTTCAAGGCCAAGGACGACAAGCGTCACTTGTGGGACAAGGCATTCATTGGCGGTTCGGTGGCGGCCACGTTCTTCCAGGGCGTGGCGCTGGGGGCGTTCATCGACGGGCTGCCGGTGGTCGATCGCCAGTTTGCCGGGGGCTCACTGGACTGGCTGACGCCGTTTACCATGTTCTGCGGTGCGGCGCTGGTGGTGGCTTACGCGTTGCTGGGCTGCACCTGGCTGATCATGAAAACCGAAGGCAAGTTGCAGGAGCAGATGCACGACTTGGCGCGGCCCCTGGCATTCGTGCTGTTGGCGGTGATTGGCATCGTCAGCATCTGGACCCCGCTGGCCCATGAGGAAATCGCCGCGCGCTGGTTCACCCTGCCGAACCTGTTCTGGTTCCTGCCGGTGCCGATCCTGGTGCTGGTGACGATGTATGGCCTGATCCGCGCCGTAGCCCGCAATGCGCATTACACGCCGTTCCTGCTGACCCTGGTGCTGATCTTCCTGGGCTACAGCGGTCTGGGCATCAGTCTGTGGCCGAACATCGTGCCGCCGTCGATCTCGATCTGGGACGCCGCCGCACCGCCGCAGAGCCAGGGCTTCATGCTGGTCGGCACCCTGTTCATCATCCCGTTCATCCTGGGTTACACCTTCTGGAGCTACTACGTGTTCCGCGGCAAGGTCACCCACGAAGATGGTTACCACTAGTCGCCTGCCTGGATGGCGTCGCAGCAGACGCCGTCCATCTTCAATACCGAGGAGTGCAATGCCATGAGCGGTAAACACACTTTGCAGGACATCGAGGCCGCCGAGAAAAAGCCGCTGTGGAAGCGGCTGGGCTGGCTGGCGATGATCTGGGCTGGCAGCGTGCTGGCGCTGTTCATCGTCGCCAGCCTCATGCGCCTGTTCATGAACGCTGCGGGTCTGTCGACCCACTGAAGCGACACATCCCATCCCGATGCCTCAGGGCACGGATTTCACACCCTCCCGCACCGGAGGGTTTTTTTTGCCCGCTGTCGAGGGCGGGTTATTTGCGCGCCTTGAGAATGACGAACTTGGGCGTGGCCGCCACTTGTTCGACGCCCCGGAACAGCCGCGCCAACTTGCTGTGATAACCCAGGTGACGGTTGCCGACAATGTAGAGCGCGCCGCCCACCACCAGCGCTTCCCGTGCCTGCTGGAACATCCGCCAGGCGAGGAAGTCACCCACCACCTGTTGCTGGTGGAAGGGTGGGTTGCACAACACCACGTCCAGGGACTGCGCATCCTGGCCGGCCAGGCCGTCACCGGCCCGCACGATCACCTCCCGGTCACCCAGTGCGGCGTGCCAGTTTTCGGCGGCCGATTGCACCGCCATGAACGATTCGTCCACCAGCGTGTAATGCGCCTGCGGATTGTGCAGGGCGCTGGCAATGGCCAGCACGCCATTGCCGCAACCGAGGTCGGCCACGCGCGCCGTACCCAGATTGTTCGGCAGGTGCGGCAGAAATGCACGAGTGCCGATGTCCAGGCCTTCACGGCAAAACACGTTGGCGTGGTTGAGCAGTTCGATGGCGGGTGTGTCGAGCCTGTAGCGGGTCGGGTAGGGCGATGTGGCCAGGGATTTAGCCTCTGCGCTGGCGATCAACAGCCGCGCCTTCTTTACCGCCAATGAGGCTTGCACTGGGCCGATGTAGCGTTCGAGCAGATCCCCGGCGGCTCGGGGCAGGTGTTTGATCATGGCGCCGGCGATTACCTGGGCACCGGGGGCCAGTTGGGTTTGCAGGCGGATCAGTTGTTCTTCCAGCAGGGCGAGGGTCTTGGGGACGCGGATCAGCACCCGATCGAACGGGCCGCTGAGTGCTGCGCTGGCCGGTACATGGGGGACCGCATCAAACGGCTGGCCGTTACGCACGAGGTTTTTTTCCAGGCCCAGCAAGGCCAGGAACGAATCGCCGCTGCTGGTCACCTGGACCTTGCCGGCCAGGCTGGCGGCCAGGGCGCCGAAGCTGTCGTTGAGCACCAGGACGCGGGTCTGCGGGGACGGATGCTGTTCGGCCAGGTGATTGAGCAGGTATTCGTCGGCCGCATCGAAGGCTTGCAACGGTTCGTTCTGTTGTTCCGGCTGGCGGATCAGGTCGAGTCGGGCGAAAGGTGTTTCAAGCAAAGGCATGGGGCGGGGCTCTGGGTGATCAACGGGTATCCCGCGGCCCAGGGGCGTTGTAGCGGGCGAAACCGTCCGAGTGTACTGCGCCGTGGACAATGCACGTTCAACACTCTGGAGGCATCGCAAATGGTACGTTTTTTTCCCTTGGATTACTTGCAGGTTTTCATCGGCTCGGCACCGAGGGGCTATTGAGGTAGCCGGCCTTGATGGCAGCGATGATTGCCGAGATCTTGTTATTCACGCCCAGTTTTTCGATGGCGCTCTGGATGTGGAAATGAATCGTGCGCGGGCTCAGGTTGAGAATTCTGGCGCTTTCGTCTGCCGTCTTGCCTGCCGCCGCCAGTTCCAGGACGTCGATTTCCCGGGGAGACAAGTGCGGGGCGGGCGGCCGGCGAGGCAACGATTGCATGACCAGGCTATGCAGGTGGCGGCCCATGAATACTGAAAAACCCAGGTTCTCATACAGCTCCAGTGGATTGATCGGGCAATGGGTCCTGGCCAGGCTCAGAATGCTGCACAAACCACTTTCCTCGTCATGCAGCGCTTGTGACCATCCGTGCTGAATACCCTGTGCCTGAAGCGCCTCCCATAATGCGGGCGCCTTGGCGAACACTTGCTCGCTCCATAAAACCGGAAGCGCGGAATGATTGCAATGCGCCATTACTGGATCAATTGAACTCAGGTTTCTGTGCGCATGTTCCGTATTCCATCCCGCCGGGAAGTTATTACGACCAATTGTATTGGATTGGTTGTTTTTGGTTTTGTAGGTTGTTGAAAAGGCAAAAAATTTAAAGCCGATGTTTTTTGCAAACCCGAGTGCGATTTGATACGCGGAATCTATATCCGTCGTGCACGACAGTTGGGTGAGCTGAGACTCCTTCCATCGCTCCATGTTAATTCTCCACGGGGGACTTTTTATATGGGGGGTGCGTTTTGGATCCGGGATCCTGCACGACTGGAAGTGTAGGACGAATCCTATATATGAGGTGAGAATTTTTGGCTTTACACGTCCGCTAAAATTTAAATATCTGGTTCTATTAAACAGTATGTTGATGTTAATCCTACAAGCTGTATTTATTAACCGAGTATTAACTCTAGATAGATGAATGTGTTTCTCAAATGAAACTGTTTAAAGAGGGGAGGGCTTAAAGACATTACAAAATGTCCGTGTTTAAGGCGCTCGCTTTGGGGGACACTGAAGCCATCTGTCCTATGGAGCGCCCCATGACTGCCAGTGCGGAGAAATTCACTCATCAGACCCTGCTCGATGTCCGGCCGTTAACCCCGAACCTGTTTACGCTGCGCACGACAAGAGACCCGGGCTTTCGTTTCCGTGCGGGACAGTTCGCCCGCCTGGGCGTCACCAAGGCGGATGGCAGCACGGTGTGGCGCGCCTATTCCATGGTGTCTTCGCCTTATGACGAATTCATCGAATTCTTTTCCATCGTGGTGCCGGGCGGCGAGTTCACCAGCGAGCTCAGCCGTCTGGGCGTGGGTGATACCCTGCTGGTCGAGCGCCAGGCCTTTGGTTACCTGACGCTCGATCGTTTTGTCGATGGTCGTGACCTGTGGTTGCTGGCCACCGGCACCGGGGTGGCGCCGTTTCTTTCGATCCTGCAGGACTTCGAAGTGTGGGAGCGCTTCGAACGCATCATCCTGGTCTACAGCGTACGTGAAGCGGCCGAACTGGCTTATCAGGAGCTGATTGCGGGGTTGGCGCAGCGGGATTACCTGGCCGAATACGCGCATAAATTGCAGTTCATACCGACGGTGACGCGCGAGAAACACCCGGGCGCCTTGAATGGCCGGATCACCGCCTTGCTGGACAATGGCGAACTGGAGCGGGCGGCGGGTGTGGACATGACGGCCGAGCATTCCCGGGTCATGCTCTGTGGCAATCCGCAGATGATCGACGATACGCGCAAGCTGCTCAAACAGCGCGAGATGAACCTGAGCCTCAGTCGCCGTCCCGGTCAGGTGGCAGTGGAAACCTACTGGTAAAAAAAACGGCGCCCCGAAGGCGCCGTCAGGGGCTGTGTCGCGTTACTCCGGGCGTTGATTCTGTGCCTTGAGCAGATCGCGAATTTCTCCCAGCAGCTCCTCTTCCTTGGTGGGAACAGGTGGCAGTTTGGGGGCGACGGCCTCTTCGCGTTTCAACCGGTTGATCGCTTTGACGCCCATGAAGATCGCGAAGGCGACGATGATGAAGTCGATCACGGTCTGGATGAATTTACCGTACGCCAGCACGACGGCGGGGGTGGCGCCCTCGGCGGCCTTGAGCGTCACCGCCAGGTCGCTGAAGTCCACGCCGCCGATCAGCAACCCGAGTGGTGGCATGATCACGTCGCCGACGAACGACGACACGATCTTGCCGAACGCGGCGCCGATGATGATGCCGACGGCCATGTCGACCACGTTTCCCTTGACCGCGAAGGCCTTGAACTCACTTATCACGCCCATAGGTTATTTCCTTGTTACAGATGAGGTTGGTAACGCAGTGTAAGTCAGGCAAAGGCTTCTCGCTCGAAACAACTGCTTACAGGGCTTGCCTGCAGTCGACCGGCCTAGCGTTAAAAAGTTTACCCGAGGGCCTCCTCGGAGCCTCCCCGCCCGGACGGCGTGAATCGGTTTTATCAATGTGATGAATGATAGTGAATGATCCGGCAGGAAACATTATTTTACATCCTTATATTAAAAATATAATCCATTGAGTTTGGAGGAGTTTGATGGCCATTATATTGCCATTAAATAATCCGTATTCATTGAAGGGTTATCTGTGGCACGTTGTACTTCAGCTGGGAAGTCTGAGGAAGTGTTGTATAACTTTTGTCGGTTAATAATGAAGTGTGGTCAGGGGTACTCCTGTTTTTCTGGGTGGCAAACTTGTACAAGTTGCCTGGGTGGGCCGTCACACTTGCTGCGGACATTACCCGCCTTATGCAGCAAGTTTGATTCGTCCGGTGTGACGCGCCGAATCAGTCCAGCTGAGCTATCATCGCGTTTTTTTGCCGGGAGTTCAGATGGCCAAGGCCAAGCGCATGTATGGCTGCACCGAGTGCGGCGCAACGTTTCCCAAGTGGGCCGGCCAGTGCGCAGAGTGCGGAGCCTGGAACACCCTGACCGAAACCATGGTCGAGAGTGGCGGCGCCGCAGCACCCAGCGGTCGCACCGGCTGGGCTGGCCAACAGGCACAGATCAAGACCCTGGCTGAGGTCAGCGTTGAAGAAATCCCGCGTTTCTCCACCGCCTCCAGTGAACTCGACCGGGTGCTGGGCGGCGGCCTGGTGGATGGCTCCGTGGTGCTCATCGGCGGAGACCCCGGCATCGGCAAGTCGACCATTCTGCTGCAAACCCTGTGCAACATCGCCAAGGGCATGTCAGCGCTTTACGTCACGGGCGAAGAGTCCCAGCAACAGGTGGCCATGCGCGCCCGGCGCCTGGGTTTGCCCCAGGACCAACTACGGGTCATGACCGAAACCTGTATCGAGACCATCATTGCCACTGCCCGGGTGGAAAAACCGAAGGTCATGGTGATCGACTCGATCCAGACCATCTTCACCGAGCAACTGCAATCGGCTCCCGGTGGCGTCTCCCAGGTCCGCGAGAGCGCGGCGCTGCTGGTACGTTATGCCAAGCAGAGCGGCACGGCGATTTTCCTGGTCGGCCACGTGACCAAGGAGGGCGCCCTGGCCGGCCCGCGTGTTCTCGAGCACATGGTCGACACCGTGCTGTACTTCGAGGGCGAATCCGATGGACGCCTGCGCCTGCTGCGGGCGGTGAAGAATCGTTTCGGCGCGGTCAACGAGCTGGGCGTGTTCGGCATGACGGACAGGGGCTTGAAGGAAGTCTCCAATCCATCGGCGATTTTTCTCACCCGTGCCCAGGAAGAAGTGCCGGGCAGTGTAGTCATGGCGACGTGGGAAGGCACCCGGCCGATGCTGGTGGAAGTCCAGGCGCTGGTCGATGACAGTCACCTGGCCAACCCGCGACGGGTCACGCTGGGGCTGGATCAGAACCGATTGGCGATGTTGCTGGCGGTATTGCACCGCCATGGCGGCATTCCGACCCACGACCAGGACGTCTTCCTCAACGTGGTGGGCGGGGTGAAGGTGCTGGAGACCGCTTCCGATCTGGCGCTGATGGCGGCGGTGATGTCCAGCCTGCGCAATCGGCCATTGCCCCATGACCTGCTGGTTTTTGGTGAAGTCGGCCTGTCTGGCGAGGTGCGTCCGGTGCCCAGTGGCCAGGAGCGTTTGAAAGAAGCCGCCAAGCACGGTTTCAAACGCGCCATCGTGCCCAAGGGCAACGCACCGAAAGAGGCCCCGGCGGGATTGCAGATCATTGCGGTCACGCGCCTGGAACAGGCTCTCGACGCACTGTTTGAATGAACCCCGGGGGCTCAGGCTTCAATCAGGGCCCCCAACTCCCGTTCTAGTTCCTGCGGATCGCCCAGGTTGAGCTCGATCAGGCGCCGCAGGCGCTGGATGGATTCCAGGCTGATGTGTTGGCAGACGAAACCGAGCTGGCCATGGTCTTCATGGGTCAACTGCACATCCATCTTGATGTCGACGTCATCGCTCAGGTGAATATCGACGCAAAAGCCTTGTTCCCTGTCACCCAACCAGGGTTCGGGGCGTTCGACCAGCAAGCCCTTAAGCGACAGGTCGAGCAATTTCACTGGCCAGATGAATGCCCCCTGCATCAATTCGGTTCGGGCGTCGAACGCAATTCGTTTGAAGCGGCGGCGATCGGCAGGGTGCTCGCTCATGGCGCAATCCTCCAGTAGGTTCGCTGACTATAGACCCGCACAGTCCAGGCCTGCCAGCCAGGACCGGTTGCTAGACCAATGTCGGGTATGGTCTTTGGCGTCAGGAGAGCTAAACTCGGGGTGGCTGTCTTTCTTGTCCACCCTGGCTGGAATAATAAAATGAAAAATAACAATAGCCTGCTACGCCACATACCCTGGCTGCTGCTGGCAATCGTAGGAGCGTGCGCCCTCGGCGTAGTGGCATTGCGTCGAGGCGAGGCGATCAACGCCTTGTGGATTGTGGTCGCTGCGGTGGCCATCTATCTGGTCGCCTACCGCTATTACAGTCTGTTCATCGCCAACAATGTGATGCAACTCGATCCACGTCGGGCCACCCCCGCCGTGCTCAACAACGACGGTCTGGACTATGTGCCGACCAACAAGCACATTCTGTTCGGTCACCACTTCGCCGCCATCGCGGGCGCCGGCCCTCTGGTCGGCCCGGTCCTGGCTGCGCAGATGGGTTACCTGCCCGGCACCCTCTGGCTGATCGCCGGCGTGGTACTGGCCGGTGCGGTGCAGGATTTCATGGTCCTGTTCCTCTCTACCCGTCGCAACGGGCGTTCGCTGGGCGACATGGTCCGTGAGGAAATGGGCCGCATCCCTGGCACCATCGCGCTGTTCGGCTGCTTCCTGATCATGATCATCATCCTCGCGGTGCTGGCGCTGATCGTGGTCAAGGCCCTGGCCGAGAGCCCGTGGGGCATCTTCACCGTGATGGCGACCATCCCGATCGCGATGTTCATGGGCATCTACATGCGCTACATCCGTCCGGGTCGCATCGGCGAAATCTCGGTGATCGGCGTGCTGTTGCTGCTCGGTTCCATCTGGCTGGGCGGGCAGATCGCCGCCGACCCGGTCTGGGCCAAGGCCTTCACCTTTACCGGGGTGCAAATCACCTGGATGCTGATCGGTTACGGTTTTGTTGCCGCCGTATTGCCGGTATGGCTGATCCTGGCGCCACGGGACTATCTCTCCACCTTCCTCAAGATCGGCACCATCATCGCCCTGGCGATCGGTATCCTGGTGACCATGCCCGAGCTGAAAATGCCGGCGCTGACCCAGTTCGTCGACGGCACTGGCCCAGTATGGAAGGGCGGTCTGTTCCCGTTCCTGTTCATCACCATCGCCTGCGGTGCGGTGTCCGGTTTCCACGCGCTGATCTCTTCGGGCACCACGCCGAAACTGCTGGATAACGAAACGAACGCTCGTTACATCGGCTACGGCGGCATGCTGATGGAGTCCTTCGTCGCCATCATGGCCATGGTTGCCGCTTCGGTGATCGAGCCAGGCGTGTACTTCGCCATGAACAGCCCGGCCGCCGTCGTCGGCGGTGACGTGGTGGCTGTGGCGCAAACCGTCAGCAGCTGGGGCTTCACCATCACCCCGGAAGCGCTGCAAGCGGTGGCCAAGGACATCGGTGAAACCACCATCCTGGCCCGTGCCGGCGGTGCACCGACCCTGGCGGTCGGTATCGCGCAGATCCTGCACAGTGTCCTGCCGGGTGAAAACACCATGGCGTTCTGGTACCACTTTGCGATTCTGTTCGAAGCGCTGTTCATCCTGACCGCCGTGGACGCTGGTACCCGTGCCGGTCGTTTCATGCTGCAGGACCTGCTGGGCTCCTTCGTGCCGGCGCTGAAACGCACCGAATCCTGGACCGCCAACCTGATCGCCACCGCCGGTTGTGTGGCCATGTGGGGCTGGTTGCTGTACCAGGGCGTGATCGACCCGCTGGGCGGCATCAACACCCTGTGGCCGCTGTTCGGTATCTCCAACCAGATGCTGGCCGGTATCGCGCTGATGCTCGGCACCGTGGTGCTGATCAAAATGAAACGCCAGCGTTATGTGTGGGTAACCATGCTGCCAGCCGTATGGCTGCTGATCTGCACCTCCACCGCTGGCTTCATCAAGCTGTTCGACGCCAACCCGGCGATCGGCTTCCTGTCGCTGGCGAAGAAATACAGCGACGCGCTGGCCAACGGTCAGGTGCTGGCCCCGGCCAAGAGCGTCGAGCAAATGCAGCACGTGATCTTCAACGCCTACACCAACGCAACGCTGACAGCGCTGTTCCTGTTCGTGGTGTTCAGTATCCTGTTCTATGCGCTCAAGGTCGGCATCGCCGCCTGGGGCAAAAAAGAGCGTACGGATAAAGAATCGCCATTCCAGGCCGTGCCGGATGCGTGATCGAGGAGTGCAGCATGTTCAATGACCTGAGTCGCCTGGGCAAATACCTGGGGCAGGCCGCCCGCCTGATGGTCGGCATGCCCGACTACGACACCTACGTCGAGCACATGCAGAACAAACACCCGGACAAACCGGTGATGAGCTACGAGGCGTTCTTCCGCGAACGCCAGGAAGCCCGTTACGGTGGCAAGGGTGGGCCGAAGTGTTGTTGAGCCGCTGAGCGGCTCATGCAATAAGGAAAAACTATGGGAGCGAGCCTGCTCGCGATGGCAAGCTGTCAGTTGACGCATATGTCGACTGACACACCGCAATCGCGAGCAGGCTCGCTCCCACATTTGTTTAGTCTTGAATTCAGAATTTTTGCAGACAGGAGACTCGCCTTTGTCCTCCCCCATCCCCGTCACGATCCTCAGCGGCTTCCTCGGTGCCGGCAAGACCACGCTGTTGCGCCACCTGCTCAAGGCCGAACACGGGCTGAAAATCGCCGTGATCGAGAACGAATTCAGTGACGCCGGTATCGACACCCAACTGCTGGGCGACGAGCCGGTGCAAGTGATGACGCTGTCCAACGGCTGCGTCTGCTGCACCATCCACACCGACCTGACCAAGGCGCTGTATCTGCTGCTGGAGCGCCTGGACAGCGGTGAACTGGCCTTCGATCGCCTGGTGATCGAGTGCACCGGCCTGGCGGACCCGGCGCCCGTGGCACAAACCTTCTTCATCGACGAGGAACTGCGTGAGCGTTACATCCTCGACGGCATCATCACCCTGGTCGATGCGGCGCACGCCGATGTGCACCTGACCCAGACCATCGCCCAGGCGCAGATCGGGTTCGCCGACCGCCTGCTGGTGAGCAAGCGCGACCTGGTCGACGAGGCCACCTTCACCGCCTTGAGCGAGCGCCTGACCCGCATCAACCGCCGCGCGCCGATTCGTCTGGTGGATCACGGCAAAATCGACCTGGCTGAGCTGCTCGACGTACGCGGTTTCAACCTCAATGCCGATCTCGGCGGCGGCATGAGCTTGCGTCCGGTCAGCGCTGCACCGTCGGTCGATCGTATTTCCAGCCTGGTACTGCGCACCGACAAACCGCTGGATATCGACAAACTCAGCGAGTTCATGAACGAGCTGCTGGAAGACCATGGCAAGCAATTGCTGCGTTACAAAGGGGTGTTGAGCATCCAGGGCGAACCGCGACGCATGGTGTTCCAGGGCGTCCTGAAGCTCTACGGCTTCGATTGGGACACGGAGTGGGCCGAGAATGAGCCGCGTGAAAGCGTGATCGTTTTCATCGCCGATGATTTGCCGCAAGAGAAGATCCAGGCGGGGTTCGCCAGGATGGCGGCGGATTGACGGCTGGCATTGCTCCCGCGATGAAGCGGGCGAGTTGACTCGCCCGCTGAAACCGGTTCCTGGCGCATCAGACCTCGTCAGGATGGTTAATGTAAGGTGCGTTTCTTTCGAGAATCTTCAGTTTGAAGGGCAACGGCAGTCCACCGGTGTTCCCGATAAACAGGTGTTTGGAGTTATGGGAGTTTTGCACGTGAAGCACGCCGGTCTTCTTGAGTTTCAGAAAAACCGTCGTTTCATCTTCTTTTATATGGTCCAGGTTGATCGACGAGTTCTGGAAGTTCAATAAGTCGAACAAAGAGGCTTCCCCTGGCGGGAATGCGCCCACCAGATCTCTTTCATGGCTCAGGCACTTTCCGTAGTGTTGTCCGGGTGTTCGTATATAAAGCGTATAACCATAGTCGGCATGTCTGAAGTAAATCGTCAGGGGAACTTCTGGCGGTGCAGATGTCTTGGCACGCAATGACAGGAAGTGGGAGTAGTCCACTTTTCGAGGGCGGCCGGTAAAAGCACCGCCACTGAAATGTGGATTGGTGATGTAGACCGGTTCACCGTGAAACACGTCGAGAAAGTGCAAATGTCGGTTGTCGACACTCAGGGTTGCAATGAAGGATTTCTGTCTGTCAGTACTCATGGTTGGCTCCTTGCCGGTTTGATCAAGCCGCGCCGCGGCTCAGAATGTCGAGTTTGAAATCCAGCGGTTTCGAGCGGAAGGACTCGGTGCACACCAGGCCGCCGACCCGGGTCTTGCCTCGCACACTCAGGAGTTTTCCACCCCTGGTCTGGATCCTGATGGTCGGGTTGTCACCGCGTAAATCATCAAGGGTAATGATGCGCCCCTGCTCATCGAGCAGGTTGTAGGTGGTTTGCTCGCGATCGGGTGGGATGGTGGCGATGAAATCCTTGTCCTCGTTACTCAGCGCCTGACGGTGATAAGCGGCGTTGGTCAATACATAGATGGAGTAGTAGTCGTCGATACAGTAGAAGTAGAACCTGGCTCTCTGCGGTGCATCCGGCAAGACGCAAAGGTAGTTCGAAACATCCATGTTGGCTTCAAATGACAGGACATCGTAATCCAGTTTCCTGACGCGCATGGTTTTGCCGTAAGTGAGTCTGGGTAGATGCAGGTTTCCGTGATTAGTGCTGATTGTGGCTACAAACGAGCGCTCTTTATTCTGGCCCATTGAATTTATTCCATTGTTGAGTTTTTGATAATTCCGGAGTGTCCGGATAATTATTAAACTAACAGCAATGAAGTTGGGGCGAGTTGTTGTTTTGGTGATCTTATATTTCAGCTTTAACTGTCCAGGCAGCAAGCGTTGTCTTCGGTGCAGTCAAATCCCGGGCAAAAAAAATCCCGGCCACCGGGGCCGGGATTTTTCCGTGACCTGCTATCAGGCGCCGTAAACCGGCAGCTTCTTGCAGATGGCTTTGACTTTCTCACGAACGGCGTCGATCACCGCTTCGTTGTTCAGGTCAGCCAGGATGTCGCAGATCCAGCCGGCCAGTTCCTTGCACTCGGCTTCCTTGAAGCCACGAGTGGTCACGGCCGGGGTGCCGAAGCGCAGACCGGAAGTGACGAACGGGGAGCGTGGGTCGTTTGGTACGGAGTTCTTGTTCACGGTGATGAAGGCCTTGCCCAGTGCGGCGTCAGCATCTTTACCGGAGATTTCCTGCTTGATCAGCGACAGCAGGAACAGGTGGTTCTGAGTACCGCCGGAAACCACGTCGAAACCGCGCTCGATGAATACGCTGGCCATGGCCTGGGCGTTTTTCACCACTTGTTGCTGGTAGGTCTTGAACTCAGGCTGCAGTGCTTCCTTGAAGCAGATCGCCTTGGCGGCGATGACGTGCTCCAGCGGGCCACCCTGGGCGCCCGGGAATACCGCGGAGTTCAGCTTCTTCTCGATGTCGGCGTTGGCGCGAGCCAGGATCAGGCCGCCACGTGGACCGCGCAGGGTCTTGTGGGTGGTGGTGGTCACCACGTCGGCGAATGGCACCGGGTTCGGGTAGACACCGGCGGCAACCAGGCCAGCCACGTGAGCCATGTCGACGAACAGGTAGGCACCGACCTTGTCCGCGATGGCGCGGAAGCGTGGGAAGTCCAGAACCTGCGAGTAGGCAGAGAAACCGGCCACGATCATTTTTGGCTTGTGCTCGACCGCCAGGCGCTCGACTTCGTCGTAGTCGATCAGGCCGTTGGCGTCGATTCCGTACTGAACGGCGTTGTACAGCTTGCCCGAGGACGAAACGCTGGCACCGTGGGTCAGGTGACCGCCGTGGGCCAGGCTCATGCCCAGGATGGTGTCACCGGCTTGCAACAGGGCCAGGTAAACGGCGATGTTGGCTTGCGAGCCTGCGTGTGGCTGAACGTTGGCGTAGTCGGCGCCGAACAGCTCCTTGGCGCGGTCGATGGCCAGTTGCTCGACCACGTCGACGTACTCGCAACCGCCGTAGTAGCGCTTGCCTGGGTAACCTTCGGCGTATTTGTTGGTCAGCACCGAGCCTTGAGCTTCCATCACCGCAGGGCTGGTGTAGTTTTCCGAAGCGATCAGCTCAATGTGCTCTTCCTGGCGCTGGGCTTCTTGCTCCATGGCGGCAAAGAGATCGGCGTCGTACTTGGCAATAGTCAAATCACGGCTGAACATGGCGGTCCTCAAGGATCGGGGGCAGAAAAGGGGGGCATTCTAACCCAATGGGTTTTAGATGGCATATGAAAGGACGTCATGTCATGGACAAGCGGGCTTCATGAGCGGATATGTGGCGCCCGCAGCGGCCTCATCGCGAGCAGGCTCGCTCCCACAAAGGCGCAGCAGAACCCTGTGGGAGCGAGCCTGCTCGCGAGATGTCCGCCCAGGCACCGCAAAAATCAATCGAAGACGAACAACGCATCATTACTGAACTGCGCCTCGAACCGCCCAGCCGCCATCGGCCGCCCGAACAGATACCCCTGAACCTCGTCGCACCCATGCTCACGCAGGAAGTCGAGCTGTTCATGGGTTTCCACACCCTCGGCGATTACCGCCAGGTTGAGACTGTGGGCCATGGCGATGATCGCCCGGGCGATCTGCGCGTCCTGCTCGCCCGAAGGCAGGCCATCGACGAAGGTGCGGTCGATTTTCAGCACGTCGATCGGGAACTGCTTGAGGTAGTTCAGCGATGAATAACCGGTGCCGAAGTCATCGACGGCGATGCTCAGGCCGAGGTTTTTCAGGCCGTCGAGAATCTGCATCGCCTCGCTGACCTCGCGCATCAGGATACTTTCGGTCAGTTCCAGCTCCAGGCACGCCGGCGGCAGGCCGGTTTCCTTGAGGATGGTGGCGATGCGCGTCCCCAGTTGGCCGTCGGAGAACTGCCGGGCGGAAATGTTCACCGAGACCTTCGGCACGCGCACCTTGGCCTGATGCCAGGTCTTGAGCTGGCGGCACGCCTCGCTGATCACCCAGTCGCCGACATCCACCACCAGCCCCAGTTCTTCGAGCACCGGGATGAAGTCCCCCGGCGGCACCAGGCCGCGGCGCGGATGACGCCAGCGCAACAAGGCTTCGGCACCGGTCAGGCGCTTGCCGTCGCCACTGAACTGCGGCTGGTAGTAGAGGATGAATTCGTTCTGATCCAGCGCATGGCGCAGGTCGCTTTCCAGCTCCAGGCGCTCCAGGGCGCTGGCGTTCATGTCGGTCTGGTAGAACTGGAAGTTGTTCTTGCCGCGCTCCTTGGCGTGGTACATCGCGGTGTCGGCGTTCTTCATCAGCTGGCTGAGTTCGTTGCCGTCCTGCGGGCTCAGCGCGATGCCGATACTCGCCGTCACGAAGAACTCGCGGCCTTCGAGCACGAACGGCGTGACCAGGCTGGCGAGGATCTGTTCGGCCACGTGGATCGCCCGGTTCAGGGCCGCCTCACGGTTGACCCGCGGTTGCAGGAGCAGGGTGAACTCATCGCCGCCCATACGCGCTACGGTATCGTCATCGTCGACACAACCGAGCAGGCGCGTGGCCATTTCCTTGAGCATGCGGTCGCCGGCGGCGTGGCCCAGGGAGTCGTTGATCGGCTTGAACCGGTCGAGGTCGAGGAACATCAGCACCACCCACGACTTCTGCCGCTCCGCCGATTGCAGTGCGGTGTGCAGGCGATCCTGGAACAGCGTGCGGTTGGGCAGGTGGGTCAGGGCGTCGTAGTAGGCCAGGCGGTGAATGCGCTGTTCGCTGGCCTTGCGCTCGCTGATATCGGTGAAGAAGCACACATAACTGGCCAGGTCGCCTTCATCGTCGAGCACCGCGGTAATACCGACCCACGCAGGGTAGTGCTCGCCGTTGCGACGCTTGAGCCAGACTTCGCCTTCCCAGGTGCTGTTCTGGTTCAGTTGCTTGAGCACATAACGCAGGTGCGCTTCCTGCTGCTCGTCCACCGTGAGGATGTTCGGCAGCTGGTCGAGCACCTGTTCCACCGCATAACCGCTGACGCGGCTGAAGGCCTCGTTGGCCTGGACGATATAGCCGGCCGGGTCGGTGATCAGGATCGCCGAGGTCGAGTGCTCGAATACCGTGGCGGCCATGCGCAGGTCTTTCTCGGCGCGGCGTTGCTGGCTGATGTCGCGACCGACCCCGAGCACGCCCTCGAAGGCGCCGTGTTCATCCCAGACCAGTACCAGGCGCAACTCGATCGGGATCTTGCGCCCATCGCCGCGCAGGCAGTCGAACACAAACAGTTGGGTCTGCACCTGGCTGCGCAGCAGCGCCAGTTGATCAGGCTTGTCCAGCGCCTTGCTGACGCGATCCATCAGGCTGAAGATGCCGGACAGTTGCTGAGGGTTGGCAATGGTGCTCTGCCAGCCGTTCTGGAAGATCCAGTCGACGTCATAGCCCAGCACGCCTTGCACCGACGGGCTGACATAGTTGAGCGCGAGCTTGCTGTCGGTGGAGAAAATCACGTCGCTGATGCTCTCGGCGAGCATCCGGTAGCGTTGTTCGCTGTCGCGCAGCGACTCGCTGGCTTCGATCTGTTCGGTAATGTCCTTGGCCACACCGATGATCCGCGTGACCTGATCGTATTTGTCTCGCGCCAGGGCTTGTTCGCGAATGTCGAAGCGCCGCCATTTGCCGTCGCGATGACGGAAGCGCAAATGGCATTGCAGCAGTTGGGCGTAGCCCCCGTGGCGCTGGGTCTGGCGCAAGCGGTGATAATGGTCGGCGTCTTCGGGGTGCAGCAGGATTTCCCAGAAGTACTCGCCCATCTGGTGCAGCTCGGTGCGGTTGTAACCGAGTGTCTGGCCCAGGTGGTGGTTGCTGAAGATCATCCGCTGGCTGATCACATCCTGCACGTACAGGTGATCGGGTACGGTGCGCACCACGTCGGACCAGAAGCCTTCGCGTTCGAGCAAGGACAGTTCGATGAGCTTGCGACTGGTGATGTCGTTGATGCTCAGGATCACCGCCTTGTAGTCGTCCTGGTCTTCCGGCAGGCGCAGTACCAGCCACAAATGCTGGTCGCGGCCATCGGCGTCCGGCAGTTTGATTTCCAGTTCAAGCTGTTTCTGCTGATTGAGGACGGCCTCGAGCACCTGATTGCCAATGGCGGTGCTGTCCAGTGGCTGGCCGTCGATCAGCAGTTTCCAGGCCTGCTCACTGGTGCTGACGTTGAGCAGTTGCAACGCCACCTGATTGACTTCGGCGATGCGCAGCTCCTGCAGCATCTGACGTCGCTGTTCCGGTACCGCCAACCAGGCCTGCAACGCTTCGCTGTCATGCAGGTTGGCCTTGTCGAACGCGCTGCGCAGGCCCGACACATCGAGCACGCACAGCGCAACGCCGGTGCCTTCGAAAATATCCTGGTAGCGCCGGCGACCTTCCGTCACCTGGCGCTGGCGACGGCGCAGGTTCAACAGGGCGATCAGCGGCAGCAGGGAGAACGCCAGGCCCAGCAGGCATTTGCCGATGAAGGCCGGCAGCAGTTCCTCGATGACCCGCTGACGGTCGAACAGCCCGCGCAATTGCCAGTCGCTGTAGCTCAGCGGCACGGTCAGCACGCTGTTGGCCACATCGACCTCGGTCAACTCGCCGGGCTTGGTCAGGGCCCCTTCGTCGCGGCTGATCACCTGGTGATTGACGCGGTTTTCCACCAGCCACAGGGGGCGCACGCCGGCTTCGTTCTGCTGGGTCAGTACCGAGAAAAAGCCCGGTTTGAGCCGCAGCGCCCAATAACCGCGACTGCTGCCGCTGGACTGATGCAACAACAGGTGCACCATCGTGCCGTTATCGGCATTGCTGAAGTAATGGACCTGGGCACGGCTGCGACGAACCAGTTCGGCCAGGTAGTCGGCGTCCTCGCTGTCCGGGGCGCTGTCACTGAGGATTTTGCCCGAGGGGCTCAGCAGCGCGATGCTGAGCAGGTCAGGCAGGCTTTTTTGCAGCTTGCGCAACAGCTCCTGCTGTTCGTCGAGGCTTTGCGGTTGTTCGACGATCGGCAGCAGATTGAGGGCGATCTGCGCGTTGAGCGACATGTTCAGGCTGACTTGCGCGGCCAGATCGGCCGTATAGTCGATGGTGTACTGGCGCTGGTTCTTCTGGGTTTCGCGCAGTTGATCCAGCAACTGCCAGAACAGCAGGGCGAGCAGCAGCAACACCAGGGTCGCCAAGGCGCCTTTCAGGGTTCCGCGCAGGGGCGAGCCGGGCGCGGCAGTCGGGGCACGGGTGGTCAGGGGCGGCGTGACGTTGGACAAGCTGTGATCCTGGGGTTTGGCTGGACTGGCGCGACGTGCACTATAAGCCGGACGCCCGAAGGGCGGCTAGCATGCCTTGAGTTGTGGCAAAGTGCCAGCCCCGTTCGGCTGGACTGCCTCTCGTCATTCAGGTAGCTTTGCCGGTTACGCGGGAGCGTTCCAGCTCCTAGAATCAGGTTTTTTTCAGCGCGCGGCATTGATAGTCATCAAGCGACGGCGCGCACGGCCTGGCCAGGCATCGCCTGCTCCAATCATTTATCAGTCACTGACCCAAGGTTCTCCATGGCTCAATACGTCTTCACCATGCATCGGCTGGGCAAAGTTGTTCCGCCGAAGCGGGAAATCCTGAAAAACATTTCGCTGTCCTTCTTCCCTGGCGCCAAGATCGGCGTGCTCGGCCTCAACGGTTCGGGTAAATCCACGCTGCTGAAAATCATGGCCGGCGTCGACACTGAGTTCGAAGGTGAAGCCCGCCCGATGCCGGAACTGAACATCGGTTACCTGCCACAGGAACCGCTGCTGGACCCGACCAAAACCGTACGTGAAGTGGTCGAAGAGGCCGTCAGCGTGATCAAGGACGCCCAGGCTCGCCTGGATGAGGTCTACGCCGCCTACGCCGAGCCGGATGCCGACTTCGACAAGCTGGCCGCCGAACAGGCCAAGCTCGAAGCCATCCTGCAGGCGGGCGACGGCCACAACCTGGAGCGCCAGCTGGAAGTCGCCGCCGATGCGCTGCGCCTGCCGGCCTGGGACGCCAAGGTCGAGCACCTGTCCGGTGGTGAAAAACGTCGTGTGGCCCTGTGCCGCCTGCTGCTGTCCGCGCCGGACATGCTGCTGCTCGACGAACCGACCAACCACCTGGATGCCGACTCCGTCGCCTGGCTGGAACACTTCCTCCACGACTTCCCGGGCACCGTGGTTGCGATCACGCACGACCGTTACTTCCTGGACAACGTCGCCGGCTGGATTCTGGAACTCGACCGCGGCGCGGGCATTCCTTACGAGGGCAACTATTCGGGTTGGCTGGAAGCCAAGTCCGATCGTCTGGCCCAGGAATCCAAGCAGCAATCGGCTCACGAAAAAGCCATGAAGGAAGAACTGGAGTGGGTGCGCAAAGGCGCCAAGGCCCGCCAGTCGAAATCCAAGGCTCGTCTGCAACGCTTCGAAGAAATGCAATCGCAGGAATTCCAGAAGCGCAGCGAAACCAACGAGATCTACATCCCGGCCGGTCCGCGCCTGGGCGACAAGGTCATCGAATTCAAGAACGTCACCAAGGGCTACGGCGATCGCGTGCTGATCGACAACCTGTCGTTCGCCATGCCTAAAGGCGCCATCGTTGGCGTGATCGGTGGTAACGGTGCCGGTAAGTCGACCCTGTTCCGCATGCTGATGGGCAAGGAAACACCGGATTCGGGCAGCATCGAAATCGGCGAAACCGTGCAACTGGCCTGCGTCGACCAGAGCCGCGAAGACCTCGACGGCAGCAAGACCGTGTTCCAGCAGATCTCCGACGGTTCGGACCAGATCCGCATCGGCAACTACGAGATCCCGTCGCGTACCTACGTCGGTCGCTTCAACTTCAAGGGCGGCGATCAGCAGAAGTTCGTCAAGGACCTGTCCGGTGGTGAGCGTGGTCGCCTGCACCTGGCCCTGACCCTGAAAGAGGGCGGCAACGTCCTGCTGCTCGACGAACCGTCCAACGACCTCGACGTCGAAACCCTGCGTTCCCTGGAAGAAGCCCTGCTGGACTTCCCGGGCGCCGCCATTGTGATCTCCCACGATCGGTGGTTCCTGGACCGCGTGGCTACACACATCCTGGCGTACGAAGACGACTCGCAAGCGGTGTTCTTCGAAGGCAACTACACCGAGTACGAAGCCGATCGCAAGAAACGCCTCGGCGAGGCGGCTGCCCAGCCGCACCGTGTACGGCACAAGAAACTGGCCTGATTTCGGGTTGGTGGCATGAAAAAACGGAGCCTTCGGGCTCCGTTTTTTGTGCCTGGCCGTTTGACCGCAGTGGATTCATCGCGAGCAGGCTCGCTCCCACAGTAGGCTGTCTTTTGGCCTTGATTTTGTGACCATTGGGATCTTCTCTGTGGGAGCGAGCCCGCTCGCGATTACGGTGTCACTGCTGGTGCAATTCTCAAGTCGGAGCTCCTTTTTCTGGTGCAAAAACTCCTGAAAACCCCAATCAATTTATACAAATGCACCATTTAATTTCATAACTGCGACATTTTGCGCTGTTCCAGTGCGTGAATCCTTTGTTACAGTCCGGCCCAATGACAACAAATGTGCCGAGACTTTTCCATGATCGAATCCGTCGACTCCTTCCTTGCCCGACTGAAAAAACGCGACCCGGACCAGCCGGAATTCCACCAGGCGGTGGAAGAAGTCCTGCGTAGCCTGTGGCCGTTTCTGGAGGCCAATCCGCATTATCTGACCTCCGGCATCCTGGAGCGCATCTGCGAGCCGGAGCGGGCGATCACGTTCCGCGTGTCCTGGGTCGATGATGCGGGCAAGGTGCAGGTCAACCGCGGCTTCCGCGTGCAGATGAACAGCGCCATCGGTCCGTACAAGGGCGGTTTGCGCTTCCACCCGTCGGTCAACCTCGGTGTGCTGAAATTTCTCGCGTTCGAGCAGACCTTCAAGAACTCGCTGACCTCGTTGCCCATGGGCGGCGGCAAGGGCGGTTCGGACTTCGATCCGAAAGGTAAGAGCGATGCTGAAGTCATGCGCTTCTGCCAGGCCTTCATGAGCGAGTTGTACCGCCACATCGGCGCCGACGTTGACGTGCCGGCCGGTGACATCGGCGTCGGTGCCCGCGAAATCGGTTTCCTGTTCGGCCAGTACAAGCGCCTGAGCAACCAGTTCACCAGCGTGCTGACCGGCAAGGGCCCCAGCTACGGCGGCAGCCTGATTCGCCCGGAAGCCACCGGTTTCGGCTGTGTGTATTTCGCCGAGGAAATGCTCAAGCGCAGCGGCCAGGCCGTCGAAGGCAAGCGCGTGGCGATCTCCGGTTCCGGCAACGTGGCGCAGTACGCGGCGCGCAAAGTCATGGACCTGGGCGGCAAGGTGATTTCGCTGTCCGACTCCGAAGGCACGCTGTACTGCGAGACCGGTTTGACCGAGGAGCAATGGCTGGCGCTGCTGGAGCTGAAAAACGTCAAGCGCGGGCGCATCAGCGAGCTGGCCGCGGCGTTCGGCCTGGAGTTCCGTGCCGGCCAGTGCCCGTGGGAGCTGCCGTGCGACATCGCGCTGCCCTGCGCGACCCAGAACGAGCTGGATGCCGACGCCGCGCGCACGCTGCTGCGTAACGGCTGCGTGTGCGTGGCTGAAGGCGCGAACATGCCGACCACCCTGGACGCCGTGGACCTGTTCATCGAGGCCGGCATCCTGTTTGCGCCGGGCAAGGCCTCCAACGCTGGCGGTGTCGCGGTCAGCGGCCTGGAAATGTCGCAGAACGCCATGCGCCTGCTGTGGACCGGTGGCGAAGTGGACAGCAAGCTGCACGCGATCATGCAGTCGATCCACCATGCCTGCGTGCATTACGGCGAAGAGAATGGCCGGATCAACTACGTCAAGGGCGCGAACATCGCCGGTTTCGTCAAGGTCGCCGACGCCATGCTCGCCCAGGGCGTGGTTTAAGCCGGCTCGATGCGGATGATCTCGATCGTCTGATCACCGGCCGGGCGTTGCCACAGCACCTCGTCACCGAGTTGCGCCCCGAGCAGCGCCCGCCCCAGCGGCGAGCCCCAGTTGATCAGGCCGGCGGTCGCGTCGGCCTGGTCCTCGCCGACAAGTTGCACGGTCCTTTCGGTGTCATGCTCGTCGGCGAAGGTCACGCGGCTGCCGATCTGCACTTTTTGCGTTGAGCTTGGCGCCGGCACCACTTGGGCGCTTTGCACACGTTGATTGAAGTAACGCAGGTCGCGCTCCAGGTCGGCCAAGCGTTGCTTGTCGGCCTGTTCACCCTTGGCCGACTGCTCGCCGTGGCGCAGTTGCAACTCGGCGACCTTTGCCTGCAATTGGGCAAGACCTGCCGGCGTAACGTAATTGGGCTGCGCGCTGACCTGCCGTTCGACGGGCTGGTCGGCTTGCGCAGCGGCGTTATCTTCATTGACGAAGGCGCGACTCATGGTGTCCTCCCGTTATAGGGTTTGGGCCATGGTCACAGGCTATTGGTTTCAATGGATGTCTGATAGCGACTCATTGCGAGCGAAATGCCCGGGCGGTGTCCTGGTCTTTCTGCTGCTGCCAGGCCTTGTCCCGCTCGTCCCAATGACGGCTGTAATAGTCCTCGCGGTCCTGGCTCTCGCGCATGGCCTGGCACTGGCGAAAGCCATCGCTCCAGCCTTCGGCGTATTGCGCGTCCTTGAGGTAGCGCGGGACATTCTTGCGAAACTCGCCACTGATCGCCCCAGCCGCCTGGCGCCCGCTGCTGCAACCGTCATCGAAACCGTCGGCGAACGCCGGTGGATAACCCCTGGCAATCAAATCTTCGTGGGTCGTCTGGCACCCCGCGATCAACATCAACACACCCACTACCGCTGCACAACGCCACATCATCGACTCCCGGCTAATGAAGCAAGTCTAGGCGCCGGTTCGTGAGCCATTCGTGAAAGGGGTGTGATGGATCCGTTGAATGCTGATTTCCCTGTAGGAGCGAGCTTGCTCGCGATAGCGTCCGTTCAGACATCATTGAGCGCCTGATCGACCGCCATCGCGAGCAAGCTCGCTCCTACAGGGTCAGGGGCAAAATTCTTAATAGTGATACCACTTCACCTCAAGCATCACCTCGTTTTCCGGGGTGGCCAGGTGGCTGAACTCGCGCTGGGCGCTCAGGCGCAGGCCCAGGTTGCGCGACAGCTCCCACTGCTGGTTCAGGCTCAGGCTACGGCGTACTTCGCCATTGGTGAAAAAGTCGCCCTTGGCCTCCAGGCTGAAATTGCCCAGCGGGTTTTTCCACAGCAGGCCGCTGTTGAAACCGGCAGCGGGCGAGATGAATTCGGCAAAATCGTTGTTGTGCTCCACGCGCACGGTGCCCAGGGCAAACCCGAGCATGTCTTCGCTCAGTTGCCAGGTGCCGCCACCGCCACCGTTGACGTGGCTGACCAGTGTTTCATCGTCATGCTTGCCAGGCACCCGCTCCAGGCCGCCGGTCACTTGCCATGACAGCGGTTGCAGCAGCTCGTTGCGCGGCGTCAGGGAGCGGATGGTCGCCAAGTCCAGTTGCTGCAATTGCCACTCGTTGCCCTCGTACTGGCGCAGTTTCATTTGCAGGATTTCGATCTGCGCGCCCAGGGGGAAGCTCTCGGCATTGTCGTTGAGGTCGTGATAGGCCATGCGCAGGCCGTACTCGCCAAAAGCCTTGTCGCCGCGGGTGCCGAGGCCGGCTTGCCAGGTGCGGGATTCATGACCGTCCTCGGGCAGGCCGGGTTGCGCGATGTCCAGCTCCGGCGCCGGGTTCTGGTTGATCGCCCGCAGCAGCTCGAAACTGCGCTGGGCCCGTTGCGGGTCACGCTCCTGGCCGTTGGCGCGGTAGCGTTCCAGGCGGTAGGCGGCGTCGATGATCAGCGCCTGGCGTGCCCGGGGCAGGGCCTTGAACGCGGGATCCTGCAATTGTTTCTGATCGGCGCTGACCTTCAGCACCCATTGCTGTTCTTCCGGGTCCAGCGCCTCGGCGCGGCTGAGCAATTCGCGCTCGCGTGATGGCCGGTACTGGATCGACTCCACCAGGCCTGCGTCCTTCACCGCTTTCACGGTGTCGGTGGGAATGGCGGTCAGGGGGAATTGTTCGGTCAGGCGCAGGCTCGGGCGCGCCACCTGCAACAGTTCCAGCAGGCGGTAGGAGCAGTTTTCATCGAAGAAGAAGTAGTCGAACTTGATCTGCTTCAGCTCCCAGACGTGCTCGACCATGCGCTCGGTTTCCTGTGGTGTCAGGTTCAACCGGTACTCCCACAGGTCGCGGTTTTCCAGGCTGCGGTACTCCGAGAGTTTTTCCTGGTAGGGCACCAGCGCGAACAGCCCCGGATAACCGCCCATCAAGCCTTTCCAGGCGTACAGGATGCTGTTGTCCGAACCTTCGATGTAGGCGCCGAAGTTGATCGCGTAGCTGAGCAGCGAGGTCTTGTCGTTCTGCACGTCCGCCTGGTCGATGCGCAGCAGGGTGTGGCCGAACATCGACGACGGGCTGTTGAGGTAGGCCGCCGGGAAAATCATCACCGCGCTGTGGGGCGAGACATCCTTGAACCATTTCTTGAACTCGGCGCAGTCAGGCGCCGGCAGGTCGGTCAGGTTGAGTTGCGCCTTCAGCCAGCGGGTGCGCGACGGGTACACGCACTGGGCATGCTGCTCGCCGGCACTGGCCGGGGCATACAGCGCCTCTACGGTCGCCGCCAGTTCGCGGTCGGGGTGTTCGTTACCGTCGGGCGCCAGGAAGAACTTGCTGTCGCTGACATAGCTGCGCCAGCCGCCGAGTTTGGCGGTTTCGTAATGGCCTATGGAAATCCAGAAAGGGTCGTTGGCCAGTTGCTGCAAACGTTGATGGTCGAGGTGAGGCGCGGCGGACAGCGGGGCGCAGGCACACAGCGCCAGCCAGGCAAGGCGTTTGAGCATAGTGGGCAACTTAAAGTCGAAAAAACAAAGACCCAAAGAGGGGCAGGTCAAAAAAATAAAGCCCGCTCCCCAAAAGGAACGGGCGGCTCGAGCTTAAGCCTGAGTAGCGTACTTGGCCAGACGCGGATCGTTCTTCAGGACGGCCAGGGTGTTGGTATGCACGTCTTCAGCGGTCACGTCAGCCTTGCTGAAGATCTGCTGGAAGTGCTCGTGAGTCACGGCGGCGAAGTGCGCACGGTCCTCCGGCGCCACGCCCAGTACCACGGCGTAGGTTGTCAGCGCTTCGCCGTTACCTTTGGCCATGTCTTCGGACAGCTCGTTCATCATGCCATTCATGGCGAACCAGGATTTGCCGCCATAGGTCAGCGACGCATTGGTCGAGCAACCGTTGGTGCCGGAGGTCATACCGAACGTTGCGTTGCCGGAAGTGCCGTTGGTGGTGGATGCCAGGAAGTGAGCCGGAGTACCACGCTGACCTTCGAACAGCATGTTGCCCCAACCGCAATCCGGGCCGCCTGGCGCTTGTGCCATGGCGTTGAGGGATACAGCGGTGAAGAGAGTACCGAGAAGAATCCGTTTCATAGCTTTGTTCTCTTTATGTGCATACCAATGGACAAGGGTTTGGCCCGAACTGGCGCCAGTGGACCGGTTATTGTTCCAGTCGCGCAGTTTGGAGTTTAGGCACGATCCCGGGGTTCCGTTGTTTTTTGCAAAATATTCGTTGCAAACACGGATTTGGAGCCGGCCCGCCTGGGGGCGAACGGTTGGCTATGCTTTGGCACAAGGCGCGCCTTGCCAGTGGGGCATGGGCAGCGCCAGAATGCCGCTATCTGCCCCGCCTGATGTAAGGAAGCCCGATGCCTGATCCTGTTGCTGCCAGCCTGCGTCTGCCGCCTGAAGCGCTGACTCGTCCGTTTTCCGCTGAACAGTTCAGCTTCTCTACCACCAATGATCTGGAGCCCTTCCGCGGTGTGCTTGGCCAGGAACGTGCGGTCGAAGCCTTGCAGTTCGGCGTGGCCATGCCGCGCCCCGGTTACAACGTATTCGTCATGGGCGAACCCGGCACCGGCCGGTTCTCGTTCGTCAAACGCTACCTGAAGGCCGAAGGCAAGCGTTTGCAGACCCCGTCGGACTGGGTCTACGTCAACAACTTCGACGAGCCGCGCGAGCCCCGTGCCCTGGAGTTGCCGTCGGGCAGCGCCGGCGCGTTCATCGGCGACATCAACGGCTTGATCGACAACCTGCTGGCGACCTTCCCGGCGGTGTTCGAGCACCCGTCCTACCAGCAGAAGAAAAGCGGCATCGACCGCGCCTTCAACCAGCGCTACGACAAGGCCCTGGACGTCATCGAGCGCCTGGCGCTGGAGAAGGACGTCGCGCTGTACCGCGATGCCAGCAACATCGCGTTCACCCCGATGCTGGACGGCAAAGCCCTGGATGAAGCGGAATTCGCCCAACTGCCGGAAGCGGATCGCGAACGCTTCCATGACGACATTTCCGCCCTCGAAGAGCGCCTCAACGAAGAACTCGCCAGCCTGCCGCAGTGGAAGCGTGAGTCGAGCAATCAACTGCGCCACCTCAACGAAGAAACCATCACCCTGGCCTTGCAGCCGTTGCTTGCGCCGTTGTCGGAGAAATACGCCGAGAACGCGGCGGTGTGCGGCTACCTGCAAGCGATGCAGGTCTACCTGCTCAAGACCGTGGTCGAGCAACTGGTGGACGACAGTAAGGCCGACGCCGTGGCGCGCAAAATGCTCGAAGAGCAATATGCGCCAAGCCTGGTGGTGGGGCATTCGGCCAGCGGCGGCGCGCCGGTGGTGTTCGAGCCGCACCCGACCTACGAGAATTTGTTTGGTCGCATCGAGTACAGCACGGATCAGGGCGCGCTCTACACCACCTATCGGCAGTTGCGTCCGGGGGCCTTGCACCGCGCCAATGGCGGCTTCCTGATTCTTGAAGCGGAAAAAATGCTCGGTGAGCCATTCGTGTGGGATGCGCTCAAGCGCGCCCTGCAATCGCGCAAGCTGAAGATGGAATCGCCACTGGGCGAGCTGGGGCGTATCGCCACGGTGACCCTGACGCCGCAACACATTCCGTTGCAGGTCAAAGTCATCATCATCGGTGCGCGCCAGCTGTACTACACGCTGCAGGACCTCGATCCGGACTTCCAGGAGATGTTCCGGGTCCTGGTGGATTTCGACGAAGACATCCCGATGGTCGACGAGAGCCTGGAGCAATTCGCGCAGTTGCTGAAAACCCGCACTTCCGAAGAAGGCATGGCACCGCTGACCGCCGATGCGGTGGCGCGCCTGGCCACTTACAGCGCGCGGCTGGCTGAGCACCAGGGGCGTTTGTCGGCACGTATCGGTGATCTGTTCCAGCTGGTCAGCGAGGCGGATTTCATCCGTCACCTGGCCGGCGACGAAATGACCGACGCCGGGCACATCGAGCGCGCGCTCAAGGCCAAGGCCACCCGCACCGGGCGCGTCTCGGCACGGATTCTCGACGACATGCTGGCTGGGATCATCCTGATCGACACCGATGGCGCGGCCGTCGGCAAGTGCAACGGGCTGACGGTGCTGGAGGTCGGTGACTCGGCCTTCGGGGTGCCGGCGCGGATCTCCGCCACGGTCTACCCCGGTGGCAGCGGCATCGTCGACATCGAGCGCGAGGTCAACCTCGGCCAGCCGATTCACTCCAAGGGCGTGATGATCCTGACCGGGTACCTGGGCAGCCGCTACGCTCAGGAATTCCCGCTGGCGATTTCCGCGAGTATCGCCCTGGAGCAGTCCTACGGTTACGTCGATGGCGACAGTGCATCGCTGGGTGAGGCCTGCACGTTGATCTCGGCCTTGTCGAAGACGCCGCTCAAGCAGTGTTTTGCGATCACCGGCTCCATCAACCAGTTCGGTGAAGTGCAGGCGGTGGGCGGGGTCAACGAGAAGATCGAAGGCTTCTTCCGTCTCTGCGAAGCACGCGGGCTGACGGGCGAGCAGGGGGCGATCATCCCTCACGCCAACGTCGCCACGCTGATGCTCGACGAGAAAGTGCTGGCGGCGGTGCGCGCCGGGCAGTTCCACGTCTACGCGGTGCGCCAGGCAGACGAGGCCCTGAGCCTGCTGGTGGGCGAGCCAGCCGGTGCGCCGGATGAGAACGGCGAGTTCCCGGAAGGCAGCGTCAACGCGCGAGTGGTCGAGCGCCTGCGTGTGATCGCCGAGATGATCAGCGAAGAAGACCTCAAGGAAGCCGAGAAGGAAGCGGCACAGGAAGCGCTGGCGGAGGCGAAGCCGGCGTAACCGCACCTGAGGTCAACGCAATACCCTGTGGGAGCGGGCTTGCTCGCGATGAGGGAGTGTCAGCCGACATCATCGTGTCTGACACATCCTCATCGCGAGCAGGCTCGCTCCCACAATTGCTTCTGATCTGCGCTGAAAAGTGCCATCACCCTGACGTCAAAATTCACACAATGACCATTCGGCGCCTTCTGGTCTCGGTGAGCATGCGGGTCGAACTTTTCTTCTATCCTCAGCTCAAGGATAAGGAGAGTCATCACTGGATCGAGACAGCTCCCCGGGGGAGTTGAACAGCGGATCTACCGAGGGTCGCCGCCATGTCGCGCAACCTCTGCCTCACCCGTCAATGCCTGGGCCTTGTGACCCGTATCGAATGTGCCATCCGCCCTTTGGCGGGGGATACGGGCATGTGGACCCTGCTCTTCGCCGCCGGAATGGCCGGCGAACAACCTTCAGCCATCAAAGCCCAGGGGCCGTTTCCCGGACCCTTTGCAGCGGAGTCGATCCTCGACACCATTGTCGAAAGCCTGACCCTGCACGGTTACGAGCTGGCGGACGACCCGCAGATCTGGTGCCTGCACCTGCAAGCCCAGTTGCGGGAAATCAACGGCGGACGCTGCCGTAACCAGGGCGGCTTTCCGTCCTGATCGACAGGATCATTGGGCGAGGTTGGAAAGGTCGGCCTTGTCGAGCTTGACCTCGAAACCGTATTGCACGGTGGTGAGGTCGGTTCGCTGGTAGGTTTCCAGTCGGGTCGGCTGGCCGTAGAAGTAATGTACGCCGAACAACGCCGGGCCTTCCGTGCTCGCGTCATGGCTGACCGAGAGAATTTCCTTGAGATAATGGCCGCTGTCGTCACTGACGAAAAAGCGCCAGTCCTGGGCGGGGAACCGTTTCAGGTCCACCACCAGCGCATTGCCCTTGAACTCCAGCCCGTGGGGCAGTGCGTGAGCCTCGAAGGTGTTTTTGTCCACTGTGGCCAGGAACATCGGCATTGAGCCCACGGCATAGGCCGGCGTTTGTGCGAACAGGTTCAAGTCGTAAGTAATGAGGCCGCGCAGAGGATCAATTTGGTAGGCCTCTTCCGGTAACTCAATGGGCTCGTCGCGTTTGCCGCTGCTGTCCTCGGTGAAGAACGTGACCGGGCTGTCGCCAGGGTTGAAAGAGGTCCCCAGCATCTCGTCATTGAAGGTGCGGGTGTGGTCGAACTCGATCAGCGCGGCGCTTGGCTCCTCGACCGATTGCCGGATGCTGACGCTTTTTTTCAGTTGCTCTTCGCTCAGTGTCGCGCCTTTGAGCCATAGGGGAGCCTGATCGTCGTACACCACCACGGGCAGTGTCAGCGGCTGGATGGCTTTTTCGGTGGTGTGCTGATCGAAGCGGCGGACCGGCAGGTCGAGCTCTCTGCGTGTCACCGTGGCGCTCGAGAAGTCCAGCAGGCTGACTTCGAGGCGGTCGATCGGGCCGTTGAAATACACCTTGGAGTACAGGTTCTTCTGCTGTTTCTCGAAGGCCTGCTGCTCTTCTTCGAGTTGTTTTTCCAGGGCCTCGCTCCAGGCCTTCTCCTTCTGCATCCGGGTCAGTTGCTGGTGGTAGAAGGCAATTTGTGCGGCGCTCTGGTTGATCGAGCCCGAGCGCGAAAGAAATTGCCCGGTGGTGTCCCTGGCCTGGACGATCAGCGGGACCACGGGTGTCTCGGCGACCTCCGGAGCCAACGGTGCGCTGTTGTGGTATGCGATTTCCGCGTAGTTGTTGGTCAGGCTCAGCAGGGTGACGCTCAGGTTTTCGTTGCTGCGGGTCTGGCCGATGTCCTTGCTGGTCAGCTCGAAGCTGTAGAGCCGACGCGGTGCGATGACCTCTACCTTGCCTTTCAGGCTGACCGGTTGTGGCTGGTGCTGGTTCTGCACCTCCAGGCCCTCGATGAAAGGGTAGGTCACCGTGAGGTCGTCGGGGTTGGTCACGTTCGAACTCGATGGGCTCAGTTGAATGCCTGGATCGGTTTCCGACCATTCCGGCTGAAACGCAATCACGCGTTTGTTGCTCAGGGTCACCGATTGCCATTCCACCCCGTGGGGGAAGAGGAACCCGGCGGGGAGATCGAAGTTGAAGGGGAACAGCGGTTGCAGGTCGGTCAGGTAATCGGAGCTGGAATCCTTGTGCAGCACGATCAGGCCGTTGATGTAGGTGTCGACCAGCGCTTGGGGCGTGGGGTAGTGCTTGAGCACGGCAAGAATGTCCTCGCCGTATTCGGTTTCCACCGGTTTGCTGTCGAGCTTGAGTTGCGCACGTTCGAGCAATAGCAGCGAGCTGCCCAGCTCGGTCACGGCATCCTTGAGTTTGGGGTCGTGAATCGACTCCAGAGCCGTTTCGAACTGCGCGGTCTTTTCTTCCAGGCTGACCTGGCGTGCTCATCACCGGGGGAGCAGCCGCCCATCAGCAAGGTCAGACAAATCCCAAGGCTCCTCAACGGCACTCGCCCATCCATTTCCAGTCTTCCTGTCTGATATCACTTGGCTGTCAATGGTTTGGACACTAGCAGAAAAACCTTGTCATACACGTGCAGGTCGCGGATTTCCCGACGGTTTCTGGGTGTAACAGGCGACTGGTATACTCGCGGCCATTTCCAACCCACGTGTGAGATTCAATGGAACGCTTTATCGAAAATGCAATGTACGCCTCCCGCTGGCTGCTGGCGCCGATCTACTTCGGCCTGTCCCTCGGCTTGCTGGCGCTGGCACTGAAATTCTTCCAGGAAGTCTTTCACGTCATCCCCAACGTGTTCTCGATGGCCGAGTCGGACCTGATCCTGGTCCTGCTGTCGCTGATCGACATGGCACTGGTGGGCGGTTTGCTGGTGATGGTAATGATTTCCGGCTACGAAAACTTCGTGTCGCAGTTGGACATCAATGACTCCAAGGAAAAGCTCAACTGGCTGGGCACCATGGACTCGTCTTCGTTGAAGATGAAGGTCGCGGCGTCCATCGTGGCGATTTCGTCCATTCACCTGCTGCGCATCTTCATGGACGCCAAGAACGTCGATCCCGAGCACCTGATGTGGTACGTGATCATTCACATGACCTTCGTGGTCTCGGCGTTCGCCATGGGTTACCTGGACAAGGTCACCAAGCACTGATTGGCAGGCGCCACCGCTTGAAACAGACCAGCGGTGGCGCTTTTGGCTTGTACTTTGATGTTCTGACGCCTATGCCTGTAGGAGTATTGTCTCGCCTGTGCGTGGGGTGCGTTCATGAACTTTGAAGAACTACATGCTTATGCCATCGCCGGAAAGGTCGAAGAGCTGAACGTGCTCTCGCTGGAAGGCGGGATCTACCTGATCGAGGCGCGCATGCACGGTGCGGCCTACCCGCTGAGCGATGCCCGTGGCCAGATGTACCACCTGCGTTCGATCGAGCACGCGCGTGAGGTGCTGCGCTCCTTTCCTGACCTGCCACTGAACCTGGTGCACACCTCGGTCCAGGATGAAATGTGCGGCATGGCGGCAGGCGAGGAAGATTGCCTGAAGGTGCCACTGGGCTTCGGTTCCGCCTGGCATCACTGATACGCCTCATCTGTGCTAGTCTGCTGACCCTTTTTGGTTCCGGGCGCTCCGGGGTAGCTGTGCATGCGCGGCAAACCCACGGTCGCCCGCACAGCGGAGCAGTGTCATGTCTGAAGTAAATCTGTCCACCGACGAAACCCGCGTCAGCTACGGCATTGGCCGTCAGTTGGGCGACCAACTGCGCGACAACCCGCCACCGGGCGTGAGCCTGGACGCGATCCTGGCCGGCCTGACCGACGCATTCGCCGGTAAGCCAAGCCGTGTGGGTCAGGAAGAACTGTCCGCGAGCTTCAAGGTGATCCGTGAAATCATGCAGGCTGAAGCTGCAGCCAAGGCTGAAGCCGCTGCCGCAGAAGGCGTTGCGTTCCTGGCGGAAAACGCCAAGCGCGACGGCATCACCACCCTGGCTTCCGGTCTGCAATTCGAAGTGCTGACCGCCGGTGAAGGCGCCAAGCCATCCCGTGAAGACACCGTGCGTACCCACTACCACGGCACCCTGATCGACGGTTCCGTGTTCGACAGCTCCTACGAGCGTGGTCAGCCGGCAGAATTCCCGGTCGGCGGCGTGATCGCTGGCTGGACCGAAGCCCTGCAACTGATGAACGCCGGTAGCAAATGGCGTCTGTACGTGCCGAGCGAACTGGCTTACGGCGCTCAAGGCGTTGGCAGCATTCCGCCCCACAGCGTACTGGTGTTCGACGTCGAACTGCTCGACGTTCTGTAATACCCAGCCTGTCGGGTTGACGGGCTAATGTGGGAGCGAGCCTGCTCCGGGCGGCGTTCCGACGATGGCGTCCTTTCAGCCAGCGATCTGTTGTCTGAGCCATCGCCATCGCGAGCAAGCTCGCTCCTACAGGTACAGTTACAGCGTTTAACGAGGTGTCTCATGGGTGAAACTTGCCGTTGAGATCCCCCGCCGGGCGCAACGCCCGCGCATAGCAGAACAGAAACAGATTGCGCACCAGTTCCTTGAGCACCACCGGCTCGCTGGAACTCAAGCCGTTGACGTCCAGGTCACCCTGATCCTGCAGCTCGTTCAAGGCTTCCTCTTCAAGTACCGCACAGACTTCACCGGTTTCCCGATGCAGGATCCGCAGGTAAGGGTGTGGGCGGTCCAGCCAGGCATCGATCAAATAAGTCATGGGGCTCATCTCCATTGATTGGGTTCAATGAGAATAATTCTTATTCAATAAATAGCAAGGGCCTATTGGCGGTTTGTGCTTTTTTCCGGGTAAAGGTTGTGTCAGGTCAACACGGCTGGCGTTTGGCTATTGCGAGGAAAGACTGGGGGAGGCGGGGGAGGGCGAAGCTCCATCCCACGCCGGGCGCGGGATGGAATACGAAAGGATCAGACCTTTCTGACGAACTCGGATTTGAGCTTCATCGGGCCGATACCGTCGATCTTGCAGTCGATGTCGTGGTCTCCATCGCACAGGCGGATGTTCTTGACCTTGGTGCCGACCTTGACTACCAGCGACGTGCCCTTGACCTTGAGGTCCTTGATCACGGTGATGGTGTCGCCGTCCTGCAGGACGTTGCCCACCGAATCCTTTTTCACGGCGTCATCGGACGAAGCTTCTGCTTCACCGCTGGCGGACCATTCGTGGGCGCACTCCGGGCAGATCAGCTGGGCGCCGTCTTCGTAGGTGTATTCGGAATTGCATTTCGGGCAGGGTGGCAACGTGCTCACTAAAGCTCCTTGGTTTCAGGATCGCTAAAAAGCGCACATTGTATAGGGTTTTTGTTCGAGCGTGGCATAACGCAAATGCCTGTGGGAGCGAGCCTGCTCGCGAAAGGTCTATCAGGCAATAAGTGTTGTCTGACAGGACGCTATCGCGAGCAGGCTCGCTCCCACGGGTTCACCTATGCAGGCGGCAGGATCAATGCGTACGCGCGACCGCGAACTCGCTCAATTCCACCAGCGCATCGCGATATTCGCTGGCAGGCAGCGCTTCGAGGCATTTGATGGCGCGGGCGACGTAGTCACGGGCCAGTTGGGCGGTGTAGTCCAGCGAGCCCGAGGCTTCCACGGCGGCACGGATGCTTTCGAGGTCTTCGATACCGCCTTTCTGGATCGCCTGGCGCACCAGGGCAGCCTGTTCCGGCGTGCCTTCGCGCATGGTGTAGATCAACGGCAGGGTGGGCTTGCCTTCGGCCAGGTCGTCGCCGACGTTCTTGCCCAGGGTGTCCGCGTCGCCCTTGTAGTCCAGCAGGTCGTCGACCAGTTGGAAGGCCACGCCCAGGTGATCGCCGAAAGTGCGCAGGGCTTCGGCCTGCTCAGGCGTTGCTTGGCACAGGGCCGCGGCGCTGTGGGTCGAAGCTTCGAAGAGCATCGCGGTCTTGCCGCGGATGACTTCCATGTAGGTTTCTTCGGTGGTGCTGGCGTCACGCACCTTCGACAACTGCAGTACTTCGCCTTCGGCGATGATGCGCGTGGCCTGCGAAAGGATCTTCATCACCGGCATGGAGCCCAGCTCGACCATCATTTCGAAGGAGCGCGAGTACAGGAAGTCGCCCACCAGCACGCTGGGCGCGTTGCCCCACATGGCGTTGGCGGTCGAGCGGCCACGGCGCATGCCGGACATGTCGACCACATCGTCATGCAGCAGGGTGGCGGTGTGCAGGAATTCGATGGTGGCGGCCAGCAGGCGCAGGTCGTCGCCTTCGCGGCCGAGGGCCTTGCCGCACAGCAGCACCAATAAAGGACGCAGACGCTTGCCGCCAGCCGAGGTAATGTAGTCGCCGATTTTCGACACCAGCGGCACTCGGGAAGTCAGCTGCTTCTTGATGATGTCGTCAACGGCGCTAAAATCGTCCGCCACCGCGCGGTAGAAAGCTTGGGGTTGCATCAGCGACAGTCGCTCCAGAAGGGTTGCGCGGCATGCTAGGACCCACGTCCGGGCCTGTCAAGGCGCGATGGACGGCCTATTGCAAGGCGCCCGTGCCTTGCGTACAATCGCGCACCCTGAACTTCCTGGGCAGCACCTGCCTTACGCAATTGCAACGGGCCTTCCAGCCCAATGCAGCCATGCCAGCCAATACCTCTTCCTATAAAGAGCTGGGTGAGCAGGATTATCGGAGAAATACCATGTCTTATGCAGTAATCGTTACTGGCGGCAAGCAGTACAAAGTCGCCCCAGGTGAATACCTGAAGATCGAAAAACTGGAAGTCGCTACCGGCGAATCCGTTACCTTTGATCGCGTTCTGTTGGTTGCTAATGGCGACGACGTGAATATCGGTGCTCCAGTTGTTGCTGGCGCTACCGTTGTGGCTGAAGTGATCTCCCAAGGTCGTCACGATAAAGTCCGCATCATCAAGTTCCGCCGCCGTAAGCACCACATGAAGCGTATGGGCCACCGCCAGTGGTACACCGAGATCAAAATCACCGGTATTCAGGCTTAATTTCAGCCTAATTCCTCACTAGGAGAATTGAACTCATGGCACACAAAAAAGCTGGTGGTAGTACCCGTAACGGTCGCGACTCAGAAGCCAAACGCCTTGGCGTGAAGATGTATGGCGGCCAGGCTATCAAAGCAGGCAACATCATCGTGCGTCAGCGCGGCACCCAATTCCACGCTGGCTACGGCGTTGGCATGGGTAAAGATCACACCCTCTTCGCTAAAGTCGAAGGCGTGATCAAGTTCGAAGTAAAAGGCGCCTTCGGTCGTCGTTACGTGAGCGTAGTCGCAGCTTAATTGCGCACTCGCTGGAAAAGCCCTGTCTCGCGACGGGGCTTTTTCGTTTGTGGGGTGAGTCTCTTGCAAAACTGTTTGTATGGGCTGTCGGCGCGCTGGATTCGCGCTCGGTGATCGAGGTCGCTACGCTCATTTTTGCAAGAGTCTTATGTCTGGATTTTTTCGGCTCGTCCGTACGGCGAGAGGCGTTGTGTTATGAAGTTTGTTGATGAAGTATCCATTCGAGTAAAGGCCGGTGACGGCGGCAACGGTTGCATGAGCTTCCGTCGCGAGAAATTCATTGAGAACGGTGGCCCGAACGGCGGCGACGGTGGTGACGGTGGCTCGGTCTACATGATCGCCGACGAAAACCTCAACACCCTGGTGGACTACCGTTACACCCGGCACTTCGATGCTGAGCGTGGCTCCAACGGCGGCAGCACCGACTGCACCGGCAAGAAGGGTGAGGAGCTGGTGCTGCGCGTGCCGGTTGGCACCACCGTGATCGACTCCGCCACTCAGGAAGTCATCGGCGACCTGACCAAGGCTGGCCAGAAGTTGCTGGTTGCCCACGGCGGCTGGCACGGCCTGGGTAATACCCGCTTCAAATCCAGTACCAACCGGGCGCCACGCCAGACCACGCCAGGCAAGCCGGGCGAGCAGCGTGATCTCAAGCTGGAAATGAAAGTGCTGGCGGACGTGGGCCTGCTGGGTCTGCCGAACGCCGGTAAAAGTACCTTCATCCGTTCGGTGTCGGCCGCCAAGCCGAAAGTTGCCGACTACCCGTTCACCACCCTGGTGCCGAACCTCGGTGTGGTTTCCGTGGATCGCTGGAAAAGCTTTGTGATCGCCGACATTCCCGGCTTGATCGAAGGCGCTTCCGATGGTGCCGGCCTGGGTATCCGTTTCCTCAAGCACCTGGCGCGTACCCGTCTGCTTCTGCACCTCGTGGACATGGCGCCGCTGGATGAAAGCAGTGCACCGGATGCGGCCGAAGTGATCGTCAGCGAGCTGACCAAGTTCAGCCCGTCTCTGGCTGAGCGTGATCGCTGGCTGGTGCTGAACAAGTGCGACCAGATCCTTGAAGAAGAGCACGATGCGCGCGTCAAGGAAATCGTCGATCGCCTGGAGTGGACCGGTCCTGTCTACGTGATCTCGGCAATCTCCAAGCTCGGCACCGAGCGCCTGTGCCACGACATCATGCGCTACATGGAAGACCGCGCCGATCGCCTGGCGAACGACCCGGCCTATCAGGAAGAGCTGTCCGATCTCGATCAGCGCATCGAAGACGAAGCGCGCGCGCAGTTGCAGGCTCTGGATGACCAGCGTGCCCTGCGTCGCAGCGGCGTGAAGTCGGTCCACGACATCGGCGACGATGACGACTGGGACGAAGAAGACGTGGATGATGACGATGGTCCGGAAATCATTTACGTGCGCGACTGACGTGTTGCGATAAACTGAAGCGCCGCTCAATCGAGCGGCGTTTTAGTATCTGGAAATCGTATCTGGGAACTGGTAGACACGAATAACGTTACGGGCAGCGCCAGGTCGCGTTGCCCTCAAGCTAAGGTTGAAGATGATGCGGAGCAAGGTGACAGGTGCGCAGCGTTGGGTCGTGAAGATCGGCAGCGCTTTGCTGACGGCGGACGGCAAGGGCCTGGATCGCGCGGCAATGGGTGTCTGGGTTGAGCAGATGGTGGCCTTGCACGAGGCGGGCGTCGAGCTGGTGCTGGTATCGTCCGGCGCGGTGGCGGCGGGCATGAGTCGTCTGGGCTGGACCGTACGACCCAGTGCGATGCACGAGCTCCAGGCTGCCGCTGCAATCGGTCAGATGGGCTTGGTGCAGGCCTGGGAATCGAGCTTCGCCGAGCATGGCCGGCACACCGCGCAGATTCTCCTGACCCATGACGACCTGTCTGATCGCAAGCGCTATCTGAACGCCCGCAGCACCTTGCGTGCCCTGGTCGAGTTGAAAGTGATTCCGGTGATCAATGAAAACGACACCGTGGTCACCGATGAGATCCGTTTTGGCGACAACGACACCCTGGCGGCGCTGGTGGCCAACCTGGTGGAGGCTGACCTGCTGGTGATCCTGACGGATCGCGATGGCATGTTCGACGCCGACCCGCGCAACAACCCGGATGCCCAGCTGATCTACGAAGCGCGTGCCGATGATCCGGCGCTCGACGCGGTAGCGGGCGGTACCGGTGGCGCGCTGGGGCGTGGCGGCATGCAGACCAAGCTGCGTGCAGCGCGTCTGGCGGCGCGTTCCGGTGCGCACACCATCATCGTTGGCGGGCGCCTTGAGCGTGTGCTCGATCGCCTCAAGGCTGGCGAGCGCATTGGCACCTTGCTGTCGCCTGAGCGCGGCATGCTGGCGGCGCGCAAGCAGTGGCTGGCCGGGCACCTGCAAACCCGTGGCACCCTGGTGCTGGATGCGGGTGCGGTGACGGCGCTGTCCCAGGGCAACAAAAGCCTGCTGCCGGTGGGCGTGAAGCTGGTCCAGGGCAGTTTCCGGCGCGGCGAAATGGTGGTCTGCGTGGCGCCGGACGGTCACGAGATCGCCCGGGGTCTGGCCAACTACAGCGCGCTGGAAGCGCAAAAAATCATTGGTCAGTCGTCTGATGCGATTGTCGGTCTGTTGGGTTACATGGCGGAGCCGGAACTGGTTCACCGCGACAACCTGATCCTGGTCTGAGGGAATATTTGAATGCGTGTGGCAAAAGGATTGTTGGGGTTGCTGCTGGCGATGCCGCTGCTGGCTTCGGCCGAGGAGATCGGCCAGGTGTCGACGGTGTTCAAGTTCGTCGGCCCGAACGACCGTATCGTCGTTGAAGCGTTTGACGATCCCAAGGTCGAGGGCGTGACCTGTTACCTGTCGCGCGCCAAGACCGGTGGCGTGAAGGGTGGTCTGGGCCTGGCCGAAGATCGTGCCGAGGCCTCGATTGCCTGCCGGCAAGTTGGCCCGATCAACTTCAAGGGTCAGCTCAAGGATGGCGAGGAAGTGTTCAAGGAGCGCACCTCGCTGGTGTTCAAGACCATGCAGGTGGTGCGCTTTCTCGACAAGAAGCGCAATACGCTGGTGTACCTGGTGTACAGCGATCGCCTGATCGAGGGCAGCCCGCAGAATGCGGTGACGGCGATCCCGATTTTGCCGTGGGCCAGCGCGCAGTAAGTCCAGCGCAAATCTAAGTGTGGGAGCGGGCTTGCTCGCGAATGCAGTGTGTCATTCAACATTAATGTCGACTGACACGCCGCATTCGCGAGCAAGCCCGCTCCCACATTTTTTTGCGGTGATCAATAAATCACAGGCAATAAAAAACCGACCCTTGGGTCGGTTTTTTAGTGAACGCGTCGCTTAGGCAGCAGCGGCAACGTTCAGGGCCTTTACGTGGCCATTCAGACGGCTCTTATGACGAGCAGCCTTGTTTTTGTGGATGATGCCTTTATCGGCCATACGGTCGATAACTGGCACAGCCAGGGTGTAAGCGGCTTGAGCTTTTGCAGCGTCTTTTGCGTCGATGGCTTTAACTACATTCTTGATGTAGGTACGAACCATGGAACGCAGGCTGGCGTTGTGGCTGCGACGCTTCTCAGCCTGTTTAGCACGTTTTTTGGCGGAAGGTGAGTTGGCCACCGTCGAGCTCCTCGAAAGACTTTTTAGGAAATAGCAAACAAAATAGGCCGCGAATCATGCCGATGAGTTGATGTCTTGTCAAGGGCGGTTGAGACGTTCCGCTAAGTGGTAGGTATAACGAGGCGGGAGATTTATTTCCGGCGTTTGACCTGTAAACTCGCGAGCTTTGGCTCTGTGCTGTTGCGGCGCGGAGTATCGCACAAGTAGGCGCATTGTTCGCCTGCTGTTTATCGACAGGCACGAACTCTTTTAATGAATCTGCTCAAATCGTTGGCCGCCGTCAGCTCTATCACGATGATTTCCCGGGTTCTGGGGTTCATTCGTGACACCCTCATCGCGCGCACGTTTGGCGCGGGCATGGCGACGGACGCCTTCTTCATTGCCTTCAAGCTGCCCAATCTGCTGCGCCGGATCTTCGCCGAAGGTGCGTTTTCCCAGGCGTTCGTGCCGATCCTGGCCGAATACAAGAACCAGAAGGGCGAGGAGGCGACACGGACCTTTGTTGCCTACGTGTCCGGCCTGCTGACTCTGGTGCTGGCGCTGGTGACCGCGCTGGGCATGCTCGCCGCGCCCTGGGTGATCTGGGTGACCGCCCCCGGCTTTACCGACACGCCGGAAAAATTCCAGCTGACCGCCGATCTGTTGCGCGTGACCTTTCCTTATATATTGCTGATCTCCCTGTCTTCCCTGGCAGGCGCGATCCTCAATACCTACAACCGCTTCTCGGTGCCGGCGTTCGTGCCGACCCTGCTCAACGTCAGCATGATTATTTTCGCGGTGTTCCTGACGCCGTATTTCGATCCGCCGGTCATGGCCCTGGGCTGGGCGGTGCTGGCTGGTGGCCTGGCGCAGCTGTTGTATCAACTGCCGGCCCTGAAAAAGATCGGCATGCTGGTGCTGCCGCGCCTGAATCTGCGTGACAGCGGCGTCTGGCGGGTCATGAAACAGATGCTGCCGGCCATTCTTGGAGTCTCGGTCAGCCAGATTTCGCTTATCATCAACACCATCTTCGCTTCATTTCTGGTCGCAGGCTCGGTGTCGTGGATGTATTACGCCGATCGCCTGATGGAGTTGCCGTCCGGTGTGCTGGGCGTGGCGCTGGGGACGATCCTGTTGCCTACCCTGGCCAAGACCTATGCGAATCAGGACCGGACCGAATATTCACGGATTCTCGATTGGGGCCTGCGCCTGTGCTTCGTGCTGGTGTTGCCCTGCGCGCTGGCATTGGGGATTCTGGCGGAGCCGCTGACGGTCTCGCTGTTCCAGTACGGTCAGTTCAACGCGTTCGATGCGGCGATGACCCAGTGTGCCTTGATTGCCTATTCAGTCGGGCTGCTCGGTATTATTGTGATCAAAGTGCTGGCGCCGGGCTTTTATGCGCAACAAAACATCCGTACGCCGGTAAAAATCGCGATTTTCACTCTGGTCGTCACGCAGTTGTTCAACCTGCTGTTGATCGGCCCGCTGGCCCATGCCGGCCTGGCCCTGGCCATCAGCGCCGGTGCCTGCCTGAATGCCGGGTTGCTGTTCTATCAATTGCGCAAGCAGCAGATGTATCAGCCGCAACCGGGCTGGGCGAAATTCGCCGCCAAGCTGGTGATTGCCGTGCTGGTGATGTCGGCGGTGCTGCTGGTGGGCATGCATTTCATGCCGGCGTGGGACGAGGGGCACATGCTCGAACGGTTCCTGCGCCTGGGTGTGTTGGTGGTCGCGGGTGTGGTTTCGTATTTCGGCATGTTGCTGTTGCTGGGCTTCCGTTTGCGCGACTTCAATCGCAAGGCGTTGAGCTGAAGTCTTCGCCTTGAAAATCACGGGCGGGCCGGCGGTTTTGTCGGTTCGATTACTTTGGGTTACGGTGCTGCCTGTCGTCGGCCGCCGGGTGTGGTTATAATCGACCACTTTATGAGCAAGAAGCGCGTTATGCAGCTGGTTCGAGGCCTTCACAACCTGCGCCCCCAGCATCGGGGCTGTGTCGCCACTATTGGCAACTTTGACGGTGTTCACCGTGGTCACCAGGCTATCCTGGCGAGGCTGCGTGAGCGTGCGCGCGAGTTGGGCGTACCCAGCTGCGTGGTGATTTTCGAGCCGCAGCCGCGGGAGTTCTTCGCGCCTGATACGGCGCCAGCACGCCTGGCCCGCCTGCGGGACAAGCTGCAGCTGCTGGCCGGCGAAGGCGTTGATCGCGTCCTGTGCCTGGCCTTCAACCAGCGCCTGAGCAAGCTCAGTGCCAGCGAATTCGTCGATACCATCCTGGTCGACGGCCTCGGCGTAAAGCATCTGGAGGTCGGCGACGACTTCCGTTTCGGCTGTGACCGGGTAGGGGACTTCGAGTTCCTGCAACAGGCCGGGGTCATGCAGGGCTTCACGGTGGAAGCGGCGCAAACCGTCGAGCTCGATGGCATCCGTGTCAGCAGCACCCAGGTGCGAAATGCCCTGGCTGCCGCCGATTTTGCCCTGGCCGAGCGTCTGCTCGGGCGACCGTTCCAGATCACCGGGCGGGTGCTGCATGGCCAGAAACTGGCGCGTCAACTGGGTACGCCCACCGCCAACATTCAACTCAAGCGTCGTCGCGTGCCGCTGACCGGGGTGTTCCTGGTCAACGTCGACATCGACGGCAAGGCCTGGCCCGGCGTCGCCAACATCGGTGTACGACCAACGGTCCAGGGAGATGGCAAAGCCCATCTCGAAGTACATCTTCTGGATTTTGCCGGCGATCTGTACGACCGGCGTCTGACGGTGGTTTTCCACCACAAGCTGCGTGAAGAGCAGCGTTTTGCCTCCCTGGAGGCCTTGAAAACGGCGATCAACGCGGATGTCGCCGCCGCCCGTGCACTAGCCGCACCTAGCGCCCATCGCTAATGAAGAGCCTTAAATGACCGACTATAAAGCCACGCTAAACCTTCCGGACACCGCCTTCCCAATGAAGGCCGGCCTGCCTCAGCGCGAACCGCAGATTCTGCAGCGCTGGGACAGCATTGGCCTGTACGGAAAGTTGCGCGAGATTGGCAAGGATCGTCCGAAGTTCGTACTTCACGACGGTCCTCCGTACGCCAACGGCACGATTCACATCGGTCATGCGCTGAACAAGATTCTCAAGGACATGATCATCCGCTCGAAAACCCTGTCGGGCTTCGACGCGCCTTACATTCCGGGCTGGGACTGCCACGGCCTGCCGATCGAGCACAAGGTCGAAGTGACCCACGGCAAGAACCTGGGCGCAGACAAGACCCGCGAACTGTGCCGTGCCTACGCCACCGAGCAGATCGAAGGGCAGAAATCCGAATTCATCCGTCTGGGCGTGTTGGGCGACTTCGCCAACCCGTACAAGACCATGGACTTCAAGAACGAGGCCGGTGAAATCCGCGCCCTGGCCGAAATCGTCAAGGGCGGTTTCGTGTTCAAGGGCTTGAAGCCGGTGAACTGGTGCTTCGACTGCGGTTCGGCCCTGGCTGAAGCGGAAGTCGAGTACGAGAACAAGAAGTCCTCGACCATCGACGTAGCGTTCCCGATTGCCGACGAAGCCAAGCTGGCTGCCGCATTCGGCCTGCCGTCGCTGGTCAAGCCGGCCTCGATCGTGATCTGGACCACCACCCCGTGGACCATCCCGGCCAACCAGGCACTCAACGTTCACCCGGAATTCACCTACGCCCTGGTCGATATCGGCGACAAGCTGCTGGTACTGGCTGAAGAACTGGTCGAGTCCTGCCTGTCGCGCTACGGCGTCGAAGGCTCGGTGCTGGCTACTGCGCCAGGCTCGGCGCTGGAACTGATCAACTTCCGTCACCCGTTCTACGACCGCCTGTCGCCGGTTTACCTGGCTGACTACGTCGAACTGGGCGCCGGTACCGGCGTGGTTCACTCCGCCCCGGCCTACGGCGTGGACGACTTCGTGACCTGCAAGAAGTACGGCATGGTCAACGATGACATCCTCAACCCGGTGCAGAGCAACGGCGTGTACGTGCCGTCCCTGGAGTTCTTCGGCGGCCAGTTCATCTGGAAGGCCAACCCGGCCATCGTCGAGAAACTGACCGAATTCGGTGCGCTGATGCACACCACCGTCATCGAACACAGCTACATGCACTGCTGGCGTCACAAGACCCCGCTGATCTACCGCGCCACCGCGCAGTGGTTCATCGGCATGGACAAGCAGCCAGCCACCGGCGAGACCCTGCGCCAGCGTTCGCTCAAAGCCATCGAAGACACCAAGTTCGTCCCGGCCTGGGGCCAGGCGCGCCTGCATTCGATGATCGCCAACCGTCCGGACTGGTGCATTTCCCGTCAGCGCAACTGGGGCGTGCCGATCCCGTTCTTCCTCAACAAGGAAAGCGGCGAGCTGCACCCACGCACGGTCGAACTGATGGAAGAGGTCGCCAAGCGCGTCGAAGTCGAAGGCATCGAGGCCTGGTTCAAGCTGGACGCCGCCGAGCTGCTGGGCGATGAAGCACCGCAGTACGACAAGATCAGCGACACCCTGGACGTCTGGTTCGATTCGGGCACCACGCACTGGCACGTCCTGCGTGGTTCGCACCCGATGGGCCACGAGTCCGGCCCGCGTGCCGACCTGTACCTGGAAGGTTCGGACCAGCACCGCGGCTGGTTCCACTCGTCGCTGCTGACCGGTTGCGCCATCGACAACCACGCGCCGTACCGCGAACTGCTGACCCACGGCTTCACCGTGGATGAAGCCGGTCGCAAGATGTCCAAGTCCCTGGGCAACGTGATCGCGCCGCAAAAGGTCAACGACACCTTGGGCGCCGACATCATGCGCCTGTGGGTGGCATCGACCGACTACTCCGGCGAAATGGCGGTGTCCGAGCAGATCCTGCAGCGCAGCGCGGACGCCTACCGGCGTATCCGTAACACCGCACGCTTCCTGCTGTCGAACCTGACCGGCTTCAACCCGGCCACCGACCTGCTGCCGGCCGAAGAAATGCTGGCCCTGGACCGCTGGGCCGTGGACCGCACCCTGCTGCTGCAACGCGAGCTGCAAGAGCACTACGGTGAGTACCGGTTCTGGAACGTCTATTCCAAGATCCACAACTTCTGCGTGCAGGAGCTGGGCGGCTTCTACCTCGACATCATCAAGGACCGCCAGTACACCACCGGCGCCGACAGCAAGGCCCGTCGCTCCTGCCAGACCGCGCTGTTCCACATCAGCGAAGCGCTGGTGCGCTGGATCGCGCCGATCCTGGCGTTCACCGCCGACGAGCTGTGGCAGTACCTGCCGGGCGAGCGCAACGAATCGGTGATGCTCAACACCTGGTACGAAGGCCTGACCGAACTGCCGGAAGGCTTCGAGCTGGATCGTGCGTACTGGGACCGGGTCATGGCGGTCAAGGTCGCGGTCAACAAGGAAATGGAAATCCAGCGTGCGGCCAAGGCCGTCGGTGGCAACCTGCAAGCCGAAGTGACGCTGTTCGCCGAAGACGCCCTGAGCGCCGACCTGGCCAAGCTGAGCAACGAACTGCGCTTCGTGCTGATCACCTCCACCGCCAGCGTTGCACCGTTGGTGCAGGCGCCGGCCGATGCCGTGGTCACCGAAGTCAGCGGCCTGAAACTGAAAATCGTCAAATCGGCCCACGCCAAGTGCGCCCGTTGCTGGCACTGCCGTGAAGACGTCGGCGTGAATCCGGAGCATCCGGAAATCTGCGGGCGTTGCGTCGACAACATCAGCGGTACTGGCGAGGTTCGTCACTATGCCTAATGGCGTTGGTCGTTTCGGACGGCTGAGCTGGCTCTGGCTGAGTTTGCTGGTCCTGGTCATCGACCAGGCCAGCAAGTTCTACTTCGAGGGCTCGCTGAAGATGTACCAGCAAATCGTGGTGATCCCCGATTACTTCAGCTGGACCCTGGCCTACAACACCGGTGCGGCATTCAGCTTCCTGGCTGACAGTTCCGGCTGGCAGCGCTGGTTGTTCGCGCTGATCGCCATCGCGGTCAGTGCGGTGCTGGTGGTATGGCTCAAGCGCCTGGGGCGCAACGAAACCTGGCTGGCCGTCGCCCTGGCGCTGGTGCTGGGTGGCGCGCTGGGCAACCTGTATGACCGCATTGCCCTGGGCCATGTGATCGACTTCATCCTGGTGCATTGGCAGAACCGCTGGTACTTCCCGGCGTTCAACTTCGCCGACAGTGCAATCACTGTGGGTGCCGTGATGCTGGCGCTGGACATGTTCAAATCCAAAAAGACTGGAGAAGCCGTTCATGACTGAACAGGTAGTGGCTGAACAACGCATCCGCGAGCACACGGAAGTGACTCTGCACTTCGCATTGCGCCTGGAGAACGGCGACACGGTCGACAGCACTTTCGACAAGGCCCCGGCGACCTTCAAGGTCGGCGACGGCAACCTGCTGCCAGGTTTCGAGGCTGCACTGTTCGGCTTCAAGGCCGGCGACAAGCGCACGCTGACCATCCAGCCGGAAAACGCCTTTGGCCAGCCCAACCCGCAAAACGTGCAGGTCATCCCGCGCTCGCAGTTCAAGGACATGGAACTGTCGCCAGGCTTGCTGGTGATCTTCAACGATGCGGCCAATACTGAACTGCCAGGCGTGGTGAAAGTGTTCGATGACGAGCAAGTGACCATCGACTTCAACCACCCGCTGGCCGGCAAGACCCTGACCTTCGACGTGGAAATCATTTCCGTTACGGCGCTCTAACAGGCCTGACGCGGTCGAAATAAGGTGGGAGCGGGCTTGCTCGCGAAAGCGGTCTTACAGTCGACAATGATGTTGAATGTCAAACCGCTTTCGCGAGCAAGCCCGCTCCCACAGGGTGTTTTCAGCGCTTTTGCAACACACGAGGCACACCATGCAAATCAAACTCGCCAACCCCCGTGGCTTCTGTGCCGGTGTGGATCGGGCGATCGAAATCGTCAACCGCGCCCTGGAAGTCTTCGGGCCGCCGATCTATGTGCGCCACGAAGTGGTCCACAACAAGTTCGTCGTCGAAGACCTGCGCGCGCGCGGTGCGATCTTTGTCGAAGAACTGGATCAGGTGCCGGACGACGTCATCGTGATCTTCAGTGCCCACGGCGTATCCCAGGCCGTGCGCACCGAGGCGGCCGGTCGAGGCCTCAAGGTCTTCGACGCAACCTGCCCGCTGGTGACCAAGGTGCACATCGAAGTGGCGCGCTACAGCCGCGACGGCCGTGAATGCATCCTCATCGGCCATGCCGGCCACCCGGAAGTCGAAGGCACCATGGGCCAGTACGATGGCAGCAATGGCGGTGCGATTTACCTGGTGGAAGACGAGAAAGACGTCGCTGAGTTGCAGGTGAACAACCCGGAAAAACTCGCGTTCGTCACCCAGACCACCCTGTCCATGGATGACACCAGCCGCGTCATCGACGCCCTGCGTACGCGCTTCCCGGCCATTGGTGGCCCGCGCAAGGACGACATCTGCTACGCCACGCAAAACCGTCAGGACGCGGTCAAGACCCTGGCTGACGAGTGCGACGTGGTCCTGGTGGTCGGCAGCCCGAACAGTTCCAACTCCAACCGTCTGCGTGAACTGGCCGAACGCATGTCCACCCCGGCCTATCTGATCGACGGTGCCGAAGACCTGCAAAAAAGCTGGTTCGATGGCGTCGAGCGTATCGGCATCACCGCCGGTGCTTCCGCTCCGGAAGTTCTGGTGCGTGGCGTGATCCAGCAACTGCAGGCCTGGGGTGCCACCGGTGCCGATGAGCTGGCAGGGCGCGAGGAAAACATCACGTTCTCCATGCCCAAAGAGCTGCGGGTCCGCTCACTGACCTGATTCACTGCTCGCATAACGCCTGCTCGGCCCTTTCGTCGAGCAGGCTGACGCGACCGGACGGGGCCAGTACGATCTGTCGCCGGCTCACCGGTTCGCGCGTATCACACAGATGCAGCGTCCCTGCCTGAAAGGCCCGCTCGGGCATCAGCGGCATTCCCAGGCTGCTGAAACGTATATAACGCCTCACCCACCAGTTTCCCGCAATCGGCACCCCGGTATTGCTCGCGTGCTCGGCGATCAACGGATTGTCGCGGTCATCGGCGCCTTTGCCGCTCAGGTCGAGAATGATGCGCCAACCCCGGCCCCAGTCCCCGTCAATGCCATGGATCACCACGGCCTGATTTCGTGTCATCGCCAGGGTACGCGCGTTGCGAATGCCGGCGATCAGTGACCGGGAGGCCTCGTCCCGACGGCTCGATTCCGTGAACGCCGCCAGCGCCGGACTGATCAGATACAGAACAATCCCGACAATCGTCAGTCCCATAAGCAGTTCGATCAGACTGAACCCGTGCTGATGCATGGCATCTCCCTCCATGGAGTGGGGTGGCTCGCGCAATCCTTGCGTGAGTAATGGCAAAACAACCGTACATCTGTCGGTCGAATGTTCTAGCGTGTAACAGCAGGTATAGCCGACGGCAACGGAGGGCATCGAATGGATCATCGTACAAAAGGTTTCACGCTGATCGAGTTGCTGGTCGCGCTCGCGATCTTCCTGATTCTGATTACCCTGGCAGTGCCGATGTTCACCCAGTCCGTACAAGGCTCCCGGGCCGATACCGAGGTCGGTGATCTGCAGCGTGCGTTGAATTTCGCCCGGCTGGAAGCCATCGACCGAGGCGTCACTACCCGTTTGCGGCCGAAGGAACCAGGTACTCCCTGGACCGCAGACCTGGCGGTACTCGACGGTACCAGCAACGCGGCCAATGTATTGCGGATTGTGCCCGCGATGAGCAGTGGCGCCACTCTGACGCTAACCTCAGGAGTGACCACCATCGACTTCAACAATCTGGGCGGTCTCTCGGCACCTTCCACGGCGGTGGTGATCAACTATGTACTGGGGACGCAAAGCAGGACGCTGAACGTGTGTTTGAACGGACGAATTCTATTGGGTGGAAGTTGCGGATGAGGCAATGGAGCACGCGTGCACAGGAAGGCACCACACTGATCGAGGTTCTGGTGGCGTTGTTGATTCTGACGGTCGGCCTGCTCGGTGCCGCGGCGTTTCAGCTCAACGCGCTGAAATACACCGACAGTTCGCGGATGACCAGCCAGGCCAGTTTCATCGCCTACGACATGCTGGACCGGATCCGCGCCAATTCCGGTGCCGATTACACCGTTACGCCACCGACTTCCGGCAACCTGAGCGTCGCGCGGGACCAGGACCTCTACGATTTCACCTCCAACATCACCACGTTTCTCGGCAACACCGCCACCGGCACCGTCACCCTGAACCAGCGGGTGTACACCATTACCATCACCTGGGACGATTCCCGGGCTGCCAATGCCGCCAACTCCCGGCGCAGCCTGGTGGTGACCAGTCGCGCCGCCGTCGACCCGGTGGTGACACCATGAAGCAACCTAATCGTGGCTTCAGCCTGATCGAACTGCTGGTGGCCCTGGTGTTGGGGCTGATCGTGGTGCTCGGTGTGGCGCAGGTTTTCATTGCGGCGAAGAACACCTACGTCAGCCAGAATGCCGCGGCCAACATGCAGGAAGATGCGCGCTTCGTGCTGAGCAAGATGATCCAGGAAATCCGCATGGTGGGGATGTTCGGCTGCCTGGCCACGGTGACCGACTCCAGCAGCGGGTCGAGCTTCGGCACCAGCCAGCTCACGCCGATCAGTTGGGACAACACCAATCTGCGGCTGACCCTGGTCACTGCCGATGTGGGCACCTATGGCGGTACGCCAACATGGACGGTGGTGTCCGATTGCCGCAACACGGCCACGGCGTATTCCGGTGCGCAGGCCGCCACCGGACAGCTGCAGCAGTTTCCGATCCGGCGGCTGATTTACAGCCTCAGGAACAACCAGCTGACCATGGGCGTCGGAGTCGGTACGCCGACCCAGGCGGTGCTGGTCGACAACGTCAGCGCCTTCAACGTCAGCTTCGGCCTCGCCAGCTCGGCCACCGATGGCGCTGCGTCCAGCTACAGCAGCAACCCTTCGGACCCGGCACGAATCCGCAGTGTGCGCCTGTCGCTGACCCTGAGAGATCCGAACCAGCAGGTGCGCGATCAGACGTTCAGCGTGGTTGCCGCCTTGCGCAACCGACTGCCATGAGGGGAGGGCCGATGTATTCGCATAACCAGCGCGGCATGGCGCTGTTGGTCAGCCTGGTGTTCCTGTTGCTGCTGACGCTGATCGGTATTTCGTCGATGCAGAACGCCAACCTGCAGGAGAAAATGGCCAGCAGCGTGACCCAGCGCAATCAGTCGTTCCAGGCCGCCGAAGCCGCGCTGCGTGTCGGTGAAAGCGCTGTGCAAGTCAGTACTTACAGCTTGCCGGTCTGTACCGGCTCGTGTGGACCACCCAGCGAGGCACTGACATTGACCGGTGCCGGGCTCAACTCCAACTCAGGGGTAACCTGGGTCGCGGCCGCCAACGGGTTCTACGGGGTGCAGAACATCGGCACCACGCTGAACGCGGTCAATGTGCCGAGCAACACCTCTGCGACGCTCTATCGGGTCACGGCCGTGGCCATCGTCGGCAATAACGTGCGCAGTGTGGTGGAGAGCATCTATGCCAAGTACTGACAGGCTCTCGCGGATGTGGCAGTGGCTGGGGGGCATGGCGGTGGGCCTGTATCTGTCGGCCCCGGTGTACGCCTTCACGCCTTCGGAGTCGCCCTTGCTCAGCGCTGCGGCGGTGCCGCCCAACGTGATGCTGCTGATCGACGATTCCGGCAGCATGAACAACATCATCTGGGCGGCGGGGTTCGACCCGACCGTCAGTCGGCCGCAAATTGCCACCTGCAACTCCGCGTTTTCATGTTTTGGTGGCCAGAACCTGGACATGACCGACACCAACGTCTTTTTGTCGAGCCTCAACCGTGGCGGTTGCTCGACCGGCTGGTACGGTTTCAACCGCGGGCTGTTGGGGTTGGGTTCTATCTGCCTGAAACTGCCTGACCCTGTGGGTAACCAGAACACGCGGTACACGGCGAACTACCTGTCCTATCTGGTCACGCTGGCCAACGGGGTCAGCCGGGACTTCACCACGGGCAGCGGGGCAATCCCCAACGATTACCGGATCAGCGTCGCGCAGGATGTGTCCACCAGCCTGGTCAGCAACAACCGCTCGCTGCGCATCGGCCTGTCGACCTTCAACCCACCTGTCAGCGGCAACCCTGGCCCCGGTGGTTTCATCGCCCGAGGTATCAGCGACCTGTCTCCCGTCAGCGGCAGCGTCACCCAGGCGCAGGCGGATGCCAACTACAACGCACTGATCAACTCGATCAATGGCTTGAGCGCGATCGCCAATACCCCGCTGGCGGAAACCTACTACGAAATCACCCGCTACATGCGCGGCATGGCGCCGTATTACAACTCGACGCCCTCGACCTACACCAGTCCGATCCAGTACCGATGCCAGAAAAACTACGGCGTGGTGATCACCGATGGTTTGCCGACGTACGACCGGACCTTCCCCACCAACGATCCACTGGGGGGCACACGCCTGCCGAACTGGGACGGCAACAGTGCCAACGATGGCGACAACCTGAACGGGGACGGCGAAGGCGATACGCTTTACCTGGATGACATCGCCAAGTTCGCCTTCGACATCGACATGCGCAGCACCGGTACCGACGCAGCGGGCAAAAGCTGGAATGCCGTGGACTTCCCCAAACAGAACATGAACACCTACACGGTGGGCTTCACCGCCGCCAATCAGATGCTGTCGGATGCGGCGAGCTACGGCCAGGGCAAGTATTACCAGGCAACGGACAGTGCCGGCCTCAGCACGGCCCTGGCCTCGGCGTTGAGCGACATCACCTCGAAGGCGGGCTCGGGGGGCAGCGGCACCACCAGCAGCGCCATCGTCGGTACCGGCTCTGCGTACTACCAGACCAGCTACGACCCCAAGGACTGGCGCGGCACGATCAGGTCCTATGGCTTCACCTCCACCGGTACGGTCAACACCGCCTCGGTGCTCTGGACCACCGACACCGCCATCGTCCCCAGTGCCACCGCGCCGACCTACCAGTCGTGGAACACCGCGAGCACTCCCCCGGCGGCTATCACCCTGACCTACGGGAATTTCTCCGCCGCACAGAAAGCAGTGCTGGATCAGGGGCTGCCCACCGGGATCACCGGCACCGACCTGGTGGAGTGGAGCAAGGGCACCAACAAAACCGGCTTGAAAGTGCGCAGCGTATTGCTTGGCGACATCATCAACTCACCGCTGGTGCTGGCCTCGCCGACGGAACAGACCGCGTCCGATCTGGTGAACGACACCAGCTATAGCACCTATCTGGCCACCAAGGCCCGCAACATGAACAGCAGCCTGGTGGTCAACGCCAACGACGGTTTTGTCAGTGTCATCAACTCGGGCAACGGCGCCAGGCGTTATGCCTACATGCCTTCCAGCGTGCTGCCGTCGCTGCGCCTGATCGCTGACCCTGCCTACATCAATGGGGTCAGCCACAAGTTTCTGGTCGACGGCCAGGTCGGTGTGTTCGATGCGCAAGTCGAGGGTGCCTGGAAAACCCTGGCGCTGGGCGGCACCGGTGCGGGCGGCAAGACCTACTACGGGTTGCAGTTGTTCGACGCGTCGGCCGGTAACGTGACCAGGGCGCTGTGGGAAATCAGTGCGCCCGCTACGGCAAATGCCGCGAACGCTTTCAATGATTTGGGTTATGCCTACGCGCGCCCGGAAGTGGCACGCTTGCCCAATGGCAAATGGGCGGCGTTCATCTCCAACGGATACGGCAGTAACTCGGGAGTGGCGGCGTTGTATGTGGTGGATATCGCCACCGGGGCGCTGATCAAGAAAATTGTGGTCGACAGCAGCGACACCAACAATGGCCTGTCTTCGGTGGAACTCAGGGTCAATGCCCAGAACGTGGTGCAGGCCGCCTATGGCGGTGACTTGAAAGGGCAAATGTGGAAATTCGATTTGAGCAGCACCTCTACCGACAGTTGGGGAGTGGCCTTCTCCGGCAGGCCGCTGTTCACCACCGCCGGTGGTACGACTCAGCCGATCACGGCGCAGCCATTGCTGGCGGACAATACCCTGGGCGGCAAAGTGGTGTTTTTCGGTACCGGCAAATTCAACGAGTCCGTCGACAAGACCAACAAGGATCTTCAGGCGTTTTATGCCGTCTGGGATGCTGAGGGGGGCTCCGGCCAGATCACCACGTCCAGTTTGCAGGCGCAGTCGATCACGGGCGTGTTCTCGGGAAGCTCGGGGCAATTCATCACCACCAGCCAGAACGAAGTGATCTATCCGGGCAAGAAGGGCTGGTACCTGCCGCTGGTCTACAACAACCTGCTGACCGGTGAGCGGGTGATCAACCAGGCGTCGCTGGTGCTGGGGAGGATCGTCTTTACCACGGCCGCCGTCGATACCACAGACCCCTGTGCCAGTTTCGGCACCGGCAAGCTGATCGAACTGGATGCGTTCAGCGGTAAGATGCTCAACTATGCGGTGCTCGACACCAACGGCGACGGAGTTGTCGACAGCGCGGACACGATTTCCAGCGGGGTGATCTTCTCCGGCGGGATGCCCACGTTGAACGCCATCGTCAACGGCGGCGCCCGCAAAGTCGTCAACGACTCCAGCGGAACGCCCACCACGCTGGTGGAAAAAGCCGGCGGCGGCAGTCGTCGCATCATGTGGCGGCAAATTCAGTGAGTGAGAGTTCAGGCATGCGCACATCCAACCGAGGTTTTACCCTGATCGAAATCATGATCGTGATTGCGATCATCGGTATCTTGATCACCATTGGCTACCCGAGCCTCACCGAATACGTGAAGAAGGGACGTCGGGCGGAAGTGACCGGGCTGCTTTCCGAACAGGCGCAGATTCTCGAGCGGTATTACTCGAGGAATAACCTCTACACCAATGCCACCGGTCTGAGCGCCGGTAACGACTACTACACCATTACCCCGACCCTGGCGGATCAGACATTCCTGCTGACTGCTACGCGCAAGACCGGCAGCAGCATGGCCACGGACAAGTGCGGCGATTTCACCATCACCAACACCGGTGTCAGGAGCATGGTCAATGCGGCGTCCGGGGTGGGCACCAAGGATTGCTGGGGTCGTTGAGTTTCTTTTGTCGGGCGCCTTTTGTGCCCCCTGTCTATCTAACGGTTGGATTCAAGCATGACCATGCAACAGCAAGTAGTGATTGTCGGCGGGGGCGTGATTGGCCTGCTGACGGCGTTCAATCTCGCCTCCGAAGTGCAGAGCGTTGTGCTGCTGGATCGGGCGGGTGTCGGGCAGGAGTCGTCCTGGGCCGGCGGCGGCATCGTTTCGCCGCTGTACCCTTGGCGCTACAGCCCGGCGGTCACGGCGCTGGCGCATTGGTCGCAGGACTTTTATCCACAGCTCGGTGAGCGGCTGTTCGCCAGTACCGGTGTCGATCCCGAAGTGCATGTCACCGGCCTTTACTGGCTGGACCTGGAGGATGAAGCCGAGGCCCTGGCCTGGGCCAAACGGGAAAACCGTCCGTTGCGGGCTGTGGATATCTCGGCCGCCCGTGATGCGGTGCCGGTATTGGGCGATGGTTTTTCCCGGGCGATTTACATGGAAGGTGTCGCCAATGTGCGGAATCCACGCCTGGTCAAATCGCTCAAGGCCGCGTTGCAGGCACTGCCGAACGTGACGATCCATGAGCAGTGCGAAGTCAGCGGATTTGTGCGTGAGGGCGACAAGGTCGTCGGCGTACAGACCGCGACGGGCGACATTCGCGGCGATCAGGTCGTCCTGACCGCGGGCGCCTGGAGTGGTGATCTGCTTAAAAGCCTGGGACTGGAACTGCCGGTCGAGCCTGTCAAAGGGCAGATGATCCTGTACAAATGTGCCGCGGATTTCCTGCCGAGCATGGTGCTGGCCAAGCGTCGCTATGCCATCCCGCGCCGCGACGGGCACATCCTGATTGGCAGTACGCTGGAGCATGAAGGCTACGACAAGACACCGACCGACTCCGCGTTACAGAGCCTGAAAGCAACAGCCGTGGAGCTGATCCCGGCACTGGCGGATGCCGAAGTGGTCGGGCACTGGGCCGGACTGCGACCGGGCTCGCCAGAAGGCATCCCCTACATCGGCCGGGTACCGGGCTTCGACGGCCTCTGGCTCAACTGCGGGCACTACCGCAACGGCCTGGTACTGGCACCCGCCTCCTGCCAGCTGTTCGCCGATGTGATGCTGGGCCGCACCCCCATCATCGACCCAACCCCCTACGCCCCAGCCGGACGCCTGCATCTGTAGGCGCGAGCTTGCTCGCGATAATCGTCAACGATAACGCTCGGCATCTGAATGCCCGCGTCATCGTTAACGCCCATCGCGAGCAGGCTCGCTCCCACAGAAACAGAAACCGAGCCACGATTTCACAGGCGACGCAGATTGCCCCGTCGGAAGGCCGAGTGGAGGTTCTGCGCAGTGGGCAACCCGGCATGGATGCCGGGTTAGCCGCCCTCGGCCAAGGATGGCCGATGGCGGCGGGCCCACGGAGCAGGACCGGAGCGAGGGAACCCGGAGCGTCAGCGAAGGGCCGTACGTCAGGGGCCAAGCGTTTTGGTTACTTTGGCGCGACAAAGTAACCCGCCGTAAGGGCGGAACCAAAAGCGGCCGTTACCGCAGAAACGGATATGTACACCTGTCAGGCCGCCATCGCGAGCAAGCCCGCTCCCACAAAAAAATCAATCCAGCCCGAATTTCTTCAACCGATACCGCATCGACCGAAACGACAAATTCAACCGCTGCGCCGCCGCCGTCCGGTTCCAGCGGGTTTCCTCCAGCGCCTGGAGAATGAGCTTGCGCTCGACGTTATCCAGATAATCTTCCAGATTGTCGATCTGCGTCAGATCCGGCACGCCACTGTCAGCACTGCTGTTACCCTCGACCAGGCGCAGGTCTCCCGCTTCGATCTGCTTGTTCTCGCACAAGGTGTGCGCCCGCTCGAGCATATTCTCCAGCTCCCGCACGTTGCCCGGGAAGCGATAGCGCTTGAGCGCGTCGAGAGCCTGGGGGTGGAGTTTGGTGGCAGGTTGACCACTGCCGGCGGCGAGACGCTTGAGCATATGCCCCGCCAGGGATTCGATGTCGTCGCGGCGCTCGCGCAAGGGCGGCACCCTCAATTCAATGACATTGAGCCGGTAATACAGATCCTGCCGAAAGCGCTCGGCAGCGACTTCGGCATCAAGGTCCCTGTGGGTGGCGCAGAGAATGCGCACATCGACCACGGTCTCCTGCTGCCCACCGACGCTGCGCACGGCCTTTTCCTGGATCGCCCGCAACAGTTTGACCTGCATCGCCAGCGGCAGGTCCGCCACTTCATCGAGAAACAGCGTGCCGCCATGGGCCGCCTGAAACAGGCCGGGCTTGTCCTCGATGGCGCCGCTGAAACTGCCTTTGCGATGGCCGAAAAACTCGCTTTCCATCAGATCCGAGGGGATCGCCCCGCAGTTCACCGGGATGAACGGCTGGTTGGCCCGCGCACCTTGTTCGTGGATCAGCCGTGCCACCAGTTCCTTGCCGCTGCCCGATTCACCGCTGATGTACACCGGGGCCTGGCTGCGGGCCAGCTTGTCGATCTGTTTGCGCAAGCTGCGCATGGGCAGTGAGTCGCCCAGCAGGCGGCGATCGACGCTGCCGCCCGGCGCGGGCATGCGCAGGGCGCTGCTGACCAGTTCACGCAAGCGCGAGAGATCCACCGGTTTGGTCAGGAAGTCGAACGCCCCGGCCTTGAGCGCATTGATCGCGGTTTCCAGGCTGCCATAGGCCGTGATCATGGCGACCGGCAATTGTGGGTAGCGTTGCTGGATGTGTTGCACCAGATCGAGACCGTTGCCGTCCGGCAGGCGCATATCGGTCAGGCACAGGTCGAAGGTCTCGCGCTTGAGCAAGAGCTGTGCTTCCCCCAGGTTGCGAGCACTGAAGGTGTCGAGTTTCATGCGTCCCAGGGTGATTTCCAGCAGTTCGCGGATATCCGGTTCATCGTCGACGATCAGGATTTTTTGCCGTTGGCTCATGTTCAACTTTGTTTCCGTCCGTGAGCAAAGGTGATGCGAAAGCAGCCGCCGCCTTGGCGTGCCTTGAAGTCTAGGCGGGCTTGATTGCTTTCGCACAACTCACGGGACAGATAAAGACCCAGGCCGGTGCCTTGAGCGCTGGTGGTGAAGAACGGCTCGAACAGGTGCGCCTGTTGTTCCGCGGGCACGCCGGCGCCATCGTCCACCACCTCGATGATCGGCAATTGCGTGTCGACATCAATAAACAGGTCCAGCCAGACCTGCGCCTGTTCATGCAACTGGCCACTGTGGCGCCAGGCATTGCGTAACAGGTTGTCGAGGATCTGGGTGAGCTGGTTGGGGTCCATCAGGGTGTTGAAGTCCCCTTCGCCGATGCGCAGGTGGATCTGCTGGCGGTCGAGCGCGCCTTCGCGGCTTTCGGCGACGAACCGTTCCAGCCACGGCTTCAGATCGAGCCGTTGCGGCACTGTCTGTTGGCGGCGAGACAATTGCAGGACGTTTTCGATGATCCGGTTCATGCGCTGGGAATGATCTTGAATGATCTGCGTCAGACGCCGGTCCGCCGCGTTCAGTTCCTCTGATTCCTGCAATAGCTGGGCGGCGTGACTGATAGCGCCCAGCGGGTTGCGTATTTCGTGGGCGATCCCGGCGGTGAGGCGGCCCAGGGCTAGCAGCTTGAGTTGTTGCGCATGCTGGGTGATTTGCGCGAGGTCTTCGAGAAACACCAGGGTCTGGCGTTGCGCGCTCTGGTCCAGGGCAATGAAGCTCGGTTGCAGCTCCAGGCCGCTGTCGGCGACTTTCAGGCTCTGGGGCCGCAACGTCGGATTGTTCTGCCACAGTTGCAGGCGTTCTATCAGGGCGGGCGAGCAGTCGGCGATGGATTGGCCTTCCAGCGTGTCGCGACCCAGCAGTAACAGGGCGCTGTGGTTGGCCAACTGCACCCGCTGCTGGTCGTCGAGGACCAGGATGCCGGTGCGCATGCGTTGCAGGATCAGCGCATTGAGGGCTTCGAGCTCCACCACTTCACTGGCCCGTTGTTCGGCCAGTGTTTCGCTGACCTCCACGCGTTGCATCAGCCCCTGCACCAGTAACGCGGCGGCAAAGCACAGCGCCCCCAGCGTGGCCGCTTGCAGGTAGTCGTTGGGGCTGGCGGGATGATTGAGGCTCAGGAGAAACGTCTGCCCGACGATGCCCAGCGCGCCGACGGCGGCAATCAGCAGGCCGACGCGTCCTCGCAGCAGAGCATTGCTGATCGCCACCGAAACCACCAGCAAGTTGCCAAAGGCGCTGGCGACACCGCCGGCGGCATAGAACAGGCCGCACAGCAGCAGGACGTCGATCAGTGCCAGGCTGAACAATTGCGCCGGGCGGCGGATGTTCTCGAGGAACACCACCAGCAGGATGTTGAGCACCAGATACACCCAACTGCCGTTGCGCAGCAGGCTGTCATCGGTGGAGGTCAGCAACTGGTTGTCCAGGTTGCTGGAAATCAGCAGCACCAGCGTGATGCCGATGCTTAAACGATAGAGATGGTAGAGGCGCAGCAGTCGCTGGGCTTGTTTGCTGTCGGGGCTGGAGGCCTCAGCGATCACTGGAGCCCGGGCCTTGCTCAAGGTGAGCCTGGCTGCAATACCACTGTTGTTGGAGGTTCAGCGCGCGGTCACGGGGCAGGTGCACGCCACAGTGGGCGCAGCGGACCATGGGGGCTGCATCCGGTTCGGCGGAGGACTTTGGCGCGTTGGTCGGTGCCTTGAACTTGCGCCAGAACCATACGGCTGCGGCAATCAGGGCAATCCAGAACAATAAACGAAGCATGATGGGCTGCTTTATGACGAGAGATTCAGCAGTTTAGCCAAGGACATCGGCAGCGCACAGTCCATTAGCCTTCAACAGGCAACAAAAAAGGAGCCTCGGGAGGCTCCTTTTTCGTCACATCCGGCGGTGTCAGTCGAACACGCCGAAGGTCATGTAGCTGAACCACGAACGGTCTTCGTTGTTGCCTGCCGCTTCGTGCTCTTCTTCTTCGATCACGTCGCCATTTTCGTCTTTAGGCTTGAGTTCGTTCGGAATCGCGTCCTTGGCGTCCTGGAATTGCTTCTGCACGTCCTGGTTGGCGCGGGTCTCTCCCGGCGGCAGCGGCGGACGGGATTCGATCAGGCCGAGGGTGGCCTTGCTCAGCCACGAACGGTTGTCAGCTTCGTCCACCGAAGGCACGAACTGACCGTCCACCAGGCTTGGGTGGTTCGGGTAGTTGAGCTTCAGGGTTTCCAGGCTGGTGGCAGCCAGGTCGTCCAGGTGCAAGCGCTGGTAGGCTTCGGTCATCACCGCCAGGCCGTCAGCGACCGAAGGGGTTTCCTGGAAGTTTTCCACCACGTAGCGGCCACGGTTGGCGGCGGCGACATAGGCCTGACGGGTCAGGTAGTAGTCGGCCACGTGAATTTCGTAGGCCGCCAGCAGGTTGCGCAGGTAAATCATGCGCTGCTTGGCGTCCGGCGAGTAACGGCTGTTCGGGAAACGGCTGGTCAGTTGGGCGAACTCGTTGTAGGAGTCGCGGGCCGCACCCGGGTCACGCTTGGTCATGTCCAGCGGCAGGAAACGCGACAGCAGGCCGACGTCCTGGTCGAACGAGGTCAGGCCCTTGAGGTAGTAGGCGTAATCCACGTTCGGGTGCTGCGGGTGCAGGCGAATGAAGCGCTCGGCGGCAGATTTTGCAGCCTCAGGCTCGGTGTTCTTGTAGTTGGCGTAGATGAGCTCGAGTTGAGCCTGGTCAGCATAGCGACCGAACGGATAACGCGACTCCAGCGCCTTCAGCTTGGCTGTGGCGGCGGTGTAGCTATTGTTATCCAGGTCGTGTTGAGCCTGTTGGTACAGCTCCACTTCACTGAGGTTTTCGTCTACGACTTCCTTCGATGAGCAAGCGGCGGTCAATGCGAGGATGGCGATCAGCAGCAGGTGTTTCACTTGCATGGCGGCTTGCGTCCCTATGACGGCCGCTGTCTTGGGCGTGGCCGTCCTGTTATGATGAGCGCCCCGTTGAATAGCCTCGGGGCAAAAGACGCCGTATTTAACCACAAGCGCGCAGCCGAAACCAAAGGCTGTGCCGACGCCCAGTCCGAGCATGTCCGATAAAATTGAACTTCGCGCAGAGGTGCCGTCCGAATTGGGCGGCCAACGCCTCGATCAAGTCGCCGCCCAACTCTTCGCCGAGCACTCGCGCTCGCGCCTTTCCGCCTGGATCAAAGAGGGCCGCCTGACGGTGGACGGCGCGGTCATCCGCCCGCGCGACATCGTCCATGGTGGGGCCATCCTCGAGCTGACTGCCGAGCAGGAAGCCCAGGGCGAATGGGTTGCCCAGGACATCGAGCTGGACATCGTCTATGAAGACGACGACATCCTGGTCATCAACAAACCGGCGGGCCTGGTGGTCCACCCGGCTGCTGGCCATGCTGATGGCACCTTGCTCAACGCCTTGCTGCACCACGTGCCGGACATCGTCAATGTGCCCCGTGCCGGTATCGTGCACCGCCTGGACAAGGACACCACCGGCCTGATGGTGGTGGCCAAGACCATCCAGGCGCAGACAAAACTCGTCGCACAATTGCAGAGCCGCAGCGTCAGCCGTATCTACGAGTGCATCGTGATCGGCGTGGTGACCGCCGGCGGCAAGATCAATGCGCCGATCGGGCGTCACGGCCAGCAGCGCCAGCGCATGGCCGTGATGGAAGGCGGCAAGCAGGCCGTCAGCCATTACCGCGTGCTCGAGCGTTTCCGTTCCCACACCCACGTGCGGGTCAAACTGGAAACCGGTCGTACCCACCAGATTCGCGTGCACATGGCGCACATCAACTTCCCGCTGGTGGGCGATCCGGCCTACGGCGGTCGTTTCCGGATTCCGCCGGCCGCGAACCCGACCATGGTCGAGTCGCTGAAGAACTTCCCGCGTCAGGCCCTGCATGCACGGTTCCTGGAGCTTGAGCACCCGACCACCGGTCAGCGCATGAGCTGGGAGTCGCCATTGCCGGAAGATTTCGTCTGGTTGCTGACCCTGCTCAAGCAGGATCGCGAGGCCTTCGTCGGATGAGTGACTGGCTGATTCCCGACTGGCCCGCGCCTGCCGGGGTCAAAGCCTGTGTGACCACCCGCGCCGGCGGCGTCAGCCTGGCGCCGTTCGACAGCCTCAACCTTGGCGATCATGTCGAGGACAGTCCCGAAGCGGTCGCCGAGAACCGGCGGCGCCTCACCGAGCATTTTTCCATCCAGCCGGCCTGGTTGAAGCAGGTGCATGGCATTGCCGTTGCGCACGCCGACCCCACCCAAGTGGCCACCGCCGACGCGAGCTGGACCTCCACGCCCGGTATTGCCTGCGCAGCCATGACCGCCGACTGCCTGCCGGCACTGTTCTGTGACCGCGCCGGCACCCGTGTTGCCGCCGCCCACGCCGGCTGGCGCGGCCTGGCGGCGGGCGTGCTGGAAGCGACACTCGACGCTTTAGCCGTCGCCCCCGAGGACGTGCTGGTGTGGCTTGGCCCGGCCATCGGCCCGCAAGCCTTCGAAGTCGGCCCGGAAGTGCGGCAAACCTTTGTCGAACAATTGCCCGACGCCGCCCACGCGTTCGTCCCCAGCCACAACGCCGGCAAGTTCATGGCCGACATCTACCAACTGGCCCGCCTGCGCCTGGCGGCCCGTGGTGTCACCGCCGTGTACGGTGGTGGTTGGTGCACCGTGACCGATCCGCGCTTCTTTTCCTACCGCCGCAGCCCGCGCACCGGTCGGTTTGCCTCCCTGGTCTGGCTCGAACGCTAGACTAGGCTGATCTGCATCAACGTCAGGACGCTTGAAACTCCCAGAATCGACCGCATCTATAACGGTATCTGGCAGGCTTCTTCATTCAGGATGTTTATTGGTCCGGCCTGCTCCATAGGAAGGTGACCCATGCGTATAGATCGTTTAACCAGCAAATTGCAGTTAGCCCTATCCGACGCCCAATCCCTGGCCGTCGGCCACGACCATCCGGCTATCGAGCCCGCACATTTGATGCAGGCCATGCTGGAGCAGCAGGGTGGTTCGATCAAACCCCTGCTGATGCAGGTCGGTTTTGACGTCAACAGCCTGCGTAAAGAGCTGACCAAAGAACTCGACCAACTGCCGAAAATCCAGAATCCAACTGGCGACGTGAACATGTCGCAGGATCTGGCGCGCCTGCTCAACCAGGCCGATCGCCTGGCACAGCAGAAGGGCGACCAGTTCATTTCCAGCGAGCTGGTGCTGCTCGCCGCGATGGACGAGAACAGCAAACTGGGCAAATTGCTGCTCGGCCAGGGCGTGAGCAAGAAAGCCCTGGAAAATGCCATCAATAACCTGCGTGGCGGCGAAGCGGTAAATGACGCCAACCACGAGGAATCGCGCCAGGCGCTGGACAAATACACCGTCGACCTGACCAAGCGTGCCGAAGACGGCAAGCTCGACCCGGTCATTGGCCGTGACGACGAGATTCGTCGCACCATCCAGGTGCTGCAACGCCGTACCAAGAACAACCCGGTGCTGATCGGTGAGCCTGGTGTGGGTAAAACCGCCATCGCCGAAGGCCTGGCCCAGCGCATCATCAACGGTGAAGTGCCGGACGGCCTCAAGGGCAAGCGCCTGTTGTCCCTGGACATGGGGGCGCTGATTGCCGGGGCCAAGTACCGTGGCGAGTTCGAGGAACGCCTCAAATCCCTGCTTAATGAGCTGTCCAAGCAGGAAGGGCAGATCATCCTGTTCATCGACGAGCTGCACACCATGGTCGGCGCCGGTAAAGGCGAAGGCTCGATGGACGCTGGCAACATGCTCAAGCCCGCCCTGGCGCGTGGTGAGCTGCACTGCGTTGGCGCAACCACGCTCAATGAGTACCGCCAATATATAGAGAAGGATGCGGCCCTCGAGCGGCGCTTCCAGAAAGTGCTGGTGGACGAGCCGAGCGAAGAAGACACCATCGCCATCCTGCGTGGGCTGAAAGAGCGCTACGAAGTCCACCATAAAGTGGCGATTACCGACGGTGCGATCATTGCCGCGGCCAAGCTCAGCCATCGCTACATCACCGATCGTCAGTTGCCCGACAAGGCCATCGACCTGATCGACGAAGCGGCCAGCCGTATCCGCATGGAAATCGACTCCAAGCCGGAAGTGCTGGATCGCCTGGAACGCCGCCTGATTCAGTTGAAGGTCGAATCCCAGGCGCTGAAGAAAGAAAGCGACGAAGCGGCGATCAAGCGCCTGGAAAAACTCCAGGAAGAAATCGTTCGCCACGAACGCGAGTATTCGGACCTCGAGGAAATCTGGAACTCGGAAAAAGCTGAAGTCCAGGGTTCGGCGCAGATCCAGCAGAAAATCGAACAGTCCCGCCAGGAACTGGAAGCGGCCCGGCGTAAAGGCGACCTGAACCGCATGGCCGAGTTGCAATACGGGGTGATCCCGGACCTGGAGCGCAGCCTGCAAATGGTCGACCAGCATGGCCAGAGCGAAAACCAGTTGCTGCGCAGCAAGGTGACCGAAGAAGAGATCGCTGAAGTCGTGTCGAAGTGGACCGGCATTCCCGTGTCGAAAATGCTCGAAGGCGAGCGCGACAAGCTGATGAAGATGGAAAGCCTGTTGCACCAGCGCGTCATCGGCCAGGAAGAGGCGGTGGTCGCGGTGTCCAACGCAGTGCGGCGCTCGCGCGCCGGGTTGGCCGACCCGAATCGCCCAAGCGGCTCGTTCATGTTCCTCGGCCCGACCGGTGTCGGTAAAACCGAGCTGTGCAAGGCCTTGGCCGAATTCCTCTTCGACACCGAAGAGGCGATGGTGCGCATCGACATGTCCGAGTTCATGGAGAAACACTCCGTGGCCCGCCTGATCGGTGCACCACCGGGGTACGTCGGTTATGAAGAGGGCGGTTACCTGACCGAAGCGGTGCGTCGCAAGCCTTATTCGGTGATCCTGCTCGATGAGGTGGAGAAGGCCCACCCGGATGTGTTCAACATCCTCCTGCAAGTGCTGGAAGATGGCCGCCTGACCGACAGCCATGGCCGCACGGTGGACTTCAAGAACACCGTGATCGTCATGACCTCCAACCTGGGGTCGGCACAGATCCAGGAACTGGTCGGTGACCGTGAGGCACAGCGTGCTGCGGTGATGGACGCGATCTCCACGCACTTCCGCCCCGAGTTCATCAACCGGGTCGATGAGGTGGTGATCTTCGAGCCATTGGCGCGGGATCAGATCGCCGGCATCACCGAGATCCAGCTGGGCCGCCTGCGCAGTCGCCTGAGCGAGCGCGAGCTCAAGCTCGAACTCAGCCCCGAGGCGATGGACAAGCTGATCGCGGTGGGTTACGACCCGGTCTATGGCGCACGGCCGCTCAAACGAGCGATCCAGCGCTGGATCGAGAACCCGCTGGCGCAGTTGATCCTGTCGGGGCGTTTCATGCCCGGCGACATCGCCAAAGGGGTGGTGGAGAACGACGAGATCGTCTTCGTCTGATCGCTGCCTGCAAAAAAATGAAGAGGCCTCGCATTGCGAGGCCTTTTTTTCGTCAGGTTGTTGAACTCAAAGGAAAAGGCTTGTAAAGTGCGCCCCGCAGTCAGTCACCCCGAAGGGTTTCAGCTCACTGGGCAGAAATCTGAATTAAGTTGCAAATCATTAACTTGAAAGCGATTTAGGGGGTTGACAGAGGCGCTTGAGATTGTAGAATAGCGCGCCTCAGACACACGAACGCAGCGATGCGAACGGGTCGAAGAGGTGAAGTAAAGCTGCAAAGTTGTAACTTGAAATATGTAGTTCCGTGATAGCTCAGTCGGTAGAGCAAATGACTGTTAATCATTGGGTCCCAGGTTCGAGTCCTGGTCACGGAGCCAATTTCAAACCGGGGTATAGCGCAGTCCGGTAGCGCGCCTGCTTTGGGAGCAGGATGTCAGGAGTTCGAATCCCCTTACCCCGACCATATTTGGGTCGTTAGCTCAGTTGGTAGAGCAGTTGGCTTTTAACCAATTGGTCGTAGGTTCGAGTCCCACACGACCCACCATTTTTGAAACCAGTTAACCCTGGAATCGAATCTTAAGATCAGAGGCCAAAAGCGCTGATCGAAGAAGGCGCCTTTTAAAGGTGCCTTTTTTTTACCGGGGTATAGCGCAGTCCGGTAGCGCGCCTGCTTTGGGAGCAGGATGTCAGGAGTTCGAATCCCCTTACCCCGACCATATTGAAGATCCCCGTATCGAAAGATACGGGGATTTTTTTTGCCTGCGACAAAGTGGCCGCTTAAGTCGTCATACAACTTGCCGATAACGAGGCAACGGGGTACTGCCAATCAACACACCCCCACACCTGGTCATTACAAGAAAAAAGGTCGCTAGTCATGTTGCTTCGTCAGTTGAATATCGCTCCTCGGGCGGCCCTGGGGTTCGCTTTGATCGCCGTACTGGTGGCGTTGCTCGGTATCTTTGCCCTGGGGCAGATGTCGAGCATCCGTGAAAGCGAGGTGGCGGTGGAAAAACAATGGCTGCCAAGCATCCGCGGTGGTGACGAGATTCGCGAGCTGATGCTGCGTATCCGCACCATTTCCCTGCGCATGGCGCTGGACCAGGACCCCAAGAACATCCCGGTCTACCGTGGCCAGATGGACACGCGCGACAGGGAACTGAGCGAGAAAATCGCCGCCTACGACCATCTGGTCGACACCCCGGAAGGGCGCGCCTTGTATGACCAGTTCAAAACCACCTTCGCCGCTTATCGCACCGGTATCGCCCAGTCGTTCACCCTGGCCGAACAGGGACGCCGTGACGAATTGACCAAATTGCTGCTGGTGGACATGAAGACCGTGGTCGATGGCTCCGGCAAGCAGCTCAACGACCTGGCGGAGCTGTTCGCCAAGCAGGTGGTTGTGGAAAGCGAAAAGTCGGCGGCGCACTACGAAACATCGCGGACCATTGTCAGCCTGTTTATCGGCCTGGCGGCGCTGGCAACCGTGGCATTGGCGATGTTGCTGACCCGCAGTATCGTCCGTCCGTTGAACGAAGCCTTGAGCGCCGCGGAAAGCGTGGCCCAGGGCGATCTGACCCGACCGATCGCCACCCATGGCAGTGACGAAGTCAGCCGCCTGCTCAAGGCCCTGGCGACCATGCAGCAAAACCTGCGTGAAACCCTGCAGGCCATCAGCGGCTCGGCCACCCAACTGGCTGCGGCGGCGGATGAACTCAACGCTGTCACCCTCGACAGCACCCAGGGCTTGCAGCAGCAGAACAACGAAATCGAGCAGGCGGCCACGGCGGTCAATGAAATGACCACGGCCGTGGAAGAAGTCGCACGCAATGCGGTATCGACCTCCGATGCCACGCGTCAGTCCAGCGAGTCGGCGCACCTGGGGCAGGAGCGTGTCAGCGAAACCGCCCAGGCCATTGGTGCCCTGGCCAGTGAAGTGCAACACACTGGTGAGTTGGTGCAATCGCTGGCCAACCAGTCCCAGGACATTGGCAAAGTGCTGGAAGTGATCCGGGCCATTGCCGAGCAGACCAATTTGCTGGCGCTCAACGCGGCCATCGAAGCGGCGCGTGCGGGGGAGAGTGGCCGTGGCTTTGCGGTGGTGGCTGACGAAGTGCGGGCCCTGGCGCATCGCACCCAGCAATCGACCCTGGAAATCGAGCAGATGGTGCAGGGCATGCGCAGCGGTTCGAGCCTGGCGCTGGATTCCATGAACGCCAGCGCGTCCCGGGCTGCCAGCACCCTGCAACTGGCCGAGCGCGCCGGTGAGGCCCTGGTTGCCATCACCTCGTCGGTGCATGAGATTCACGAGCGCAACCTGGTGATCGCCAGCGCCGCCGAAGAGCAGGCACAAGTGGCGCGGGAAGTGGATCGCAACCTGGTGAACATTCGTGATCTGTCGGTGCGTTCCGCCACCGGCGCCGACCAGACCAGCGCCTCCAGCCATGAGCTGTCGAAACTGGCCAACACCCTGCAGGGCATGGTCCAGCGCTTCCGGGTGTAAATCCACCCAGTTGTCACTGAAGTTCCCCCTGTGGGAGGGGGTAATCACCAGACGAAAAAAAGCCGCGCTTTGCACAGGGCAAGCGCGGCTTTTTCATGTTCAGGCTCAGGCGCCGTCACGGTCCTTCAAGTGTTCGAACAGGCCCTTGGGCATTTTCTTGCCGTTGGCTTCGAAGTTGGCTTTGACGTTGTCGTAAGCCTCTTGCTCGTCGATGAAGCCATCGTGGTTGGTGTCGATCTTGTCGAAGTCGGAGTTGGGCGCGACTTTCGCGAACTCTGCACGCGAAACCTTGCCGTCGCCGTCAGTGTCGGTTTTTGCCATCGAGGCATCACCGCACTTGCCTTCGCCGCATTTGCCTTCAGGGGTTTTCACCACTTGCTCGGCCGAAGCCAGCAGGTAGCCCTGGCTCAGGGGCTGCGAAGCGAAAGCGGTGCCGGTCAACATCATGCCGCCCGCCAGGACAGCACCCAGCAGGCCAATCGTGTTTTTGGTGGTACGGGTCATTTTGATTCTCCATCACCTGAGCGGGCGGGGTTGCCTTGCTCGGATGTGGCCATTTAAAAGGCGGGGTGTATCGCTACTGTGTCGCGCAAGGGGGGAGTTTGTAAGCAAAGGGGCGAAAGGGTGGGGGAGATACACTGAGACACAGAATCTCGATCTCCCCCCAAAACTGTGACAAACAAAAACTGTGGGAGCGAGCCTGCTCGCGATAGAGGTCTGACAGTCACTGATGAAATGTCTGTGTTGCCGTCATCGCGAGCAGGCTCGCTCCCACAGAAGTAGCTAATCAGTGCAGCTTCAGGCGCGGCTCGGTGCCGCGGCCGATCTTGCTGCCCAGCATCAGCATCGCCGTGCGGAATGTGCCATACAGCGCCATCTGGTGCATGCGGTACAGCGACACGTAGAACATCCGCGCCAGCCAGCCTTCGAGCATCACACTGCCGGTGAGGTTGCCCATCAAGTTACCCACAGCGGAAAAACGCGACAGCGAGATCAGCGAGCCATAGTCGGTGTACTTATACACAGGCAGCGACTTGCCTTCGATGCGCAGCTTCAACGATTTGGTCAACAACGACGCCTGCTGATGCGCCGCCTGGGCACGCGGCGGCACGTTGCGGTCGGTGCCCGGTTGCGGGCAAGCCGCGCAGTCGCCAAAGGCGAAGATGTTTTCGTCGCGGGTGGTCTGCAGGGTTGGCAGCACCTGCAACTGGTTGATGCGATTGGTTTCCAGGCCATCAATATCCTTGAGGAAACCCGGCGCACGAATCCCGGCGGCCCAGACTTTGAGCCCGGCATTGATCACATTGCCGTCGGCGGTAATCAGGCTGTCGGCGGTCACCTCACTGACGGCCGCGTTGGTCATGACGTTGACCCCGAGTTTCTCCAGGGTTTTATGCACAGGCCCGCTGATGCGTTCCGGCAGCGCCGGGAGTACCCGTGGGCCGGCCTCGATCAAGGTAATGTGCATGTTTTCCGGCTTGATCCGGTCCAGGCCATAGGCCGCCAGTTCGTGGGCCGCGTTGTGCAGCTCGGCGGCCAGTTCCACGCCCGTGGCACCGGCGCCGACGATGGCCACGCTGATCTGTTGCACGGCGTCGGTTTGCCCGGCGTGAGCGCGCAGGTAATGGTTGAGCAGTTGCTGGTGGAAGCGCTCGGCCTGTTTGCGGGTGTCGAGGAACAGGCAGTGCTGCGCTGCGCCCTGGGTGCCGAAGTCATTGGTGGTGCTGCCGACGGCGATCACCAGGGTGTCGTAAGGCACTTCACGGGCGGGCACCAGTTCCAGTCCGGCCTCGTCGTAGGTGGCTGCGAGCTGGATTTTCTTCAGGGTGCGATCAAGCCCGCTCATGCGCCCCAGCTGGAACTCGAAGTGGTTCCATTTGGCCTGGGCGACATAATTGAGTTCATCTTCGGAAGAGTTCAAGGAGCCGGCAGCCACCTCGTGCAGCAGCGGTTTCCAGATGTGGGTCAGGTTGGCGTCGACCAGCATCACGCTGGCGGTGCCGCGCTTGCCCAGAGTCTTACCCAGACGGGTAGCCAACTCCAGACCGCCGGCGCCGCCGCCGACAATAACGATACGATGGGACATGGGGATAACTCGCAAGGCTAAAGGAAATCGGTGCGGTTACCCGAGCGAGCGCGAAGCAGCTCATAGCGTCAGGTAACTGATAAGGCGGCTCAACAGGCCCAGGCCAATGGTCACTGCCAGTACCATCACCAGGAGCATCCACGGCCGAAAAGGCCGGCGCTCGACTTGGTGCTGGGACAGTTGCAGGTACTCTTCGACATGCTTTTGGTCGTCGGGGTTCAGGCGGCTGGTCATATCGGGCCTCGTCAGGGGTAGACGTTGCTGAATGTGTGGAAGCTACATGCGAGTCGCTGCGTTCATCGACCCGCATTGAACGGAGCATAGCCGCTGGCCGGAATCGGCTCGACCTGGATGGTGTCATCCAGGCGAATGATCCCTCCTTGTAACACCCGGGCGGTGATTCCGCCATGCCCGCGCACGGCCTGGAAGGTGCCCGGCCCGAGGTTGTCCTGCAGGCGCGCGCAAGGCTGGCACCAACCAGTCGTTTCGAAAATGGCCTGGCCGATCCTGAACCGTCGGCCCTTGAGACTGAACAGGTTGATTGCGCTGACGACAATGTTGCGCCGCAGGTCCGCAGGCAATATGGGGTGATCTTCCGGGCGGCCCATCAGCGAACTGATAACGGCAAGGTGTTCCCATTGAATCAGCGTCACCTGGCGTGCATTCCGTACGCCAGGACGGGCGCGATCACCCGTCAGGCCGGCCTCCAGGCGTGCTTCCACGGCGTCCAGTTCAATCATCGGGCGTGGGGCTGTGGCCGCACGCCAATCCAGCGAACGCGACCCTGCTGTGGCACTTCGGCCAGTAACGCCTGCAATGGGCTCACAGGCTGATACCCACATCGAACAGGATGCTGCGCCCCAGGTTACTGCGCAGAAAGTCTGGCGCATCCGGGTGGGCGAACAGCACACGGGCGAACGTCGGGCCGACCAGCGACAACGAGCGCCAGCCCTGGCGCAGGTACTCGGGTAGGCGGGGGAAAATGGCTGTTGAGGTCGAGCACTTCGCGTTTGAGGCTGGTGAAGGCGATGATGTCCAGCTCGCCCAGGTCCATGCCGCGTTCCTTGTAGTTGTGCGCTTTCTTGCGCAGGGTCGGCGCCAGTCTCTGCAAGACTCATTGGCCGGAATGCGCCGGGGCTTGGCCTCGCGTCGCACCAGCGAGCTGAGGGAGAACGCACTGCGCCGGCGTTGCAGTTCGTCGCGCCATTCATCATTGAGGCGCCGGCCTTCGTCGAGCACGAAAAACACTTCGAAGTTCGCGTCGCGAAACAGCACGTCCGGCGGCTCGCCGGCCGGGGCGAATTCATCGACGCGGTAAGGAATGTTCAGGCCTTGCAACAGGCGCTGGCAGACCCAACGCTCACGCTCCCATTTGCGGGCATTGGACAGGAATGCGTTGGCTTGCTCGGCCGCGATGGTCAGCAGGCGCAGATAGTCTGAGTCATCCATAGGCCCAAGCTTAGCGTTCAATTGCGACAAGCTGAAAGCGTTTGACCGCAAAGGACATCCGCAGCGCCGGTGTAGACTGATGGCCATTACGCGCAAGCGATCGAACGAGGGATCAGACGTGAAATGTTGGCCGTTGTTGCTGCTCAGCCTCTTGCCCCTGTGGGCCCATGCATTGGAAGTCGGCGACCGGCTGGCGCCCTGGACGTTACTCGATCAGTTCGATCAGGCCTACAGCCTCGACGATCAGACGCAGACGCTGCTGGTGGCACGGAGCATGGACGCGGCCAAGTTGGTCGATGCGGCGCTGCAAGGCCAGCCAAAGGGCTACCTGGAAGCACGCCATGCCGGTTTGTCGCGGACATCGAGCGCATGCCTCGGTTGATTGCGAAGATGTTCGCGGTGCCCGCCATGCGCGGCTATGACTATCGGATCATGCTTGACCGGGACGGTCGAGTGGCGCCGCGCTATCCGGGCGCTGTGGATAAGGTGTTGTGGCTGACGCTCGAGAAGGGGCGACTGGTCGCCCGGCAGGAATTTCCCACGGCGGCGCAATTGCGTGAGGCACTGGAGCAGGCCGGTCGATGATCGGCGCGCCGTTGCTGTCGCCCGAAAGCCTGATGGGCGGCTGGCTGATCTACGTCCCGGTGATTCTCTCGGGCCGTCGCGCGCGCCCCCTGGGTCGAGTTGTTCAGCGATCGTCGACGTCAGCATCTGCTGTTCGGTACGGTCGTCGCGCTGTTCATGTTGTGGCTGGTGCGACGGGATTTCGATACCGGCGTGTCCTATCACTTTCTTGGCATGACCGCCGTGACCCTGCTGCTCGACTGGCCGCTGGCAATCGTCGGCGGGCTGGTCGCGCAAGTCGGCCTGGTGTTGCTCGGGCGCCAGGATCTCGCTGCCGTCGGGGTCAACGGTGCCCTGTTGATCGTGCTGCCGGTGCTGGTCACCGAGTGCTGCGCGATTCTGGTCGAGCGTGCGCAGCCGCGTAATCTGTTCGTCTACATCTTCGTTTCCGGGTTCTTCGCCGCGGCGCTCTCGGCGCTGTTGTGCCTGCTGCTGGCGTTGTGGCTGTTGTGGTTTGACGGCCTGTTCGCCATGCCCTACTGGCTGGAGGATTTTGTCGGTTACCTGTGGCTGATCATCTTTCCGGAGGCGTTCATCAACGGCATGGTGGTCAGCGCGCTGGTGGTGTTCTGCCCCGAGTGGCTGGAGACCTTCAACCGCACCCGCTACCTTTCGGCGCCCTGGAAGGATGACGACCCGAAATCTTGATCCACATCAAAGGCAAAAAAACCGGACGAATCCATGCTCGCGCAAAACCTTCAGGAGCATCGAAATGAGTGTCTACGAATGGGCAAGGCAGGAACTGCGCCACAGTCTGGATGCAGCGCAGGAAGTGGGGTTCGATCCGGGGCTGAGCCTGCGCGCGATGCTCAGCGCGGTGGTGCAGCAGAGCAAGAAAGTGCGCAGCGTCGAGGACCTGGCCGACGAGTTGCAGTTTCTCGCCGAGAACCTCGATGACGGTCAGGACTACGGTTTCATGCGGCCCTGACCGCTGGCCTCAGTGACGGGGCTGACGGGGTTCGAAGTCTTCGCTGAACAGCTCGTCCTCGGCGTCGGGGCCCACCGGGATCTTGTGTTCTTCCGATGCCCAGGCACCGAGGTCGATCAGTTTGCAACGGTCCGAGCAGAACGGCCGGAATTTGCTCTCGGGCGCCCATTCGACGGGCGCGCCGCAGGTTGGGCAATTGACGGTTGGGGTCTGGCTCATGACTGGCCTCCACGCAATGTTAGGTAAAAGTGATGCAGGCGCTCGACCTCGCTGTGCAGCCAGGCGAGGTCACGGTCATTGACCACCACGTCGTCGGCATGGCTCACGCGATCCTGACGGCTGGATTGCGCCTTGAGGATCGCCTGGACCTGCTGTTCGCTGGTCTGGTCGCGTTGTAGGGTGCGTTCGATCTGTAACTGTTCAGGCGCATCAATGACCAGCACGCGCTGGGTCATGGCGTATTGCCCGGACTCGATCAGCAACGGCGAAACCAGAATGGCGTAGGGCGATTGTGCCTTGCCCAGGTGTTCGGCGATTTCCCCAGCGATCAACGGATGCAGCAGCGCTTCGAGCCACAGGCGTTTTTGCGGGTCTTCGAAGATCAGCTTGCGCAGCGCCGCGCGATCCAGTTGCCCGTCCGGGTGCAACACGCCAGGGCCGAAGTGCTCGGCGATCTGCGCCAGTGCCGGGCGGCCCGGTTCCACGACCCAGCGGGCCGCGTGATCGGCATCGACCACATGGATGCCCAGGTCGATGAAGTGCTGGGCCGCCGCGCTTTTGCCGCTGCCGATGCCGCCGGTCAGGCCAAGAATCCAGGGTTTTTCCACAGGGGTATTCATTTCAAACCGACAAACTGCCAATAGAAGTCGGTTATTTGACCACCCCAGAGCAAGGCAATCCAGCCGGCAATTGCCAGATAGGGGCCGAAGGGCAGCGGCGTCGAGGTTTTTGCGTTGCGCAGCCTCAGCACAATCACCCCGACGACGGCGCCCACCAGCGACGACAGGAGGATGGTCAGCGGCAGAATCTGCCAGCCGCCCCAGGCGCCCAGCATGGCCAACAGCTTGAAGTCGCCGTGGCCGATGCCCTCCTTGCCGGTGATCAGCTTGAACAGCCAGAACACCGTCCACAGCGCCATGTAGCCGGCGATTGCGCCCCACAACGCCTCGTGCAAAGGCACGAACAGCTCGAAGCTGTTGACGATCAATCCCAGCCACAGCAGCGGCAGCACCAGGATGTCCGGCAATAATTGGTGCTCGGCGTCGATCAGGCTCATGGCCAGCAACCCCCAGCTCAGCACCAGCACCATCAACGCCTGCCAGCCGAAGCCGAAATGCCAGGCGATGAAGGCCGACAGCAGGCCGCAGGCCAGCTCGGTCAACGGGTAGCGTTTGCTGATCGGCGTTGCACAACTCGAGCAACGCCCGCGCAGCACCAGATAACTGAGCAGCGGTATGTTTTCCCAGGCCCGGATACGGTGCCCGCAGTGCGGACACTGGGAATGGGGCAACAGCAAGTTGTAGGTGGGCAGCGGCGTCTCGCCCGGTAGGCCGAGAATCTCGTTGGCCTGCAAGCGCCATTCGCGTTCGAGCATCTTCGGCAGGCGCCAGATCACCACGTTGAGAAAGCTGCCCACCAGCAAGCCCAGGACCAGGGCGATGATGACGAACGACAGTGGGTAGAAGATCAGGATTTCATTCCAGGGCATGTCAGATCGCAGCGCCGAGTTGGAAAATGGGCAGGTACATTGCCACCACCAGGCCGCCGACGATAACACCCAATACCACCATGATGAACGGTTCCATCAGGCTGGTGAGGTTATCGACCATGTTATCGACCTCGGCCTCATAGAAACTCGCCACCTTGTCGAGCATGTCGTCCAGGGCGCCGGACTCTTCGCCGATCGCCGTCATCTGTATCGCCAGGCTGGGAAAGATGCCGGAGCTACGCATGGAAAAGTTCAGCTGCATCCCCGTCGAAACGTCCTGCTTGATGCGCTGCACCGCACGCCGGTACACGACATTGCCGGTGGCCCCGGCGACCGACTCCAGCGCTTCCACCAGCGGTACGCCGGCGGCAAAAGTGGTGGACAACGTACGGGCGTAGCGCGCCACGGCGGACTTGTACAGCAAGGTGCCAATCAACGGCAGTTTCAGCAGCCAGGTGTCCATTCGGTCGCGGAACCCCTGGGAGGTTTTCAAGGCGCGGCGCACGCCGAAGATCGTCGCGACCAGCCCGCCCAGAACGACCCACCACCATTCCTGGAGGACTTTCGACAGGCCGATGACCATCACCGTGAAGGCCGGCAATTCTGCGCCGAAGTTCTTGAACACCGACTCGAACTGCGGCACCACTTTCACCAGCAGGATGCCGGTGACGATGATCGCGACCACCACCACCGCTGTCGGGTACGTCATGGCTTTCTTGATCTTGGCCTTGAGGCTTTCGCTCTTTTCCTTGTAGGTCGCCACCCGTTCCAGCAGGGTATCGAGCGCACCGGCCTGTTCACCGGCGTCCACCAGGTTGCAGTAGAGCTCGTCGAAATACTCCGGCTTCTTGCGCAGCGCGGCGGCGAAGCTGTTACCCGCCGCGACCTCCTGTTTCACCTCGTCCACCAGCTTGCGCATGGCCGGGTTATCGAAGCCTTCGCCGATGATGTCGAACGACTGCAACAGCGGCACGCCGGCTTTCATCATGGTCGCCATCTGCCGGGTGAACAGGGCGATGTCCTGGGCCTTGATACGCTTGCCGAAGCTGAGGATCGAGGCGGATTTCTTGCGCACCTTGCCGGGGTTGATGCCTTGCTTGCGCAGTTGTGCCTTGATCAGCGCCGGGTTCTGGCCGCTGAGTTCGCCCGACATTTTCGTGCCTTTGCGGTCGGTGCCTTCCCACGCGTATACGCTGACTTTCGCTGCTTTGACCGCCATGTTCAGTCCTTGGTGACCCGGTTGATTTCCGCCAGGCTGGTAATGCCCTGCATGGCCTTGATCAGTCCCGAGGTTCGCAGGTCGTTGAAACCGTCCTTGCGCATCTGGATATCAATTTCCAGCGCGTTGCCTTCGGCCATGATCAGGCGTTGCAGCTCAGCCGTGTTCTTGACCACTTCATAAATCCCCACACGGCCCTTGTAGCCGCCGTTGCAATGATCGCAACCGACCGGCTCATAGATCGTGAACTGACCGAGGCGTTCCTCGGGGAAACCCTCCGTGAGCAACACTTCGCGAGGAACATCCTGGGGCTTCTTGCAATGGCTGCAGAGTTTGCGCGCCAAGCGCTGGGCGATGATCAGGCTCACCGAGGTGGCGATGTTGAAGCCGTGAATGCCCATGTTGTGCAGGCGGGTGAGGGTTTCCGCCGCGCTGTTGGTGTGCAGGGTCGAGAGCACCAGGTGACCGGTCTGGGCGGCCTTGATGGCGATCTCGGCGGTTTCCAGGTCGCGGATCTCACCGACCATGATCACGTCCGGGTCCTGCCGCAGGAACGAGCGCAGGGCCTGTGGAAACCCCAGGCCCTGCTTGGCATTGACGTTGACCTGATTGATGCCTTCCATGTTGATTTCCACCGGGTCCTCGGCGGTGGAGATGTTGATGTCCACGGTATTGAGGATATTCAGCCCGGTGTACAGCGACACGGTCTTGCCCGAACCGGTGGGGCCGGTCACCAGAATCATGCCCTGTGGCTGCTTCAGCGCCTCCAGGTACAACGCTTTCTGGTCCGGCTCATAGCCGAGGGCGTCGATGCCCATCTGCGCGCTGGACGGGTCGAGGATCCGGATCACCACTTTCTCGCCCCAGAGGGTCGGCAGGGTGTTGACCCGGAAGTCGATGGATTTGCTCTTGGACAAGCGCATCTTGATCCGCCCGTCCTGGGGTTTGCGTCGTTCGGAAATGTCGAGGCTGGCCATGACCTTCAGGCGCGCGGCGATGCGGTTGGCCAACTGGATCGGCGGCTTGGCCACCTCGCGCAGCATGCCGTCGGTGCGCACCCGTACGCGGTAGGTTTTTTCGTAGGGCTCGAAATGCAGGTCGGACGATCCGCCCCTGATGGCGTCGAGCAGCATCTTGTGAACGAAGCGCACCACTGGCGCGTCGTCGGCATCCTGCCCGGCGATGCCGTCCTGGCGGTCGTCGATCGACTCGATGTCCACGCCATCGAGGTCGACATCGGCCATTTCCTCCAGGCCGGTAGAGTGATTGTCGAAGAACTTCTCGATGGCGTCGCTGAGTTTGTCGTCCTCCACCAGGATCGCTTCGGTGGTGAGCCCGGTGCTGAACTGGATATCGTTGATGGCCTGGTGATTACTCGGGTCAGAGACCCCGACGAACAGTTTGTTGCCGCGTCGCCACAGCGGCAGGGCATGGTGCTGGCGAACCAGTTTTTCGCTGACCAGGTCTTTGGGTTGCGCTTCCTTGTCCAGCTTGTGCAGGTCCACCAGCGGCGTGCCGAAATGCTCCGAGGCGATTTCGGCGACCTGGCGGCTCCTGATCATCTTGTTCTGCACCAGATAGCTGACCAGCGAGATCTTCTGGCGTTGGGCTTGCTGAGAAGCCTGTTGCGCGCTTTTGTCGGTGAGCAGTTCGGCGAGGACCAGTTGTTTGGCCAGGCCGCTTAGAGCGATGTCATTCATGGGAATACCGGACGCAGACAGTTCATGACTTATAGCCTAGACAACCGATCGAGCCAAACCCGCGGCGTTGAAGTGACAAAAAGTGTCAGATAGTGCGGATCCTCGGGCCGCCAGGCTGTAGGTCAGGCGCGCCGTGCCCTGTAAAAAAGGCCATGAAAGGGTTGGCATGGGCTGTGCTGAGCTTGTTCCGATCATGAGATTTCGACTCATGCATGGAGCTTGTCTATGAATACTCAGAAAGGTTTCACCCTTATCGAACTGTTGATCGTGGTGGCGATCATCGGGATTCTGGCGACGTTCGCGATTCCGGCTTACTCCAAGTATCAGGCGCGGGCGAAGGTGACGGCGGGGTTGGCGGAGATTTCTGCTTTGAAGATCAATTTTGAAGATCAGATCAATAAGGGGACTGACCCGACGCTTGCTCTGGTTGGTGGCACCCTGACCACAACAAACTGCACAACAGCCGTTACAGGTTCAGCTTCCGCGGGTACAGGTTCGCTTGAATGCACGATCCTTAATGCCCCGGCACCGGTGCTGAACAAGAAGGTTACTCTGGCCCGTAACGCGACCACCGGTTGGGCTTGTACCTCTACCGTGGGTGCCGAGTATCTGCCAGGCGGTTGCGTCGCTGTCCCATGATTTTGTGATTGTTTCCGTGAGAAGGCCTCGTCTGATGACGAGGCCTTTTTTGTTGGGCTCAACGGGTAGTCCGGAAAACCTCGACAATTCATGGCCTTACGCCCATCAAAAAATCTGCAACTTGCATGTAGAAATTTCCCAAGTCATGCAATTTGCATGATTCCGGAATTTGCGAAAAAACATAACTATTTGATTTTTATGGATTTTATCTCTGTTTCAAAACTGGCACACCGTTCGCAATGTACTGAGTAACCCTGCTGACAAAACAACCAGCAGACTTTTCCAGAAAAACAGGAGTTACTCGTATGAAGAAGTTCGCTATCGCTGCTGCCACTGCTACCGCGCTGACTCTGACCATGGCCAACGCTGCGTTCGCTGCCCAGGCAACCCAGGCTCCAATGGTGTTGGCTGCCGGTGAAATGACTCAAGCCAAGGAAGCCACTTCCGATACCTGGATCACCACCAAAGTCAAAGCTGACCTGGTTACCGAGAAAGGCATTCCGGGTACCGATATCAAGGTTGAAACCAACAAAGGTGTGGTTTCCCTGTCGTCCACCACCGCGGTGACCGAGTCGCAGAAAGACGTTGCGGTGGCTATCGCCAAGAAAATCAAAGGCGTCAAGGCGGTTTCCGCTGACGGCCTGAAAGCCGAGTAAGGCAAAGGCTTCTCGCCTGGACCGGGAGAAGACGCGGTAGACGGGCCGAGTCATACGTCTGCCGCCGTTTTTGAGTTCATGCGAACGGCCATAGGGATGTGGCCATTACAGGCCCTGGGCATTCGGTGTTCGGGGCTTGTTCTATTTGGGGGGAGGGAGTACATATCCGTTTTTTTGGTAACGGCCGCTTAGGGTTCCGCCCTTACGGCGGGTCCCTTTTGGCAAACGCCCCAAAAGGAACCAAAAGGTCTCGCCCCAGCGTACGGCCCCTCGCCAGGGCTCGGGGTTCCTTCGCTCCGGCATCCATCCGGGGACATCGCCTCCGGTTTGCTGCGCTGCACCTCCTCTCGATGTGTGCGGCTACGCCGCACGGCGCTGCGCGCCTTCTCCCCGGATGAATGCCTCCACTCAGCCTGCCGAAGGGGCGGGTGGATCAAGAGCAAGATCAAAAGCTTTCAAGGCGAGCTAACGCTCGGCCTTGTGGTTTGGTTTGGTTTGGTTTGGTTTGGCTGGCGCTGTCCCTGTGGGAGCGGGCTTGCTCGCGATGGCGGTGTGTCAGCTGCATTGAGGGTGGCTGATGCGACGCTATCGCGAGCAAGCCCGCTCCCACAGGTGATTTGTGTGGGGGGATCAGTTGCCGCGTTTGCTGGTGATTTGCCGCAGGCGGTTGCCTTCGAAGCGCAGGTATTGGTACATGCCGCCGTTGGGGCCGTAGGTCCATTCTTCGACCTGGAATTCTTCCCGGCGGTTGGCGCTGCGTTTGTAACCCAGCAGGTCACGGCTGACGGGTTCGCCGCATTTTTGCAGCACTTCGCTGGAGCGATCCCCGACGCTGACCAACTGGCTGCCGCAGCGCAGGGTGTCGGCGGCCGAGGCATGGGCCGCGGTGATCGCCAGGGTCAGGCCGAACAACAGGTGCTTGATCATCATTCGGCATCCAGGTGCATGGGTGTCACCACCCGGCCATCGCTTTCCGCCTGGCCGAGGCTGGCGTCGATGAAGTACACGCGATCGTCGGCCAGTTGGCCCTTGTCCACCAGGTAATCCTTGATGCTGCTGGCGCGGTCCTGGCCCAGTTGGCGCAGGAGCACGTCGCTTGAGCTCCAGAACTTGATCACGTCGGCGCGCATTTTTGCCGTGCGCTCTTCCTTGCCCAGATCGGTCCATTCAGCCGGTGGCTGGGTTTTCAGACGGGTCCGGTAGATGCCTTCGAGCAGCGGACCTTTCTCGCCCTCCGGGACTTGCAGCAACGATGCTTGCGCCGGCACTTTGTCGCCGCGACGCTGGAGCATTTTGTAGTAGTTGTATTGGTACTCGCGCTCCAGGCGCTGTTCGGCAATCAGCGGGCCATCGCTGCTGGCGGCGGCCGTGCCTTCGATTTCCAGGCGCAGGGCCGGACGTTCTTTCAGGGCCTGGGACAGTTTGACCAGAGAACCTTCGGCGTCTTTGCTCAGGTCGCTGGAACCCGGCGCGAACGACACCGTGCCCAGGTCTTCGGAACCGCCGCCGCTGATCAGCCCGCCAATCATTTTGAACGGTGCAGCCGCTGCCTTGACGATCAGGTTGCGCAGGGTCTGCCAGACAATCGGCATGACGCTGAATTGTGGGTTGTTGAGGTCGCCGGTTACGGGCAGTTCGATGGAAATTTTGCCGTCGACGTCCTTGAGCAAGGCGATCGCCAACTTCAATGGCAGGCTGACGGCGTCGGGGCTGTCGACCTTTTCCCCGAGCTGCAACTGCTCGACCACCACTTTGTTTTCCGCTTTCAGTTGGCCCTTGGTGATCAGGTAGTGCAGGTCGAGGTTGAGCCGGCCCTTGCGGATGCGGTAACCGGCAAACTTGCCGGAGTAGGGCGTCAGCGTGGTCAGTTCCACGCGTTTGAAGCTGGTGGCGATGTCGAGGCTGGCCATCGGGTCGAACGGGTTGACCGCGCCTTTGATGGTCACCGGCGCGTAACGGTCGACCTTGCCCTTGACGTCCACCGTCGCCGGTTTCGCCTGGCGGCTGTCGATGGTGCCGATCTGGCCGTTGAGCTGCTGGATGGCGGTGGCGAAATTCGGCGTCAGGCTGAAGTCGGCGAAGTTGGCCGAGCCGTCGTTGATGGCAATGCCGCCGATATGGATCCCCAGCGGTTTGTCCTTGCCGGCCGCCGGTTTCGCCGCAGAGGTCTTGGCGCTGGAATCAGCCGGCTGCGGGATCAGCAGGTCATCGACGTTGGTGGTGCGGTCATCGTTGATCATGAAGCGCACGTAGGGCTGGAACAGGTTGATCCGGTCGATCGACAGGCTGTCGCCATGCTGGTAGTTCAAGCCTTCGACCACCACCTGTTGCCACTTGAGGAAGTCGCGGGTTTTCAGGGTGTCGAGGGTGTGCAACTGGTCGATCTGGGCGCGACCGGTGACGCTCAGCGCCAGGGGCTCGACGCTCTTCAGGTTGACCGCCAGGTCGCTGCCAAGCATGCCGCTGCGCAGTTCAAGGCGAATGAACGGGTTGATGTAGGACTGGGCGACGCGCAGGTCGATGTCCTGGGTCTTGACCTTGAGGTTGGCGCTGACGGGCGCCAGGTTGACCTCGCCCTCGGCGTTGATCCGGCCTTGTTTGCCCACGCCGGTATCGAGCTTGAGGGTGAAGGGCGAACCGTTGAGGCTGTCGAAATTCTGCAGGTCCAGGTTCAGCGGTTTCAGGTCCAGGGCCACGGCCGGCTGTGCCTTGCGGTCGGCCAGGTGCACTTGGTAATCGCGCAACTGCACATCCTTGAGCAGCACTTGCCAGGGTTTGGCAGGGGCGGGAGGCTCTTTTGGCGAGTCGGCTGCGGCGGGTGTTTCGGCGGGTTCCGACTTGGCCTTCACGGCTTCCTTGGACGGCTGGCTGGCGAACAGCTTTTGCCAGTCGAGCTGGCCGTCGGCTTCCAGTGCCGCCCAGGTTTCCAGTTTCTGGCTGCGGATTTTGCCAACCTCCACTTGCTGTTTAGCCAGGTCCACGGTGGTGTCGGTGACGTCCAGGCGCTCGAGTCTGGCCAGCGGACGACCGTCCGGAGCCTTGATGGCAAACGGCGCGACACTGACGGCGACGTTGCTCAGCAGCAGCTCGGTTTCCTTGGACAGGTTGAGCTTGTAATCCGTACTCAGGCTGACCACGCCGTCTTCGAGGACCAGCGGCACGGCGTCACGCACGTAGGGCCAGAAGGCTTTCATCTTGCCGTCGGTGATCTTCAGCGTGCCCTCGGAAGCGATCGGGATAAGGCTGAAATTGCCGCTCCAGTCGATCTGCCCGCCGTTGGGGCCCACGGCCACCAGGGTCATGTCGGCGCTGTCTTCGGGCAGGGTGCTGAGGTTCTTCAACTCGAAGTCGAGTTTGTCGTAGACGAATTCGATCGGTTCGCTGGGGCGCTCGTCGAGAAAATGCACGGCGCCACCGGCCAGGTTGATCCGGTCTATGCGCAGCGGAAAAGGCTTGGCGTCGGGGTCGGCGGGTGTGGGCTCGCTGGCTGGCAGCTTGAACAGGCCGAGCAGATTGAGCTTGCCGTCCTTGTCGAAGAGGATTTCAGTCTTGGGTTTGTCCAGCTCGATGTCGGCCAGGTGCAGGGCCTTGGTCCACAGGCTGTCGAGTTGCAGGTTGGCGTACAGGCGTTCGAAGCCCACCTGTTCCTTGCCCGGCTCGCCAATGTTCAGGCCCCACAGGGTCAATTCGAGGCTGAAGGGATTGAGTTCGATTCGCTGTAGCGTGGCGGGCGTCGTTGCGTAGTTGGCCAACTGCTGGTTGACGATGCGCAGGGCGATGCCCGGCAAAATCAGAAAGCCCAGCAGGCTGTAGAGGGCCAGAGCAGTCAACAAGGCGCCGACGGCGCGAATCAATCCTTTGTACATGTGTGGCTTCATCTGTCTGAATCGGAGTGCCTTGGAGTATGGCACGCGTTTCCGGTTCCGAAGTAATCCGGCCACTCACGACTTTTCGGATTTATCCGACAGGGTTCACAGCTGCAGGATCAGGGTTTTCAGCGGTGGTTGCTGGTCCATCGACGGGAAGTCGGCGGCGGGCTTCATCACTGACCATTCACGCACCGGGCGCCCGGCTTTCTCGGCGCAGCGCAAGACCTGCTCGCGCCATTCGTCCATGCCGACTTTCGCCAGGTTATTGCAGCAGATCAGCACGCCGTCCTCGGCGGTGGTCAGCAGGGCGGGCTTGAGCAGGCTCTGGTAGTCGCGCAGCAGGTCGACGGTGCCGAACGCACTCTTGGCCCAGGCGGGCGGGTCGAGCAGCACCAGGTCGTATTGGCGCTGTTCCATGCGAGGGTAGCTGGGCAGTTTCTGCCCGCGACGCTGGCTGATGGGCAGGCCGGCCAGTTGGCGGATCGCCGGGAAATAATCGGACTGGATGAATTGCATGGTCGGCAATTGCGGGTTGAGCAGGCCGTTTTCGCGACCGACCGCCAGGTTGCCTTCAGCGAAATCCAGGTTGCACACCTCACGCGCACCACCGGCCGCCGCGCTCAGGCCGACGCCGCAGGTGTAGGCGAACAGGTTCAGCACGCTCTTGCCCTGGCTGTGTTCCTTGACCCAGCCACGGGTGTTGCGCAGGTCGAGAAACAGCAGCGGGTCCTGACCGGCATGGCGGCCGCGCACGCGGTAGTTCAGGCCCCATTCATGCCCGACCAGGTCTTGCAGGGCGGCGTCCTCGGCTTTGTAGACGGCGTCTTCGCGGTCGATCCGCGAGTTGCCCCGGGAACGGTCGTTGTAGACCAGCAGGGTGTCGAGCCCCAGGTGCTGATTGATGATCTGGTGCGCTTGCAGCAGCTCGTCGTGTTCCAGTGTCTGGTGAAAGCTCTGCACCAGCAATTGCGGGCCGTAACGGTCGATGGTCAGGCCGCCGGCGCCTTCCTGGCTGCCATGGAACAGGCGATAGCAGTCGGTGCCCTGCTGGTGCAGTTCGGACAGCAGCTCCTGGCGATTGTCGAGGGCGGCGCGCAGCGCCTGGTTCAAGGAAGACATGCTGGGCGCCTTGCAGGAGGAATGGGGCGCGGGAGTTTAGCAGTTTGGCGTCAGGCCGAGGTGAAGCTATCGCGAGCAAGCTCGCTCCTACAGGGGTATGCAGATTCCCTGTAGGAGCGAGCTTGCTCGCGATCTTTTACTGGTTCAGGCGCTTATCAACCAGCTCCTGCACCACGCTCGGATCGGCCAGGGTCGAGGTATCCCCCAGGCTGTCCAGCTCATTGCAGGCAATCTTGCGCAGGATCCGCCGCATGATCTTGCCCGACCGGGTCTTCGGCAGGGCCGGTGCCCACTGGATCAGGTCCGGTTTGGCGAAGCTGCCGATTTCCGAACTGACGTGGGCCAGCAGGTCCTTTTTCAGCTCGTCGCTGGGCTGGGTGCCGTTCATGGGCGTGACGAAGGCATAAATGCCCTGGCCCTTGACGTCATGGGGGTAACCGACCACGGCGGCCTCGGCGATGCTGTCGTGCAGCACCAGGGCGCTTTCCACTTCGGCAGTGCCGATGCGGTGCCCGGAAACGTTGATCACGTCGTCGATCCGCCCGGTGATCCAGTAGTCGCCGTCCTCGTCGCGGCGGGCGCCGTCGCCGGTGAAGTAGTAACCGGGGTAGGGCTTGAAGTAGGTGTCGACCATGCGTTGCGGGTCGCCGTAGACGCTGCGGATCTGCGCCGGCCAACTGGACTTGATCGCCAGCACGCCGCTGCCGGGTCCCTTGATCTCCTTGCCGACTTCGTCCAGCAGCACCGGCTGCACGCCAAACATCGGTTGTGTGGCGCAACCGGGCTTGACCTGCTGGGCGCTGACCAGGGGACTGAGCATGATGCCGCCGGTTTCGGTCTGCCACCACGTATCGACGATGGGGCAGCGCTGCTCGCCGACGGCGTTGAAGTACCATTCCCACGCTTCCGGGTTGATCGGCTCACCGACACTGCCGAGCAACCTGAGGCTCGCCCGCGAGGTTTCCTTCAGCGGTCCCGCCCCTTCGCGCATCAGCGAACGCAGGGCGGTCGGCGCGGTGTAGAAGATGTTCACCTTGTGTTTGTCGATGACCTGCCAGAAGCGTGAGCTGCTTGGGTAGCTCGGCACGCCTTCGAAGACCAGCGTGGTCGCGCCGTTGGCCAGCGGGCCGTAGACGATGTAGCTGTGGCCGGTGACCCAGCCGACGTCGGCGGTGCACCAGAAGACTTCTTCGTCGCGATAGTCGAGCACGTACTTGAAGGTCATGGCCGCTTGCAGCAGGTAGCCGCCGGTGGTGTGCAACACGCCCTTGGGTTTGCCGGTGCTGCCGGAGGTGTAGAGGATGAACAGCGGGTCCTCGGCGTCCATCGGCTCGGGCGGGCAGTCGTCGCTGACGTCGCGCAGGGCCTGGTGATACCAGATATCGCGGCCCTCGACCCAGTTCACCTGGCCCTGGGTGCGCTCGACCACGATCACCGTGCTGACGTTCGGGCAACTCAGCAGCGCCTTGTCGACTTTCTCCTTGAGGGACACGTATTTGCCGCCGCGCACGCCTTCATCGGCGGTGATCACCGTGCGGCAGTCGGCGTCGAGAATGCGGTCCCGCACCGAATCGGGAGAAAACCCGCCAAACACCACCGAATGCACCGCACCGATGCGCGCACAGGCGAGCATCGCGTAGGCGGCTTCGGGAATCATCGGCATGTAGATGCACACCCGATCGCCTTTCTTCACGCCACGGCTTTTCAGCACGTTGGCCAGGCGGCAGACGTGGTGATGGAGTTTTCGATAGGTGATCTGCGCGGATTCGGCGGGGTCGTCGCCTTCCCAGATGATGGCAGTCTGGTCGCCGCGGTCTTTGAGGTGGCGGTCGATGCAGTTGTAGCTGACATTCAACTGGCCGCCGGCAAACCAGCTGGCTTCACCGGTTTTCAGGTTGTAACGCTGGACGGTGTCCCAGGGTTTGCTCCATTGCAGAAAGCGCGTGGCCTGTTCCGCCCAGAATTTGCTGGGGTGTTCGACGGATTCTTTATACAGGCGCTGGTAGTCGTCTTGACTCAATTGTGCAGCCCGGCGGACGGCATCGGCTTTGGGGAACGTGCTGATATCGAACATGACGGTTCCTTATTCTTGTTTTGCGACAAGAGTAAAGATGCGCCGAGAAGGGAAAGGGTTCAACCCGGTTGCCCAAATCTCGGTTTCCCCGCAATACAACTGTGGGAGCGAGCCTGCTCGCGATGGGTAGTTCAGCCAACATCAATGTTGAATGAAAGACCGCAATCGCGAGCAGGCTCGCTCCCACAGGGGGGGTAGCAGTGAGGCTCTGGATCAGCCGCGGTGACGACCGCGGAAGTAGTTGATCAGGCCCTGGGTGGACGCATCCTCGGCAGCCGTTTCTTCGCTGCCGACCAGGCGGTTGTACACGCCCTTGCCCAGTTCCTTGCCCAGCTCCACGCCCCATTGGTCGAAGGCGTTGATGCCCCAGACCACGCTTTGCACGAACACCTTGTGTTCGTACATCGCCACCAGTGCACCCAGACGACGGGGGCTGATGCGTTCGACCACCAGGGTGTTGCTCGGACGGTTGCCCGGAATCACCTTGTGCGGCGCCAGTTTTTGCACGTCGGCTTCGGCCATGCCCTTGTCGCGCAGCTCGGCCTCGGCCTCGGCGCGGGTCTTGCCGAGCATCAGTGCCTGGCTTTGCGACAGGCAGTTGGCGTACAGCCACTGGTGGTGGTCAGCCACCGGGTTGAAGCTGACGATCGGCACGATGAAGTCGGCCGGGATCAGTTGGGTGCCCTGGTGCAGCAACTGGTGATAGGCGTGCTGACCGTTGCAGCCGACGCCGCCCCAGATCACCGGGCCGGTATCGGTGGACACCGAGGTGCCGTCCTGGCGCACGCTCTTGCCGTTGGATTCCATGTCCAGCTGTTGCAAGTGCTTGGTGATGTTACGCAGGTAGTGGTCGTACGGCAGGATCGCGTGGCTCTGCGCACCCCAGAAGTTGCCGTACCAGACACCGAGCAGGGCCAGCAGCACCGGCATGTTCTGTTCGAACGGCGCGCTCTGGAAATGCTGGTCCATGGTGTAGGCACCGGACAGCAGCTCCTTGAAGTTCGACATGCCGATGGCCAGGGCGATCGGCAGACCGATGGCCGACCACAGCGAGTAACGCCCGCCGACCCAATCCCACATCGGGAAGATGTTTTCTTCACGAATACCGAAGGCCACCGCTGCCGCGTTGTTGCTGGAAACGGCAATGAAGTGCCGGTACAGCTCGGCTTCCGAACCGCCCTGCGCCAGGTACCAGGAGCGAGCAGCCTGGGCATTCTTCAGGGTTTCGAGGGTGTTGAAGGATTTCGACGACACGATAAACAGCGTCGTTTCGGCGCGCAGCTTCATGGTCAGTTCGTGGAACTCACTGCCGTCGATGTTCGCCAGGTAATGGCAGCGCACGCCTTTTTGCGCGTAGGACAACAGCGCTTCGGACACCAGCTCAGGGCCGAGGAACGAGCCACCGATGCCGATGTTCACCACGTCCGTGATCGGCTTCTCGGTGTAACCGCGCCACAAACCATCGTGGATACGGCCCACGAGGTCGGTGATCTGGTTCAGTACCTTGTGAACTTCCGGCATCACGTTGACGCCGTTGACCGACAGTTTGTCGCCGACCGGGCGACGCAGCGCGGTGTGCAGGGCCGGGCGGCCTTCGGACGAGTTGACGATTTCGCCTTCGAACAGTGCCTTGATCGCGCCTTGCAGATCCACTTCGTTGGCCAGGCCGACCAGCAGGTTGCGCGTCTCGGCGTTGATCAGGTTCTTCGAGTAGTCGAGAAACAGGCCGCAACTGCTGAGGGTAAATTGAGTAAAACGCTGCGGGTCGGCATTAAAGGCCTCGCGCATGCTGAAATCCTGCATGGCTTGGCGGTGATCATTCAACGCCTGCCAGGCGGGCAGAGCGGTCACATCGTGAGGAGTGCGGTAGTACGCCATCGCTGCGGGTTTCCTTTTTACTTGAACGGCCTTTTGAACACTAAAAATCCCGGAGCGCTGCGGGTGGGCGTCCGGTCAGCTGCGTCGACACGATTTCATGGCACAGGGCGAATACAGTAAACCTCGCGCTGCAATCTGTCTTGACTTTGTCTGACCCGTTCCCGGTACTTTTTTGTACCTGAGGCCGGGAACGGTCCGACAAACGGAAAGGCGCGGCGGTCAGGCGACCTGGACCGGGATGGCGTTACTGGTGTGGCTCAGCTCATTGCCTGGCGCCATGTAGAGCATGCGCGGCTTGAAACTGGCCAGCTCGGCCTCGCTGTAGTGGGCGTAGGCGCAGATGATCACACGGTCGCCGACCTTGGCCTTGTGGGCGGCGGCACCGTTGACCGAAATGATCCGCGAACCCTCTTCGCCACGAATCGCATAGGTGGTGAAGCGCTCGCCGTTGTCGACGTTGTAGATCTGGATCTGTTCGTACTCGCGGATGCCGGACAGGTCCAGCCATTCGCCGTCGATGGCGCAGGAACCTTCGTAATCGAGAACAGCGTGTGTGACTTCGGCGCGATGCAGCTTGGCCTTGAGCATGATGGCGTGCATGAGTGTTTCCCAAGTCTAAAGGAACGTTACATCCCTGTAGGAGCGAGCTTGCTCGCGATAGCGGTGTGTCAGCCAGCCTTTTCGTGACTGACACACTGCCATCGCGAGCAAGCTCGCTCCTACAGGTTCAGGATGGATACCCAGGTTCAGGAAGCGTCGAGATCCAGGTGCAGGTTGTCGATCAGGCGCGTGGTGCCGAGGAACGCGGCCACCAGGATCACCAGGTCGCGATCCTCTGCCGTTGCCGGGCGCAGGGTCAGGGCATGCCGGATTTCCAGGTAGTCGGTGCGCAGGCCGGCGGCTTCGAGCTGCTGGCGTTGCGCGGCGATCAGGGCTGGATAGTCGCGTTCGCCCTGTTTGATGGCTTCGGCAATTGCCGACAACGTGCGATAGACCACGGGTGCCACCGCGCGCTGCTCTTCATTGAGAAAACCATTGCGCGACGACAGCGCCAGGCCATCGTCGGCGCGTACGGTCGGCTCGCCGATGATCTGGATCGGCATGTTCAGGTCCTGCACCAGCGCACGAATCACCGCCAGTTGCTGGAAGTCTTTCTGGCCGAAGATCGCCAGGTCCGGCTGGACCATGTTGAACAGCTTGCTGACCACCGTCGCCACACCTTCGAAATGCCCCGGACGGCTGGCGCCGCACAGGCCTTCGGACAATTGCGGAACGCTGACGCGGGTCTGGCCGGTCATGCCGCCCGGGTACATTTCGTCAACGGTCGGCGCGAACAGCAGGTGACAACCGGCTTCGAGCAGTTTTTCCTGGTCGGCCGCGAGGGTGCGCGGGTACTTGTCGAGGTCTTCGCCGGCGCCGAACTGCAACGGGTTGACGAAAATGCTCGCCACCACGAAGTCCGCCCGTTGCGAGGCCTTGGTGATCAGTGCGACGTGACCGCTGTGCAGGTTGCCCATGGTCGGGACGAAGGCGATGCGCTTGCCCTCGCTGCGGGCGCGAGCCACGGCTGCGCGCAGTTCACGTACGGTTTTTACGGTGTTCATGCAGAGAATCCGTGTTCGATGCCAGGGAAAGTCGTTGCCTTGACCTCGGCGACATAGGCGCCGAGCGCCGCCTGAATGCTGGTCTGGCCGTGCATGAAGTTCTTCACGAATTTCGGCACGCGGCCGGTGATCGACAGGCCGAGCATGTCGTGCAGCACCAGCACCTGGCCGTCGGTGCCGTTACCGGCGCCGATACCGATGACCGGGATGCCCACGGCCTGGGTGATTTCCTGGGCCAGTTCGCTCGGTACGCACTCCAGCAACAGCATGGCTGCACCGGCCTGCTCCAGGGCGATGGCGTCGGCGCGCATCTGCCGTGCCTGGTTTTCGCTGCGGCCCTGGACTTTGTAACCGCCCAGAATGTTCACCGCCTGTGGTGTCAGCCCCAGGTGCGCGCACACCGGAATACCGCGCTCGGCCAGCAGACGGATCGAGTCCGCCAGCCACAGCGCGCCTTCGACCTTGACCATGTGCGCACCGGCCTGCATCAGCGTGGCGCTGTTGCTCATGGTTTGTTCGAGCGTGGCATAGGCCATGAAAGGCAGGTCGGCGAGGATCAACGCGTCAGTGTTACCGCGTTTCACGGCGGCGACGTGGTAAGCCATTTCGGCAGTGGTGACCGGCAGGGTGCTGTCGTGCCCTTGCAGAACCATACCAAGGGAGTCGCCCACCAGCAGCACTTCGACACCCGCCTCATTGCAGGCGTGGGCGAAAGTGGCGTCATAGCAGGTCAGCATGGTGATTTTTTCACCTTTTTGCTTGAGACCTTGCAGCGTGGTCAGGGTGATGGCTGGCATGAAAAGTTCCTCGTTCAGGCGCTATGGAAACTACTGCGAGTAACGCGCGTGATTCTTCGTTAAATACAGGCGCACGCTCTGTTGTCGTGCTTATAAGGCCTGGATTGCGCCCTTTAGCGCCTTGTTGGCGGCAGCGGGACGCCTATAGTCGTGAGGAGAACTCGGGAAGTCAATTACGTGTGTTACCGCAATGTTACGACTGGGGTGTTACCGAAGGGGACTGATGCGATTCAGCACTGGCAGCACATGACTCCCCTGTAGGAGCGAGCTTGCTCGCGATAGCGGAGTGTCAGTCACTGCTGAGGTGACTGTCCTATCGCAATCGCGAGCAAGCTCGCTCCTACAGGGGGGCGTTTTCAGTGCTGCGGGAGGCGTTCCAGCCCGACGAACGGGCAGGCAGCGAGCAGGTCGGCCAGTGGGCGGCCATCCGCCAGGCGCAGGTCGGCGGGCGCCAGCTCGGCCAGCGGGTACAGGACGAAGGCACGTTCCTGCATGTGGTAGTGGGGCACTTTCAGGCGGGGCTCGTCGATCAGTCGATCGCCAAACAGCAGGATATCGAGGTCCAGCGTACGGGGCCCCCAGCGTTCGAGACGCTCGCGGCCCTGGCCGTTTTCGATCGCTTGCAGCGCATCCAGCAGCGTCAGCGGCGCCAGCGCGCTGTCGAGGGCCGCCACCGCGTTGGTGTAGCGCGGCTGGCCAGGCAGCAGCGAATCGCTCTGGTAAAACGCCGACACCCCGGCCAACTCGGTTTGCGGCAACTGCGCCAGCGCATCGAGCGCGCTGCGCAATTGTTCGGCAGGGTCGGCCAGGTTGCTGCCCATGCCGATGTAGATGCGCTCCATAGGGTTACTCGCCCGAGGCGCTCGGTGCACCGGCGGCGCGTTTGCGCTTGGCGCCGCTGCTGCGACGACGCTTGCGCGGAGCACCCGGAGCGCCGTCTTCCTTGCCGCTGAGGTCGCGGATCATGTCCCGACGCTCGCTGTCGTTGGCGTCCTGGTAATCGGTCCACCACTCGCCCAGGCCATCGGTCTGTTCGCCGGCGCTTTCACGCAGCAGCAGGAAGTCGTAACCGGCGCGGAAACGCGGGTTGTCCAGCAGCAGGTCGGCGCGTTTGCCGCTGCGGCGTGGCAGGCGTTCCTGCATGTCCCAGATTTCCCGGATCGGCATGGTGAAGCGTTTTGGAATCGCAATCCGCTGGCATTGTTCGGCAATCAGCTCGTGCGCCGCTTCCTGCATCGCCGGAATCGGCGGCATGCCACGCTCCTGCAGGCGCAGTACGCGAGCGGGCAGGGCAGGCCAGAGCAAGGCGGCAAACAGGAACGCCGGGGTCACCGGTTTATTCTGCTTGATGCGCAGGTCGGTGTTGATCAGCGCTTCGCTGATCAGGGTGTGGGTGTACGTCGGGTTGTATTCCAGGGCTTCGGCACTGGCCGGGAACAGCGGATCGAACAGTTGCAGGTCGACCAGCATCTCGAAGGTGTCCGCAGCGTAGCCGGAGAGGAACAGCTTGAGCACTTCTTCGAACAGGCGCGCCGACGGGATTTCGCGCAGCATCGGTGCCAGGCCGCGGATCGGCAAGGCGCTGTGTTTTTCGATGCCGAAATTCAGCTTGGCGGCAAAACGCACGGCCCGCAGCATGCGCACCGGGTCTTCCTGGTAACGCTGTTTCGGGTCGCCGATGAGGCGGATCAGGTGGTTGCGGATGTCGTGTACGCCGTTGGCGTAATCGAGGATGCGCTCGCTGACCGGATCGTAATACAGGGCGTTGATGGTGAAGTCGCGACGTTGGGCGTCTTCCTCCAGTGTGCCGTAGACGTTGTCGCGCAGAATGCGCCCGCTTTCATTACGCGAAGACTGATTGCTGTCTTCTTCCTCGTCGTTTTGCGGGTGATTGGCGCGAAAGGTTGCCACTTCGATGATTTCGCGACCGAAGTGAATGTGCACCAGCTTGAACCGGCGACCGATGATTCGCGCATTGCGGAATTCGGCGCGCACCTGTTCAGGTGTGGCGCTGGTGGCGACGTCGAAATCCTTGGGCGTGATGCCCAGCAGCATGTCGCGCACGCAACCGCCGACCAGATAAGCCTGGTAACCGGCGCTCTGCAGGCGTTCGACGATATTCACCGCGTATCGGCTGAATTGCGCCTTCTGCAGCGAATGTTGACCGCTGTTAAGCACTTCAGGCGTGCTGCGGATGTGTTGCGTAATACGCTTGGGAGAACGGAATGACTGGAACAGCTTCTTCAGCATGGGATGCACTGTTTGAAGGAATGTTCGGCCAAAAACGAAGAATGACCGCATGATGGGCGGGGATTCTAGCATTTAGTCAGAGGATGGTGTAGGAGACCGTAGGAAGAGGTCCAGGAGGGCGGAAACTACAAGGGGAGCCGAAGCTCCCCAAGAAGTAGTTGCATGCTCTATTTTTGTTATTGGTTTCGGGCTTTTTGTTTTTGTTGAGTGCCCATGCCATGAGGTTTTCCCTTCATGACCCTCCCAATCGGGAGCCAAGAGCAAACGGATTGCTTTGGTCGCTGAGTTGCAGTGATCTTGCGATCCAACCAGTACAGGCTCTGTCTTAGGACAGTTTTTGTTGTTCTCGGCCTGGTCGTGGGGCACGCCCCAAATACAACGCCTCTCCAAAAGAATCAGTTAGCTGCGCCTCTCGCCGTCTTGTTTTTATTGTGCGTGAGTCGATTCGTCTTATTTTTATTGTCTTATGCATTGCTTGTTATTGTTCTTGTACCAAACATATAGCAGGGTGCGTGCCAACTTTTGCGAAACCCAGTAAAACAAGGGGTTACGTGCATCCGGCAGGTTTTTCGGGGCGAAAAAAAGCCGGGGTTTCGTTACCGTAAGCCCCGGCTTCTGTTACGTGAAAAAACTGCGGTAACAGTTTTTTCACACAATCATGCGTTACCGCGCTCAGCTTTCGCTGGCCACTCCGGTCTTGCGCCGTGGAATGCCCAGGCGCTGGCGGCGTTCCCACAGGCATTTGCGGCTGACGCCCAGTTTGCGCGCCAGCTCGGTTTCGGTCATGTGGTCCTGGTGTTCGAGGACGAAGTGCTGGAAATAGTCTTCCAGTGACAGGTCCTCGGTCGGCTCGTGGCTGCTGTTGGCGGCGCCATTGCCCTGTTGCGGCGCCAGGCCGATGAACTCGTCATCTTCGAGGTCGCCCAGTTCGATGTCGATGCCCAGCAGTTCGGCGGAAATTTCCGGGCTCTCGCACAGGATGACCGCGCGCTCGACCGCGTTTTCCAGTTCGCGCACGTTACCCGGCCAGGAATAGTGACGAATCGCCTGCTCGGCGTCCGGGGCGAACTTCAGGTCGGTGCGGTTGATCCGCGCGCTCTGACGGGCCAGGAACGCGTTGGCGATTTCATTGACGTCGGCACCGCGCTCACGCAGTGCCGGCAGTTTCAGGGCAATCACGTGGAGGCGATAGTACAAGTCCTCACGGAACTGGCCGATTTTCGCCAGGCTCTTGAGGTCGCGGTGGGTCGCGGCGATCAAACGCACGTCAACCTTCTGCGATTGCACCGAACCGACCCGGCGAATCTCGCCTTCCTGCAATACGCGCAGCAGGCGGGCCTGGGCTTCGAGCGGCAGTTCGCCGATTTCATCGAGGAACAGGGTGCCGCCGTCCGCGGCTTCCACCAGGCCGGCACGCCCGGCGCTGGCGCCGGTGAACGCGCCTTTCTCGTGGCCGAACAGCTCGGATTCGATCAGGCTTTCCGGAATCGCCGCGCAGTTCACCGAAATCATTGGTGCCTTGGCGCGCCTGGACAGGTTGTGCAGGGCGCGCGCCACCAGCTCCTTGCCGGTACCGGACTCGCCCTGGATCAGCACGTTGGAGTCGGTCGGTGCGACTTTGCGAATCTTGCCGTAGAGGTCCTGCATCGGTGGGCATGAGCCGATGATGCCGATTTCGCCGTTGCTGCTGTCGGTGCCCGATTTCGCCGCACCATTGGCAGCTTTGCCGGCCACTGCTTCGCCGGCAACGGGGGCCGACTGGCGATCGCGCAGGATGCGGGCCACGGCCTGGAGCATTTCATCGTGGTCGAAGGGCTTGGCGATGTAGTCCACCGCGCCCATCTTCATCGAGTCGACCGCCGAGCGCAGGCTGGCGTAGCTGGTCATGATCAGCACCGGAGTGCCCTGGCCAAGCTTGATCAATTCGGTGCCCGGTGCGCCTGGAAGGCGAAGGTCACTGACGATCAAGTCGAACGTGGGAATGGTGAAGCGTTCTTGTGCTTCCTGCACTGAACCGGCTTCGCTGACCTGGTACTGGTTGCGTTCCAGCAGGCGGCGCAAGGCGGAGCGGATAATGGTTTCGTCTTCGACGATCAAAATGTGCGGCATTGATTCGATACTCTCGACGGTCTCAGTTCACAGCGGACGTCGCTTCGACATGACGCGGCAAAGTCACCCTGATACGGGTGCCGCGTTGGCTCTGAACATCAGCCGGGCTGTCGATGGTGATTTGTCCATAATGCTCTTCAACGATGGAATAGACCAGTGCAAGGCCCAGACCGGTGCCTTCGCCAGGGTCCTTGGTGGTAAAGAATGGTTCGAACAACCGGTCCATGATGTTCTTGGGAATACCGCTGCCTTCGTCCTCCACGATCAGGTCGACCGTGTGCTCGAAAGCCTCGCTCTTGACGCGCACCGCACTGCCGGGAGGCGAGGCGTCACGGGCGTTTGAGAGCAGGTTGATGAGTACCTGGGCGAGGCGCTGCGGGTCACCTTCGACCCAGTGTTCGGGGTCGCACAGGTTGTAGAACTGCACCTCGAAATTGCGTCGGTTCAGGGCCAGCAGGCCGATTGCATCCTGGGCCACTTCGGCCAGACAGACGGCTTCATCGTTGTGCTGGTGGCTGCCGGCATGGGCGAAGCTCATCAGCGACTGGACGATGCGCGACACACGTTTGGTCTGTTCGAGAATCTGCCCGCTGATTTCCTTGAGTTCGCCGTCTTCTTCGCGTTCTTCGCGCAGGTTCTGCGCCAGACAGGCAATGCCGGTGATCGGGTTGCCGATCTCGTGGGCCACGCCCGCGGCCAGCCGGCCGATGCTGGCCAGACGCTCGGAGTGCACCAGCTTGTCTTCGAGCATCTGCGTTTCGGTCAGGTCCTCGACCAGCAGCACCAGGCCGCTGTTACCCGGCGCGAGCGGCTCGTCGATGGCCGCCTTGTGCAGGTTCAGCCAGCGGGTCTGGCCATCGAGGGCCAGGTGCTGTTTGTGCAAGTGCTCGTCGGGCACGTTGATGAAGCCCTGCAGCAGGCCTTTCCACGGCTCGGCGATGGTCATCAGGCGCGAGCCGACCACGCGCTGCGCAGCGATCCCGGTCAGCTCCTCCATGGCCTTGTTCCACATGAGGATTTCCTGGTCCTTGGCCAGGGAGCAGACGCCCATCGGCAGTTCCTGCAAGGTCTGGCGGTGATAGCGGCGCAGGGCATCGAGCTCGGCGGCCAGGCCGGTCAGGCGTGAGTGGTAATCCTCGAGGCGACTTTCGATGAAGTGAATGTCTTCGGTCACGTAGTTTTCGCCGCCAGCCTTGTACGGCAGGAAGGTTTCGACCATGTCCTGCGCCACGCTCGGCCCCATCAGGCCGGAGAGGTTCGCCTCGATGCGGTCACGCAGACGGCGCAGCGCATATGGGCGACGTTCGTCGAAGGGCAGGTAGAGATCGCGCAGGGCCTGCTCGACTTCCTTCTGCGCCGCCTTGGCGCCCAGGGGCTTGGCCAGTTGCGTGGCGAACTCCTGCGGCGAGGCGGCGTGCAGTTCGCGGCGTTGCGGGCGACGCACGTTGTCCACGGCGCAGGCTTCGGCGGCGCTGGCCTCTTCGGTACTGGCATTGGTGAACAGCGAAATCAGGGTGAACATCAGCACGTTGGCGGCCAGCGAGGCGATGGCCGCCATGTGCCAGCTGGTGTCGTCCAGCACGTAGATCATGTTCAGCAGCGGAATGTAGAAGCCCTGCAGATTGCCCACCAGCGGCAACAGCATGGTCACCAGCCAGACGAAGATCCCCGCCAGCAGGCCGGCGATGAAACCGCGCCGGTTGGCGGTCGGCCAGTACAGGACCGAGAGCACGCCCGGGAGGAACTGCAGGGTGGCGACGAAAGCGACGATACCCAGGTTCGCCAGGTCCTGCTCGGCACCCAGCAGCAGGTAAAAACCGTAGCCGGCCATGATGATCGCGACGATCAGCGCGCGGCGGGTCCATTTCAGCCAGCGGTAGATGTTGCCCTCGGCCGGCGGCTGGTACAGCGGCAGGACCAGGTGGTTGAGGGCCATCCCGGACAGGGCCAGGGTGGTGACGATGATCAGGCCGCTGGCGGCCGATAGCCCGCCGACATAAGCCAGCAGCGCCAGGGCCTGGCTGTTGGCGGCGATGCCGATGCCCAGGGTGAAGAATTCGGGGTTGGTGGTGGCGCCCAGCTTCAGGCCGGCCCAGAGAATCAGCGGCACCGCCAGGCTCATCAGCAGCAGGAACAGCGGCAGGCCCCAGCTCGCGCTGACCAGCGAGCGCGGGTTGAGGTTTTCGGTGAAGGTCATGTGATACATGTGCGGCATCACGATGGCCGAGGCGAAGAACACCAACAGCAGCGTGCGCCATGGGCCTTCCTGCAACGGCGTGTGCAAGGCGGCGAGGGCGGTCTGGTTTTGCAGCAGCCACAGTTCCAGCTGTTGCGGGCCGTCGAACACGCCGTACAGCGCGTACAGGCCGACGCCGCCGATGGCGATCAGCTTGATCACCGACTCGAAGGCGATGGCGAACACCAGGCCTTCATGTTTCTCGCGGGTGGCGATATGCCGCGAACCGAAGAAAATCGTGAACAGCGTGATCAGCGCACAGAAGCTCAGCGCCACGCGATGTTGCACCGGCTCGCGGGTCAGAATGCTGATGGAGTCGGCCACCGCCTGAATTTGCAGGGCTAGTAACGGCAGCACGCCGATGAGCATGAAGATCGTGGTCAGCGCGCCCGCCCAGGTGCTGCGAAAACGGAACGCGAACAGATCGGCCAGCGACGACAGCTGATAGGTGCGGGTGATTTTCAGGATCGGATACAGCAACACCGGCGCCAACAGGAAGGCCCCGGATACCCCCAGGTAACTGGACAGGAAGCCATAACCATACTGGTAGGCCAGGCCCACCGTGCCGTAGAACGCCCAGGCGCTGGCGTAGACCCCCAGCGACAGGGTGTAGGTCAGCGGGTGGCGAATGATCGCCCGCGGGATCATGCCCCGTTCGCTGACCCAGGCCACGCCGAACAGCACCGCCAGGTAGGCGGCGCTGATCAGGATCATCTGGGTCAGGCTAAAGCTCATCGGCATCTTTTTGGCTCTGCAGGATGAAGGTCACGACGATCAGGATCAGCCAGAGCAGATAAGGGCGATACCAGGCGCCTGTGGCGTCGATCCACCAATCCATGATGGCTGGGGAGAACAGATAGATCCCCACTACCAGGAGCAGGACCAAGCGATAGATGTACATCCCGGCCTCTCTTTTTTATGTGCGTGCCCGAAAACGTGCGGCGATGGTAACGGATGGCGGCGCCACTGCAAGTCTGATCACTGTAGTTGCGCTTCCGGCAGGGTGAGTGTGCGCGGGATCTTCAACGCATCCCAGTGGGCGATGCCCCAGTCCAGCACTTCCCGCGGGGTTGCGTAGGCCAGTTCGGGCCCCGGATTCTGCCCGAGGGCGCGCAATGCCCGCAGCAACAAAGGTGTTGCCTGGTCTTTGGTCAGTGGTGGCGAGCGATAGGACTTGCCGAGTTTGTTACCGTCGGGCTGGGTGATCAGCGGCAGGTGCAGGTAACGCGGTTGCGAGAAACCGAGCAGTTCCTGCAAGTACAGCTGGCGTGGCGTCGAGTCCAGCAGGTCGGCGCCGCGCACGATGTCGGTTATGCCTTGCCAGGCGTCATCGAGCACCACCGCCAGTTGGTAGGCGTACAAGCCATCGCGGCGGCGGATCACGAAATCGCCGACCTCGCGGCCCAGGTGCTGGCGGTACTCGCCTTGCACGCGGTCGATGAAGTGGTATTCGAGTTCGGGCACCCGCAGACGGATCGCTGCGTCCTCCGTGCCGTGGCCGGCGTTGCGGCAGATCCCCGGATAGATGCCGTGATAGGGCTCGAGTTGTTTGCGCGAACAGGTGCAGGCATACGCCAGGCCATGGTTGAACAACTGATCGAGCATGTTGGCGTAGGCGTCGTGGCGCTCGCTCTGGCGGACCATGTCGCCATCCCACTCGAAACCGTAGCTTTCCAGGGCCTGGAGAATCGCCGCCTGGGCGCCGGGCTCTTCCCTTGGCGGATCGAGGTCTTCCATGCGCACCAGCCAGCGCCCACCCACCGCACGGGCGTCGAGGTAAGAGGCCAGCGCGGCGACCAGCGAACCGAAATGCAGGTGGCCGCTGGGGGTGGGGGCGAAGCGTCCGATGTAGGTACGGGATTTCATGGGGGCGATATCAATTTCAGGTGTGCACCACGCCCCTGTAGGAGCGAGCTTGCTCGCGATGCGATGTGTCAGTCACTTCCTATTTGAATGTCAGACCGCATCGCGAGCAAGCTCGCTCCTACAGGGGGCAGGGAATATCAGAAACAAAAACGGAGCGTTCGCACGCTCCGTTCTTCATTCAAGCGGCCATTACTTGCCGACTTGTTTTTCCTTGATTTCCGCCAGGGTCTTGCAGTCTACGCACATGTCGGCGGTAGGGCGGGCTTCCAGGCGCTTGACGCCGATCTCGACGCCGCAGGATTCGCACCAGCCGTATTCTTCGTCTTCGATCAGTTGCAGGGTCTTGTCGATCTTCTTGATCAACTTGCGCTCACGGTCGCGGGCGCGCAGTTCGAGGGCGAACTCTTCTTCCTGGCTGGCACGGTCTGCCGGGTCTGGGAAGTTGGCTGCTTCGTCCTTCATGTGATCAACCGTGCGGTCGACTTCCTGCATCAAGTCCTGTTTCCACTTGTTCAGGACCTTGGTGAAGTGAGCGCGCATGGGCTTGCCCATGTACTCCTCGCCCGCTGTTTCCACGTAGGGTTCGAAGCCGCTGATTGGTTGTTGCTTTGCTTGGGTGGACATGAAATAGACCGCCTCTACTCTTGTAATCCATCTGCGCAGGATTGCTCCATCACCGGCACCCGCCGGCCCTGCGGCTGCAAGCGGGCGAACTTACCAGATCAAATCGGACCGCGCTACTCCCGGATGTCGAGGGCACGGCCCGTGGGGCTTGCAAATGATTGCAAAGTCCGCTCTGGTGGTGATGGAGGCCTGATCAATTAATGATTTTAGTCAAACCTTGCGCACTCGCATGAGTCGTTTGTGGCCAGGGTTTCAAGGTGTGTGACCGCTTTTGGTTCTCGCTCGTTCCTGCGCTTGGGTAGAATCGGTTTTTTCCCCTTTGTTGAAGGAAGGCCAATGGCTCAGTCCTACAGTGCCCGCAGTCGCGCAATCGAACCGTTCCACGTCATGGCGCTGCTGGCGCGAGCCAATGAACTGCAGGCCGCCGGCCTAGATGTGATCCATCTGGAAATCGGCGAGCCGGACTTCACCACAGCCGAGCCGATCATCCAGGCCGGCCAGGCCGCTCTGTCGGCGGGAAAGACCCGTTACACCGCCGCCCGCGGCATTCCCGAGCTGCGTGAAGCGATCTCGAGCTTCTATGAGCAGCGTTACGGTTTGAATATCGACCCACGGCGCATCCTGATCACGCCGGGCGGTTCCGGTGCGCTCCTGCTGGCCAGCGCGTTGCTGGTGGATCCGGGCAAGCACTGGCTGCTGGCAGACCCGGGTTACCCCTGCAACCGGCATTTCCTGCGGCTGGTGGAAGGCGCGGCGCAACTGGTGCCGGTGGGGCCGGAGGTGCGTTATCAACTGACACCGGACCTGGTCGAGCGCCATTGGGATCACGACAGCGTAGGTGCGCTGGTGGCATCGCCGGCCAATCCGACCGGGACGATCCTGACCCGCGATGAATTGGCTGGGCTGTCGAAAGCACTCAAGGCGCGCCATGGCCATCTGGTGGTCGACGAGATCTACCACGGCCTGACCTATGGCACCGATGCCGCCAGCGTGCTGGAGGTGGATGACGATGCCTTCGTCCTGAATAGTTTTTCCAAGTATTTCGGCATGACCGGTTGGCGCCTTGGCTGGCTGGTCGCACCGGATGCCGCGGTCGGTGAGTTGGAAAAGCTGGCGCAGAATCTCTACATCAGTGCCCCGAGTGTGGCGCAGCACGCCGCGCTGGCCTGCTTCGAGCCGGCGACCATCGCCATCCTGGAAGAGCGCCGGGCAGAATTCGGCCGACGCCGGGACTTCCTGCTGCCGGCTTTGCGAGAGCTGGGCTTCAATATCGCCGTGGAGCCGGAAGGCGCCTTTTATTTGTACGCCGATATCAGCCAGTTCGGCGTCGATGCCTTCGCGTTCTGCAAACATTTCCTGGAGACCGAACATGTGGCGTTCACCCCGGGTCTGGACTTCGGGCGCTACCAGGCCGGCCATCACGTTCGTTTTGCCTATACCCAGAGCCTGCCGCGCCTGCAGGAAGCGGTGGAGCGCATCGCGCGCGGTTTGCGGAGCTGGCAAGGCTGATGCGTTTTGATCCTCCACTGGAAGAAGGGCGCCTGATCCGGCGCTACAAGCGGTTTCTCGCGGACATCGAAACCGTCCACAGCGAGCTGTTGACCATTCACTGTCCGAATACCGGCTCGATGCTCAATTGCCAGGTGGCAGGCGGGCAAGTCTGGTTCAGCCGCTCCAACGACCCGAAACGCAAATTGCCGGGGACCTGGGAGATCGGTGAAACCCCGCAGGGCCGGCTGTTTTGTGTGAACACCGGACGCGCCAACGGCTTGATCGAAGAGGCGCTGCGCAGCGGCATCATTACCGAACTCGACGGCTTCACCGGGCTCAAGCGTGAAGTGGCCTACGGCCAGGAGAGCAGTCGTATCGACTTCCGTCTCGATTACCCGGCCGGGCCGGCGTACGTGGAAGTCAAAAGTGTAACCCTGGGTTTCGATGGCTCCTCGGTCGCGGCGTTTCCCGATGCCGTGACCCAGCGCGGCGCCAAGCATTTGCGCGAGCTGGCTCACCTGGCGCGGGACGGCATTCGTGCGGTGCAGTTGTATTGTGTGAGTCTGACCGACATTGATGCCGTGCGTCCCGCCGACGAGATTGATGCGGCGTACGCGTCGGCCTTGCGTGAAGCGGTGGCAGCCGGGGTCGAGGTGTTGGCTTATGGCGTGCGTTTGAGTCACGAGGAAATGCGTGTGGAGCGGCGTCTGGACGTGTTGCTCGGCGGTTAAAGGCCGACCCAGATCCCTTGCTCGTCTTCTCGGCTGTCCACGCGGCTCAAGGATTGTCCGGCGCAGGGGCCGGCCACGCACTCGCCGTCCTCGATCAGGAACAGTGCGCCGTGGGTGGCGCACTGGATCAGGCTGTTGCTGGGGTCGAGAAACTGGTCGGGCGTCCATTCCAGCCCCACCCCACGGTGCGGGCAGCGGTTGAGGTAGACGTAGACCTGGCCGCTGCGGCGCACGGCGAACAGCTTCTGGCCATCGACGTCGAACCCGCGGCTGCTGGAGTCGGCCAACTCGGCGCCTGCGCAAAGAAACTTCATGGCTATCCTCAACGTCGGTGGCTCGTGACCAGATATGTCCGAGCTTGACGTTCAAATGCAAACAATTATCAAATGGCCGCCTTGTCCGCAGGACAGAGGTGCCAAACGCCGAGGATACTTGGCTCGACACCTCAATGCCTGGGAAAAACCCTACAAAGGAAGCTGTTTATGCGTCTGAGTGCCCGCGTTGTTGCGTTTTGTGTCGGACTTATCGTCAGCCACCACGCCGCAGCGGATGAGCTGCCGCAACGTTGGGTCAGCGCCGGTGGTGCGCTGTCGGAGTGGGTCAGCGCGCTGGGCGGCGAAGCGAAACTGGTCGGTGTCGACACCACCAGCCAGCACCCGGAATCGCTCAGGGCGTTGCCCAGCATCGGCTATCAGCGGCAGTTGTCGGCGGAGGGCGTCCTGAGCCTGCGCCCGCAAATACTCGTGGGCACTGAAGAAATGGGGCCGCCACCGGTGCTGTCGCAGATCCGCACGGCGGGTGTGCAGGTCGAGTTGTTCTCCGCCCAGCCTGATCTGCCGACGTTGCAGGGTAACTTGCAGCACCTGGGCAAGTTGCTCGGCGCCGAAGCCAAGGCAGGGCAGGTGTTCCAGGATTATCAGCAGCAACTTCAGCAGCAGAAAGTCCGTGTGACCAAGGCTCAGTTGACCCAGGCATCACCCGGTGTGCTTTTGCTGGTCGGTCATGCCGGCGGCAAACCGCTGATTGCCGGCAAGGACACCGCGGCCGATTGGCTGATCCAGCAGGCCGGTGGGCATAACCTGGCGACTCACACCGGCTACAAACCTTTTTCCAACGAATCGCTGATCAGCCTCGATCCCCAGGTATTGGTGTTCGCCGACCGTGCGCTGACGGGCGAGGCGGCCCGCGCTGCGTTGTTCAAGGAAAACCCGATCCTGTCTTCGACCCGCGCGGCGAAGGATGGGCGCGTCATGGAGCTTGACCCGACGCTGCTGGTGGGTGGCCTCGGCCCGCGACTGCCCGTTGCGCTGAAAAAGGTCAGTGACCTGTTTTACCCCGGCACCCCCACCCCATGACCGTACTGGTCAAACCCCGTGCATTGTTCATCGGCCTGAGCCTCCTGTGTCTGCTGGCGATCTGGTTGTCACTGGCGTTGGGGCCGGTGAGCCTGCCGTTGTTCGACACCTTGCGCGCAACGTTGCGCATGTTGGGGCTGCCGATCGCCGCTGATGGCTTGGAACAGGCCGAGCTGATTCTCGGGCAGATCCGCCTGCCACGCACCCTGCTGGGGCTGGCGGTGGGCGGTGTGCTGGCGCTGTCGGGCGTGGCGATGCAGGGCCTGTTCCGCAATCCGCTGGCCGATCCGGGCCTGGTAGGTGTTTCCAGCGGTGCGGCATTGGGCGCGGCGATTGCGATCGTCGGTGGCTCGGCTTTCGGTGGTTTGCCCGAGTCTTTCGGCCCGTACCTGTTATCGCTGTGTGCGTTCCTCGGCGGCCTTGGCGTGACTGCGTTGGTGTATCGGCTGGGGCGCCGCAACGGCCAGACCAATGTCGCGATCATGCTGCTGGCCGGTATCGCCCTGACCGCACTGGCCGGTTCTGCGGTCGGGCTGTTCACCTATCTGGCGGACGACGCAACCCTGCGCACGCTGACCTTCTGGAACCTGGGCAGCCTCAACGGTGCCAGCTATGCGCGACTCTGGCCGCTGTTATTGATCAGCGTCGGCGTAGCGTTATGGCTGCCGCGCCGGGCCAGGGCGCTGAATGCGTTGTTGCTGGGCGAGTCGGAAGCCGGTCACCTGGGTATCGACGTCGAAGGGCTCAAGCGTGAACTGGTGTTCTGCACGGCACTGGGCGTCGGTGCGGCCGTGGCGGCAGCGGGGATGATCGGTTTCGTCGGGCTGGTGGTACCGCATCTGGTGCGTCTGCTGGCGGGGCCGGATCACCGCGTCCTGTTGCCGGCCTCGGTCTTGGCGGGGGCCAGCCTGCTGCTGTTTGCCGATCTGGTGGCACGCCTGGCGCTGGCGCCGGCCGAACTGCCGATTGGTATTGTTACCGCGTTTATCGGGGCGCCGTTCTTTCTATATTTGCTGCTGCGGGGGCGTGCCTGATGTTGCGAACGCAAGACCTGCACATCCGCCGTGGCCAGAAAACCGTGCTGACCGACATCACGCTCGAGCTCAAACCCGGCGAAGTGCTCGGTGTGCTGGGGCCCAACGGTGCGGGCAAAAGCACGTTGCTCAGCGCCCTGGCTGGCGAATTGCACGCGGAGCGACCCAGCGTATGGCTCGATGATCGCGAGTTGCGCGAGTGGACCGGGGCCCGACGTGCACAGCGCCTGGCGGTGTTGCCGCAGGTGTCGACCCTGGACTTCGCCTTTCGCGTCGAAGAGGTGGTCGGCATGGGGCGCCTGCCGCATCAGAGTGGCCGGGCCAGGGATGAGGAAATCGTCGCCGATGCGTTGCGCGCGGCCGATGCCGGGCATCTGATGGGACGAAGTTATCTGGCGTTGTCCGGCGGGGAACGTCAGCGGGTGCATCTGGCTCGCGTCCTGGCGCAACTCTGGCCGGGTGAAACGGGGCAGACATTGCTGCTGGATGAACCCACCTCGATGCTCGATCCGCTGCATCAGCACACCACCCTGCAAGCGGTGCGCGAATTTGCCGACCGCGGCGCTGCGGTGCTGGTGATCCTGCATGATCTGAACCTGGCGGCGCGCTATTGTGATCGTCTGCTGTTGCTCGAAGGCGGGCGCCCGGTGGCGCTCGACACACCCGAGCAGGTGTTGCGTCCGGAGCCGCTCAAGGCCGTGTTCGGGCTGGACGTTCTGGTACAACGACATCCGGAGCGCGGGCATCCGCTGATCATCGCCCGCTAAGTGGAAGGGTAAGCCCATGCGTCTGATGGTGATTCTGGCTGTATTGATGCTCAGCGCCTGTCAGCATGTGACAGCACCTGCGCCGCCGGTGGTCGGCCAGATTGTGGATTTGCGCAGCGGTCAGGTATTGACCGCGCAGGAGCTGATCGGACAACTGGCGCCCTCGTCGCGATTGATCGTGGGCGAGCAGCATGACAACCGCGATCACCATGAATTGCAGCGTTGGCTGTTGCAGGCACTGGGGGACCAGCGAGCGCAAGGCAGTCTGTTGCTGGAAATGCTCACGCCGGATCAGCAGGCGCGAGTCGATGACGTGCGCCAGGCGGCCAGCTTGCCGGCGGATTTGCCCGGCGCCTTGGCCTGGCAGGCGGGGTGGGACTGGGATTTGTACGGGCCGATCGTCCGCTTCGCCCTGACCCAGCCGTACCCCTTGCTGGCGGCCAATCTGCAAGCCACCGAGGTTCGCGCCATCTACGCCGATCCGCCGACGTTGAGTGGCACGCGCAGCAATGCCGCGTCGGTCTGGACGCGGTTGTTGGCCCAAGTCAGCGAATCCCATTGCGGTCTGCTGCCCGAATCGCAGATGCCGGCGATGCTCGCCGTCCAGCAGCAGCGCGACCGCCGGATGGCCGAGCGACTGCTGGCAGCGCCTGCGCCAAGCCTGTTACTGGCGGGTGCTTACCACGCACGCAAGGATGTCGGTGTACCCCTTCACGTGCTGGATCTGGGGGCAGCCCAGGCGCCAACTGTATTGATGCTGGCGCAGCAGGGCAGTGAGGTCACGGCGGCGATGGCCGATTATGTCTGGTACACGCCTGTAATACCGGCCCCGGATTACTGTGCGCAGATGCGCAAGCAGTTCGGACAATAGACGCGGCTTTTCTGCGGGCAAAAAAAGACCCGGCAAGAGCCGGGTCAAATAACCGTGATTAGCCTGATGAGGAGATATCTGAGAGTCCGAACCAAGGGCTTTTCAAATATCGACCAGTCTCGCGACCAGTTGTGATAATCATAGCGATTCTCATTACCAAGTCAACTGGTGATTCTGCATTTATTTGAAATTCTCCACCCAAATCCTGCACGGCCGCGTATTCATTGGCTTGTGGGCGTGTTTTTCGACGTGCTCAGATATGTAACCTGTTTATTCAGCAGGTCGATTCTGCGGGCCATGCTCTCGATCAGGCTGTGGGCGATCCGGGGGTTGCTGCGGGTCAGGCTGAGAAACTGGTCCTTGGGAATGAGCATGACGGTACTCGGTTCGCTGGCGATCACGCTGGCATTGCGTTTTTCTCCGGTGAACACCGCCATCGCGCCAAAAATCTCGTCCCTGGGGATGTCTCCGACCTTGTGTCCGTCGACGAACGCTTCGGCGTGGCCTTCGATGATCACGAACACGTGATCGGCTTCATCGCCTTGATGGATCAGCGTGTCGCCCCGCGCAACGCGCTGGAAACCGTTGGTGCTGCGAAATTCCGGTTGTTTGAGGCGGGCGACGGCATCGGACAACAACGCGTTCTGGCCGGACAGGTATTGCAGGAACAGCTCCGAGCGCTGCGGGTCGGCGTAGATGTGCCGGAAAACCTCGGAGCGCAGATAAGGGGTCAGGGCCATGGGGCTGTCGGTGCACAGCCGGCAGCGCGGGAGATCGGCGTCCTGGCGCAAGCCGACCAGATCACCTTCATGCAGATAAAACAGCGGGCGCTCGTCGATGCATCCGTGCAGCAAGCCGTTTTTCAGGACAAACAACTGATCGCCAGGCAGCTCGGCGGCCAGGTCGTCAACCGCCGAGAACTCCAGCGCCGGGCCACACGGGGATAATTGTTCCAGCAGGCGCGCCGGAATGTTTTGCAGGCGGTTGATGAGTGCGTCGGCGTAGGCCGGTTGTTCCCCAAGCAGATACATGGCGGCAGAACCCGTTCAGTTCTTGTGGCGTGACGAAATGGCTTCCAGCTGTTTGTTCAGGGCTTCCTTGCGCTCGGCGGGGATGTCGTTCCAATGCACATCCATCAATGCCCCTTCGATTGCATACAGCAACACCTTTGACGCCCGGAACCCGCGGGTGCGCACGGCTCGATAGGCATCTACCGCGCCCAGGCGACGCAAGTCCGAGGCGCTGTGGATGCCCACGGCATGCAGCCACTGCGCCGACGTCTTGCCAAGATTCTTCAGATGCTGCAGTTCATCATTCATCAAGCCTCCTTGCGACGGCCGAACGGTGCGTGGGCGAGCTTCTGAGGAGTGTAGCCATCAGTAGGAAAAGCGTGATTGTTTGGCGAGTTTCGGAGCAAAAGCTTCTAAGAAACAGGCTGAGCGAGGGGCATGCAACTGCGCGGAGGCAGTGAAAAAGGTGGGATGCAGTCAGGTTTCGGGCGGGAAACTACTCGCCGTCCAGCGCAAAGCGGGGGCGCCGGACTTTTTAATGGCCAGATGTGGTTAGCGTGGGCGATAGCGCAGGCGAGTACCGAAATTCATCGACATGAGAATTTCGTCGGCACTCAGCTCTGGCGGGAAGTAAGCACCGGAGATTTGCGCGTGTGCCAGGCTTGCGCCTTCCAGCTTCGAGCGGGTGAAGTCGATGCCACGAAGGTCGGCGGAACGGAAGTAGGCATTGGTGAAGTCAACGCCTTCGGCATTCAACTCGCGCAGGTCCAGGCCACGGAAATCACCACCGACCATGTCGATGGCGCCGTCTTTCGGGCGTTCGTTGTTGAAACCTTTGATGTCGTCCTTGTGCAGCAAAGCGTACAGCGGAGTGTCGAGAAGTTTGGGCTGGCTCATGTCACGTCACCTGTTGGTTTTATGACGCCAGTATAATGCCACCACATTACAGTCGTGAAGCCGGCAAGGGCCTCACGACTGAAATAGTTTTTTACAGGCCCGGCAAGCGCTGGCGGATTTGCGCAACGACGGTGTCGAGGGTCCCGCTTTCGTTGGTCTGGACGCGTTTGCTGCACAGAATCTCCGCAGGCGTCAGTGCTTCACGATTGGCCTGTTGCGCGGCGATAACGGCCAGGTTGGCGTCGGAAGGGTCCTTTTTGTCCGCCTGGCGCATCGCCAGCCAGCTTTCGATCACGGCTTGTGGGGCATTGCAGTCGAGGATCAGGAAAGGCGCACCGGTGGCTTCGGCGATTTGTGCGGCGCCGTCACGCTGATCGCGCTTGAGGTAAGTGGCGTCGATCACTACCGGGAAGCCGGCATGCAGGATCTCGGCGGCGATTTCATGCAGGCGGTCGTAGGTCGCGGCGCTGGCATCAGCGCTGTAGATGCCGGCCTGCGGGTCGTTGGCCACGGTTTGCTCACCGAACAGGCGCTTGCGCTCGACGTCGGAACGCAGGCGAATGGCTCCCAGTGCTTCGACCAGGCGCATCGCGACATGGCTCTTGCCAACGGCGGAAACCCCGTGGGTGATGGCCAGGAAGCGTGAAGGAATGGTGCTGTAGCTTTCCGCCAGGTTGGCGTAATTGCGGTATTGGCGCAGCGTGGTGGCGCGCTGTACCGCGTTGGCCTCGGCCGGCATGCTGAACAGGCTGACCTTGGCACGAACCAGGGCGCGGTAAGCCTTGTAGAAGTTCAACACCTCGAGGCCCTGGTAATCGCCGGTCAGCTCCAGATATTGGCTGATGAAACGGCGGGCCAGGCATTTCAGGCCGCGGTCTTCGAGGTCCATCGCAAGGAAGCCGGTATCGGCGTAAACGTCGGTGAAGCGAAACGGTTCGTTGAATTCGATGCAGTCGAAAATCACCACCTTGCCGTCGATCACGGTGGCATTGCCCAGGTGGATGTCACCATGGCACTCGCGGGTGTAGCCCTCGGCCTTGCGTTGGGCGAACAGCGGCTTGAGGCGATCGAAGCTGCTTTCGGCCCAGGCTTGCAGTGCGTCGAGTTGCAGCAGGTCGGCCTTGTCCGTGAGGAACGGGCGGATTTGCTCGAAGTTCTGACGGACCGGCGCCATCACGCTGTCCGGGGTGCCGGCTTCGTGCTCGGCCGGGACCTTGGGAGCGTTGAGGTGGAAATGCGCGATCTGCGCCGCCATTTCGTCGATGTGCTGGGTGGTCAGTTCGCCGTTGGCTTGCAGGGTGCTGAGCAATCCGCTTTGCGGGAACTGGCGCATCTTCAGCGCATAGTCGAGGACCGGGCCGTCGCCGCCCAGCTGTGGCGCTTCGGCACTGCCAGTGATTGGCAACACTTCCAGATACAGATCATCGGTCAAACGCTGGTTCAGGCGCAGTTCTTCAGCGCAGAAATGTGCGCGGGCGTCGAGGCTGGTGAAGTCGAGGAAGCCGAAGTTCACCGGCTTCTTCACTTTATAGGCAAAGGGACCTGTGAGAATGACCCAGGAAATGTGGGTCTCTATGACCTGGAACCCGTCTACCGGATGCGGGTAGAGGGCCGGGTTTTGCAGGGCAGTGATCAGGGACTGGCTCACAGGCTTTCCTTTGGAGTTTGGGGAATTTAATGGCCGTTATTATGTCCACAACTGCGCTCGAGGCAAACCTCGGAGCGTTCCTGTTGACTATGAATAAAGTGCGTATAATCCGGCGCCATGACTCGTACCCGATCCCCCCGTACCCCAAAAAAACCACCTTCCCGGGGCCTGCGTCCCTGGCTGGGCTGGGCCATTAAACTCAGTCTGGTGGGCCTTGTGCTGCTCGCCGGGTTTGCCGTTTATCTCGACGCTATCGTCCAGGAGAAGTTTTCCGGCAAGCGCTGGACCATTCCGGCCAAGGTATATGCACGCCCGCTGGAGCTGTTTACCGGGCAAAAGTTGAGCAAAGAGGACTTCCTGACGGAACTCGATGCCCTGGGCTATCGCCGTGAAAGCGTGAGCAACGGCCCCGGCGCCGCGTCGGTGAATGGCAACACGGTCGACCTCAACACCCGCGGCTTCCAGTTCTATGAAGGCCTGGAAAAACCGCAGCCGGTGCGCGTGCGCTTCTCCGGCGACTACGTGGCCGAGCTTTCGGCGACCAACGGTGCTAAGTTGTCGGTGGTGCGTCTGGAGCCGCTGCTGATCGGCGGGATTTACCCGAAAAACCTCGAAGACCGTATCCTGATCAAGCTCGACCAGGTGCCGCCGTACCTGCTCGAAACCCTGGTGGCCGTGGAAGACCGTGATTTCTACAGCCATTGGGGCGTCTCGCCCAAGTCGATTGCGCGTGCCATCTGGGTCAACACCTCGGGCGGCAAGATGACCCAGGGCGGCAGTACGCTGACACAACAGTTGGTGAAGAACTTCTATCTGACCAGCGAGCGCAGCCTGACCCGCAAACTCACTGAAGCCATGATGGCGATGTTGCTGGAGCTGCACTACGACAAGCGTGAAATCCTCGAGGCTTACCTCAACGAAGTGTTCGTCGGTCAGGATGGGCAGCGTGCGGTGCACGGTTTCGGTCTGGCCAGCCAGTTCTTCTTTGGTCAGCCATTGTCCGAACTCAAGCTGCATCAGGTGGCCATGTTGGTGGGGATGGTCAAGGGGCCTTCCTACTACAACCCGCGTCGCAATCCCGAGCGTGCGCTGGAGCGCCGCAACCTGGTGCTCGATGTGCTTGAGCAACAGGGCGTCGCCACGGCGGAGCAAGTCGCGGCGGCGAAGAAGATGCCACTGGGCGTGACCACTCGGGGCAAGCTGGCCGACAGCTCGTTCCCGGGCTTTATCGACCTGGTCAAACGTCAATTGCGTGAAGACTACCGCGACGAAGACTTGACCGAAGAAGGCCTGCGGATTTTCACCAGTTTCGACCCGATCCTGCAGATGAAGGCCGAAGCCTCGGTCAACGACACCTTCAAACGGCTGGCCGGGCGCAAAGGCTCGGATGACGTGGAAGCGGCGATGGTCGTGACCAACCCGGAAACCGGTGAAGTCCAGGCCATGATCGGCAGCCGCCAGGCCAGCTTCGCCGGCTTCAACCGCGCGCTGGATGCGGTGCGGCCGATTGGTTCGTTGATCAAGCCGGCGGTTTATCTGACCGCTCTCGAGAAGCCGAGCCAGTACACCTTGACCAGTTGGCTGTCAGACGAGTCGTTCTCGGTCAAAGGCGCTGACGGACAGGTCTGGAAACCACAGAACTATGATCGTCGCTCCCATGGCACGGTATTCCTTTACCAGGGGCTGGCGCATTCCTACAACCTGTCGACCGCGCGCCTCGGACTGGCGATCGGCGTGCCCAATGTCTTGAAGACCCTCGGGCGGCTGGGCGTGAATCGCGAGTTTCCGGCCTTCCCGTCGATGTTGCTGGGGGCCGGTGGCATGACCCCTATCGAAGTGGCGACGATGTACCAGACGCTCGCCAACGGTGGTTTCAACACGCCGATGCGCGGCATCCGCAGCGTGCTCACCGCCGAGGGCGAACCGCTCAAGCGCTACCCGTTCCAGATCCAGCAGCGCTTCGATCCGGCCGCCATTTATCTGATTCAGAACGCCATGCAGCGGGTCATGCGTGAAGGTACGGGCAGTTCGGTTTACAACGTGTTACCGAAAACCCTGACCCTGGCCGGCAAGACCGGTACCAGTAACGATTCGCGCGACAGCTGGTTCGCCGGGTTCAGCCAGGACTTGCTGGCGGTGGTCTGGTTGGGCCGCGATGATAACGGCAAGACGCCGTTCACCGGGGCCACCGGTGCGTTGCAGGTGTGGACCAGTTTCATGCGCAAGGCCGATCCGCTGCCGCTGGATATGCCGCAGCCGGATAACGTCGTTCAGGCCTGGGTCGACTCGCGTACTGGCCAGGGTTCCGATGCCAATTGCCCGGGCGCCGTGCAGATGCCGTATATTCGCGGCAGCGAACCGCCTCCCGGCGCCGCGTGTGGTGGCGAAAGTCCTGCTTCCGGCGAAACGGTGATGGATTGGGTCAAAGGCTGGATGAACTAAGCAAAGAGGGTTTCAAGTGAACAAGTGGTTGATTCCAGCGGTTACCGCCGTGGCTTTGCTGAGCGGTTGCTCCACGGTACAGCGTGGTTCCATTCCGGTGGTGGATTCCGGCAGCGCCGTATCCAACAGTGAGCGGGTATCGGCCAGCGGCGGCTACCGGCAGACGACGGTGCAGCGCCCTGTGCAATCCCAAAGCCAGGCAATTCCGCAGGGTGATTCCGGTGTCGTGGTGATGGTGCCGGGTGGCGGTGCGGTGACATCGACGCCGATCAGCACTTCGCCGATCACTCCGGGCCCTGCAAGCTCTGGCCCGATCACGCCAGGTCCGATCGACACTTCGCCGGCGCCGATCAACCAGGGCAGCTACAGCATGCCGTCGACCCCGAGCGGGATTCCTTCGGCGAGCGCCGGTGGCCTGTCCGCCGACGAGCAACTGGACGGCCCGGTGCTGGCCTTGCTGACAACGGCACAACAGCAACAGGCCGGTGGCGACCTCAATGGCGCGTCTTCCAGCCTGGAGCGCGCCCAGCGCGTTGCGCCCCGTGAACCACAAGTGCTTTATCGCCTGGCCCAGGTGCGTATGGCTCAAGGCGATGCGCCGCAAGCCGAGCAATTTGCCCGTCGTGGCCTGACGTTCGCCAATGGTCGTCCGGCGCTTCAGGCCAGCCTGTGGGAATTGATCGGTCAGGCGCGTGAGAAGCAGGGTGATTCGGCCGGCGCTGCACTGGCCCGTCAAAAGGCCAAGGTTGCTTCGTGATGGACGTACGCTTTCCACAAATCGCCGAACAGCTGCTGCTGATCGAGCGTGAGTTGCGTGTTCAGGGCTGGTGGGACGATGTCCAGCCGTCCGCCGAAGCGCTGTCCAGCGTCGAACCCTTTTCGGTCGATACGCTGGATTTCGAGCAATGGCTGCAATGGATCTTCCTGCCGCGCATGAAAATGATCCTGGAACAGGATCTGCCGCTGCCCAATGCCTCGGGCATCCAGGAAATGGCCGAGATGGTTTTCGCCTCGCGCAATGTCCAGGGGCGGGACCGGCAGTTGCAGGCGCTACTCAAAGAGTTCGATCAACTGATCACCGCCACCCGCTGAAATCCCGTACCTGTAGGAGCGAGCTTGCTCGCGATGAACGCCCAGACACTGCTGGGTGTCTGACACTCTGCAATCGCGAGCAAGCTCGCTCCTGCAGGGGCGGTGTCGTTATTGGCAATTCTCGTCAATCTGCCGCCGCGTCTCGGCCGTGCGCTCCTGACGTTGTTCCTCGCTCAGGCGGCGTAATTCCCCATCGACATCCTCGCGCAATCGCGGATTGTTCTGCAGTTGAGCCAGGTTCGTCCGGGCCTGCTCGCAGAACACCTTCAGCTGCGCCTGCTGTTCGGAAACCTGCTGTTTGACGGACTTGTCGATGGCCTGCTGGTCGCCGATGGTGGTGTCGGGTGCAGGCCGCGACGGCGCGCTCGTGGCGGGGGAGGGCGTGACCACGGTTTCGGCGCTACGGCCCTGTGGCGGCTGCGCATCGAAGTGGGTGACACCCTGCTCATCCACCCATTTATAAATCTGCGCGGCCATGCACATTGGGCTCAGGCCAATCAGCAGGCCGGCGGTCAGGAAAAACGTTCGCATGCCATTTCCTTGTGTTGGGTTGCGCAATTGAAGCTAACACAGTTGCGGTTTCGCGGTTTTTTCTTGCTTTCTCATGTGCTTACTTCAATAAAGCACATACACGACTTGACTTGCAGGGGACGAAACAGAAGAATCCAAAGTCCGCTGTAGAGGGACTGCCAGAAGCAGACCCACTCAGCAGATCATGAGGCGCACATCCGCGTCGACCTGTTACACCCGCAACGCGTTACCTCGCGCTGGGTGGGAAAAGCCCGCAACACTTGGGACGATCCCAATACTTGCTCAGTCAGTGCTGACGTAGTCGGCGACCACCGTCGCTCATGCTCTGCCGAGAAGTAAACCTATTAAGACCCGTCCTTTCTGACATGGACGGTATTCTGGCGTTTTAGAGGTGAACAACGTGGAGCTTTTATCTGGCGGTGAGATGCTCGTCCGCTTCTTGCGTGACGAAGGCGTCAAATATATCTACGGGTACCCGGGTGGTGCTCTTCTTCATGTCTACGATGCCCTGTTCAAAGAACCGGAAGTGACCCACATCCTGGTTCGTCACGAGCAAGCGGCGACCCACATGGCTGACGGCTATGCCCGTGCCACCGGTAAAGCCGGCGTGGTACTGGTTACTTCCGGCCCGGGCGCAACCAACGCCATCACCGGTATTGCCACGGCCTACATGGACTCCATTCCGATGGTGGTCATTTCCGGCCAGGTGCCGAGCACCATGGTGGGTACTGACGCGTTCCAGGAAACCGACATGATCGGTATCTCCCGGCCAATCGTGAAGCACAGCTTCATGATCAAGCACGCCTCGGAAATTCCGGAAGTCATGAAGAAGGCTTTCTACCTGGCGCAATCCGGTCGTCCTGGTCCGGTCGTCGTCGACATTCCGAAAGACATGACCAACCCGGCCGAGAAGTTCGAATACGTCTTCCCGAAAAAAGCCAAGCTGCGTTCCTACAGCCCGGCCGTTCGTGGCCATTCCGGGCAAATCCGCAAGGCAGCCGAAATGCTCCTGGCGGCCAAGCGCCCGGTCATGTACTCCGGCGGCGGCGTCATCCTCGGTGGTGGCTCCGCGCCGCTGACCGAACTGGCGAAGATGCTCAACCTGCCAGTGACCAATACCCTGATGGGGCTCGGTGCCTACCCTGGCACTGACCGTCAGTTCATCGGCATGCTCGGCATGCACGGCAGCTACACCGCCAACCTGGCGATGCACCATGCCGACGTGATCCTGGCGGTCGGTGCGCGTTTCGACGATCGCGTGATCAACGGCGCGTCCAAGTTCTGCCCGAATGCCAAGATCATTCACATCGACATCGACCCGGCTTCGATTTCCAAGACCATCAAGGCCGACGTGCCGATCGTTGGTCCGGTGGAGAGCGTCCTGACCGAAATGGTCGCGATCCTCAAGGAAATCGGCGAGACCCCGAACAAGGACTCCGTTGCCAGCTGGTGGAAGCAAGTGGATGAGTGGCGCGGCGATCGCGGCCTGTTCCCTTATGACAAGGGCGACGGCAGCTTGATCAAGCCGCAGACCGTGATCGAAACCCTGTGCGAAGTGACCAAGGGCGATGCCTTTGTTGCCTCCGACGTGGGTCAGCACCAGATGTTCGCGGCGCAGTACTACAAGTTCAACAAGCCTAACCGCTGGATCAACTCCGGTGGCCTGGGCACCATGGGCTTCGGTTTCCCGGCGGCCATGGGTATCAAGTTGAGCTTCCCTGACTCCGATGTCGTCTGCGTGACGGGCGAAGGCAGTATCCAGATGAACATCCAGGAGCTGTCCACCTGTCTGCAATATGGCCTGCCGGTCAAGATCCTCATCCTGAACAACGGCGTTCTGGGTATGGTTCGCCAGTGGCAGGACATGAGCTACGGCAGCCGTCATTCGCACTCGTACATGGAATCGCTGCCTGACTTCGTCAAGCTGGCCGAAGCCTATGGTCACGTTGGCGTGCGCATCACCGAATCGAAGGATTTGAAGTCGAAGCTGGAAGAAGCGTTCGCCATGAAGGATCGCCTGGTGGTGATCGACGTTGCGGTCGACACCAGCGAGCACGTCTACCCGATGCAGATCAAAGACGGCTCGATGCGCGATATGTGGCTGAGCAAGACGGAGCGTACCTAATCATGCGGCACATTATTTCCTTGCTTCTGGAAAACGAACCTGGCGCTCTGTCTCGTGTAGTCGGCCTGTTCTCGCAGCGCAACTACAACATCGAAAGCCTGACCGTGGCCCCGACCGAAGACCCGACCCTGTCGCGTCTGACGCTGACCACCGTAGGGCACGATGAAATCATCGAGCAGATCACCAAGAACCTGAACAAGCTGGTCGAAGTGGTCAAGCTGGTGGACCTGTCGGAAAGCGCTCACATCGAGCGCGAACTGATGTTGGTCAAGGTCAAGGCCACTGGCGCCCAGCGCGCCGAGATCAAACGCACGACCGATATTTACCGTGGGCAGATCGTCGATGTCAGCGCTAGTGTCTATACCGTTCAACTGACCGGTACCAGCGATAAGCTCGACAGCTTCATTCAGTCCATCGGCACCGCTTCGATCCTGGAGACCGTCCGTAGTGGCGTCACCGGTATCGCTCGCGGCGACAAAGTACTCAGCATCTAAACCAAATTAGCGAATGGCCTGAACGGCCTGGATATATAGGGGAAATTCATGAAAGTTTTCTACGATAAAGACTGCGACCTGTCGATCATCCAGGGCAAGAAAGTTGCCATCATCGGTTACGGTTCCCAGGGTCACGCTCAAGCGTGCAACCTGAAAGATTCCGGTGTCGACGTTACCGTTGGCCTGCGTAAAGGTTCGGCCACCGTTGCCAAGGCTGAAGCTCATGGCCTGAAAGTGGCTGACGTGGCTACTGCCGTCGCCGCTGCCGACCTGGTCATGATCCTGACCCCGGACGAGTTCCAGGGCGCGCTGTACCGTGACGAGATCCAGCCGAACATCAAGAAAGGCGCCACCCTGGCCTTCTCCCACGGCTTCTCGATCCACTACAACCAGGTTGTGCCGCGTGCTGACCTCGACGTGATCATGATCGCGCCGAAGGCTCCAGGCCACACCGTGCGTTCCGAGTTCGTCAAAGGCGGCGGTATTCCTGACCTGATCGCGATCTACCAGGACGCCTCGGGCAACGCCAAGAACGTTGCGCTGTCCTACGCTGCCGGCGTGGGTGGCGGTCGTACCGGCATCATCGAAACCACCTTCAAGGATGAGACCGAAACCGACCTGTTCGGCGAACAAGCCGTTCTGTGCGGCGGTACCGTCGAGCTGGTCAAAGCCGGTTTCGAAACCCTGGTTGAAGCGGGCTACGCGCCAGAAATGGCCTACTTCGAATGCCTGCACGAACTGAAGCTGATCGTTGACCTCATGTACGAAGGCGGTATCGCCAACATGAACTACTCGATCTCCAACAACGCCGAATACGGCGAGTACGTGACCGGTCCGGAAGTGATCAACGCCGAATCCCGTCAGGCCATGCGCAACGCCCTGAAACGTATTCAGGACGGCGAATACGCCAAGATGTTCATCAGCGAAGGCGCAACCGGCTATCCTTCGATGACCGCCAAGCGTCGTAACAACGCTGCGCACGGCATCGAAATCATCGGTGAGCAACTGCGCTCCATGATGCCGTGGATCAGTGCCAACAAGATCGTCGACAAAGCCAAAAACTAAGTCGAACTCTTGTGCGAAAAACGCGGCCCAGGCCGCGTTTTTTCGTTTGAGGGGGTTGGTTCTGGTATAAAGCTGCTTCGTTTGCGGCCGAACCGTCGTCCCAGACACTTGTCGAAACTTTCCACCCCGTTGCAAGGTAATGTCCATGAGCGAACGCCCCGAAGAGCCAAACCAGGCTTCCGACGCCGAAAGCCTGTTGCCCATCGATGAGCACGTCGAAGAAGGGCATGACGCCGAAGGCCGTAAAGTCAGGCATCGTGGTATCTATCTTCTGCCGAATCTTTTCACCACGGCGAACCTGTTCGCCGGGTTCTATTCCATCATCAGTTCGATGAGTGCCCAGAGCGCGTTGAGCGCTGGCGATGCCGCCGGTGCCAGCAAGTATTTCGCCTTTGCCGCCATCGCGATTTTCGTGGCCATGGTGCTTGACGGCCTGGATGGCCGTGTTGCCCGCATGACCAACACCCAAAGTGCTTTTGGTGCCGAGTACGACTCGTTGTCGGACATGGTCGCCTTCGGTGTTGCGCCGGCCTTGCTGGCGTTCGGCTGGGCATTGGGCGATATGGGCAAGGTCGGCTGGATGGTCGCCTTCATTTATGTCGCGGGTGCGGCACTGCGCCTGGCACGTTTCAATACCCAGGTCGGCACCGCCGACAAGCGCTATTTCATCGGTCTGGCCAGCCCGGCTGCGGCGGGTGTGGTCGCCGGTATCGTCTGGGCATTCAGTGATTACGGCATCCAGGGTTCCAAGATGTCTTTCCTGGTGGCGCTGCTGGTTGCGGCGGCCGGCATGCTGATGGTCAGCAACATCAAGTACAACAGCTTCAAGGAGCTGGACCTGAAAGGGCGCGTGCCGTTCGTGGCCATTCTTGCCGTGGTGCTGGTGTTCGCCGTGGTCTTCAGCGATCCGCCGCGCATCCTGCTGCTGGTGTTCCTCGCGTATGCGGCGTCTGGTCCAGTGCAATATCTGTTACGTCTTCGCCGGAACAAAAGCGCGTAATTTCCTCCATACTCCGCAGTCTATTGGTGCATCTGTTCTCCAATGCTGCGGAGTTACCATGCTGATCAAAGTTCCCAAGGCGTCCGACTGCCATGAGTCGGACGTCACGCCTGAATCGCTCTATCTCTCTCGCCGAAATGTCCTGGGTGCTGCCGTTGCCGGTCTGGCAGTGAGCACTCTGCCGCGCTGGGCCGGTGCTGCCGATGCTGCGCGTTATGCCGATGTCGAGCCTGGCAAGGCGCCGGCCTGGTTCACCGAGAAGCTTTCTTCCGTTCAGTGGGGAGCGGTCAACGTCAAGGACGAGGCCATCACACCGTTCAAGGATGCGACCCACTACAACAACTTCTATGAGTTCGGCGCCGATAAAGGTGATCCGGCGGCCAATGCCGGTGCGCTGAAAACGGAGCCGTGGAGTGTGGTGGTGGACGGCGAGGTGGCGAAGCCCGGGCGTTATGCGCTGGAAGACTTCATGAAGCCCTACCAGCTGGAGGAGCGTATTTATCGTCTGCGCTGTGTCGAAGCCTGGTCGATGGTCATTCCCTGGATCGGTTTCCCGATCTCGGCATTGCTAAAGGAAGTCGAGCCGACTTCCAAGGCTAAATTCATCCGCTTCGAAACATTGCAGGACCCCAAGAGCATGCCGGGGCAGCGGTCGGGTTTCGCCCTGATCGACTGGCCTTATGTAGAAGGGTTGCGATTGGATGAAGCCATGAATCCCTTGGCCATTCTGGCGGTGGGCATGTATGGGCGCGAACTGCCCAACCAGAACGGTGCGCCTTTGCGCCTGGTGGTGCCGTGGAAGTACGGCTTCAAGAGTATCAAGTCCATCGTGCGCATCAGCCTGGTCAGTGAGCAGCCGAAAACCACTTGGCAAAGTATCGCGGCGGATGAGTATGGCTTTTATGCCAACGTGAACCCGACGGTCGATCATCCGCGCTGGACGCAGGCGCGTGAGCGTCGGTTGCCCAGCGGACTGTTCAAACCCAATGTGCGCGACACCCAGATGTTCAATGGCTACGCCGATGAAGTCGCTTCGTTATACACAGGGCTCGATCTGCGGAAGAACTACTGATGCGTTTTGCGTTGTGGCGGGTGGGTGTCTTTATCGCAGCAGCGGTGTGGCCGCTATTGTGGCTTTATCAAGCGTGGACCGATGCACTGGGGCCGGACCCGGGCAAGGTGCTGGTCGACCGACTGGGGCTGGGCACGCTGGTTCTGTTGCTGATCACCTTGAGCATGACGCCGTTGCAAAAGCTCAGTGGTTGGGCAGGGTGGGTGGCTGTCCGGCGCCAACTGGGTTTGTGGTGCTTCGCTTATGTGCTGCTGCATCTGTGCAGTTACATGGCATTCGTTCTTGGCTTTGATTGGTCACAGCTGGGGGTGGAGCTGCGCAAGCGACCGTACATTATTGTCGGCGCGCTGGGCTTCCTGGGTTTGCTGGCGTTGGCGCTGACCTCCAATCGTTATAGTCAGCGGCGCCTGGGCGCTCGCTGGAAGAAGTTGCATCGACTGGCCTACGTGATTCTTGGGCTCGGATTACTGCACATGTTGTGGATTGTGCGCGCTGACCTGGAAGAGTGGGTGGTGTATGCCTCTATAGGGGCGCTGCTATTAGTGTTGCGCCTGCCGCCGGTTGCTCGCCGAATTCCCCGTTTAATGGGCAAAAAAACATCTTCTGCAAGAAAAGCGTAATAAAGGGTTGACGGCAGATTCTGGAGGTCTATAATTCGCCCCACTTCCGGCGCAGTCGAAACGGAAAACTCCTTGGTAAACAACGAGTTACGCGAATTTCGGCAGTGTTCGGCTTCAAGTTATCGAGGCCTGGAAGGAGTCGGTCAGGCAGCAAGTTGTCGCTTGATTGACGGTTCGGTCTTCTCGATCGAAAGCGGAGAAAAATAGGTGTTGACAGCAGCGAACAACGCTGTAGAATTCGCCTCCCGCTAACGAGAGATCGGAAGCGCAAGTGGTTGAAGTTGCAAAGGAAACTTTGAAAACTTCTTAAAATAACCGCTTGACAGACACGGGGGACGCTGTAGAATGCGCGCCTCGGTTGAGACGAAAGATCTTAACCAACCGCTCTTTAACAACTGAATCAAGCAATTCGTGTGGGTGCTTGTGGAGTCAGACTGCTAGTCAACAGATTATCAGCATCACAAGTTACTCCGCGAGAAATCAAAGATGTAACCAACGATTGCTGAGCCAAGTTTAGGGTTTTCTCAAAACCCAAAGATGTTTGAACTGAAGAGTTTGATCATGGCTCAGATTGAACGCTGGCGGCAGGCCTAACACATGCAAGTCGAGCGGTAGAGAAAAGCTTGCTTTTCTTGAGAGCGGCGGACGGGTGAGTAATGCCTAGGAATCTGCCTGGTAGTGGGGGATAACGTCCGGAAACGGACGCTAATACCGCATACGTCCTACGGGAGAAAGCAGGGGACCTTCGGGCCTTGCGCTATCAGATGAGCCTAGGTCGGATTAGCTAGTTGGTGAGGTAATGGCTCACCAAGGCGACGATCCGTAACTGGTCTGAGAGGATGATCAGTCACACTGGAACTGAGACACGGTCCAGACTCCTACGGGAGGCAGCAGTGGGGAATATTGGACAATGGGCGAAAGCCTGATCCAGCCATGCCGCGTGTGTGAAGAAGGTCTTCGGATTGTAAAGCACTTTAAGTTGGGAGGAAGGGTTGTAGATTAATACTCTGCAATTTTGACGTTACCGACAGAATAAGCACCGGCTAACTCTGTGCCAGCAGCCGCGGTAATACAGAGGGTGCAAGCGTTAATCGGAATTACTGGGCGTAAAGCGCGCGTAGGTGGTTTGTTAAGTTGGATGTGAAAGCCCCGGGCTCAACCTGGGAACTGCATTCAAAACTGACAAGCTAGAGTATGGTAGAGGGTGGTGGAATTTCCTGTGTAGCGGTGAAATGCGTAGATATAGGAAGGAACACCAGTGGCGAAGGCGACCACCTGGACTGATACTGACACTGAGGTGCGAAAGCGTGGGGAGCAAACAGGATTAGATACCCTGGTAGTCCACGCCGTAAACGATGTCAACTAGCCGTTGGGGACCTTGAGTCTTTAGTGGCGCAGCTAACGCATTAAGTTGACCGCCTGGGGAGTACGGCCGCAAGGTTAAAACTCAAATGAATTGACGGGGGCCCGCACAAGCGGTGGAGCATGTGGTTTAATTCGAAGCAACGCGAAGAACCTTACCAGGCCTTGACATCCAATGAACTTTCCAGAGATGGATTGGTGCCTTCGGGAGCATTGAGACAGGTGCTGCATGGCTGTCGTCAGCTCGTGTCGTGAGATGTTGGGTTAAGTCCCGTAACGAGCGCAACCCTTGTCCTTAGTTACCAGCACGTTATGGTGGGCACTCTAAGGAGACTGCCGGTGACAAACCGGAGGAAGGTGGGGATGACGTCAAGTCATCATGGCCCTTACGGCCTGGGCTACACACGTGCTACAATGGTCGGTACAGAGGGTTGCCAAGCCGCGAGGTGGAGCTAATCCCACAAAACCGATCGTAGTCCGGATCGCAGTCTGCAACTCGACTGCGTGAAGTCGGAATCGCTAGTAATCGCGAATCAGAATGTCGCGGTGAATACGTTCCCGGGCCTTGTACACACCGCCCGTCACACCATGGGAGTGGGTTGCACCAGAAGTAGCTAGTCTAACCTTCGGGGGGACGGTTACCACGGTGTGATTCATGACTGGGGTGAAGTCGTAACAAGGTAGCCGTAGGGGAACCTGCGGCTGGATCACCTCCTTAATCGACGACAGCAGCTGCTCCATGAGCTCCCACACGAATTGCTTGATTCATTGAAGAAGACGAAAGAAGCAGCCCGAAATTGGGTCTGTAGCTCAGTTGGTTAGAGCGCACCCCTGATAAGGGTGAGGTCGGCAGTTCGAATCTGCCCAGACCCACCAATTTTGTGTGGGAAACGCCTGTAGAAATACGGGGCCATAGCTCAGCTGGGAGAGCGCCTGCCTTGCACGCAGGAGGTCAGCGGTTCGATCCCGCTTGGCTCCACCACTACTGCTTCTGAAGTGTAAAGCTTAGAAATGAGCATTCCATCGCCGCGATGATGAATGTTGATTTCTAGTCTTTGACTAGTTCGTTCTTTAAAAATTTGGGTATGTGATAGAAAGATAGACTGAACGTTACTTTCACTGGTAACGGATCAGGCTAAGGTAAAATTTGTGAGTGACTCTTAAGAGTTTTGCGAATTTTCGGCGAATGTCGTCTTCATAGTATAACCAGATTGCTTGGGGTTATATGGTCAAGTGAAGAAGCGCATACGGTGGATGCCTTGGCAGTCAGAGGCGATGAAAGACGTGGTAGCCTGCGAAAAGCTTCGGGGAGTCGGCAAACAGACTTTGATCCGGAGATCTCTGAATGGGGGAACCCAGCCAGCACAAGCTGGTTATCTTAAACTGAATACATAGGTTTAAGAGGCGAACCAGGGGAACTGAAACATCTAAGTACCCTGAGGAAAAGAAATCAACCGAGATTCCCTTAGTAGTGGCGAGCGAACGGGGACTAGCCCTTAAGTGGCTTTGAGATTAGCGGAACGCTCTGGAAAGTGCGGCCATAGTGGGTGATAGCCCTGTACGCGAAAGTCTCTTAGTCATGAAATCGAGTAGGACGGAGCACGAGAAACTTTGTCTGAATATGGGGGGACCATCCTCCAAGGCTAAATACTACTGACTGACCGATAGTGAACTAGTACCGTGAGGGAAAGGCGAAAAGAACCCCGGAGAGGGGAGTGAAATAGATCCTGAAACCGTATGCGTACAAGCAGTGGGAGCAGACTTTGTTCTGTGACTGCGTACCTTTTGTATAATGGGTCAGCGACTTATATTCAGTGGCGAGCTTAACCGAATAGGGGAGGCGTAGCGAAAGCGAGTCTTAATAGGGCGTTTAGTCGCTGGGTATAGACCCGAAACCGGGCGATCTATCCATGGGCAGGTTGAAGGTTAGGTAACACTGACTGGAGGACCGAACCGACTACCGTTGAAAAGTTAGCGGATGACCTGTGGATCGGAGTGAAAGGCTAATCAAGCTCGGAGATAGCTGGTTCTCCTCGAAAGCTATTTAGGTAGCGCCTCATGTATCACTGTAGGGGGTAGAGCACTGTTTCGGCTAGGGGGTCATCCCGACTTACCAAACCGATGCAAACTCCGAATACCTACAAGTGCCGAGCATGGGAGACACACGGCGGGTGCTAACGTCCGTCGTGAAAAGGGAAACAACCCAGACCGTCAGCTAAGGTCCCAAAGTTATGGTTAAGTGGGAAACGATGTGGGAAGGCTTAGACAGCTAGGAGGTTGGCTTAGAAGCAGCCACCCTTTAAAGAAAGCGTAATAGCTCACTAGTCGAGTCGGCCTGCGCGGAAGATGTAACGGGGCTCAAACCATACACCGAAGCTACGGGTATCATCTTCGGATGATGCGGTAGAGGAGCGTTCTGTAAGCCTGTGAAGGTGAGTTGAGAAGCTTGCTGGAGGTATCAGAAGTGCGAATGCTGACATGAGTAACGACAATGGGTGTGAAAAACACCCACGCCGAAAGACCAAGGTTTCCTGCGCAACGTTAATCGACGCAGGGTTAGTCGGTCCCTAAGGCGAGGCTGAAAAGCGTAGTCGATGGAAAACAGGTTAATATTCCTGTACTTCTGGTTATTGCGATGGAGGGACGGAGAAGGCTAGGCCAGCTTGGCGTTGGTTGTCCAAGTTTAAGGTGGTAGGCTGAAATCTTAGGTAAATCCGGGGTTTCAAGGCCGAGAGCTGATGACGAGTTACCTTTCAGGTGACGAAGTGGTTGATGCCATGCTTCCAAGAAAAGCTTCTAAGCTTCAGATAACCAGGAACCGTACCCCAAACCGACACAGGTGGTTGGGTAGAGAATACCAAGGCGCTTGAGAGAACTCGGGTGAAGGAACTAGGCAAAATGGCACCGTAACTTCGGGAGAAGGTGCGCCGATGAGGGTGAAGCACTTGCTGCGTAAGCCCACGTCGGTCGAAGATACCAGGCCGCTGCGACTGTTTATTAAAAACACAGCACTCTGCAAACACGAAAGTGGACGTATAGGGTGTGACGCCTGCCCGGTGCCGGAAGGTTAATTGATGGGGTTAGCTAACGCGAAGCTCTTGATCGAAGCCCCGGTAAACGGCGGCCGTAACTATAACGGTCCTAAGGTAGCGAAATTCCTTGTCGGGTAAGTTCCGACCTGCACGAATGGCGTAACGATGGCGGCGCTGTCTCCACCCGAGACTCAGTGAAATTGAAATCGCTGTGAAGATGCAGTGTATCCGCGGCTAGACGGAAAGACCCCGTGAACCTTTACTATAGCTTTGCACTGGACTTTGAATTTGCTTGTGTAGGATAGGTGGGAGGCTTTGAAGCGTGGACGCCAGTCTGCGTGGAGCCATCCTTGAAATACCACCCTGGCAACTTTGAGGTTCTAACTCAGGTCCGTTATCCGGATCGAGGACAGTGTATGGTGGGTAGTTTGACTGGGGCGGTCTCCTCCTAAAGAGTAACGGAGGAGTACGAAGGTGCGCTCAGACCGGTCGGAAATCGGTCGTAGAGTATAAAGGCAAAAGCGCGCTTGACTGCGAGACAGACACGTCGAGCAGGTACGAAAGTAGGTCTTAGTGATCCGGTGGTTCTGTATGGAAGGGCCATCGCTCAACGGATAAAAGGTACTCCGGGGATAACAGGCTGATACCGCCCAAGAGTTCATATCGACGGCGGTGTTTGGCACCTCGATGTCGGCTCATCACATCCTGGGGCTGAAGCCGGTCCCAAGGGTATGGCTGTTCGCCATTTAAAGTGGTACGCGAGCTGGGTTTAGAACGTCGTGAGACAGTTCGGTCCCTATCTGCCGTGGACGTTTGAGATTTGAGAGGGGCTGCTCCTAGTACGAGAGGACCGGAGTGGACGAACCTCTGGTGTTCCGGTTGTCACGCCAGTGGCATTGCCGGGTAGCTATGTTCGGAAAAGATAACCGCTGAAAGCATCTAAGCGGGAAACTTGCCTCAAGATGAGATCTCACTGGAACCTTGAGTTCCCTGAAGGGCCGTCGAAGACTACGACGTTGATAGGTTGGGTGTGTAAGCGCTGTGAGGCGTTGAGCTAACCAATACTAATTGCCCGTGAGGCTTGACCATATAACACCCAAGCAATTTGAGTCGAACGACCAGATTGCGGTGTTGTGAAGACGAAACAAACCGAAAGTTTGCAACTCACAAAACACCAAGTCACATACCCGATTCGCTGGAATGTCGAAAGACACGTCAGCTCAAGAATTTCTTGACGACCATAGAGCATTGGAACCACCTGATCCCATCCCGAACTCAGCAGTGAAACGATGCATCGCCGATGGTAGTGTGGGGTTTCCCCATGTGAGAGTAGGTCATCGTCAAGATTAAATTCCGAAACCCCAATTGCGAAAGCAGTTGGGGTTTTGTTTTTGCCGGAACAAAATCCGGCTTCGACCCCTCACAAATTTGCACAGTTATTTTCACCCCGTGACACTAGAATAGGTCGATCTTTTTCGGAGCCAGAGCCTTTATGCCAGATCCGGTTGGCGCCTGTGGGCTGTCAGAATTACCACTGGACGACTTGGTAGCGTGCCATGAGTGCGACCTGCTGATGCGCAAGCCTGTGCTTGCCCATGGTGAGAAAGCCCTTTGCCCGCGATGTGGTTACGAGCTCTACGCGCATCGGCACAATGTGGTGCACCGTAGCCTGGCCCTGGTCATCGCCGCGCTCTTGCTGTACGTACCGGCGAACTTTTTACCCATCATGCAGCTCAATCTACTCGGGCAGGAATCGCAAGACACTGTCTGGACGGGTGTTGTCGGCCTGTTCGATACCGGCATGCAAGGTGTTTCGGTGATCGTCTTCCTGTGCAGCATGGCTATCCCGTTACTCAAGTTGTTGTGCCAGTTGGCCGTGCTGTTGAGTATTCGGTTTGATGTCGGTCGTAGCTACGGACTGCTGCTCTATCGGATTTATCACCACTTGCGTGACTGGGGGATGCTTGAGGTCTACCTCATGGGCGTCCTGGTGGCGATCGTCAAACTGGCCGATATGGCAGCGCTGACGGTCGGCCTTGGTTTGGCGTGCTTTATCGGCTTGTTGTTGGTCCAGGTCTGGCTGGAGGTGGTGATGTCGCCGCACCAGATCTGGCAGGCGCTGTCAGGAGAAGATGCCCATGCGGGCGATTGATGCAGGCATTCTGATCTGTACCGAATGCCATGAGCTGAACCGGCAGGAAGCCGGCACCGATGAACAGGTCTGCACCCGATGCGGTGCGCGGGTTCACGCTCGCCGGCCCAACAGTATCGTGCGTACCTGGGCGTTGCTGATCACCGCGGCGATTCTCTACATTCCGGCCAACGTCCTGCCGATCATGACGGTGCGCTCCCTCGGTCAGGGCGATCCCAGTACCATCATGTCCGGGGTGATCCAGCTGGTTCAGCACGGCATGATTCCTATCGCGGCCGTGGTGTTCATTGCCAGTATCCTGGTGCCCACGTTCAAGCTGGTGGGCATCGCGCTGCTGTTGTTTTCGGTGCAACGCCACCAACCGCTGTCGGCCCGCCAGCGTATCTGGATGTACCGTTTCATCGAGTTCATCGGACGTTGGTCGATGCTCGATATTTTTGTGATTGCGATCCTTGTCGCAGTGGTGAATTTCGGCCGGCTTGCCAGTGTCGAAGCCAATCTTGGCGCCATCGCTTTTGCCAGTGTGGTGATTCTGACGATGCTTGCCGCAGTAACTTTCGATCCCCGACTGATTTGGGATAACACGGAGTCGGACGACGACCATGACTGATTTGCCTACCGCAAGAACCCGACCGGCTTCGAACTGGTCCGCTATCTGGGTGTTGCCCCTGATCGCCCTGATCATCGGAGGCTGGCTCGGCTGGCGTGCCTATAACGAAACCGGCATTGAGGTTCAGGTGCGTTTCGAAAGCGGCGAGGGCATTCAGGCCAATAAGACCGAGGTGGTCTACAAAGGCATGTCGGTCGGCAAGGTGAAAGCCCTCAAGCTCGATGATGAAGGCGCCTCCAAGGCGGTGATTGCCACCGTCGAGATGAACAAGGACGTCGAGCAATACCTGCGTACCAGCACACGCTTCTGGCTGGTCAAGCCGAGTGTGACCCTGGCCGGTATCTCCGGTCTGGAAACGCTGGTCTCCGGCAACTATGTGGCGATCAGCCCGGGCGAGGGGGAGCCTGCGCGCAAGTTCAAGGCGTTGTCCGAGGAGCCGCCGTTGTCAGACGCGCAACCGGGCCTGCACCTGACCATCAAGGCTGATCGCCTCGGCTCGCTCAACCGCGGCAGCCCGGTGTTCTACAAGCAGATCCGCGTGGGTCAGATCAAAAGCTACGTGTTGTCCGAAGATCAGAGCACCGTTGAACTCAAAGTGTTCATCGAGCCGACCTATGCCAAGCTCGTGCGCAAACACACGCGTTTCTGGAATGCCAGCGGCATCAGCATCGACGCCAACCTGTCCGGTGTGAAAGTGCGCAGCGAGTCCCTGGCCAGTATCGTCGCCGGCGGTATCGCCTTCGCCACACCGGAGAATCGCAAGGACAGCCCGCCCACCGATCCGAGCCTGCCATTCCGCCTCTACGAGGACTTCGATGCCGCGGCCGCCGGGATCAAGGTCAAGGTCAAGCTCAGCGACTTCGAAGGCCTACAGGCCGGCCGTACGCCGGTGATGTACAAGGGCATCCAGGTCGGCAGCCTGAAGGCATTGAAGATCGACCCCGATCTGTCCGGCGCCTCCGCTGAGTTGACCCTGGACCCACTGGCCGAAGATTACCTGGTCGAGGGCACTCAGTTCTGGGTGGTCAAGCCGTCGATCTCCCTGGCGGGGATCACCGGCCTGGAAGCGCTGGTCAAGGGTAACTACATTGCCGTGCGCCCAGGCGACAAGGGCGCGTCGCCGCAACGTGAGTTCGTCGCCAGGGCCAAGGCGCCGCCGCTGGACCTGCGCGCACCTGGCCTGCACCTGGTGTTGTTCACCGAAAACCTCGGTTCGCTGGATGTCGGCAGCCCGGTGCTCTACAAACAGGTCAAGGTCGGTTCGGTACAGAGCTATCAGTTTTCACGCACCAAGAAACAGTTGGTGATTGGCGTGCACATCGAGAAGGAATACGAAGGGCTGGTGAACGCCTCGACCCGTTTCTGGAATGCCAGCGGCATTACCCTCACCGGCGGCTTGACCGGTGGCATCCAGGTCAAGAGCGAGTCGCTGCAAAGCCTGATGGCCGGCGGTATCGCCTTCGAAACCCCGCTGGCGAAAGCCCCCCTGCAAAAACGCATTCCGCGTTTCCGCCTGTTCGCCAACCATGACGAGGCCAACCAGAAAGGCGAAATGATCACCATCAAGGTCGACCGCGCCGATGGCCTGCGCAGCGGCACGCCGATCCGCTTCAAGGGCCTGGATGTCGGCAAGATCGAAGATGTCGACTTGAGCGATGATCTGCAATCGGTGCTGCTCAGCGCCCGCATCACCGAGGTGCCGGAGCGCATTGCCCGGGCCGGCAGTCAGTTCTGGGTGGTCAAACCCGAGCTGGGCCTGATCAAGACGCAGAACCTGGAAACCCTGGTGACCGGCCAGTACATCGAAGTGCAGCCGGCGGCGAAGAACACGGCACCGCAGAAGAACTTCGTCGCGCTGGCCACGCCACCGGAGATTGCCAAGCCGGAAGACGGGCTGAGCCTGGTGCTGAGCGCCGCCCGCCGTGGTTCGTTGAAGATCGGCGTGCCGGTCACCTACCGCGAAGTCACGGTGGGCAAGGTCACGGGGTACGAGTTGGGGCAGACGGCGGACCGCGTATTGGTGCACATCCTGATCGAGCCTAAATACGCGCCGCTGGTGCGCAGTGGTACGCGCTTCTGGAATACCAGCGGTTTTGGTTTCGACTACGGCTTGTTCAAGGGCGCGACGGTCAGGACCGAGTCGCTGGAAACGTTGTTGCAGGGCGGGATCGCTTTCGCCACGCCTGATGGGGATCGCATGGGCGGGCCGGCGCGGCCGGAGCAGACGTTCCCGTTGTTCGACAAGTTCGAGGATGAGTGGTTGACCTGGGCGCCGAAGATCTCGCTCGGCAAGTAGGGCGCTATCGCGAGCAGGCTCGCTCCCACAGGGGGAGGTGGTGTGTATTTAATCCAGGACACACCACAAAAACTTGTGGGAGCGAGCCTGCTCGCGATGGAGCCAGCACAGGCAATCCATAACCACAAGACAAAAAAAGGGCCGCCATCCAATGGACAGCGGCCCTTTTTTATTGCCTCGGATCAGACCGCATCCAGCTCCGGCTCATCCGACTCGACATTGACCACGGCCTTCACCTGGTCGTGACGGCGGATGTACTTCCAGTCCGCCTCGTCGATGTAGATGCCGTTCGGCCCGCTGCCGCCTTCCAGGTCGATGGCGACACTGGCGCAGACCTGTGGCTTCACACTCGCCAGGATCGGCACGAAGCCCAGTTGCAGGCTGGTTTCCAGCAGCGCCGCCTGGTTGCGTTCGTCGATGTCCGCCGCCTCGTCGAGGTAGTACGGCAGGCGCACGCGACCGGCCTGGTCGCGGTCCATCAGGTGCAGCAACAGGTACATGTTGGTCAGCGCCTTGATGGTCATCGTCGTGCCGTTGGACGCGGCGCCGTCGATGTCGGTGTGGATCACCGGCTGGCCGTTGACCTTGGTGATTTCGAACGCCAGCTCGAACAGGTCCTTGAGGCCGAGCTGGTTGTGGTTCGCCGCCACCAGGCGCGCCAGGTATTCCTTGGCTTCCTCGTTCTTGTTGTCCTGCTCGGCGCTCTGGCTCAGGTCGAACACGGAAAGGGTCTCGCCCTCTTCGTACTGGCCGGCACTGTGGATGATCTGGTCGATGTGCTTGAGCGCTTCCTTGTTCGGCGCGAGCACGATGCGGAAGCTCTGCAGGTTGGACACCTGACGCTTGTTGATCTCGCGGTTGAACAGCGCCAATTGATGTTCGAGGCTGTCGTAGTCGCTGCGGATGTTGCGCAGGGTCCGGGCGATGTCGGTCACCGCCGCGCGGCGGGCCTTGCCCAGGGTCAGGGCTTCGTCGGTACGGTGCGCGTAGGCGTTGATCAGCAATTGCAGGCGACGCTCCATGTCGTCTTCGCTGTCGAACTTGGCCACGCCCTTGAGGCGCACCTGCGCGTACAGCGCCTCGATCTGACCGTCGGCGCGTTGCAGGCCTTGCCAGCTGTCCTGGTAGTCGTTGAGCAGCGGCAGCAGGTTGTCCATGGAATCGTCGATCGGGTCCATGAACGGCGTGCCGAACGGCAGGTCGGCCGGCAGCAGTTGGCGGCGACGCAGGGCGTCGTCGAGGGTGCGCTGCTTGGCTTCCATGTCGCCGATCTGCCGACCGACCAGTTGCAGCTTGGCCGAGAGTTGCTGGACGCGTTCGGTGAAGGCATCGCTGGAACGCTTCAACTCGTCCTGGGCGGCTTCCATCTGCGCCAGTTGCTCGAGCTTGTCGCCTTCTTCGGCACTCAGGGTTTGCGAACGGCGGAAGTCTTCCAGGGCTTTCTGTGCATCCAGCACCTGCTGGTACAGCGCTTCGGTCTGGGTCTTGCTCGCCGCACGGTCGGCGGCCACGGCCTGCTGGGTCTTGAGTTGCTTGAGTTCTTTTTCCAGGCGCTCTTTCTGATCGCGCAACGCGGCGCGGTCGGCCAGGGCTTGCAGTGCCGGAGGCTCGATGTGCGAAAGGTCGATGGACAGGCCCGGCACTTCGAAGCGCTCGCCCTTGAAGCCATCGAGGATCAGTTCCATGGACTTGACCCACTCGCCGTCCTCGTCCAGCGCAATCCCGTGCTCGCCCAGCGGCAGGCTGAACAGGGCGCTGTTGAACAGGCGCATCAGGCGCTCGACGTCCTGCTGCGAGAACTCTTCACGCAGGCGCGCGTAGCTGTTGTTGTCGGCGTGATCGAGTTGCTGCTTGACCGACTTCAGGCGTTTTTCCAGGTCGCGCAGACGTTCGTCCAGGTCTTCGGCGGAGAACTGCCGCGACTGCGCCAGGGCGCCGGCCAGTTCGTCGTGGGCGTCCTTGGCGGCGAGCAGTTGCTGCTCCAGCACCTTGACGTCATCGACCAGGGCGAAGCGGTTCTTCAGTGCCGAGAGTTCGCCGAGCCAGCGCTGGATGCCGGTGATTTCCCGTTCCAGGCGCATCAGTTCCTGGGTGCCGCTGCGCTGGTCGTTCTGCAGGGCGTCCTGTTCGTTGCGGTAGTGCTCGGCCTGGATGGTCAGCTCTTCCTTGCGGGCACTGGCGTAATCCGACCAGGTGCCGAGCAGCGAGTCGAGCACCGGCGAGATGCTGTGCAGCTTGCCGCGCAGGATGTTGCGCTGGGCCACGCCCGCCGACAGGGCCTCGACCAATGGGCCGGCGGTGACCAGCGAGTTGTAGTCCTGCTCCATGCGGCGTACGTCGCGGAACGCTTCTTCGCACGCGGCGATGTAGTCGACGCTGCCGGAGCGCAGGCTGTGTTCGAAGGCATCGAGGAACAGCTGCTTGAGCTTGGCCGCGGTGATTTCACGCATGTGCAGCAGGTTGATGAACAGGGCGCGGAAAGTCTTCAGGCTCTGTTCACTGGTGGAGCGCAGCGGGATCAGGGTCAGGTCCAGCGGAATCGAGGTGTGGCCGCCAACCAGCAGGCGCCGCAGTTCATCCGGTTTGAGCTCGTAGGCTTTCAAGCCTTCGCGCTCAAGATTGGTGAACAGCTCTTTCTGGCGCAGGCAGGTGTCGTTCTTCTGGTAGTGGGCCAGGTCGAGCTTGCCGGCGTAGGCGAAGAACTGGTGACCGAAACCGCCACCGGGGCCGCGACCGACCACGCCGATCACGTGCGGGCCGTGGGGCAGCGACACTTCGACGAGGATGTAGCTGGTGTCCGAGGCGAAGTAGAAACGCCGGGATTGTTCCAGGCTGTACTTGCCGAAGCTCATGTCCGACATGCGCGCCAGGATCGGGAACTGCAAGGCGTTGATCGACGCGGACTTGCCGAGGTTGTTGGCGCCGTAGACCGACAGCGGTTCTTCCAGCGGGAACAGGCCAAGGCTGTAACCGGCGGTGTTCAAAAGGGCAAAGCGGCGGATGCCGTAGCGTTCCTGGCTCATGCATCGGACTCCTGTTCTTCGGCAATGGCGCGGGCCAGAGCGTCTTCTTCGCTTTCCTCGGCGCTCTCGCCGGCAAATTCGCTCAAGTCCAGCGGGTCATCGGTTTGCAGCAGTTTCTCGTCGCTGTCTTCATCAATCAGCACCGGCGCCGGCAACGGCAGCACGCTGTGCAGGCTGGCCGCCAGGTCGCGGTCCTGCTGGACCGACAGGCAGACGTCGAGGAAACGGTGCATCGGCGGCAGGAAACGATAGATCCCGTTTTCTTCACTGGCGAAACCGAGCTGGGTCATGCGGCGCATGATCTTTTCTTCGAGCTCGTCCTGGGTCTGCACTTCGGCCTGGATGAACAGGTCGCGGTACTTTTCCAGCAGTGACGGCAGTTCGTCGCGACCGAGGCTGCCGCCGTCGAGTACGGCGATCGGGTCGCGGCCCTGGTCGGCCAGGTGCTCGACGAGGATGAAGGTGAACAGCGCCAGGCGTTGCGCGGTCTTGTTCACGGCCGCTGCGGCGAGGTCCGGCACGAAGTAGTAGAAACCACGGGTGTCGCACACCAGCTCGAAACCCAGGGCCTTGAACAGCGTTCGGTACTGGTCCTGGAAGTTGGACAGTTGGGCGTACAGCTCCGGATCGCGGCGGCTGACGTGGTAACCCTTGAACAGCTCGCGAAAGATCGGCGCCAGCTGGGACAGTTCGGATAGATCAAGATGCATGTGGTTTGCTCGCAGAATTCTCGGTGGCATCGGCAGCGGCCGAGAGCAGGGCGAAGGAGCGCAGGCTGACCTGGTGCTCATGTGTGTAGTAGTCGCGGCGTTCCAGACGCTCGCGCTTGAAGCGTTTCTCGCGGGACAGGCGCGAGAACCAGTAGAGCAATTCGTCGGTGGCGCCGTCCGGTTCCTGCTCCAGCAGCCAGGTCATCAGGTCCGGCATCGGCAAGGCGTCTTCGCAGCGGTCGAGCATCTCCCGGACGGTGCGTGGCGCGCGTGGGGCGCCAACGCCGCTGTGGGCTTTGTGGGCCTTGGGGAAACGCGCCGGTTTCGGCTCGAAGCGGGCCAGGGCGTAAACGTAGGCCTCCACCTGGCTGGCACTGCCGAGGAAGGTGCTTTGCGGCCGGGTGAACATCGGCATGGCCGCTTGCGGCACCGCGTCGATGCCCTTGCGCCGGATGGCCGCCAGCGCCAGGGCGGCACCGCGGGTTACTGCGTTGTGGCGGCGCGCTTCTTCGCGCAGTGGCAGCAGCAGCTCGCGGGCGTGACGCAGGGTCAGCTGGGCGCTGGTCTGCATTTCGAGAATGCGCGCGTGGGTGCGCAGCAGCATGTCGTCGTCGACCAGGTGGCCGAGGCGTTGCTGTTCGGTGAGCATTTTCAGCAGCACCGTTTCGACCTTGCGCACGCCTTGCTCGAAGGCGCCGTCGGCGTTCACCAGTTGAATCATCGGCTCGACGTATTCATCCCAGGTCGCCAGGACTTCGGCGTAACGCTGGCGCAGCGGAATCTGCCGGTCGCTGGTCTTGGCCCGTTCGGCGACGGCCACCAAAGCCTGTTCGTCGTTGGCGAGTTTTTTCAGTACATCGCGTACGCGCATATCGAGCAGGCGCAGTTGGCGCGCCAGGTCATGGCCGTCGCGCACGTCGAAGGCATCCTGGATGTAACCGGCCAGGCGTTCGAGGTGGCGCAGGTAGGCTTCGATTTCCAGGCACAGGCCCAGGCGGTGTTCCCGGCGCAGGTAGGCGAGGAAGTCATGGATCTGCGCATTCAGCTCGAAACGGTTCGGGCTTTTGGCCACGGGCACCAGGATGTCGAGGCGGATCCACACGTCCAGCAGGTTGGTGATGTCCTGCGGGGTGCTGTCTATTTGCTGGCTGGCCAGTTGCGTGCGCAGTTCGTTGAGGCTCAGTGTGCCCTGGTCGAAGTGCTCGCACAGTGGCTCCAGAAGTGCCCAGTGTTCAGCGAGGGCGCGCAAGACGCGCTTGGGTTCGATCATCGGAATGGCCGGCTGGTTGGCAATTAAAAGCCGCGATTGTACTGCATCGCAGCGGTGTCCATTCATTCTCGGGACGGGCTGTCGCCATTTTTCGCGGCTGCAAGGGCTCCCGGTGAAGTCAATTCGATCAACAGCGGGCGATCTTGAGCGAAGGGCGGTAGAATCAGCGCACTTTCAGTTATCCACAAGTGGCCGACCCTTGCTTATCGAGTCCCGTCGCCGCGCCTATCTGACCGCCATGCAGGTGGTCAACTGGCTGCCGCGTACCGAATTGCCCTTTGCCGCCCCCTCGCGGCCCGAGCTGCTGGAAATGCCGGCGCCGATGGCCGAGGCGCCGGTCACGCCGGTTGTCGTGGCGGATGCCCCTGCGCAGCCGGTAGCCCGGCCGGCGGAACGGGTAAAGATCGAAGCGCCGCGGCCCTCATCGCCAGGCACGCGCGCCGTCGCACCGCCGGTCGAGGAAGAGGCACCGGTGGTGGCCAAGCCCGCGCCCGTGCCGCCGCCGCGCTTCGCCCTGCAATTGCTGCGAGCCGGTCGTTGCCTGCTGCTGGTGGAGTTGCCCACGGGCGAAGCCTTCCAGAGCCGCGACCCGGCCTACCTGCTGCTCAAGGACATGCTGCGCGCCGCAGGCCTGCCGGACAGCCCGCAGATCATCGGCGAACCGATGCGCTGGCCGCTGCTGGTGCGGGGCAACATGGACCAGGGGCCGGAAGCGGCACGCGATTTCGTCCAGGGATTTCTTTCGGCCCGGCTGGAGGATGCGCCCTGCGTCTGCGTGTGGCTGATCGGTCTGCCCGCCGTGCGTTTTGCCGGCGAGGCCAACGCCGAATCGTATAACCGCGAGCTGCAGGTCGAAGGCCTGGGTTCGGTCTGGGCCTTGCCGGGTCTGGAATTGTTGATGGAAGAGCCACAGCGTAAGGCTGATGTCTGGCAAGCCATGCGTCGGCTGATGGCGCGCTGGAAAGAATCGAATGAATGACGCTGTAACGTTCCGCCCGATGACCGAGGCGGACCTCGAGGCTGTGCTGAAGATCGAATACGCGGCGTACAGCCATCCCTGGACCCGCGGAATTTTTCTCGACGGGCTGGGCAAGTACCAGATCTGGCTGATGTTCGAAGGTTCGCAGCAGGTGGGGCACGGGGTGGTGCAGATCATCCTCGATGAGGCGCATCTGCTGAACATTACCGTCAAACCGGAAAACCAGGGCCGTGGCCTCGGGTTGACGTTGCTCGAGTACCTGATGTCGATCGCCTACAAGGCCGATGCCCGCGAGTGTTTCCTCGAGGTTCGCGACAGTAATACTTCGGCGTTCAGGCTTTATGAGCGTTTTGGATTCAACGAGATTGGCCGGCGCCGGGATTATTACCCGGCGGTGGGGGGCGTGAGGATGCGGTGGTGATGGCCTGTACTCTGGTTGAGTGAAGGCCCAAAAGCATCGCGAGCAGGCTCGCTCCCACAGTGGGCCGGGTTTCTTCAAGTGAAATGCGGTCAAAATGTGGGAGCGAGCCTGCTCGCGATAGCGATCTACGAGCGCTTACCATCCAAAGGCCTGCGCCGCGCCAGCTCCGCCTCATCCAGCCCATCGCCGGCGCCGATCTCATCCTCGCCGACAATGCTCAAATCCCAGTCGGTCCGACGATCATCCCCAGCCTCATGGGCATCGCGCGCGCCATCCTCGCGGATCAGGGTTTCCGGGCTCAGGTCGTCGTCAGTGACCTCGTGATCGGCGGTCGAAGCGCCCGTCATCCCGGCTTCGCGCACACGCTCTTCGGGCAGCAGGTGCCTGCGCTCCTTTTCCGGCAGTTCATCGCCGATCTTCGCGCTGGGCTCTTCATCGTCGAAATCCAGCTCATGCACCGAGCCCATGCGGTCTTCGTTGTCGTCGATGGGCTCGGGTTGCGCTGCGTCAAACGGACGTCGTGAATCAGTCATGGCAATTCCTCATACTGTGATCCTTACTAGGGGTGGACCCACTGGGTTGCCCAGAATTCCGCCGGCATGGAACACCGGTAATCGGCAATCTGCATCGGATGCGTGACCCCGACGGACGGTTGTCTGTCATACCTGCGCATCATTATCGAGGCTTCATGCATGAACGAATTACAAGATCTGATTGATAACAATGAGCGTTGGGCTGACGCGATCAAGCAGGAAGATCCTGATTTCTTCGCCAAACTGGCCCGTCAGCAAACCCCGGAATACCTGTGGATTGGCTGCTCCGACGCCCGTGTGCCGGCGAACGAGATCGTTGGCATGCTGCCCGGCGACCTGTTCGTACACCGCAACGTCGCCAACGTGGTGCTGCACACCGACCTCAACTGCCTGTCGGTGATCCAGTACGCTGTTGACGTGCTCAAGGTCAAACACATCCTCGTCACTGGCCACTATGGCTGCGGTGGCGTGCGGGCCTCGATGCAGGACCGCCAGTTCGGCCTGATCGACGGCTGGTTGCGCTCGATTCGTGACCTGTACTACGAAAAGCGTGAAGAGCTGGCCACGTTCGCCACCGAGGAAGAGCGGGTCGATCGCCTCTGTGAACTCAACGTGATCCAGCAAGTGGCCAACGTCGGGCACACCAGCATTGTGCAAAACGCCTGGCACCGTGGGCAGAAACTGTCGATCCACGGCTGCATCTACGGCATCAAGGACGGTCGGTGGAAGAGCCTCAACGCCACCATCAGCGGTTTCGAGCAATTGCCGCCGCAATACCGCTTGCGTCCGATCGACGCCCCGTAAGCCGTTTCAGCCCTTGCCGGGGCGACGCCGGTTGCGAAAATACAGCTGGCCATTGGCATTCGGCAGCTCGTCGTAGCCAGTGATCCAGCCCCGGCAGCCTGGACAACCGCAGCGGCAGGCGAACTGCCGTTGCAGTTTGTCTTCCGTCGTGGCGAAGTCCATCGTCAAGCGGTCGCCTTTGTGGATGTCCTTCAACGCCCATAACCACAATTCACTCATGTCGAGAAACACGTTGGGGTCGCAGCTGTGGTTGAGCAGGCTGCAGAACAGCGGGTCGAAGACGTGAATGCCCGGCGCGAGCTGGCGGGTATGTCCGCAACGGTAGGGCAACAGTTGGCCTGAGACCCGGCAGATCCGGCCAAGGCGCAGGAAATCGCGTCGGGCGATGAGCGCGACGGAGAAGCCTTTGGCGTTGTAGACGACTTCGAAATCGTCCTTCGACGGAAAACCACGGTGAACAGGCAGGTGCCTGGACGGATAGATTCCGTCGATGGGTGGTTTGATCAGCGACTGCTTGGTGTGGGCTGTCATAACGGTCCCTGTTGGCTGAGTGCTGCGACCTCCGTCCAGCTGACATCCTGTCAACCCCTGCGGCACATGGGTGTGGCGCAAGACTCTCGCAATTCGGCCAATGGGTCTACTGTCACATCTGACAGGCGAAAAACGCGCCTTTACGTGTCAGCCAGGGCTTACACGTAAAGGCGCGTTCGTGGTTTTACAGGTGCGCGCCGGCCGGTATCGCGGTCACGGGTGTCGGCGTCTTGAGTTGCTTGAGCTGAGGCTTGATGGTTGCCGAAGCGCATTTGGCTGCGGCTTGCGCCGGCGTCAGTTCGCGGATCGAGGTGTAGAACAGCTGGCAGGTTTTCTCGGCCTGGGCGACTTGCCAGGTCTGGGTGCAGCTTTTCAGTTCCAGGTCCGGGTTGCTGTCGAGGTCACGGGCCATTGCGGCCTGCCAGCACGAAGCGCTCAAGTCCTGGCCCATGACTTTCAGGCCGGCCGCGTCGGCCTGCGCCTGGGCATCCTTGCCGGTGTAGCTGGCCGGGTCGGCGGCGTACCAGATGTAGCTCGGGTGGTTGGCGCCCAGGACCGGCACCTTGAGCGACCCGGTCGGGTTGATGCTGACCAGGCCCAGCACGTTTACGGTCGGCCCGTATTGCTCTTTGATCCAGGTGCGCACGGGGGAACCGAAGGCGACCATGGGCAAAGCCACCCCGCTGGCTGTCTGGCTGAGCTGCTTGACCATGGTGGTCTGGTAGTCCTTGAAGTAGTCGTAGACGCCTTCCAGGTCCTTGCCGGCATTGGACGGTGCGGCAATGGGTGCGATGTCGATGATGGTCTGGTAGGCCGGTGTCTGTTCGGCCGCGACACCGTTGACCGTCAACAGCGAGGCCCAGCGATCAGTGGTGGCCGACTTCAGGTAGTCCTGCGCCTGGGTCAGCGAATAATCCGGCGGGAAATGCAGCAGCTCGACACTTCTACGGTTTTCCAGGGCCATGCCCAACGGCAGGAACAAGTACCAGTTGTAGGCCCATTTGCCGTCGGCGTTGAGCTTGCTGGCGCCGTTGTAGGCCAGGTCGCCGGCATCGAGCAACGCTGTCAGGGGTTTGGCATAGCTGGCGGGCACGCCGATGATTTCGGCGTGGAGCTGGCCGTTATCGGTTTTGACCTGGACCTTCGCGTCGCTATAGCCATCGCGCTGCACGCTTTGCGTCAGGTAATGCTCGACGGTCTGCTCCAGTGTCCAGTTGCGAAAGCAGATGACGTTGCAGTTGTTGGGGTAGGCGAACAGGCGGGTGACGCGCTCGGTGCTGCCCAGCTTGAGACCGACTTCCGCTTGGGCAGCGGTGCTCAGGGCGAGGGCAGCGAGGGTAAGTCCAGCGAGTTTCAACATGCTCAGATCCTTGTCAGCGTGTGGGCCCGATAGAGCGGGCGGACAGAAACAGACCAGCCAGAAGTGGGGCCGATAGCACTATCGGCCCTTATTTTTACGTTATGGCATGACGGGTGGCGTGTAGGCCAGCGTCGTGCCCAACGCCCAGAGCAAAAACAGCACCAGCGGCGTGTGCACCAGCAGTTGCACGAAGGAGAAGCCGATCAGGTCGCGCGCCTTCAGGCCCAGCACGCCGAGCAGCGGCAGCATGTAGAACGGGTTGATCAGGTTCGGCAGCGCCTCTGCGGCGTTGTAGATCTGCACCGCCCAGCCCAGGTGATAGTTGAGGTCGGTGGCCACCTGCATGACATACGGCGCCTCGATGATCCATTTGCCGCCACCCGACGGAATGAAGAAACCGAGGATCGCCGAGTACACGCCCATCAGCAGCGCGTAGGTGTCATGCGATGCGATCTGTACGAAAAAGGTCGAGATGTGGTGCGCCAGGGTTTGCGCGTCGGTGCCTTTGACGGTGGTCATCAGCGCCGCGATCGAGCCATACAGCGGGAACTGGATCAGCACGCCGGTGGTGGTCGGCACCGCACGCGCCACGGCATCGAGGAAGCTGCGTGGGCGCCAGTGCAGCAGCGCGCCGAGCATGATGAACAGGAAGTTATAAGTGTTCAGCCCGGAAATCGCGGTGATCGCAGGTTTGGTCGAGAACTCGTGGAACAGCCAGCCGGCAGCCAGCAACACCAGCACGATGATCAGCAGCGGGCTGTGTTCCAGCCATTCGCCGGGACGGGTGCGCGGTTGCAGCGGCGGCAGGTTGAAGCTCGGGTCGATGCCACAGGCCTTGGCATCACGGGCCGAGTTCGGTCCCGGCGCGGTGGCGTAGGCAATGATCAGCGAGATCACGATCAGCGCCAGCAACATCACCCCCGACTGCCACAGGAAGATGGTTTGCGTGAAAGGAATCACCCCGGTGATCGACAGAATCGACGGCGGCAGGCTGGCCGGGTTGGCCTGCAGTTGCGCGGCGGACGACGACAAGCCCAGCGCCCACACGGCCCCCAGGCCCAGGTAGGCGGCAGCACCGGCGGCGCGGTAATCCATTTTCAGGTCGGTGCGGCGGGCGAGGGCGCGAACCAGCAAGCCGCCGAATACCAGCGACAGGCCCCAGTTGAGCAGCGACGCGACCATGGAGATCAGCGCCACCCAGGCCACGGCGGAGCGGCCGTTTTTCGGAATGCGTGCCAGACGGTCGATCAGCTTCACCGCCGGTGGCGAGCTGGCGACCACATAACCGCCAATCACCACGAACGCCATCTGCATGGTGAACGGGATCAGGCTCCAGAACCCGTCACCGAAGGCCATGGCGGCATCGGTGGGTTTGGCGCCCATGAACAGGGTCGCGACGGCGACGATGATGACGGCCAGGGCGGCGAACACCCAGGAGTCGGGGAACCAGCGTTCGGCAAAGTCGGAACAACGCAGGGCAAAGCGGGCAGAGCGGGTATCTTCGATATCAGCGGCCACAGGCGTACCTCGATTTTTATGTTTGTTATGGTCTTGAGGGCTGCAATGGCCCCTTTGGACAGGTGCCCACAGTAAAACAATCGGTCATGTTTTGTGACGAAGTTTCTGTGCAACAGGACTTTGGTCTAACGTGGCGGTTGCAATCCCATCGTCGGAACGCCGCCCGGAGCAAGCCCGCTCCTACAGGTTCGTCAACGATATCGCGCAGCGGGTTGTCCATTGGCGCATTTGCGTAGACCATGGGCGCCTTGGTTTTTGCCTACGCCAGAGTTCTTTAAATGACTGCCCATCACGAATCGCGCCCGGCCCCGTTCAGCCGCTCGGACTACAAGACCCTGGGTCTTGCGGCCCTGGGCGGTGCGCTGGAAATCTACGATTTCATCATTTTCGTATTTTTCGCCCTGACCCTCAGTCAGCTGTTCTTCCCGCCGGAAATGCCCGAATGGCTGCGTCTGCTGCAAAGCTTCGGGATTTTCGTCACCGGTTACCTGGCGCGGCCGCTGGGCGGGATTCTGATGGCCCATTTTGCCGACCGGCTGGGGCGCAAGAAGGTGTTCAGCCTGAGCATCCTGATGATGGCCTTGCCCTGCCTGCTGATCGGCATCATGCCGACCTACGCGCAAATCGGCTATTTCGCACCGCTGCTGCTGTTGCTCCTGCGCGTCCTGCAGGGCGCAGCGGTGGGCGGTGAGGTGCCGAGTGCCTGGGTGTTCGTCGCCGAGCATGCGCCGGCCGGACATCGCGGCTACGCCCTGGGCTTTTTGCAGGCCGGGTTGACCTTTGGTTATTTGCTGGGCGCATTGACCGCGACGTTCCTGGCGCAGGCTTTCACCCCCGAACAGATCCTCGATTACGCCTGGCGTTACCCGTTCCTGCTGGGCGGCGTGTTTGGCGTAATTGGCGTGTGGCTGCGCCGCTGGCTCAGCGAAACGCCGGTGTTCATGGCCATGCAGGCCAAACGCGAGGCCGCCGTGGAGCTGCCGCTGCGCACAGTGCTGCGCGAACATCGCCTGGCGATCCTGCCGGCGATGATCCTCACCTGCGTGCTGACCTCGGCGGTGGTGGTGTTCGTGGTCATCACGCCGACCATGATGCAGAAGACCTTTGGCATGACCGCCAGCCACACCTTCGCGCTCAGTGCCCTGGGCATCGTGTTCCTCAACATCGGTTGCGTACTGGCCGGCCTGCTCGTCGACCGCATCGGTGCCTGGCGCACGGTGATGCTCTACAGCCTGCTGCTGCCATTGGGCATCGGCCTGCTTTACACCTGCCTGATCATCGGCGGCAGTTGGGTCGGCCTCGCCTATGCCGTGGCCGGGCTGTGCTGCGGGGTGGTTGGCGCCGTGCCATCGGTGATGGTCAACCTGTTCCCGGCGCGAATTCGCGTCTCGGGGATTTCCTTCACCTACAACATTGCCTACGCCGCGTGGGCGAGTGTCACGCCGCTGGTGTTGATCGGCCTGATGCCTTGGAGCCCGTGGATCTGTGTGATTTTCTGCAGCGTAATGGGGGCTGTGGGGATCAGCAGCGCGATGTACTTCGGTGCGCGGATGCCGACGAGCGGTCGTTGCCCAGCGCCCGAAGCTGTTTGAGCCCGATGGAGCATTGCGCTGTAACACTATTTGCGCAGGACAACCCTGAAAGGCGCTTCAGAAAATACCCCGAGTGCCGATGGTTAAGCTGTAAGCCGCTTTTTTTCCAGCCCATCGGTGCTTTCCATGTTCAACAAACGCTTGAAGCAAGAATTGTCGGATCTTCGCGAAGAACTGTCCTGCCTGAAACAGGTCAAGGAGAGCCTGGAAAGCGAGATGCTGGTCTTCACGCTGGATGCCGATGCACGGATTCAATCGGTGAACCCGAACTTCCTCAACGAGATGCTCTACAAGGAGAATGATCTTGTAGGTCGTCCTCTCGAGGAGTTCGTGCCGGCCCACGTCAAGTCGAACGAGTTCCACATTCGCTTCCGGCAAGCGCTGACCCGTGGCGAGCACTTCGTAGGCGCGGTGCGCCTGTTGCGCGGCAATGGCCAGGAAGCCTGGTTGCGTTCGATCCTGCAACCGGTGCGCACTTCGGACGGAAAGATCCGCAGTTTCTCGATTTTCTCCAGCGACCTCACCCGCACCATCGAGGCATCGCGTGAGCATGAAAACCTGATCGGCGCCCTGGTGCGGTCGACCGCGGTGATCGAGTTCGACTTGCAGGGCAACGTGCTGACGGCCAATGACCGTTTTCTCAACGCCATGGGTTACAGCCTGGCGCAGGTCAAAGGCAAACATCACCGCACTTTCTGCGAGGCGCAGGAATACAACAGCCCCGAGTACCAGGAATTCTGGCGTCGCCTGAATTCCGGTGAATTCGTCGCAGGACGCTTCAAGCGTCTCGATAGCCACGGACGTGATGTGTGGCTGGAAGCGTCGTACAACCCGGTGATCGACGCCAACAACAAGCTCTACAAAGTGGTGAAATTCGCCACGGTGATTACCGATCAGGTCAATCAGGAACTGGCTGTGGCCGAAGCGGCCAACATCGCCTACGGCACCTCGCAACTGACCGATCAAAGTGCCCAGCGTGGCACCACCGTGGTGACCCAGGCCGTCAACGTGATGCGTGACCTGGCCAGGCACATGCAAACCGCCGGTGATGGCATCGAAGCGCTGAACGAGCAGTCGATCGTGATCGGCACCATCGTCAAGACCATCAGCGGCATCGCCGAACAGACCAACCTGCTGGCGCTCAACGCCGCTATCGAAGCGGCCCGCGCCGGTGAGCAAGGGCGCGGTTTTGCCGTGGTCGCCGACGAAGTCCGGCAACTGGCCTCGCGCACCAGCCAGGCCACCGATGAAATCGTCCTGGTGGTGCGGCAGAACCAGGACATGGCGCGCAATGCCGTGTCGCTGATGACCGACGGCAAGCTCCAGGCCGAACAGGGGCTGGCGCTGGCGGCCGAGGCGGGCACGGTGATCGTCGAGATTCAGGATGGCGCGCAGAAAGTGGTGAATGCCGTCGGGCAGTTCGCCAATCAGCTATCGAGTTGATACCTGCCAACCGGGCGGAAATCGCTACAATCGGCTCTTTTCCCAGGAGCAGATGTCCATGAGCGCTTCCCACCGCCGCCCGGTTCCCTTGGCCAAGGCCTACCGCCTGCTCAATCACGGGCCGACCGTGCTGGTCAGCGCGGCCCACGACGGGCAGCGCAACATCATGGCGGCGGCCTGGGCCATGCCGCTGGATTTCGAGCCCCCCAAAATCGCCGTGGTACTCGACAAGTCCACCTGGACCCGACAACTGCTGGAAGCCTCGGGCACGTTCGTGTTGAACGTGCCTTGCGCGGCCCAGGCCGATATCGTGCAAACCGTCGGCTCGACCTCTGGCCTGGAACTGACCCGGGACCAGGGGCACGACAAATTCCAGGCCTACAACCTGCAAACGTTCAGTGGCGAACTGATCGACGCACCGCTGCTCGAAGGTTGCGTAGCCTGGCTGGAATGCCGGCTGCTGCCGGAGCCCGGCAACCATGAGCGCTACGATCTGTTCCTGGCCGAGGTGATCGCCGCTCACGCCGACGAGCGTGTGTTCAGTGACGGTCGCTGGCACTTCGAGGGGCACGATTCACTGCGCACCTTGCACCACGTCGCGGGCGGGCATTTCCTGACCATCGGCGATGCCATCGACGGCAAGACACTGGCGCCTTGACGTCCAGGCCCCTCAGATCCAGACGTCGTTCTGCGCTGTGCGTTCTCCGCCTTCGGCACCGGTATTCAACACGCCCCGGGGTTCGATCAACAGGAGTTTCACCTCCTGCGCGGCGGACGGTTTGTGCTCGATGCCCTTGGGCACCACATACAGTTCGCCGGCATTGACCAGCACGTGGCCGTCACGAAAGTCGATGCGCAACTGGCCTTCAAGGACGATGAAGGCTTCGTCGGTATCGACGTGGTCATGCCAGATGAAATCCCCCAGCAACTTCACCACCTTGAACTGGTAGTCGTTCATCTCGGCAATGACCCGCGGACTCCAGTGCGGGTCGATCCGGGCGATTTTTTCGGCGAAATTCAGGCTTTGATAGGCGTTCATGCAACGGTACTCGTGGTTGTTGGTGCGACCACGGTAGCCAGTGCGCCGGCGGCTTTCTTGAACGATCGTGCGTGGCTCAGCGGCGGTGCATCTTCATCCAGCGCGCCGGCGACAGGCCATAGGCCTTGCTGAACTGGCGGGTCATGTGGCTCTGGTCGGTGAAGCCGGCGATCAATGCCGCGTTCACCAGCGGCTGGCCCTGAATCAACAGCGAGCGGACCAGGTCGAGGCGGCGCATGGTCAGGTAGCGATAAGGGCTGGTACCGAACAACAGGCGAAAATCCCGCGACAGGCTCCAGCGGTCCCGGCCACTGTGATGCTCCAGTTCTTCGAGGGTGACCTTACGCTCCAGTGCGCTGTGCATGTACTCCCGTGCGCGCTGCGCCGCCACATAGTCGAAGTTGTGGTGTTTGGCGGGGCTGCCGCCGGCGCTGTTCAAGGCCTGCGCCAGATCGAACAGCGCATCCTGCGCTTCCAGGGGTTCGAGCGGGCAGTCAAGGCTGCGCAGCAATGCCGCGCTGGCGGCGAACAGGCGTGGGTCGTTCGACATCCCGTCCTTGATGAACGGAAGCGGTTGACCACCGAGCATCTGCTGGATCAGCGCCGGTTCGATGTACATCATCCGGTACTGAAAGCCTTTTTCGGTCCCGGCTTCGCCGTCGTGGGCTTCATCCGGGTGCAACACGATCGTCCCGCCGGGCAGGCTATGGCGCCAGCCGCCGTGATACTGAAACCGTTGCACGCCGGACAGGGTATGGCCGATGGCGTAGGTGTCGTGGCGATGCATCTCGTAACCATGGCCGGCAAAGAACGCCTCGAAGCGCTGCATGCCGCCGACGTCGGGCGCGCGGTGGAACCAGTCATTGCGCGGTATGGGGCTGGCCATGGCAGGTCGGGTCCTGAACGTGATGCGCACTACGGTAACCCACTGAGCCGCCGACTGTCTTGCGGCTGGGGGAATGGCTCGCCTCAGTGGCAAATCCACGGCAAATGTTGCACTGTGTGGCGAGAATCCATGGTGGTGGTGCAGGGGCGGTTCGAATGAGCAAGCTGCGGGTAGGCATTATTTTTGGTGGCCGTTCGGCTGAACACGAAGTGTCGCTGCAATCGGCGAAGAACATCGTCGATGCGCTGGATCGGTCGCGCTTCGAGCCGGTGCTGATCGGTATCGACAAACAGGGCCACTGGCATCTCAACGACCCGTCCAACTTCCTGCTCAACCAGGAAAACCCGGCCCTGATCGCCCTCAACCAGTCCAGCCGTGAACTCGCCGTGGTGCCTGGCAAGCCCAGCCAGCAATTGATGGAAACGTCCAGTCAGGAGCTGCTCGGCCACGTCGATGTGATCTTTCCCATCGTGCACGGCACCCTTGGCGAAGACGGTTGCCTGCAAGGCTTGCTGCGCATGGCTGACCTGCCGTTTGTCGGCTCGGATGTGCTCGGTTCGGCAGTGTGCATGGACAAGGACATCAGCAAGCGCCTGCTGCGTGATGCCGGGCTGGCGGTGACGCCGTTCGTGACGCTCACGCGCAGCACGGCCAAACGTCATGGCTTCGCCGAAGTCCAGGGCAAGCTGGGCCTGCCGTTGTTCGTCAAACCGGCGAACCAGGGATCTTCGGTGGGCGTGAGCAAGGTCAACGACGAAGCGCAATACCTGGCGGCAGTTGAGCTGGCCCTTGGTTTTGACGAAAAGGTGCTGGTGGAATCCGCTGTCAGCGGACGCGAGATCGAATGCGCGGTGCTGGGCAACGAAGATGCCATCGCCAGTGGCTGCGGAGAAATCGTGGTGAGCAGCGGTTTCTACTCCTACGACAGCAAATACATCGACGCCCAGGCCGCACAAGTGGTGGTGCCCGCGGACATCAGCGTCGCCGCCAGCGAGCGCATTCGGGCCATGGCCGTCGAAGCGTTTCAGGTACTGGGCTGTTCCGGCCTGGCGCGGGTCGATGTGTTCCTGACCGACAGCGGTGAAGTGCTGATCAACGAGATCAACTCGCTGCCGGGCTTCACCCGCATCAGCATGTACCCCAAACTGTGGCAGGCCACCGGCATGACCTACAGCGAACTGGTCACTCGCATGGTCGAACTGGCGCTGGAGCGGCACAAGACGCGACAGGCCTTGAAGATTTCCCGCTAGTGGGCAAGCGTCAAAACACATTCAATGTCAGGAGACAACATCATGAAGGTCAGTGCACGTAACGTATTCAAAGGCACCATCAGCCAGTTGCTGCCCGGTGCAGTCAACGCCGAGGTTTCGCTGAAGCTGCCGGGCGGTAACCAACTGGTGGCCGTCGTGACCATGGAAAGCGTGAAGAGCCTCGGCCTGGCCGTCGGCAAGGAAGCCATCGCACTGGTCAAGGCGCCGTGGGTGATGCTGATGACCGAGTCCAGCGACATCCGCCTCTCGGCGCGCAATTGCCTGGAAGGCAAGGTCACCAGCGTCATCGACGGCGCGGTGAATGCCGAAGTGGTCATCCAGCTCGATGGCGGCGACGAGGTGTACTCCATCGTCACCCGCCAGGCCGTGGCCGAACTGGGCCTGGCAGCCGGCGTGAGCGCGACAGCCGTGATCAAGGCCTCGCATATCATCCTCGGCGTCCCGGCCTGATCCGAGGCCTCGACCGGTGGTGGATCAAGCCTGTTTGACAGGCTTGATCAGGCTTTCGGCCGGGATGCCGAACAGGTCATGCAGTTTCCAGATCATTGGGAGTGTCAGTGCTCGTTTGCCGTTCAGCACTTCATACACCCGGTTGGTACGGCCAATGGCAGGAGCAAGGTCTGCAGCTCAAAGCCCCGATTGCTCCATACGGAATTTGATCGCATTCGATCGGATTGGGTAAGTCGACCGGAAACTGCCTGGCCTCATAGGCTTCAATCAGCGTGATCATGATGTCGAAGTAATCACCCTCGGGGGTTCCGGGCTCAGGCTCGTTATCGAACAACACTGAAACACTCTTCAGGGCGGCACGATAATCCTCGTCAGTGTGGATCGGGCGAATGTCCATGATTTACTCCATCTCGACGGTGTTGGCGTCGATCGCGTCGTACTGCTTGTGAGTGCCGACAAATTTTCTGAACTGGAAAAGAGAAAGTTGCTCTCCATGTACTCTATCCAGGCAGCAATCATTTGCGGGTAGGAAAAAGCAGCGCGAGTCCGGCGATCTGTATTTGTTACCCATAAAAAAGGGCCTACCTCTTGGTAAGCCCTTTCAAGGTTGTGTGGAACTCAATCCCCCAACGCCTCTCCTTCCCGCCGCGGGTCCGCGCCGCCGGCAAGCGTTGCATGGCCGTTTGCATCCCTGACCCGGACAATCGCCTGGGTGCCGCTGGTCATGTCGATCTCGGTCACGTTGTGGCCCTTGGCTTTCAATGCCTGAATCAAGCCAGCGCTGAACTGCCCTTGTTCCAGTTCGGTCGGGCCGTTGCGGCTGCCGAAATTGGGCAGGTTGATGGCGGTTTGCGCGTCGAGGTTCCAGTCGAGCAGGCCGATGGAGGATTTGACGACGTACTCGATGATTTGCGAGCCGCCGGGAGAGCCGAGGGTGGCGAGGAGTTCGCCGTTCTGGCGGTCGAAGATCAGGGTCGGCGCCATGGAGGAACGTGGGCGTTTGCCAGGTTCGACGCGGTTGGCGACTTTTTTCCCGTTTTCTTCGGGAATGAATGAGAAGTCGGTCATCTGGTTGTTGAGCATGAAGCCCTGGACCATCAGGTGAGAGCCGAAGGCGGATTCCACGGTGGTGGTCATCGACACCGCGCCACCCTGGTCATCCACCGCCACCACTTGTGAGGTGGAAATGCGCAGGGGTGAGCGGTCAGGGGCGTAGGCGACCTGAATGCCGGGCGGGGTGCCGGGTTTGGCGGTGCCCATGCTGCGTTCGCCAATCAGGGCGGCGCGGCTGGCCAAATAAGTGGAGTCCAGCAGACCTTTGACCGGGACCGGTACGAAGTCGGTGTCGGCGACATACTGCGCGCGGTCGGCATAGGCGAGGCGCTCGGCTTCGGCAATCAGATGCACGGCTTCGGGGGCGGGTTCGATGCCGGCCGGTTGGGCACTCTTCACCGGTTTCAACGCAGCCAGGGTGTAGCGCGGGTCGCGGGCCTCCAGTGCTTGCAGGGTGCCGAGGGTCTGCGCCACGGCGATACCGCCCGAGGAGGGGGGCGCCATGCCGCACACCTGCCAACGTTTGTAGTCAGTGCACAGGGGCGCACGTTCCCTGGCGACATAACCTTTGAGGTCGTTCAACGACAGGCTGCCGGGGTTGGCGTGGCCCTGCACCTTGGCGACGATTTCTTCGGCGATGGGGCCTTGGTAGAACGCATCGGCCCCTTCGTTGGCAATGCGCTTGAATACCGCGGCCAGCGCCGGGTTTTTCAGCGGTGTGCCAACGGCCTTGGGGCTGCCGTCGGAGTTGCGAAAGTACGCCATCATGTCCGCTGAGCGCGTCATCGACGAATCGGCAGCGATCAACTGATGCAGGCGTGGCGAGATGGGGAAGCCTTGCTCGGCGAGTTTGATCGCAGGCTCGAACAGTTGCGCCCAAGGCAGGCGACCGTATTGCCGGTGGGCTAGCTCCAGCGCCCGCAGGACCCCCGGGGTGCCGACGGAGCGCCCGCCAATCTGCGCCTGGGTGAACCCCATCGGTTGCCCGTCGGCTTGCAGGAACAGTTTCTCGGTGGCGCCGGCCGGCGCTGTTTCGCGCCCGTCGAAAGTGCGCACCTGCATACCGTCCCAGAACACGATAAAAGCACCGCCGCCGATGCCCGATGACTGCGGTTCAACCAGGGTCAGCACCGCCTGCATGGCAATGGCCGCATCAATCGCCGAACCACCCTGGCGCAGCATTGCGCGTCCGGCTTCGGCGGCGAGCGGGTTCGCGGCGGCGGCCATGTGCCGGGTGGCGTGGCGGGTTTGCAGGTCGGTACGAAAACCCGATGCGGCTTCCGGTGCGATGGGCAACGTCGAGGCGGGTGGAGCGTTGCACGCCGTCAGCGTGACAGCGAGCAGCGAAAGGGCTGACAGGCGAAAGCGATTCAGGTGCAGGGCTGAAATCACGCGAGGGCACTCCGTCCGTGGGAAAGGTCACAGGACTGTATCGGCGGACGCCAAACGACGCAAACCTCTGTAGGAGCGAGCACGCTCGCGATGGAGGCTCAAACACCGCGGGGTGTCAGGCTGTCAGCGTTTTCGTTGACGACCATCGCGGGCAAGCCCGCTCCCACAGGGGAATGTGTATGCCTGTCTGTAGGAGCGAGCTTGCTCGCGATGGCCGGCTCAAACACCGCGGTGTATCAGGCTGTCAGCGTTATCGTTGACGACCATCGCGAGCAAGCCCGCTCCCACAGGGGAGTGCGTATTCCTGTCTGTAGGAGCGAGCTTGCTCGCGATAAAGGCTCAAACACCGCGGGGTGTCAGGCTGTCAGCGTTATCGTTGACGACCATCGCGAGCAGGCTCGCTCCCACAGGGGAGTGCGTATTCCTGTAGGAGCGAGCTTGCTCGCGATGGAGGCTCAGGCACTGCGGTGTATCAGGCTGTCAGCGTTATCGTTGACGGCCATCGCGAGCAGGCTCGCTCCCACACGGGAATGCGTATGCCTGTCTGTAGGAGCGAGCACGCTCGCGATGGAGGCTCAGGCGCCGCGGGGTGTCAGGCTGTCAGCGTTTTCGTTGACCACCATCGCGGGCAAGCCCGCTCCTACAGAGGGGGCGTGGGTCAATATTTCCAGGTCAGCGACGCGGTCAGGTTGCGCGGTGCGCCGTAGTTGGTGGAGCCCGCGGCCTGGTACAGCGACAGCAGGTATTTCTGGTCGGTGACGTTGTTCATGTTCAGCGATGTGCTCCAGTGCTCGTCGAAGTCATAGCTGGCCATCAGGTCCACCAGGGCATAGGCACTCTGTTTCACCCGGTCGTTGCTGTCGACTTCGGTCGAGCCTTGCCATTGGACGCGGGTGCCGACCTTGGCCTGAGGCAGGCTCGGCAGGCGGTAGGTCAGGCTGCCACGCAGGCTCTGGGTGGGCACGTAGCGGCGGGCTTTTTCACCCTGGTTGTCTTCGATGTGCACGTAGGTGTAACCCCCTGCCAACTCGAGCCCCGGCAGCAGCTCGCCGGACGCTTCCAGCTCCAGGCCGTTGCTCTTGAAGTCCACGCCGCGATACAGGTACTGGCCGCCGACGATTTCCCCGGTGGTTTCGGCGACGTTCTGCTGTTCGGTCTTGAACACCGCAGCGGTAACGGTCAGGCGCTCGTCGAACAGTCGGCCTTTCACACCGGCTTCAATGCTGGTGCCTTCCAATGGCTCGATCAGGCCGCCGGCCGTGCTTCTCAGGTATTGCGGCTTGAAGATCTCGGTCCAGCTGGTATACAGGCTCCACTGAGGAGTCAGGTCATAGACCAGCCCGGTGTAGGGCGTCACCTTGCCGTGAACGCGGGTGTCATGGGGCGAGCCATAGCCCGCGCCGTCGCCATCGGCGCTGAGCATGCGTGCCCCGGCGATCCAGTGCAGGTCGTCGGCCAGGCTGAAGCGCGCCCCGGCGTACAGGCTTTTCTGGCGGTCGGTGAACAGCTGGGTGTTGAGGTCGTCGGTGTAGTTCATCTCGGGCTGCACCACGTTGCCGGCCAGCACGTCGGCCAGGCTTTCAACCTGATTGCCGGAAGCATCGCGATAGTGACCGCGCTCGGTGTGATGCAGGCGACCGTAATTGGCGCCCAGGGTCAATTCATGTTCGCGGCCAAGCAGGCTGAAAGGCCCGGACAATTGCGCCTCGCCGGTCAACTGGGTTTCACGGCTGGTGGTGCGGTTGATGTAAGCCAGGACCGAGTCGGCAGTGAAGGGAATGGCGTACAGCATCTTGGTATCGGAATGCTGTTTGGTCCCGGTCAGGGTGATCGTGCTCGCCCAGCCATTATCGAATTCGTGCTTGAGCTCGGCGAAGGCGCGCTGGGTCTGGATGTTCCAGTAGGTCCAGGGCTGGCCGACGCTGGAGCTGCGGCTGCTGTAGTGAATGCGGTTGCCGGCGTAGTCGGCGATCGGCAAACCACCCCAGGTACTGCCGTTGGAATAGCTGTCCTGCTGGGAGAAACCCACGGTCAGGGTGTCGGCGTCGGACAAGTCGAAGGCCAGCAGCCCGGCCATTACGTTGACCTCGTGGCTGTAGTGGTCCAGGTAGGAATTGCCCTTGTCGTGAGCGGTGATGAAACGTCCGCGCACATTGCCGCTTTGCGTCAGCGGGCCTGCGACGTCGAGCCCCAGGCGGCGGTTGTCCCAGGAACCGATGCTGGTGTCGATTTCCGCCTGGAAGGTGTCGGTCGGGCGCTTGCGCACCAGGTTGACCGTCGCCGAAGGATCGCCAGCTCCGCTCATGAGGCCGTTGGCACCGTGCAGCACGTCGATCTGCTCGAACTCGGTCATGTCCTGTTCGCCCATCAGCACACCGCCGGAGAAGGGCATGCCCATGCCATCGTATTCGAAGTTCTCGATCTTGAAGCCGCGTGAGGTAAACGCGGTGCGGTCGGTTTCGAATTGCTCAACGGTGACCGACGGCGCGCTGCGCAACGCATCCTTCACGCTGTTGAGCTTGAAGTCGTCCATTTGCTGGCGGGTCACCACGGTGATGGCTTGTGGGGTTTCCCTGTCGGTCAGGCCGAGGCGGGTGGTGCTGGAGACGGGCTTGCCCTGATAGCCCTCACTCTGAACGCCGTCCTGGGTGGTGTGGGAGTGGATCTGCGTGGCGGGCAGGGTCATTTCACTGGCCTGGGATGAAGCACTCTTGTCGTTCGCCACCGGCACCAGGTAGACCGTGACCGCATCGGTGCGCGCGTAACCGTAGCCACTGCCGCGCAGCAAGGTGGCCAATGCATCCTCGGCGGAGTACGAGCCCACCACCGCCGAGCTGCGCAAGCCGGCATCGAGGTTGCCGTCGAGCAGCACGTTCTGCCCCGATTGCTGGCTGAACATCAGCAGCGCCTGGCGCAAGGGCTGGGCAGGGATGTTGAGTGACAATTTATCCACAGACGTTGCGCTCGCCGGCGCCGGTGCGCCGTGCGCCTGGACGGTGCCGACAAGCAGGGTGCAGGCCAGTGCCGCGCGCAGGGCGTTGGAGCGCCATTGCACGGCAGGTGTGCGTCCGGGTTGGTAGTGCTTTGCCATTCAGGTGTTTCCCCGTGAGAAAGTGCGTGAGTATGCGAATCAGTCCCATTAGGACGGATGAGCTGTCGCGATACCTGATGGCAATGTGAAATTTGTCCGCGGGGGTGTATCGGGCCTGTGGCGAATGGGCTCAGGCGGAATGAATCAGCGTGACCAGGTCGGTGTACTGCGTCATGCGTACCGCCAGGGCTCTGGACAGCACGTCGAGCATCTGGTCGGGGCGATTGAGGTTGAGGATCAGGCTCACGCGTCGTGCGGCAAGCTTCTGGTCGGGGATAAAGATTTTCCCTTCGCGCCAGCGTTGCAGTTCATTGACCACCGTGAGCAGCGGGGTGTCGAAGAACACCAGGCGACCATTGCGCCAGGCGAGCACCTGATCGAGTTCCGCCCGTTGAATCGCCCCGGTTTGCATGGCGCTGAAGCGCAGGGACAGGCCTTCGCCCAACTCCGTCTGCTGGTTCGTGGTGATGACTTGCACCGCGTGACGACTCACCGACAGCGTCGCCGTGTCGCCATCGCAAGACAGGCAGAACTCACCTTCGCGGGCCAGCACTCGCCCGGCTTCGGTGTTGATCGACAGGTCACCGCTGGCGTCAGGCACGACATTGAAAAACGCCTCGCCCCGAAGCAACTCCACCGAGCGCCGCGTGCCGGAAAAATCCAGGTTCAGCGCGGTATTGCCGGCCAGTTCGACGCTGGAGCCATCAGGCAGTTGCAACGTGCGGCGTTCGCCGACGGCGGTGCGCACGTCGGCGAATGGCGAGCCCGCACCCTTGAGCCAGAGAGTGGTGGCGCTGGTGGTCAGGGCCGCGGTGCAAGCGGCGATGCCCAGGCCGACAAACCGCCGTCGTGACAAGGCTGGCGGCTGTGCGACCGCTGGGCGCGGCTGCGCCAGCAGTGCGGCCGAGGCTGCCCATAACCTTTCCAGGTCGGCAAAGGCCTGCGCATGCCGAGGGTCGGCTTGCAGCCAGGCCGCCAGTTGATCTCGCTCGGCCTGACTCGGAGTGTCGCCCTGGATCAACGCGAACCACTCACTGGCCTGATGGCTTATGTCATCAGGCTGGGCAGGAGAGGGCATGCGTGCAGGTTCAACGCTCATGGGGTCATCAATTCAGGCGAGGGCCATTCGGGCGGCCGATTATAAGCCAGCGCGAGGGCAGAAGTCCGAAAGCAGCGGGCAATCACTCGGACATTCCCTGCTTCAACAAATCCAGCGCCCTGACCATGCGGCTGTAAGCGGTCTTCGGAGAAATCCCCAGGCGCTCGCCAATTTCCACATACGTCAGGCCTTCGACCCGTACCAGCAGAAACACCTCACGGCAAATCTGCGGCATGTTCTGGATCACCTCGTTCAAGGTCGACAACTGCTGGTTGGCGATCGCCGCCTGTTCCAGCGTCGGGCTCGCCGGTTCGACGGTGGCCGGTTCCTGCAAATCCAGCGACTCGGCCTGGCGGTGTTCCTGGCGACGGGTGTAGTCGATGAACAGATTGCGGGCGCTGGAGAACAGGTAGGCGCGAAAATTCTTGATGGGCGTGTGGCCCATCTGCTCGGACAGGCGAATGAAGGTGTCTTGCGTCAGATCGGCGGCGGTCTCCTTGCAGCGCAGGCGACGGTCCAGGTACGCCTGGATTTCTCCGCGATGGGCGAGGTACAACGCCTTGAGATCTGAGCCGGACATAACCCTACCTGACAGCCATGGAAACCAGTGCGGCGCAATATAGCAAACGAGAATCATTTGTAGTATTGAATTGTCATCGCATTGGGCATGCAGGATGGCTGGGCACGTGCGGCCTGTGTTTTTTTACCTGCCTCAAGCACAGGAAAACCGCTGAGGGTGCGCTTCTTTGGAGGTTCTAGGAGCAGCGTCAGCCGTGGTCGTAAAGGTCGCCGAATTGCTGCTCTATCCAGAGGATGTTTAGAACCCTTCCATCCCGGAACCCTACGAAAGGCAATTTCCCTTTCCAGCGGAAAACCAGCAGGTTGACGTCCGCAGTGACACAGGAAGGTATTTTGGCCTTGATTTGTCTGGCCGGCATGCGCTCGGTGCCCAATCCATGTCGAGGTGCCGAGTTGATCTGCGACCAGGACATGCGGCTCAGTGTGAAGAGTGCGTCCATGAACAAGCCGCGCTCTGACCTGTCGACAATTTCTGAAACGCAGTGGCTGGCCTGCAGGTGTTCAAGTGAAAAAATCGGTGAAAGCTGCTCGGGGCTGCGCTTTGTCGAAGCATCTTTGGATTTGAGTAGCTTGCTGTGTCTTGAAGGCGAAGACCGAATCCTTTTGGTCATGGCTCACTCAATGTATGACTTGGGTCTCAAAGTATCGGGTCATGGAATCCTGGCTGATCACCCGATTGTTTCCCTCTCTGTAGTTTTCAATCCAGGGGGATTCATCGTGAGTCAATTGACGGAGTCTCCAGGCTGAATACTGACCGTAGGCCTCATACACCTCGTCAAGCAGTTCCCGTTCTTCTGCGGAAAAAGTGCCAAAGTCGAATGCTTCCGGATGAGGAATATGGCCTGACCCGAACGCTTTGTAATGATGATAAAGATCCGGAACGACAGGACCGTGAAGCCAGGCCTCGATCCGCTCGGCGAAGAGCGGTTGACCGTTAAGCGCGAGGCTGAAGCCTTGGGCGTAGTACACCAGTTTCTGCAGCTTGAGGTTCGAGATCAGGTCGCCAGCATCCTCGCTGGATTGAGCAAGGAAATACTTGGCCACGTCAAAGCAGTTGTGCATAACCTCTCCTTGTTTGAGCAGCTGCGCTTCATTGCGTAGCAGAAGACATCGAGTGGCCGATTATCGTCGCGACTGTTTCACAGTCAACGCAATGCCGACGCAGGGCCAGACTTTACTGAGACAAAGCATTGCTTGCTGCGAACCTGGGCGCGCAATCGAACGGCAACTGTGCATGCCGACCCAGCTTGTTGCCGGTCGTGTGAATGAAATAGACAGAGCTGGCGAAGAGAAAAGAAAACACCCAGGCACAAAAAAGCCCGCGCAAGGCGGGCTTTCCTGTTTGATCTACAGAGCGAGGTCTGTAGATCGGTACTTGGTGGCTACACAGGGACTTGAACCCCGGACCCCAGCATTATGAATGCTATGCTCTAACCAACTGAGCTATGTAGCCAAGTGGCGCGCATTATTCGCGGGAAACGAATATGCGTCAAGCGCTTTTTCAAAAAATTTATCTACGCTATCAACCGTTTATCAAATTCCTCCCCTCAACAACGGCGAAGGGCAACGCTGGAACCAGCGGCTGGCCTGTTCGTAGGCGTGGGCCAGTTGCAGGACGGCGAAGTCGGCGTGGTGGCGGCCGATGATCTGCAGGCCCATCGGCAAGCCGTTGGCGTTGAAGCCGGCCTGGACGTTGGCCACCGGGCAGCCGGACAGGGTGGCCGGGATCACCACTTCCATCCAGCGGTGATAGGTGTCCATTTCCACCCCTTCGATGGCGGTCGGCCAGGGCAGGGTCTTGTCGAACGGGAACATCTGGGCGCTGGGCAGCAGCAGGTAGTCGAAGCGTTCGAACAGGCGCGAGATCGCGCGGTACCAGTCGCTGCGTTGTGCCGAGGCGGTGAACACCTCGCTGGCGGACAGTTTCAGGCCGTTTTCGATTTCCCAGCAGGCTTCCGGTTTCAGTTGGGCGCGTTTCTGCGGGTCGGCATAGGTGGCGCCCAGGGAGCCGGCGACCATCCAGTGACGCAGGGTGCGCCAGCTGCTCCACAGCGTTTGCGGAGCGAAGTCCGGCTGCACCGCTTCGATCTGGCAGCCCAGGCTTTCAAAGTCGGCGAAGGTTGTTTCGCAGAGTTCGACAATGCCTTTTTCCATCGGCAGGTAGCCGTTGAAGTCCCCCAGCCAGCCCAGGCGCGTGCCTTTGAAGTCGCGTTCCAGTGGCGCGGTGAAGGCGCTGCCGGATTCGGCGATGGACAGCGGTGCCCGCGCATCGAAACCGGCCTGGACCGACAGCAGCAGGGCCGCGTCGCGCACGCTGCGGGCCATGGGCCCTTCGTAACCCAACTGGTCGATGAACAGGTCGGCGCTGTCGTCGAAGGGCACTCGGCCCTGGGATGGGCGGAAGCCGAAAATATTGTTGAAGGCCGCCGGGTTGCGCAGCGAACCCATCATGTCGCTGCCATCGGCCACGGGCACCAGATGCAGCGCCAGTGCTGCGGCGGCACCCCCGCTGCTGCCACCGGCGGTCTTGCTTGGGTCGTAGGCGCTGCCGGTGGCGCCGAACAGCGGGTTGTAGCTTTGCGAGCCGAGGCCGAATTCCGGGGTGTTGCTCTTGCCGATGATGATCGCCCCCGCCGCCTTGAGGCGCTCGACCATGATGCCGTCACGGTCGGGGATGTAGTCCTTGTACAACGGCGAGCCCAGGGTGGTGCGAATGCCCTGGGTCAGCGACAGGTCCTTCACCGCGTGGGGCAGGCCGTGCATCCAGCCACGGTACTCGCCGCGGGCCAGTTCGGCGTCGCGCTGGTCGGCCTGGGCCAGCAGGTCCTCGGGCGATTGCAGGCTGATCAACGCGTTGACCTGCGGGTTGAAACGATCAATGTGGGCCAGGTAAGTCTGCATCACTTCCCGGCAGGAAACCTGGCGCAGGCGAATGCGTTCGGCGAGTTCATGGGCCTGCAGCAGGACCAGTTCGCTGATGTTATTGGATGTCATGGCAACGCTGCCTTTCGAACGGCTTGGAAAAACACCCCGCCACGGGACGGGGCGGTAGAGATCAACGCATCAGACTGGTCCAGAGACGGTCGGCCAGACGGATCGCGCCTTCGCCACAGGTCTTGCTGAACACCACCGGAGTGCCTTCTGGAATGTGCAGCTCCGGGGCCTCCTTGAGGCTGGCGTCGAGGAACGGTTCGACGCCCTTGATCGGGCTCTGGTGCTTGAGGAAGTTCTGGGTCATCGCGGCGTTTTCAGGCTGGCTGAGGAAGGCGATGAAGGCCTTGGCGTTCGCCGGGTTCTTGCTGCCGGTCGGGATCACCATGTTGTCGACCCAGGCCAGTACGCCTTCTTTCGGGTACAGGTATTTCAGGCTCGGTTTCATCTCGCGGGCACGCATCGACGAGCCACCCCAGAAGGTCGACATGTCGATTTCACCGGAAGCGAGGTTCTCACGTATCGAGCCGGCCTTGGAGCTGTAGGTCTTGACGTATGGCTTCTGCGCCTTGAGCAGGGTCAGCACCTGTTGCATCTGCTTGGGGTCTTCGCTGCACAGCGGGATATTCAGGTACAGGCTGGCCATGTCGATCACGTCGCTGACCGAGTCGAACATGTTGATCCGCCCCTGCAACTCGGCCGGCGGTTCATACAGCACCTTGTAGCTGTCGGTCGGGCCCTTGTAGCGCTCGGTGTTGAGCACCACGCTGGTGGTGCCCCAGATGAAGGGTACGGAGTAGCCGCCCTCCGGGTCCCAGGTCGGTTTCTTCAAGTTGTCGGCGATCCCGGCGTAGTAGGGCTCCTTGATCGGGTCGAAGCGCTCCAGCAGGTTTTCCTTGATCAGGATCGGAATGAACTGGTGCGACGGGATCGCCACGTCGTAACCGGCGCCGCCCTGTTTGAGCTTGGCCAGCAGGGTTTCGTTGGAATCGTAGGAGTCCACGGTGACTTCGATGCCGGTCTGCTTCTGGAACTTGGCGAGAATCTGCGGCGAAAAGTAGCCGCTCCAACTGACCACGTTGAGCTTTTCGGCGGCCTGGACGCTGCCGGCCAGGGTGAGTAACAACGAGGTTCCGATGCCTGCAATCAACTTGCTCATGCTATTTCCCCACGGTACTTGAAAAGGTTCAGTTGTGTTTTTTGCCCAGCAGATACGAGAGGCTGACGAACAGCACCGAGACGCCCAGAATCAGGGTCGACACGGCGTTGACGTCGGGTGTCACGCCCATGCGCAACAGGCCGAAAATGAAGATCGGCAAGGTTGTGGTGCCGGCCTGGGAGACCATCATCGAGATCACGAAGTTATCCAGCGAGACGATGAAGGCCAGCATCAGCCCGGAGAAAATCCCTGGCATCAGCAGCGGCAGGGTGACCTTGCGAAAGGTCCGCCATGGCCCGGCGTAGAGGTCGGAGGCAGCCTGTTCGAGCGACAGGTCCATGTCGTTGAGCCGGGCGCGAATCGGCAGGTAGGCGAACGGAATGCAGAACACCGTGTGGGCGATAATCAGGTTGCCGTAGCCCAGGGACAGACCCAGGGTGGAGAACAGCGCCAGGGTGGCGACGCCCACGACGATCTCTGGCAACACCAGCGGCAGCATGATCGCGCCCATCGACAATTGCAGGCCCTTGAACTTGGCCCCTCGCGATGTGCCAAGGGCGGCGAGGGTGGCAATGGCCGTGGCGATCATGCTCGCGCACACGGCGATCAGCAGGCTGTTGCCGGCGGCCTGGCGCAAGGCCTGGTTGGCGAACGCGGCGCGGTACCAGTCCAGGCTGAAGCCGGTCCACACGGTGGCGGACTGGTTGGCGTTGAACGAGAACACCACCAGCACCACGATCGGCGAATAGAGGTACAGATAGAACAGGAAACTGAAGCCGCCGAAGCCGGGAAAGTCCTGCACACCCAGGCCGCTACGTTTGAACAGACGCATCATCATGCACCTCCCTTGGCGATGCGCTGGCGTTCGGCCCGCAGGGCATACACGGTCAGCACCAGCATCACGGCCGCCATCAACACCAGCGACAAGGCCGCGCCGAACGGCCAGTTACGCGCATCGCTGAACTGCCGGAAAATCAGGTTGCCGAGCATCATGCGCGTACCGCCGCCGAGCAGTTCCGGCGCGATCATCGCCCCCAGGCACGGCACGAACGTGAGGATCGCACCGGCCAGAATTCCCGGCTTGGCAATCGGCAGCACCACTTTGCGCAGGGTGCGCAGGCGCCCGGCGTAGAGGTCCTGGGCCGCTTCGAGCAGGCGGGTGTCCATCTTTTCCAGGGTCGCGTAGATCGGCAGCACAACGAATGGCGCGTAGGTGTAGACCAGGCCCAGCAGCACCGCGCCGTCGGTGTAGAGCAGTTGCAGCGGCTGGTCGATCAGCCCCAGGCCCATCAGGCTGTTGTTGATCACGCCGCTGTTACGCAGCAGCAAAATCCAGGCGTAGGTGCGGATCAGCAGGTTGGCCCAGAACGGCACGGTGATCAGGAAGATCAGCAAGCCGCGTCGATGGGCCGGCTGCATCGCCAGCCACACCGCCACCGGAAACCCGATCAGCAGGGTGATGACGGTGGTCATGGCGGCGATGCCGATGGAGCGCAGGGCAATCAGCAGATAGGAGTCGGCGAAGGCCAGGCTGTCATCCAGCTGGCGTTCGAACAGCAACGAGGTGTAGGCGTCGCTGCTGAACACCCGGTTGACCCCGCCGTAGGGGTTGGCCTCCATCAGCGAGTAGCCGATGACGATCAGGATTGGCACGAGCAAAAACAGGCCGATGGCGATCAGCGCCGGGCTGACCCCAAGGAAGTTCTGGAAGGCCCGACGGCGCTCCAGGGTGTTGGCAATCGGTAAGGCGTGCATGGTCAATCCTCGGGCTCAATCGTGCAGGACGCTGGCGCTGCCGCTGTCGAACAACAGGCCGGCCTGGGTACCCACGGCAAAGCGCAGGCTGCGGTCGACGCAGTTGGGGGTGCGCACGGTGAGCCGCGAGCCATCGTTGAGGCTGACCTGGTATTGCAGGTCGGTGCCGAGGTAGATCTGCGCTTCGACCTGACAGGGCAGTGCGCCCGGCGTGCCGACGGGCACCAGGTGCAGGCGCTCGGGGCGTACCGACAAGGCGACGTTGCTGCCGACTGAAACATCGCTGCACGGTTGTGCCGGCAGCGGATGCCCGGCGGGACCTGCGAACCAGGCCTGCCCGTTTTCAACGCGGGTGACCGTGCCTTCGATGAAGTTGGTTTCGCCGATGAAGTCCGCGACGAAGCGATTGCGCGGGCGTTCGTAAATGTCCTCCGGGCGCCCGACCTGCTGCACTTCGCCTTCGGACAGCACGGCGATGCGGTCGGACATGGTCAGCGCTTCTTCCTGGTCATGGGTGACGAAGATGAAGGTGATGCCGGTCTTGGCCTGGATGGTCTTGAGTTCTTCGCGCATGGCCTGGCGCAGCTTCAGGTCCAGGGCCGACAGTGGCTCGTCGAGCAGCAACACCTTGGGGTGCGGCGCCAGGGCCCGGCCCAGGGCGACGCGTTGTTGCTGGCCGCCGGACAGTTGCGCCGGCTTGCGATTGGCGAAGCGTTCCATCTGCACCAGGGCGAGCATCTCGCGCACCCGCTCGGCGATCTGCGCCTTGTTCATGACCTTGCCCATCGGGTGCGATTCCAGGCCAAAGGCCAGGTTTTCGGCGATGGTCATGTGCGGGAACAGGGCGTAGTGCTGGAACACCGTGTTGACCGGGCGCTCGAATGGCGGGCGGTCGGCGATGTTTTCGCCGTAGAGCAGGATCTCGCCCTGGGTCGGAAATTCGAACCCGGCGATCATCCGCAGCAGGGTGGTCTTGCCGCAGCCGGAAGGGCCCAGGAGGGTGAAGAATTCGTTGTCGTGGATGTCCAGGTCGATGCTTTTCAGCGCCACCGGACCGGTCTGTGGATCACCGTAGACTTTGCGTACCGAGCGGATCGACACCGCCAGCGTTTGCAGCGAATGCAGGGCATTCATGCGTTTCCTCCGATTCCCCCATCGCCTGTGAAACGCCAATACCGGCGTTGCCATCGGGCCATGGATATTATTTTTTTGGGCAGGATCGAGATGAGTACAGGTGTAGCCAGCCAGCTGTTTTTTGTTGTGCTGTGTCTGGATTATCAGTGAGGGGTTGCGGGGGCGAAACTTCAATTTTAACATACGAGCTGTTAAATAATTTAATGGCCAGGGGTGTGCGCGACCATGTCGGATCACCGTTTGCCGCCGTTGAATGCCGTGCGAGCCTTTGATGCGGCCGCGCGTTTGGGGAGCTACGTCGAGGCGTCCAAGGCGCTGCACGTGACCCAGCCGGCCATTGGTCGCCACGTGAAATTGCTGGAGGACTGGCTGGGTGTGCAACTGTTCGAGCGCACTTCCCGTGGCGTGACCCTGACCCTGGCGGGCGAGAAGTACCACCGCAAGATCGCCGCCGCCCTGCAACTGATGATCGAGGCGGGGAAGGAGGTTCGCCCCCGGGAAGCCGAGCGCTGGTTGCGCATCATGGTGGTGCCGGGCTTCGCCAAGCGCTGGCTGATGCCGCGCATCGAGGCCATGCGCCATTTGCGCCCCGGCCTCAAGTTCGCCATCGAACCCAACTCGACCTTCACCGATGTCGATGGCAAGAGCGCCGACCTGGGCATCGTCTACGGCCTGGACGGGCAGTACGCCCATTCGCGCGTGAGCCTGATCTGCCCACGGGTGTTCCCGATCTGCACCCCGGGTTACCTGGCGAGCATCGAGCCCATCGACGCCGTGGCCGACCTGATGCAACACAACCTGATCCACGTCGACGACGGCGAATGGTGGAACCTGTGGTTCGCCGCCCACGACCTGGATGCGCACCTGAGTTCGGACATGCTCTACGTCAACAATGACCACGCGTTGTCGGTGGCCGAGAGCGGGCAGGGCATCGCCCTGGCCAACGAGGTGCTGGTGCGCGAAGAGCTGCGCAGTGGTGCGCTGGTGCGAGTGCTGCCGGCGCAGGTCAAGCTGGAAAGCTATCGCGTGCTGACGCCATCCGCCGAACTGTCGGCGGATGTGGCGTGGTTCATCCAGTGGCTGAAGACCGAATTGGAGCAGGACTTCCCGCAAGCGGTCATCAGCGCCTGAGATCGCCTCAGCTCAAGCGGAAGCGCCCGGTGTTGTCGCTGAGCACCTTGCTGCCGTGGCTCAGGGTGTCCGCCGCCAGGTTCACTGCCCGCGCGCCTTCGAGCAAGCGTACCGCCGCCTGATCGACCTGTTGGATATTGCCGCTGACCTCGTCGGCGGTGCTGGCCTGTTCGTCCACCGCCGTGGCGATCTGCGCCAGGGTGTCGGTGACGCTCTGCACCGCATTGGCAATTTCCCCCAGGCGTTCGCCCAGGCCGGTGACCGCTTGCGCATCGGATTGCGCCTGGCCGCAGGCTGCTTCCATCAGGCTCACGGCTTCGTTCACCGTGTTACGCAGGCTGTCGACGGTGCCGGCGATTTGCGCGGTGGATGACTGGGTACGTTGCGACAGGCTGCGCACTTCGTCGGCGACCACCGCGAACCCACGGCCCTGTTCCCCGGCCCGCGCCGCCTCGATGGCGGCGTTGAGCGCGAGCAGGTTGGTCTGCTCGGCGACCCCGCGAATGGTATCGACCACCAGCTGGATCTGCTGGCCCTGTTCACTGACGCGCCCGAGTGCCGCCGCCGTGTCGTTCAGGCGCTGGTTGAGTTGCTGGATGCTCGCGGTGGTGCGTTGGCTGTCGCGGCTGCTGTCGGCAGCGATGCGCCGGGTGTGCTGGGCGCTGCCGGAGGCCTGCTCGCAACTGGCCGCCACGCCCTGGGAGGTGGCGGCCAGTTGCGTAGCGGCGGCGGCAATCTGGCTGATCTGCAATTGCTGCGCTTCGACTTCGCTCAGCGCACCGCTGGAGTGCTGATTGAGCGTACGTACGGCATTACTCAGCTGCAGGGTTTCGTGATCCACCCCCAGCAGGCTGTTGCGCAACTGCACCACGGCGACGTTGAGTGCGGTGCTGATTGCCGCCAGCTCATCGCGACCGGTCACCGCCACTTGCAGGCTCAGGTTACCGTCACGCAGGGCTTCGGCCAGCAGGGTGATGCCGCTGGCACTGCGGCGAATCGAAGCCTGCAGGCAGATGAACAGGTACAGCGCCGCCAGCAGCAGGCAGCCGAAGATGGCCGCCACCACGATGAACTGGCGGATGGCCGAGCTGTAGTAGTAATCCAGACGCTGATCCAGCGACACCAGCGATTGCTGGCGCAAGGTCGCGAGATCGCCGAGCAGGGCGTCCAGGCCACGCTCGAACTCCTCGGGCTTGAGCTGGATGCTGCCGCCAAACACGCCGTCGTCGAGGACTTTGAGCTCGGCATCGAGGTTTTTCAGGCTTTCATGGTACTGCCCGGCCCAGGTTTGCAGGGCGCTGGGCAGACGGGCTTCCAGCAGGCTGGCAGTTTTGACCAGTTGCTCGCGGGCGTCGCCGATGCGGCTGCGCAGGTCGCGCAATTGCAGGCGGCTTTGCAGGGTGAACTGTCCGGACACCACCGACGCCTGGCCGACACTGGCCAGGCGGCCAACGCGCTCGATCAGGTCCGGTGCATGCTGGGTCGAGATCTGCGTCAGCAAATAGGTTTCCAACCACGGCGCCAGGGTCAGGCGGTTGTCCATGGCGATCTGCTCGCGCAACGCTTGCAAGGCACTCAAGGCATTGGTGAAGCGCTCGTAGCCGTCCGGCCACCAGCCCACGCTGCTCAGGCTTTTCGAGTCCAGGCCGTTGAGCGCGGTTTGCAGGGCTTGATAGCGCGCCAGGGTTTCACCTTCGGCGCCTTCGGTTTGCAGGGTATTGGCCAGGTCCGTGGTGGCCTGGACGACCGCCGGCTGCACCGCGTCGAATGCCGACACGGCCGCGAGGGTGGCGGGCGTCGGCTGGCGATTGGTCTCGGTGGCGCGCCAGCGGGCGGCGCGGTCACGTTGGGCAGACAGCAGGTTATCCAACGTATCGAGGGCCAGCAGTTGCCGCACGCCGGCCCGTTCGCCGGAGATCAGACTCAACTTGGCCCGGTAGTCCTGGCCAATCATCAGCAGGCTGCCCGCCAGCGGCAGGATAAACAGCAGGAACAACAACTGAAACTTGCGGGCAAAGCCAAAACGGCCCAACAACGAGATACCCGGAGATAAAAAAGCCTGCATGCCCCACGACTCCTGTGGGCACCACGCACCAATGGCGTGCGTCGAAGTCGTTGCGACCGCGACTCGTGCCCCTTTTAAAGGCCTCGAAAGTTCACCCTGGTCAGCTCTGTAGGCCGATTCTGTAGCGAAACTTCCCATTCTCGGCGCCCTTTGTAAGGCCACCGCGTTGAAGCCAATAACAAGGCAAGATTCAGACCATGGCGATGGGCTATTACCCTGTGGGAGCGGGCTTGCTCGCGATTGCGGTGTGTCATACGCAAATGAATGGCCTGACACGCCGCCATCGCGAGCAAGCTCGCTCCTACAGGTCAACATGTTCCGTTCGTTAGCTGCCTAAGGGGATGGCGCATCTGCACCGAAAAATGGCACATTGACGCACCTGCCTGTGTGCACCCATCTGTTGTACGGAAATTCCCATGGCTATCAGCAATGCCCAGACCGGCACGACGCCGGCGTCCGCGACCCCACAAAGCAGTCCCCTGGTCATGTCCATCATCGGCGCCGTGGCGCTGGCGCATTTGATCAACGACCTGATCCAGTCGGTCCTGCCGTCGATCTACCCGATGCTCAAGGACAATTACGGCCTGACCTTCACCCAGGTTGGCCTGATTACCCTGACCTTCCAGTTGACCGCCTCGCTGTTGCAGCCATGGGTCGGCTACCACACCGATCGCCACCCCAAGCCCTGGCTGTTGCCGGCCGGCACGGTGTGCACGCTGATCGGCATCCTGATGATGTCGGTGGTCGGCAGCTTCCCGCTGATCCTGCTGGCGGCCGGGTTGATCGGTATCGGTTCGTCGACCTTCCACCCGGAAGCCTCGCGCATCGCACGCCTCGCTTCGGGCGGGCGCTTTGGTCTGGCGCAGTCGACCTTCCAGGTCGGCGGTAACGCAGGTTCGGCGTTCGGCCCGTTGCTGGCGGCGGCGATCATCATTCCGTTCGGCCAGGGCCATGTGGCGTGGTTCGGCCTGTTCGCAGTGTTTGCCCTGTTCGTGCTGTACCGCATCAGCCGCTGGTACGCCAACCACCTGAACCTGTTCAAGCTCAAGCAAGGCCACGCGGCCACCCACGGTCTGTCCAAGGGGCGGGTCATCAGTGCCCTGGTAGTGCTGGGCCTGCTGGTGTTCTCCAAGTACTTCTACATGGCCAGCCTCACCAGCTATTTCACCTTCTACCTGATCGAGAAGTTCGACCTGTCGGTGGCCAGCTCGCAACTGCACCTGTTCCTGTTCCTCGGCGCGGTGGCGGCGGGCACCTTCTTCGGCGGGCCGATCGGCGACAAGATCGGCCGCAAGGCGGTGATCTGGTTCTCGATCCTCGGCGTGGCACCGTTCACCCTGATCATGCCGCACGTCGACCTGTTCTGGACCAGCGTGCTCAGCGTGGTGATCGGCTTCATCCTCGCCTCGGCATTCTCGGCCATCGTGGTGTACGCGCAGGAGCTGGTGCCGGGTAACGTCGGCATGATCGCCGGGGTGTTCTTCGGCCTGATGTTCGGCTTCGGCGGGATCGGCGCGGCCTTGCTGGGGCACCTGGCGGACATCCACGGCATCGAGTACGTGTACTACCTGTGCTCGTTCCTGCCGTTGTTCGGGGTGCTGGCGATTTTCCTGCCGAGGACCAAGAAGGTCTGATAGGCCCTGCCTGTGAAAAATCCCCGTGGGAACAGGACCTGTGGGAGCGAGCCTGCTCGCGATTGAGGTGTGTCATTCAGCAATGCAGTACCTGACACACCGCCATCGCGAGCAGGCTCGCTCCCACAGGAATTGCTCCCACAGGGATTGCTTCCACAATTTCAGATAGTGCTCAGTTCAACCATCCGCCTTGAGCCTGATCGTCGCATCCAGCCCACCCTGCTCGCGGTTGTACAGCGACAGGTGACCGCCATGGGCCCTGGCGATGGTTTGCGCGATGCTCAGGCCCAGGCCGTAGCCGCCGGTGTCGCTGTTGCGTGAGTTTTCCAGGCGGTAAAACGGTTCCATGACCTGCAGCAACTTGGCCACCGGAATTCCCGGGCCGCTGTCGCGCACGGTGATCAGCAGCCAGCCCGGCTGCTCCTCGATGATCAGTTCGACATCGCGAGCGTAGCGCAGGGCATTTTCCACCAGGTTTTCCACGCAGCGCTTGAGGCTGCGGGCGTAGCCGGAGATCGGGCGCGAGGCCTGCCCCGTCACGCTGATGACCTGGCCGACATCCTGCTGATCGACCTGCACGCTCTGCAGCAGCGCATTGATGTCGATGCTGCGCCGCTCTTCATGAATCTCACCACTGCTGACGAACTCCAGCGTGGCCGAGACCATCGACTCCATGTCTTCCAGGTCCTTGCGAATACGTTGCTTGACGCGGTCATCGGCGAGCATTTCGATGCGCAGCCGCAGACGCGTGATAGGGGAGCGCAGGTCATGGGAAACGGCGGCGAGAAAGCGCGTGCGCTCGCCAATGTTGGTCAGCAGTTGCTGCTGCATGCGGTTGAACGCTTCGGCTGCGCGCCGCACTTCCCGTGGGCCCTTGAGTGACAGCGGTGGGCGTTGGATGTCGTGCCCCAGGGCCTGGGCGGCGAGCGCCAGTTCCTTCAAGGGGCGGATCGCCAGGCGCACGGCGAGCAGGACGATAATCACCACCAGGATGATGCGCACCAGGTAGATGCGCAGGAAGTAATCGAGCACCACATCCTTGGGCGCCAGGCTGGTCCAGCCCTGGTCTTCGCAGGCTTTGACATGCAGCCAGCGGCCATCGGGCAGGCGCAGCTCCAGGGTGAACTCGCCCACGGCGGGGCTGGAGCCGAACAGCGTGCCGATCCCGGCTTTTTTCCCCTGGTCATCGCGTAGGGCCAGGTTGAGCAGGTTCAGCTCGACCTGGCGGTTGGTCTTCTTGTCGATGACATCGCGCAGCAGGTGTTCGGTGGCGGCATCCTGGCGATTGAGCGGCGGGCGTTCAGGCGCCGGCTCCTGCTCGATGCTCAGGAGAAAGTCCGCGGTGTTCAGGCCCTGGATCAATTGCGCCGCGCCTTGCGGGTCGCTGGCGCTGATGCGCACGATGTCGGCCAGGCGACTGGCGATCAGACGGGTGGGAATCTCCAGCACCTGGCTGTGGCGCACGTCATACCAGATGCTGCTGGTCAGTACCTGGGCCGCGAGCATGCCGGTCACCAGGATGAGCACCAGCCGTCCGTACAGGGTGCGTGGCAGCAGGTTCATGACTCGCTCGCCACGGTCGCGCAGGTCAGCATGTAACCTTCGTTGCGCACCGTCTTGATCAGGCCGGGGGCGAGCTGCTGGCGCAAGCGGCTGACGCAGACGTCGATCGAGCGGTCGAAGGGCGTGCTGTCTTTTTCGAACACGTGGTTGAGCAAAAAGTCGCGGCTCAAAGGCCGGTTGGGGTGCTGCAACAATAGGCGCAGCAGGCGATAGTCGGAGTTGCCCAGGGAAATCACCACACCTGACGGCGACAGCACCTGCCGCGCACGGGTGTCGAGCTGCCAATCGTCGAAGCGCACGAAGGCCGCCTCGTCGACCCGCGCCCGGGTCGGGAAACTCTGCACCCGGCGCAACACCACCTTGATGCGCACCAGCAGTTCGCGCGGGTCGAACGGCTTGGGCAGGTAATCGTCCGCGCCCATCTCCAGGCCGATGATCCGGTCGATCAGGCTGCCCCGCGCCGTCAGCATGATCACCGGCGTGTTGGACGTCAGGCGCAGCTGGGTGCACAGGCTCAAGCCGTCTTCGCCCGGCATCATCAGGTCGAGCACGATCAGGTCGATGACGTTCAGCTCCAGCCGCCGGCGCATTTCCTTGCCATCGCACGCCGTGGAAACCTGGTAACCGGCGTCGCGCAGGTACTCGGCCAGCAACTGACGGATTTCAGGGTCGTCGTCGACGATGAGCAGATGATCGGGTTTGGACATGGCAGTGAATGACACCTTGGATCGGTTGAGCGAGCGGCGGTGAGGGCACCGTGCGGGTCGCAGATATAGCGAATCGACCAGGGGCTGGCCGGGCGAAATGTAATGGAATGTGTTGAGCGTGCTTATTCGTGCATGACCGATACAAAGTCCGGCAATCGACGAGGGCGGCTCTCATTAGACTTCAAAATCTAAATGCGAGTCATTGTAATTAAGGATTGAAGAGTCAGATGCCATCGTCACCTGTCATGCCGGTCGTTCGCAACACCCCCAATGCCTTGAACCGCACCCTCGCGCCGTTGCTGGGCGTGGTGGCGATGGGCGGTATCAGCCCGATTACCCAGGCGGCCGAGCAGGCAGCGGCGGAGCCGGGCGTGCTGAACCTGCCGGACGTCACCATCCAGAGCACCTACCAATCGCCGTTCAAGGTCGATGAAGTGCAGTCGCGCAAAGTCATGACGCCGCTGCTCGATGCGCCGCAGAGCATCACCATCGTCCCGGAGCAGGTGCTCAAGGAACAGAACGCCCAGAGCCTGCAGGACATCCTGCGCAATGTGCCCGGCATCACCTTCATGTCGGGCGAGGGCAACCTCGGCTGGGGCGACCTGTTTTCCATTCGCGGGTTTTCCTCGGAACAGAGCCTGACAGTGGACGGCGTGCGCGATGCCGGCATGTCCAGCCGCAACGACACCTTCAACCTGCAACAGGCCGAGGTGTTCAAGGGCACGGGCGCCATCGAGTCGGGCATTTCCGCGGTCGGCGGCAGCGTCAACCTGGTCAGCAAGGAAGCGCACCTGGGCGACGCCAACCGCGTCTTGGCGGGCGTCGGCACCGACGGTTATCGGCGCCTCACCGCCGACCTCAACCATGAGCTGAACGACACCAGCGCCCTGCGCATCAACCTGATGAAGCATGAAAACCAGGTGGCCGACCGCGATGTGGTCGACTACGACCGCTGGGGCATTGCCACGTCGCTGGCGCTGGGGCTCTCGACCCCGACCCGCGCCTACCTGAATTTCTTCTACCAGAAGGATGACAACACCCCGGACGGCGGCCTGCCGATCCTGCGTGGCAGCAATGGCAAGCGCATGCCGGGGGTCAAGCGCGACAACTGGTATGGCGACTCCAGCCTCTACACCCAGCAGACCGAAACCACCTCGCTGACCGGGCGCCTGGAACACGACTTCGACAACGGTGCGCAGTTGAGCAACCAGTTGCGCTGGCAGCGCACCGACAACTTCTCGGTGCTCTCGCCCGCGCGGTTCACCGCGGCGAACGCCGATGGTTCGAAAACCTGCACCGGCGCACGCTGCGCGACCCTGGGTTATGTCGGCGTCGGACCGGTGTCGAACATCAATGGGGTGAACAGCTACACCCAGTACAACAACACCGGCAACACTGCCTACGGCATCCTGCGTGGCAGCGACTTCGGCCTGTCCAAGCGCTACACCATCGTCGATAACCAGACCGACCTGAAGTTCGCCTTCGACACCGGCAGCCTCAGCCACAAGGCGGTGGCCGGCCTGGACCTGTACCACGAAACCTACGGCGGCCTTAAACGCAACGCCGAGGTGCCGGCGGCGAACATGCTGTTCGACATGGCCGACCCCCAACATCATTTCGACTCGGTCTACACCACGAAGGGCGTCGGCGAACCGCGTTCGGCCGTGGACAACGCCGGTGCCTATTTCGGCGACACCATCACCCTCAACCAGTGGTGGCAAGTGATGGGTTCGTTGCGCTACGACCGCTGGACCGCCGAGACCACGCAGCGTGGCCAGGCGGACATCAAGGACACCTCGGGGGCCTGGAGCGGGCGCACCGGCATCGTCTTCAAGCCGCAACCCAACGGTACGATCTACGCCTCCTACAGCGAGTCGGCGCAACCTTCGGCGCTCGGCGCCTCGACCAACAACCAGATCTACGGCGCGGCCAGCACCACCAGCTACACACCGGCCAAATCCAAGACCTATGAACTGGGCACCAAGTGGGAGCTGTTCGACAAGGCCGTGAGCGTCACCGGCGCGATCTTCCGTACCGAGCTGGAAAACTCCTGGGAGTACGCCGAAGGCGAAGCCTCTCCGGTGCGGGCGTTGCCGGCCAAACGTGTCGACGGCGTGGAACTGGGCCTGCAAGGCAACCTGACCGATCGCTGGACAGCCTACAGCGGCTTCTCTGCGCTCAAGAGCAAGCAGACCAAAGGCGTCAACAAAGGCGCCGAGGCGAAGAACGTGCCCGACCTGACCGCCAACCTCTGGACCACCTACGCCCTGAGCGACGACCTGAGCCTGAGCTACGGCGCCAACTACGTCGGCCGTCGCCGCTACAGCGACAACGAATACGTCGGTGGCCTGAACAACAACAGCAGCTACGCCAACGGTCCGTCCGGCGTGCTCGCCATCTACACCCGCGACCGCGAAAAAGCCCCGGGCTACTGGGTGCACTACGCCGCCGCGCAGTACCAGTTGAACAAGCAGACCACGCTCAACCTGAACGTCGACAACCTGTTCAACAAGTTCTACTTCAGCCGCGTCGGCGCCTCGCTGGACGGCTTCCAGCTGTATGGCGTGCCGGGGGCCGGGCGGACGCTGACGGCGAGTATCGACTATGACTTCTAAGACGTTTGGCGGTGCCGCATGCTGATCGAGATCGCCAGCCTGTTCACCCCCGATGAAGCGCAAGCCATGCGCCAGGCCTTGCTCGAACGGCCCTGGGTCGACGGCAAGGTCACCGCCGGGCAACGCTCGGTGCGCGAGAAGTACAACCGCCAGCTCGCCGAGGATGACGAGCTGGGCATACGCCTGGGCGAGCGGATTCTTCAGCGTCTGTCCGACAACGCCTTGTTCATGTCGGCGGCGTTGCCCAAGCGCATCTACCCGCCGCTGTTCAACCGTTACGGCGGTGGCGAGGCCTTCGGGTTTCACATCGACAATGCCATTCGCGGCATCAAGGGCGTGCGCGAAAGGGTGCGCACCGATCTGTCCGCCACGTTGTTCCTGGCCGACCCCAACACCTACGACGGCGGCGAACTGGTGATCCGCGACACCTTCGGCGAGCACAGCGTCAAGCTGCCCGCCGGGCACATGGTGCTGTACCCCGGCACCAGTGTGCACAAGGTCAATCCGGTCAACCGTGGCGAGCGCATCGCTGCGTTCTTCTGGATCGAAAGCCTGGTCCGCGAAGACAGCCAGCGCAGCCTGTTGCTGGACATGGACGTGGCGATCCAGCGCCTGAGTGCGCAACAAGCCGATGACGACTCACTGCTGCAATTGAGCGGCGTGTACCACAACCTGCTGCGCCGCTGGAGCGATGTATGAAGCGCGCATTTACCCGGAGAAACCCTGTGTTCAAATCGTTTTCGCAACTCTGCGCCACGGCGGCCCTGTGCCTGGCGGGCACCTTCGGCGCGGTGGCGGGCGCTGCCGCCAAGGATGTCACCGACGTGCTCGGACGCACGGTCCACGTCCCCGATCATGTGCAGCGGGTGGTGCTGGGGGAGGGCCGACTGATGTCGGCGTTCGCCCTGCTGGATCGCGACAAACCCTTCGAGCGCATCGTCGGTTGGCAGAACGACCTGCGCAAGCTCGACCCCAATACCTACAACGCCTACGTGGCGAAGTTTCCCGAGGTCAAGGACATCCCGTTGATCGGCCAGGCCTCGGAACAGAGCGTCAGTGCCGAGCAGATTCTCACCCTCAAGCCTGACCTGGCGGTGTTCAGTATTTCCGGGCACGGGCCGACCGAGCACAGCCCGGTGGCCGATCTGTTGGAGAAAGCCGGAATCGCGGTGTTGTTCGTCGATTTCCGCATCAACCCGGTCAAGGGCACCGAAACCAGCCTGGCCGCACTGGGCCAGGCATTGGGACGCGAAGCCCAGGCCAGCGAGTTCCTCGGTTTCTACCAGGAGCACGTCAAGCGCATCACCGACCGCTTGGGCAAGCTTGAGAACAGCAAGCGCCCGAGCGTTTTCCTCGAATTGCTCGCCGGTGTCTGGGCAACGCCCGGGCACACCACCGGCAAGAGCGGCCTGGGCGAGCTGATCGACATGGTCGGCGGGCGCAACATCGCGGCGAACGTGGTGCCGGGTGCCCTGGGCGACGTCAGCGTGGAGTACGCGCTCAAGTCCGACCCTGACATCTACATCGTCACCGGCAACCAGAAGCCGGGCGTGATGCTGGGCGCCGGCATCGACGAAGCGACCGCGAGCTCGACGCTGAAAACCGTGCTCGCCCGTCCGGAGTTCGCCGACCTGCGCGCGGTTGAGCAGGGCAACGTGCACGGCCTGTGGCATGACTTCTACAACTCGCCCTACAACATCCTCGCCATCGAGCTGCTGGCCAAGTGGATTCATCCCGAACTGTTCGCCGATGTGGACGCGCAGCAGACCTTCGAGGACATCAATCGCCGCTTCCTCGACACGCCGCTGGCGGGCCATTACTGGATCAGTGCACGGCCATGACCGCCACACTCGATCCGGCGCTGATCGGTGTCAGCCAGGGCTATCGCCGCCTGCTGCTCAGGCGTAGTGCCTGGCTGGGCGCGATGGGCCTGGCGCTGATCGTCGCGCTGCTACTCGACCTGTCCACCGGCTCGTCCGGCATGGGCCTGGGCGATCTGCTCCATGGCCTGTTGCACCCGCAGGCGCTGTCGGTGACCGACCGCATCATCATCTGGAACTTGCGCCTGCCGTACGCGCTGATGGCGATTCTGGTCGGGGCGTCGCTGTCGCTGGCTGGCGCGGAAATGCAGGCGATCCTCAACAACGCGCTGGCCAGCCCGTTCACCCTCGGGGTGTCGTCGGCGGCGGCGTTGGGCGCCTCGCTGGTGATCGTGTTTCCGCTGGGCGGTGCGCTGCTCAGCCAGGACAGCGCCGTGGCGTTGTCGGCATTCGTGTTCGCCTGTTGCTCGATGTTCCTGCTGCATGGCCTGTCGCGCCTGCGTGGTGCCGGGGTGGAAACCCTGGTGCTGTTCGGCATCGCTCTGGTGTTCAGTTGCAACGCACTGGTGGCCTTGCTGCAATTGCTGGCCACCGAGGATGTGTTGCAGCAACTGGTGTTCTGGAGCCTGGGCAGCGTGGCGCGGGCCAATTGGGACAAGCTGGGGATCCTTGCGTTGGTGCTGTTTCTCACCGCACCGTTTTCCTTCCAGGCCTCGGCGAAAATGACCCTGCTGCGCATGGGCGAAGATCGCGCCCAGAGCTTCGGCGTGGACGTGCGCCGCCTGCGCTTTTTCTCGTTGCTGCGCATCAGTGTGCTGGCGGCCACGGCCGTGGCGTTCGTCGGCACCATCGGTTTCATCGGCCTGGTCGGGCCGCACATCGCGCGCATCCTGATCGGCGAAGACCAGCGCTTCCTGTTCCCCGCCAGCGCTCTGACCGGCGCGTTGCTGCTGTCGCTGTCGTCGGTGGTGAGCAAGCTGATCATGCCGGGCGTCATCGTGCCGGTGGGCATTGTCACCGCGTTGGTGGGTGTGCCGATTTTCGTGGCGCTGGTGTTCAAGCGCGGGAGGCAGTTATGAGTGCACAGGGCCTGTTGATCGAAGGCATCAACGTCAGTTACGCCCGCCGGCCGGTGGTGCACGACGTGTCGTTGCCAGCCTTGCGGCCCGGCACCCTTACGGCGTTGATCGGCCCCAACGGCGCCGGCAAGTCCAGCCTGCTGCGGGCCCTGGCCGGGCTCGAACGCATGAGCGGCAGCGTGCGGCTCAAGGGGCAGGAGTTGACCGGCACCTCCATCGCCCAGCGCGCGCGAAACATCTGCTACATGCCGCAGAATCTGCCGCCGGGGCTGGCCCTGAGCGTGATCGAAAGCGTGATCGCCTCGGTGCGGGTCGATGGCGGTGGCGATGTACTGTCGCGTTCCTGGGCGGCGTTGCAGCAGATCGGCATCCAGCACCTGGCCGATCAGTGGCTCAATGCCCTGTCGGGCGGGCAACGCCAGTTGGTCAGCCTGGCGCAACTGATTGCCCGGCGCCCCAGCGTCATGCTGCTGGACGAACCCACCAGCGCACTGGACCTGAGCTATCAGTTGCGGGTGATGGAGTGCGTCAAGGTGCTGGTGCGCCAGCACCACCTGATCGCGGTGATCGTGCTGCACGACATCAACCTGGCCGCGCGGTATGCCGACCACATCGCCGTGTTACGCGAGGGCAGGGTGATGGGGTTTGGCGAGCCCGAGCAGGTGCTGTCCGAGCAATTGTTCGCCGACGTCTACGGCGTGCGGGCGAGGATCGAGCGGTGCAGCCGGCAGACGTTGCAGGTACTGGTGGATACGCCGGCGCGGTAGTGATTCAGGGGCAAAGAAAAACCCCCTGGGAGGTTGAGTCCCAGGGGATTTTGTCTGTCCGCCGTGTAAGAAAGCGACTTACACGTTGAAGCGGAAGTGCATCACGTCGCCGTCTTTGACGATGTAATCCTTGCCTTCCAGGCGCCATTTACCGGCTTCCTTGGCACCGGCTTCACCCTTGAACTGGATGAAGTCGTTGTAGGCGATCACTTCGGCACGGATGAAGCCTTTTTCGAAGTCGGTGTGGATCACGCCGGCAGCTTGTGGTGCGGTGGCACCGACGCGCACGGTCCAGGCGCGGACTTCTTCGACACCGGCGGTGAAGTAGGTCTGCAGGTGCAGCATTTCGTAGCCGGCGCGGATCACGCGGTTCAGGCCAGGTTCTTCCAGGCCCAGGGCCTCGAGGAACATGTCTTTCTCTTCGCCGTCGTCGAGCTCGGCGATTTCCGCTTCGATCTTGTTGCACACCGGTACAACCACGGCGCCTTCTTCTTCGGCGATGGCCTTGACCACGTCCAGGTGCGGGTTGTTTTCAAAGCCGTCTTCAGCGACGTTGGCGATGTACATCACAGGCTTGGTGGTCAGCAGGTGGAAACCCTTGATCACTGCCTTCTCGTCGTTGCCCATGTTCTTCATCAGGCTGCGCGCTGGCTTGCCTTCGGTGAAGTGAGCGATCAACTGTTCCAGCAGGCCTTTCTGGACCACGGCGTCCTTGTCACCACCCTTGGCGTTGCGCGCGACTTTCTGCAGTTGCTTCTCGCAGCTGTCGAGGTCGGCGAAGATCAGTTCCAGGTCGATGATCTCGATGTCGCGTTTCGGGTCGACGCTGTTGGAGACGTGAATCACGTTCTCGTCTTCGAAGCAGCGGACCACGTGGGCGATGGCATCGGTTTCACGGATGTTGGCCAGGAACTTGTTGCCCAGGCCTTCACCTTTCGACGCGCCGGCCACCAGGCCTGCGATGTCGACGAATTCCATGGTGGTCGGCAGGATGCGTTTTGGGTTGACGATGGCGGCCAGGGCATCCAGGCGCGCATCCGGCATCGGTACGATGCCGCTGTTCGGCTCGATGGTGCAGAAGGGGAAGTTCTCGGCCGCGATCCCGGACTTGGTCAGGGCGTTGAACAGGGTGGACTTGCCGACGTTAGGCAGGCCGACGATGCCGCAATTGAATCCCATGGTGTATCCCCTCGGGTAAGAGTCAGGCCTTCTGGCTGTGCAGGTTTTTCATCGCGCGGTTCCATTCACCGGCGAGGATATCCGGCAGCACGCCGAGGGCAAAGTCGATGCTGGCATCGAGTTTTTCCTGTTCGGCGCGAGGCGCGCGACCCAGGACGAAGTTTGAAACCATACTGGCTACGCCCGGATGGCCAATGCCAAGCCGCAAGCGGTAGAAGGTATTCTGATTGCCCAGTTGCGCAATGATGTCGCGCAACCCGTTGTGACCGCCATGGCCGCCGCCCTGCTTGAGCTTGGCAACGCCCGGAGGCAGGTCGAGTTCGTCGTGTGCCACCAGGATTTCTTCGGGCTTGATGCGGAAGAAACCAGCGAGTGCCGCCACGGCCTGGCCGCTGCGGTTCATGTAGGTGGTGGGAATCAGCAGACGAACATCCTGACCCTGATGCGAATAGCGTCCGGTCAGGCCGAAATATTTGCGATCGGCCACAAGGTTGACCCCTTGGGCGTTCGCGATGCGCTCAACAAAAAGGGCCCCTGCGTTATGCCGGGTCTGTTCGTATTCAGCGCCTGGATTTCCCAGGCCAACGATCAGTTTGATGGCAGTCACGATAGGGGCCCTTCCTTGAAGTGGTGGATAACATCGCCGCCTGTGCCAGCGGCGAAAGTGGACGAAAAGTGCTCATTTACCATGAATGTAAACTCCGCGTTCCCGCCCGCTTTCTCGCTACGTTCCAGTCCGCGATGTTTCCGTCACTCCGGCGTACAGAGTGAAATTACTCTGCAGCGCCTTCTTCGGTAGCTTCTGGAGCAACACGTGGAGCGTGGACGTTGGCAACAGCCTTGTCATCGCCGTGTGCCAGAGCTACGAACTCAACGCCTTTAGGGGCTTTGAGGTCGGACAGGTGAATGATCGCGCCGACTTCGGCGTTAGCCAGGTCAACTTCGATGAATTCAGGCAGGTTCTTGGCTTCGCAGGAAACTTCGATCTCGTTCACAACGTGAGAGATTTCGCCGCCTTTCTTGACCGGGGCTTCTTCGTTGATGAAGTGAACCGGTACTTTGGCAGTCAGTTTCTGGCCAGCAACAACACGCACGAAGTCAGCGTGCATGATGAATTGCTTGGCTGGGTGACGCTGCATGGCTTTAACGATGACGTTTTGCTTTTTGCCGTCAACGTTCAGCTCGATCACGTGGCTGTAGGCAGCTTCGTTTTCGAACAGTTTGGCGATTTCCTTGGCCACGATGGTCAGGGATTCAGCAGGCTTGTCACCACCGTAGACAACGGCAGGGATGTTCAGAGCGTGACGCAGGCGGCGGCTCGCACCTTTCCCCAGGTCAGTACGCGCTTGAGCGTTCAGAGTAAAGTCAGTCATTTTGTATCTCCAAAATAGCCATTACCGGTTGGCGTTTGCGACCAGCGCCAGACTCGGTATGGGCAAAAAAGCCCCGCCCCGGCAGTGATGCCGGGGCGGGGCGCTTTTCGTCAACGGGTTGTTCGAAAGGGCAGGGCCCTTAGCGGAACATCGCGCTGATCGATTCTTCATTGCTGATGCGGCGGACCGCCTCGGCAACAACCGGTGCGATATCCAGTTGACGGATACGCGCACAGGCTTGTGCTGCAGCGGACAACGGGATGGTGTTGGTCACCACCAGTTCGTCCAGCACGGAATTTTCAATGTTCTCGATCGCCCGACCCGACAGCACAGGGTGCGTGCAGTAGGCGAAAACCTTGGCTGCGCCATGCTCTTTCAAGGCCTTGGCCGCGTGGCACAGGGTGCCGGCGGTGTCGACCATGTCATCGACCAGAATGCAGGTACGCCCTTCGACATCACCGATGATATGCATCACTTCAGAGTGATTGGCTTTCTCACGGCGTTTGTCGATGATCCCGAGATCCACGCCCAGGGATTTGGCCACGGCACGTGCACGCACGACGCCGCCAATGTCCGGGGACACGATCATCAGGTTTTCGAAGCGCTGATCTTCGATGTCATCCACCAGAACCGGGGAGCCGTAGATGTTATCTACCGGAATATCGAAGAAGCCCTGAATCTGGTCAGCGTGCAGGTCAACCGTGAGAACACGGTCGATACCCACCACGGTCAGCATATCAGCCACGACTTTCGCGCTGATGGCCACACGTGCGGAACGCGGACGGCGATCCTGACGGGCATAACCAAAGTAAGGAATAACAGCAGTGATACGAGTAGCCGAGGAGCGGCGGAAGGCATCAGCCATCACTACCAGTTCCATCAGGTTATCGTTGGTCGGAGCGCAAGTCGGCTGAATAATGAAGACATCTTTACCGCGGACGTTTTCATTGATCTCGGCAGTAATTTCACCGTCGGAGAACTTACCGACAGAGATGTCACCGAGAGGGATATGCAGCTGACGTACGACACGCCGAGCCAGATCGGGGTTAGCGTTCCCCGTAAAGACCATCATCTTGGACACGCGCAGTACCTGAAGGCTGAGGGTATACCTGGATGAGTATAGGAAAATGGCAGGGGCGGCTGGATTCGAACCAACGCATGGCAGGATCAAAACCTGCTGCCTTACCGCTTGGCGACGCCCCTGTATCTGTTGCAACGAGTACCTGGTACTCGGTTCCTTTAGAGCAGACTTTGCAGCTTGCGATGCAACATCGAAACGTTGCTTCCTTTTGCTACAAACCCTGTAAGGGTCTCTGTAAGAAGGGCCGAGACTTTATCAGCTTCAGCTTTGCTTGGGAAGCCCCCAAACACACAACTTCCAGTTCCGGTGAGTTTTGCTTCGGTAAAATTACCTAACAAATTCAATGCGTTACGAACATCTGGGTAACGCCTTGCTACCACCGGTAAGCAGTCATTTCGACTGTTTCCCTTGGGAACGGGGCGCACTTTAATGGGAGGAGAGTTACGTGTCAACAGTGGATCTGAAAAAATTTCTGCTGTACTTACAGATACTTGCGGCACAAGCACGAGATACCACGGTTCCTCGGGCTCTACCGGGGTGAGTTTCTCGCCCACGCCCTCGGCGAAAGCCGCGTGGCCACGCACGAAAACCGGGACATCGGCCCCCAGCGACAGGCCCAGCGCGGCCAGCCGATCCTCATTCCAACCCAGTTGCCAGAGATGATTGAGGCCGAGCAAAGTGGTCGCGGCATTTGAACTGCCGCCGCCGATACCGCCGCCCATGGGCAGGATTTTTTCGATCCAGATGTCGATCCCCAACGTACAACCGGATTGCTCCTGAAGTTTTTTTGCTGCGCGAACGATCAGGTTGCTGTCGTGGGGCACGCCTTCGAATTCGGTGTGCAGTCGGATCACGCCGTCGTCGCGTACGGCAAAAGTGATTTCATCGCCGTAGTCGAGAAACTGAAAAATCGTCTGCAGCTCGTGATAACCGTCGTCGCGACGGCCGAGGATGTGCAGCATCAGGTTGAGTTTGGCCGGGGAGGGCAGGGTCAGGCGTGCAGCGGTCATCTCATTGCCCCAGCTTGCGCGGTTGCCATTCCTTGATCACCAGGGTGACATCAAGGTCGGCGCCATGCAGTTTGATCCGCTCCGGCAGCCAGAAGCCGTTCTGTTCGGCGTAACTCAGGTACTCGACCTGCCAGCCGTCCTGGTCCAGATTGGCCAGGCGACTGTCGGCATCCAGGGTCAGGCGACTCTTGCTGTCCGGTGCCGGCAGCCCGCGTACCCACCAGTTCAGGTGCGACACCGGCAACTTCCAGCCCAGTTGTTCTTCGAGCAGCACTTCCGGCGTCGGCGCTTCGTAGCGCCCCTGGTTGGCAACCTCCAGCGACACCTTGCCCGGCGAACCGGTCAGGCGCGCCGCGCCGCGGCCCAGGGGGCCAGCGAGGCGAATGTCGAAGTAATCCTGGCGTTGCAGCCAGAACAGCGTGCCGCTGCCCGAGTCCTTCGGTGCGCGAATGCCGATCTTGCCGTTGATCTGCCAGCCGTCGATGCCGGTCAACTGTTCCTTGTGTACGCGCCATTGGGCCTGGTTGCCCTGGCCCTGGACCGACTCACGGGCGCCGAAGCCCGCGCAACCGGCGAGCAGGGCGATGAAGCTGAAAACGATGAGGTGGCGCAAAAACATAGTCTTAAAGAGTCTCTGATCCGGTCAGGCGCTTGATGGTGTCGCGCAGGATGGGGCTGTCGGGCTGTTCCGTAAGGAATTTGCTCCAGATTTGCCGGGCTTCGCGTTGCTTGCCGTTGACCCACAGGACTTCACCCAGGTGAGCGGCCACTTCCTGGTCGGGGAAGCGCTCCAGGGCCTTGCGCAGCAAGGCTTCAGCCTCGTCGAGGTTGCCCATGCGGAAATTCACCCAGCCAAGGCTGTCGAGTACCGCCGGATCTTCCGGGTTGATCTGGTGCGCCTGCTCGATCAGGGCCTTGGCTTCGACGTAACGCGTCGTACGGTCGGACAAGGTGTAACCGAGGGCGTTCAGTGCCATGGCGTTGTCGGGGTCGCGCTTGATGATCAGGCGCAGGTCTTTTTCCATCTGTGCCAGGTCATTGCGTTTTTCCGCCTGCATGGCGCGGGTGTACAAAAGATTCGGGTCGTCCGGGTATTGCTGCAGCGCCTTGGCCAGCACGCCCCAGGCCTTGTCTTCCTGCTTGTTGGCCGACAGGGTCTCGGCTTCGATCAGGTACAACTGAATCGCGTAGTCGGGCTGTTCGTCACGCTGGGCCGCCAGGCGGCTTTGCGCTTCGGCGGTGCGGCCATTGTTCATCAGGATATCGGCCTGACGCAGTTGCGCCGGCAGATAGTCGTTGCCAGGTCCCACCTGGGCGTATTCGATCAGCGCGCCCTGCGGGTCGTTGCGTTCTTCGGCGATGCGACCCAGGTTCAGGTGCGCCGAGTCGACATGGCTTTCCCGGGCGATCAGGTCTTCCAGATAACCCTTGGCTTCTTCCCAGGCCTTGGCTTCCAGGCACACCAGCGCCAGCGAATAACGCAGTTCGTCGTCTTCCGGGTATTGCTGGACCAGGCTGGAAAACTCGACCTTGGCGTCGTCCATGCGGTCCTGTTCGACCAGCATGCGCGCGTAAGTCAGGCGCAGGCGCTTGTCGTCCGGGTACTGCTTGATGCTTTTGCGCAGCAGCGGCAGGGCTTCATCGCCACGCCCGAGGGTTTGCAGCAGGCGCGCCCGCAGCAGGATCGGCGCGATTTCGCCTTCGTCCGGGGGGTTGTCTTCCAGCAGGGTCAACGCACCTCGACTGTCGCCGTCCTGTTGCATCAGCAAGGCCTTGCCGAAAATCAACTGGCTGTTGTTCGGGTGGCGTTGCAACAAACGGTCAAAACTTTTCATCAGGCCGTTGCGGGTTTCCTGATCGGTATCGGCCGCCGACAGGGCGAGAAAGTCGAAATGCGTGTCGCCCTTGCCTTGCAGGACCTTCTCCATATAGACCATGGAGTCGTCATAACGCCCGGCGCGGGCCAGTTGCACGGCGGCGGCGCGCTGCGCCTCGAGGTCGTCCGGGGCGTTTTTCGCCCAGATCAGCGCCGTATCGAGGGCGGCCTGGTCGGCGCCCAGGTATTCGGCGATGCGAAAGGCCCGCTCCGAGATGCCCGGATCCTGGGTGTTGATGGCCTGGGTCACATAGTTGTCCAGGGCAATGTCGAAACGATTGCGCTGGCCAGCCAGTTCGGCGCTCAACAGGCTGAAGACGGTTTCTTCGCTGAATGAGCTGTAGACCTTGGGCTTTTCAGGGGTCGGAGTGCTGTCTTCGACCGGCGGCGTACCGTCCGACGAAACGGGTGCCATGGCCTGGCAGCCGCTGAGGAAGACAAAAGCGAGGAGCAACGCGGAAGATCTATTCATATAGGAAGAGGACGACTAACCTGCGGTCGGGCCATCATGACACAAGCCATCTTGCAAACATAACCGCCCAACCAATTTCCCGTTTGCACGGAGGATGGCGGGCATGGACCTCGTGTAAACGAGAAGCGCTCGCAAACCGGGGCGCTGCCTACCGGGTCAATAGAAATCGGGTAGTTGTTCTCGTTGTGTCGAAGTAGGACAATTGCCGGCTTCACGTCACCATCAGCGACTTTGAATGGCCTTCCTTGCACTCGGTATTAACCACAAGACTGCTTCAGTAGACGTCCGCGAGCGCGTGGCCTTTACCCCTGAGCAACTGGTTGAGGCCTTGCAGCAGCTCTGCCGACTCACCGACAGCCGCGAAGCTGCGATCCTCTCCACCTGCAATCGCAGTGAACTGTATATAGAACAGGATCAGCTTTCGGCTGACATCGTGCTGCGCTGGCTGGCCGATTATCACCAGTTGAGCCTCGATGAGCTGCGTGCCAGCAGTTATGTGCACGAAGATGATGCGGCAGTTCGTCACATGATGCGGGTCGCCTCCGGGCTCGATTCGCTGGTGTTGGGCGAACCGCAGATTCTCGGTCAGATGAAATCGGCCTACGCGGTCGCGCGGGAGGCCGGTACCGTCGGTCCGCTACTGGGGCGCCTGTTCCAGGCGACGTTCAACGCCGCCAAACAGGTGCGTACCGACACCGCCATCGGTGAAAACCCGGTGTCCGTGGCGTTTGCCGCGGTCAGCCTGGCCAAACAGATTTTCAGCGACCTGCAACGCAGCCAGGCCCTGCTGATCGGCGCCGGCGAGACCATCACCCTGGTCGCCCGCCATTTGCACGACCTGGGGGTCAAGCGCATCGTCGTCGCCAACCGGACCCTGGAGCGCGCCAGCATTCTCGCCGAGCAGTTCGGCGCCCATGCCGTGCTGCTCTCGGACATCCCGGCAGAACTGGTGCGCAGCGACATCGTCATCAGTTCTACCGCCAGCCAGTTGCCGATCCTCGGCAAGGGCGCGGTGGAAAGCGCCCTGAAGCTGCGCAAGCACAAGCCGATCTTCATGGTGGACATCGCCGTCCCCCGGGATATCGAGCCGGAAGTCGGCGAGTTGGACGACGTTTACCTCTATAGCGTCGACGATCTCCACGAAGTGGTCGCCGAGAACCTCAAGAGTCGCCAGGGCGCCGCGCAAGCGGCCGAGGAAATGGTCTCGGTGGGTGCCGAGGACTTCATGGTGCGCCTGCGCGAGCTGGCGGCGGTAGATGTGCTCAAGGCTTATCGTCAACAGAGCGAGCGCTTGCGCGACGAAGAGTTGCAAAAGGCCCAGCGCTTGCTGGCCAACGGCGGCAACGCCGAAGAGGTGCTGGTGCAACTGGCCCGCGGCCTGACCAATAAACTCTTGCACGCGCCAAGCGTTCAATTGAAAAAGCTCTCCGCCGAAGGTCGCCTCGATGCGCTGGCCATGGCCCAGGAACTCTTTGCCCTCGGTGAGGGCTCATCGAACAGCTTTTCGGATAAAAAACCGCAATGAAAGCGTCACTGCTCAGTAAGCTGGACGTGCTCCAGGATCGTTTCGAAGAATTGACCGCGTTGCTGGGCGACGGCGAAGTCATCTCCGATCAGACCAAATTCCGCGCCTATTCCAAGGAATACGCGGAAGTCGAGCCGATCGTCGCTACCTATAAACAGTTGCTCAAGGTGCAAGGCGACCTCGAAGGCGCCCAGGCCCTGCTCAAGGACAGCGACGCCGACATGCGTGAAATGGCCGTGGAAGAAGTCCGCGAAGCCAAGGAGCAACTGGTCGAAATCGAAGCCGAACTGCAACGCCTGCTTCTGCCCAAGGATCCCAACGACGGGCGCAACGTCTTCCTGGAAATTCGTGCCGGCACCGGTGGCGACGAGGCGGCGATCTTCTCTGGCGACCTGTTCCGCATGTATTCGCGTTACGCCGAGCGGCGCGGCTGGCGGGTGGAAATCCTCTCGGAAAGCGAGGGCGAACATGGCGGCTATAAGGAAGTCATTGCCCGGGTCGAAGGCGAGAACGTCTACGGCAAGCTGAAATTCGAATCCGGCGCGCACCGTGTGCAACGGGTGCCGGCCACCGAATCCCAGGGGCGCATCCACACCTCGGCCTGCACCGTGGCGGTACTGCCCGAGCCGGACGAACAGGAAGCGATCGAGATCAACCCGGCGGACCTGCGCATCGACACCTACCGCTCTTCCGGTGCGGGCGGCCAGCACGTCAACAAGACCGACTCGGCGATCCGCATCACCCACTTGCCGTCCGGCATTGTCGTGGAGTGCCAGGAAGAACGTTCCCAGCACAAGAACCGCGCCCGGGCGATGGCCTGGCTGTCGGCCAAGCTCAACGACCAGCAGACCAGTGCGGCGGCGAATGCCATCGCCAGCGAGCGCAAGTTGCTGGTGGGCTCGGGCGACCGCTCCGAGCGCATCCGCACCTACAACTACGCCCAGGGCCGGGTCACCGATCACCGGATCAACCTGACCCTGTATTCGCTCGACGAAATCCTTGCCGGTGGCGTCGAGGCGGTCATCGAACCGCTGCTGGCCGAATACCAGGCCGATCAACTGGCGGCCATCGAATGACGATCATCGCCAGTCTGTTGCGCGCCGCCGAGCTGCCTGACTCGCCCACCGCGCGCCTGGATGCCGAACTGTTGCTGGCCGCCGCGCTGGGCAAGTCGCGCAGTTTCCTGCACACCTGGCCGGAGCGCATCGTTCCCAGCGAAGCGGCCTTGCAGTTTGCCGAGTACCTGCAACGCCGTCGCAGCGGCGAGCCGGTGGCCTACATTCTGGGCCAGCAGGGTTTCTGGAAGCTCGACCTGGAAGTCGCGCCGCACACGCTGATCCCGCGCCCGGACACCGAGCTGCTGGTGGAAGCCGCGCTGGAATTGTTGCCAGCGACTCCGGCCAGGGTCCTCGACCTCGGCACCGGCACCGGTGCCATCGCCCTGGCCCTGGCCAGCGAACGCCCTGCGTGGCAAGTCACCGCCGTGGACCGTGTACTCGAAGCCGTGGCCCTGGCCGAACGCAACCGGCAGCGCCTGAACCTGGGCAACGCCACGGTGCTCAGCAGCCACTGGTTCAGCGCCTTGGCCGGTCAGCGTTTTACCTTGATCATCAGCAACCCGCCCTACATCGCCGCGGCCGATCCGCACCTGGTGGAAGGCGATGTACGCTTCGAGCCGGCCAGTGCGCTGGTCGCCGGTGACGATGGGCTGGACGATCTGCGCCTGATCGTCGCCCAGGCGCCGGATCACCTGGACGCGGGCGGCTGGTTGATGCTCGAACACGGTTACGATCAAGCCGGCGCCGTGCGCGATTTGTTGCAGACCCGCGGTTTTGTCGACGTTCACAGCCGCACCGACCTGGGCGGCCATCAACGAATCAGCCTGGGACGCCTGCCGTGCTGAATGATCAGGAGTTGTTGCGCTACAGTCGGCAGATTCTGCTGCAACACATCGACATCGACGGCCAGTTGCGCCTCAAGCAAAGCCGCGTACTGATCGTCGGCCTGGGCGGGCTCGGTTCGCCCGTGGCGCTATACCTCGCCGCTGCCGGCATCGGTGAGATGCACCTGGCGGACTTCGACACCGTTGACCTGACCAACCTGCAACGCCAGATCGTCCACGACACCGCCAGTGTTGGCCTGACCAAGGTCGATTCGGCGATGGCCCGCCTGAGTGCGATCAACCCCGAGATTCAACTGGTCGCCCATCGCCAGGCGCTGGACGAAGATTCCCTGGCCGCGGCCGTAACGGCGGTGGACCTGGTGCTCGACTGCTCGGACAACTTTTCCACCCGTGAAGCGGTGAATGCCGCGTGCGTCGCCGCCGGCAAACCCCTGGTCAGCGGCGCGGCGATCCGCCTTGAAGGGCAGTTGTCGGTGTTCGACCCCAGGCGCGCGGAAAGCCCGTGCTACCACTGTTTATATGGGCACGGCAGCGAAGCCGAACTGACCTGCAGCGAAGCCGGGGTGATCGGGCCGCTGGTGGGGCTGGTCGGCAGCCTGCAAGCGCTGGAGGCGATGAAGCTGCTGGCGGGCTTCGGTGAGCCGCTGGTAGGCAGGCTGTTGTTGATTGACGCCCTGGGCTCGCGTTTCCGTGAGTTGCGGGTCAAGCGCGACCCGGCTTGCAGCGTTTGCGGGCCCAAACATGCGTGAAGCGCCAATCGGCGTATTCGACTCCGGCGTCGGTGGGCTGTCGGTGCTGGCCGAGATCCAGCGGCTGCTGCCCAACGAAACACTGTTGTACGTCGCCGATTGCGGCAATGTCCCCTACGGCGAGAAAACCCCGGAATTCATCCGCCAGCGTTGCAGCGTGATGGCCGGCTTTTTTCAGGAGCAGGGCGCCAAGGCCCTGGTGCTGGCCTGCAACACGGCGACAGTGGCCGGGGTGGCCGACCTGCGTCGAGATTACCCCGACTGGCCCATCGTCGGCATGGAACCGGCGGTCAAGCCGGCAGCCGCCGCCACCCGCAGCGGTGTGGTCGGCGTACTCGCCACCACCGGCACCTTGCAGAGTGCCAAATTCGCCGCCTTGCTCGATCGTTTCGCCACCGATGTGCAGGTGATCACCCAGCCCTGCCCGGGTCTGGTGGAACTGATCGAAAACGGCGACCTGCACAGCCCCGCCCTGCGCCAGTTGCTGTCCAGCTACGTTGCGCCGTTGCTGGCCGCCGGTTGCGACACGATCATTCTGGGCTGCACCCATTACCCGTTCCTGAAACCGTTGCTGCGGCAGATGATCCCCGAGGACATCAGCCTGATCGACACCGGGGCCGCCGTGGCGCGGCAACTTCAACGGCTGTTGTCAGCGCGCGACTTGCTCGCTGAGGGCTCGGCCCGGGAAGCGCAGTTCTGGACAAGTTCCGATCCGGTTCATTTCGGTCATATTCTGCCGATACTGTGGAAAGGGCTTGGTGTTGTGGATCGTTTTGGCCGATAAACAAATATTGGGGAGAGCGTTAATTAGAATGAACTTCTGATTAAACGCCGATTTCTATAGGCTGGTTCTGCTCAACAAAGAAAAAAATCTAACGTGATGGGTTCGGAAAAGGAAGTTTCTAATGAAGCGACTGTTCTGCTTGGCCGCGATTGCGGCTGCATTGGTGGGGACCAGTTTTACCGCTCAGGCGGCAGGTGTGGAGTTCGCAGTCGGCCAGACCAGCGATTCGACCATGACCTATCGACTGGGGATGAACTTCGATTGGGACAAGAGCTGGCTGCAAAGTGACGTCGGTCGCCTGACCGGTTACTGGAGCGGCGCTTACACCTACTGGGAAGGTGACAAGACGTCCAGCAACAACAGCCTGTCGTTCTCGCCGGTGTTCGTTTATGAATTTGCCGGGCAGAACGTCAAGCCGTATGTCGAACTTGGGGTCGGCGTGGCGTTGTTCTCCAACACTGAACTTGAAGACAACAAATTGGGTGGTTCCTTCCAGTTCGAAGACCGTTTCGGTTTCGGCCTGCGCTTCGCCGGCGGACATGAAGTCGGGATTCGTGCGACGCACTATTCCAATGCCGGGCTCAGTAGCGACAACGACGGCGTAGAAAGTTACGCGCTGCACTACACGATGCCGTTGTAATTGGTAGCTGCTCGAACCCTGTAGGAGCTGGCTTGCCAGCGATGGCGGTCTATCAGTGACGTCAGCGTCAACTGACACTCCCTCATCGCGGGCAAGCCCGCTCCTACAGGTTCAGCGGTCCTGTAGGAGCGGGCTTGCCCGCGATGGCATCAGCCCAAAACATCAATTACCGATACGCCGTACTTATCCCCCGACGCTCCTCGATGCACTCCGGTGCCCCCATCTCGAACTCCCGGCAAATCAGCGGGCGCTTCTCGTAGATCGTGCACAGCATGCTGTTGCGATCCAGCGCCGCACACCAGCCATCGTCCAGACGCAGCATGACTTCCCCGCCCCAATCATCGGTGTCGATAAACCGTTCGGGCACGCCCGTGTCGGTGATCAGCATGACTTCGAGCTGGCAGCAGCAGGCGGCGCAGGTCGAGCAGGTGACTGCAGGCTCGTCGATTTGCTTGTGGGGGATGGTGTTCATGGCGCGCAGTTTAAGCGAGCCGCCCCTTGCTGTGTGAAAGGTCTGACAGACGCTCAAGTCCGATCGTTAGCCGCCAGCCGTTGCGCCATGAAATGCAGCGTCGGAAACAGCAGCGCCCAGAGCAGGCCAAGACCGATCAATGTCGGCCATTGCCCGTAGGGAAAATTCACACCGGCCAATCGCCCTCCGGCGTAGTACGACAATGGCCCGCCCACGGCGCCCAGCAGGCTGCCCAGCCACCACGGGCTGGCGGTCCATTTCAGGCAATGGCGCAAGGTGGTGGCCAACAAGGCCCACAACAGCATCAGCCACAGCGGAATCAGCGGCGCGACATCGTTGAAGTCGAACACTCCCAGCCAGCGCAATGAGCTGTCGACGGTGGTGCCGAGCAAGACCACGCTGAGGATCAGCCGGCCTTCGTCCGCCCAACGACTGATCCACAGCAGATGAACCACCAGCATGCCCAGTGCCGCCAACAGCCACAGGCTGTTGCCACCCAACACGCAGGCCAGCCAGCCGAGCTGGAACAACAGCGCGTTGATCAGACGCTCAGGCATCGAAACGCCCGAGCAGCGGTGCCGGCATCGCCCCCGGTTTGGCCAGCAACAATTGCGCGGTGCCGATGGTGCGTTCCAGGAAGCCGCCTTCGCAGTAGCACAGGTAAAACTCCCACAGCCGCAGGAAGCATTCGTCGTAACCCAATTCGCGCAATTGCCCTTGGGCACGACGAAAATTCTCATGCCACAGACGCAGGGTTCGTGCGTAATGCAGGCCGAAATCCTCCATGTGCAGCAGGTTCATGTCGGTGTCGCGGCTGACGATTTCCAGCATTTTCTGCACGCTGGGCAGGGCTCCACCCGGGAAGATATAGCGTTGAATGAAATCGACACTGCGCCTGGCCTGTTCGTAACGCTGTTCACGGATCGTGATCGCCTGCAACAACATCAAACCGTTGCTCTTGAGCAGATGCGCGCATTGCTTGAAGTACACGGGCATGAAGCGATGGCCCACCGCTTCGATCATCTCGATCGACACCAGTTTGTCGTACTGTCCGGTGAGGTCGCGATAATCCTTGAGCAACAACGTGACCTGGTCTTGCAGCCCCAACGCTTCGATGCGGCGGGCGGTGAAGTCGTACTGTTTCTGCGAGAGCGTGGTGGTGGTGACCGTACAGCCATAGTGCTGCGCCGCGTACAGCGCCATGGTGCCCCACCCGGTGCCGATTTCCAGCAGGTGGTCGCTCGCTTTCAGGTCGAGCTTGCGACAGATTCTTGCGAGCTTGTTCAACTGAGCCTGTTCAAGGCTGTCCTCGAAGCTGTGGAATTGCGCCGCTGAATACATCATGGTCGGGTCGAGAAATTGTTCGAACAGCTCATTGCCCAGGTCGTAATGGGCGCTGATGTTTTTCCGCGAACCCTGCCGCGTATTGCGGTTGAGCCAGTGCAGCCCCTGGACGAACGGCCGGCCCAGTTTGGCCAGGCCACCTTCCAATGCGTCCAGCACGTCCAGATTGCTCACGAACACCCGGACCACCGCGGTCAGATCCGGTGAACTCCAGTAACCATGGATGAACGCTTCCCCGGCGCCGATCGAGCCGTTGCTGGCCACCAGTCCCCAGGCGGCTGCGTCGAGAACATGAATTTCGCCCTGCAACGCGCTGCCGGCACTGCCGAACACGCGCCGTTCACCGTCTTCAACGATCACCAATTGCCCCTGCTTGAGGTGTGCCAGTTGGCGCAGCACGCCGCGGCGCAGCAGTGAGCTGCTCAAGCTGTTGATCGCCAGTAGGTTGGTTCTGGCCGAAACGCTAATGGATTTCATGGCGGCGATCTCTGGGCGCAACTTTGGCGGTCTGGAAGCTGCCGTCGGCAGGTTCATGGGTAAAGATCGGCAGGCGTTTTAACAGCAGGCGCAACGCTTGCCAGTAAATCGCCAGGCAGGTTTTCGCCGTCATCCACGGGAAGCGCCGCAGGTAACGGTGCAGGCTGGCGCTGTCGAGCGCTTCGCGTTTGAGGTTGAGCGTGGCGTCGAACAATTTCAGGTCGCCTTGCCAGTCGGCCATGTGCACGCCGATTTTTCTCGCCACCGGGCTGAAGCTCATGCGGTGTTCGAGATCGCGCGGCAAAAAGGGTGACACGTGGAAGGCTTTCGCCACGGCAAAATGCTGATGAAAGTCGTGCAGGTCTTCGGGTGTCCTGGCCGGCAAGACGTAGTGATAGCGTTCGCCCCAGGGGGTGTTGGTGACTTCGGCGAGAATCGCCGCCAGTTGGCCATCGACTTCGTAGCAGTAGAAAAAACTCACCGGGTTGAAGGCCAGGCCCCAGCTGCGTGGTTGGGTCAGCAAGCAGATTGAGCCTTGCGGCGCATGGCCCGTGGCCTGGCGAACCTGTTCACGCACGGCATCAATCAGGCGAACGCCGTTGCCGGTAAACATCTTGAGGTAGTCGTGTTCGCGAAATGAAAAAGGCGAGAAGCGCCGTTTGCCGGACAGCGGCGACAGCGCGAGTACCGCCTCTTGCTCGTCGAGATCCAGATACAGCAGGCCGATCCGATAGCGGAACTCATGCGCCTTGGGGGCGAACCGCCGATGATGGATCCAGCCGCTGTAGAGGGCGCTGTTCATAGCGATTGCCCGAACGAGTGCGCCACGCGCAACGCACTCACCACGCCATCTTCATGGAAGCCGTTGGCCCAATAGGCGCCGCAATAAAACGTGTGTCGTGCGCCGTTCAGCTCTTCCCAGCGTTGCTGTGCGCCCACTGCGGTCACGCTGTATTGCGGGTGCGCGTAGGTAAAGCGGTGCAGCACTTTCGAGGGGGTGATGCCGGCACTCTGGTTCAGGCTGACGCAGAACGTGGTGTCGCTCTCGATGCCTTGCAGAATGTTCATGTTGTAGGTCACGGCGGCGTGCGTGTGGCCGCTGCCGCCCAGGCGGTAATTCCAGCTGGCCCACGCCAGTTTGCGCATGGGCAACAGGCGAGTGTCGGTGTGCAGCACCACCTCGTTGTTGGCGTAGGGCAGGGCGCCGAGGATCGACTGTTCGGCGGCGCTTGGGTCGGCCAACAGGTTCAACGCCTCATTGCTGTGGCAGGCGAACACCACTTTGTCGAAGTGCTCGCTGCCGCCGGCGCTGTGGATCAGTACGCCATCGGCCGTACGCTCGACTCGCGTCACCGGGCAGTTGAGGCGGATGCGCTCGCTGAAGCTGGCGGTCAAGGGTTCGATATAAGCGCTCGATCCGCCCTCGATCACGCACCATTGCGGGCGATTGCTGATGGACAGCAAGCCATGGTGGTCGAAGAACCGCACGAACAGTTGCAGCGGAAAACCGAGCATGTCCGCCATCGGCATGGACCAGATCGCCGCCCCCATCGGCACGATGTAATGCAGGGTGAAGCGCTCGCCGTAGCCGTTGACTTGCAGGTAGTCACCGAGCCGGGTGTCGGCGCTGATCCGGCCTTCTGCCAGGTCACGTGGCGCTTCTTTATTGAAGCGCAGAATATCGCGCAGCATCCCCAGGAAACCGGGCGAAAGCAGGTTGCGGCGCTGGGCGAACAGGCTGTTGAGGTTGTTGCCGTTGTATTCCAGGCCGCTGTCGGGGTCGGTGACCGAGAAGCTCATCTGTGTCGGCTTGAAGCGCACGCCGATCTGGGCCAGCAGGCGCATGAAGTTCGGATAGGTGCGGTCGTTGAACACAATGAAACCGGTGTCCACGTTGTACGTCCGCCCTTCGACGGTCACGTCCACGGTATGGGTGTGGCCACCCACCCGGTCATCGGCCTCGAAGAGGGTGATGTCGTGGTGACGATTGAGCAGGTAAGCGCAGGTCAGCCCCGAGATACCGCTGCCGATGATCGCGACTTTCATGTCCGGTCCTTGATCGGCGGGCTGCTGCGCACCATGCGTTTGCCGATCGCATACTTCACGCCGTTGGGCATTTTCGACAGGGGCCAGAGTGCCGCCATGAACAGCGCGGGAAAGGCGATCTCCAGCGGCCGATCCTTGAGCTTGGCAAAGATGTGCCGTGCCGCCTTCCCCACTGGCCAGCTGAGGGGCATGGGGAAATCGTTTTTCGCCGTCAGCGGGGTCTCGACGAAACCCGGGCTGACCACCGTGACTTCGATGCCTTCCGGTGCCAGGTCCAGGCGCAGGGATTCGAACAGGTAACGCAGCCCGGCCTTCGAGGCACCATAGGCTTCGGCCCGAGGCAGCGGCAGGTAGGTCACGGAGCTGGCGACGCCCACCAGGTGCGGCGCGACGCCTTTGCGCAACAGGGGCAGGGCGGCTTCGATGCAGTAACTGCTGGCCAGCAGGTTGGTGCGCACCACGTGCTCGATGATCGACGAGTCGAACTGGTGGGCATCGACGTATTCACAGGTGCCGGCATTGAGAATCACCGAGTCCAGGGCGCCCCAGAACTCGGCGATCTCTTCGCCGATTTCGCGCACGGTCTGGCTGTTGGTCAGATCGCCGGGCACCACCAGCACTTGCCCCGGATAGCGCTGGGACAGAACCTTCAGCGGCGCCACCGAGCGTGCGCTGACTGCCAGCTGCGCACCGGTTTTCAGAATCTCTTCGGCCAGCGCGGCGCCAATGCCGCTGCTGGCGCCGGTCAGCCAATAACGTCTCGGAGGTGTACGACTCATCCCATTCTCCTTTTCAGCAAATCAATCATTTGGCTCTGCGGCGCTCTGGCGTGACGGCAGGTCCTTGAACGCCGCCAGTGCGCGGGCACGGGAGGTGCTCAGGTTGACAATCGGCGAGGGGTAGTCCGCCACGCCGAACAGGCCGCCAAGGTTGGCCGGGTTGTGCACATCCTTTTTATTCAGTTCGGCCAGCTCCGGCAGCCAGTGCTTGATGAACAGGCCCTCGCGGTCGAATTTTTCCGATTGGCTGAGCGGGTTGAAAATCCGGAAGTAGGGCGCCGAATCGGTGCCGGTGGAGGCGCTCCACTGCCAGCCACCGTTGTTGGCGGCGAGGTCGCCATCAATCAGGTGGCGCATGAAAAATCGTTCGCCTTCGCGCCAGTCGATCAGCAGGTTCTTGGTCAGGAACATCGCCACGACCATGCGCAGGCGGTTGTGCATCCAGCCGGTTTCCAGCAATTGGCGCATCGCCGCGTCGATGATCGGCAGGCCGGTGCGGGCTTCCTGCCAGGCCTGCAGTTCCTTGGGCGCCTGGCGCCAGGCCAGCGCTTCGGTTTCCGGGCGGAAGGCGCGATGCCGCGAGACACGCGGGTAACCCACCAGGATGTGTTTGTAGAACTCGCGCCACAGCAACTCGTTGATCCAGGTGACCGCGCCGACCTTGCCGCTTTCGAATTCGCCCTGATTGCTTTGCAAGGCCGCGTGCAGACACTGGCGCGGGGAAATCACCCCGGCGGCGAGGTACGCCGAGAGCTGGCTGGTGCCGGGTTTGGCCGGGAAGTCGCGCTCGCTCTGGTAGTAGTCGATCTGCTGGTCGGCAAAGGTGTCGAGGCGGCGCTGCGCTTCGGCTTCGCCGGCGGGCCAAAGGGCGCGCAGGGTGTCGCTGGGGAGCTCGAAACCTTTGACGCTGGCGGGGATTTCATCGCTTTTGATGTTCAGCTTCTGCTGCGCCATCGGCGCCTTAACCCGGCCCGGCAGCGACCGATGCAGGCGTTCGTAACACACTTTGCGGAACTGGCTGAACACCTGAAAGTACGTGCCCGTCTTGGTCAGCACACTGCCGGGTTTGAACAACAACTGATCCAGATAACTGTTGAAGGCGATGTCGTGACGGCCCAGCAGATCGGCCACTGCCGCGTCGCGATCACTCTCGTTGACGCCATATTCCTCGTTGACGTGCACCGCCTCGACGTTCAATTCGCGGCAGACATCGAGCAGCACCCTGGGCGCCTTATCCCAATGCTCGGCCGTGCGGATCAGCAACGGAATGTGCAGCTTGCCCAATGCCTTGCTCAAGTGAGCGAGGTTGCGCAGCCAGAAATCCACCTTGCACGGCGCGTCGTCATGGGCCTGCCATTGTCCGGGGCTGAGCAGGTAAATCGCGACACAGGGGCCACGGTCCGCTGCCGCCGAGAGGGCGGTGTTGTCATGCAGGCGCAAGTCGCTGCGCAGCCAGATCAATTGCATGGTGGTGTCGGCACTCATCTAGAGAAGTTCGCGCCGAACCCATTCCTGGTGTGCCGAGAGCGGGTCTTCGGCCAGGAACAGATCAGCGATGTCAGAGGTTTTTGCGGCCAGCTCGGCGTGATGGATGCACACCGCCGGGCCGGCGATCATTTTCGGGCAGCCGACGCCGTGCAGCAGTTTGGGTAACTGCGCCAGGTTGATGGCTTTGCTTGAATACAGCAGCACGCCACGGGCTTGCAGGTGATCGACGGCCAGCGCCAGTTCGCCGGGCGGCAGTGGCCAGTCGAACACTTCCACCGGGCAATCGGCGCTGCTGAACAGCCACGCGGTCAGCCACAGATGCGGCTCCAGTGGCCGGTCCGAGTGATTGACCAGCAGCAGCGGCGCGCTGCGCAACTGGCGATTGTTGTGATAAAGGCGCGCGCCGAACTTGCTGCGCAGCCAGGAGTGAAAAAACACCCGCTCCATCTGCGCACCGAACTGACCTTGCCAGCGTTGTTCCAGTTCGGTCAGCAGCGGCATCAGCAGGTGTTCGCACAAGGTCCGTGGCGGGTACAAGGCAATGGCCTGGTTGACGGTGTCATCGAGACTGCGTTCATTCAATTGCGTGATCGCTTGCAGCAAGGTGTGGCGCAGCACGTGCCAATCGTTTTCCACCGAGGCGCTGGCGGCCTGGGGGGTGTCGAGCAGGTGTTTGACCTGGCTGACGGCCACACCGCGATTGAGCCAGGTGAGTATCGTCAGGATGCGTTGCACGTGTTCGGCGCTGAACAACCGATGCCCCTTGGGCGTGCGTTGCGGCACGATCAGGCCATAACGACGTTCCCAGGCACGCAGGGTGATGGCGTTGACGCCGGTGCGTCGGGCCACCTCACGAATCGGCAGCCAGCCTTCGTCCAGGGCTTTCTTGAAATCGGCGCCAAGGTCTTCGCCGGCGCTGCTGTCGATGGCGGTTTTCATCAGATGGCGTTTCGCAGGCTGAGGTTTTCCGGGTGCGGTTGCAGGTAAACCTGTTGCGCGATGTACGGATCGGGGTGTTGGCGGAAGTAGTGCTTGAGCAGCGTCAATGGCACCACCAGCGGCACGATGCCGAGGCGATACTGGCCAATCACGTGCTGCATTTCCTGCTTGTCTTCGGCACTGATGCACCGCTTGAGGTAACCGCTGAGGTGTTGCAGGACGTTGGTGTGCGTGCCGCGCGTGGCGCACTGTTTCAACGCGGCCATCAGCGCGCTGAAATAGCGCGGGCCGAGTTCCTGTGGATCGGTGTGGCCCATGTTGCCGAGCAAATTGCCCAGGACTTTGTACTGCTCGGGATGGTGGGCCATCAGCAGGTATTTGTAGCGCGAGTGAAAGTCGGTGAGGGCGCGGCGGGAGAGACCCTCCCGGCGTAGTTGTTGCCAGTCGCTGTAGGCAAATACGCGGGTGAGGAAGTTTTCCCGCAACACCGGGTCATTCAAACGACCGGCTTCTTCCACCGGCAAATCCACATGCCGGGCGCAGAATGCTTCGGCGTAGATGCCGCGGCCACCGCCATCGACCGGGGCGCCGTTGGCGTGATAGACCTTGACCCGCTCCAGCCCGCACGACGGCGATTTCTGCATGAAGATATAGCCGCAGATATCGTCCAGCTCGGTGGCCATCTTTTCACCGAACTCAGCCAGCGGCCGGGTGACGTTCAACGCGGGGTCAACGGTGCCTACGGCTTCGGGGTGGCGGGTGTCGCCGACCAGGCGGATCGGCTGGCGAGGGATGCCCAGGCCGATCGCAACCTCGGGGCACACCGCAACGAAATCAAAGTAGTCGGTGAGGGTGTGACTGCACAGCTGCGATTGCTTGTGCCCGCCGTTGAAGCGCACCTCGGCACCCATCAGGCAGGCGCTGATGGCGATTTTAGGTTTCACACGGGTGTCGGACATCTGAGCACCTCGAATCAGAACCTGTACAGATTGATTATTCTGTACAACATAACTTCATCATAGATTCAAAGGTGTACAAGTCAAATTGTTTGTATAGCTTTTCGGCGCGGCGCCAGCGGATCACTTCCAGCCCGGCATCCAGACGTCGCTGTCTTTCAGGGCCTTCCAATCCAGGCGTTCACTGCGCCTGGTCAGCACTGCCTGCAATTCCACGTGCAGCACCGTGCCGGCATCATCGCGGTACAGGTCGGTCACCAGAAAGTGTTTTTCGCGGTTTTGCGGATGGGCTGCTGTCCATTTCGACAGCAGCAATTTACTCGGGTTGATCGGGTTCACTGCAGGTGTGCGTGCAGGCGACGTGCGGCTTCCTGACCACTGAGCCAGGCGCCTTCGACACGGCCCGACAGGCACCAGTCGCCGCAGGCGTAGAGACCCAGGTCGGCATCGGCCAGCGTGGCCCATTCATGGCTGCTGGCGGGGCGGGCGTAGAGCCAGCGGTGGGCCAGGCTGAAGGTGGGCGCAGGCATGCTGCTGTGCAGCAGTTCGGCGAACGCGCCGTGCAGGTGCTCGATCACGGCTTCCTTGGACAGGTCGATGTGTTGCCGGCTCCACGCGCTGGTCGCGTGCAGTACCCAGGTGTCGAGGATGTTGTCGCGCCCGGGTTTGCTGCGGTTTCGGGCCAGCCAGTCGAGCGGGCTGTCCTGCACGAAGCAGCCTTCCATGGGGGTGTCCAGCGGTGTTTCGAACGCCAGCGCGACCGCCCAGGTGGGGTCCATTTTCACCCCGGCGGCGGCACCGGCGAGCTTCGGCGCGCTGGCCAGCAGCGCCGTGGCCTGTGGGGCCGGGGTGGCGACGATGACATGGCTGAACGGGCCGTGGGTGAAGCCCTCGGCATCCTGCAGATGCCAATGCTCTTCACCGCGATAAACCTCGGTGATGCGGCAGGCGAACTGCACCTGCAAATCGCCCAGCAGGCCCCGAGTGATGGCGCTCATGTGCGGGCTGCCGACCCAGCGAGTCTGCTCGTCCGGCGACAGATTCAGTTGCCCGCCATGGTAGGTGTAGAGCTGCGGTGCCCATTCGGCGACCCAGCCTTTGCTTTGCCAGCGCTGGACTTCGGTGACGAAGCGGCGGTCGCGCGCGGTGAAATATTGCGCGCCCATGTCCAGGGCCCCCGCATCGCTGCGTTTGCTCGACATGCGTCCACCGCTGCCACGGCTTTTATCGAAAAGTTGAACGACATGCCCGGCCTCGGTAAGGGCCTGGGCGGCTGAGAGTCCGGCGATGCCGGTGCCGATGATTGCGATAGGTACAGTCATAGGGGCCTCGTTTGCCTTTCTGTACAGACTACGCCGCGGTTTAAACCTGTACATAATTATTTTTTGGTATAGCTTTTGATGTTCTCGTTCTGACAGCTTGGCCTATTGTTAAACACAGAGCCTGCTCGATATCAAAGATTCCCTGCTTATAAAAATAGACTAGTGATCAGGGGAAAACGCCACGCGAGGAAGAAGTCATGCACATATTGCTGACCGGCGGTACTGGTTTGATAGGACGCCAACTCTGCAGGCACTGGTCGAGTCAGGGCCATCGCCTGACCGTCGTGAGCCGTACGCCTGACAAAGTCGCGAAAATCTGCGGGCCCCAGGTTCGCGGTATCGCGCTGTTCGAAGACCTGGGACAGGAACCGGTGGATGCGATCATCAACCTCGCGGGTGCGCCGATTGCCGATCGCCCGTGGACATCACGGCGCAAGGCGCTGCTCTGGAGCAGCCGGATTACCCTGACCGAAACCCTGCTGGCCTGGCTGGAACACTGCGAGCAAAAACCCCAGGTGCTGATTTCCGGCTCCGCCATTGGTTGGTACGGCGATGGCGGCGAGCGTGAGTTGACGGAAGACTCGGCGCCCGTCATCGACGACTTTGCCAGCCAGTTGTGCATTGCCTGGGAAGAAACCGCGCAGCGTGCCGAGGCGTTGGGCGTTCGGGTCGTGTTCATTCGCACCGGGCTGGTACTGTCTGCCGAGGGCGGCTTTTTGTCGCGGCTGTTGCTGCCGTTCAAACTGGGGCTGGGCGGGCCTCTGGGCAATGGTCGGCAGTGGATGCCCTGGATTCATATCGACGACGAAATCGCCCTGATTGATTTTCTTCTGCATCAGAAAAGCGCCAGTGGTCCTTATAATGCCTGCGCGCCCAAACCGGTGCGCAATCGCGAGTTCGCCAGGACGCTGGGCAGCGTGCTGCACCGACCGGCGTTCATGCCGATGCCGGCGCTGGCGTTGAAAGTCGGCCTGGGGGAATTGTCATCGCTGTTGCTGGGCGGCCAGAAAGCCTTGCCGGCTCGCTTGCTGGAAGCGGGCTACACCTTCAAGTTCACTGATCTGCGCGCGGCACTGGACGACTTGTCCCGCCGCCTTTGAAATAGGATGTTGCATGACCGATCACGCGTTGCTTCTGGTCAACCTGGGCTCTCCGGCCTCCACCTCGGTGGCGGACGTGCGCAGCTACCTCAATCAATTTCTGATGGACCCGTATGTGATCGACCTGCCCTGGCCGGTGCGTCGTTTGCTGGTCTCGCTGATCCTGATCAAGCGTCCGGAGCAGTCGGCCCACGCCTACGCCTCGATCTGGTGGGAGGAGGGGTCGCCGCTGGTGGTGCTCAGCCGCCGCCTGCAACAGGCCATGACCGCCCAATGGCGCCATGGGCCGGTGGAACTGGCGATGCGTTATGGCCAGCCCTCGATCGAGTCGAAACTGCTGCAGTTCGCCGCCCAGGGGCACAAGCGCGTCACCCTTGCGCCGCTGTATCCACAGTTCGCCGACAGCACCACGACCACGGTGATCGAGGAAGCCAAGCGGGTGATCCGCGAGCACAAGCTCGACGTCACGCTGTCGATTCTCGAACCGTTCTACGATCAGCCGGAATACCTCGATGCCCTGGTGGCGAGCGCCAAACCGCATTTGCAGCAGGACTTCGATCACCTGTTGCTGAGCTTCCACGGGTTGCCGGAGCGTCACCTGAAAAAACTCAACCCCGGCCACCGCTTCGACGGCGCGGGTGATTGCTGCGCCGGAGCGCCGCCGGAGGTGGTTGCGACCTGCTACCGCGGCCAGTGCCTGCGCACGGCGGCCGAGTTCGCCAAGCGCATGGGCCTGCCGGACGGCAAGTGGTCGGTGTCCTTCCAGTCGCGCTTGGGCCGGGCGAAGTGGATCGAACCCTACACCGAAGCCCGTCTGGACGAGCTGGCCAAGAGCGGCGTGAAGAAAGTGCTGGTGATGTGCCCGGCGTTCGTGGCCGACTGCATCGAGACCCTGGAAGAGATCGGTGACCGCGGCAAGGAGCAATTCTGCGAAGCGGGAGGGGAGGAGTTGGTGCTGGTGCCGTGCCTCAATGATGATCCGCAGTGGGCGCGGGCGTTGAGTGCGCTGTGTGAAAGAGCGCCGTTGGCCCTTTAAAAGCATCGCGGGCAAGCCCGCTCCTACACCTGTAGGAGCGAGCTTGCTCGCGATAGCTATCTAACTGACAACCAATGACTTGAAACCTTACAACAGCGGCTCATCCGCCTTGTTGTTCTTCCAGCCATCATTGCCCGGCAAAATCAGGTTCAGCGCAATCGCCACAATGGCGCACAGCGCGATGCCCTTCAGGCCGAAATCGTCCGGACCCGTGCCGGTACCCACCAGCACACCGCCAATGCCGAACACCAGCGTGACCGAGACGATCACCAGGTTGCGCGCTTCGCTCAGGTCGATCTTGTGGCGAATCAGCGTGTTCATCCCCACGGCCGCGATCGAACCGAACAGCAGGCACAGGATCCCCCCCATCACCGGCACCGGGATGCTTTGCAGCAGCGCACCGAACTTGCCGATGAACGCCAGGCTGATGGCGAAGATCGCCGCCCAGGTCATGATTTTCGGGTTGTAGTTCTTGGTCAGCATCACCGCGCCGGTCACTTCGGCGTAGGTGGTGTTGGGCGGACCACCGAACAGGCCGGCTGCGGTGGTGGCAATGCCATCGCCGAACAGCGTGCGGTGCAGGCCAGGTTTCTTCAGGTAGTCGCGACCGGTCACGCTGCCGACTGCGATCACGCCGCCGATGTGCTCGATGGCCGGAGCCAGTGCCACCGGAACGATGAACAGGATCGCCTGCCAGTTGAACTCCGGCGCCGTGAAGGCCGGGATCGCGAACCAGGGGGCCGCGGCGATCTTCGCCGTGTCGACCACACCGAAGTAGAACGACATGGCAAAGCCCACCAGCACACCGGAGATGATCGGCACCAGGCGGAAAATGCCCTTGCCGAACACGGCGACGATCAGGGTGGTCAGCAGCGCTGGCATCGAGATCATCATGGCGGTCTGGTAATGGATCAGCTCGGTGCCGTCGCCGGCCTTGCCCATCGCCATGTTGGCGGCAATCGGCGCCATGGCCAGGCCGATGGAGATGATCACCGGGCCAATCACCACTGGCGGTAGCAGGCGGTCGATGAAACCGGTGCCCTTGATCTTCACCGCCAGGCCCAGGAAGGTGTAGACGAAACCGGCCGCCATCACGCCGCCCATGGTCGCCGCCAGGCCGAACTGGCCCTTGGCGAGAATGATCGGGGTGATGAAGGCGAAGCTCGATGCCAGGAACACCGGCACCTGACGCCCGGTGACGATCTGGAACAGGATCGTGCCCAGGCCCGCAGTGAACAGCGCCACGTTGGGATCGAGGCCGGTAATCAACGGCATCAACACCAGGGCACCGAACGCCACGAACAGCATCTGGGCGCCGGACAGCACCGTGCGCCAGAGCGGATCGTTGAACTCTTGCTGCATGCTTACGCGTCCTTCTGCTTGGTGCCGAAGATCTTGTCGCCGGCATCGCCCAGGCCCGGGATGATGTAGCCGTGTTCATTGAGTTTCTGGTCGATGGACGCGGTGTAGATGGTCACGTCCGGGTGCGCCTTCTCGACGGCGGCGATACCTTCGGGGGCAGCCACCAGCACCATGGCGCGGATGTCGCGGCAACCGGCCTTTTTCAAAAGGTCGATGGTGGCGACCATGGAGCTGCCGGTGGCGAGCATCGGGTCGATGATCATCGCCAGGCGCTCGTCGATTTCCGGCACCAGTTTTTCCAGGTAGGTGTGGGCCTGCAGGGTTTCTTCGTTGCGGGCCACGCCCACGGCGCTGACCTTGGCGCCCGGGATCAGGCTCAGCACGCCTTCGAGCATGCCGATGCCGGCACGTAGGATCGGCACGACGGTGATCTTCTTGCCGGCGATTTTTTCCACCGACACGGTGCCGCACCAACCCGGAATATCGTAGGTTTCCAGTGGCAGGTCTTTGGTGGCTTCGTAGGTCAGCAGGGCGCCGACTTCCTGGGCGAGTTCACGAAAATTCTTGGTGCTGATGTCTGCGCGGCGCATCAGGCCAAGTTTATGACGGATCAGCGGATGGCGGATCTCGAGGATGGGCATGGGAAAGGCTCCGGCGGCGGGCAAAAAAACCGGCCTAGATTAATCTATCCGAGGGTGTTGTCCTATAGACATTAGAGTACGTTAGTCCACAAACGCTTGATCTGACCGGGCGGGATGCGTACCTTTGCCCGCTTTTCCCAACTTGCACCCCTGGAGAGCGCCATGTCCGCTGATCTCGAGCATATCCGTCAAATCATGCGAGAGGCTGACTGCCTGTACACCGAAGCTGAAGTCGAGGCGGCCATCGCCCGCGTCGGTGCTCACATCAACGAGCAGCTGGCTGACAGCAACCCGGTGGTGTTCTGTGTGATGAACGGCGGCCTGATTTTCGCCGGCAAGCTGCTCACCCATCTGCAATTCCCGCTGGAAGCGTCCTACCTGCACGCGACCCGGTATCGCAATGAAACCAGCGGTGGCGACCTGTTCTGGAAAGCCAAGCCGGAAGTGTCGTTCATCGACCGCGACGTGCTGATCATCGACGACATCCTCGATGAAGGGCATACCCTGGGCGCGATCATCGACTTCTGTCGGCATGCCGGCGCGCGCAAGGTGCATACCGCCGTGCTGATCGACAAGGACCACGACCGCAAGGCGCGTCCGGACCTCAAAGCCGATTTCGTCGGCCTGCCGTGCATCGACCGCTACATCTTCGGCTACGGCATGGATTACAAAGGCTACTGGCGCAACGCCAACGGGATTTTTGCCGTTAAAGGAATGTAAGCCATGAGCACGCCGCGCTTTCTTGACCAGACCCTGTTTACCGAACTTGCCGAGAAAGCCGCGGCCAACCCGCGTGGACGCCAGCATCACAACTTCCATCAGATGGAAGAGGCCTGCCATCGGATGGCCGTGGGCTTGCAACCGAGCACCTACATTCCACCTCACCGTCACCTGGGGGAAAACAAGGCCGAGACCTTGCTGGTGCTCAAGGGGCGGCTTGGCGTGTTGATTTTCGACGAGAGCGGTGCGGTGGTGCGCAAGCAGATCCTGCAGGCGGGCGGTGATTGCGTGGGGGTGGATTTGCCCACCGGGGTGTTCCATGGCCTGGTGGTGCTGGAAGCCGACAGCCTGATGTTCGAGTGCAAGGCCGGCCCCTATCGCCCGGTGGGCGAGGGTGAACTCGCCCCTTGGGCGCCCCGTGAAGGCGAGCCAGGTGTGAGCGAATACCACGCCTGGATGCGCGCGCAGTTCGATTGATCCCCCCCTTTCCAACCTGTGGGAGCGAGCCTGCTCGCGATAAAACGTCAACGATAACGCGGGCGTCCTGAATGCCCGTGTTGTGCGGATGTTTTTCGCGAGCAGGCTCGCTCCCACGGGGGAAAGTGTGCGCCTGCACATGGTAAAGTGCCCGGCCTCGCCCCCGGAGCCCGTCATGAGCCTTTTGATCCGCAGCTGTGCCGCCCTGTTGCTGACCCTCAGCCTGCCGCTGGCTGCCGCCCCGGCACCGATGCACGCGCAGTTTCTGCCCCCCGACGACCTGACCCTGCGCGACGCCGAGCCTGAGCAGCAGCAATTGCTGCAGGTCACCGAGTATTCGGTGGTGGTCGGCAGCCAGCGTCAGTCCAACCAGCAGCCGATCCCGGTCACCTCACCGCTGCTGATCCGCCTCAAGGGCAAGTCGCTGAACAAGGGGGCGACCATCACCCAAGTGCTGGTCAACTTCGATGGCGAAAGCAAAAGCCTGAAAAAACCGATCTACGACGACCAGAGCAAAACCCTGACGCTGTATTACCCGTTGACTCAATACCGTACGGTGATTGACCTGTTGCGCAATGAAACCGTGTATTGCCAGTTCCTCAGCTACGCCAATGGCCACGTGTGGGCCGATTTGCACACCGGTGCCGTGCGCCCGCGTTGAGCCTGGCGGCCTGTGAGGGGTAAACTGCCGTCCCCGTGAAATGTCTGTGAGCTGGAGTCGGCAATGCGTAAAGATAAGAAGCAAGTGATTGGTGACGAGATCGGCGACGAGCAGATCAGGTTGTTTCTCGATTTCGAACCGGTCGATGCCACTTCGCCGTCCCTGCACAAACTGATCAAGGCCTACCGTGGCCTGCGCATCGACGATTTCGAGCGTTTCCTGGTGTTCTTCAAGGCCGAAGGCCTGGACCTCGATGGCAAGGACGAGCATGGCAATGATTTCGTCGCGTTGATCAAGGATCAGCGTAACGCCGCCGATTACATCGAATTGATCAACGCCGCCCGCGGTTGATGACTCTGTAGGAGCGAGCTTGCTCGCGATGGGGCCAGCAGGTTCACCCTCGTCGTTTGACAGGACGCCATCGCGAGCAAGCTCGCTCCTACAGGTACAGTCGATTGTATCCAGGCATAAAAAAACGCCCCGCTCTCATTGAGAGCGGGGCGTTTTTCATGGCGTCGAATCAAGCGAAGCTAGGGGTTTCGCTGCTTTCTTCAACCAGTTCCAGCGCGACGTTGTTCTGCGCGTTGATCTTGCGGTACAGCGCAGCGTCGGTTTCCAGTTGCTTCTCGCGAGCCGGGAAGATTTCCGCCAGTTTGGCGGCCCATTCGCCGGAAGCTTTGCCCGGGAAGCATTTTTCGATCAGTTCCAGCATGATCGAAACCGTCACCGAAGCACCTGGCGAAGCGCCGAGCAGGGCTGCCAGGGAACCGTCCTTGGCCGCGACCAGTTCGGTACCAAATTGCAGGATGCCGCCTTTTTTCGGGTCTTTCTTGATGATTTGCACCCGCTGGCCGGCCACTTCCAGGCGCCAGTCCTCGGCTTTCGCCTCGGGGTAGAAGCGACGCAGGGATTCCAGGCGCTGCTCCATCGACTGCATCACTTCGCTGACCAGGTACTTGGTCAGGTCCATGTTGTTTTTTGCCACGGCGAGCATCGGGCCGATGTTACCGGCGCGAACCGACATCGGCAGGTCCATGAACGAACCGTGCTTGAGGAACTTGGTGGTGAAACCGGCATACGGTCCGAACAGCAGGGATTTCTTGCCGTCGACCACGCGGGTGTCCAGGTGCGGCACGGACATCGGTGGCGAACCCACGGCGGCCTGGCTGTAAACCTTGGCCTGGTGGTGCTTGACCACTTCCGGGTTATCGCAACGCAGCCACTGGCCGCTGATCGGGAAACCACCGAAGCCTTTGCTTTCCTCGATGCCGGAAGCTTGCAGCAGCGGCAATGCCGCGCCGCCCGCGCCAAGGAACACGAACTTGGCGTCGACTTCACGGGTGTTGCCGTTGTTGACGTCCTTGATGCTGACGGTCCAGCCACCGTTGTTGCGCTTGAGGCCGGTCACGCGCTTGCAGTATTTGACCTGGGCATCGGGGGCGCTGGTCAGGTGCTTGAGCAGCTGGTTGGTCAGTGCACCGAAGTTGACGTCGGTGCCATTGATCACGCGAGTGGCGGCGAGGACTTCGTCCTTGTCGCGGCCAGGCATCATCAGCGGCATCCATTCGGCCATCATGGCCTTGTCTTCGGTGTACTCCATGTCAGCGAAGGCGTGGTGCTTGCTCAGCACCTTGAAGCGTTCCTTGAGGAACGACACGCCATTGTCGCCCTGCACGAAGCTCAGGTGCGGCACCGGACTGATGAAGGATTTGCACGAACCGAAGGTGCCTTGTTTGGTCAGGTAGGACCAGAACTGCTTCGACACCTCGAACTGGGTGTTGATGTGCACGGCTTTCTTGATGTCGACGACGCCGTCGGCAGCCTGCGGCGTGTAATTGAGTTCACACAGCCCGGCGTGACCGGTACCGGCGTTGTTCCACGGGTTGGAACTCTCCGCGGCACCGGAATCCATCAGCTCGACGACTTCCAGCTTGATCGCGGGGTCGAGCTCTTTGAGCAGTACCGCCAGGGTGGCGCTCATGATGCCGGCCCCTACCAGTACTACGTCGACTGCTTCGTTATGCGCCATTTAACGCGTCTCCAAAATCTGCAGCACCAAATTGTCGGCATGGCTGCCAGGAGTGACGGGGCGTGTCAGTGATGCCCCAGGATACCCATGGCAGGATCGCCATGTCCGAATCTTCGCAATTTATCGCAACTTCGACGGACGCTACCGGCCGGGTCAATGAGGTCTATGAACTCATTTCGACGCACGACTGGCAATTCGACTTATGGTCGAGACATCCGTTTGTGCAACCAAATCCGTAGCGGACAGGCTTCAGGCTCCGGTGTTCGAGGCGTACTCGGTCCTGTGTCGTTGGGCTGTTCCAGACGCTAATGGTGCATATTCAGACGCAAAACTATTCATTTGCTCGCCACACTCTTGTGAAGTTGTGAAAACCCGTTTTTTTCACGCTCTTTTGAAGACGTGAACCTCAAAAAAGGGCTGTCCCAGCCTGGCACCGTGCCCGGATGGATGGCCGCCATGGGATGCATGACAGACAAAACGGGCAAACAGCTCAGTGACCGAGCGTAATGACAGCTCTGCAGATTCGTAATAAAGCGGGGTTTTGCTCAAGGAACAGCAAGCGCGCCAGCTTCACTCGATCTGTGTGGGCGGCTCTCTGTGGGGCGGTGCGGGGTGTCAATTCCCAGGTTTTGCCCAAGGCATTGACGGTGCTGCGAGGCCCGATCAGGAGACGTCCTTATAATCGGGGGGAGATTGTATCTAAGAAACGCAGGGAAATGGGCGTGTTTAATGACTTTTATTAGGCGTCTGGTCAGGTCGCCAACAGTTGCTGGGCACGGGCACGCGGGCGACGCTGGATGACACGGGCACTGGCGGGCAGTGGCTGGTGCAGCCAGTTCAGACGGATTTCTTCGATTTCGACCCAGCCTTCGCCCATTGGCTGCAGGCTGCACTGCTTGAACGCCTGGCAATGACCGTTGCGATCCAGGAGCGCGAAGCAGCGATGTTGCGGGCGTGGGGTGAACAGCGAGATGAGAAAGCGCATGGCAAATGACCTTTTGGCTAATTGTTGCCTACGTTGTCAGCGCGGCGTGACGCGCTTGTGAAAAGCGCATGAAAAGTGTGTGACAGGAACCGCCATCCACGGGGCAGGTCAGAGATTGCAGTAATCGCTGCGCGACGCTAGTTAGCCGACATGGCGCACCGCTATACTGCCGGCCTGTTTGTGCCTGATGATGGAGAGATGAGCATGTTGCAACGCCTGTTGTTCGGTTTGATCACTGTGACTAGCTTGACGCTGGTTGGCTGCGCCCACAGCCCGCAACAACTCAACCCCGAGCCGAAGCTGACCGCTCAGCTGGCGCCGGTCGGCCGTGGCCAGCCTGTGGTGGTGCGTGTGGTGGACGGTCGTCCTTCGCCGACCCTGGGCACCCGCGGCGGTCTGTACCCTGAAACCAGCGCAATCACCGTGCAGGGCCAACAGATCCTGCCGAAGCTGCAGGCCCAGGCCGAAGCAGCGGTACGCCTGCTGGGCTTCACCCCGACGTCCAATGCGATGAATGCTCCGCAACTGACCGTGACCCTGGCGGAACTGAAATACCAGTCGCCCAAGGAAGGCATGTACGTGACCGAAGCGACCATCGGCGCAACGTTCCGCTCCGACGTGCAGAACGCCAACCGCCGTTACAGCGGGCGCTACGGTGCGTCCCTGGACCAGCGCTTCGGCATGGCGCCGAACCAGGAAACCAACACCAAGCTGGTCAGCGACGTGTTGAGCGATGCGCTGACGCGCCTGTTCAAGGACCCGACTGTGGGTCAGATCCTCGGCGAGTAACTTCCAGCCAGATGCATTTTGTGGGAGCGAGCCTGCTCGCGATGATCGTCAACGATGACGCGGGCAGTCTGACGCCCTGCGGCGATCTTGGGTCCATCGCGAGCAGGCTCGCTCCCACAGTTACTCTGCACAGCCAGGTATCTGGGTAAACACTCAGATCAAGCCGCTTCGCAATAAAAATCCAGCACACTCACACCCGTCAGCAAGTCCGTTTCGGGCAAGTCCGCGTGTTGATGCCCTCCCAGCGCGCAATACACCAGCCAATGACGATCCTGAACGTTGAAGGCAAGGCTGCCGACCAGCGCTTGTTGTTCTTCGCTTTGGGCAATGAGGTAGAGGCGATCCTGGTTTTCTGCGTGCAGCATGACAATGTCCGTGTCGGTTTTGGTGGGGCGAGAGACTGGCCTATTCAGATGACGAAGCCGTGACGCAGGGCAGGAATCTGCCAGATGGTGAGTTATTTGTCGTAAAACCTCGGGCAGCCGGGGCGTCTTTGGGTAGAATTCGCGCCGCGGTCGTCGATCCGGCGCCGGTCAACCGTCCGAGGTTTGTGATGTCGCTGCATTTGATGACGCTGTTTACTGCCCATCCCGCCAAGTTGATCAATCTGCTGGCCTTGCTGTTTGCGTTTCCGGGCAGCTGGCTGCTGCACGCCACGCGTCGCCGTGAATTGCGCGCGCAGGCCAATCTGCTGGCGCAGCGTCAGAGCCGTCCGAGCGAGGAGCCAAACATTGATTGGGCGACCTTGCGCATGAACCGGTTTTTCTACCGATTCGGCTTTGCCTGCCTGGGGCTGGCACTGCTGGTGTCGTGGATCAGCACGCGGGTCTGAACGGCGTGTAAAGAAAGCCCCATGCAAAACGGCGCCCGAGGGCGCCGTTTTCGTTCCAGCCAAATGCCTTATAGCGACAACCCGGCCTTCACCCGGTACTGATTGCGCACGGGCGTTGCGTATTGCAGCACCAGGAACGGGCGATGCTCTTCAGGGCAGGCATCCAGGCGCTGTTGCCATTGCGCCTGGGCCTTGGCCAGTTCGTCGGCACCGAACACCTCGGCGGCCTTGGGTACCTGCAACTGCGGATCGGCGTCCTGCCACTGCGCGTACGCCAGGTAGTGCACCGGGAACAGGCGATAGCCCCCCAGGATCTGCTTGTCCATCTCGACCGCCAGTTGCTTGGTGTCTTCGAACAATTCAGTGATCGGCGCGGCGAAGTTCACGTGCACCCGGCCCTTGTAGCCGGTGATGCCCTTGGCGATGCTCACGTCATCCTCGCCCGGTACTTTGGTGTAGCTGCCGGTGGTGGCGCGGATGTACAGCTCGCGGGCCTTGGCCTGGTCGCACGGGTCGTATTCGTAGCTGATCGACACCGGGGTCAGGTTCAGCGACTTGATGACCTCGCCGAATGGCTCGTCCTTGCGGCTCATGTGGAACATCTTGAGGATCGCCGACTCGGTACGGTCATCGCCGTCCTTGGCCCGGCCTTCGGCCTGGGCGATCCAGATCGAGGCGCAATCGTTGCGGATCGAGTGGTTGATGTACGCGGACAGCAGCTGGTAAGCGGCCATTTTTTCCCGGCGCCCGGTAATCGAACGGTGCACGATGAAGCTCTTGTTCAGGCGCATCAGGTCGCTGACGAAGGGCTTTTGCAGCAGGTTGTCGCCAATCGCGATGCGCGGCGTCGGCAAGCCGGCGTGATACACGGCGTAGTTGACGAAGGCCGGGTCCATCACGATGTCGCGGTGGTTGGCGATGAACAGGTAGGCGCTGCCGGACTTGAATTGCTCGACGCCCGTGTAGGTCACCCCGTCGGTGGCGCGGTCGATGGTGTGGTCGACGTAATACTCGACCTTGTCCTGCAGCGTGGCCACCGAATCGACCCCGGCGAACTCACGGCGCAGGCGGGCCGCAATGAGCGGTTTGAGCATCCAGCCGAAGGCACCGGCAAAACGCGGAAAGCGGAAGTGGGTGAGGATATCTAGAAACGCCTTGTCGCTGAGCAAACGTGCCAGCACCGCTGGGACTTCGCTATCGTCGTAAGGTCGGATGGCATCGAATTCGCCCATCATGCTCTCTTGTTGGAAACGGCTAGGGTAAGTAAAGGTTTTGATCGAAAACCGGCGGGGCACGGTCTGAAAAGGTAGCCAGACACCAATAGCCCTGCAAATAGACCGGCGATTATACGCACAAGTCACCCTGGAGACCGCGATGCTGGAAACCGAGCGCTACGAATGTCCTTATTGTGGAGAAGAGGCCGAGGCCGTGCTGGACCTGTCCGGCGGTGACCAGACCTATATTGAAGACTGTCCGGTGTGTTGCCGGCCGATTACCTTTGTACTGCAGACCGATGGTCAGGAATGGATGCTCGAAGTTCACAGCGAAAATGAATGAAGGGGCATTTCATGCAGCGAATCTATGAGCCGGAAAGCCTGATGGAAGGCGAGTTGCTGCAACGCATGCTGGAAAGCGAGGGTATCGAGGCGCATCTGGTCGGGCGGGATTTGCTCGGTGCCAGCGGCGAGCTGCCCATCTTCGGTCTGTTGGGGCTGGCGGTGGAAGACGATCAGGCCGCCAGCGCCCGCGCGCTGATCACGGCGTACAATGCCGCGCTGCCACTGCCGGGCGATGAACCGGACAGTTTTCCCGGCACGCTGGTCTGTTAGGCTGGCGGTCGTTTTATCAAGAGTCGTGCTACCCCATGTGTGGACGTTATGCCCTGTTTCGCTGGAACCCCGCCTTCGCGGCCCTGCCTGGCTTTCCGGCCGATCAGCAGGCCCAGTGGAACATTTCCCCCAACGATTCGGTGTTGATGATTCGCGCCGACGCCGACGGCCAGCGCACGTTGGCCCGTGCGCGCTGGGGATTGACGCCGCCGTGGCTGACCGACCTGTCCCGCACCCCGGCCCATGCCCGGGCCGAAACCGTGGCCGAGCAACCGATGTTCCGCCAGGCCCTGCGCGAGCGCCGCTGCCTGCTGCCGGCCAACGGCTTTTACGAATGGCGCGGCGGCACCCGCAAGCGCCCGTACTGGTTGACGCCGGGGGAGGGCTCGTCAGTGTTTTTTGCGGCGATCTGGGAAGCCTACCCGGTGCAGGAACAGGTGTGGCTGAGCACGGCGGTGATCACGCAGCCGGCCATGAACCAGCGGCGGCCCCTGATCCTCGATGCGGCAGGGCAACAGGCCTGGCTCGATCCAGAAACACCCTTGCATGTGCTGCAGGGGCTGTTGGCCAGCGAGCCGGTCGCGTTGCGCGAGCGGGTGCTGGCTAATCTGGTGAATGATCCGAAATTGAATGGGCCGGAGTGTCTGACTCCGGCTTGATGGGGTGTTTCGGCCGGCCCTATCGCGAGCAAGCTCGCTCCTACAGTGAACGCAGATCCCGTGTAGGAGCGAGCCTGCTCGCGATAGGGCCCTGAAGATCAAACCTTGAACTGATTGATCAACCGCCGCTGCTGCTCGGCCAACTTGGTCAACCCGGCACTCGCCGCGCTCGACTCATCGGCACCGCCCGCCACCTCGTTGGCCACCTGGCCGATGTTGATCACGTTGCGGTTGATGTCATCGGCCACCGCGCTCTGTTCCTCCGCGGCACTGGCGATCTGGGTGTTCATGTCGTTGATCACCGACACCGCCCGGGTGATCGCGTCCAGCGCTTCGGCCGCCTTGGCCGCGTGTTGCACGCTCTCATCGGTGCGGTTCTGGCTGTCTTCCATCACCCGCACCACGTCGCGCGTGCCCTGTTGCAACTGCTGGATCATGGTCTGGATTTCTTCGGTGGCCTGCTGGGTTTTCTGCGCCAGGTTGCGCACTTCATCGGCCACCACGGCAAACCCGCGACCTTGTTCCCCGGCGCGCGCCGCTTCGATGGCGGCGTTCAAGGCCAGCAGGTTGGTCTGTTCAGCGATGCCGCGAATGGCGGTGAGGATGGCGTTGATGTTCTCGCTGTCCTTGGCCAGCGCTTGCACCACATTCACCGCCTTGCCGATTTCCACGGCCAGCACGCCGATCGAGTTCGAGGTGTCCTGCACGATCTGCTTGCCCTGGGCCGCCGACTGGTCGGCGTGGCTCGCCGCTTGCGCCGCCTGGGTGGCGTTGCGCGCCACATCCTGGGCGGTGGCGGTCATCTCATGCACGGCGGTGGCGACCTGGTCGATCTCGACCATTTGCTTCTGCACGCCGATGTTGGTGCGGATGGCGATGTCGGCGGTGTGTTCCGACGAGTCGCTGACGCTCTGCACCGACGTCACCACCTGGGTGATCATCGCCTGCAACTTGGCCAGGAAGGTGTTGAAGCCCTTGGCGATCGAGCCCAGTTCATCGGCGCGATCGCTGCTCAGGCGGCGGGTCAGGTCGCCTTCACCCTTGGCGATGTCGTCGAGCATGGCCACCATCTGCCGCAGCGGGCGGGCAATGCCGTGGCCCACCAGCCAGATCACCAGCAGGCCGATGCCGGCAATCACCAGGCCGACCATGGCCATGCCGAAGGTGTCGGACTTGCGCTGGCTATTGAGGTCGGCCTGCAGCTTTTGCAGGTCGGCCATCACCGCGTCCAGCGGCAGTTGCAGCATCAGCGTCCAGCGCGCGTCGGTCTGGCCGATGCCGAATGGCAGGTACAACTCGATGCGGCCCTGGGCCTTGTCGACGGTGTAAGTCACTTCGCCGCGCTTGAGATTGGCCATGTTGGCAATCTGCTGGCTGTCGAGGATGTCGCTGACCTTTTCACCGAATTTGCTCGGGTCCTTGGTGTAGGCGACGATCCGGCCATTGCCTCCGATCAGCGCCATTACGCCCGAGCCGTTGTACAGCTTCTGGTTGGCGCCCAGGAGCATTTCCTGGATGAAGTTCACCGACAGGTCGGCGCCGACGATGCCCTGGAAGGCGCCGTTGAGCATGATCGGTTCGATGAAGGACGCGAGCATGACGATCTTGTCGCCGACCTTGTAGGGCGCCGGATCAATCACACAGGACTTTTTCGTCTCTTTCGAGCACAGGTAATACTCGCTGGCACGCACCCCGGTGGACAGGGTCTTCTGGTCGTCGACATCCACCAGTTTGTCCAGGCCCAGGCTGCCGTCGGCATTGCGGAACCACCACGGCAGGAAACGGCCGTTGGCCGGGTCGATGCCTTTGACCTGGGTGCCGATGTAGGCCGCGTCATTGCGGTCCAGTACGTTTTGTTCCCAGGCGATGTAGGTGCCGAGAATCTTCGGGTTTTTCGCCACGTTTTCCTTGATCAGGCTGATCAATTGCTCGCGGTTGAGGCTCAACTGCGGTTGGCCGTCGGCACCCGGCGTGCCGATCAGCGCGTTGACCCGCACCAGGCCGCCGGCAATCAGCAGGGGCGCTTCGAGTTCACGCTGGATCTGGCTGACCTGGGTTTGCGCCAGGGACGTCAGGCGCTGTTCGATGACTTGTTCGAATTGCGCCTGGGTTCGCTCCTGGACCATGTCCTGGGTGCGGGCACCGGAGAACAGCGCGTACAGCACCAGCGCCGCGACGACACTTAATACGATGGCACCGGCCAGGGCTGCCACGGAAAACTGGATCGACTTGAACTTCATGGGGACTCCGCACGCAAGAGGATATCTGCGGTGCTGTATCGGCATTGGCACTGAGGGCCATGAGCGCGGGGCGATGAATTGACTGTTTTGGAGAGGTTGATGTCGCATTTGAAGCATGGCCGGCTGCGGCCGGCCGGTGATGTGAATTTTTTCCTACAGCACACGGGGCTTCATCTGAAATGTTTGCTTGTGTGTCTGTTGTATCTGGCGCCAATACAAATGGGCGCCTAGGATAGCCGGCATGTTTTCAAGGAGTTTATTGATGAACAAGCGATTGGTTGTGTGTGCTCTGGGCGCGGGTCTGTTGCTCGCCGGGTGTCAGTCGGTCAACACCACCAGCGGTGGGGCCGTGGGCGTGGAGCGCAAACAGTACATGTTCAGCATGTTGTCCACGGACGAAGTCAACCAGATGTATGCCCAGTCCTACCAGAAGACCGTGGGCGAGGCGAGCAGCCAGGGCGTGCTGGACAAGACCAGCGCCGAGGCCAAGCGTGTACAGACGATTGCCAATCGGCTGATTGCCCAGGCACCGGTTTTCCGTCCGGATTCGGCCCAGTGGAAATGGGAGGTCAACCTGATCAAGAGCGACGAGCTCAATGCCAACTGCGGGCCGGGCGGCAAGATCATTTTCTACACCGGGCTGATCGACACCCTGAAACTCACCGACGATGAAATCGCGGCGGTCATGGGCCATGAAATTGCCCACGCCCTGCGCGAACACGGCCGTGAAGCCATGTCCAAGGCCTACGGCATCGAGATGGCCAAGCAGGGCGCCGGCGCCTTGTTCGGCCTCGGCCAGGACAGCCTGGCGCTGGCCGACACCGTTGCCAACTACGGCATGACCCTGCCCAACAGCCGCGCCAACGAAAACGAAGCGGACCTGATCGGCCTGGAACTGGCCGCTCGCGCCGGCTACAACCCGAACGCGGCGATCACCCTGTGGAACAAGATGAGCAAGGCCTCGGAAGGCTCGCCACCGGAGTTCATGAGCACTCACCCGAACTCCAGCAGCCGGATCGCTTCCCTGGAAGCGGCGATTCCGAAGGTGATGCCGTTGTACGAGAAAGCGCCGAAGTCCTGATTTTGCGTTGTTGCGGCTGACCTAATCGCGACGGTTCGACGCCTCGACAGGCTCGCTCCCACAGTTGATTTTCATTGAACACAAATGTTGTGTCCGACAGAGAGCCAATGTGGGAGCGAGCCTGCTCGCGATGAACGATTACACGGTTTTAAACCCACCCACTACTCTGCATCGCCTTGTAAACCGCCACCACCGCCAGGATGAAGAACGCCGACGCCGCCAGGCGACGGATCAGGGTCAACGGCAGTTTCTCGGCAGCGAAGTTACCCGCCAGTACCACCGGCACGTTGGCAATCAGCATGCCGACGGTGGTACCAATGATCACCAGCCACAGTTCCGGGTATTGCGCGGCGAGCATCACCGTGGCGATTTGCGTCTTGTCACCGATTTCCGCGAGGAAGAACGCGATCAGCGTGGTCAGGAACGGCCCGAACTTGCGGGTCGTGCTGGCTTCGTCGTCATCCAGTTTGTCCGGCACCAGGGTCCACAGCGCGGTTGCGGCAAAACTGGCGGCGAGAATCCAGTGCAGCATCGCATCCGAGAAGAAACTGCCGAACCAGGCCCCGACTGCACCGGCGGCTGCGTGGTTGGCCAGGGTGGCGGCGACGATGCCGGCGATGATGGGCCACGGTTTACGGAACCGGGCAGCCAGAATCAGCGCGAGCAGTTGCGTCTTGTCGCCGATTTCGGCCAAGGCAACGATTGCGGTGGGAACGAGAAGTGAATCCAGCATCAGGGTTTTCCTAAGGGGCGGGTCGACACGGCTATGACACGTACAGCCTTCCCGCCCCGGGTAAGGTGTGCGTGTCATAGGTCTTGTCAAACCCTGCGCTCCGTCTGATGCGGAGGCTTGGGTCGCATGCGCCATGGTCTGAGGACCAAGTATGTTGACGCACGCCGGACGAGCATGGCGCTCGTGGGAGACTACTCCCCTAGGACGGAGCGGATTCTGCCTAGGCAAATCCGATTGGGCAAGCCCCTTTTTTGAAAAGACGTGTCAGCCGCGCTTGGCCCGGTAGATGCGGAAACCCTGTCCTTCGGCCTTGATCGCACACACGCCAAGATGCTCTTCGATCAGTGGCTGGTACTTCAGGAAGCTGTTGGCGACCAGGCGAAGTTCGCCGCCGTTTTTCAGATGTTTTGCCGCTTTTCGCAGCAAATTCTCGGTAGCCTGGTAGTTGGTGTGCACCCCGACATGGAACGGCGGGTTGCTCAGGATCGCACTCAAACCCATCGGTGCGGCGTCGATGCCGTCACCGGTAATCACCTCGGCCTGCAGGCCGTTGGCCGCCAGGGTCAGGCGACTGCTGGCCGTGGCAAAGGCATCGACATCCAGCAGGGTCAGTTGACTGTCCGGGTAGCGACGCTTGACCGCCGCCCCCAGCACGCCGGCGCCGCAACCGAAGTCCAGCAAGTGGCCGCTCGGCAACTTGTCCAGGTGCTCCAGCAACAACGCACTGCCGCGATCCAGCCGGCCGTGGCTGAACACGCCCGGCAAGCTGATGACGGTCAACGGGCCTTCGGCCAGTGGCAGCTCATAGGTCTGAGCCAAGCTTTCCAGGGGTTTGGCCGCTGGCGCGTCGGCCACGGTGACCTGCCAGAGTTGGCAATGCCGGGCACTGTCGAGCTTGCGCGGTTTGCCGAACGGGTTCAGTTGTTTGGCCGCGCCTTCGATACCGCTGCGCTTTTCTCCCACCAGAAACAGCTCGCGCCCGGCCAGGCGCGAGGCGAGGGCGTTGAGCAGGTAATCGGTGAGGTCGCGGGCCTTGGGCAGGAACAGCACCGCAGCCTCGAACTCGCGCTCGGGAGCGTTCACGCCGAAATGGCTGCGCCCGGCGAAACGTGCCTCCAGCCCGGCCTGATCGCCGGCATGCCAGCACCAGCCGTGGGCGTCGGGCAGGCGCCCGAGCAAATCGTCGGCGGGCAAACCGGCCAGCAACACCGAGCCCTGGAACAACTCGGCCTGACGAAGCAGTACTTCACTGCGCGGATCCATACTCTGCTCCCTGAAAAAATGTGCGGCAGTTTATCAACTGACGACCCGCAGTGCCTTACCGCTGAAGTAGCCCTGTGCGTTTTCGGTCAACTGGCCGACGATCCGCTGGCGCGCCTCGCGACTGCCCCAGGCGTTGTGCGGGGTGACGATCAGGCGCGGGATGTCGTCGGCGAGCAACGGGTTGCCGGCCGCTGGCGGTTCGACGCTGAGCACGTCGGTGGCCGCGCCGCCGAGGTGGCCATTGCGCAGGGCATCGGCCAATGCCTGTTCGTCGATCAGGCCACCGCGCGCGGTGTTGACCACGAACGCGCCCGGTTTCATCGACGCCAGTTCGCGGGCGCCGATGAAGTGGCGGGTGTGTTCGTTGAGCGGGCAGTGCAGGGTCAGCGCATCGACCTGCGGCAGCAATTCATCCAGCGGCAAACGGTCGGGGCGGGCAGGGCGGCCTGGAATCTGCCCGAGCAGCACGCGCATGCCGAACGCTTCGGCCAGGCGGGCCACCGCGCCACCCAGTTCGCCGTGGCCGAGCAGGCCGAGCGTCTTGCCTTCGAGCTCGACGATCGGGTAATCGAGCAGGCAGAACTGCTTGGCCTGTTGCCAGCGACCTTCACCGACGGCTTTCTGGTAATCGGCCAGGCGTGTGGCCAGGTTTAGCAGCAGCATGATCGTGTGCTGCGCCACCGACGGCGTGCCGTAACCCTGGCAATTGCACACCGTGACGCCATGGGCGCGGGCGGCGGCGAGATCGACGTTGTTGGTGCCGGTGGCCGTGATCAGGATCAGCTTGAGCTCGGGGCTGGCGGCGATGGTCGCGGCGTCGATCAGGATCTTGTTGCTGATGGCGACGGTCGCGCCCTTGAGGCGTTCGGCGACCTGTTCCGGCGTGGTCTGGGCGAACAGCTCCAGTTCGTCGAAACAATCGCGCAAGGGGGTGAGGTCCAGGTCACCGAGGTCGAGCGATGGATGGTCGAGGAAAACGGCGCGGCGAAAGTTCGTCATCAACTGTACCTTTTGTGCAATGAACTGAAAGCGTAATCTGCCGAGCCTACCAGATAGAAACAAATGGTTACTCCCTGCCGGCCTACACATCCCCCTGTAGGAGCGAGCTTGCTCGCGATGGCGGTCTGTCAGTTAACGACAATATCGCCTGACACACCGCCATCGCGAGCAAGCTCGCTCCTACAGGGGGTAATAGGTTTTTCGACCGACCACCCCGAGGTATCCCCTTGTACTGGACAGAATTCCTGACCGTCGCCCTTATCCATCTACTGGCCGTGGCCAGCCCAGGCCCGGACTTTGCCGTGGTGGTGCGTGAGAGCGTGACCCACGGCCGCCGCGCCGGTACCTGGACGGCGCTGGGCGTGGGCACGGCGATTTTCCTGCATGTCGGCTATTCGTTGCTCGGTATCGGCCTGATCGTGTCGCAGTCGATCATGCTGTTCAATGCCTTGAAATGGGCGGCGGCCGCCTACCTGCTGTACATCGGCTTCAAGGCCCTGCGCGCGCAGCCGGCCAAGCCGGTGGCCGATGACCTGCACAAGGAAGCGGGCGAGCGCACCGCCCGTGGCGCGTTCACCTCGGGCTTCGTCACCAACGGCCTGAACCCCAAGGCCACGCTGTTCTTCCTGTCGCTGTTCACCGTGGTCATCAACCCGCACACGCCGCTGGCGGTGCAGGCCGGCTACGGCATCTACCTCGCCGCCGCGACGGCGACCTGGTTCTGCCTGGTGGCGATGCTGTTCAGCCAGCAGCGCGTGCGCGCCGGTTTTGCCCGCATGGGCCACTGGTTCGACCGGACCATGGGCGCGGTGCTGATCGCCATCGGGGTGAAACTCGCGTTCACCGAGATGCACTGACCGCGGCCCCCTATCCCTGTAGGAGCGAGCTTGCTCGCGATAGCGGTGTGTCAATTAACGACAATGTCGCCTGATCCACCGCAATCGCGAGCAAGCTCGCTCCTACAGGGCGGGTGTTTAAGCCTGTGAATGCTGGCGCAAAGCTAGCATTTACGCGGCTCTGCAAATCATTCCTTTGGCTGATTTGGCCGGCGTGCAAGGGCACTAGAGTGCTTACTTTCAGCCACGACCGTGCAGTCAGAAAAGGGATTCTTATGTTGCAGACTCGCGTTATCCCCCCAGCCGAAGGCGCTTACCAGTACCCATTGCTGATCAAACGGCTGCTGATGTCCGGGGCTCGCTACGAGAAAACCCGCGAGATCATTTACCGCGACCAGCTGCGCTACACCTACCCGACCCTGATCGAACGGGTCGCGAGGCTGGCCAATGTGCTGACGGCGGCCGGGGTCAAGGCCGGTGACACCGTGGCCGTGATGGACTGGGACAGCCATCGCTACCTGGAATGCATGTTCGCCATCCCGATGATCGGCGCGGTGATCCACACCATCAACGTGCGCCTGTCGCCGGAACAGATCCTCTACACCATGAACCACGCCGAGGACCGCTTCGTGCTGGTCAACAGTGAGTTCGTGGGGCTGTACAACGCCGTGGCGGGCCACTTGACCACGGTGGAGAAAACCCTGCTGCTGACCGACCTCCCGGAAAAAACCGCAGACCTGCCCAACCTCGTCGGCGAGTACGAGCAATTGCTGGCGGCTGCGAGCCCGCAGTACGACTTCGAGGATTTCGACGAGAATTCGGTCGCCACCACCTTCTACACCACGGGCACGACCGGCAATCCCAAGGGCGTGTATTTCACCCACCGGCAACTGGTGCTGCACACCATGGGTGTGTCGACCATCATGGGCGCCATCGACAGCGTGCGCCTGCTGGGCACCAACGACGTGTACATGCCGATCACCCCGATGTTCCATGTGCACGCCTGGGGCCTGCCGTATGTCGCGACGATGCTCGGCCTCAAGCAGGTCTACCCTGGCCGCTACGACCCCGAGTTCCTGGTGGAGCTGTGGCGCAAGGAAAAGGTCACCTTTTCCCACTGCGTCCCGACCATCCTGCAAATGCTGCTCAACGCCAAGGCGGCGCAAGGCACGGATTTCAACGGCTGGAAAATCGTCATTGGCGGCAGTGCACTGAACCGGACGCTGTACGAAGCCGCCAAGGCCCGGGGCATTCAATTGACCGCCGCCTACGGCATGTCGGAAACCGGGCCGCTGGTTTCCTGTGCGCACCTCAACGACGAGCTGATGGCCGGCACCGAAGACGAGCGCACCACCTACCGGATCAAGGCCGGCGTGCCCGGCCCTCTGGTGGAAGCGGCGATCGTCGACTGTGACGGCAAATTCCTGCCCGCCGACGGGGAAACCCAGGGCGAACTGGTACTGCGTGCGCCGTGGCTCACCGAAGGTTATTTCAACGAACCGCAAAAAGGTGCCGAGCTGTGGGCCGGCGGCTGGCTGCACACCGGCGACGTGGCGACGCTCGACAGCATGGGCGTGATCGACATCCGTGATCGCATCAAAGACGTGATCAAGACCGGCGGCGAGTGGATCTCCTCGCTGGACCTCGAAGACCTCATCAGCCGCCACGTAGCGGTACGCGAAGTAGCAGTGGTGGGCATCGCCGATCCGCAATGGGGCGAGCGTCCGTTTGCCTTGCTGGTGATCCGCGAAGGCCATGCCATCGGGGCCAAAGAGCTCAAGGAACACCTCAAGCCGTTTGTCGAGCTGGGGCACCTGAGCAAGTGGGCGATCCCGAGCCAGATCGCCCTTGTTACTGAAATTCCCAAGACCAGCGTCGGCAAGCTCGACAAGAAGCGCATCCGCCTCGACATCACCGAATGGCAGGCGACCAACAGCACTTTCCTCTCGACACTCTGAGTGTCATTTGGCGTGCCCAAAAGGGCACGCCACCCCCACCAAGCAAGCGCTTGGCTTGTCAAATCCGAATTTTCAGCCATTCTTCCCGTGCCGACAGGGGTCGGCCTGGCGAAAGGACTGTTCCAGAGTGGCTGGCAGCTCAAATCACACTTTAGAGGGATCAAGCTCTACTACCTGCTGGCTATAGTCCGCTCAAGGATTTTTAAGAACGGGGCACACGCACTAGACGGGGCGATGCAATTTTGGAGTGACTTCGGGAGGCCTTTGGCGCCCGGTCAACCAGGCGTTTTTAAAAGTACTCACTGCCATAACAATAATGCACATGGAGTAGCGTCGATGACATCAGCAAACCAGTTCTGGCGCCGGGCGAAACTGCCTCTGGCGGTCAGTCTTGCCTCCACGCTCGCCGGGCCCGCATTCGGCGTCAGTTTCAACATCGGTGAAATCGAAGGTCAATTCGACTCGTCGCTGTCGATTGGTGCCAGTTGGTCGACCGAGAACGCCAACAAGAACCTCATCGGCGTCAACAACGGTGGGCGCGGCCTGTCCCAGACCTCTGACGACGGTCACCTGAACTTCAAGAGCGGTGACACCTTCTCGAAGATCTTCAAGGGCATCCATGACCTTGAACTGAAATACGGCGACACCGGCGTCTTCGTCCGTGGCAAATACTGGTATGACTTTGAACTCAAGGACGAAAGCCGTCCGTTCAAGGACATCAGCGACAGCAACCGCAAAGAAGGCGCCAAGTCCGCCGGCGGTCAGATCCTCGACGCCTTCGTCTACCACAACTACTCGATTGCCGATCAGCCGGGTTCCGTGCGTCTGGGCAAGCAGGTGGTGAGCTGGGGTGAAAGTACCTTCATCGGTGGCGGCATCAACTCGATCAACCCGATCGACGTGTCCGCGTTCCGCCGTCCAGGCGCCGAGATCAAGGAAGGCCTGATCCCGGTCAACATGTTCTACGTGTCCCAGAGCCTGACCGAGAACCTCTCGACCGAAGCGTTCTATCAACTGGAATGGGACCAGACCGTCGCCGACAACTGTGGCACGTTCTTCTCGCAGCCGGACGTGATTGCCGACGGTTGCGACAACAACCTCGCGGTGCTGCGTACCCGCAACGGTCTCAACAGCTCGCTGGCAGCCGCCGGTTTGCCAGCCCCGGCGCGTAACGCTGTCCTCAATACCCTGGGTGCCCGTGGCGTGACCTGGGGTAACCCGGACGAAGGCGCGATCGTTCGCCGTGGCCCGGACCGTGATGCCCGCGACAGCGGCCAGTTCGGCGTGTCCTTCAAATACATGTTCGAGCCGCTGGACACCGAGTTCGGTGCCTACATGATGAACTACCACAGCCGTGCGCCAATTTTCAGCGGCAAAGGCGCGCCGGCGAGTGCCTATAGCGGCGCGGGGCTGGTTGGCTCATTGGTCGGTGCAGGTATTCCCCTTGCTACCGCAACTGCGTTGGCTCCATCGTTGCTGCCATTGCAGGTGGCGGGCAACTCCAGCTACTTCGTCGAGTATCCGGAAGACATCCGCCTGTACGGCCTGAGCTTCTCCACCACCTTGCCTACCGGCACCGCGTGGAGTGGTGAGTTCAGCTACCGTCCGAACGCGCCGGTGCAGCTCAACACCACCGACATCCTGTATTCCGGCCTGACCCCGCTGGACCCGCGCGTGTCCGTACTGCAAGGCCGCCCGAATACGGATCAGCACGGCTATCGCCGCAAGGAAGTCAGCCAACTGCAAACCACCTTCACGCACTTCTTCGATCAGGTGATGGGCGCCTCGCGTCTGACCGTGGTGGGCGAGGTGGGCTGGACTCACGTAGGCGGCCTGGAGAGCACCTCCAAAGCTCGTTACGGTCGTGACCCGAGCTACGGCCCTGGCCCACTGCCAGGCGGTCAGTGCCAGGCGCTGAACGCTTCAACCCTGGCCGGTGGTCCGCAAAACAACGTCAGCCGCTACTGCGAAAACGACGGTTTCACCACCAGCGATTCGTGGGGCTACCGTGCTCGCGCCATCTGGGAATACAACGACGTGTTTGCCGGTGTGAACCTCAAGCCGAACATCGCCTGGCAGCATGACGTCGATGGTTACTCGCCTGGCCCTGGCGGCAACTTCGAGGAAGGCCGCAAGGCGGTCAGCCTGGGTCTGGACGCCGAGTACCAGAACACCTACACCGCGTCGTTGGCCTACACCAACTTCTTTGACGGCAAGTACACCACCGTGGATGACCGCGACTTCGTTGCGCTCAGCTTCGGCGTGAACTTCTAAGCACTGAATTTTCAGGACGAACACACTTATGAAAACAACAAAGAGTCTGTTCCACGCGGGTGTTCTGGGGCTGACACTGCTGGCCACCAGCGTGATGGCTGCGGTCCCGGCGGCCGAAGCGGACAAGCTGGGTAAAAGCCTGACGCCGATGGGCGCCGAGATGGCGGGCAATGCCGACGGTTCGATCCCGGCCTGGAAGCCGATGGCGAAAAACGCCGGCAGCGTTGACAGCCGGGGTTTCCTGGCCAACCCGTTCGCCAGTGAAAAACCGCTGTTCACCATCACCGCGCAGAACGTCGATCAGTACAAGGACAAGCTTGCACCGGGCCAGTACGCGATGTTCAAACGCTACCCCGACAGCTTCAAGATGCCGGTCTACACCTCCCATCGTGGTGCCACGGTGCCCGATGAAGTGTTTGCCGCCATCAAGAAAAACGCCACCAACACCACACTCGTGGGCGGTGGCAACGGTCTGGAAAACTTCGATACCGCTGTGCCGTTCCCGATTCCAAAGAGCGGTGTAGAGGTGATCTGGAACCACATCACCCGCTACCGCGGCGGCAGCGTGACCCGTCTGGTGACCCAGGCGACCCCGCAGGCGAATGGCTCGTACAGCCTGGTGTACTTCCAGGACCAGTTCGTGTTCCGCGACCGGATGAAGGATTACGATCCGGCGAACCCGGGCAACATCCTGTTCTACTTCAAGCAGAAAGTGACCGCGCCGGCGCGTCTGGCCGGTGGTGTGCTGCTGGTGCACGAAACCCTCGACCAGGTGAAGGAACCGCGCGCGGCGTGGGTCTACAACGCCGGTCAGCGCCGTGTGCGCCGGGCACCGCAAGTGTCCTATGACGGTCCGGGTACCGCAGCCGATGGCCTGCGTACCTCCGACAACCTGGACATGTACAACGGCGCGCCGGATCGTTACGACTGGAAACTCGAAGGCAAGAAAGAGATGTACATCGCCTCCGACAGCTACAAGCTCGACGATCCTACACTGAAGTACTCGGACATCCTCAAGGCCGGGCACATCAACCAGGACCTGGCGCGTTACGAGCTGCGTCGTGTCTGGCACGTGGTCGCCACCCTCAAGGATGGCCAGCGTCACATCTACGCCAAACGTGACTTCTACATCGACGAAGACACCTGGCAAGCCGCGGTGATCGACCATTACGACGGTCGTGGCCAGCTGTGGCGCGTGGCTGAGGCGCATGCCGAGAACTACTACGACAAGCAAGTGCCGTGGTACGCCCTGGAAACCCTGTACGACCTGCAATCGGGCCGTTACCTGGCACTGGGCATGAAAAACGAAGAGAAGCAGGCGTACGACTTCGGCTTCACCGCCTCCGTCTCGGACTTCTCCCCGGCCGCGCTGCGTCAGGAGGGTGTCCGCTAACCGTCACTGAAGAGGCCGCATCCTCGAAAAAAGCCCCGACCTGTTCGGGGTTTTTTTTGTGTCACAGAAAGCCCTGTAGGAGCGAGCTTGCTCGCGATGGCGTCAGAACATTCAACATGATGTTCGTCTGAAAAGGCCCCATCGCGAGCAAGCTCGCTCCTACGGGTTAAAAGAAATGTCATCCCGCCTTCGTAGACTTTTTGTAGCCATTTGTAGCAATAACCTTCATTCCCCGCGCGTTTACCGCTAGTCTGCAAAAATCTGCAACGCCGCCACCGTAATCCAAACAAGAGCCGGCCATGACTGATCTGTCCCCCATCCCGGGCCCTGCCAGCGCTGCCGTCGCAACGTTGGACGGACGTTTTTTCCGTCCGCCGTTGCCCGACGGTTACGTGCTGCGCCCGCGTTTATGCGAGCGTTTAAGCGCCGGGCTCGGTGGCAGGTTATTGCTGGTCAGTGCACCGGCAGGGTTTGGCAAGAGTTCGCTGGCCGTGGAGTTCTGCCAGGGTTTGCCCGGTCACTGGCAAAGTTTGTGGCTGGGGCTGAGCCCACGGGACAATGACCCGGGCCGGTTTCTCGAACGATTGCTCGAAGGCCTCCAGGACTTTTTTCCACAACTGGGCCGTCAGTCCCTCGGCCTGTTGAAAATGCGTCAGCGCCACCAGCCCTTCGCCTTTGAAGAATGGCTCGACGGCCTGCTCGACGAATTGGCCGTGCACCTGTTGCCGACGGCACCGCTGCTGCTGGTTCTCGACGACTACCACCTGGCCCAGGGCCCGGTGCTCGACCGCTGCCTGCAATTTTTCCTCAATCATTTGCCCGATGGCTTGCTGGTGATGGTCACCAGCCGCCAGCGTCCGGACTGGCACCTGGCGCGCCTGCGCCTGTCCCGCCAGCTGTTGGAGCTGCATGAACAGGACCTGCGCCTGACCCACGAAGAAGCTTCGACCCTGCTCGATCGGCACAGCACCTCCCTGCGCGGCGAGGCGCTGGAGAACCTGATCCAGCGCAGTGAAGGCTGGGTCGCCGGCCTGCGTTTCTGGCTGCTGGCGGCCTCCGAAGCGGGCGCCGAAGGGGCGTTGCCGCAGTCCCTGAACGGCGGGGAAGGGCTGATCCGCGATTACCTGCTCGAAGAGGTCATCGACTGCCTACCCGCCGACGTGCAGGCGTTCCTCTACGACACTGCGCCCCAGGAGCGCTTTTGCAGCGAGCTGTGCGACGCCGTTCGCGAGGCTCATGACAGCGCGGAGATCCTGCGTTTCCTGCTGGCGCATCAGGTGTTCCTGGTGCCGCTGGACGAGCATGGCCACTGGTACCGTTATCACCATCTGTTTTCCGATCTGCTGCGTACCCGACCCACCCGTCAGGCAATGGTGCCGGCGGCCAGCCTGCACTTGCGCGCCTGTCGCTGGTTCAACGCCCAGGGCCTGCTCGATGAGGCCGTAGAGCAGGCGTTGCGCGCCGGGCACCTGGATGTCGCCGCCAACCTGGTGCAGAACCTGTCCGAAGAACAACTGCTGGCCGAACAGAACGTCGGCATGTTGCTGCGCTGGAAGATGGACTTGCCCGACAGCCTGCTGATCAGCACGCCCCGGCTGATCGTGCTGTACAGCTGGGCGTTGGGGCTGGCCTGTCAGCTCGACGCCGCCGAGGAACTGGCCAGCCACCTCAGCCGGTTCCTGCCGGCGCCCTCGGCCACCGCGCAGAAATCCATGCTCGCGCAATGGCTGGCCCTGAGCGGGATCATCGCCCGCGGGCGCGGCAACCGGGCGTTGACGCTGCTCTATTGCAGCGAAGCGCTGGAGAGCCTGCCCGCCAAACGTTATGGCCAGCGGCTGATGTGCCTGTCGACCCTGTCCAACCTGGCCATTGCCGACAGTGACCTGTGGCGCGCGCGCGGCTTGAATCGCGAGTCGCTGGAGCTGGCGCAACGGGTCGGCAATCCGCTGTTCGAGGCCCTCGCGCATTATGACCGCGCGCGGGTGTTGCAGGCGCGGGGCGAAATCCTGCGTTCACTGGAAGAAGTACGCCAGGGCCTGCAACGCTTGCAGGGCCTGTCGTCCCAGCGGCTGTACGCGGTGCGCGCGCGATTGACGCTGTACGAAGGGTTTCTGTTGGCGCTGCGCCTGCAACCGCAAACCGCGCGGCTGCGTTTACAGACCGGCCTGAGCGAAGCCCGCGCCTGTCGCGACATCAGCGTATTGATCGGCCATTGCGTGGTTGCCCGGCTCGAAGGCAGCAGCGGCGAATTCGCCAAGGCCTTTGCCGAGCTGGCCGAAGCCGAACGGTTGATGCACATCTGGGACGTGCCGCCGATTTATTACCTGGCGATGATCACCCTGGTCAAATGCGAGCTGTGGCTGGCCCAGGGCCGTACCGACCTGGCCGAAGCCTGGCTGGCGCGCCTGGGCCAGACCTACAACGGTGAACAACCGGCGGCGCCGCCGGAGTTCCATCCGCAATTGCCGTTGCACATCGAATTGCAACAGGCCTTGCTGGAAGCCATCCAGAAGCAACCGATGCTCGCCGAAGGGCGCTTGCATGCGCTGCTCGAACGTGGCCAGCAAACCGGCCATCAACTGCTCAGCACCATGGCCCTGGCGCAACAGGTTGAACTGTTGCTCGATAACGGCCGCGAGCCGCAAGCGCGACAGGCCTTCGCCCAGGCGCTCGACACCGCCAGCGGTGGTGCATTGCAGCCTTTCGACAGCCTGTTGAACAAGCACCCGGACTGGCTGCGCGAACAGCTGCAGCACTGCGCGACGGCGACGTTGACCCCGAGCCTGTTGGAGCGTCTGCCCGTAGTGGCAGCCCGGATCTCCACGGAGCCGGCCTGTGAGCCGCTCAGCTCCCGTGAACTGGCGGTACTCAAACTCATCGCCCAAGGCTGCTCGAACCAGGAAATCAGCGATCAGCTGTTCATTTCCCTGCACACGGTCAAAACCCACGCCAGCCACATCAACAGCAAGCTGGGGGTCGAGCGACGGACCCAGGCGGTGGCGCGGGCCAAGGAATTGGGGGTGTTGGCTTAGTCACATGTCTTAACGGTCAGCAAATCCGTTAATGCTCTCATGTGCAAAAGCCACTCAAAGACTCGAAACTGCCCGTCCCTGCCGAACGTGACGCACTTCGACGATGATGATTTGCTTTGCGGCTTTATCGAGTAGAGAGTCGATTGCGTTGCTGTTGTCTTCGTCCAGGTTGGCATCCCATTCATCCAGTAAAAGGATTGGAGCCCCTGAAGAAAGTGCATTCTCGACTTCTTGAATCCGCAACTGTCCAGTCGACAATCCCTCCCCCTTGCCTGAAAATTTTGCGTCTGGAGTCATCAACAGCGCATCAGGGAGGCCTTGTTTGATCAACTTCAAGAATGTTGATTTGCCCGACCCGTTCTTGCCAGTCACGGTATACCTGCCCCCGCCGATCTCGGGACTGGACAGCCGTTGAATGAGCGCTAATGGCAGAATAATCCTGGTCGAATCGGTTTCGCAGACACTGACAGCTTGAAGGGAAGTCAGGCTCATATTGTAGTCATCCAGTGTGCTGGAGAACGCCTCGAGATTACGTAGCTTCGCCCGCACCAAATAAAACTGGCTCAAATAGATGCTCAATGCGTGAACGCTGCCAAAGACTTGCAAGCTGCGAGGGAGTACGGCCACCAGCGCACCCATTGAGGCCAACGTGAACAGGCTCGAGTACTCAAGCAGCAGCATCACGGACACGGTGGCGACGATGATGGGAAGACACGCGACGGCTTGTTCTAAAGCCACGTATCGGTTGACCTCGGCAAAATACCGGCCGGTTTTGTCGTCCAGTTCACTGAAACCCTGTTGACGCATCGCCCGACTGCCGAACATAGCGAGTCCCCACGTCCACTCGACCGTGAGCAGTGCTTCTAACTTACGACGTTGCATTTCCCCTGCTGACCGCTCAATGCGATGACGCAAAACAATTACGAACAACAAAGAGACCGTCAATGAGGCCGCCATGACGAGGGCGATTTGCCAACCTATGGAGATGTAAAAGACCAGCAGGGTTAACGCTACGTTCAAACTTACTGAAACAAACCCAATATAGAACTCACAAGCGTAGCCCAGGGTTGATAGTGCTTCGCCGCCGAGCCACTGAGAGATGGCTTTGCGATTTTTGTCGCTGGCGTAACGTAGACTCGCGGTCGATTTTACCAGCGTTGAAAAAGAATACCGATGCCACGCGGCATTTGATGCAAGGTTGGTAAAGAGGCTAGCAGCTGAGCTGGCCACATAGCCTAGCAAGGCTAACAGGAAGAACAGAGTCACAAAGACAAACACTTGTTCCACACGCCCATCACCCAAGGCCAGACCTGCTTGAGCAATGTAATACGTTGAAAGAGCGAGTAACACCTGTTGGGTAATGGTGAACCCAAATGCAGCGACCATCCGCCAATCACTATCCATGAACGTCCCCACTCAAATCCAGAACACGCTGCACAGTGACGCAAGCAATATGACCAGGCTCCCGCCAATTCCCAGTTTCAGTAGATAGCGCCGACGAAGTATCACCGCCTCCGAAACCTTCGCTTTGGCGTATCCCTTCAAATGCGCCCCCGAGAATTTCCCAATGAATGAATTCAGAAACTTCAGTTTGGAGAACAAACCGTAATGACCTGGGGTCAGGAACTGGAGGTCCTGAGCAGTGAGGTCCCTGAGCACCAGTGTGGGACTTGGCGTGCGTAGCGGGAAATAGTTATTAGCGTGGAGACTCGGAGCCTGGCTGTCTTTGTACAAGGCTCCAATCATCAGCTCTTCTCTGATGCAGTCAGGTTTAGCGGCAATGTGTACGCGCAGCAAACGGACAATATCAAAACCTTCTTCCAAAAGTATGATTACAGCGCCGAACGATGGGGTCGTCCGCTGCTTGTAGAATGCCACGCATCCACGAATCAGCTCGAGCAGTTGCTTGTCAGTGCCTTGCGTCTCGAAATAGGTGAGATGAATATTGTTGTCTGCCAAAGCCTTGGGCATGAATGGACACATCACACCATTCCTATGAGGATGCTGCGCAGTCAAGAAATTACGCAGATAGGGAGACACGCCCTCGAAGCTGGTTTTTACAAACTCTGGCAAACCCGTCGGCACGGGCTCATTGATCGACCATACACGCATACGTTGTCCTTAACGTAAAAGCCCCCCTGTTTCAGGAGGGCCTTGATCTCATTGACTTACCAGTTCCAGCCACAAGGGGGACGGAGTGGGTGAACAGGCACACCGCATCCTGCGGCTATCGCGATGTACAGGTTCTTGAGCATTGTGTTACGCCGAGCATCATTGAAAGTCTTGCCTTGGCGAGCTTGTGTGAAGGCGTCGGAAAGCGGGTCAGCAAAGTTTGCGTCCATGTAAAAACTCCATTTATTGAATGACTATCAAGCGCTGTTGATAGTCATTCAAGGTTAGATGCGATTCTATCTTCCCGCAAGATTTTTCAATCGGATCACCAGTACTGACCGATTCCCTCGTACCTCGCCGGTCTCTGTCCGACTGCGCGTGAGAAATCTGGCAGTACTCAAACTCATCGCCCAAGGCTGCTCGAACCAGGAAATCAGCGATCAGCTGTTCATTTCCCTGCACACGGTCAAAACCCACGCCAGCCACATCAACAGCAAGCTGGGGGTCGAGCGACGGACCCAGGCGGTGGCGCGGGCCAAGGAATTGGGGGTGTTGGTATAACCGTTCACTGGCCGCGGCAGGCAGGGCGCTCACGGCGCAATGTCGGCCTCAGGTCCAGAGCATCCCGCCCAGCTCACTGGGTGTCCGCCCCGTCCAGCGCTTGAACGAGCGACGGAAGTTGGTCACATCGTTGAAGCCCAGGTGTAACGCCACTTCTTCATTGCTGTAACCCTTGACCTGATAGAGGTACAGCGCGAGATCGCGCCGGCTCAGGTCGAGTTGTTCCTGAAAGTGCGTGCCGTGCCTGGCCAGCCGCCGCTTGAATGACGCCGGGCTGGTGTCGAACGCCGCCGCTACCCGCTCCAGGCTCAAGGGCTGGCGAATATGCCGGTTGAGGTGTTCGTGAACCCTGTCGAGGAAACTGCATGACCAGCCCCAGGCCTGCAACTGCTCGTTGCAGCTTTGCCGGGCTACTTGTGCGGCGGTCGAGCCGCTGCTCGGCCAAGGGCGCAGCAGGTACTCGCGGGGCAGGCTCATGACCGTGGAAGGGCGGTCAAAGCTCAGCTCGTCCCCCAGATGCACCCAGTACTGTTCCACATAGCCGGGCTCTGGATAGGCAAACTGGAAACGCCAGGGCAGGCGCTCGCCCTGCTGGCGACGGGCGAGGGCGACGATGCCTGTCATGCTCGCTTCCAGGAGGAAGGTGCTCAGGTCGTCCGCGCCGCAGCTGTCGCGCCAGTACAGATGCAGATGGTGATCGTCCAGGTGCATCACGGGCGTCAGCAAGGGCGACAGTAACGGGCGGTAATCGCGGATCAGCTCCAGGGCCTGGAGCAGGTGGTCAGCCTGCTCCAGCAGGGCGCTGCTCGCGCCGTAATGGCCGGGCCACAGGCGTTGGCCGAACAGGAAGCTGGTGTCGGCGGCGTGCAGCAGGCGACGCGCATTGGCGAACAGACGCAGGCACTGCCGTGGGCTGATCAGTGCGCGCCCGGTCAGGATGTCCTCATAGAACAACTCGCTGCCGCGCAACAGATGATGGGTGTCGATATGGCGAGCGCGCGCCATATCAATCAGCACCGCGGGTAGATGATGGGCGGCAATGAAGCGCTGGTCGCAGTCGTAGGCGCCATCGGCATCCGGTGCAAGGCCTGTCATGCGCTGCGCGCCAGGCGAGGCTTGGCTTGCGCCAGCGCGGTATTGAGGCGCTTGAGCAGCTGCGCTTCATCTTCATCCTGTGCCATCACCACCGCCACGGTGGCTTGCAGGTGCAGGCGCTCACCATCGCGCTGGGTGCGGTGGCCCAGGCTGGCGATGCTCTGGCGCATGTCTTGCGCGATTGTTCTTGCCTGGGCTTCGCCCGTGTCGGGCAATACGGCGACGAAGCGGTCGCCGGCCAGGCGGCAGAGCATATCGCGCTGGCGCAGGTTGAACAGCAGCACCTGTGCGGTGACCTGCAACACCTGGTCGCCTTCTTCCTGGCCGTGGCGCTGGTTGATCAGGCTGAAGTCGTCGAGGTCGATGGCAATCAGTGACAGCGGCCGCTCACGGTTTTCCGCCTTGTCCAGGACCTGGCGCAAGTGCTGGCGCAAGTACTGGGCACCCGACAGCGGCGTCAGATGGTCAAACAGGCGATGGTCGCGAAACAGTTTTTCGCGCTTGCTCATCTGCACGTTGATCGCCTGCTGTTCGCGATGCAGGTGATACATGCCGAGGGTCAGCAACAGCATGCCCAATGGCATCGGCGCGGTTTCCAGCCAGTTATCCCAGGTGGCCTCGGCAGGCAGGCGGATGAACTCGTCGAGGGTGTCCATCCACATCGAGAAGGTCAGGCAGCACAAGCCCAGGGCCAGTTGCCGCGTCACGCTGCCGGCGGGGCGAGCGCGCAGCAACATGATCAGCCAGCCGAACCAGATGACCGCCGTACCGCCTTCGCCGGCCACGTCCATCCAGTTGATCTCGGCCCAGTGCTTGGTTTCACCGGCTGCCAGGTAGATCAGCAGGCCGCAGTTGGCGGCCAGGAACAGGCCGACCAGAGTCAGGCTGTGCATCTTCAACTGCGACTTCATGCTGCGCCTCCTTGCACGCAGCAGGGGCTGCGCCGAATCCTGGGAGGATGCGCGGCGAATATTGCAAACCGATTGCACTTACTTGGCCCTCCCGGTGCACGGCAAGCCATCGGGGCCGGTCTCGCCGTTGCAAAAGCGTTCAGCCTGTTTGTGCAGCTTGGGTTCGTGCAGGACTTTCCTGCCCTTGGCGTCGCGCTGGATATCGAAGGCGTCGTACAGCCGGTTGTCGGCGGTGTAGGTGCGAATGCCGAGGCGGTTCTGTTCCACCGCAATGGTCTGGAACAGTTGGGTGTCTTCGGCGCTGCGATCAGGCTGGGTACGCGCGCGATCGTTGAGGCCGTACATCTTCGAACCGGTGACCGAAACCATGTAAACCGGCCCGATCGCCTGGTTGGCCTTGAGCGCCTTGCGCGTCGCATCGCGGCCCTCGGCGTGGGTCAGGCGGCTGTAGCAATGGTCATGGCCTTGCAGTACCAGATCGACCTTGTAGCGATCAAACAGGGGTTTCCACGCCGTTTTCAATGGCTCGGTGTCTTCCGGACGCGCGCAGGTGAAGATCGGCTGATGCATGACCACGATGTTCCAGGTGGCCTTGCTGGATTTCAGGGCCTCTTCCAGCCAGTGCGTTTGCGCCGGCAGAGTGCCCAGGTCCAGTGCCGACGTGCCGTCCAGCACCACGAAGCGCACCCCCTGGAAGTCGCTGACGTAGCTGGTGTCGGGCACGCCCTGGGCACCATTGCGGGGCAGGGCGAACTGCGCCGGGAAGTGTGGGCTCAGGTTGCGGCCTTCCGAGCCGTCGGGCAGCAGGGTATCGAGGTATTCGTGGTTGCCGGCCGCCGTCAGTTGCGGGATGGCCGCATAGGCCCAGCCGCCCGCCTGGTTCCATTCACCCCATTCATCGTCGTGGGCCAGTTCTTCGCGCGAGGCCACCAAGTCACCGGCATGTACCACCAGCGCCGGGTGCGCGACGCTGCGCAATGCCTGGCGAATGGTGCGCGATGCCTTGGCCAGAATGTCATTCTGGGTGTCGCCCAGATACAGGAAGGTGAACGGGGCGAAGCTCGCCCTGGCGGTACGGAACTGCTGCCATTCGCTCCAGCCCGCACTGCCTTTGACGCGATAGACGTAGGCGGTGTCCGGCGTGAGTTTCTCCAGGCGCACCTGATGGAACAGCGATGGACCGTTCTCGCCGTCCAGCCTGCGTGTTTCGCCGGTCAGCTGTTGCACCTGGGCAGTGACCTGTGGCCCCGCCAGGGCAGGACCGAACTCCAGCAGGCCGGTGGCTTGCTGCAGATCAGTGCGGAAGGTCACGGCCATTTGCGTTGACGCGTTGGCCCCCGGCGTCAGCACGATACGGTCGGCCAGGCTGCCGGCTGCATAGGGTTGCCCGACGGAGCGCGGCACCGGGTTTTCGTTTGCCTGGGCGGCGGGAGTGAGCAGGGCGCAAGTGATGAATGTGGCCAGTAAAAGGGGGCGATGCATGCAGGGGTTCCTCGATGAATCCGATGACTTGATGGGGCGTCACGGAAACAAAGCCACATGACGGTGCGGTTACCGGGAGGGGGGTCGATTGGGCTCAGGCAAGGTGGGGCGATCCGTGGCTTTTTTTCAGGTTGAATTCAGCGAGGGGTGCTGTGCGCCTGGGTTTGCACGCGAAGATCACGACGAGCAGGTCTATGGATAGATTGCGCACCCCGTCAGCGTTGGGGGTCATTTGAGCTCAAATGGCGCTGAAAACCGGCAAAAAATAGCGATTTAGAGCCTGTGCGCCGAATCGTGTCACGTGAATGCCACAAAGGATTTCTAACGTCCGCTGCCATTCCTGGTGTCGCCAGGGGCTATTGGAATGAGGGAATTCAAGGTGGCAATGCCAGTTCGTCAAACCCGTATTACCGGATTCAAGGTCAGCCTGCTGACCTTTGCCATCAGTGCGGCACCAGCCTGGGCTGAAGAAGCGATCGAGCGCGTCGATGTCATCGGCCAGGCCGCGAGCATCGAAAAAGCGCTGGCCGAGCAGAAAAACTCGGACTCCATCAAAAGCGTCGTGCACGCCGATGGTGTCGGTCAATTGCCGGACGACAACGCCGCCGAAGCCCTGCAACGCATTCCGGGGGTGTCGGTGGAGCGCGATCAGGGCGAAGGTCGTTTCGTCAGCGTGCGCGGCGTCGCTCCCGATCTGAACAGCGTGACCATCAACGGCACGCTGGTGCCGGCACCGGAAGGTGATCGACGCGCGGTGGCGCTGGATGTGTTGCCGGCCGAACTGGTGCAGTCGCTGTCGGTGGTCAAGAGCCTGACCCCGGACATGGATGCCAACTCCCTGGGTGGCACCATCGAGGTCAAGAGCCTGTCGGCCTTCGACCATGAAGGCCTGTTCTACACCCTCTCCGGCGAAGCCAGCCACGACACCAATGTGAGCAAGGACAGCCCGAAATTTTCGGGCGCGATCAGCGATCGGTTCAGCCTTGGCGATGGCACCGATAACTTCGGCGTGGCGACAGCCTTCAGCTGGCAAAAGCGCAAGTTCGGTTCGGAGAACGTCGAGACCGGCGGCGCCTGGGACTTCGATGACGGCGGGCTGGAAGAAGTGGAACAGCGCGACTACCAGATCACCCGCGAGCGTACCGGCCTGGGCCTGAACTTCGATTATCAGGCCGACGACTACAGCAGCTATTACCTACGCACCCTTTACAGCAAGTTCAAGGACACCGAAACGCGTAACGCCGCGGGTGTTGAATTTGCCGATCCCCAGGCCCCCGGCGCGCTGGGCGACGCCGAGGGCTGGCGCGACCTGAAATCGCGCAAAGACACTCAGGAAATCCAGTCTTACGTGCTCGGTGGTGAACGCCTGATCGACCTCTGGACCATCAGCGCACAGGCCGGCTACAGCCAGGCTACCGAGAAAGATCCGGGCGGTATCGCCGGTGCCAAGTTCGTCGGCGACTTTACCGATGTCGGCTTCTACGGCACGCGCAAACCGCGGCTCAGTACCGGCAGCGCCTTCTACGATCCAGCGTCCTTCACCCTCGATGAGGTCGAAGTCGAGAAGGTCGATGGCAAGGACAAGGAAAAGAACGTGCGCCTGGATCTGGCTCGTGACTACGACCTGCGCGGCAATGCGGCCCAGGTCAAGTTCGGCGGCAAGCTCAGCCGCCGTGACAAGACCAGCGATAGCGAAGTCTATGTTTACGATGACTTCGACGACATCAGCCTGGCCGGCTTTCAGGGCAGCAATGTCGATTACTCCCTGGGTAACTTCGGCAGAGGCATCAGCGCCGGCGCGGTCAAGAACCTGATCGGTGGCCTGGATCGTAATGATTTCTACGACGAAGAGAAATCGCGCATCAACGACTTCGACATGCGCGAAGACATCAACGCCGCCTACCTGATGAACACCCTGGACGTCGACGACTGGCGCTTCATCGCCGGGTTGCGTTACGAGGGTACCGAGTTCGAAGCCAAGGGCACCGGCCTGCGCGACGAGAACTTTGAAAGCACCCACAGCAAAAACCGTTACGACCACTGGCTGCCGGGCCTGCACGCGCGCTACCAGATCACGCCGTCAACCGCCGTACGCGCGGCCTGGACCAACACCGTGGTGCGTCCGACGTTCGGCCAATTGGCGCCGGGCTTCGTCATTGATGGCTTCGATGCCAGCTTTGGCAACCCGGACCTCAAGCCCCTGGAGTCGATGAACTTCGACCTCGGCATCGAGCACTACATGGGGCGTGCCGGCGTGGTGTCCGGTTTCCTGTTCTACAAGGACATCGAAAACTTCATCTACAACACCGACCTGGCCGGCACCGCAGGGTGGGCCGATTTCGACGAAGCGCTGAGTTTCGAAAACGGCAAGAGCGCCAAGCTGTATGGCCTGGAACTGGCCTACTCGCAGAAATTCGACTGGTTGCCGGCGCCGTGGAACGGCGTTCTGGTAGGCGCCAACCTGACCATGAGCAAATCCGATGCGGACATCCAGGGCCAGGGCGCCAAGCGTTCCATCGACCTGCCGAACCAGTCCGATACCGTCGGCAACTTCATGGTCGGCTGGGAAAACGATCAATTCAACATGCGCGTGGCGGCCAACTACAAGTCCAGCTACCTGTATGAAATCGGTTCGGTCGCCGACAAGCGCCAGGATCAGTATGTCGATGACCAGCTGTTCGTCGACTTCAAGGCTGGCTACTTCATTACGCCCGAACTGCAACTGACCTTCGAGGCGCAGAACCTGACCGACGAGTCCTACTACGTCTACACCGGTCGCCGCCAATACAACGCCCAGTACGAAGAGTACGGCCCGACCTACAAAGTCGGCCTGACCCTCACGCACTTTTGATCACCGGTTGGAACCCTTTTTTCATGCGTAAGTTAACTCGGTCCCTGTCGGGACTCTGCATCGCCCTGGCCGCGTGCCAGGGATTTGCATCGCCAGTGCCGGCGATCACCGTCGATCCGGCCTTGCTGGCGACACAGAACACTCAATGGTTGGCGGTTGGCTCATCGCGGACGACGGCCGAAAGGTTGCAGGTCGCTGACAAAGGCCTGCAGGTCATTGACCGCAACGGGCAGGTGCTCGGTGAATTGCCGGGGCGTTTTGAAGCCTTCGACCACCGCAGCGATGACGGTGGCGTGCTGGTCGCCACCCTGGACAAGAAGAAACAGCAAGCCTTGCTGGTGCGCTGGGAAGGCAATCGCTGGGGCAATACGCATTACCTGCCGAAAACCCGCTTCGCCATCGAAGGGCTGTGCCTGTTCCGCGACAGCGCGCGCAACGACTTTATGTTTTTGGTGGGCGAAGAGGGGATTGGCGAGCAATGGCTGGTGGCCCGCAACGGTCGCCCGCTGGACGAAGCGCTCAGGGTCCGTGCCCTGAGCCTGCCGCCGCAAAGCGGCTTCTGTCAGGTCGATGACCGCAGCGCCAGCCTTTACGTGAACGAAGAAAGCGTCGGTCTCTGGCGTTACCCGGCCGATGCCGAAGCGCCGCTGGAGCGTGAACCGGTGGAGCTTGTCGCGCCTTTTGGCGAGCTGGCAACCTCGGCTGCCGGGGTAGCGGTATTGCCCGAGGCGTTGTTGCTGCTCGACTCGAGCGCCGGCAACCTGCACCTGTTCCAGCGCACGGCCGAGCAGTGGCAACGGGCCGGCGTGGTCAAGCTGCAGGACTTCGACGAGCCGGAGCAAGTGAGCGCCCGCGCCACGAGCGAAGGCCTCGAACTGCTGCTGGTCGATGATGAGGGCGCCCGCAAAGCCGCCCTGAACTGGAAGCCGGCGCCGGTCGCGCAGGCGCCGGACATCGTGCACGTTGCTCCGCAAGTGCAGACCGACGGCGTCGCCAGCCTGGGTGATGCTGCCGACGATCCGTCGATCTGGGTCAACACGCGTCAGCCCGAGCGCAGCCGGGTGATCGGGACCGACAAGAAGGGCGGCCTGCTGGCCTATGACCTGGCCGGCAAGCAAGTACAAAGCCTGCAAGTCGGGCGCCTGAACAATGTTGATGTGCGTACCGGATTCCAGCTGGGCAAGCGGCAGGTGGACCTGGCCGTGGCCAGCAACCGTGACCACAACAGCCTGCACCTGTTCGCCATCGACCCGGCAAGTGGCCAACTGAGTGACATTGGCCAACTGCCGACCCCGTTGCACGAGATCTATGGCCTGTGCCTGTTCAAGGACCGTCAGGGCGCGATCCACGCCATCGCCAACGACAAGGACGGCACCTTCCTGCAGTACCGCCTAGCCGGCGACAGTGGCAAGCCGAGTGCCGAGCTGGTGCGCCGGTTCAAGACCCAGACCCAGCCCGAAGGCTGCGTCGCTGACGACCGCAACGAGCGCCTGTACATCGGCGAAGAAGATGTGGCGGTCTGGACCCTGGGCGCGCGCGCGGACGCTTCGACCGAGCTTGCGAAGGTCATCGCCGTGGGAGGCCCGCTCAAGGACGACATCGAAGGCCTGGGCGTCTATCACGGCAAGCAGCGCGACTATCTGTTGATCTCGAGCCAGGGCAATGACAGCTACGTGGTGCTCGAAGCACAGGCACCGTACCGGCTGCGGGGCAGCTTCCGGGTCGGCCTCAATGCCGAGCTGGGCATCGACGGCGCTTCGCAGACGGACGGCCTGGAGGTGACTTCGGCCAACCTCGGTGGCCCCTGGAGCGACGGCCTGCTGGTAGTGCAGGACGGCCGCAAGCGGATGCCCGAAGGCACCCAGAACTACAAGTACGTGGCCTGGTCGGCGGTCGCCGAAGCGCTGGGCCTGGAGTGACTGGCGCGGCGTTGCGCCTGTCATCAGCGCGCAACGTCGGGGCCTTCAACTATGAGCCGGGTGGCTCGCGACAACCAAGGAAATCGTCATGCAAAACCAAGCTCATCTCGAACATATGACCGTCTGGGGCCTGATCGGCGACGCCAGCCTCGTTGTCCAGGCCGTCATGGCGTGCCTGGTATTGGGCTCGCTGATCAGCTGGTACCTGATTGTCCAGCGCGGCGGCGTGCTGCGCCGCAGTGAGCGACTGTCCAGGGATTTTCTCAAACGTTTTCGCACCGAGGAAATCGGAGCCCTGTACCGCGAGAGCGCGCAGGAGCAACTGCCGGCCGATGCGGCCTTGCAGCGCATTTTTCAGGCGGGCTACCAGAGCTTCAACCAGTTCCAGCCGTACGCGGCCGGCCACCCGGACACGGTGCTCGAAGGCGTGGAACGCAGCCTGGCGGTGGTGATCGCCGAGCAGGAAGAACGTCTGGAAAAAGGCCTGCCATTTCTCGCCACCGTCGGTTCGGTGAGCCCCTACATCGGCTTGTTCGGCACCGTATGGGGGATCATGAATTCCTTCCTCGGCCTGTCCATGGTGCAGCAGGCGACGCTGTCGACCGTCGCGCCGGGCATCGCGGAAGCCTTGATCGCCACCGCCATCGGCTTGTTCGCCGCCATTCCGGCAGTGATGGCCTACAACCGTTTTTCCGCGCGCAGCCAGACCCTGATCGCCCGTTACTACGCATTTGGCAACGAACTGCAGGGCCGTCTGCACCGTCGCCTCAATGGGGCGACGTCGAGCATGGCCGCGGCCGCATAAGGAGGGTGTGACGATGCTGGTTCGACCGATTCGCAAACACGGCCTGAAGGCCGAAATGAACGTGGTGCCCTATATCGACGTGATGCTGGTGCTGCTGGTGATCTTCATGGTGACCGCACCGATGCTGGTGCAGGGCGTACAGATCGAACTGCCCAAGGTCGCGGCCCAGGCCCTGCCGACGCCGGGCGAACAGCGCATCGTCACCCTTTCGGTGAAAGCGGACGGCAGCTACTACTGGAACCTGGGCAGCGAAGTGGACGTCGTGTCGCAGACCGACACTGCCGTGAACAAGGAACAGATGGGCGAAAAAATCGCCGCCATCGTCGCCCGCTACCCAGAGGCCCAGGTGTACGTGCGTGCCGACCAGCATGCCGACTACGCCGCCGTGGTGGCCGGTATCGCCGAACTGCAGCGCGGTGGCGTCAGCCGTCTCGGGCTGATCACCGAGGCTCCCTGACATGAGCGCCATGACCATGACCCTGGACCTGCATGCACCCCGTTTTGCCTGGCGTGAACATGGCGTCGCCCTGGGCGCTGCGGTGGCCTTGCACCTTGGCCTGGCACTGTTGCTGCTCAATCTGTCGCAGACTTCGCCGTTAACGCCGGCCGTGTCGGTGGTCATGACCACCCAACTGATTGAACTCCCGGCGCCCGTCGTGGCGCCGCCAGCACCGCCACAGCCCGTCATCACCCCGCCGGCCCCTGCGCCGGAGCCGGTGGTCGCGGCGCCGCCCGTGGAACAGGCAGACCTTGCGTACAAACGGGTCGAGCAGGAGCGCCAGGAAAAAGCCCGCCAGCTCAAGCGCGAACAACAGCAGCGCGCTGAAGAAACCCGGCGCCAGGAGCAACTGGCGCGCGAGACGCAGCAGCGACAGGCGCAGGAACGCGAGCGCGAACAGCAACTGGCCCAGGCCCGCCAGGCCGAGGCCGACAGCCGAGCCGCTGCCGCTCGCGCCCAGGCCCAAGCCGAGGCCGAGGCGGCGAACAGCCAATACCTGCCGATTGCCAAGCAGGCCCCGGACTATCCGCAACGCGCTCTGGACCGCAAGATCGAAGGCGAATGCACCGTAGCCTACCGGGTAAACGCCCAGGGTCGGGTCGAAGATCCCCAGGTGCTGGGCGACTGCCATCCGTTGTTCGTCAAACCTTCGCTGGCGGCGGCCAAAAGTTTTCGCTATCAACCCCGGATCGTGAATGGCCAGGCGGTGGCCGTGGCGAGCGTGAAGAACACGTTCAGCTTCAAGATTCGCTAGGCAGGAGGGCCGTTCGGCAAGCAGAAGCGCAATTTCCGTCCATTGAGGTAAGCTGGGTGGGTCTTTTCGAGAGCGGCGGTAAACGCCTGGATTGCAGTGGCTGCAAGCCGCGTGCCTGTCGTGCTCGAGCCCGTTTTTTTCAGGAATACCCATGGACGCTGCAAACACCAAGCTGATCCGCGAAACCTTCCCCGTCGGCCCGTTGCAGTGCAACTGCACGATCATCGGCGATCCGGTGACGAAAAAGGCCATCGTCGTCGACCCAGGGGGCAATCATGAGTTGATCCTCGCCCGCCTCGACGCCCTGGGCCTGAAGGTGGTCAGCATCATCCACACCCATGCGCACCTCGATCACTTCCTGGCGTCCGGCCAGTTGAAGGAAAAGACCGGCGCGACCCTGCACCTGCACAAGGAGGATCAATTCCTCTGGGACAACCTGGAAATGCAATGCCAGATGTTCGGCGTGCCTTATACCCCGGTGCCGCCCCCTGATCGCTGGTTGGCCGATGATGAAGAACTGGCCTGTGGCTGTGGCGTGGCGCTGCATACTCCCGGGCATACGCCGGGCTCCATGAGCTTCTGGTTCTCCGACGCCAAGCTGCTGATTGCCGGCGACACGTTGTTCCGTCGCGGTGTTGGTCGCACCGACTTGTGGGGCGGTGACCAGGCGTCCATCGTGCGTTCGATCAAGCAGCGCCTGTATACCCTCGACGAGGAAGCCACCGTAGTGGCGGGGCATGGGCCGGACACGCGGCTGGGCGATGAAATGCGCGAGAACCCGTTCGTGCGGGCCTGATTTGTAACAAGCGGAATTTTCATCGGGCGAAATGATCAAACGCCCGCAAGGCCGATGTCTTGCACCACAGAATGAAAAACCAGGAGCACCTTCATGTTCACCAAAAGTCGTCTGATCATTGCTGCTACCGCCGTGGCGATCCTGTCCGGTTGTGCATCGCCCAACCCATACGACAACCAGGGGCAGGCCGACACGGGCTCCCAAGGCATGAGCAAAACCGCCAAATACGGCGGCCTGGGCGCATTGGCCGGTGCCCTGGCCGGTGCCGCGATTGACCACAACAACCGTGGCAAGGGCGCGCTGATCGGCGCAGCAGTCGTCGGTGCGTCGGCTGCCGGTTACGGTTACTACGCCGACCAGCAGGAAAAGAAACTGCGCGCCAGCATGGCCAACACCGGTGTTGAGGTGCAGCGTCAGGGTGACCAGATCAAGCTGATCATGCCGGGCAACATCACCTTCGCCACCGATTCGGCGAACATCGCCCCCAGCTTTTACCAGCCGCTGAACAACCTGGCCGGCTCGCTGAAGGAATTCAACCAGAACCAGATCGAGATCGTCGGCTACACCGACAGCACCGGCAGCCGCCAGCACAACATGGACCTGTCCCAGCGTCGGGCCCAGAGCGTGGCGACCTACCTGACCTCGCAGGGCGTCAGCGGTGCCAACCTGAGCTCCCGTGGCGCCGGCCCGGACAACCCGGTGGCCAGCAACGCCGACGTCAACGGCCGCGCCCAGAACCGCCGCGTAGAGGTCAACCTCAAGGCGATTCCGGGTCAGCAGTATGGTGGTCAGCAGCAGGGTAACGTTCAGCAGTACCCTTGATACCCGGCTCAATGAAAAAGCCCGATCTGATGATCGGGCTTTTTTTTTGTGTGAATTTTACCGGTCCCATCGCGAGCAGGCTCGCCCTGAGGCCGGCACATCCAACATCACCATTGCCTGACACACCGCTTTCGCGGGCACATGCAACATCACCGTTACCTGACACACCGCTTTCGCGAGCAGGCTCGCTCCCACAGTAGATTGCATTTGCCTGACACAACCCGGGCACCTGTGGGAGCGGGCTTGCCCGCGAATGGGCCGGCACATTCAACATCACCGCTGCCTGACACACCGCTTTCGCGGGCAAGCCCGCCCTGTAGGAGCGAGCTTGCTCCGGGCGGCGTTCCGACGATGAGGCCAGCACATGCAACATCACCGTTGCCTGACACACCGCTTTCGCGAGCCTGCTCGCTCCTACAGGGCGAGCAGGCTCGCGATGGGGCCAGGTCGGCCAACCGCTCAGTTAGCCTCCTTCACCGCACTGAGAAACGCGCAGGTCCTTTCCTGCTGCGGATGCTCGAAGATCTGCGCCGGGGTGCCCTGTTCGTGGATCTGCCCCTTGTAGAAGAAGCACACGCGATCAGCGAACTCGCGGGCGAAGCCCATCTGGTGGGTGACCATCAGCATCGTCAGATTGTGTTCGGCGCCGAGCTTGCGGATCACGTTGAGCACTTCGCCGCACAGCTCCGGGTCGAGCGCCGAGGTGACTTCGTCAAACAGCATGACCTTGGGCCGCATCGCCAGCGCGCGAGCAATCGCCACCCGTTGTTGCTGGCCGCCGGACAGCTGCGAAGGGTAATGCCCCAGCTTGCTGCCCAGGCCCACCAATTCCAGCAGGTCCGCCGCGCGCTCGCGGGCTTCGGCCGGTTTCATGCCCAGTACCTGCACGGGGGCCTCGATCACGTTCTGCAACGCGGTCATGTGCGGGAACAGGTTGAAGCTCTGGAACACCATGCCGATCTTGCCGCGCACCCGGCGGATGTGCCGGTCGTTGGCCGGCACCAGCACGCCATTGCGATTGGGCATGTGGGTCAGCAAGTCATCTTCGATGCGGATCACCCCGTCGTCGATGCCTTCCAGGGTCATGAGCACCCGCAAGAGCGTGGACTTGCCCGAGCCACTGGGGCCGATGATCGCGACTTTCTCACCGGGCGTGACATCCAGATTCAAGTGGTCGAGCACCGTGAAGTTGCCATAACTCTTGGTGACGTCCTGGAAACTGACGATGGGCTTGACCGCTTTCGGTTGATGCATGGCCGGGGCCTCCTGCGGATGCAGCGGTGTCAGGTTGCCGCGCCGGGAAAGGTCGTGGGAAGTCGAGAGTGGAGAAGTCATTAGCGTAGCTCCAGGCGCAGTTCGAGGCGCCGTACCAGATAAGCCAGGGCGATGCTCAGGGCGAGGAAAAACAGGCCGACCATGGTGATCGGTTCCAGGTAGCGGAAGTTCTCGGAGCCGATGTTCTTGGCCTGTTGCATGATTTCGACCACGGTGATGGCCGACAGCACCGGCGTGTCCTTGAGCATCGCCACCAGGTAGTTGCCCAACGGCGGCAGGATCGGCCGCAGGGCCTGGGGCAGGATGATGTTGCGGTAGGCGCTGTACGGAGCGATGTTCAGCGCGGTGACGGCTTCCCATTGTGCCCGTGGCACGGCGTCCAGCCCGCCGCGATAGACCTCGGCGATGTAGCAGGCGTAATGCACGCCGATGCCGACGATCCCGACCTGCATGGCCGACATGCTCACCCCGTAGTTGGGCAGCACGTAGTAGAGGAAATACACCTGGATCAGCAGCGGTGTGCTACGGATGAATTCGATGGTCCCGGCAATCGGCCACGACACCCAGTACAGGCGGCTGCGCCTGCCAATGGCGAGAAACAGCCCCAGCACGATGGCGATCAGGAAGCCGATCAGGGTAATGCCCACGGTGTTGAGTGAGGCGCGCAGCAGGTCGGGCAGGATCTGCCAGGCATACGTCCAGTCGAACAGGGTCATGACAGACCTCCACGCATCCGGCCGCGTGCCAGGCGACGCTCGATGCCGCGCATGCCGAGGTTGATGGCCTGGGCGAGGATGAAATACATCACCAGCGCCAGGCTGAAGATTTCCAGGGTCTGGAACGTGGCCTGATCCAGTTGCCGGGCGCGAAAGCTCAGGTCGGACAGGGTGATCAGCGACACCAGCGAGGTGTTTTTCAACAGTTCGATCAACAGGTTGGTGCCGGGAGGAATCGCGGCCAGCAATGCCTGGGGCAGAATGATCCGGCGAAACCGCTTGTAGCCACTGAAATTCAACGCGGTGGCCGCTTCGTACTGACCCTTGGCCACGGAGCTGATCGCACCGCGCATCACCTCCGCACCGTAGGCGCCGATGTGCAGGCCGAGTCCGACGATGGCCACGGCATAAGGGCTCAGTTCAATGTTGAACGGTGGCAATGGCAGTACGAAAAACAGCCAGAACAGTTGCACCAGCAGCGACGTGCCGCGAAACACCTCGATGTAGGCCACCGAAAACCAGCTCAGCAACCGCCAGGGCGACATGCGCCCGAGCGCGGCGAGAATGGCCGCGACAATCGCCAGCAACGAACCGAAGAAGGTCACCTGGAGCGTGACCCAGGCGCCTTGTATCAACAGCGGAAGTAATTCACCCATGGTTCAACATCCCGATTAAGCAGGGAAATAGGCATCACGCCGCAGCGCCATGCCTGTTTCGGCTATTGAGCGCAGAGCTCGGCGGCCGTTTTGCTTGTCACGTTGGATTTGTCGAAGCCAAACGGCGCGACTGTCTTGAGGTGGTCTTCGGAGCCCAGCCATTTTTTCAGCTCGGCATTGACCGCATCGCGCAGGTCCTTGTCTTCGGGGCGGAAGGCGAGGGCGCCGTAGCCGGTGTGCGCCGGGTCATCCTTGAACTCGGTGACCGCCTCGACCTTGTCACCGCCCTTGGCGGCCAGGCCTTTCATGGTCAACTGAGTGCCCACTGCGGCATCGGCACGACCGGCGCGCACGGCCTGCAACTGGGCGGTGGTGTCGGGCACCTGGAGGATCTGCGCGTCTTTCACGCCGGAATCCCGGGCATATTTGAGGTTGACCGTGCCGGCCATGATCGCCAGTTTCACCTCCGGATTCTTCGCGATGTCTTCATAGCTGTGCAGGTTTTTCGGGTTGCCTTTGGCGGTCAGCAGGGCATCGGGCAACTGATATTGAGGATCGGTGAAGATCACCTGCTTGCAGCGCTCGGGGGTGATGTACATGCCGGCGGCAATCACATCGAAACGTCCGGCGCGCAAGCCAGGGATCAGCGAGCCCCATTCGGTCAACACACCGTTGACCTGCTTGATGCCCATTTTGGCGAAGATGACCTTGGCGATTTCCGGCGACTCACCGGTGACGCGGCCATCGGTCTCGGTAAAGGCGAAGGGCGTTTCGTTGGCGTAGCCGATGCGGATGCTGCTGTTGCTGGTGATGTTTTCCAGTGTGGTCGCGGCATGGGCGCCAGCGGCCAGGCCGAACATCGTGCACGCCAGGAACAGGCGACGCAAAGCATGAGAATTGCGGGGAAGGGAATTGCTCATCGATAAAATCTCCTGTTTCTTGTGGACCCGTCGTTGACGGCTCTGTGTTAGGAGGCAGTGTGACAAGAGCAAAGCGTACGAGCGTCGATGTCAGGTTTGGACAGCGCACCGGTACAGATCGATTGGTTTTATTTTGCAAACCTGCTGACAAGCCAGGTGGTCGACCTTGGACCGAGCATACAAAAGCCCTGTGCCACATTGCATTGCACTAGGACAATTGCTTTGCACGGATTCTCGGGAGATCCTGTCGGCACGGTCAATCACGCGGGTTCCAGCGTTGATGAATAAGTGGAAAGCAGCCCTGGATGTCGCCCGCAGCGGCGAATCCAAATACAAGATCCTGGTGCAGGCCATCGCTGCCGATATCGAGCAGGGCGTGCTGGCCAACGACCAGCGTCTGCCGCCACAGCGCAATGTGGCCGATGCCATGGGCATCAGCGTGCAGACGGTGACCAACGCTTACAAGGAGCTGGAGCGCCAGGGCCTGGTGCGTTGCGAAGTCGGGCGTGGCAGTTTTGTCTCGCGGCGCATGAGCGACCGGGTTGCCACCTACATCCTCGACAGCCCCGAGCGAGCACTCGTGGACTTTTCCATCGCGCGCATCCTGCACACCCGCGAGCACGACCAGTTCTGGCGCGACACCTGCCGGGAGCTGAGCACCGAGGAGGATCAGCCGTGGATTCACGCGTTTCGCCCGATTGCCGGGTTCGAGTCGCACCGTGAAGCGGCGATGCACTGGATCGCCCGCCAGGGCCTCAAGGTCGAGCGTGACGATATCCTCATCACCAACGGCGCCGCCCACGCGATATTCCTGGCGTTGGCCTCGCTGGCCGGGCCCGATGATGTGGTGCTGTGTGAAGGCAGCACCGACCATGGGGTGATCGGCAATTCCCAAGTACTGGGGTTCACCCTCAAGGGCCTGGAAATGGACCGCTACGGCATCGACCCGGAACACTTCGAGGACATGTGCAGCAACGAGCGCATCACCGCACTGGTGTGCACGCCGAACCTGAACAACCCGACCACCACACTAATGCCCGACAGCCGCCGTCGGGAGATCGCCGAGATCGCCCGGCGCTTTGGCGTGCACATCATCGAGGACGACGTGTACGGCCCCTTGCTCGAAGAGCGCCATGCGCCGCCGATCAGTCACTATCTGCCAGAGCTGTCGTTCTACTGCACCAGCATGACCAAATCGGTGCTGACCGGTTTGCGTGTGGGTTACCTGGTCATGCCCAAGCGCCTGGCCCTGCGCACCGAGAGCATCCTGCGGGTCAACAGCTGGATGGGTACGCCGATGGTCTCGGAAATTGCCACGCGCTGGATTCGCGATGGTCGCGCCGATACGCTGCTGCGCTTGCAGCGGCAAATGTTGTCCGCGCGCCAGGCGATGGTGACCGAGCACCTGGGCGAGTATGTGCTGGGCCAGCATCCGCATGCCCTGAATGCCTGGGTCGCGATACCGCCGCACTGGGAGGTCGACAGCCTGGTCCGGGCCCTGCGCCATCGGCACATCGCGGTGACATCGCCCGATCCATTCACCGTGCGTGGCACGCCCAAGGCACGGGCGGTAAGGGTGTGTGTCGGCGCCGAATGCAGTGATGAGGAAGCGCGCGAAGCCTTGATCAACATGCGCGAAATTTTCGGCCAGTACCCGCGAATCCACGATTTCTGAGCAAGAAAAGCTTGGCGAAAAATTTGTCGGCTAAATTGCCCTAGTACATTCAGTGTGACAATCCTGCCCTCTTAGACTGCGCCCAACACCTCATCGGGACGCGGTCATGCCAGTGCTACAGCTCAACGATGTCTACCTCGCCCGCCAGCGAATCGAACCGCTGGTGCGGCGCACGCCCATGGAGCATTCGCCCAGCCTGTCGCGGCTGCTGGGGGTGCCGGTTTATCTCAAGCTCGAATCGCAGCAGATTACTGGCAGCTTCAAGTTGCGCGGTGCGAGCAACGCCGTGGCGCAACTCAGTGCCGAGGAAAAGGGTCGTGGCGTGGTCGCCGCGTCCACTGGCAACCACGGGCGGGCGCTGGCTTACGCCGCGTCCCGACTGGGGGTGAAGGCCACCATCTGCCTGTCGCAACTGGTACCGGGCAACAAGGTCCAGGCCATCCGTGATCTCGGTGCCGAAGTCTGCATCGTCGGCCATTCCCAGGACGATGCCCAGCGCGAAGCCCAGCGGATCGCCGCCGAGCAAGGCGCGACGCTGCTGCCGCCGTTCGATCACCCGGCGATCATTGCCGGGCAGGGCACGCTGGGGCTGGAGATCCTCGAGCAGCAACCGGACGTCGCCCAGGTGTTGGTGCCGTTGTCCGGTGGCGGCCTGTTCGCCGGTGTGGCGCTGGCGCTGAAAAGTGCCCACCCGCAGGTCATCACCCACGGCATCAGCATGCAGCGTGGTGCGGCAATGCACGCCAGCCTCTCGGCCGGGCACCCCGTGGAAGTCGAGGAGCTGCCGACCCTGGCCGACTCCCTCGGCGGCGGTATCGGCCTGGACAACCGTTACACCTTCAACATGACTCGCGCCACTTGCGATCACCTGCACCTGCTCAGCGAAACCGCCATCGCCAATGCCCTGCGCCATGCCTACCGCGAAGAACGCCTGGTGCTCGAAGGCGCTGCTGTCGTGGGAATCGGCGCCTTGCTCGAAGGCCTGATCGAGCCGTTGGGACCGGTCGTGGTGGTGGTCAGCGGGCGCAATGTCGACACCGACCAGCACCTGCGGGTGCTCGCCGGTGCTGAGGCATGAACACCCACCATAACGACTCCACGGGAGCACGCGTCGATGAGTGAAATCACGTTGTTGAGCGAAGCCGATCTGCGCGCCTGTGTGGCGCTGGATTTGCCCAGTATCGAAGCCGTCGAGCAAGCCTTCGTGCTGCTGGCCACTGCTGCGGTGGCAATGCCGCCGATCCTGCGCCTGGACATTCCCGAGCACAACGGCGAGGTGGATGTGAAAACCGCCTACCTGCCGGGCCTCGAGCGCTTTGCGATCAAGGTCAGCCCGGGATTTTTCGATAACCCGAAACTCGGCCTGCCCAGCCTCAACGGCATGATGATGCTGCTGTCGGCGCGCACCGGCCTGCTCGACGCCTTGTTGCTGGACAACGGTTACCTGACGGCCGTGCGCACGGCGGCGGCCGGGGCGGTGGCGGCGCGGGCGCTGTCGCGGGCCGACAGCCGCAGCGTGGCGCTGATCGGCGCCGGCGAGCAGGCCGCATTACAGTTGCAGGCGCTGCGCCTGGTGCGTCCCATCGACAACGTACGGGTGTGGGCACGGGACTCGGCCAAGGCCCAGGCCTTCTGCGTCGAATTGGCCCGCGACAGCGGCCTGGACGTGCGGCCCTGTGCGAGCGTCGACGAGGCCATGACCGGGGTCGATATCGCCATCACCTGCACACCGAGCCGTGAGCCGTTGATCGACGTGCGCCATTTGCATCCTGGCCTGCACATTACCGCCATGGGGTCGGATGCCGAGCACAAGAACGAAATTGCCCCGCAGGCGTTGGCGCAGGTCGACCGCTACGTGGCTGATCGCCTGAGCCAGACACGCATTCTCGGCGAGTTGCACCACGCCTTGGCCGCGGGCGTCATCAGCGATGAGGCGGGCTTTGCCGAGCTGGGCCAGGTGCTGGCCGGCCAACGACCCGGTCGCACGCAGGCCACGCAAGTCACCCTGTGTGACCTCACCGGTACCGGCGCCCAGGACACGGCCATGGCCAATCTGGCGTTCGAGCGTGCGCGCTCGGCCGGCAAAGGGTTTCAGTTCGGCAGCTGACTGTTTTTTATCCGCGCGTCATTTATCCCGCTTCATCTACACGAGGGCAGGTACATGTCTCAGATAGTCGTCAATCTCCCGTTCAGCCGGGAGGAATATGCGCAGCGGCTGGCCAAGGTGCGAGTGGCCATGCAGGCCCAGGGCATCGAGCTGTTGCTGGTCACCGATCCATCGAACATGGCCTGGCTGACCGGCTACGACGGTTGGTCGTTTTATGTTCACCAGTGCGTGCTGCTGGCGCTGGATGGCGAGCCGGTGTGGTTCGGACGCGGCCAGGATGCCAACGGCGCCAAGCGCACGGTGTTCATGCAGCAGGACAACATCGTCGGTTACCCGGACATCTACGTGCAGTCCCGCGAGCGCCATCCCATGGACTACCTGTCGCGGGAAGTGATCGCCGCCCGGGGTTGGGAGGCGCTGACCATCGGCGTTGAAATGGACAACTACTATTTCAGCGCTGCAGCCTATCTGTCGCTGCAGAAGAATCTGCCCAAGGCCAGGCTGGTCGATGCGGTCGGGCTGGTGAACTGGCAGCGGGCGGTCAAGTCGCCACAGGAAATCGCCTACATGCGCATCGCCGCGCGCATCGTCGAAAACATGCACGGGCGGATCCTCGAACGGATCGAGCCGGGCATGCGCAAGAACGAGCTGGTGGCCGAGATCTACAGCAGCGGCATCCAGGGCGCCGACGGCCATGGCGGTGATTACCCGGCCATCGTGCCGTTGTTGCCGACCGGTGCCGATGCCAGCGCGCCGCACCTGACCTGGGACGATTCGCCATTCGAAACAGGCGCCGGCACCTTTTTCGAGATCGCCGGTTGCTACAAGCGTTACCACTGCCCGTTGTCGCGCACGGTGTTCCTGGGCAAGCCGCCACAACATTTCCTCGAGGGCGAGAAAGCCGTGGTCGAAGGCATCGCCGCCGGCCTGGAAGCGGCCAAGCCGGGCAACACCACCGGTGACATCGCCGTGGCGTTTTTCAAGGTGCTGGAGAAGTTCGGCATCCACAAGGACAGCCGCTGCGGCTACCCGATCGGTATCAGTTATCCGCCGGACTGGGGCGAGCGCACCATGAGCCTGCGCCCCGGCGACACCAGCGTGTTGCAACCAGGCATGACGTTCCACTTCATGCCGGGCCTGTGGATGGACGATTGGGGGCTGGAAATCACCGAGAGCATCCTGATCACTGACACCGGCGTCGAGACGCTGTGCAATGTGCCACGCCAACTGTTCGTGAAGGATTGAGCCCATGAGCGATCTGCCTGCCAACCCGATCAGTGCCACGCTGGATTTCAGCCGCGAAGGCGTGCAGCACGGGTTTCTCAAACTGCCGTATTCCCGGGACGATTCGGCCTGGGGCGCGGTGATGATCCCGGTCACGGTCATCGCGAACGGCGAAGGCCCGACCGCGCTGCTCACCGGCGGCAACCACGGTGACGAGTACGAGGGCCCGGTGGCCCTGAGCAAATTGGCGCAAGGCCTGACGGCCGCCGAGGTCAGCGGGCGGGTCATCATCATCCCGTTCATGAACACCCCGGCGTTTCACGCCGGGCGGCGCACGTCGCCCATCGACAAGGGCAACCTCAACCGCAGTTTTCCCGGCAAGCCGGACGGCACGGTGACCGAGAAGATCGCTGACTACTTCACCCGCACCTTGCTGCCCCTGGCCGACATCGTGCTGGATATCCACTCCGGCGGGCGCACCCTGGATTTCCTGCCTTTCGCCGCGTGCCATGTGCTGCCGGACAAACAGCAGCAGGCACGTTGCGAGGCGGGCATGCGCGCGTTCAACGCGCCGTACAGCATGCGCATGCTGGAGCTGGATGCCGGGGCGATGTACGACACTGCCGCCGAGTCGCAGGGCAAGGTGTTCGTCACCACCGAGTTGGGCGGTGGCGGTTCGTCATCGGCACGCAGTGTGGCGATCGCCGAGCGGGGCGTGCGCAACCTGCTGGTGCATGCCGGGATTTTGCAGGGCGAGGTGCAGACGGCGCCGTCGGTCATGCTCGACATGCCCGATGGCGATTGCTTCATCGCCAGTGAACACGACGGTTTGCTGGAAATGTGCCGCGACCTGGGCGACACCGTGGACCAGGGCGAAGTCATCGCCCGGGTCTACGACGCCACCCGCAGCGGCGTGTCCCCGGTGGAGTATCGCGCTGCCCGCAGTGGCCTGTTGGCAGCCAGGCATTTCCCGGGGTTGGTGCAGTGTGGCGACACCATTGCAGTGATTGCGGACATACTGGACTGACGCCATGTACCCCTGTAGGAGCGAGCTTGCTCGCGATGCGGTGTGTCAGTCGAGATCAATGGTGACTGATACACCGCCATCGCGAGCAAGCTCGCTCCTACAGGGGGCCTTATTGATTCGGGAGCCCTTCGCCCATGCACAAACTCGATCGCTATGACCTGAAAATCCTGCGGATCCTCGCTGACGACGGGCGTATCACCAAGTCGAGCCTGGCCGAGGCGATCAACCTGTCGGTCACCCCGGCCTGGGAGCGTGTGCGCAAACTGGAAGCCCTCGGCCTGATCAAAGGGTACCGGGCGCAGATCGACTGGGGCGCGGTGTTCAAGAGCCAGCAGGTGCTGGTGGAAATCACCCTGGCCCGGCACACCGCGCAGGACATGCGCCGTTTCGAACAGCGCATGAGCGACGCGCCCGAAGTGGCCTTCTGTTACGCGACCGGCGGAGGGGTCGATTACATGGCAATGATCCAGGCGCCGGACATCGACCATTACCAGCGCTTCATCGACCAGTTGCTGCTCGACGACCTGGGCATCGAGCGGTACTTCACCTACATCGTCACCAAGACCATCAAGACAGCCGGGGCGTTGCCGGCGGAGCTGGCTCAGGAGTCCTGATCTCCAGATCACCACACAACAAACTGTGGGAGCGAGCCTGCTCGCGATGCGGTATCTCATGCAACAGTGATGTTGAAATTGCTGGCCTCATCGCGAGCAGGCTCGCTCCCACAGGGGGGGATTGATGTTGGTAGCCCCACCGCAAAAACCTCTGAATCACCCCCGCTCAATCAGAAAAAACCACCTGCCCACCCCCCACCAAACCGCAATTGCCCAACCCCTCGCTGCCCTAGCATGGACTCCACGCACACGGTTCGGAGTTCACGCCATGACCTACAAACATCCCTTGCTGTTCAAAGCACTTTGCTACGTCGATGGCCATTGGGTGCACAGCGACAGCGGCCACAGCATCGCCGTGCACAACCCGGCGGACCAGACGTTGATTGGCCATGTGCCCATGCTCGATCAGCCGCAGATCGTCGCGGCCGTCGATGCCGCGCACCGGGCGTTCGCCGATTGGCGCGAGCAGAGCCTCGAAGCGCGCGGAGCGATTCTGCGGCGTTGGGCGGCGTTGATTCTCGAGCATCAGGAAGACCTGGCGCGGATTCTCAGCCTGGAGCAGGGCAAATCCCTGGCCGAGTCCCGCGGTGAAATCGCCTATGCCGCCAGTTTCATCCCGTGGTTTGCCGAAGAGGCCCGACGCCTGTATGGGCAGAACATTCCCAGTCACATCCCCGGTGCTCACCTGGGCACGGTCAAGGAGCCGGTCGGCGTCTGTGCATTGCTGACGCCGTGGAATTTCCCTTCGGCGATGATCACCCGCAAGGCTGCCGCAGCCCTGGCGGCCGGTTGCACCGTGGTCATCAAGCCGGCCCACGAAACCCCGTACTCGGCGTTCGCCCTGGCGCAACTGGCGGAAGAGGCGGGGTTCCCCGCTGGTGTGTTCAACGTGGTGTTGGGCGAGCCGCAGATGGCCATGCAGACCCTGGTGCAGGACAAGCGCGTACGCTCGGTGAGCTTCACCGGGTCCACCCGCGTCGGTCAACTGGTGCTGCAAGCCGCTGCCCAGGACGTGAAGAAAGTCGCGCTGGAACTGGGCGGCAATGCGCCTTTCATTGTCTGCGCCGATGCCGATCTGACGCTGGCCGTGAAGGTGGCGGTAGAAGCCAAGTTCCAGACATCCGGCCAGGATTGCTGCGCCGCCAACCGGATCATGGTCGAGCGCTCGATCTATCCGCAATTTCTCCAGCGCTTTGCCGCGGCAGTCCGTGAGTTGCGTGTCGGCCCGGCCATGCTCGGTGAGCGTGAGCAGCAGGTCGATATCGGTCCGTTGATGCACCAGGCCGCCTTCGACGTAACCGCCGAGCGCGTGGCCGATGCCTTGCAGCAGGGCGCACAACGGCTGGTGGGGGGCGAGGCCCACGCACTCGGCGGGCTGTTCTACCAGCCCACGGTGCTGGCGGATGTCACCCCGCAAATGCGCATTTACCGCGAAGAGAACTTTGCACCGATTGCCGGGGTGATGCCGTTCGACACCCTCGACCAGGCCATCGAGATGGCCAACGACACCGAATACGGTCTGGCGGCCTACATTTGTTCCAATCGCCTGGACCTGATCTACCCGCTGATCCGCCGGCTCGACCACGCGATGGTCGCGGTCAACGGCGTCAAATTCACCGGCCATCCGATCCCGTTCGGGGGCATGAAAGCCTCGGGGCTGGGCCGTGAAGGCGGCACCGAGGGCTTCGAAGCCTTTGTCGAGACCAAATACTTCTGTCTGCACCATCAAGGCCAGTTCTGAGGCCCGACTTTTTAAGGAGATTGCCATGAACCAAGAATTCGACGCGCTGTTCGAGCAAGACCGTGCCCACTTCATGCACCCCTCGACCCACGCCCATGACCATGCCAGCGGTGCGCTCAAGGGGCGCATCATCAAGAGCGCGTCGGGCATCCGCATCCGCGACCATGAAGGCCGTGAACTGATCGACGCCTTCGCCGGGCTGTATTGCGTCAACATCGGCTACGGCCGTACCGAAGTGGCCGACGCCATCTACAAGCAGGCCAAGGAGCTGGCCTACTACCACACCTACGTGGGCCACTCGACCGAGGCCATCATCGAACTGTCGAGCCGCATCATCGACTGGGCGCCGGAAGGTATGAAAAAGGTCTATTACGGCCTGTCCGGTTCCGATGCCAACGAAACCCAGATCAAGCTGGTGCGCTATTACAACAACGTGCTGGGGCGGCCGCAGAAGAAGAAAATCATCTCCCGCGACCGTGGCTATCACGGCTCGGGCATCATGACCGGCAGCCTGACCGGCCTGCCCAGCTTCCACCAGCATTTCGACCTGCCGGCCGAAGGCATCAAGCACACCGTTTGCCCGCACTGGTATCGCAAGGCGCCGACCGGCATGGATGAAGCGGCGTTCGTCGGTTATTGCGCCGACGAGCTGGAAAAAATGATCCTGGCCGAAGGCCCGGACACCGTGGCCGCGTTCATCGGCGAGCCGTTGATGGGCACCGGCGGCATCATCGTGCCACCGGCTGGCTATTGGGCTGCGATCCAGGCCGTGCTGAACAAATATGACGTGTTGCTGATTGCCGATGAAGTGGTCTGCGCCTTTGGTCGCCTGGGGTCGAAGATGGGCAGCCAGCGCTACGGCATGCGCCCGGACCTGATTACCACCGCGAAAGGGCTGACCAGTGCCTATGCACCGTTGTCGGCGGTGATCGTCGGCGAAAAGGTGTGGGATGTGATCGAAAAGGCTTCCGAGTCCCAGGGGCCGATGGGGCATGGCTGGACCTACTCCGGGCACCCGGTCTGCGCGGCCGCCGCCCTGGCCAACCTCGACATCCTCGAGCGGGAAAACCTTACGTCCAATGCCGACAAGGTCGGTGCGTACCTCAACCGGCGGCTGCGCGAAACCCTCGAAGGCCACCCGCTGGTAGGCGAAGTGCGCGGTGACGGCATGCTGGCGGCGGTCGAGTTCATGGCGGACCGCGAGCAGCGCACGCCCTTCGATGCCGCCTTGAAGGTGGGCCCGAAGGTTTCGGCGGCTTGCCTGGAACGCGGCATGGTCGCCCGGGCGATGCCCCACGGCGACATCCTGGGGTTTGCACCACCGCTGGTACTGACCGAAGCGGAGGCGGACCTGATCGTGGGCATCACCAAGGAGGCGATTGATCAGGTGGCGGGGGAGGTGTTGGGCTGAGGGTTGTGAGTTGATGCTTATGGCCCTATCGCGGGCAAGCCCGCTCCTACAAGAGCACCGCTGGCCCCTGTAGGAGCGAGCTTGCTCGCGATAGGCCAGACCTGCCACCCTAAAACCACCAGACACAAAAAAGCCCCCGGACAATCACCTGTCCGGGGGCTTTTCATTGGCGTGAACGCTGCTTACTTCTTCAAGCCATAATGCTCATCGAGCATGCCCGGTGCGTTCGGGGCTTTTGGCGCGTAGTCGCGCGGCGGCTCCTGGTTGCGCGGCGGTGTCAGGCGCTCGCGTGGCGCGGCCACGCTCGCCTCGGAGTGCAGCGAAGCCAGCAGGCGTTGGCGGGTCTGCTCGTCCAGGGCCAGGCGGTTGGCGCCCTCGGCAAGATGATCCTGCACTTCCTGGTAGCTCTGAGTCAGTTTCTTGACCAGCGATGCGGTGCTGTTGAAGTGGGTGACCACCTCGTTCTGATAACTGTCGAAGCGTTCCTGAATGTCATCCAGCTGACGTTGCGTGCTGCTCGGGGCCGCGTTCGGCACCAGGCGAGCGATCAGGAAACCAATGGCGACACCCACGACCAGGGCAAGAGTCGGCAACAACCAAACTAAGAGCGAGTGTTCCACGAGTCCTTCCTCTATAAACGGCTTTGCTTTACGTTAACGGCTCGAACCTGCGCTGTATACCGCGATTCACTCGCAATACACTGGCACAGACAATTTGCTAGACGAGTCGACCCGAATCAAGGTCACGGAGTTCCTTTCTTGCTTATGCGCGAAACCCCTGTAGTGATTGATGGCCCGGTGGGTCAACTGGAAGCCCTTTACCTGGAAGTCGAGGCCCCGTGTGGCGTGGCATTGATCTGCCATCCCAACCCGGTGCAGGGCGGCACCATGCTCAATAAAGTCGTATCGACCCTGCAGCGCACCGCACGTGATGCCGGCTTGATCACCCTGCGTTTCAACTACCGTGGCGTCGGCGCCAGCGCCGGCAGCCACGACATGGGCACCGGCGAGGTCGATGATGCCCAGGCCGCGGCGGCATGGCTGCGGGCCAAGCACCCTGATCTGCCACTGACCCTGTTCGGCTTTTCCTTCGGCGGTTTTGTCGCCGCCAGCCTCGGCGGGCGCCTGGAAGCCGGCGGCGAGCAGCTCAAGCACCTGTTCATGGTGGCGCCGGCGGTCATGCGCCTGGGCGATGCCGATCCACTGCCGCAGCACGGTGAACTGACCGTGATCCAGCCGGAAACCGACGAAGTCATCGAGCCGCAAGTCGTCTACGACTGGTCTGCGCAACTCCAGCGCCCCCATGAGCTGCTGAAAGTGGCAGAATGCGGACACTTTTTTCATGGCAAGCTGACCGATCTCAAGGATCTTATCCTGCCGCGTCTTTCGAATTGATTGCAGTCTGACAAGCGATTACCCATGACGACTCGTACCCGTATCCTCACCGGCATCACCACCACCGGCACGCCGCACCTGGGCAACTACGCTGGCGCCATCCGCCCGGCGATCGTCGCCAGCCGTGACAGCAATGCCGATTCGTTCTATTTCCTGGCCGACTACCACGCCCTGATCAAGTGCGATGACCCGCTGCGCATCCAGCGCTCGCGCCTGGAAATCGCCGCGACCTGGCTGGCCGGTGGCCTGGATGTGGAGCGCGTGACCTTCTATCGCCAGTCCGACATCCCGGAAATCCCCGAGCTGACCTGGCTGTTGACCTGCGTCGCCGCCAAGGGCCTGCTCAACCGCGCCCACGCCTACAAGGCCTCGGTGGACAAGAACGTCGAGACCGGCGAAGACCCGGATGCCGGGATCAGCATGGGCTTGTACAGCTACCCGGTGCTGATGGCGGCGGACATCCTGATGTTCAACGCGCACAAGGTGCCGGTCGGTCGTGACCAGATCCAGCACGTGGAGATGGCCCGCGACATCGGCCAGCGCTTCAACCACCTGTTTGGCCAGGGCAAGGAGTTCTTCACCCTGCCTGAAGCGCTGATCGAGGAAAGCGTGGCCACCTTGCCGGGCCTGGACGGCCGCAAGATGTCGAAAAGCTACGACAACACCATTCCGTTGTTCAGCAGCGCCAAGGACATGAAAGACGCGATTTCGCGGATCGTTACCGACTCCCGTGCCCCGGGCGAAGCGAAAGATCCGGACAACTCGCACCTGTTCACCCTGTTCCAGGCCTTTGCCACCCCGGCGCAAGCCGACGAGTTCCGCAGCGAACTGCTGCAGGGCCTGGGTTGGGGCGAGGCGAAAAACCGCCTGTTCCAATTGCTGGACAACGAGTTGGGCGAGTCCCGTGAGCGTTATCAACAGCTGATCGAGCGCCCGGCGGACCTGGAAGACATCCTGCAACACGGTGCGAAAAAAGCCCGTGCGGTGGCCACGCCGTTCCTCAACGAACTGCGCGAGGCCGTGGGCCTGCGTTCTTTCGTCGCCCAGGCGCAAGTGGCGGCGACCACCAAGAAGAAGGCCGCGAAGGCAGCACGTTTCGTCAGCTTCCGTGAAGACGACGGCAGTTTCCGTTTCCGTCTGTTGGCGGCCGATGGCGAGCAACTGCTGTTGTCGCGCAACTTCGCCGACGGTAAAGCTGCCGGCCAGGTGAGCAAACAACTGCAAGCCGGCCAGCCATTGGACGTGCGCAGTGAAGCACTGAGCTTCAGCGTGTGGCTGGAAGGCGAGTGCGTGGCCGACAGCCCGACCTTCGCCGACAGCGCCGCTCGCGACAGTGCGATCGACGCTTTGCGGGTCGCGCTGACACCGGTTCAGGAATAAACGACGGCACGGCCCGACCAAGGGCTGATTGCCATTCCCCCGGGCCATCGCTAAAGTGACGGCCCGTTTTTGTTGCCTTGCTAACGAATTATGACGCCCCTAGAACGATATCAAGCTGATCTGAAACGCCCGGAATTCTTCCATGACGCCGCGCAGGAAACGGCTGTGCGTCATTTGCAGCGCCTGTACGACGATCTGATCGCTGCCGATCAGAACAAGCCGGGCCTGCTGGGCAAGCTGTTTGGCAAGAAAGATCAGCACCCGGTCAAGGGCCTGTATTTCTGGGGCGGCGTCGGGCGCGGCAAGACTTACCTGGTCGACACCTTCTTCGAAGCGCTGCCGTTCAAGGAAAAGACCCGTACGCACTTCCACCGCTTCATGAAGCGCGTGCACGAAGAAATGAAAACCCTGGGCGGCGAGAAAAACCCGCTGACCATCATCGCCAAGCGTTTCGCCGCCGAGTCGCGGGTGATCTGCTTCGATGAATTCTTCGTTTCCGACATCACCGACGCGATGATCCTCGGCACGCTGATGGAAGAGCTGTTCAAGAACGGCGTGACCTTGGTCGCCACCTCGAACATCGTGCCGGACGGCCTGTACAAGGACGGCCTGCAACGTGCGCGTTTCCTGCCGGCCATCGCGCTGATCAAGCAGAACACCGAGATCGTCAACGTCGACAGCGGCGTCGACTATCGTCTGCGTCACCTCGAACAGGCGGAACTGTTCCACTACCCGCTGGACGAAGTGGCCCACGAAAGCCTGCGCAAGAGCTTCCGCGCCCTGACGCCGGAATGCACGGCGGCGGTGGAGAACGATGTACTGATCATCGAAAACCGCGAAATCCGCGCCCTGCGCACCTGCGATGACGTGGCCTGGTTCGACTTCCGCGAACTGTGCGACGGCCCGCGCAGCCAGAACGATTACATCGAACTGGGCAAGATCTTCCACGCCGTGCTGCTCAGCGGTGTCGAGCAGATGAGTGTGACCACCGATGACATCGCCCGCCGGTTCATCAACATGGTCGACGAATTCTATGACCGGAACGTCAAGCTGATCATTTCCGCGGAAGTCGAGCTGAAGGACCTGTACACCGGTGGTCGTCTGACCTTCGAATTCCAGCGTACCCTGAGCCGCCTGCTGGAAATGCAATCCCACGAATTCCTCTCCCGGGCCCACAAACCCTAAGCCACTCGCGCCCCCTGTAGGAGCGAGCTTGCTCGCGATGGAAGCCCAGACACCACGGGCTTCAAGACTCTCCGCGTCATCGTTGACGACCATCGCGAGCAAGCCCGCTCCCACAGGGAAATGCATGCCTCTGTAGGAGCGAGCAAGCTCGCGATGGAAGCCCAGACACCTCGGGCTTCCAAGTTCTCCGCGTCATCGTTGAAGACCATCGCGAGCAAGCCCGCCCCCACAGGGAAATGCATGCCTCTGTAGGAGCGAGCTCGCTCGCGATGGAAGCCCAGACACCGCGGGCTTCCAGGCTCTCCGCGTCATCGTTGACGACCATCGCGAGCGAGCTCGCTCCTACAGGGGGGTGAGGTGGTGTTCCAATTCGTCCTGCCGTTGGCAGCCGATCAGCAGCCACAGCAGGATCCTGGCCTTGCGCGGGCAGAGAAATCCGGCCATGAAGGCGCCTTTGTCGATCAGGTCCCGTTCGCTGCCGATGAAACCGTAGCTCGATCTGGCCGTCGAGCCGGATCCGGTGCGTGTGGCGATGACCACCGGGATCTTTTCGGCGATGTGCACGATGGCGTCCGCCCAGCGCTCGGAAGCATGCCCGGCGCCGAACCCGCCGATCACCAGCCCGTCGTAACCCAGGGCGACGATGTTCTCCAGCAACAGGCTGTCGGCGGACAGTGACGCTTCCAGCAAGGCAACGTTCTGGGACGTGCGCTGTGGCACCGGCAGGACGGTGCGTTGGCCGGGTGGGCGCAGGTAGTGAACGTTGCCCTCTACCATCAACCCCACCGGGCCGACGATGGCGGAGGAGAATGCCTGCAGCGCCAACGAGTCGGTCTTGCGCACGGCCCCGGCCGAGTGAATTTGTCCGTTCATCACGACCTGGACGCCTCTTCGACGACTTTCGACCGCCAGCGCTACCCGGCAGCCGTCGAGAAAATTCGCCGGGCCGTCAGCCCCGGCCTGGTCTGCCGAACGCATGGCGCCCGTCAGCACCAGCGGTTCATCGTGCGCCCACAGATAGTCGAAGAAGGCCGCGGTTTCTTCCAGGGTGTCAGTGCCCTGGGTGATCACCACGCCCGTTGCGCCTTGTTCGACCTGCTCGTTGGCCCAGCCGAGCACGCTGAGCAGGAACTCGAAATCCAGGGAAGCGCTGGGCAGCAGTCCGAGGGTTTCGACCGTTACCCGCGCCATGGCCCTCAATTGCGGCAGGGACGCCAGCAGGGTTTCGCCACTGACGGTCGGGATGACACCTTCTCCGGCGCTCCTGGCCTGCATGCTGACAGTACCGCCGAGCGCGGCGATGGCCAGTTTGGGCAAGTCCATGTGATACCTCGCTTGCTTGTGATGAGCGTGACTGTACCGCGCCTGCGGCACAGCCGTGAGGGCTCAGTGGGCGATCAGAAAGCCGATGAACGGAATGATCAGCAGGGTACTGATCGCCATGGACAGCACGTTGGCGATGAAACCATGCATGTCGGCGGGCAGCCGCTTGCCGATTTCGCAGGCCAGCGGCGGTGCAATCAAGGCACCCAGCAGCGCGCTCATGACGATCACCTGCCACGACCCGCCGTAACTCAACAGTGCGGCGGGCACCACCGAGACCAGGGGAATGTAAGTCGGGTACCAGCCATGGGCCATCCAGTGTCGACGCCAGATCAGCACGCCCAGTGCCGAGGTCAGCGCCTGGGCGCCAATCAGTTGCGGCAACAGCATCGAGCCATAGGCCGGGCTCGCCGGGTTCAATGTGAACGCCAGCAACGCACCGAGAATCAGGCCGAGGCTCGCCCATTCATTGCCGTAGAACGGTGCTTCGGAAAAGTCCGCGAGGACTCGACGCAGGTACCAGACGACCCCGTAGTCCGGCGATTGCACGGGGGCGGGCGCGGCAGGTGGCTCGCCAGCAGTCGCCGACTTCACCAGGCCGGGCCAGTAACGACAGAGCAGAAAGGCCAGTACGCTGGCAACCGCCATGCCCGTGACATTGCCAATCACCACCGGTAATGCCAGCGGGTTGCACAGGTAGTTGACCATCAGCAGGCACATCGGCGTCACCAGTGCGGCGCCCATGATCGCGCCGTTGATCGTGACCTTCCAGCCGCCACCGAACATCAGCACCATCGCTGCCGGCAGTGACACGAACGCTGCAAAGGTGGGCTGCCAGCTCGTCGCGGTCACCGTCCAGCCCCACAGCAGGTTGCTCAGCAGCAACCCGAGCAGCGAACTGGTCACCAGCCACGGCCATAACCCGCTGCCGTAGGAGATGGCAAACCCTTGCCAGCGCCGCCGGGTGCGGTTGGCCCACCAGGCCAGGTACGCGCCGGCCAGCAGGCCGATGGAGGCAAACTCGTGTTTGTAGAACGCCACCTCGCTGATGTCACCCAGGACCCAGCGCAGCCAGGCGCTGGGGGCGGGCAGGGTCGTCAGCAAGTCGCTGTAACCTGGCCAGTGAGCCGACCAGTGCAGGCGATTGCTGATTGATATCCAGGCCACCATCAGCGCGCTGGCGATGATCAGCAGGACGACCGCGGTATCGAGCCGCGACCAGTGGGACAGGCGGTTTTTTCCGGTTGTCGTGTGCATGACTCGGGCCCCCTCTCAGCGTGGCAGGCAGCAATGCTGGCGGTAGCCGAGCATCTGATCGTAGAGGTCGGTCCTGCGATCGCGATGCAGGTCGTTGAGGTCGTTCCAGATCGGCGCACTGCGGGCGCTGGTCAGGTCGATGTCGGCAAACAGGATTTCCTGCCGGTCGGCCGAGGCCACCGCCCCCAGCGGCCAGCCGTTGGTGCCGGCGATCAGTGAGCAGCCGAGGTAACGCGCACCGCGTTCTTCGCCGATCCGGCTGGCGGCGGCGATAAACACGTTGTTTACATGGGCGGCGGTCATCGTCAGGTACGAGGCCATGCATTTGCCCGCCTCGTCGAACAGCGGCGGCGGTGTCCAGACCCAGTTGTTCAGGCTGCAAATGATGTCCGCGCCTTGCTGGCTGAGGATGCGCGGCACTTCCGGGAACCAGATGTCCCAGCAGATCAGCAGGCCGATGCGGCCGATCGGCGTGTCGAACACCGGAAAGCCCAGGTCGCCCGGGGTGAACCAGAGCTTTTCCAGGTTCCACAGATGGGCCTTGCGGTACTTGCCGATAAAACCGTCGGGCCCGGCCAGCACACCGGTGTTGAACAGGCGCGTGCCGTCGCGTTCGGCCAGCCCGACGACCAGGTAGATCCGGTGCCGGCGGGCGAAATCTATCCACAGGCGCACGCTCGGCCCGTCGGGCACCCCTTCGGAATGGGCAAACGCGTCCTGGCGGTTGTTGAAGAAGTAACCCGTATTGGTCAGCTCAGGCAGGACGATGAGATTGGCACCTCCTTTCACCGCCTCTTCGGCCAATGCCAGGCTTTGATGCAGGTTGTCCTGACGATTGCCGACGCCGACCTGTGGATCGAATTGCACCACTGCTACACGAACAGGGCTTGCTGGCTCGCTCATTCCGATGACCTCTTTTTATTGTTATTCACGTTGTTTAACAGCGTGTTTATTAGGTGTTGAAACGGCGGGCGAGAAACAGTCAGCGGTTTCCGGGAAGGGCGTAGGCCTAATCCGAGAGTGCGTGAAGTTTTTTTACCGAGCGGGCGGGGAAGGTTGTAAGACAGAGCCAAGGCATAAGCTGCATGGCTCTGGAATGCGGGTTGTCAGGCTTCGAGCTGGTAGTGCGGAAGGTCACTCATGGAAAAGCCGCCGTTAAACGTCGCGGCGGTCCTGTTGCAAATGTGGATGACCGCATCCACCGCTCCGCGAAAGCAGGGTTCGGTCCAGCCGGCGTCGACGGAAAACGATTCGCCGGAAAAATACAGGCCGGAAACATGGGCGAAGTCGCGGTTGTATTTCATCAGGCGCACCGCGTCGTAGTAGGCGCCGGGCCGATACAGCTTGGCGCAGCCCAGCGCGTTGCGGTCGGTGATCCAGCGCTGCACCACGGCCTGGTCCAGGCCGATGTAGGGCGAGATTTTCTCCCTGATGTTGCGGGCGTTCATCAGGATGCGATCCAGCTCATTCACGCAGCGGCTGATCAGCTCCTTGTCGCTGAAGGCGCAGAGTTTGGTCGCATCGTCCTCCCAGGTGTAACTCAGGAGGATGCAGTCGTAGCTGTAGCGCTCGTTGTAGCGGTAGGTGTAGACGTCATGGATGAAGCTGTCGGTGACGATGACCTGGGGAATGCTGGTGTTCTTCGACAGAAAGGATTTCTTTAACGGCGCGAACACTTTGCAGCTGGTTTCCCAGTGTGCGGTCTTGTAGGCATTGATGGTTTCGAACGGCAGCATCTGCGGGGTGAAACCTTCCAGTTGCAGGCGCGTTTCGATCAGCCAGGAGGGCAGTGTCATGATCACCGAGTCGAAATCGTCGAACTCTTCCCGGACCTGATCGGGCTGGCTGTGGTGCCAGTCGAAAAACACGCGGATCTTGCCGTTGGCGAGTTTCCTCAGGCGGGTGACGGAACTGTCGGTCAGCAGGCCGTTGGTGGTTTCGCGGCTGTGTTCATGCACGGATTTGCCGGTCTCGGCGATGTTCATGAACAACAGGCATTCGCCCAGCGCCGCCAGGCCGATGTAGCGGGGCCGTTCAAAGGCCAGGCCTCTCGAGTCCAGGGCCGCTTCACCGTCGAGATAGGGCGCCTGCAGAGGATCGCCCTGGGCATCGACCCGGCCATGGATCAGTTGCAGTTGGCTGCTGAAGCCGAAGATGGCGGTGCGCAGGGGGTAGAGGCAGCAGACGTCGTAGAAGGCGCCCCAACTGCCATCGCCGATACCGATTGCATAGAAAATCGCCGACTCTTCGGCCGACATGCCCATCCCTCCGAAATCCCCCGGCGCCAGCGCGTCCCAGGCTTGCAGGACGGGCAGGCTGACCAGATCGCGGAAGGACACACGCTGGTACTTCTCGACGATGGCGGCCCACATCGCCTCCCACTCGGGGCTGCCGTACACCTGGGCCACGTGCTGGGTCATGCGGTCGGCGAAGGTCTTCCATTTGCCGAAGACCCTTTGCAGCGCTTCGCCGGGCGGCGGCGTGCGGCCATCGGGGTTATTCCAGATCAGCATCTGCGGCGCTGGCCCTTCGCCCATGCTGCCTTCTCGCAGGTAAATGCCGGTCGAGCGCACCCAGGGGCTGCCGGGGTTGGCGAAGTCGGAAAACTTCAGGTCGAAGGCCTGGGTGTAGTAGGCCATCAGTGATCGGCCTTCGGTGGGTGGTTCGCCGGCCCGGTTGAAGAAAGGCATGCGCATGGCGCCCATTTCGAACGGTGTGTGGCTGCGCGAGGAATGACGGCTGCCGGGAACGGTCAGGTGCCGGCCACCGATCCGCCGGGCTTGCTCCATGAGGGATATTTGGCTGAAGCCTGCGCGATAGAGTTCTCGGGCGGCGGTCAGCCCGGTGATGCCGGCACCGATGATGCAGATTTTGTGTTGTGGGTCCGTTGACCGGGCGATGCCGTTTTGCTGTTCGACCAGCGCGCGGTAGTCGAAGCACAGGTCAGGCGGGTTGGGAAAGCGCCCGGCCCATTTGTTGGGCGTCGAGCGCTTGGCGCGCGCGGTCTCGCGGCTGACGAAGGCGGGGTACTCGTAGCTTGATCCGATAGTCACTGTTGATCTTCCGTGAGGGTGAATACCCGGAAGATGGTGGTGCTTTCACCAGCGTCTGTCTGTGAGCCGAATCGGGGGCCGGGCCGTTCTGCATTCCCTTTTTACAGTGGGAAAACAGTCCTCCGGCCCCGTTCGTTCAAGCCGCCTGCTGGAATTGCTGGCGATACTGGTTGGGTGACAGCTCGGTGTGCTGACGGAACAGCCGTGCGAAGAAGCTCGCATCGTCGTAGCCGACCTCATAGCTGATGGTCTTGATGCTTTTGCGGCTGCCGGACAGCAGTCCCTTGGCCGTCTCGATGCGCAGGCGCTGCAGGTAATGCAGCGGCTTGTCACCGGTGGCGCTCTGGAAGCGGCGCATGAAGTTGCGGATGCTCATGCCGTGCTCGCGCGCCACGTCTTCGAAGCGGAACTTGTCGGCGAAATGCTCTTCGAGCCAGTGCTGGATCTGCAGGATGATCACGTCCTGGTGCAGTTTCTGCCCACCGAAGCCGATACGGCCCGGCGCATAGCTGCGCTGCACTTCATAGAGAATGTCCCGGGCCACGGCCTGGGCGACATTGGCGCCACAGAAGCGCTCGATCAAGTAAATGTAGAGGTCGCACGCCGAGGTGGTGCCGCCGGCGCAATACAGGTTGTCGGCGTCGGTCAGGTGTTTGTCCTGATTCAGATGCACCCTGGGGAAGCGCTCGGCGAAGGCATTGAAGAAGCGCCAGTAGGTGGTCGCTTCCTTGCCGTTGAGCAGCCCGGCCTCGGCCAGCCAGAACACCCCCGTGGCCTCGCCGCACAGCACCGCGCCACGCGCATGCTGCTGGCGCAGCCATGGCAGCACCTGTGGATAACGTTGGCACAGGGTGTCGAAGTCGTCCCAGAACGCCGGAAGGATAATGACGTCGGCATTTTCCAGGCCGCCGTCCACCGGCATGATCACATCACTGAAACTGTTCACCGGTTTGCCGTCGGGGCTGACCAGGCGTATTTCGAACGCTGGTGTCAGGCCCAGGCCCAGTTGTTTGCCGTAACGCAGGCTGGCCAGATGGAAGAAATCCTTGGCCTGCATGAGGGTGGAAGCGAAAACCCGGTCGATGGCCAGGATGCTGACGCGCCGCAGGGGCGTGGAGGCTTGGTTAGACATAATTCAAACTTATTCTTATAGGGGAAAGTGGTCACCAGACGGCTGGATCGTCTTATTTTTTGTCGGATGTGTCCAGTGTCCTGTATCGGTCGCGCACCTTAGGCTCTGGAGATTCATCCTCTAACAATAACGACAGGTGCCGCATGATCCCCAGAACCTTGTTCAGTCCCGAGCACGAACTGTTTCGCGACAGCGTACGCACGTTCCTCGAAAAAGAGGCCGTGCCGTTCCACGCCCAATGGGAAAAACAGGGCTACATCGACCGTCAGTTGTGGAACAAGGCGGGGGAGGCGGGAATGCTCTGCTCGCACCTGCCCGAGACCTACGGCGGGCTGGGCGCGGACTTCCTCTACAGCGCAGTGGTGATCGAGGAAGTGGGGCGGCTGGGACTGACCGGCATCGGCTTTTCCCTGCATTCGGACATTGTCGCGCCGTACATCCTGCATTACGGCAGTGAAGAGCTGAAACACAAATACCTGCCCAGACTGGTGTCAGGTGAAATGGTCACCGCGATTGCCATGACCGAGCCGGGCGCCGGCTCCGACCTGCAAGGGGTGAAGACGACGGCGGTGCTCGACGGTGACGAGTACGTGATCAACGGCTCGAAGACCTTCATCACCAACGGCTATCTGGCGGACCTGGTGATAGTCGTCGCCAAGACCGACCCGAAGGCGGGCGCCAAGGGCACCAGCCTGTTCCTGGTCGAAGCCGACACGCCGGGCTTCGCCAAGGGCAAGCGCCTGGAAAAAGTCGGCATGAAGGCGCAGGACACCTCCGAGCTGTTCTTCCAGGACGTACGCGTGCCCAAGGAAAACCTGCTGGGGCAGGCCGGGATGGGCTTTGCCTACCTGATGCAGGAATTGCCCCAGGAGCGCCTGACTGTGGCGGTGGGTGGCCTGGCCTCGGCCGAAGCGGCATTGCAGTGGACGCTGGACTACACCCGTGAGCGCAAGGCGTTCGGCAAGTCGATCGCGGACTTCCAGAACACCCGCTTCAAGCTGGCGGAGATGGCCACCGAAATCCAGATCGGCCGGGTCTTCGTCGATCGCTGCCTGGAACTGCACCTGCAGGGCAAGCTCGACGTGCCGACGGCGGCGATGGCCAAGTACTGGGGCACCGACCTGCAATGCAAGGTGCTCGACGAGTGCGTGCAGCTGCATGGCGGCTATGGCTTCATGTGGGAATACCCGATTGCACGGGCCTGGGCGGATGCGCGGGTGCAGCGAATTTATGCGGGGACCAATGAAATCATGAAGGAGATCATTGCCAGGGCGCTGTGATCGGCTTTTGATCGGGGTTGCTTCATCGCGAGCAGGCTCGCTCCCACAGGGTTTCTACACCGAAAACCTGTGGGAGCGAGCCTGCTCGCGATGGGGGCTACCGATCAATCAAGGCGCCGGATTCGGGTGATCCTTGTGAATCGCCTCGATCCCCGCCAGTACTTCATCCGACAGTTTCAGGTCGAAACTGGCGATGTTGCTGTCCAGTTGCTCCAGGGTCGTGGCGCCGATGATGTTGCTGGTCACGAACGGCTGCTGGGTGACGAAGGCCAGGGCCATTTGCGCCGGGTCCAGGCCGTGTTCACGGGCCAGGGCGACATACCGGCTGCACGCCGCTTCCGACTGCGGGTTGAAATAGCGGCTGAAGCGGCTATAGAGGCTCAGGCGACCTTTCGGCGGGCGCGCGCCCCCTTCGTATTTACCCGACAGGAAACCGAACGCCAGCGGTGAATAGGCCAGCAGGCCGCATTGTTCGCGGATGGCGATTTCCGCCAGGCCCACTTCGAAGCTGCGGTTGAGCAGGTTGTACGGGTTCTGGATCGACACCGCACGCGGCCAGCCACGGGCTTCGGCCAGGGCGAGAAAGCGCATGGTGCCCCACGGCGTTTCGTTGGACAGGCCGATGTGGCGGATCTTGCCGGCCTTGACCTGTTCGTCCAGCGCTTCGAGGGTGTCCTCCAGCGGGGTCAGGTTGGCTTCGATCTTGTGCTTGTAGCCGAGCTGGCCGAAGAAGTTGGTGCTGCGCTCGGGCCAGTGCAACTGATAGAGGTCGATGTAGTCGGTCTGCAGGCGCTTGAGGCTGGCGTCCACAGCTTCGCTGATGTGCTGGCGGTTGTGGCGCAGGTTCTTGTCGCGGATGTAGTCGATGGTGTTGCCGGGGCCGGCGATCTTGCTGGCCAGGATCCAGTCGGCACGGTCGCCGCGGCTCTTGAAGTAGTTGCCGATGTAGCGCTCGGTGGTGGCGTAGGTCTCGGCCTTGGGCGGCACCGGGTACATTTCGGCGGTGTCCATGAAGTTGATCCCGGCGCCCTTGGCCCGTTCGATCTGGGCAAAGGCTTCGGCCTCGCTGTTCTGCTCGCCCCAGGTCATGGTGCCGAGGCAAAGGGCGCTCACGTTGAGATCGGTCCGGCCTAGCTGGCGGTATTCCATCAGGTGCTCCTTGGGCAAAACAATCATAAAAGCAGGTTGAAATATTTTTCGCAATCTGGATAATTGCGCACCTCTTTCTGCAGTGGAAGTGATGCGCCGCCGCCGAAGAATCTTGCCGTTGAACGGACGCGCCGACCCGAGCCCCCGAAAGCGTCTGTATCCGGCTGCCTTTGACTTGTCAAAGTACGCACTATTCAGTAAGATCCGCCGTCTTATTTACAGGCGGCCCCTGAGGCTATAAAGAATGAAAACTTTTACTGCTAAACCGGAAACAGTAAAGCGCGACTGGTTCGTCGTCGACGCTGCTGGTCAGACCCTGGGTCGTCTGGCCACCGAAGTCGCTAGCCGTCTGCGTGGCAAGCACAAACCTGAGTACACTCCTCACGTTGACACCGGCGACTACATCGTCGTTATCAATGCCGAGCAGATCCGTGTTACCGGTGCTAAAACCACTGACAAAATGTACTACTCCCACTCCGGTTTCCCGGGCGGCATCAAGTCGATCAACTTTGAAAAGCTGATCGCCAAGGCCCCTGAGCGCGTGATCGAGACCGCGGTCAAAGGCATGCTGCCTAAGAACCCGCTGGGTCGCGACATGTACCGTAAGCTGAAAGTCTATGCGGGCGCTGCACACCCTCATACTGCTCAGCAGCCCCAAGAACTGAAGATTTAACGGAATAGTTCATTATGTCGGCGACTCAAAATTACGGCACTGGCCGTCGCAAGACCGCAACCGCACGCGTTTTCCTGCGTCCGGGTACTGGTAACATCTCCATCAACAACCGTTCGCTGGAAACCTTCTTCGGCCGCGAAACTGCCCGCATGGTAGTTCGTCAGCCGCTGGAGCTGACCGAGACTGTCGAGAAGTTCGACATCTACGTCACCGTGATCGGCGGTGGTGTAAGTGGTCAAGCTGGCGCAATCCGCCACGGTATCACCCGCGCTCTGATGGACTACGACGAAACCCTGCGTAGCGCTCTGCGCAAAGCTGGCTTCGTTACTCGCGACGCCCGTGAAGTTGAACGTAAGAAAGTCGGTCTGCGTAAAGCGCGTAAGCGTCCGCAGTACTCGAAGCGTTAATTCGCTTTCTCGTTCAAAAAGAACGCCCAGCCCCTCACGGAGCTGGGCGTTTTTTTATGTGCGCGATTTATCAAAGAATTGCGCTGTGACAACGTGCCACATCCGTAGAGGCCCTATACTACAAGGCTTGGCACTGGAGCCCTTCGGTAATTACCTTGTCAGGATTGGGGCTTTTCATTACCATTCGGCAAAATTTTTATAAGTACATAGTTTTATTTAGTAGATGCCTGATTTAACAGGCCACAAAGCTGATGGGAGAGGACTGAATGAGCAATGACGGCGTGAATGCAGGCCGGCGTCGCTTCTTGGTAGCAGCCACATCCGTGGTGGGTGCTGCAGGAGCGGTGGGGGCTGCGGTCCCGTTCGTGGGGTCATGGTTTCCCAGTGCCAAGGCGAAAGCCGCCGGTGCACCGGTGAAAGTGAATGTCAGCAAAATCGAGCCAGGTCAGCAGATGGTTGCTGAGTGGCGCGGTCAGCCGGTGTTCATCGTCCGCCGTACTGAGGAAATCCTGGGGAATCTGAAAAAGATCGAGGGCCAGCTGTCTGACCCGACCTCCAAGAACTCGGTTCAACCGACGTATGTCGATCCGGAAGTGCGTTCGATCAAGCCCGAGATTCTGCTGCTGATCGGCATTTGTACGCACCTGGGTTGCTCGCCAACCTTCCGTCCGGAAGTGGCGCCCGCGGATCTGGGTAAAGACTGGGTAGGCGGCTATTTCTGCCCTTGCCACGGCTCCCACTACGATCTGGCTGGCCGTGTCTACAAGTCGCAACCTGCGCCTTTGAACCTGCCAGTACCCCCGCATTCCTATGAGTCCGACGAGATCATTGTCGTTGGCGTCGATACGGAGAAAGCGTGATGAGCAAGTTCATGGATTGGGTTGATGCACGCTTTCCCGCGACCAAAATGTGGGAAGACCATCTCAGCAAGTACTACGCCCCGAAGAACTTCAACTTCTTCTACTTCTTTGGCTCCCTGGCGCTGCTCGTTCTGGTCAACCAGATCGTCACCGGTGTCTGGCTGACCATGAGCTACACCCCGTCGGCGGAAGAAGCATTCGCTTCCGTCGAATACATCATGCGCGACGTCGAGTACGGCTCGATCCTGCGTCTGCTGCATTCCACCGGCGCTTCGGCGTTCTTCATCGTGGTTTACCTGCACATGTTCCGTGGCCTGCTCTACGGTTCGTACCAGAAGCCGCGTGAGCTGGTGTGGGTGTTCGGCATGCTGATCTACCTGGCGCTGATGGCGGAAGCCTTCATGGGCTACCTGCTGCCATGGGGCCAGATGTCCTACTGGGGTGCCCAGGTGATCATCTCGCTGTTCGGTGCGATCCCGGTCATCGGTGACGACCTGACCCAGTGGATCCGTGGTGACTACCTGATTTCCGGCATCACCCTGAACCGCTTCTTCGCACTGCACGTGGTGGCCTTGCCGATCGTGATCCTGGGCCTGGTGGTGCTGCACATCCTGGCGCTGCACGAAGTGGGTTCGAACAACCCGGATGGCGTGGACATCAAGAAGCTCAAGGACGAAAACGGCGTACCGCTGGACGGCATTCCGTTCCACCCGTACTACACCGTGAAAGACATCGTCGGCGTGGTGGTGTTCCTGTTCGTCTTCTGCTCGATCGTGTTCTTCTTCCCGGAAATGGGCGGCTACTTCCTCGAGAAGCCGAACTTCGAAGTGGCGAACGCCTTCAAGACCCCAGAGCACATCGCTCCGGTCTGGTACTTCACGCCGTTCTACGCGATCTTGCGTGCGGTTCCGGACAAGCTGCTGGGTGTTATCGCCATGGGTGCGGCCATTGCCGTGCTGTTCGTCCTGCCGTGGCTGGACCGTAGCCCGGTCAAGTCCATGCGCTACAAGGGCTGGCTGAGCAAAATCTGGCTGTGGGTGTTCTGCATTTCGTTCGTGATTCTGGGCGTACTGGGTGTATTGGCCCCAACCCCTGGCCGTACGTTGCTGTCGCAGGTCTGCACCTTCCTGTACTTCGCCTACTTCATTTTGATGCCGTTCTACACCAGGCTCGAGAAGACCAAACCGGTTCCGGAAAGGGTGACTGGCTGATGAAAAAGCTATTTGCTGTACTGATTCTTGCTGCTTTGCCTGTCCTGTCGTTCGCGGCTGAACACGGTGGTCCGGAACTTGAAAAAGTCGATATCGACGTTTCCGACAAGGCTGCCATGCAGGATGGCGCGCGTACGTTCGCCAACTACTGCATGGGCTGCCACAGCGCCAAGTTCCAGCGCTATGAACGCGTTGCGGACGACCTGGGCATTCCCCATGAGCTGATGATGTCGAACCTGGTGTTCACGGGCGCCAAGATCGGTGACCACATGAGCATTGGCATGCAACCGGCCGACGCCAAGACCTGGTTCGGTGCTGCGCCGCCTGACCTGACCCTGGTGGCTCGCGTTCGTGGTACCGACTGGCTCTACGGTTACCTGAAGTCGTTCTATGAAGACCCTGCGCGCCCTTGGGGTGTGAACAACAAGGTCTTCCCGAACGTGGGCATGCCGAACGTACTGGTGGGCCTGCAGGGTCGCCAGGTCGTCGGTTGCAAACAAGTGCAGATCGTCGAAGACGGCAAGAAGCAATATGATCCGCTGACCGGTACCGCGCTGACTCATGAAGCGTGCGATCAGCTGACCATCGTGCCGAAAAGCGGTGCTCTGACCGAAGAGCAGTTCGATGAGAAGGTCAAGAATCTGGTAACCTTCCTGGCTTACTCGGCTAACCCGGTTAAGCTGCAACATCAGCGCATTGGTACCTATGTCTTGCTGTACCTGGCGTTCTTCTTCGTATTCGCTTACCTGCTCAAGCGCGAATACTGGAAAGACGTGCACTGATAACGCTTCAAGCAATTGCTGTTAATCGCGCGCGCCCAAGGGCGCCTCTGAAAGTGTAACGAGCCTGGTCCGCCAGGTGTTACGGGAGGCGCCCTCTGGGCGCGCTCGTTTTTCCGCTTCCGATAACTTCAACAAGCGAGGAGGACCGCCATGGGCGTGACCAATCGGTTGGCCTGTTACTCCGACCCCGCCGACCACTATTCCCACCGGGTGCGCATCGTACTGGCAGAGAAGGGTGTCAGCGCCGAGATCATTTACGTGGAAGCTGGCCGCCAGCCGCCTAAACTGATCGAGGTCAACCCTTATGGAAGCCTGCCCACCCTGGTCGATCGCGACCTGGCGTTGTGGGAGTCGACCGTGGTGATGGAGTATCTGGATGAGCGTTACCCGCACCCGCCCTTGCTGCCGGTTTACCCTGTGGCGCGTGCCAACAGTCGACTGCTGATTCACCGTATTCAGCGTGACTGGTGTGGCTTGGTGGATCTGATCCTGGATTCGCGGACCAAGGAAGCTGCTCGTGTCGTGGCTCGTAAAGAACTGCGCGAGAGCCTGACCGGCGTGTCGCCGCTGTTCGTCGACAAGCCGTTTTTCCTCAGTGAGGAACAAAGTCTGGTGGATTGCTGCCTATTGCCAATACTCTGGCGCTTGCCGATTCTGGGTATCGAACTGCCGCGGCCAGCCAAGCCGCTGCTTGATTATATGGAGCGCTCGTTTGCGCGTGAGGCATTCCAGGCGAGTCTGTCTGGTGTCGAACGCGAGATGCGCTAAGGCTTAAGGAGCCGCTATGAACTCCAGTCGACCTTATCTGGTCCGCGCGCTCTACGAGTGGATTGTGGACAACGACTGCACCCCGCACATGCTGGTCAATTCCGAGTACCCGTCGGTGCAGGTGCCGCAGGGTTTCGCCAGCGACGGGCAGATTGTCCTGAACGTTTCCCCGGCTGCCGTGCGTCATCTGCACATGGACAACGAAGCCGTCAGTTTCGAGGGGCGTTTCGGTGGCGTGCCGCACACCCTGTACGTACCTATCGCGTCGATCCTGGGTATTTATGCGCGGGAGAATGGCCAGGGCATGGTCTTCGATCTGGAATCGCCCCTGGGCGACGAGGATGAGGACGAGATCGAACCGGACGACGATCTGCCGCCACCGGACAGCGAACCACCGCGCCCCAGCGGCCGGCCGAGCCTGAAAGTGGTGAAATAAAAAAAGGCGATCCTTCTGGATCGCCTTTTTTGTATGTATGTAGCGGTACCTGTAGGAGCGAGCTTGCTCGCGATGGGAGTGTCAACGATAACGCTGGGCTGTCGAATGCCTGCGGTGTCTGGGCTACCATCGCGAGCAAGCTCGCTCCTACACCTACAGTCAGTCGATGTATTCGAACAGCTTCACAATCTTCTGCACCCCGGAAACACCCTGCACCAGATTGGTCGCCTGCGCCGCTTCCTGCTTGGTCAGCAGGCCCAGCAGGTAGACGATGCCGTTCTCGGTCACTACCTTGATGCGCGAGCCCGGAATGTTCGGGTCGGTGAGCATCTGGGTCTTGATCTTCGAGGTCAGCCAGGTGTCGTTCTGGCGTGCCAGGAAGCCGGACGGTGGCAACACTTGCAGTTCGTTATGGACCTTTTTCACCCGCTGGACCGCAGCCGCGGCTTGTTCAGCCTTGGCCTTGAGGTCTTCGCGCGGGGTTTGCCCGGCGAGCAGCACGATACCGTTGTAGCTGGTGACGACGATGTGGGAGTCGTTGTCCAGGGCCGGATCGGCCTTGCGCACGTTCACGCCGACCTTGGTGTCGATCAGGGAATCGTCGATCTTGCTGCCCAGGGTGCGCGTGCCACGGTCGTCATCAATCGGTGCTTCACGGCTGGCATTCACCACCGAGGTGCAGCCGCTGATGCCAAGGCACAGGGTCAAGGCCAGAAGGCCCAGGCGATTAGGGGTCATTCTTCACTCCCGAACAGTTGGCTGTCGATCAAGTCGCAAAGGCAATGGATCGCCAGCAGGTGGACTTCCTGGATACGTGCGGTGACGTTGGCCGGTACGCGAATCTCCACGTCCTCGGGCAACAGCAGCGACGCCATGCCGCCGCCGTCACGTCCCGTCAATGCTACGACAATCATTTCGCGATCATGTGCGGCCTGGATCGCTTGAATTATGTTGGCCGAGTTGCCGCTGGTGGAAATCGCCAGCAACACATCGCCGGGCTGGCCGAGCGCGCGGATCTGTTTGGAAAACACTTCGTTGTAGCTGTAATCGTTGGCGATCGAGGTGATCGTCGAGCTGTCGGTGGTCAGGGCGATGGCCGGCAGGCTCGGGCGCTCGCGCTCGAAGCGGTTGAGCAGCTCGGACGAGAAGTGCTGGGCATCGCCGGCAGAACCGCCGTTGCCGCAGGAGAGCATCTTGCCCTCATTGAGCAGGGCGTTGACCATGACCTGGCTGGCTTGCTCGATGTGCGGTGCAAGTACGTCCATCGCCATTTGCTTGGTATCGATGCTGGCCTGAAAAAGCTGGCGAATTCGGGATTGCATGTCCATCTGTGTGACCTTAATTGGCGCGGCCCACATGAATGTGCAGCCCGCAAAGCAAAGAGCAAAATTGTTGGGTGGAGGTGTCTGGCGCAGGACGCCGATAATCAGCTGTCGAAGGCATTCTGCAGCCAGTTCAACTGATCGTGATCGCTGTCGATGGCAACCACGTCGAAACGGCAAGGGGAATTGGCCCAACGCGACTCGCGCTGAAGAAAATACTGCGCGGCAATGATCAGTTTCTGTCGTTTGCGCTCATCAATGCTATCGAGCGCGCCACCCCATTGAGTGTTTTTTCTGTAGCGAACTTCAACGAATACTACTGTATCGCCCTCCAGCATGACCAGATCAAGCTCGCCGCGTTTACACAACCAGTTCTGCGCCAGCAGGCGCAGACCCTGTTGTTGCAGATGCTCGAGCGCGTGGCGCTCGGCATCCTTGCCGCTTTGCTGGCGGTCCGGCATCAGCGCGGGGTGTTCGGCAGGCGCTGGACCTGGCCGTTGACGAACTCGGCCCATGGCAGCTGACGCACCACACGCTGGTTCTGGGTCATGCCCAGGCTGCCCGACTGGCCTTCGATGCGGCTGTCCGGCAGGGCCTTGAGTTGCCCCAGGCGCGGCGCCAGGCGGTAGGCGTCGACACCCATCGCGTACAGGCGGCCGAGGCTGCCGGCAGCTTGTGGCCATTGTGCGGTCACTTGCTTGCGCAGCGGGTCGTTGACATCCAGCAGCCATGGGGTTTCGCAGAAGCGAATGCCGTTCATGTCGTTGTACTGGTTGACGTCGCCACTGGCGCTGAACACGTGGGAGGTGGCGTAGACCGGTACGTCGCCTGCGTATTGGAAGTTCAGGGTCGGCTTGATCTGCTGGGCCTGCTGAGGCGTGGCAGCGAGGAAGATGAACTCGATGTCCTGGCGACGCGATGGCTGGGCAGCGACCTGCGAGCCGACGGTGCTTTGCAGGCTCTTGGCGCGGCCTTCGCTCTGGCGCAGCTGGAACATGTCGGCAATCTGCTGGGCCAATTGCACAGGCTGGTCGACCCGTTCGGTGGCCACCACGCTGCCGCCGTTGGCTTGCCAGTCCTGGCTGAATGCACGCAGGACGCGGTCGCCCCATTCGCCTTTCGGCACCATGATGGCGGCGCGATGCAGGCCGTCGGCGCGAGCGCGGCGGGACACTTCGCGGGCTTCGTCTTCAGCGGCGAGGCCGAACTGGAACAGTTGCGCCGGACCCTGCTCACCCTCGCTGTAGTTCAGTGCCAGGGTGGTGATCGGCAGTTGCGGGCGGGTGCTCAGTTGCTTGACCAGTGGCTTTTCCAGCGGGCCGACCACCAGTTGCACGCCATCGGCCTGTGCCTTGCGGTAGAACTCGTCGAGCGAGGTCAGGCGCGAGCTGTCATAGAAGGCAATGGCGGGTGGCTTCTGGCCGGCCTGTTGCGCCTGGTAGTGAGCCGCCATGAAACCTTCGCGCAGCGCTTTGCCCACCGATGCCAGCGGGCCGTCCTGTGGCAGCAGCAGGGCAATCTTGCTCAGGGGCTGGCTGGCCAGTTCCTTGAGATTGGTCAGCGCTTGCGGCAACTGGGCGGCGGCCGGGTGTTTCGGGTTCTGCGCACGCCAGTTGTCGATGGCCGCTTGCTGTTGTTCCAGGGTGCCGGCGGACTTCACGGCCAGCGCCAGGGCCATCCAGCCGCTGAGGTCGTCGTTGCCGGTCGGTTGCAATTGCTCGGTAGGCAGCGAGGCGATCAAGGTCCAGATGGCTTCGTGATTTTTGCTGGCGGCTTCACCGCTGAGCATCGGCGCGATGAAGATGCGCTCGCGTGCGGCGGCCAGTGTCTGGCCGTCGGCTTCCAGGGCGCGGGCATGCACGGTGCCGGTGCGCACCTGCTGCTCGACCGGCAGTTCGCCCAGTTGCTGCATGCTTGGGTGGCTCAGGGCGCTCAGCGCGGCTTTCGGCTGATTGCGGGTCATGGCCAGTTCGGCGGCCAGGGTGCTGGCGAATACCTGCTGGCCGGGCTTGAGTTGCTCGACCGGTACCTGTTGCAGGATTTGCGCGGACTGGCCGGCATTGCCCTGGCGATAAGCCAGGTCAGCCGCACTCAGGCGATACAGCGCAGCCTGTTCCGGCGTTTTGCTTTTGCTCGCCTGATCGAGCAGTTGCTCGATGCTGGCATCGGCGGTCCGTGGGATTTCGTCCAGGCTGGAGGAAGGCGAGCTGGCGCAGGCCGCCAGCAGGGCAGCGAGGCAGAGGGCAGTAAACAGCCGCAGGCAAGCGATCATGTAGTGTTCCTGATACTCGATCAAATTAGCGTGGAATTGTACCCAAGCACTGGCCGGGGCGCGATGTTACTGGCGTGATTCGAGCAAATTAGCTCACGCCCATGTCGCTGCACGGCATGAATCAGCAAAAAAACCGCCGCCGCTGGCGCCTGTCGAAAGCGTCGCTACACGTTACAATGGCGGCTTTTACCGATCATGAGGTGTGCGCTTTGACTGCCCAGGGTGCTTTGAATTCCGCCGTCGGCTCGCTTTATGTGGTGGCGACGCCCATCGGCAACCTGGACGACATCAGTGCGCGTGCGCTGAAAATCCTGCGCGAAGTGGCTTTGATCGCCGCCGAAGACACGCGCCATTCCCAGCGACTGATGCAGCATTTCGGTATTGCCACGCCGCTGGCGGCCTGCCACGAGCACAACGAACGCGACGAAGGTAACCGCTTCATCGCCCGCTTGCTGGCGGGTGACGACGTGGCGCTGATTTCCGACGCCGGCACGCCGCTGATTTCCGATCCGGGTTATCACCTGGTTCGCCAGGCGCGCGCCGCGGGGGTCAATGTGGTGCCGGTGCCGGGGGCCTGTGCATTGATCGCGGCACTGTCGGCGGCGGGCCTGCCGTCCGACCGTTTCATCTTCGAAGGTTTCCTGCCGGCCAAGGCTGTCGGGCGACGCGCCCGCCTGGAGCAGGTCAAGGAAGAGCCGCGCACGCTGATTTTCTACGAGGCGCCGCATCGCATCCTCGAGTGCCTGCAAGACATGGAGGCGGTGTTCGGCCCCGAGCGTCCGGCCTTGCTGGCGCGGGAGCTGACCAAGACCTTCGAAACCCTCAAGGGGTTGCCGTTGGCCGAGTTGCGCGGGTTCGTCGAGGCGGACAGCAATCAGCAGCGCGGCGAGTGCGTGGTGCTGGTCGCCGGCTGGTCGGCCCCCGAGACCGAGGACGCCGTCAGCAGTGAAGCCATGCGCATTCTCGACCTGTTGCTCGAAGAAATGCCGCTCAAGCGCGCCGCCGCCCTGGCCGCGCAAATTACCGGCGAGCGCAAGAATGTGCTTTACCAGGTGGCCCTGGATAAACAGAAAGGCCAGTGAAACCCGACGTGCAGCGGCGGCTGACGGCGTTTAGCGCTTGTTCTTCGGGCGCTCTGCCGTTAACCTTCGCGGCGGAGAGTCGATCGGACAGTCGCTGCCCTCTATGAAAATTAGAGGGGGGAGGAAAGTCCGGGCTCCATAGGGCGAAGTGCCAGGTAATGCCTGGGAGGCGTGAGCCTACGGAAAGTGCCACAGAAAATAACCGCCTAAGCGTTTCGGCGCCGGTAAGGGTGAAAAGGTGCGGTAAGAGCGCACCGCACGTCTGGCAACAGTTCGTGGCTAGGTAAACCCCACTTGGAGCAAGACCAAATAGGGTCCCAAGGCGTGGCCCGCGCTGGGACCGGGTAGGTTGCTAAAGATGTCCAGTGATGGCCATCGTAGACGAATGACTGTTCAAGACAGAACCCGGCTTACAGATCGACTCTCCACCTTTTCCCCTTCCTGTTTGAAACATTTGAGCAGGACGCCCGTAATGGCAATTTCCCTCCTTGTAAATGATTCGCAGAACCTCTCTGGTAATACCGAAAAAATCTTACTCTTAACAAATTACTTTAACTTCTGAATGCAGCCTTCTGTGCTGATTCGAATTGTTGTGCCGTTTCCTCCTCCAGATTCTCGTTACCCCTCCTGATGTGCTCCTAAATCTCAGTTCTGTAAGGGTTTTCCTTTAATCCGCGCCTTGACGGTGCAGTGGCCGCATTCCTATAGTGTGCACAAGTGGCGGAAAGTGGCATGAAGTGGGTTTTTTGAGCGCAAAACGCTAACATTTGGAGAAACGCTGACGTGTTTCGCGGAGCTAACGCTATCAGTCTCGACGCAAAGGGCCGTCTCGCCATGCCGAGCCGGTACCGTGACGAGCTCGTTTCGCGTAGTTCCGGGCAGTTGATCGTGACGATTGATGCCGTTGATCCGTGTTTGTGTGTTTACCCACTCGATGAGTGGGAAATTATCGAAACCAAACTGCGCGCACTGCCTTCGCTTCGCGAAGAGAACCGTCGCCTGCAACGTTTATTGATTGGTAATGCCGTCGACCTCGAACTCGATGGCAGTGGTCGTTTTCTGGTACCGCCGCGTCTTCGTGAATACGCCAAGTTGGATAAGCGCGCGATGCTGGTGGGCCAACTGAACAAGTTCCAATTGTGGGACGAAGATGCCTGGAATGCAGTGGCTGCTGCGGACCTGGAAGCTATTCAACAACCGGGCGCCATGCCCGACGAACTGCGTGATTTGATCCTGTGACTATTGATAGCGGCTTTAACCACATCACCGTACTGCTTGACGAGGCTGTCGAGGCCCTCGCCGTGCGTACTGATGGCTGCTATCTGGACGGCACGTTCGGCCGTGGCGGGCACAGTCGCCTGATACTCAGCCAGCTCGGGCCCGATGGTCGGTTGCTCGGATTCGACAAGGATCCTCAAGCGATTGCCACCGGGCAGACGCTAGCGGCCGAAGACGGCCGCTTTGTCGTTGTGCAGCGCAGCTTTGCCGAGCTGGGTGCAGAGGTCGCCGAGCGCGGTCTTGCGGGCAAGGTCAGCGGCATCCTGCTCGACCTCGGCGTGTCCTCGCCGCAGCTCGATGACCCTGAGCGTGGCTTCAGTTTTCTCAACGACGGTCCGCTGGACATGCGCATGGATCCGTCTCGCGGCATCAGCGCGGCCGAGTTCGTCAACACCGCACCGGTGGAAGAAATCGCCCGGGTGTTCAAGGAATACGGCGAAGAACGTTTCTCCGGACGCATGGCCCGTGCCGTGGTCGAGCGTCGTGACATCAAGCCGTTCGAGCGTACGGGTGACCTGGCCGAAGTGCTGAAAGTCGCCAACCCGGCGTGGGAGAAGGGCAAGAACCCGGCGACCCGCGCGTTCCAGGGCCTGCGCATTCACGTCAACAACGAACTGGGCGATCTGGAGGCCGGCCTCGATGCCGCCCTGGAGTGCCTGGAAGTCGGTGGTCGCCTGGTGGTGATCAGCTTCCACTCGCTGGAAGACCGCATCGTCAAACTGTTCATGCGCAAGCTGGTGAAAGGCGAAGCCGATAACCTGCCGCGCAACCTGCCGGTTCGTCACGTCGCTTTCGAACCGAAAATCAAAATCCATGGCAAGGCGCAGACCGCCTCCGACACCGAACTCAAGGCCAACCCTCGTGCTCGCAGCGCTGTGATGCGCGTCGCGGAGAAGTTGCGGTGAGCAAGCTTTTCGCCAAGCCACTGCCCGGCGGCAGCTTTTTCATGCTGCTGCTGTTTGTCGGCGTGCTCGTGTCGGCCATCGGCGTGTCGTATAGCGCCCACTGGAACCGCCAGTTGTTGAACACGCTGTACAACGAGTTGAGCGTGCGCGACAAGGCGCAGGCCGAGTGGGGCCGGTTGATTCTCGAACAGAGCACCTGGACCGCCCACAGCCGGATCGAAGTGCTGGCCACCGAACAACTGAAAATGCACATTCCCGGCGCGGCTGACGTGCAGATGGTGGCGCCATGATGAAGCTCGAAGGCGCACTGTTTCCCTGGCGGTTCCGCCTGGTGCTGGGCCTGCTCGGCGTCATGGTGGCGGCGATCTGCTGGCGGATCATCGACCTGCAGGTAGTCGACCGTGCCTTCCTGAAAGGCCAGGGCGATGCGCGCAGCGTTCGTCACATTCCGATTCCGGCGCACCGTGGCCTGATCACCGACCGTAACGGCGAGCCGCTGGCCGTCAGTACGCCGGTCACCACGCTGTGGGCGAATGCCAAGGAAATGCAACTGGCCAAAGAGAAGTGGCCGGCACTGGCGGCTGCCCTGGGTCAGGACCCGAAAGCCCTGGCCGAACGCCTCGAAGCACAAGCCAATAAAGAGTTCATCTACCTGGTGCGCGGGCTGACGCCTGAGCAGGGCCAGGCGGTACTCGACCTGAAAGTACCGGGCGTCTACGGCATCGAAGAATTCCGCCGTTTTTATCCGGCCGGTGAAGTCACGGCCCACATGGTCGGCTTTACCGACATTGATGATCATGGTCGTGAAGGGGTGGAACTGGCCTACGATGAATGGCTGGCCGGTGTGCCCGGCAAGCGACAGGTCATCAAGGACCGGCGCGGGCGACTTATCAAAGATGTGCAGGTGACAAAAAACGCCAAGGCCGGCAAGCCCTTGGCGTTGTCGATTGACCTGCGCCTGCAATACCTGGCCAACCGCGAACTGCGCAACGCGATCATCGAGAACGGCGCCAAGGCCGGCAGCCTGGTGATCATGGACGTGAAGACCGGCGAAATCCTCGCCATGGTCAACCAGCCGACCTACAACCCGAACAACCGCCGCAACCTGCAACCGGCGATGATGCGTAACCGCGCGATGATCGACGTGTTCGAGCCGGGCTCGACCATGAAGGCGATCTCCATGAGTGCCGCCATCGAAACCGGGCGCTGGAAGCCGAGCGACAGCGTCGAGGTGTATCCGGGTACCTTGCAGATCGGCAAGTACACCATCAAGGACGTGTCCAAGACCGAAGGTCCGGTGCTGGACATGACCGGCATCCTGATCAACTCCAGTAACGTGGGTATGAGCAAGGTCGCCTTCGACATCGGCGGTGAAACCATTTTCCGTCTGGCGCAGAAACTTGGCCTGGGCCAGGACACCGGCCTGGGCTTCCCGGGCGAGCGTGTCGGCAACCTGCCGAACTATCGCGAATGGCGCAAGGCCGAGACCGCCACGCTGTCCTATGGCTACGGTATTTCGGTGACCGCGATCCAGTTGGTCCATGCCTTCTCGGCGCTGGCCAACAATGGTCGCCTCGCGCCGCTGACCCTGATCAAGACCGACAAGGCACCGCAAACCACGCAAGTGCTGCCGGAAAACGTCGCGAAAACCATGCAGACCATGTTGCAGCAAGTGATCGAGGCGCCGCGCGGTGTATTCCGTGCCCAGGTGCCGGCTTATCACGTGGGCGGCAAGTCCGGTACCGCGCGCAAGACCTCGGTCGGCACCAAGGGCTATGCGGAAAACTCCTATCGCTCGCTGTTCGCCGGCTTCGGCCCGATGAACGACCCGCGTTACGCCATCGTCGTGGTCATCGACGAACCGACCAAGGCCGGTTACTTCGGTGGTCTGGTTTCGGCGCCGGTGTTCAGCAAAGTGATGTCCGGGACGCTGCGCCTGATGAACATCACGCCGGACAACCTGCCGCCGGTCCAGCAGGCCAATGCGGTTCCGCCCGTTCCACTGAAAGCCAATGGAGGGCGCGGCTGATGTCCCTGAGCCTGAACAAGATTTTCGCCCACGCCGGCCGCGACCTGCTGATTCGCGAGTTGACCATCGACAGCCGCAATGTGCGCGCCGGCGACCTGTTCCTGGCCGTGCCGGGCGGGCGTTTCGATGGTCGTGCGCACATTGCCGACGCCTTGCAGCGCGGCGCCGCTGCGGTGGCTTATGAAGTCGAAGGCGCGACCGTGCTGCCAATCACCGATGTGCCACTGATCCCGGTCAAGGGGCTGGCGGCGCAACTGTCGGACATCGCCGGGCGTTTCTACGGCGAGCCAAGCCGCCACCTGAACCTGGTGGGCGTCACCGGCACCAATGGCAAAACCAGCGTGACCCAACTGGTGGCCCAGGCGCTGGACCTGCTCGGCCAGCACTGCGGCATCGTTGGCACCCTGGGCACCGGTTTCTACGGCGCGCTGCAAAGCGGCCTGCACACCACGCCGAACCCGATTGCCGTGCAGGCGACCCTGGCCGACCTGAAAAAGGCCGGTGCCAAGGCCGTGGCCATGGAAGTGTCGTCCCACGGCCTGGATCAAGGTCGCGTGAGCGCGCTGGCCTTCGATGTGGCGGTGATGACCAACCTGTCCCGCGATCACCTGGATTACCACGGCACCATGCAGGCTTATGGCGAAGCCAAGGCCAAGCTGTTTGCCTGGAACGATCTGAAGTGCCGGGTGGTGAACCTCGATGACGATTTCGGCAAGCAACTGGCTGGCGAAAAACGCGAGTCGCGGCTGATTACCTACAGTTTGCTGGACCGCAGCGCGCACCTGTATTGCCGCGATGCGCAATTCGACGATGAAGGCGTGCGCGCCACCCTGGTCACGCCGCAGGGCGAACACCATCTGCGCAGCACCTTGCTCGGTCGTTTCAACCTGAGCAACGTATTGGCCGCCATTGGCGCCTTGCTCGGCCTGGACTACGCGCTGGACGAAATCCTCAAGGTCCTGCCGAAACTCGAAGGCCCGGCCGGACGCATGCAGCGACTGGGCGGCGGCGCCCAACCGCTGGTGGTGGTCGATTACGCCCACACCCCGGATGCCCTGGAAAAAGTCCTCACGGCACTGCGTCCCCACGCCAAAGGCCGCTTGCTGTGCCTGTTCGGTTGCGGCGGTGATCGCGATCGCGGCAAGCGTCCGCTGATGGCCGAAGTGGTGGAGCGCTTGGCCGATGGCGTGCTGGTGACCGATGACAACCCGCGCACCGAAGACCCGTCGGTGATCTTCGATGACATCCGCGCCGGTTTCAGCAACGTCGATAACGTGACCTTTGTCGCCGGTCGTGGCCTGGCCATCGCCCAGCTGATCGCCGGTGCCTCGGCCGATGACGTGATCGTCCTGGCCGGCAAGGGTCACGAGGATTATCAGGAGATCAACGGCGAACGCCATGACTTCTCGGATCTGGTCGAGGCCGATCGTGCCCTGACCGCGTGGGAGGTGGCGCATGCTTAAGCCTTTGAAACTCAGTGAGCTGACCAACGCCCTCAGCGGCCGCCTGGTCGGCAAGGACGCCACCTTCAACGGCGTCAGCATCGACAGCCGGGCCATCAAGCCGGGCCAGTTGTTCATCGCGCTGACCGGTCCGCGTTTCGATGGTCATGACTATCTGAATGAGGTCGCGGCCAAAGGCGCCGTTGGCGCGCTGGTCGAACGGGAAGTTTCTGACAGCACCTTGCCGCAACTGCAGGTCGGCGATACCCGCCAGGCGCTGGGGCAACTCGGTGCGTTGAACCGTGCTGCCTTCGACAAACCCGTCGCTGCCGTGACCGGTTCCAGCGGCAAGACCACGGTCAAGGAAATGCTCGCCAGCATCCTGCGTACGCGCGGGCCTGTGCACGCTACCCGTGGCAACCTGAACAACGACCTCGGCGTGCCGCTGACCCTGCTCGAACTCGCGCCGGAGCACAGCGCCGCCGTCATCGAGCTGGGGGCGTCGCGCCTTGGCGAGATTGCCTACACCGTCGCCATGACCAAGCCCCACGTGGCCATTCTCAACAACGCCGGGACCGCCCACGTAGGCGAGTTCGGCGGCCCGGACAAGATTGTCGAGGCCAAGGGCGAGATCATCGAAGGGCTGGCCGCCGATGGCATCGCCGTGCTTAATCTCGACGACAAGGCGTTCGATATCTGGAAAAAACGTGCAGCCGGCCGCAAGGTGCTGACGTTCGCCCTGACCAACAGCCAGGCGGACTTCCATGCCAGCGACCTGGCGACCGATGCCCGCGGCTGTCCGTCGTTCAAGCTGCACAGCCCCGACGGCGTGGAGCACGTTCAACTCAACCTGCTCGGCACCCACAACGTGGCCAATGCCATGGCCGCTGCCGCCGCCGCGCATGCCCTGGGCGTGTCGGCGTTCGGCATCGCCACCGGCCTGGGCGCGGTTCAGCCGGTCAAGGGCCGCACCGTCGCGCAATTGGCCCGCAACGGCATGCGCGTGATTGATGACACCTACAACGCGAACCCCACCTCCATGTGTGCCGCCGTCGATATCCTCGCCGGCTTTTCCGGTCGAACCGTCCTTGTGCTCGGGGATATCGGCGAACTGGGCGACTGGGCGGAGCAGGGGCACCGGGACGTGGGTGAGTACGCCCGTGGCAAGGTGGACGCACTGTATGCGGTCGGTCCGATGATGACCCACGCCGTGAAGGCTTTTGGCGACCAGGCCCGCCACTTTGGCACCCAGGCTGAGCTGATCGAGGCCCTCGGCGCCGAACAAGACACAAACACCACCATTTTGATCAAGGGTTCGCGCAGCGCGGCGATGGAAAACATCGTTGCGGCCCTGTGCGGGTCCAGTCTGGAGAAACATTAATGCTGCTGCTGCTAGCGGAGTATCTGCAACAGTTCTACAAAGGCTTCGCGGTCTTCCAGTACCTGACCCTGCGCGGGATTCTGGGTGTGTTGACCGCGCTGGTCCTGTCGCTGTGCTACGGCCCGTGGATGATCCGCACCCTGCAAAACCGCCAGATCGGCCAGGCCGTTCGTAACGACGGTCCGCAATCGCACCTGTCCAAATCCGGTACGCCGACCATGGGTGGCGCGCTGATCCTGTCGTCCATCGGCGTCAGCACCTTGCTGTGGGCGGATCTGAGCAACCGTTACGTGTGGGTCGTGTTGCTGGTGACCCTGCTGTTCGGCGCCATCGGCTGGGTCGATGACTACCGCAAGGTGATCGAGAAGAACTCCCGTGGCCTGCCGAGCCGCTGGAAGTATTTCTGGCAGTCGGTGTTCGGCCTCGCGGCCGCGATCTTCCTGTACAAGACCGCTGCCACGCCGGTGGAAACCACGCTGATCCTGCCGATGCTCAAGGATCACAGCATCGCGCTGGGCGCGGGTTTCATCGTCCTGACCTACTTCGTGATCGTCGGTTCGAGCAACGCGGTCAACCTGACTGACGGCCTCGACGGCCTGGCAATCATGCCGACCGTGATGGTCGGTGGTGGCCTGGGCATCTTCTGCTACCTGTCGGGTAACGTGAAGTTCGCCGAATACCTGCTGATCCCGTACGTACCGGGCGCCGGCGAGCTGATCGTATTCTGTGGCGCGCTGATCGGTGCGGGCCTGGGCTTCCTGTGGTTCAACACCTACCCGGCACAGGTCTTCATGGGTGACGTCGGCGCACTGGCGCTGGGCGCGGCCCTGGGCACCATTGCCGTGATCGTCCGCCAGGAAATCGTCCTGTTCATCATGGGCGGCGTGTTCGTGATGGAAACCCTGTCGGTGGTCATCCAGGTCGCGTCCTTCAAGCTGACCGGTCGTCGTGTGTTCCGCATGGCGCCGATTCACCATCACTTTGAACTCAAGGGCTGGCCCGAGCCGCGCGTGATCGTCCGTTTCTGGATCATCACCGTGATTCTCGTGCTGATCGGCCTTGCCACCCTGAAACTGAGGTAGAAACGCGTGTCCCTGATCGCTTCTGACCACTTCCGCATCGTTGTCGGCCTCGGCAAAAGCGGCATGTCCCTGGTTCGCTTCCTGGCGAACCGGGGCACGTCGTTCGCCGTGGCCGATACGCGGGAAAATCCACCGGAACTGGCCACGCTCAAGCGTGACTATCCGCACGTGGAAGTGCGTTGTGGCGAGCTGGACGTCGAGTTCCTGTGCCGTGCCGACGAGCTCTACGTGAGCCCCGGCCTGGCGCTGGCGACCCCGGCCCTGCAGGCGGCGGCTGCCCGTGGCGTGAAGTTGTCCGGCGACATCGAGCTGTTCGCGCGTCACGCGAAGGCGCCGATCGTGGCGATCAGCGGTTCCAACGCGAAAAGCACCGTGACCACCCTGGTGGGCGAGATGGCAGCGGCAGCCGGCAAGCGTGTCGCCGTCGGCGGCAACCTCGGCACCCCGGCGCTGGACCTGCTGGGCGACGATATCGAGCTGTACGTGATGGAGCTGTCGAGTTTCCAGCTGGAAACCACTGACCAGCTCAACGCCGAAGTGGCGACCGTGCTCAACATCAGCGAAGACCACATGGACCGCTACAGCGGCCTGCCGGCCTATCACCTGGCCAAGCACCGGATCTTCCGCGGTGCCCGGCAATTCGTGGTCAACCGCCAGGACGCCCTGACGCGTCCGTTGATGGGCGAAGGCCAGCCATGCTGGACGTTCGGCCTGGGCAAGCCTGATTTCAAGGCATTCGGTATTCGTGAAGAGAACGGCGAGAAATACCTGGCCTTCGAATTCCAGAACCTGATGCCGGTGCGCGAGTTGAAGATTCGCGGCGCCCACAACCAGTCCAATGCCCTGGCGGCCCTGGCCCTGGGACATGCCGTGGGCCTGCCGTTCGATGCCATGCTCGCGGCCCTGCGTACCTTCGCCGGCCTGGAGCATCGCTGCCAGTGGGTCCGTGACCTGGACGGCGTGAGTTACTACAACGATTCCAAGGCCACCAACGTGGGCGCCGCACTGGCGGCCATCGAAGGCCTGGGCGCGGACATCGACGGCAAACTGCTGCTGATCGCCGGTGGCGACGGCAAGGGCGCAGAGTTCAAGGACCTGCGCGATCCGGTGGCGGCCAACTGCCGCGCTGTGATCCTGATGGGCCGTGACTCCGACAAGATCGGCGCCGCCATCGGTGATGCCGTGCCCCTGATCCAGGCCGCTTCCCTGGTCGAGGCCGTGGAAAAGTGCCGCGCCGTGGCGCAACCGGGCGACGCCGTGCTGTTGTCGCCAGCCTGCGCCAGCTTCGACATGTTCAAGAATTACGAAGACCGTGGTCACCAGTTCGTCCGCGCAGTGGAGGATCTGGCATGAGCCTGATGAACATCATCAAGCCTTACCCATCGCCGATCATCACCGGCCGCGGGATCGACCTCGACTTCCCGATGCTCGCCGGATGCCTGGCGTTGCTCGGCCTGGGCCTGGTGATGATCGCCTCGGCGTCCACCGAAGTGGCGGCCGTGCAGTCGGGCAGTGCCCTGTATTACATGATCCGTCACCTGATCTACGTGGCGCTGGGCCTGGGTGCCTGCATCGTCACCATGATGATTCCGATCGCCACCTGGCAGCGCCTGGGCTGGCTGATGCTGATTGGCGCCTTCGGCCTGCTGGTGATGGTGATCATTCCGGGCATCGGTCGTGAAGTGAACGGCTCGATGCGCTGGATCGGTTTCAGTTTCTTCAACGTGCAGCCTTCCGAGATCGCCAAGGTGTTCGTGGTGATCTACCTCGCCGGTTACCTGGTGCGTCGCCAGAAAGAAGTGCGCGAAAGCTGGATGGGGTTCTTCAAGCCGTTCATCGTGCTGTTGCCGATGGCCGGCCTGCTGCTGATGGAGCCGGACTTCGGTGCCACCGTGGTGATGATGGGGGCGGCGGCGGCCATGCTGTTCCTGGGGGGCGTCGGGCTGTTCCGTTTCTCGCTGATGGTGGTCCTGGCCGTTGCGGCGGTGGTGTTGCTGATTCAGGTGCAGCCGTACCGGATGGCGCGTCTGACCAACTTCGCCGACCCGTGGGCCGACCAGTTCGGTGCCGGCTATCAACTGTCCCAGGCCCTGATCGCGTTCGGTCGCGGCGAATGGCTGGGGGTTGGCCTGGGCAACAGCGTGCAGAAACAGTTCTACCTGCCCGAAGCGCACACCGACTTCGTGTTCTCGGTACTGGCCGAAGAACTGGGCGCCGTGGGTTCCCTGTGCACCGTGGCGCTGTTCGTGTTCGTCTGTATTCGCGGCATGTACATCGGCTATTGGGCCGAGAAGGCCAAGCAGTTCTTTGCGGCCTACATCGCCTACGGCCTGTCGTTCCTGTGGATTGGTCAATTTCTGATCAATATCGGCGTGAACGTCGGCCTGCTGCCGACCAAGGGCCTGACCCTGCCGTTCCTCAGTTACGGCGGCAGTTCGCTGGTGATCTGCTGTGCCTGTCTTGGCCTGTTGCTGCGCATCGAGTGGGAGAGTCGAACCCATCTGGGCAGCGAAGAGATGGAATTCCATGAGAGCGACTTCGCCGAGGAGCCGAATCATGGGCGCTAACGTTCTGATCATGGCGGGCGGCACCGGCGGCCACGTGTTCCCGGCGCTGGCCTGTGCCCGTGAATTCCAGGTGCGCGGTTACACCGTGCACTGGCTCGGCACGCCGCGCGGTATTGAAAACGAACTGGTGCCGATGGCCGGCATCGAGCTGCACCGGATCCACGCCACCGGTCTGCGTGGCAAGGGCAAGTTGTCGCTGCTCAAGGCGCCGCTGATGCTGCTCAAGTCGATCTGGCAGGCGCGGGCGGTGATTCGCCAGTTGCAGCCGGTGTGCGTGGTCGGCTTTGGCGGTTATGTGACCGGTCCTGGGGGCGTTGCGGCCAAACTGGCCGGCGTGCCGGTGATCGTTCACGAACAGAACGCGGTGGCCGGTACCGCCAATCGGTTGCTGGTGCCGTTGGCCGCCCGAGTCTGTGAAGCGTTCCCCGACACCTTTACCCTGTCGGACAGCCGACGGACCACCGGTAACCCGGTGCGCACCGAGCTGTTCCTCGACACCCCGCGACCAGCCCTGGCCGGTCGCAAGGCGCGTTTGCTGATCCTGGGCGGAAGCCTGGGCGCAGAACCGTTGAACAAGTTGCTGCCTGAAGCCCTGTCGCAAGTCGCCCCCGACCTGCGTCCGGAAGTGTTTCATCAGGCCGGCAAAAACCACGATGAAGTGACTGCAGAGCGCTATCGCGCGGCTGGCGTCGAGGCGCAAGTGCAGCCCTTCATCAAAGACATGGCCCAGGCCTATGGCTGGGCCGACCTGGTGGTGTGCCGTGCCGGCGCATTGACCATCAGTGAACTGGCCGCCGCCGGTCTGCCCTCGATGCTGGTGCCCTTGCCCCATGCGATCGACGATCACCAGACCCGCAACGCCGATTATTTGGCCCGTGAAGGCGCTGCCTTCCTGATGCCGCAAAGAACGACTGGTGCTGCGGATCTTGCCGCACGCCTGACAGAGGTTTTGATGCAACCACAACGACTCACCGACATGGCGACCGCTGCCCGTCGCCTGGCCAAACCCGACGCTACCCGTAATGTGGTCGATACCTGCCTGGAGGTGGCCCATGGTTGAGAATCAGAAAGCCATGCCACAACCGGAAATGCGCCGCATCCGTCGCATCCACTTCGTCGGGATCGGCGGCGTGGGCATGTGCGGGATCGCCGAAGTGTTGCTGAACCTGGGCTATGAAGTGTCCGGTTCGGACCTTAAGGCATCGCCGGTGACCGAGCGCCTGGAGTCCTTCGGTGCGCAGATCTTCATCGGCCACCGTGCCGAGAACGCCGCGGCGGCCGACGTGCTGGTGGTATCGAGTGCGGTGAACACCTCCAACCCGGAAGTCGCCAACGCCCTGGAGCGTCGCATTCCGGTGGTGCCGCGTGCCGAAATGCTCGCCGAGCTGATGCGCTATCGCCACGGCATCGCCGTTGCCGGTACCCACGGCAAAACCACCACCACCAGCCTGATCGCTTCGGTGTTCGCCGCCGGTGGCCTGGACCCGACGTTCGTCATCGGTGGTCGCCTGAATGCGGCGGGCACCAATGCGCAGTTGGGCACCAGCCGTTACCTGATCGCCGAAGCCGATGAAAGCGACGCCAGCTTCCTGCACCTGCAACCGCTGGTGGCCGTGGTGACCAACATCGACGCCGACCACATGGCGACCTACGACGGTGACTTCAACAAACTGAAGAAAACCTTCGTCGAGTTCCTCCACAACCTGCCGTTCTATGGCCTGGCCGTGGTGTGCCTGGACGATCCGGTCGTGCGTGAAATCCTGCCGCAGGTCAAACGCCCGGCCGTCACCTACGGTTTCGGCGAAGACTGCGACGTGCGTGCGATCAACGTGCGCCAGCAGGGCATGCAGACCTTCTTCACCGTGCTGCGCCCGGACCGTGAACCGCTGGACGTCTCGGTCAACATGCCGGGCAATCACAACGTGTTGAACGCACTGGCGACCATCTGCATCGCCACTGACGAAGGTGTCAGCGACGAGGCCATCGTGCAGGGCCTGTCCGGCTTCCAGGGCGTCGGCCGACGCTTCCAGGTGTACGGCGAACTGCCGGTCGAAGGCGGCAACGTGATGCTGGTCGACGACTACGGCCACCACCCGACCGAAGTCGCTGCGGTGATCAAGGCCGTGCGCGGTGGCTGGCCGGAGCGTCGTCTGGTGATGGTCTATCAGCCGCACCGTTACAGCCGGACCCGCGACCTGTACGACGATTTCGTCCAGGTGCTGGCCGATGCCAACGTGCTGTTGCTGATGGAAGTGTATCCAGCGGGCGAGGAGCCGATTCCGGGCGCCGACAGCCGCAAGCTGTGCAACAGCATCCGCCAGCGCGGCCAACTCGACCCGATCTACATCGAGCGCGGTGTCGACCTCGCGCCGGTGGTCAAGCCGCTGCTGCGTGCCGGCGACATCCTGCTGTGCCAGGGCGCCGGTGATGTGGGCGGTCTCGCCCCGAGCCTGTTGAAGAGTCCGTTGTTCACCGGTGCCGTGGCGGCGCCGGCCGAGGGGAAATTGAAATGACTGCTGCATACGCCAACCTCGTCTCCACCGTCGCGCCGAAGGACTTCGGCCGCGTCGCCGTGCTGTTCGGCGGCAAGAGTGCCGAGCGCGAGGTGTCCCTGAAGTCGGGCAATGCGGTTCTCCAGGCGCTGCAAAGCGCCGGTGTGGACGTGTTCGGCCTCGACGTCGGTGACGATCTTTTGCAGCGTCTGCAGAGCGAAAAAATCGACCGTGCCTTCATCATCCTCCACGGTCGTGGCGGTGAAGACGGCAGCATGCAGGGTTTGCTCGAATGCCTGGGCATTCCTTACACCGGCAGCGGCATCCTCGCGTCGGCGCTGGCCATGGACAAGCTGCGGACCAAGCAGGTCTGGCACAGCCTCGGCATCCCGACGCCACGTCACGCGGTACTGAGCAGTGAGGCCGATTGTATTTCGGCGGCGACGGAACTGGGCTTCCCTTTGATCGTCAAACCGGCCCATGAAGGTTCAAGTATCGGTATGGCCAAAGTGACTTCCAGCGACGCGTTGATCGACGCCTGGAAAGCGGCCAGTACCTACGACTCGCAAGTGTTGGTCGAGCAATGGATTCAAGGTCCTGAGTTCACCATCGCCACGCTGCGCGGCCAGGTGTTGCCACCGATTGCCCTGGGCACCACGCACAGCTTCTACGACTACGACGCCAAGTACATCGCCAACGATACCCAGTACCGCATTCCGTGCGGGCTGGACAGCCGCAAGGAACAGGAACTGATGGACCTCACGGCGAAAGCCTGTGAGGCGCTGGGTATCGCCGGTTGGGGCAGGGCGGACGTGATGCAGGATGCGGACGGCCAGTTCTGGTTCCTTGAAGTCAACACGGCACCGGGCATGACCGACCACAGCCTGGTACCGATGGCGGCCCGTGCTGCCGGCCTGGATTTCCAGCAACTGGTTCTGGCAATCCTGGCGGCGAGCATCGCCGACAACGAAGAGCCGCGAGGGTAAGACCATGCGAGGCGCTCAGCTGCGACATCAGCCCCCACCCGCACCCGGCCGCAAGCCGGTGCCACGGGGTGCCAGCCGAATGGTGGCAAAGGAGCCGATGTCCGCTCGCCTGCCGAAAGCCAATTTTGGTTTTCTCAAAGCCTTGTTCTGGCCAGTGCTGCTGGTCGGCCTGGGGTTCGGCACCTATGAAGGCGCGCAGCGTTTGCTGCCCTACGCCGACCGGCCGATCAGCAAGGTCGCGGTGCAGGGCGACCTGAGTTACATCAGCCAGCAGGCGGTGCAGCAGCGGATCGCTCCTTACGTGGCGTCGAGCTTCTTCACCATCGACCTGGCGAGCATGCGCACCGAGCTCGAGCAGATGCCATGGATCGCCCACGCCGAAGTGCGGCGGGTGTGGCCGGACCAGGTGGTGATTCGCCTGGAAGAACAACTGCCGGTGGCCCGTTGGGGTGATGAGTCGCTGTTGAACAACCAGGGCCAGGCGTTCACCCCGCGTGAGCTGGCCAACTATGAACACCTGCCACAGCTGTTCGGCCCACAACGGGCCCAGCAGCAGGTGATGCAGCAATACCAGGTGCTGAGCCAGATGCTCAGGCCGCTGGGCTTCTCGATCGCGCGCCTGGAGTTGCGTGAACGGGGCAGCTGGTTCCTGACCACCGGTGCCGGCAGTTCGGGCCCGGGGATCGAGCTGCTGCTGGGTCGCGGTAACCAGGTGGAAAAGATGCGCCGCTTCATTGCCATCTACGACAAGACGCTTAAAGAACAGATTACGAACATCGCGAGTATTCGATCTGCGCTACGCCAACGGCCTGGCTGTTGGCTGGCGGGAACCGGTAGCGCCCACGACAGCCGAACCCGCTGTCGCGAAGAATTAAGAGAGGCAGGACCCATGGCAAACGTGCAAAGCGGCAAAATGATCGTCGGTCTCGATATCGGCACCTCCAAAGTGGTGGCGCTGGTCGGTGAGGTCGGCGACGACGGCACGCTGGATATCGTCGGGATCGGCACTCATCCGTCCCGCGGCCTGAAGAAGGGCGTGGTGGTGAACATCGAGTCCACCGTGCAGTCGATCCAGCGCGCCATCGAAGAAGCGCAGCTGATGGCCGGTTGCCGTATTCACTCGGCGTTCGTCGGCGTGGCGGGCAATCACATCCGCAGCCTGAACTCCCACGGCATCGTGGCGATCCGTGATCGCGAAGTCAGCTCCGCCGACCTCGAGCGCGTGCTCGACGCGGCCCAGGCCGTGGCGATTCCGGCAGACCAGCGCGTGCTGCACACCCTGCCGCAGGATTACGTGATCGACAACCAGGAAGGCGTGCGCGAGCCGCTGGGCATGTCCGGCGTGCGTCTGGAAGCCAAGGTCCACGTGGTCACCTGCGCCGTCAATGCGGCCCAGAACATCGAGAAGTGCGTACGCCGCTGCGGCCTGGAAATCGACGACATCATCCTCGAGCAACTGGCGTCCGCGTATTCGGTACTGACCGACGACGAAAAAGAACTGGGCGTGTGCCTGGTGGACATCGGTGGTGGCACCACCGACATCGCGATCTTCACCGAAGGCGCGATTCGCCACACCGCGGTGATCCCGATTGCCGGCGACCAGGTGACCAACGACATCGCCATGGCGTTGCGCACCCCGACCCAATACGCCGAAGAGATCAAGATTCGCTACGCGTGCGCCCTGGCCAAACTGGCCGGTGCCGGCGAAACCATCAAGGTGCCAAGCGTGGGGGACCGTCCACCGCGCGAGCTGTCCCGCCAGGCCCTGGCCGAGGTGGTCGAGCCGCGTTACGACGAGCTGTTCACGCTGATCCAGGCCGAGCTGCGCCGCAGCGGCTACGAAGACCTGATCCCGGCCGGCATCGTGCTGACCGGCGGTACTTCGAAAATGGAAGGTGCCACCGAACTGGCCGAGGAAATCTTCCACATGCCGGTGCGCCTGGGCGTGCCCCATGGCGTGAAAGGCCTGGATGACGTGGTGCGCAACCCGATTTATTCCACTGGCGTTGGCCTGTTGATGTACGGCCTGCAGAAGCAGTCCGACGGGATTTCCTTCTCGGGCATCGGCAGCCGCGACAGTTACAGCAACGAAGAACCCAAGGGTGCCCTGCTCGATCGCATCAAGAGCTGGGTACAAGGCAACTTTTAATGCCGCCTGAAGCGATGAGCTTCATGTGGCAGGTGCAGAGCAAGCAGCAACACGCAGTAAAGCAGTAGGCGAGAAAAACTAGAGAACGTAAAGGAGAGGGAAAATGTTCGAACTCGTAGACAACGTCCCCGCAAGCCCGGTCATCAAGGTTATCGGTGTTGGCGGCGGCGGCGGCAATGCCGTCAATCACATGGTCAAGAGCAACATTGAAGGCGTTGAGTTCATCTGCGCCAACACTGATGCCCAGGCGCTGAAGAGCATCAGCGCGCGGACCATTCTGCAACTGGGTACTGGCGTGACCAAAGGTCTGGGCGCCGGTGCCAACCCTGAAGTGGGCCGTCAGGCCGCTCTCGAAGATCGTGAGCGCATTGCCGAGGTCCTGCAGGGCACCAACATGGTGTTCATCACCACTGGCATGGGCGGTGGTACCGGTACCGGTGCTGCGCCGATCATTGCCGAGGTCGCCAAGGAACTGGGCATCCTCACCGTTGCGGTGGTGACCCGTCCGTTCCCGTTCGAAGGCCGCAAGCGCATGCAACTGGCCGACGAAGGTATTCGTCTGCTGTCCGAAAGCGTCGACTCGTTGATCACCATCCCCAACGAGAAGCTGCTGACCATCCTGGGCAAGGACGCCAGCCTGCTGTCGGCTTTCGCCAAGGCTGACGATGTACTGGCCGGTGCCGTTCGCGGTATCTCCGACATCATCAAGCGCCCGGGCATGATCAACGTCGACTTTGCCGACGTACGTACCGTCATGAGCGAAATGGGCATGGCGATGATGGGCACTGGCTGCGCCAGCGGTCCGAACCGTGCACGCGAGGCCACCGAAGCGGCCATCCGCAACCCGTTGCTCGAAGACGTGAACCTGCAAGGTGCACGCGGCATCCTGGTGAACATCACCGCCGGTCCTGACCTGTCCCTGGGTGAATACTCCGACGTGGGTAGCATCATCGAAGCCTTCGCTTCCGAGCACGCGATGGTCAAGGTCGGTACCGTTATCGATCCGGACATGCGCGACGAGCTGCACGTGACCGTGGTTGCCACCGGTCTGGGCGCGAAAATCGAGAAGCCGGTGAAGGTCATCGATAACACTGTTCACACTTCCATGGCGTCCCAACCGCAGCCAGCGGCTCCCGTTCGTCAGGAAGCACCAGCGGTGAACTACCGTGACCTGGACCGTCCGACCGTCATGCGCAACCAGGCTCAGGCCGGTGCTGCGACTGCCGCGAAGATGAATCCGCAGGATGATCTGGACTACCTGGACATCCCGGCTTTCCTGCGTCGTCAGGCCGATTGATGGAATGTATCAGGGCTATGAAGGTGATTGGTGTTCAGCAAAGGCGTGGTCTGCTATTATCGCCAGCCTTTGTTGATACCAGTTCGCAATTTGCGCTGAAGCGGCCCAAGCCATGATTAAACAACGCACACTGAAAAATATTATCCGTGCCACAGGTGTTGGTCTGCACTCCGGCGAGAAGGTCTACCTGACCCTCAAGCCTGCACCGATCGACACCGGCATCGTCTTTCGCCGTGCCGACCTCGATCCTGTGGTCGAGATCCCGGCTCGTGCAGCCAACGTCGGCGAGACAACCATGTCGACGACGCTGGTCAACGGTGACGTGAAAGTGGATACGGTTGAGCACTTGCTCTCGGCCATGGCTGGCCTGGGCATCGATAACGCCTACGTCGAGCTCTCCGCGTCCGAAGTCCCGATCATGGATGGCAGCGCTGGACCCTTCGTATTTCTGATCCAATCGGCTGGCCTGGAAGAACAGGACGCCGCGAAGAAATTCATTCGGATCCTGCGGGAAGTGACTGTGGAAGACGGCGACAAGCGCGCCACTTTCGTCCCTTTCGACGGGTTCAAGGTGAGTTTCGAGATCGACTTCGATCACCCGGTTTTCCGTGATCGCACCCAAAGTGCAAGCGTGGACTTTTCCAGCACTTCGTTCGTAAAAGAAGTCAGCCGCGCACGTACCTTCGGGTTCATGAGTGACATCGAGTACCTGCGCAAGCACAACCTCGCACTCGGCGGCAGCGTTGAAAACGCGATCGTGGTCGATTCGGATGGTGTACTGAACGAAGACGGCCTTCGCTACGAAGACGAATTCGTGAAGCACAAGATCCTCGATGCAATTGGTGACCTCTACCTGCTGGGCAATAGCCTGATTGGTGAGTTCAAGGGCTTCAAGTCCGGCCACGCACTGAACAACCAGCTGCTGCGCAAGTTGATTGAGCAGAAAGATGCTTGGGAAGTCGTGACGTTCGAAGACGCCAGCACCGCACCAATCTCTTACATGCGCCCTGTTGCGGCTGTGTAAGTAAAAAACCTCTCTAGTTTTTTAAAGGCTGCCTTCGGGTGGCCTTTTTTTATGCCTGTGGATTTGTGTTGTCTGGTTGGGCCTCATCGCGGGCAAGCCCGCTCCTACAGGGGGGCTGCTCACACCACCTCTGTAGGAGCGAGCTTGCTCGCGATGGGGCCAGCGAATTCAGCGAAACTTTCAGGGAACAGCCACCACCCGATTCCGCCCCCCATCCTTGGCCTGATACAACGCCCGGTCCGCCGCGACAAGCAATTGCTCCAGGCTTTGATGGGTGGCCGTGGTCCAGGTGCTGATGCCGATACTGACCGTAATCGGCGACTCGAGTCCCGTCACGCAGGGCAACTGTTCCACCGCCGCACGGATGTGCTCGGCAATCAACTGCGCCCCCGCGCTGTCCGTCTCCGCCAGTACCACGGAAAACTCTTCGCCGCCGTAACGCGCCACCAGGTCGGCCGGTCGCCGGACATTCTCGCCGATCACCCGGGCCAGCACCCGTAGCGCATCATCGCCTGCCTGGTGGCCATGCTGGTCATTGAAGGCTTTGAAGTGGTCGGCGTCTATCATCAGTACAGACAGTGGCTTGCCCGAGCGCTGGGCGCGAAACCATTCGTGGCGCAGGGTCTGGTCGAGCATTCGCCGGTTGGCGACACCGGTCAGGGCGTCGGTGGCGGCCAGTTGTGCCAGTTCCTGCTCGGCCAGGTGGCGCAGGCGCAGCTCGCGGCACAGCAGCCAGGTCAGCCAGAGCAGGCCGATGCACAACACCCCGGTCGCGCCGCTGATGATCAGGGCCGTGCGCCTCCAGGACGCGAACACGTCGTCGCCGGACAGCGCGACGATGACCGTCAACGGCAGGTTGCCGACCCTGGAGAAGGTGTACAGGCGTGGTTGGCTGTCGATGCTCGACACACTGTCAAAGCTGCCGTTGCGCTCGCTCAGGATGCGCTGGACATTGGGGCGGTCGGCGAAGCTTCTGCCGATGGGATCATTTTCCAGGTGGGGTTTCTGCGCCAGCAGGATGCCGTCGTCGCTGATGATCGAGAGGATGCCACCTTCGCCGATGTCCAGGCTTTTGAACAATTGATCGAAGTAGCTCAGGCGCATCGACGCCACCGCGACCCCGAGAAACTCACCGGTGGCCGACGATATCCGCCGGCTGAAACTGATCCGCCAGCCGCCGTTATCGTTGCGTGGCCGGCTGATGAACATGCCGGTGTCGGGACGGCTGGCGTGGGCGAGAAAGTAATCCTGATCGGCGTAGTGGCCCGGCTTAGGGTCGATCCGCGATGAATCCGCCAACACTTCGCCCTGGGCGTCCAGCAGCAGGATATCGCCCTTGAAACGTGCGGTGGTGGAGCGATCGAACAGCGCCAGATGGCGAACCTGCGGTGAAACCTGCTTGAGGTCATCGCGTTGCGACGCGGCAATCAGGCCTTGCAGGGTCAGGTCGTAGAGTTCGACGGTGCGCAGTACATCGGCGTCGATCAGTTGGGCAATGGTGGTCGCGCTGCGGGTGGCGGCCTGCTGGGCACCTGCGTGTTCGCGAATCAGCAGAAAGGTGACGATGGCAAGGATGGCGATGACGGTCAGGGAGCTGCCGAGGATCGCCAGGCGTTCGGAGTGTGCGTTGCGGCCTGAAGGCGTCTGGGTACGGCTGGCGGTCATTGGGGATGGCTTGTCTGCGGGAGTGACAGACTAAGCGTAGCCCCCAGTTCCTGTAGGAGCGAGCTTGCTCGCGATGGCGGTGGTTCAGATACGTAAGTGTTGACTGGTACACCGCAATCGCGAGCAATCGAGCGTCGACCGGCTGCTCCTACAGGGGACGGGTTACCTTTGCGTAGCGTGTAACAAAAGAAAAAAAGCCGCTGACAGGCAGCGGCTTCGAAGACAACTTTTCAAAGGGAAGAGCCGATGAAGAGTGTCGCGGGAAAACCGGGCGATCAGCTGTCTTTTTCGACCTGTGGCTGGGCCTGTACGCTGGAGGCTTGAGGGGCTTGCGCAGCGCCGGCCGCCTTGGCGGTCATGTCGTTCTGGTGCTGTTCGAACGCCGCGGCACGGGCCGCATTGTGCGCAGCGAAGGTCTGCGACTCTTCGGCCATGACCATCGGCGCGACGAACAGGGAAGACAAAACGAAAGCGCTGGCAATACCCATACTGTTGGACATCTTTAAAACCTTCTTGCTTGGCAAGTGCTGTTTGGTGCGGGCAAAGATAAGGGGCATCGAGGCGGGGAAAAAGAGCGGATTGTTGAAAGGACTATTGCCTTATAAGCAACAGTCCAGGGGTGGCGGGCGGTCAGACGGGGAGGTGGATGCCGAAGGTGTTCATGCCGTGATCGCTGCGCACGAACACATCGCCGCCATGCATCAGCGCGATGGCCTTGACGATCGCCAGGCCCAGGCCGTGGTTGTTGCCGCTGTTGCTGCGCGAGGCATCGACCCGGTAGAAACGCTCGAACAGTCGTGGCAGGTGTTCGCTGGCAATGGGCGAACCGGGGTTGGCGACACCGATGCTGACCTGATGGTCCTGGGCCTCGATCCGCACTTCGATGACCTGGCCGGGCGCAGTGTGTTGCACCGCATTGCTGAGCAGGTTGATCAATGCCCGGCGCAGGTGCGCGATCTCGATCCGCACTTGGGCGTCACCGCGCACCTGCACCTGTACCTGGGCGTCTTCGAGGATGAAATCCAGGTACTCCAGGGTGGTCGCCACTTCATCGGCCAGCGAGGTGCTGGTCAGTTTGGTCGCCTTGCTGCCCTGATCGGCGCTGGCGAGGAACAGCATGTCGTTGATGATCGAGCGCAGCCGCTCCAGCTCTTCGAGGTTCGATTGCAGCACTTCGAAATAGTGTTCTGCCGAACGCCCGCGGGTCAGCGCCACCTGGGTCTGGCCGATCAGGTTGGTCAAGGGTGAGCGCAGTTCGTGGGCAACGTCGGCGTTGAACGATTCAAGCCGCGAGTATGCCTGCTCGACCCGTTCCAGGGTGGCGTTGAACGAGCTGACGAACTGATCGAGTTCCGGCGGCAGTGACGACAGCCGCAAACGCCCGGAGCGCAACGGTGGCGCCAGGCGCCGGGCTTCGTGGGACAGTTCGATCAAGGGCTTGAGGCCGATCCGCGCGACCCAGTACCCCAGCACGGACGCCAGCAACACACCGATGATCGCCAGGCTGATCAGGGCCACCAGCAGGTGATGCTGGGTCTGGGAAAACGTCTCGGTATCGACCGCGATCATGAAGCGCAGCGGCGGGCGCTGGTCCTTGGCCGGGAATTGGCTGACCAGCACTTTCAGCGGGTAGGGATGGTCGGGCAATTGCAGGTCGCGCATGCCCAGAGGGCCTTCGGCCAAGGCGCGGATCTGCGGCGTCGGGTTGCCGTATTCGTAGTGCGGGTCGCCACTGACGACCCAGAAGCTGATGCGCTTGTCTTCTTCACTCAGCAGCTTGAGTTTGTTGTTGATCTTCACCCAGTGTTCCGGCGTGCCGTAGCGCCCGACGGCGGATTCCAGCACGCTGTAACGTGCGTCCAGCTCCGCCTCGGGCAGCAGGCCCAGGCCCTTGTCGACCTGTTGATACAGCGCGCCGCCGATCAGCAGGAACACCAGCAGCGCCACCAGGGTGAACATGCCGCTCAGACGCAAGGCAATACTGTTACTGGACACCACGGCTCTCCAGCACATAGCCCATGCCACGAATGGTGTGCAGCAGTTTCTCGTCGAACGGCCCGTCGATCTTGGCGCGCAGGCGCTTGATCGCCACTTCGACGACGTTGGCGTCGCTGTCGAAATTGATGTCCCAGACCATTTCCGCAATCGCCGTCTTCGACAGGATTTCCCCCTGGCGGCGGGCCAGCACGCTGAGCAGCGAGAACTCCTTGGCGGTCAGGTCCAGGCGCGTGCCGGCGCGGGTGGCCTTGCGGCTGATCAGGTCGATCCACAGGTCGGCGATGTTCACCTGCACCGGTTCATGGCCGCCACTGCGCCGGGTCAGCGCTTGCAGGCGCGCCACCAGTTCGAGGAAGGAAAACGGTTTGCCCAGGTAATCGTCGGCGCCGTCACGCAGGCCCTTGATGCGATCTTCCACGCGCTCACGGGCGGTGAGCATGATCACCGGTGTCTGCTTGCGCGCACGCAACGCGCGCAGCACGCCAAAGCCGTCTAGGCCCGGCAGCATCACGTCGAGGACGATCACCGCGTAATCGCTTTCCAGCGCCAGGTGCAGGCCTTCCACGCCGTCGCGGGCCAGGTCCACGGTGTAGCCCTGTTCAGTCAGGCCACGGTGCAGGTAGTCTGCGGTTTTTTCTTCGTCTTCGATAATCAGGACACGCATAGACCAGGCCTCAGTCTGTGGTCGCCAGCGCCGCCACGGGCGCCGGTTTGGGTCTATGAAAGAGCCGCTCAAGCCACAAGTATATGACCGGCGTGGTAAACAGCGTCAGCACCTGGCTCACCAGCAGGCCGCCAACCACCGCAATCCCCAGCGGCTGGCGCAGCTCGGCGCCGGTGCCGTAGCCGAGCATCAGCGGCAGGGCGCCGAGCAGGGCGGCGAGGGTGGTCATGATGATCGGCCGGAACCGCGTGACGCAGGCCTGGAAAATCGCTTCTTCAGGGGACAGGCCACCCTTGCGCTGCGCTTCCAGCGCGAAGTCGATCATCAGGATGCCGTTTTTCTTGACGATACCGATCAGCAGCACGAGGCCGATCAGCGCCATGATCGAAAAGTCCTGGCCGCAGATCCACAGCATGATCACCGCACCCAGTCCCGCCGCTGGCAACGTCGAGATGATGGTCAGCGGGTGCACGAAACTCTCGTAGAGCACGCCGAGAATGATGTACACCGCCACCAGCGCCGCGAGGATCAGCCAGGGCTGGCTGGCCAGCGAACTCTGGAACGCCTGGGCCGCACCCTGGAAGTTGCCGCTGATCGCCACCGGCATGCCGATGTCGGCTTTGGCCTGGTTGAGCAGGATCACCGCGTCGCCCAGTGCCACGCCGGGGGCGAGGTTGAACGACATGTTGGCGGCCGGGAACATGCCGTCGTGGGCAATCGACAACGGGCCGACCGTCGGCGGATCGAAGCGGGCCAGGGCCGACAGCGGCACCATCTCGCCACTGAGCGGCGAGCGCAGGTAGAAGTAATTGAGGCTTTCGGCCTTGCCGCGCTGGCGGGTGTCCAGCTCCAGGATCACGTTGTACTGGTTGACCTGGGTCTGGAATTCATTGATCTGGCGCTGGCCGAAGGCGTCGTACAGCGCCTCGTCGACATCGCTGGCGGTCAGGCCGAAGCGCGCGGCGGCGCTGCGGTCGATGCTGATGTGGGTGATGCTGCCGCCCAGTTGCAAGTCGTTGGACACATCACGGAACGCCGGGATGCTACGCAGTTTTTCCGTCAGGCGTTGGGTCCAGGTACTCAGCACCGCACCGTCGTTGCTCTTGAGCACGTACTGATACTGGGCCCGGCTCGGACCGGAGCTGAGGTTGATGTCCTGGCCGGCGCGCAGGTACAGGACGATGCCCGGCACCTTCATCAGTTGCGGGCGAATGCGGTCGATGAATTCACTGGCGGAGACATCGCGGTCACTGCGTTTTTTCAGGGTGATCCAGAAACGGCCGTTGGCGATGGTCTGGTTGCTGCCCGACACGCCCACCGAGTGGGAGAAGGTCTCGACTGCCGGATCCGCCGCGACGATTTCAGCCATGGCCAGGTGCTTTTTCACCATGTCGCCGTAGGAAATGTCCGCAGCCGCTTCGGTGGTGCCGAGGACGAAGCCGGTGTCCTGCACCGGGAAGAAACCCTTGGGAATGAACACATAGCCGCCGACGGCCAATGCCACCGAAAGACCGAAGATGCCGATCATCAGTTTCTGATGGGCGAGGGCGCGGCGCAGGCCTTTTTCGTAGCCGTCCAGCAGGCGCTCGCCAAAGCCCTTTTTGCCGTGGGCGTGATGCACCGGGGCGCGCATGAACAGCGCGGCCAGGGTTGGCGCCAGGGTCAGCGACACCACCACCGAAATCAGGATGGTCGAAGTGGCGGTCAGGGCGAACTCCTTGAACAGCCGCCCGACCACGCCGCCCATGAACAGCAGCGGAATGAACGCCGCCACCAGCGAGAAGCTGATCGACACCACGGTGAAACCGATTTCGCCGGCGCCCTTGATCGCAGCTTCGCGCATGCCGTCGCCGGCTTCCAGGTGCCGGTGGATGTTTTCCACCACCACGATCGCATCGTCGACCACGAACCCCACGGCCACCACAATCGCCACCAGCGTCAGGTTGTTGAGGCTGAAGCCCATGACGTACATCAGGGCGAAACTGGCGATCAGCGACACGCCGAGCACCGCCGAGACGATCAGGGTGGCCGACAACTGACGCAGGAACAGCGCCATCACCGCCACCACCAGCAGCACGGCGATCAACAGGGTGATTTCCACTTCATGCAGCGAGGCACGGATGGTCTGGGTGCGGTCGATCAGCGTCTTGACCTGCACCGAGGCCGGCAGCATGGCTTCCAGTTCCGGCAGTGCGGCCTGGATGCGATCCACGGTCTCGACGATGTTTGCCCCCGGCTGGCGGAAGATCACCAGGTTGACCCCTGGCTGCGAGCCTGCCCAGGCCTGCACGTAGGCATCTTCCGAACCGTTGACCACCTTGGCCACGTCCCGCAGGTGAACCGGTGCACCGTCCTTGTAGGAAACGATCAACTGGCTGTAGTCCTCGGGGTGGAACAGCTGGTCGTTGGTGGACAGTGTTGAAATGCTCGATTCCCCGTACAGCGCACCCTTGGCCAGATTGAGGCTGGTCTGCTGGATCGCCAGGCGAATGTCCGCCAGGGTCAGGCCGATGGCGGCGAGTTTGTCCGCGGATACTTGCACGCGAATGGCCGGACGCTGCTGGCCGGTGATGGCGACCTGGCCGACACCGTCGATCTGGCTGATCTGGCGCGACAGCAGGGTTTCGGTCAGGTCGCTGAGTTCCGGGCCGGGCATCAGCGACGAGTTGACGCTGAGGATCAGCACCGGGCTGTCGGCCGGGTTGACCTTGCGCCAGGTTGGCAGGTTGGGCATGTCCTTGGGCAGCTTGCCGGCGGCGGTGTTGATGGCGGCCTGGACTTCCTGGGCGGCGGTGTCGATGCTCTTGTCGAGGGTGAATTGCAGGGTCAGGTTGGTCGAGCCCAGGGCACTGCTCGAGGTCATCTGCGTGACCCCGGGAATGGCGCTGAACTGCACCTCAAGCGGTGTGGCCACCGACGAGGCCATGGTTTCCGGGCTGGCGCCGGGCAGTTGCGCGGCCACCTGGATGGTCGGGAATTCCGCCTCGGGCAATGGCGCCACCGGCAGGCGCGGAAAGGCGATGGCGCCCAGCAGCACCAGGGCGAAGGTCAACAGCACCGTCGCCACCGGGTGATCAATGCACCAGGCGGATACCGAGCCATGGCCCTTCATTGCGCGGCCTCCGACTGCACCACTTGCGGCGGCTCGGTCAGCACCTGCACGGTGGAGCCGGGCTTGAGGCGCGACTGGCCATCGCTGACCAGCACGTCACCCGGTTGTACCCCGGTGATGATGTTCTGGCCGCTGCCCTGGTGAATCATGCGCACCGGCACGGTTTCGACCTTGTCGTCCTTGACCCGGTAAACGAAGGGTTGATCGAGGCCGCGCTGGACGACCGTGGGCGGGACGACCAGCGCGTCCTTATCGAGGGCCGTCTGGATTTTTACCGTGACCAGCAGGCCCGGCCAGAGCTTCTGCCCGGCGTTGTCGAATTCGGCCTTGGCACGGATGGTCCCGGTGTTGGCGTTGATCTGGTTGTCGATCAGGGTCAGGTGGCCTTCGCCGAGCAGGTTGCCGGTCTCGCCGTCGGTGTCGGCACCGATGTAAGCCTTGACCGGGGCGTGCTGCGGGTCGCTGATCAGGCCTTGCAGGGTCGGCAGCATCTGTTGTGGCAGGGAGAACTCCACGGCGATAGGGTCGATCTGGGTCACGGTGAACAGGCCCTGAGCGTCGGTCATGCGCAGGAAGTTGCCTTCGTCCACGGTGCGAATACCCACACGACCGCTGACAGGCGAGCGAATCTGCGTGTAGGAGAGTTGCACCTGTGCCGAGTCAATCGAAGCCTGATTGCCCTGGGCCGTGGCCTTGAGCTGATTGACCAGCGCCTGTTGCTGGTCGTAGGTCTGCTTCGACACGCCATCGTCGACGCTGAGCAGCTTGTAGCGCTTGAGGTTGACCTGCGCCACCTGCAACTGCGCCTGGCTTTCGCCCAGTTGCGCGCGGGCCTGGTCGAGGCTCGCGCGAATCGAGCGGTCGTCGATGGTGGCGAGCAGGTCACCCTTGCTGACCAGTTGACCTTCCTTGACCAGGATTTTGGTGAGGATGCCGTCGATTTGCGGGCGAACCACCACGCTGTGCAGGGACAGTACCGAACCGATGCCGCTGACGTAACGCGGCACGTCCTTGGCGGCCACGTTCACCACCCGCACCGGAATCGCGCTGGACACGGTGAGCCGGGGCTTGGCCGGTTTGGTCAGATACCAGGTGCCCATCGCGGCCAGGATGATCAACAGGCCTGCAATCAAGGCGGGTTTTTTCGAAATTCGCATGCGAGTGGGGCGCCGGGGAGGTTGGACGGATTCGAATACAGATATCGTTCGTATGATAAATACCTTTATAAACCCGTTCGCCGGTCAGGAAGGTGACTGCTAACTGACGGCGCTGTCAGTTTGGGTATACTGCCCGCTCCAACGCACCACCCGGAGCTCCCATGACTTCCCCGACACAACCGCCGGTTGCCGACGCCCCTGGCGACGAACAGGCCGACAGCGAAACCACTTCCAGCATTCCGGCCTTCAAGTTTCCGTTCAAACCCGGCGAACTGGCCGCCGCGAAGACGCCCAATCAGCCCTGGTACAAAAACGGCGCGAAGAACGGCCACACCAAGGTTCCCGGCGCGGCACCGCCCGGCACACGTCGTTCGATGGGCAAGCGCTGAGTGCTTCAATCACGCTAATGGCTAAGTGCTCATATCCTGAGCCAGATCAAGGTTTGTGTAATCAGTGCGCTTAGAGTCAGCAGCTTTGCCGACTCTTACCCTCCAGCGAGCGCGCTCCCCATGAAGATCAACCTCCCGGTGACTGGCCGTCATGTCGACGTCGCGGCTGATGCGAACATCCTCTCGACCACTGATCTGAACAGCGCGATCACTTACGCCAACGACGATTTCATCAAGATCTGCGGCTACAGCCGCGAGCAGTTGCTCGGTGCCAAGCACAACCTGCTGCGTCATCCGGACATGCCCCAGGCCGCGTTCGCCCACATGTGGCAAACCCTCAAGAGCGGCCGTTCGTGGATGGGAATGGTGAAAAACCGCTGTCAGAACGGCGACCATTACTGGGTCAGCGCCTTCGCCACGCCGATGACCCAGGATGGCCAGGCGGTGGAGTACCAGTCGGTGCGCACCCGGCCGTCGGCGGAGCAGATCGACGCGGCGGAAAAAGCCTATAGCCAGATTCGCAGCGGTCGCACGCCGCTGTTGCAGCGCCTGCCGGTGCTCGGCCCGAGAGTGAAGCTGACCTTGCTGTTCAGCGCGATCCTGGCCGGTGTCGTGGGGCTCGAGGCGTGGCTGAACCCTTCGTCATGGCTGGTCGGTTTGCTGGCCTTGATGGCGGGCAGCGCGCTGTTGGCGGCCGGCACCTGGTGGATGTTGCGCCCGCTGGCGGCGCTGTCCGAACGCGCCCGGCAGATTGTCGATAACCCGTTGAGCCAGAGCATTTACACCGGCCGGCGGGATCAGTTCGGCCAGATCGAGTTCGCGTTGCAGATGCTCGAGGCGCAGATCGGCGCGGTGGTGGGGCGCATCGGCGATGCCTCGCAACGCCTGGCCGGTCACGCGGCGGAACTGGTCGAGCACTTGCAGGGCAGTCACAGCAGTACCCTGGATCAACAGGCTGAAACCGATCATGTGGCGGCGGCGATCAACCAGATGTCCAGCAGCGTCGCCCAGGTGGCCAGCCATGCGCAACAGGCCGCCGTGGCCGCGGACATGGCGGGCAGCGAGACCCTCGAAGGGCATCAACTGGTGAGTGAGAGCCGACAGGCGGTGTTACGTCTGGCTGACGAGCTGACGCACGCCACCGAGGTCATCCATCAACTGGAAGGGCACAGCGGCGAAATCACCGGGGTACTGGAAGTGATCCGCAGCATCGCCGAGCAGACCAACCTGCTGGCGCTCAACGCTGCCATCGAAGCAGCGCGTGCCGGGGATGCCGGGCGCGGCTTTGCGGTGGTGGCCGATGAAGTGCGCGGCCTGGCCCAGCGCACCCAGCAATCGACCAACGAGATCGAGCGCATGATCAACACCCTGCAAAACGGCACGCGCGATGCCGTGCTGGCGATGCAGCAAAGCAGCGCGCAGGTGCAAAGCAGCGTCGAACAGGCCCGGCGCGCCGCCGAGGCGCTGGACGGCATCAGCCGGCGGGTCAACCAGATCAGCGAAATGAACCTGCAGATCGCTTCGGCGGTGGAAGAACAGAGCACCGTCAGCGAAGACATCAACCGCAACATCAGCAGCATCCGCTGCGCCTGCGAAGTCACGGTCAGCGAAGGGCAGCGCAGCCAGGCCAACTCGGCGGATGTCGCCGGCCTGGCGGGCGATTTGCGGCGTCTGGCGCAGGAGTTCTGGCGAGGACGACGTTAAGCCGCGCGCAGGGAAATGAAGGTGTAGTCGAGCGGGGTTGCGGTGGTGACCTCGGCGCCGCTCGCCAGCACCTGACGGGCAATATCGTCGCCTGACACGTGGAACTGCCAGTCGCCGCCGGCAGACGCCAGGGGTTGTTGCGTCACCTGATCGAGGGCCGCTGCAAACGTGCCCATGTCCGGCAGATAGGCGGTGAAACCGTCGCCCTTGAGCGCCGTGGTGCGAATGCCCAGAGCGGCGCAAATCGCGTCCTTGGTGCGGATGTCGTCGCGATCGGCCTGGCGGGAACGCTGGATCAGCGCTGCCAGTTCGTGGTCGACCAACTCCCCGCCAATGATCAGGTCCGGGCCTTTTTCCCACGACTCCGGCGGACATTCCTTGATGCTCGGGTTGAGTGGAATGTGCGGGTTGATTTCCATCGGATAGATGCGGCACACCAGCGGCCGGCGTTCGTAGATGCGGCAGAGGTTGTCGTCGTCAAGATTCCGGCAGCGACCGGCGTTGTAGGCGGCAAAGGTGATTGCCACGTGGGCTTGCGAGGTGCCGCTTGCAACCTTTGCCGAACGGCGCTCGGCGTGTTCACGTTGTTGCGCCGGCAGACCCAGGCCATTGGCCAGAAAGCCTTCTACCAGCACGATCACCTGGCCGCCGTCGTTTGCCCACATCCGTGCTTCTGCCAGGGTCAGGGGGACGTGGTGGTCAGTGCAGCATTTGCCGCAGCCTACGCAGGAAAACGTGGTGTTCATCGAAGGATCGGTCGCTATCAGAGGCTTGAAATGGCGACAGAATGCCGCCGTAAAAAACTCTGCTGAAGCAAGTTATGCGCCATTCACTTGGACTTGGCGGGGGCGCGGATGGAGTCCCATTCGGTGACGTAGGCGGTTTTGTCTTTCTTGCTGAACAGGCACAGCTCGGTGCCCTGCTGGTTCTTCATGTGTTTTTGCGGGTAGCGACCCTGCAGCAGGACGGCGGTGTAACCGACCCGGTCGTCGAACTGAGCGATATTGCCGACCGGCGCCACATTCTTCAGGCCGCTGGCCTTGGTGCAGCTGGCGAGCACGGTTTTGTCATAGGCGGCCCAGGCTTCATCGCTGGAGGCGTGCGCCTGGCCGGCGAGGGCGGTGAGGCAGAGGAGGGTCAGGGTGGTGGCTTTCATGGGCAGGCATCCTTTGGAGGTATTTGGACTGAGTATGCCTGATGTTGTGGAGTCGACCCCATCGCGGGCAAGCCCGCTCCTACAGTTGATCTTCGATGCCCCTTGTAGGAGCGGGCTTGCCCGCGATAGCGGTCTATCAGTCCGGCACCAGCTCCCGGCGGACCACGACCATCCCCACACCTTGATACAAACGCTGCGCCCGCAGGTTGTTTTCCAGCACCTTCAAATCCACAAAGCCTTCGCGGCGCTGCGCGAACGCCTGGAAGGCATGCAGCAGCAGGGCACGGCCCAATCCCCGGCCCTGGGCATCGGGGTGCACCACCAGATTCTTGATGTAGGCGCTGGTCCAGCACTGGCAGACGCCAACGATTGCACCGGCCTCAAGGGCAACGAAGCACAGTTGGGGATCGTATTCGGCATCGGTCTCGAACCGTTGCTGCCAGATCTCCAGCGTCGGCACGCGACCGCCGCCGTGCTGGTAACCCAGTTGCATCAGTCGATGCACGGCGAGTGCGAGTTCGGGGCGGTAGGTCTGGACTTCAATGCCCGAGGGCCAGTGGCTTGCCGGTACAGCCTCGGCGAGGTTGCGCCGCATCAGCAGGCAAAAGGCCTCGGTCATCTCAATGACCTTGTTCGGCGATGGTCCTGGCCGCCTCGATCAGGCATTTGGTCAGTTCGGGCGAGGAGAACTTGGTCAGCACCGCATTGGCCCCGGCCAGTCGCGCCTTCTCGCTGTTCATCGCGCTGTCCAGCGAGGTGTGCAGCAGCACGTAGAGGTGCGCGAAGTCCGGGGTTTCGCGCAGCGTGCGGGTGAAGGCATAGCCGTCCATCTCGGACATTTCGATATCCGAGACGATCAGGTTGATCTGCTGCGCCGTGCCTTGCAGGTCCAGCAGGCAGTCGATGGCTTCCTTGGCGCTGCGCGCGGTGTGGCATTGCAGGCCGAGGTTGCGCAGGGTGTGCACCGACTGTTGCAGGGCCACCTGGCTGTCATCGACCACCAAAATACGGGCGTTGCCCAGCACTTCGGCGTCTTCCATGCTCAGCTCGGTAGGCGCCATCTCGATTTGCGCCGGGGCGATGCCGTGGATGACCTTTTCGATGTCCAGCACCTGCACCAGTGTGCCGTCCACCGAGGTCACGCCGGTGATGAACGAGCGAATGCCGCCGGAGCCGAAGGGTGGCGGGCGGATGTCGGTGGTCAGGCAGTGGACGATTTTGCTTACCGCCTGAACGTGCAGGCCCTGCTTGGAACGGCTGATGTCGGTGACGATCAGGCAGCCGCCGTTCGGGTCTTCCAGCGGTCGCTCGCCAATGGCCCGGCTGAGGTCGATGACCGACAGTGACGCACCGCGCAGCGTGGCGATGCCCTGCACATGAGGGTGCGACTCCGGCAGCTTGGTCAGCGGCGGGCAGGGGATGATTTCACTGACTTTGAGCAGGTTGATCGCCATCAACTTGCCGCTGCGCAAGGTAAACAGCAGCAGCGAAAGTGAGTCTGCGCGGGCTTTGGTGGACGACATAAAAACCTTCTGTGGAAAAAGGTGATGGGCGATTTCAAGGTTCGCCGACAGCTATCAATGCCGGGTTATCGACTTGAAGGGGGCAGGCTTTAGGAAATTGGCTGAATGGTCGGACGCCATCGCGGGCAAGCCCGCTCCTACAGGTGATTTGTGAGCGACACAGAACCCTGTAGGAGCGAGCTTGCTCGCGATAGCGGTTTCACTTGATGCCCAACCGCTTGGCCATCCGCCCCAGGTTCGCCCGGTCCAGCCCCAGCTCCCGCGCCGCGCTTGCCCAGTTGTTGTGGTGGCGTTCCAGGCAGGCGTTGATCAACTGCCGCTGATAGCGCTCGGTCGCCTCACGCAAATCCCCGGTCACCAGTGCGGCAGGAACGACGGCGGAGGGCTCCTCGGTCGCTTCGATGCTGGCATTGGGCAGGTCCAGGTTTTCCGCGCCCAGGCTGAGGATCTTCGGGCGTTCCCGGCAATTGCCCAGGGCCTTGAGCGCGCTGCGGCCGATCAAGTGCTCCAGTTCGCGCACGTTGCCCGGCCAGTCGTAGGCCAGCAGGGCGGCCTGGGCATCGCTGCTCAGGCGCAGGCTGTTGAGGCCCATGCGCGAACGGTTCTGTTCGAGGAAGAAACCGCTGAGCAGCAGCACGTCACGACCGCGATCGCGCAGGGCCGGCACCAGCAGCGGGTAGACGCTCAAGCGATGGTAGAAGTCGGCCCGATAACGACCGCTGCGCACTTCTTCGGCCAGGTCGCGGTTGGTCGCGGCGATGAGGCGTACGTCGACCTGGTGCTCCTTGTCCGAGCCCAGGCGCTGCAACTGGCCGCTCTGCAATACGCGCAGCAGTTTGGCCTGTACGGTCAGCGACAACTCGCCCACTTCATCGAGGAACAATGTGCCGCCATTGGCCAGTTCGAACTTGCCGCGGCGGTCGCTGGTGGCGCCGGTGAAGGCACCGCGCACATGGCCGAACAGCTCGCTTTCCACCAGGGTGTCTGGCAGCGCCGCGCAGTTGAGGCTGATGATCGGCTTGTCGGCGCGAGGCGAGGCGGCGTGAATCGCCTGGGCCACCAGCTCCTTGCCGACCCCGGTTTCACCGGTGATCAACACGGTCAGGTCGCTGCCGCCGACCAGATTGATTTCTTCCACCAGGCGTTTGTGCGCCTTGCTCTGGCCGATCAGTTCGCGGTTCTGCTGACCGCTGGCCTGGCGGTACAACTCGGCGCGCTGATGTTCGTCTTCGGCACGGTTGGCCAGGCGCTCGATGCGCTCGGCCGCGTTGACCGTGGCCGCGGCGAGGCTGGCGAAGGCTTCCAGGGCGTCCAGTTCGACCGGTTCGCGGCTTTGCGGGTCCAGGGCATCCAGGGTCAACAGGCCCCACGGGCGCTCGTCGATGAACAGCGGGCAACCCATGCAGTCGTGGACTTCCAGATGATCGTCGAGGCCATCGACTAAACCGTCATAGGGGTCGGGGAGGTCGCTGTTGGCGGCGAAGCGGGTGGGGCCGTGGCTGCTGAGCAGCACTTCGAAGCGCGGGTGTTCGCTGACCTTGAAGCGTCGGCCGAGGGTGTCGGTGCTCAAGCCGTCGACGGCCAGCGGCACCAGCCATTCGCCATCCAGGCGTAGCAGCGCGGCGGCGTCGCACGGCAGCAGGGCGCGCATGGCTTCGAGCAGGCGTCGATAGCGCTCACCCTCCGGTAATTCCCGGGACAGGTCGGCGACCAGCGGAAGCAGTGTAGTGAGCAGGGATTTTGCAGTCATAGTGACTCCATGTAGTCCGGATGACTATAAGCCAGGCGCTGTCGATATGACTATAAAGTTATCAACGTATTGATTTATAAGGAATAAATTTCTGGCACGGAAACTGATAAATAAACGCAAACCCATTAGAAACCCAAGTGGCTCAGGAGTCACCTTATGCTTAGCGTTCAAGACCGTGCAATCATCAAATCCACCGTGCCCCTGCTGGAAAGCGGCGGTGAGGCGCTGATCACCCATTTCTACCGCATGATGCTGTCCGAATACCCGGAGGTGCGTCCGCTGTTCAACCAGGCTCACCAGGCCAGCGGTGACCAGCCTCGCGCCCTGGCGAACGGCGTACTGATGTACGCGCGCCACATCGATCAGCTCGACCAACTGGGCGATCTGGTGGCCAAGATCATCAACAAACACGTGGCCCTGCAAATCCTGCCGGAGCACTACCCGATCGTCGGCACCTGCCTGCTGCGCGCGATCTCCGAAGTGCTCGGTGACGAGATTGCCACGCCGCAGGTCATGAGTGCCTGGGCGGCAGCCTACGGCCAACTGGCCGACATCCTGATCGGTGCCGAAACCAGCATCTACGACCAGAAAGAACAGGCCCACGGCGGCTGGCGCGGCGCGCGGGAATTCATCGTCGCGGACAAGGTCGAGGAAAGTTCGGAAATCATTTCGTTCTACTTCGAACCTGCGGACAAGGGCCCGATCCTCGCCTCGGAACCGGGTCAGTACATCGGCATGCAGCTGTTCCTCGACGGTGAAGAAATCCGTCGTAACTATTCGCTGTCGTCCCTGACCAACGAAAAGCACTACCGCATCAGCGTCAAGCGTGAAGCCGGTGGTCGTGCGTCCAATCACCTGCACGATGAGCTGCATGTCGGCGACAGCATCCAGCTGTACCCGCCATCGGGCGAGTTCACCCTCACCGAAAGCGACAAACCGCTGGTGCTGATCAGTGGTGGCGTGGGCATCACCCCGACCCTGGCCATGCTCGAAGCCGCCCTGAAAACCGAACGTCCGGTGCACTTCATCCACTGCGCGCGCAACGGCACGGTTCACGCCTTCCGCGACTGGATCGATGACCTGGCCGAGCGCCACCCGCAACTGCAGCGCTTCTACTGCTACGCCGAAGACGATGGCGTGAGCCCGGCGGCGCACAAGGTCGGCTTGTTGAGCGAGGAGCAACTGGGCGAGTGGATGCCGGAGCACCGCGATGTGGACGCTTACTTCCTGGGGCCTAAAGGCTTCATGGCAGTGGTCAAGCGCCACCTCAAGGCCCTGGGCGTACCGGAGAAGCAAAGCCGCTACGAGTTCTTCGGCCCGGCTTCGGCGTTGGAATAAGCCTGGAGTAGATGGCCTTCCCCGTGGGAGCGAGCCTGCTCGCGATGAGGGTGTGTCAGTCAGCTGGTTTGTTGGCTGACACACCGCTATCGCGAGCAGGCTCGCTCCCACAATTGAATGGGGCATTCAGGTATCGGGATATCAGGCTTTCAGTTCCTTGAGGTGCTTGTACACCGTCGCCCGTCCCATATTCAGCACATTGGCGACGTAGTTGGAGGCGCTTTTGCCCTTGAAGGCGCCTTCGGCGTGCAAGGCCAGCACCAGCTCGCGTTTGTGGTCGCGGGTCAGCAGGTTCAGGCTCAGCTGCCGTTCGCGCAGCCAGCCGTGCAGGAAGGTGTTAATTCGCTCCTGCCAGTCGTCGCGGAACAGTGAGTCCGGTTGCGGGATCAGCTTGCTCGGCGACAGGAACAGGTCCAGCGCCGCCTTGGCGTTTTCGAACAACGAAATATTCAGGTTGATGCACAGCACCGCCAGCGGATGACCGTTGCTGTCGCGCAGCACGCTGCTCAGGCTGCGGATCTTCTGACCATCCCAGTTCAACTTTTCGTACGGCCCGATGTTTCGCTCGCTGATGTCTTCGCCGAGCATGTCGTCCAGTGCGGCATCGTCGCCGACTTCGCGCTTGGACAGGTTGTTGGCGATGTAGTCGATTTTCTGCGTACGCAGGTCGTGCAGCACCACCTCGGCATGGGGAAAGAACAACGTGGCGATGGCATCGGCGATCGCGCGAAAGTTATCCAGGGCCGGGTCTTTGACAGGTGCATTCATACAGGGGGCTCCAGGCAGCGGTCAGCGCCCTGCAAGGCAGGACGCTGCAAGTGTGCCGCAATCGGCTGGGCACGTCACGGCGACCGCCGTTCAGCCCAGGCGCGCGGGGGAGAGCATCGCGGCATCGAGGCCCACGCGGGTGAGGGCTTCGGGCAGTGGTTGGCCGCGCACCAGGGCGGCGCTGGCCTGGCCCATGGCCGGCGAGGTCTGGATGCCATAGCCGCCTTGCGCCGCGACCCAGAACAGCCCCGGCACCTGCGGGTCGAAGCCCGAGAGCAGATCACCGTCGGCGACGAAGCTGCGCAACCCGGCCCAGGTGCGCGTCGGGCGGCGAATGGTCAGGGTGGTGGCTTCTTCGATCTGGTAGATGCCCATGGCGATGTCCAGCTCTTCGGGCTGCACGTCGTGGGGCTCGACCGGGTCGGCGTTGGCGGGCGAGCCGAGGAACATACCGGCGTCCGGCTTCATGTAGAACGATTCGTCGAGGCTGACCAGCATCGGCCAGTGATGCGTGTCCAGCCCGTCGGGGCCGGCGAAGATGAAGGCCGCGCGACGCTTGGGTTGCAGCCCCAGGCGTCGGGCACCGGCCAGTTCGCCGATCTGGTCGGCCCAGGCGCCGGCGGCGTTGATGATGATTGGTGCGTTGAACGTCTGGCTGGCGGTTTGCACTTGCCACAGGCCTTCGGCATCGCGGCTCAGGCTCAGGACTTCCGTGTCGGTGTGCACCTGGCCCTGGTTGCGGCGGATGCCGCGCAGATAGCCTTGGTGCAGGGCATCGGTGTCGATGTCGCTGGCGGTCGGGTCGTAGATCGCGCCGTGGACTTTTTCCCGGCGCAGGATCGGCAGGCGTACGCAGGCTTCTTCGGCGCTGAGCAACTGCATCTCGGGCACGGTGGCCTTGGCGCTCAGGTATTGATTGTTCAGCTCGGCCGGATCACCGGTGAAGTCCACGGTCATTTCGCCGCGCGGGGTCAGCAGCGGGTGTTCGCAGAAACCGGCGGGTGGGGCGTCGAAGAATTCGCGACTGGCCAGGGTCAGCGCACGCACCTGCGGGGTGCCATAGGCGGCGGTGAACAGCGCCGCCGAGCGTCCGGTGGAGTGATAGGCCGGATGGGATTCGCGCTCGAGCACCACCACGCGACCGTGTTGCGACAGCCAGAAACCGGTGGAAGCGCCGGCAATCCCGCCGCCGATGATGATGAAGTCTGCGTGGCTCATGTGGGTCTCCTGGATGGGCCGCGATGCCATGAATGTCTGTGAACCGACCCCTTGTAGGAGCGGGCTTGCCCGCGATGGCAGTGTGTCAGATACACCGCCATCGCGAGCAAGCTCGCTCCTACAGGGGCGAGTGTGTCAGTGCTGGAGTTGGTACAGGGCATTGGCCAGCGCAATGTCTTCCAGGCCCAGGCCGATCGAGCGGAAAAACACGTGGCGCTGGTAGTCGGGCCGCGGCACCTTGCCACTGAGCAAATCCGGCAGATCACCCACGATCCGTCCAGAATCCCAGCCATGTCGCTCGCCGGCAATCAGCATTTCCCCGGCCGAGCCCGGCGTGGTCAGGCGATAGTCGCAAAACACGTGCATGTCATCGAGGCTCTGCGGCGGCACTTCATGGGCGCGCGGGGCGTTGGTGCTGATAGAGGTGATCAGCGCCGGTTTACGCAAAGCCGATGGGTCGATCACCGGGCCGGCAGACGAGGTGCACAGCATGATCACGTCGGCGTCCTCGATGGCGGCTTCGCGGCTGTCCGCGAGAGTCAGGCGCGGGTCGAGGCCGCTGATGCGGGCCCGTTCTTCGCTGCTGCTGTCGTTCAGGCCCGGCGAATAGATGCGCATCTCCTGCCAGTCGCGCAGGCCTTTGACGTATTGCACGTGGGCTTGGGCCACCTTGCCGCTGCCGATGATCGCCAGGCGTCGTGCGTTCTTCGGCGCGAGGGCATCGACCGCGACGGCGGTGGTCGCGGCGGTGCGTGCGGTCGTCAGTTCGCCGGCATCACACAGCATCAGTGGCTGGCCGGTCTGCATCGACATCAGCAGGGTCCAGGCGGTCACCAGCGCGCCTTGTTCACGCACGATGTAGGGCGAGGTCTTCACCCCATACACGCCGTCCTCGGCCAGCACGCCCAGGTAGTTGATGAAGTCGCCTGCGCCCTGGGGAAACTCCACCAGTTGCTGCGCCGGCTGCACTGCTTGCCCGGCCGCCAGGTCACGGAACAGCTTGCGCAGGATCTGCGGTACGTCGACCTGTGCCAGCAGTTCGCGGGCCTGGGCCTGGTGGATCAGGTAAGGGGTGCTGGACATGGACGGCTCCGGGTGCATGTAAACTAATTTGTCCATTATGGACTTTTAATTATCGCTGGCAACGCCCACGCAAAAAAAAGGCGCAGTCCGTTGCCGGCTGCGCCTTCTCTTGCAAACCGTCTTTTAGTGACGTTTGCGCTCAACCGCCCGCAACAGATGGGTCGGCGGCATCTCACAGCTGATCTTCTTGCCCAGCAATGCCTCGATGGACGGTAGCTGGTAGGAGTCGTCTTCACCGGCAAAGCTGATGGACACACCGTCGGCGCCGGCACGACCGGTACGGCCGATACGGTGCACGTAATCGTCCGGGACTTCCGGCAGGGTGAAGTTGATCACGTGGCTGATGCCGTCGATGTGGATGCCGCGACCGGCCACATCGGTGGCCACCAGCACGCGGATCTTGCCTTCGCGGAAGCCTTCCAGGGTCTTGATGCGCTTGTGTTGCGGCACATCGCCGGACAATTGCGCGGCGTTGATGCCATCGCGTACCAGGCGTTCTTCGATGCGGCGCACTTCGTCCTTGCGGTTGGCGAACACGATGACCCGTTCCCAGCCGTTGTCGTTGACCAGGTTATAGAGCAGCTTGTACTTGTCGGCGCCGGCCACGGCGTAGATGTGCTGCTCGACGTTTTCGTTGGCCACGCTGGTGACCTCGATCTCGACGATGGCCGGGTCCGTGGTCCACTGCTTGGCGAGGTTCATCACATCGTCGGTGAAGGTTGCGGAGAACAGCAGCGTCTGGCGCTCGGATTTCGGCGGGGTCTGACGAATGATCTGGCGCACCTGCGGGATGAAACCCATGTCGAGCATGCGGTCGGCTTCATCGAGCACCATCACTTCGACCATGTCCAGGTGCACGTCGCCGCGCTGGTTGAAGTCGAGCAGGCGACCCGGCGTCGCGACGAGGATGTCGCAGTGACGGGCTTCGAGGTGCTTGAGCTGCTTGTCGAAGTCCATGCCGCCGACGAACGTCATGACGTTGAGGCCGGTGTACTTGGTCAGGTCGGCGGCGTCCTTGGCGATCTGCACCACCAGTTCGCGGGTCGGCGCGATGATCAGGGCCCGTGGCTCGCCCATGTAGCGCTCTTTCGGCGGCGGGGTTTGCAGCAGCTGGGTGATGATCGAAATCAGGAACGCCGCGGTTTTACCGGTGCCGGTCTGGGCGCGGCCGATGGCGTCCTTGCCCGCCAGGGTGAACCCCAGCACCTGGGCCTGGATCGGCGTGCAATACGGGAAGCCGAGATCGTGGATCGCGTGCATCAGCTCTGGCGCGAGCTTGAAATCGTGGAAGCGGGTTTTGCCTTCCTGGGGCTCGACGACGAAGTCTGCGAGTTTCCACGGGATGACCGCTGCTTTCGGTTTGGGCTCGCGACGTGGACGGGCAGGTTTCGCGGCTTCGGTGCGCGGTGCCTCGACAGGCGCCGGCTGGGCCACGGGGACGGCCGGTGCGGCTTTTGGCGCGCGCTTGGCGGCCGATTCGGCGACGTTGCGTTCAGGCTGGCGAGCGTCGGTGCGCTGGCTTGGGGCCTGAGGCGCAGCGCTTGGGGTGGGGGCGAACTGCTCGGTCTCGCTTTTGCCGAACATTTTCTTGAGTGCTTTGAGCACGATCATCTCATCAATAGGTTAAGTGCCGGCCAGTGTAATGCAAGAATCGGGCGCGGCGTAGTGGGAGGGATCAATGGGGGTGTTACGCCTGCATTAACGCAGACGCTCGGCCAGCCACACACTGATGTCGCGAATCTCCTCGGGTAACACTTCGTGGCCCATTGGGTATTCCTGCCATGTCACGGTGACACCATGCTTCTTCAAATACTCGTAGGCGCTGCGCCCCATGGCGTTCTGCACCACGTCGTCGTACTGGCCGTGCAGGCACATCACGGGAATACGCTGCTGGCTGGCGGACAGTTCCAGTTCGTCGCTGAACGTCGGTGCGTAAGTGGAGAGGGCGAGTACGCCGCCCAGCGGGCCCTGCCATTTCAGGAACGTGGTGTGTAACACCACGGCGCCGCCCTGGGAAAAGCCTGCCAGGAAGATCCGCGAGGCGTCTATTCCGCTGGCGCGCTGGGTTTCGATCAATTCAATGACCCGGTCCGCCGAGGCTTCCAGCTGTTCGCGGCTGATCGCCCGTGCCGGGCTCATGGCCAGAATGTCGTACCAGCTCGGCATTTCGTAGCCGCCGTTGATGGTCACGGCACGGGTCGGTGCCTGGGGCAGGACAAAACGCGTGCTCAGCAAGCTTTCCTGCAAGGCTTCGGCCACCGGCAGGAAGTCATAGCGGTCGGCGCCCAGGCCGTGCAGCCAGATAACGCAGGCATCCGCGGTTTTAACGGGTTCAAGTATCAACGGCTCGGTCATGGCTGCTCCAATTTTGTGCGTGCGCTCTTATTGAGTGCGTGATCTGAGTGCGTGAAGGGCTTGTCAGTTACGAAGATGTCGCAAGGCTGAAAGTTTAGCTATTGACCTGTCGGTGAAGTGCTCCGACGAGCGGTCTGGTACGGGGTTTGCTATGAGGTTGTTCGTAAGATTAATCCCACGCCTGTCGGTAACACTATCAGGCCATTGTTCCTGGTGGGATAGCAAAAAATCCGGTGATGGATGTTCGCCAGTGGCCAACTCGGGCTTAGCGAACGTGAAAGGGCTACAGCCCGTTCGGCCGACTGGTGAGAAGTGAGCGATCCATTCTGTGGATTTTCTCCTACTAGACTCATAGCGCGGTCTCTTAAGTCGGTTGACTCAAAAACAAGCCAGCACGGGTCAACAACGCCTCAAAAGGGTGCGACAGGAATCACGCTCCGACACAACAAGAGCAAAACTGGAGGTTTGAATGAAGATGTTGAAATCCACCCTGGCCGTCGTCACTGCAGCCGCAGTACTCGGCGTCAGCGGGTTCGCTCAGGCGGGTGCAACCCTGGATGCAGTGCAGAAGAAAGGTTTCGTGCAGTGTGGCGTCAGCGATGGCCTGCCAGGCTTCTCGGTTCCGGACGCTACCGGCAAGATCGTCGGTATCGATGCTGACGTCTGCCGCGCCGTGGCCGCTGCCGTATTCGGCGACGCGACCAAGGTCAAGTTCAGTCAGTTGAACGCCAAAGAGCGCTTCACTGCGCTGCAGTCGGGCGAAATCGACATCCTGTCGCGTAACACCACCATGACCAGCTCCCGTGACGCCGGCATGGGCCTGAAATTCCCGGGCTTCATCACCTACTACGACGGCATCGGCTTCCTGGTAAACAACAAGCTGGGCGTGAAAAGTGCCAAGGAACTGGATGGCGCAACCATCTGCATCCAGGCCGGTACCACCACCGAGCTGAACGTTTCCGATTACTTCCGTGGCAACGGCCTGAAGTACACCCCGATCACTTTCGACACCTCCGATGAAAGCGCCAAGTCGCTGGAATCCGGTCGTTGCGACGTGCTGACCTCCGACAAGTCCCAGCTGTTCGCCCAGCGCAGCAAGCTGGCCGCGCCGAAGGACTACGTGGTCCTGCCAGAAACCATTTCCAAGGAGCCATTGGGTCCGGTCGTGCGTAATGGCGACGACGAGTGGCTGGCCATCGTACGCTGGGTTGGCTACGCCATGCTCAACGCTGAAGAAGCCGGCATCACTTCGAAGAACGTCGAAGCCGAAGCCAAAGGCACCAAGAACCCGGACGTCGCTCGTCTGCTGGGTACCGATGGTGAATACGGCAAAGACCTGAAAGTGAAGAAAGACTGGGTCGTGCAGATCGTCAAGCAAGTCGGCAACTACGGTGAAGTGTTCGAGAAAAACCTCGGCAAGAGCACTCCGCTGGAAATCGACCGCGGCCTGAACGCGCTGTGGAACGCTGGCGGCATTCAGTACGCACCACCAGTGCGCTAATGGTTCTATCACCCGGCAGGCCAACTGCCGGGTGATGTTCTGTTCCATTCTTTGCGGGGCACTTCATGCAAAATTCAATCGGCGCACCAAAGCAGAGGTTCAGCCTCAGCGATCCAAAAGTGCGTGCGTGGCTCTTCCAGATCATCACCATTGTCGCGGTGGTCTCGATGGGCTGGTACCTGTTCGACAACACCCAGACCAACCTTCAGCACCGGGGCATTACCTCCGGTTTTGACTTTCTGGAGCGCAGTGCCGGTTTCGGCATCGCCCAACACCTGATCGACTACACCGAAGCGGACAGCTATGCCCGGGTGTTTGTCATCGGCCTGCTCAATACCTTGCTGGTGAGTTTCATCGGCGTGGTGCTCGCGACCATCCTGGGTTTCATCATCGGCATCGCCCGCCTGTCGAAGAACTGGATCATCGCCAAACTGGCGACCGTCTACGTCGAGGTCTTCCGTAACATTCCGCCGCTGCTGCAGATCCTGTTCTGGTATTTCGCGGTGTTCCTGACCATGCCGGGACCGCGCAACAGCCACAATTTCGGCGACACCTTCTTTGTCAGCGCCCGTGGCCTGAACATGCCGGCCGCCCTGGCTGCGGACGGCTTCTGGCCATTCGTGCTGAGCATCGTGCTGGCCGTCCTCGCCATCGTGATGATGAGCCGCTGGGCCAACAAGCGCTTTGAAGCCACCGGCGAGCCGTTCCACAAGTTCTGGGTCGGCCTGGCCCTGTTCCTGGTAATCCCGGCGCTGTGCACCCTGGTCTTCGGTTCGCCCGTGCACTGGGAAATGCCGGAACTCAAGGGTTTCAACTTCGTTGGCGGCTGGGTCCTGATCCCTGAACTGCTGGCCCTGACCCTGGCCCTGACCGTCTACACCGCGGCATTCATCGCCGAGATCGTGCGTTCGGGTATCAAGTCGGTCAGCCACGGCCAGACCGAAGCGGCCCACTCGCTCGGCCTGCGTAACGGCCCGACGCTGCGCAAGGTGATCATCCCGCAAGCCCTGCGCGTGATCATCCCGCCGTTGACCAGCCAGTACCTGAACCTGGTGAAAAACTCCTCGCTGGCGGCCGGTATCGGCTACCCGGAAATGGTTTCGCTGTTCGCCGGTACCGTGCTGAACCAGACCGGTCAGGCGATCGAGGTGATTGCCATCACCATGAGCGTGTACCTGGCGATCAGTATCAGCATTTCCCTGCTGATGAACTGGTACAACAAGCGCATTGCGCTGATCGAGCGGTAAGGAAAAGCGCATGAGCACTCATACTTTCAAACCTGACATGCCACCACCGAGCAGCAGCATCGGGGTAGTGGCGTGGATGCGCGCGAACATGTTCTCCAGCTGGCTCAACACCCTGCTGACCCTGTTCGCGTTCTACCTGATCTACCTGGTGGTGCCACCGATCCTGCAGTGGGCGATCATCGACGCCAACTGGGTCGGCACTACCCGCGCCGACTGCACCAAGGAAGGCGCCTGCTGGGTGTTCATCCAGCAGCGTTTCGGCCAGTTCATGTATGGCTACTACCCGCCGGAACTGCGCTGGCGCGTGGACCTGACCGTGTGGCTGGCGGTCCTGGGCGCGGCACCGCTGTTCATCTCGCGCTTCCCGCGCAAGGCGATCTATGGCCTGTGCTTCCTGGTCCTGTACCCGATCATTGCCTGGTGCCTGCTGCACGGCGGCGTGTTCGGCCTGCAACAGGTAGCGACCAGCCAGTGGGGCGGCCTGATGCTGACCCTGGTGATCGCCACCGTCGGTATCGCCGGTGCGTTGCCGCTGGGGATCATCCTGGCATTGGGGCGTCGTTCGAACATGCCTGCGATTCGTGTGGTCTGCGTGACCTTCATCGAATTCTGGCGCGGTGTGCCGTTGATCACGGTGCTGTTCATGTCCTCGGTGATGCTGCCGCTGTTCCTGCCTGAAGGCATGAACTTCGACAAGCTGCTGCGGGCACTGATCGGCGTGATCATGTTCCAGTCGGCCTACGTGGCCGAGGTGGTGCGTGGCGGCTTGCAGGCGATTCCGAAAGGTCAGTACGAAGCGGCCGCCGCCATGGGCCTCGGTTACTGGCGCAGCATGGGCCTGGTGATTCTGCCGCAAGCCCTGAAGCTGGTGATCCCGGGCATCGTCAACACCTTCATCGCGTTGTTCAAGGACACTAGCCTGGTGATCATCATCGGCCTGTTCGACCTGCTCAACAGCGTCAAGCAAGCCGCCGCCGACCCGAAATGGCTGGGCATGGCCACTGAAGGCTACGTGTTCGCCGCCCTGGTGTTCTGGATTTTCTGTTTTGGTATGTCGCGCTACTCCATGCATCTGGAACGTAAGCTCGACACAGGCCACAAGCGCTAAGTCGCTACCTATTTAGGAAGTTTTCCGATGAGCGAAGCAATCAAACAGCCTGTGGGCCCTGAAGGCATTATTCAGATGCAGGGCGTGAACAAGTGGTACGGCCAGTTCCACGTGTTGAAAGACATCAACCTGAACGTCAAGCAGGGCGAGCGTATCGTGCTGTGCGGCCCGTCGGGTTCGGGCAAGTCCACCACCATCCGCTGCCTCAACCGCCTGGAAGAGCACCAGCAGGGCCGCATCGTGGTCGATGGCGTGGAACTGACCAACGACCTCAAGCAGATCGAAGCGATCCGCCGTGAAGTCGGCATGGTGTTCCAGCACTTCAACCTGTTCCCGCACCTGACCATCCTGCAGAACTGCACCCTGGCACCGATGTGGGTCCGCAAGATGCCCAAGCGCAAGGCCGAGGAAATCGCCATGCACTACCTGGAGCGCGTACGCATTCCGGAGCAGGCGCACAAGTTCCCGGGGCAACTGTCCGGCGGTCAGCAACAGCGTGTGGCGATTGCCCGTGCGCTGTGCATGAAACCGAAAATCATGCTGTTCGACGAACCGACCTCGGCCCTCGACCCGGAAATGGTGAAAGAAGTACTGGACACCATGATCGGCCTGGCCGAAGACGGCATGACCATGCTCTGCGTGACCCACGAAATGGGCTTCGCCCGGACCGTGGCCAACCGCGTGATCTTCATGGACAAGGGCGAAATCGTCGAACAGGCTGCGCCGAACGACTTCTTCGACAACCCGCAGAACGACCGCACCAAACTGTTCCTGAGCCAGATCCTGCATTGATTGGCCTTGGGCACTGAAATGAACCCGGACTTGTTCCGGGTTTATTTTTGCCCGAAAAACACACAACCCTCCTGTAGGAGCGAGCTTGCTCGCGATGTTCGTCAACGATTACGCTGAAAGTCTGACACCCCTCGGTGGCTGATCCTCCATCGCGAGCAAGCTCGCTCCTACACTACAGGCTTCAGGAATCCGTCAGGATTTCGTGCGCTTCGTGCGTGACACGCTTGAAACCGCGGAAGTCCGCACCTTCGGCCAGTACCTTCGCATCGCTCAGCAAATACGGGTACCGATCGAGCAGCCGCATCAGCAGTATCAACGTCCTGGGGGCGGTGAGCTCGCCGCGCTCATAGCGGGAAAATGCGTTGTGCCCGCCCCCGGAAAGCAGCTCCACCGCTTGCTTTTGCGTCAGGTTGAGTTTGCGGCGGATACGCTTCATCTCCGCGCCGATCATCTGGCGGCCGGCGATGATCAGTTCATCACCCGCATCCGCGTAACGCCCAGCGGATTCGCTATCGTAGATGACTTCCCCGCACTTCTGGCATTCCCAACCACAGAGGTTGTCGAGCCGCCGCTCCATGCCTTTCACGCTCATGGTCTCGCCGCGACCTTCGAAGCGAATCATCCCCTTGCGCGCTCCGCAGGAGTAGCATTGTTCAGTTTTCATGTGTTTTTCTCCTTGAAGGAGATCACTGGAGGCTTACCGTCGGAACGATAGGTAACCTTGATGTAGATCTCCAGACCACGTGATTGGGTGTGATAGACGTCCTGCCATACCCGATGATCGTCATAGCTGGTCATCGACTTGTACAACATGCAGCGTTGGAGTCCGAAGACGGTTTCCTGCGCCTGATCGAGTGTGAATCCGAGACCAAAGGCGCTACTGAGCGCTGACCCGGTAAACCCGTACTTTCCAAGCCGCCTGACATCCGCCTTGATCACAGCCAAGTCGTAATGGGGTGTGTTCTTTTCCATAAGAAACGTAAACCCTGTCCCTGAAAAACTACCCTCAAAGGGTAATTTTGACTAATCGAAAATACCGCTCGTTTTGCCTCCTTCTGACCCTAGGTGTTTGCCTTCCTACGCGAAGCTGATTACCCCGTCAGACGATTCCTCGACTGATGGGGCGCAACGCCCAGACCGCTGTCGGAATGGTTCAGCCAACCTGTTCCTGCCGGCGCTTGATCGCGATCTGCACGGCGCGCAAGGCATTGAGACGACCATGGCCGTAGTAGTGGCTGTGACCGTCCTGATCGTATTGGCCCAGTGGGCCATCGTCGGCGTGGCCGATTTTGTCGCAGCATTCGGCGAGAATCCGGCGCACCGATTCGCGGTCCAGCGCAGGGTTGGCGCTCAGTATCAGGGCCGCCACGCCGGCGGCCCCGGGGCAGGCACTGGAGGTGCCACTGAACGATTCGATGAAAGCCGGGTGGGCGGCATCGGCGAATTTGCCGGACAGGTCCGTGGTGCGAATGCCTCGGGTCTGCGGGATCGAAGTGGCGGGTTTGTACTTGGGGTCAGGGTGCTGCTGATCGCCACTGGGAAAGCAACACCACAACGCCTTGCCGTAGTCGCTGTAGGCACTGCGGCGACTCTGGTCGTTGCAGGCGCCCACGGCAATCACCATGGGGTGGCTGGAATAACCATCGTTGTCCAGGCTCTCGTTGCCGTTACCCGCACCAAAGAAAATCACGCAGCCTTTGCCCGAGCGCCCCTTGGTCGCAGCGTATTCGATGGCCAGGCGTGTGCTGGCGGCCAGTGGAAACACCTGGGTGTGCCTGGGGTCGGTAGGGTCGGCCCAGTGCCCTTCGAGCGGTCCCCAACTGCAGGAAATGATGTCCGCGCCTTGCTCCGCTGCCCAGTAGAACGCGTCCGCCTCGGCTCGCGCACCCAAAGGCTTGGTCAGCTTCAACGGCATGAGGCTGGCCCGGGGAGCCACGCCGCAGGCACCGGCATCACCATTGGCGCAGGCAACGCCTGCCGCTGCCGTGCCGTGGCGCTCAAGGGCATTTTTCGGTCGTGGGCCTCGCGCGGCGTTACGCCGATCGAAGTTCTGTGCGCCGATGATCTTGGTGGGGCCGGCAAACTCGGGATGGTCGATGTCAAAGGCATCGTCGATGATTGCGATCACCACGCCCTCGCCCTGGACCAGGGCGTGAGCCGCCTCGACGTTGGCGCTGGCGTCGATCTCGAACTGATAGCTGACGATGGTTTTCTTCAGGTGCCACTGGTTGTGATGGATCGCCCGGCGTTGGCCCTGGCGCAGCATTTCCGGATGGCAATACTCAACGTCGTCGCGTTCGAGCAGTTGCCGGCTCAACGAGCAGACGTGCGTGCCGCGACAGTCCCGATGATGAACGAAGAAGGCGTTCTTCGCGTAGGGCACCTGTTGTTTGATCTCAAGGTTCAGCGCATCGAGGATCTTCAGGCATTGCACCGACGTGAGCGGGTCGATGAACTTCAGGAACAGGTTCTCGGTGTAGAGAATCGGGTCCCCGGTGTGAGGCTCCACCAGTACGCTGCCGGCGAAACGTACGTCCGGCAACGCTCGCAACATGGCTTTGCAGTGTGTGGCGTCGGCATGCTCCGGTAACTTGAAGACCTGCACATCGGCGTCCTCCACGTTCAGCAGCAGCTCGCTGTCAGTCAATGCCTGGCGTGCGGCTTCGCAGCAGAGTGTGGTGGCCAGAGGGCTGCCGGTTACTCCGCGTATGGCGAGCAATTGCCGATCTTTTTTCAAAGCGACCAGGCGGCTGTGTTTTTTACCGAAATTGACTTCTTCCATGGGCGGATCCCGTTGACGGTCAGGGCCGGGGCGAAAGCGCCCGCGTTCAATGTCCGAAAGTCTGCCGCCTCGTTACCTTGGGAGATGTAGGACTGAGCGCTTGGGAGGGGTGAGAAACGACTCGTGATGGCGACGAAATTTGCCGCGCTTTGCAGGCTGGTGGTTGCTGTTTCGTTTGAAGCTGACTAGCATGTCAACAAATTCATCCTATGATTGGATGAAAGGACGAGGTTCATGTCAGAAATTTCCCCACTCATCAAACGGTCCCTGGTCGATCAAGCCCTGGACCAACTGCGGCTGCGCATCACCCAAGGCATATGGGCCGTGGGTCAGCGTCTGCCCACCGAGCCCGAGCTGTCCGCCGAGCTGGGTATCAGCCGCAACACCGTGCGCGAAGCCATGCGTGTTTTGGCGTTTTCCGGGTTGATCGAGATTCGCCAGGGTGACGGCAGTTACCTGCGCGCAGTGGTCGATCCGCTGGACACGGTAAAGGCGTTGTCGCGCTGCTCCCAGGAGCAGGCGCGGGAGACCCGGCACATTCTCGAGGTGGAGGCGATCGGCCTGGCCGCCCTGCGCCGCACCGACGAAGACCTGGTGGCGCTGCGTGAAGCACTGGGCGTCAGCGGCAGCCATTACCACGGCGACCTCGATACCTACATCGCCTGCGACCTGGTGTTCCACCGCCGTCTGGTGGACGCCGCGCACAACCCCACGCTCAGCGAGTTGTATCGCTATTTCTCCAGTGTCGTCGGCGCGCAATTGCGCCACTGCCTGAACATTACCCCGCGCCGTCAGGAAGTGTTCGACCTGCACATCGAGCTGCTCGATGCCGTCGAACAACGTGACCCGGAGCGGGCCAAAGCGCTGTCGAGGCAGTTGATCAATGAACCCTGAAACTGAGAACACGATGTCCTGCCGCAATACCCCGAACACCGAAACCAGACGCACAGCGGAACTCGACGAGCTGCTGATCGACGCCGAGGCCGATGATGAGCAGGTCCAGCAAAGCCATCCGCTGCTGCGTCGTCCGTGGTTACTGTTGCTTGGCCTGATTCTGGTGGCGTTGAACCTGCGTCCGGCGCTGTCGAGCATGGCGCCGATGCTCAGCGACGTGTCGAAGTCCCTGGGCCTGTCGGCCGCGCAGGCCGGGTTGCTGACCACGTTGCCAGTGCTCTGCCTGGGCCTGTTCGCACCGCTGGCGCCGGTGCTGGCGCGACGCTTCGGCGCCGAGCGGGTGGTGCTGGGTATTTTGCTGACGCTGGCGGGCGGGATCGTCCTGCGCAGTTCGTTCGGTGCCATCGGCCTGTTCAGTGGCAGCGTGCTGGCCGGTGCCAGCATCGGCATCATCGGCGTGCTGTTGCCGGGCATCGTCAAGCGTGATTTCCCGAAACAGGCCGGCACCATGACCGGTGTCTACACCATGGCCCTGTGCCTGGGGGCGGCGATGGCGGCGGGCGCGACCGTGCCGTTGAGCGAACACTTCGATAAAAGCTGGGCCCTGGGCCTGGGCTTCTGGGTGATTCCGGCGCTGGTCGCCGGGGTGTTCTGGCTGCCGCAAGTCGGCCAGAAACACGGGGCGCACAATGTCGCTTACCGGGTGCGCGGTTTGCTGCGCGATCGCCTGGCCTGGCAGGTGACGGCCTACATGGGCCTGCAATCGTCCCTGGCCTACATCGTGTTCGGCTGGTTGCCGTCGATCCTGATCGGTCGCGGCCTGACGCCGACCCAGGCTGGCCTGGTGCTGTCGGGTTCGGTGATCATCCAATTGATCAGTTCCCTGAGCGCCCCCTGGCTGGCCACTCGCGGCAAGGATCAACGCCCGGCCATCGTGATCGTCATGCTGATGACCCTTGGCGGCCTCATGGGTTGCCTGTATGCGCCGATCGAAGGCCTGTGGGGTTGGGCGATTCTGCTCGGCCTGGGGCAGGGCGCTACCTTCAGCCTGGCGCTGACCCTGATCGTGCTGCGCTCGCGTGACTCCCATGTGGCGGCGAACCTGTCGAGCATGGCCCAGGGTTTCGGTTACACCCTGGCGTCCCTGGGGCCGTTCGCGGTCGGTATCGTGCATGACTGGACCGGCGGCTGGAACGCCGTGGGCTGGATTTTCGGCGTGATCGGCCTTGGCGCCATCGTCGCCGGGCTGGGCGCCGGGCGTTCGTTGTACGTCCAGGTGGTCAGCGAAAAAGTCTGATTCACAGGTACAGCACATCCAGTGTCGCCGAGCCGTCGAGCTGGATCTCGGCGCTCACGTCCAGTTCGGAGGTGGGCGAGATGACGGTCTCGATCGTCACCCGGCTGCTCAGGTTCTGGATGGCGATGGGGCCTGCGCTGCTGCCGGAAACATCGGTGAAGCCCAGGTAGCTGCGGGCGCCAATCGGAATCGGCCGGCTGTTCGAGGTGCTCCAGGCCTGGCCGCCGGTGGTGGAGTCGGTGCGAAACACCTGCGCCAGGTCATCCGCCACGGTTTGCGTGGGGTCGAAGTTCAGCGAATACAGGCCGATCTTGTTGCCGCTGTTGTCGTGGTTCAGCCCGTAATAGATCTCGCTGTTGACGATGGCCGAGCCGTCGCGGTTGTCGCGCATGATCAAGGCGAAACGTGCGGGGCCGTTGCACTGCAGGGTGAAGTCCAGGTACTTGTCGCGCAGTTGCGTACGTTTATCGGCACTCAGGTCCTTGTAGGAGATTTTTCCGTAATCGACCAAACCGTTGTTGGACAGCCCCGGGGTGCAGGCAATCGGGGTGATCTGGCCTCTGACGGTCAGGTCGACGGTCGAGGCGGCGAGTGCGCCGGGGATGTTGATCAGTACTAACGTGGCCCAGAGGGCGGCGAGGTGCTGTGTCATGTCCGAATCTTCCTTTTCGTTATCCGGGTGTGCAGCCCAGGGCCTGGCGCCCTGGGTTGCGTCAGTTGGCGTCAGAGGTATTTCATTTCCAGCGTCGCCGAACCGTCGAGGTTGACTTCATGGGTCAGGTCCAGGTCGTTCGCCGGGGAGATGGACGCGCTGATCAGCAGTTCCATTTCCATGTCTTTCACCGGGATCGGTGTAGTGAGGTCAGCCCTGTCTGCGACGGAGACGTAGTAACCCGGGTTCCAGAACAGATGGCCAACCCAGCCGGTCTGGCCATCCGCGGATTTGATCGCCTGGACCCCGACGCCGTCTGCGACCGCGCTGGCCATGGCCAACACGAACCGCCCCAGGTTCTGGTCTCCGTTGATCTTGCCGAGGCCGAACGAGGTTGCCTGGTTGCTTGAGCCCAGTCGGTTGTCGTGGCCCTGCAGCGCGAAGCGGGTGGCCGCCTCACAGTTGACGTTGAGGAAAATCGTGCGTGGCTCAAGGTTGGTGCTGGTGGTCGGATTCAGGTCCCTGGCGGAAATCTTGCCGTAGTCGATGTTGCCGTTTTCGGTCAGGCTCGGGGTACACGCGCTCGGCGTGATACTGCCGGTCACCGTCAGGTCGGTGCTCGATGCTGCCACGGCATGAGGTGTCATGCCGATGAGCGCGAGGGTGGAAAGGGCTGCAAGGTACTTTTTCATTTTCAGTGCTCACTTTCAGGTTGGTTGTCCTGCCGGCCAGGGCGATGAGGCCAGGACTTGGCAGGCTCGTTTCAGGTGCTACAGGTAAATGATCTCGATCGTCCCCGCGCCATCCAGGTCGATGGCGTTGCTCAGGTCCAGGTCGTTGGTGGGGGCGATCACGGCGTCGACGGTCACGCGGGTGCTGAGGTTCTGGATCATTGCCGGCCCTGTGTGGCGGCCGCCGCTGTCGGTGAAACTCAGGTAGGTGTTTTTGGCCAGGGCGATCGGGTTGGCGCTGGCGCTGCTCCAGCCCGCGCCACCGGTGCTGGAGTCGGTTCGGTAGAGGCGTGCGAAGCTGTCCGCGCGGGTGTGGGCAGGGTCGATGTTGACCGAATAAAAGCCGATGCCGTTGTTGCGCCCGTCGGTACCCAGGCCGTAATGGCTTTCACCGTCGACCGTTGCCGAGCCGGCACGGTTGTCGTGCATGATCAGGGCGAACGCCGTGGGTGCGTCGCAGCCCACTCGCAGCAGCAAGGGGCGCGACGGCAGGTGGGTGATTTTGTTCGCGTTCAGGTCGTTGATCGTCAGGTTGCCGAAATCGACCACGCCGCCATTGGACAACGCCGGTTCGCACGCCGCCGGAGCGAAGCGTGCACGCAGGGTGGCTTCGCGGTGACGCCCGGCACCGACGGCGTCGAATACCCCGCTGGCTTCCCAGCTCACCGCGTCCCGCACCTGGCCTTGCTCCTGCACCCAGGCCGTGAGCTCCAGTTGCGCCGAGAACGTGTTGCCCTGGGCCGGCACGCCGGAGCGCAGGGGGACCACGCCATGTTCTGGTCGCCAGATCAGTTGCGACTCGATCTGCGACGGCGCCTGACCCACACCGGCAATCAACCCAAGGTCGACTGACTGGCCGTCCAGCACCGCGTCACCAATCCGTATCTGATAGGTGCCACGGTCGGCGAAATGAAAGCGCTGGGTGGTCGCCGCCATGGCCCGATAGAACAGGCTCATGTCGGTGGCGGTTGCGCAGCTCATGGTCAGGCTCAATCGGCGCTCGCCCAGGTTGCGTTCGGTGGCGGCGCCAGGGCGGATCGCCCGGTTCATCAAGCCGAAATCGAGTTCGGGCTGGCTCAGGTTGAGCTGGCAATCATCGCCTGCGGCCTGGGCCGATGAGGTGAATGCGCCGAGTGACAGCAAGGCGCCAGTGGCCAACCAGTAACGGGACAGTTTCATCAGGTGATCCTCAAAGAGCGCGGCACTTGGCAGGGGCGGTTTCGTAGTACGCGTCGGTGTCGGGGTCCTGCGGCAGCTCGAATTGCAGCTCGCATCGCTCAAGCCCCGGTGCCTGGATAAACAGTGCGCGGGTGTCGAGGACGTTGGGCAGGAACACCAGCCCGCCTTCCTGGACCAGCGTGACGAACTCGCCATCCTGGTTGTTCACCGAGGCGCCGCGGGGCAGCGGGGCGCCGTTGGCGGTGGTGGCCTTGAGCAGGGCGCGGCGCGTCAGGTTGACGCCGAACTCGACCTTGTCGACCGCCCCGCGTCCGGCGGAAACCACCGCCAGGCCGTTGCTGATGTCGGCGTTGCGCGGCAGGGTCTTGGTGTCGACTTCCACCGGGCTTTTGCCGTAGGCCGAAAGCTGTGGCACGACGGCCTGGCCTTGCCAGTCGGTCCAGACCGGCCCGCTGGGGGTCGACACCTTGATCGCGCCCATCTCGCCGACGGAGAGCAGGGCAAAGGTGTCGCTGATCGGATACGGCGACAGCGTCAGGCCGCCACCGTGCAGTACGGCGCCGCCGCGGGCGCTGGCCTGATAGCTCGAGCGGTCGGCATCGGCGCGGGTGTAGTTCAGGTCCAGTTGGGTGTAGCGCGGCAGCAGCGATACCCCGGCGGTGGACTGCACCTGTTTGTCGCGGGTGTCGTGCTCGACCCCGACGCGGTACGCCAGTTGATCGTTGACCTGCTCGCTCAGCCCCACGCCGCTGCGGTACTCACCCCCGGTGCTGCGCACCCAGGTGCGTCCCCGGCGCGTTTCGCCCAGCGGGATGCTGAGGTTCAGGTAGACGCTGTCATCGTTGCGATCGCTGCCACTGACTTGCCATTCGGCTGTCGCGGAGACCGACACCCCGGCGATGGTCGTGCCCCACGACGCGAGGGCGCGGCTGCTGCTGTGGCCATCGAACGAGCTGGATCGGCTGGCACCACCGCTGAAGGCGCCGAGCCACGGGTGGGCCCAGGACAGGGACGCGCTCTGCTGGTCGCGGTAGCGCGATTTGCGGTCATCGCCGGTGCTGTCGAACGCCGCCTCTTCCAGCTCCCGAAAGCCCAGGGTCCGATAGGAGCTGCCGGCATTCATCGCCCAACTGTCGCTCAGGCGATGCGATAGGTTCAGGTCGGCTTGAAGGCCCTGGCTGGCGTCATGCCCGGTGGCTTGCGCGCCGGTCAGGGTGGCTTGCACCTGAGTGTCAGGGGTGGGCAGCAGGCCGAGGCTGCCACCGGCGGCGCGATAGTCGGAAGCACCGGTCACACCGCCGCTGATCAGCACTTGCGGATGCAGCGCGCCACTCCAGCCGCCACTGATCACCCAGGGTTCGTCGGCCTCTTCGTTGCCGATGTTGCGCACGCGGCCGGCGGCCAGGGAGAACCCCGGCGCAGGCAAACCGACACCGAGCATGGCGGCCGGGATGGTGAAGCTGCGCTCGCTGCCGTCCGCTTCCTTCACCGTGACTTCCACGTCGGAACGGGTGTTGAGCCGGCGGACGTTGTTCAGGGCAAACGGGCCGGCCGGAACCACGGTGGAATAGATCAGCGAGCCGTTCTGCCGGACTTCGACCTGCGCCTGGCTGTTGGCGATGCCTTCGATGACTGCGCCTTGTCCTTCAACTTGCAGGGCCTGTTCGTTGAGCACTTGCACGCCGGTGATCTGGGCACCGGCCAGCACCGGGTTGTAGAGGTTGATCTGGCCCGCCTGCAATACCGCCTCGTGCTGGGCGAAGGTGCGTTGGGCGTAGGCGGCGATGTGCGTGGTGCGGGACACATCGTCCTGCCAGGTCTGCACCTGGCGGCTGCGCACGATCCAGTCGCCGGCATTGAACCCCAGCTCGGTATTGGCCGAGGTATAGCGGCTCGAATCATCGCCAAAGCGGCTGTGCTGACCGGTCACGTCGTAGTTGATCAGCGCGGCGAAGCCACCGGTCTGATAGCCCGATACATCCCGCACGGTCGGGCGGATGGCGTCGGTGGGGACGATCAGGGCCAGGGCCAGGTTGGCCGGGTCCTGCTCGATGGCCGTTTGTGGCCAGGCACCCTGGAAATCGTGGCAGCGGCCATCGCCCAGGGTGGGCTCGGGCACGACGAGGTTAGCCCTGTCGAGCAAGCTGCGATCGAAGCACAGCGCGCCCCGGCGATCGAACGCGATGTCGACGCGCCCCTGGCGCTGGCCATTGACGGTCAGCGTCACCGAGTGCCGGCCGGCGGTGAAGCGTGGCGCTTGCATCAGCAGGGTCGCCAGGGCCGGATCAATGCCGCGCTGGCGCAGCGTATTGGTGTCGAACTGCGCGAGCAGCAACTCATCTCCGTGGGCGTCGAGCACCGTCAGCGCGTTGACCAGCAGCAAGACCGCCAGGGTCCGCCAGCCTTTGCGGCGGGTGCGCGGGCGCCGAATGTCGGGCACGGCTTCGCCGTCACGGTAAATAGATACTGTGTTCATGAGGTTCACTTGGGTTATGCCGGCCTGACCGGTTTGTCGGGGTCAGGCACGCGAGAGGCGACGGCTGAGGCTCGTCACCCGGAAACTTCAGCGCTTGGCGTTCCTTCGTCGCGCAGTCGTGATGTGTGGATCAGGAACCGATCGGCGCCTCGAAATGCGGCACGGCAAAGCCGTACACCGTGGCCGGCTGCAACCGCACCCGCGTGCTGGCGGCACCATCGGTCGCCACGCTCAGGGTTTCCCCCGGCAGCACATAGGTGCGCGGCAACAACGCCGAACCGTTACCGGGCAGCAACGTCAGTTCCTGGGCCAGGCGCACGACGTAGGGCGTCGGGTTGTGCACGCTGAGCCGGTCGTTTTTCAGGCTCCAGGCCAGGCCGGTCCAGGGCGTGCGGTTGGGCGCCAGGCCTTTGGGATGGAGGATCACCGGCAGGTTCTGCCGCACCGTCACACCGACCCGCGCATGCCCGGCCTGTGCCGGCGGGCGGTCCTGGGGCATGCCTTCGAAAATCACCCGCTTGAGCCGCTGGGTGGTCAGGGGCGCAGACGATTGCAGGATGAAACGCACCAACTGGCTCTTGGACGGCTCGACCCGGGCCAGCGGCGGGGTGACGAACAATAGCGGATCCTTGTCCTCTGGGATGTCTTCGAGGGTGACGTGCAGCAAGGCCAGCGTCGAGTCGGTATTGGTCACCGACACCGCGGCTTCGCCGTCGGCTTCGTTGACGATGACCACCGAGGTGTCTGGCACCATGCCGTCGGCATGCACCTGGCCGCCGAGAAGCAAGACCAGGGTGCCCAGGTACAGACTCAGGCATCGAGTGCCGTTGAAAAGGTTCATGGTTAAGCCCTGTATGAAAGAACGAACATGACTAGAGGTATCTCAGGTCGAGCACGATTGCGCCGTCCAGCGGCACTTCCTGGTTCAGGGTCAGGAAGCTTGCGGCATTGATCGAGGTGTTGATGTGCAGCGTGGCGGTCACCAGGCGATGGGGTTCCGGCACCAGCGTGCCGGGCCTGGCGAAACCCATGTAGTTGTCGGGGTAGACATTGGTTTCCGGGAACCAGGTGAGGCCCTGGTTGCTGGACGCCAACACCAGCGCCGGACCGCCATCGGCGACCGCGCTGCGCAACGCCAGGCCCACCGCCCCCAGACGTTCGTCGGGGGCATGGGCGTTCCATCCCAGACCGTAATAAAACCCTGGCCCCAGTGAGGAGTCGGCGCGGTTGTCCCGGCCCACGAGCACGAACAGCAGGGCTTCGTTACAGCTCACGTGCAGTTCCAGTTGCCGGCTGGGCAAGGGGCTCAACTCGTACTGATTGAGGCTGCGCGCCGGCACCATGCCGTGGTCGACGATGCCGTCATCCGACAGCAGAACGTCGCAGGCGTTGGGGGTGATGCTGCCCACCACGTTCAGTTCGACATCGGAAGCGGCCATCGCCTCTTGCCTGATGCTCAGCAGGCAAAGAACGGCGAGCAGGTGTGAAGTCGCATGTTTCATAACGGTCTGAAATCCTTGTCAGCTCGGTGCAGGTGAGGGCGGCAGGGACGTCCGTGCCGCTCTCGGTCCATCGTTGAATTACAGGTAACGCACGGTCATGGTTACGGAACCGTCGATGGCTACTTCGTTGGTCAGAGTCAGTTGGTTGGTCGGAGCGATGCGCGGGGCAATCTGGAGATCGGAAGTCCATCTCTGGAAAGGAACAGGCGTCACCGCGCTGGCATCGGCGACCGACATAATATTGCTGCGCATGAGATAACGTTCTGCATACCAAGTGGCGCCACCATCCTCGGAAGCAACGGTTCGGACGCCGATGTCGTCGGCAACGGGTGAGAGCAATCTGAGCGTCATGGCGCCAAGCTTTTCGTCGCCATTGATCAGCCCCAGGCCGTACTCCATAGAGTCGTTGTTGAAATCAGTGCCGTCACGATTGTCCTTGGCTTCAATGGCGGCGAGCGTCGCGGCGTCGCAAGTGAGGATGAACTGCAGGGTTTTTGTATCGAGCGCAGTAGGTCGGTCAGCATTCAGGTCCTTGGCCGACAGCTTGCCGTAATCCACCAATCCGCCTTGGGACAGGGTCGGTTCGCAGGCACTGGGGGTGATGATCCCGGTGACGGTCAGGTCGACGCTGGAGGCGGCGAAGGCGCTGGCACTGCCGACGAGCAACATGGCGCCGAGCAGGGTGTTGAGGGTCTTGTTCATGATGAGGCTCCTGAGTCGAAACGAGTGAAAGGTTCGGATTTAGCGGTAGGTGATTTGCATCGTGACGTGCCCGTCGATCGGCACTTCGTCGAGCACGGTCAGGTCCTTGGCCGGGACGATGATGGTCGAGGCCCGCAGGCGCGCATTCAGGCGCTGCACGGCAATGGGCGTGCGCGGATCGCTCGGGTTGGCGAATGCGGTCAGCGCGGCGTGGCCCAGATAGGAAGAAGGCCCCCAGCTGACGCCGTTGTTGCGCGACATGATGGTGATCACCGGGGTGTCGTCGGCCTGGGGTTCGAATATCCCGAAGCCCACGCTGCCCAGGTTCTGGTCATCGTTGACGGTGCCCAGGCCGTGGTAGGCGGCAATCACGGCCGAGGTGCCGGCGCGGTTGTCCAGGGTGGTCAGGGTGAACAACGTCGGGCCCTCACAATCGACCTGAAGGGTCAGCTCGCCGGGCGGCAGACGCGTCGGCAATTGAGCGTCGAGGTTTTTCGAGGTCAGTTTGCCGTGATCGACGATGCCGCCATCCGACAGCGACGGCGTGCAGGAGCTGGGCGTGATGGTGCCCGTGATGCTCAGGTCCGTGCTGCTGGCGGCCAGCGCGGGTGGTGTAAAAGCCAGCAGCAGGCTGGCCGAAAGTGCAAAAGAGTATCTGTCCATGATGGGTCGTCCTTTGATGGAGTGGGTCATGCCGGAATCGACGCGGCCGGTTGCAGGCGGCGTTACACAGACTCGTTTTGCAATGGGGCAAGCAGCCCGGAATAACGATGGTTCATGAATGGCCTTTTCCTCGAATGATTGGCGATTGCCCACGGTGGGGCTCGGCGCAATTTATCGACCGGGACAACGGGGTGAAATGCAACTAATACGAAAATGGTTGAGTCGATGTGGGAAAGTTTGTGATGGACTACAGTTTGTATTGCTTGAAGGGAAGTTCTGTAGGTTCTGTAAGTAGTCCATCGCGCTTGTGTAACGTAGGGCAGTTCTTATTGTTTTATAGGATAAAGAGCGATGCCCTGAATACATTGGGTCAGGCTTTTTTTGGCGCCGGATTGGCCGTTGTGATGGCAACAAGATGGCGCTACTTTTCGCGCATTCCAGTCACCCAACAGGATAAATCTGACAATGCGCGTAATCATTGCTGACGACCATCCTGTCGTTCGAATCGGCATGCGAATGCTCACCGATCTGAGCGGCACCTGTGTGATCGTGGGGGAAGCAGAAGGGCCCGACAGCCTGCTGAGCCTGCTTTCCACCACGACCTGCGAGCTGTTGATCACCGACTACTGCATGCCGGGCAACGTACAGGCTGACGGCTTGAAGATGCTCAGTATGGTGCGGCGTCACCACCCTGGAACGTCGATCATCCTGGTGACGATGTTCACCAACGTCATGGCCTTGCGGGCTGCGCTCGCTCAAGGGGTGATGGCGATCATCGCCAAGGATGCTTCGGCGAAGGAGCTGCCCATGGCCATCAAGGCGGTGCACGAAGGGCGGCGGTTCATCAGCGAATCCTTGCGCGCCGTACTGCTCCAGGCAAACGCCGAAACCCGCTCGGGTCCGCCTTCGTTATCGGCCAAAGAGCACGAAGTGGTGAGAATGCTCGCCAGCGGCATGACCGTCAGTGAGATTGCCGACCACTTCAAGCGCAGCGTATCGACCATCAGTAAACAAAAAAACATGGCGATGCAACGGCTCGGTATTTCCACGGATGTCGACTTGTTTGCCTACGCCCGAGACTCCGGGATGGTGCATTAAATTCTGCGCAAGTTTTATTACAGTCCTGGAGTTTCGTATTAGTTGTATTTTTTGATGTTTGTTGCAGGTTTATATTTTGCGCTGTCACCGCAACTGAATAAAACCTCCGACCAGGATTGAGAAGTATGAAAAATCGTCTAAGTTGTATCGCAGCCAGTTTGTATATATTGGCAGCCTCGAATGTGAATGCAGCCTCCAGTGTCGACCTGAGTGTCACGGGCACGATCACCCCGAGTGCCTGCACCCCCGTGCTATCCAATGGCGGTGTGATCGATCACGGGAAAATCTCCATCAAGGACATCACCAGCAAACCATTGCCAGCGATGACCCTGCAGTTAGGCGTCAATTGTGACGCGGCAACTTTTTTTGCGATCCAGGGCACTGATAATCGCGAAGATAGCGCGTCGAACAACAGTCCGGATTCCTTCGGCCTGGGCCTGGGTGAAAACAACCACAAACTCGGGTTTTACCGTTTGTTCATGGAGCTGGCGATGGCGGATGGTGTGCTGCATCCGATTGTGGAGTCGGTTGATGGCAGCACCTGGTTCCCGGTGTCTTCCGGCCAGATCTGGCAGCCTCGCTGGTTGAGGTCTGTCAACACACCCGGCAGTCCGGATCACGCACCCGTTGCCGTGAAGGAATTCCTGGCCGATGTGACGGTTCAGACGACCCTGAACAAGCCCAGAGTGCTCACCACCGAGACGTCATTGGACGGCAGCGCCACGCTGGATATCGTCTATCTGTAATCGGCGGGGCCACACTCGCGGGTATTCGGTGGCACTATTTTTATAGTGAATAGCCATGGTTATTCGCGGCCCCGCAGATTATCGTGCTGGCCAATTGACCATTTTCCAAGGAGGCCGCCCATGAGTGATGACCACAACGCCCTGATCACCCGGTTCTACCAGGCGTTCCAGCGTCTGGATGCCGAAGCGATGAGCGCCTGCTACACCGACGACGTGGTGTTCAGTGACCCGGCGTTTGGCGAGCTGCGTGGGCGTGATGCTGGCGACATGTGGCGGATGCTCACCACCCGGGCCAAGGATTTTTCCCTGACCTTCGACAGCGTGCGCAGCGATGAGCGCGGCGGTGGTGCACATTGGGTGGCGACGTATCTGTTCAGCCAGACCGGCAACACCGTGGTCAACGACATCCAGGCGCGTTTCGTGTTTCGCGATGGCAAGATCTGCGAGCACCACGACCACTTCGACCTGTGGGCGTGGTCGCGTCAGGCCCTGGGGTTCAAGGGCCTGTTGCTGGGCTGGACGCCGCTGGTGCGCAATGCCGTTCGCGCCCAGGCGCTGAAGGGGTTGAAGGCATTTCAGGCCGGTCGCTGATAAGATCGCGGCTTGTTTCCTGCAAGCCTGTATCGCCACGTGAACACCTCAAGCGAATCCTGCGACGTTGTCGCCGAGCCGATCCCCGTCAGCAAACCCTGGTTTGTCTACCTGGTACGGGCGGCCAATGGCTCGCTCTACTGCGGGATCAGCGATGATCCCGTGCGCCGGTTCGCCAAGCACCAGAGTGGCAAAGGCGCGCGCTTCTTTCTGTCCAGCCCGGCCATGGCGCTGGTCTACACCGAAGCCTGTCGCGACAAAAGCGAAGCGTTGCGTCAGGAACGGTTGATCAAAAAACTGCGCAAAAGCGCCAAGGAGTGCCTGGTGGCTACCTACGCCAGCGGCTTATCACTCTGACTGATGGGTTCCCATCAGGCCAATCGGCAAAGCGCTGGGTTAAGCTGCGGGTTCCCATTGCAGCGGCGGAGCCGAGCATGTCCGTGTTGATTCTTCATCATTACCCGACGTCCCCTTTCGCCGAAAAGGCCCGCCTGTTGCTGGGCTTCAAGGGCTTGTCCTGGCGTTCGGTCAAGATCTCGCCGGTGATGCCCAAGCCTGACCTGACCGCCCTGACCGGCGGCTACCGCAAGACACCGGTGCTACAGATCGGTGCGGACATCTATTGCGACACCGCGTTGATCGCCCGCCGCCTGGAACAGGAAAAGGCCCTGCCGGCGTTTTTCCCCGAAGGTCAGGAAATGATCGCCGCCACCTTCGCGGCGTGGGCCGATTCGGTGGTGTTCCAGCATGCGGTGAGCCTGGTGTTCCAGCCAGAGTCGATTGCCGTGCGCTTCAGCGGTTTATCGCCGGAAGCCATCAAGGGCTTTCTCGCTGATCGCGCCGGGCTGTTCAGTGGCGGCAGCGCCAGCAAGCTGTCGGCGGAGCAGGCCCGGCACCAGTGGCCGACGATCATGGCGTGCCTGGAACAACAGCTGCAACGCGAGCCGGGTGATTTCCTGTTCGGCGAGCCCTCCATCGCCGACTTCTCATTGGCCCATTGCCTGTGGTTCCTCAAGGCTACGCCCGTGACGGCGCCGTTGGTCGATACCTACCCGGCGGTGGCCGCATGGCATGCGCGAGTACTGGGCTTCGGCCACGGCGCGCCCAGCGAAATGACCTCCGAGCAAGCGCTGGACGTGGCGCGCAATACCGCGCCGGCCGAGTTGCCGGATGAGTCATTCGAGGAACCGAACGGGTTTGCAGCGGGGCAGCAGGTGATCATCGCCGCGACTGACTACGGCGTTGACCCGGTGGCCGGGGAGCTGCTGTTTGCCGGGCGCGAAGAGCTGATCCTGCGCCGCGAGGACGAACGCGCCGGGGTGGTGCATGTGCACTTTCCGCGGTTTGGCTTCCGTATCGAAAAACGCTGATAAACAATTGTGGGAGCGGGCTTGCTCGCGAAAGCGGTGTGTCAGGCGACATTGATATTGCCTGACACACCGCCTTCGCGAGCAAGCCCGCTCCCACAGGTACTAGCCAGCATCCAACAGCGTTATTTCAACGCCGCCATGATCGCATCCGGGTCATACCCGCGAATCAGCGTGCCGTTCACCTCGATGAACGGAATGCCGCCGCCCCCCAGCGCCTCATAGGCCTTGCGCGCCTGGGCGTCCTTCTCGATGTCGAATTCCTTGTAGGGAATGCCCTTCTGGTCGAGAAAGCGCCGGCTCAGTTTGCAGTAGCCACACCACTCGGTGCTGTAGAGCACGACATTGGCGCTGGCCTGGATCTGCTCCGATACCACCTCTGAAGGGTTGAACACCCGCTCGATCTTGCCCCAGTTCTGATAGACCACGACCACCAGCAGGATCAGCAGGAATTTCTTCAGCACGCTGCCCAGCATCAGTTACGACGCTTGAGCTGATCGGTGAGCGAGGTTGGCAGGCCCTTGATGATCAGCGTGCCGGCTTCTTCGTCGTACTCGATCTTCGAGCCCAGCAAGTGCGCCTCGAAGCTGATCGACAAGCCCTCGGCACGGCCGGTGAAGCGGCGGAACTGGTTGAGGGTGCGTTTGTCCGCCGGGATCTCCGGCGACAGGCCGTAGTCCTTGTTGCGGATGTGATCGTAGAACGCTTTCGGGCGGTCTTCGTCGATCAGCCCGGACAGTTCTTCGAGGGCCACGGGCTCGCCCATCTTCGCCTGGCTGCTGGCGTATTCCACCAGGGCCTTGGTTTTCTCGCGTGCGGAGTCTTCCGGCAGGTCTTCGCTTTCGACGAAGTCACTGAACGCCTTGAGCAGCGTGCGGGTTTCGCCGGGGCCATCGACGCCTTCCTGGCAGCCGATGAAATCACGGAAATACTCCGAGACCTTTTTGCCGTTCTTGCCCTTGATAAAGGAAATGTACTGCTTGGACTGCTTGTTGTTCTGCCACTCGGAAACGTTGATCCGCGCCGCCAGATGCAATTGGCCGAGGTCCAGGTGGCGCGATGGCGTCACGTCCAGCTCGTCGGTCACGGCAACGCCTTCGCTGTGGTGCAGCAGCGCGATGGCCAGGTAATCGGTCATGCCCTGTTGATAATGGGCAAACAGCACGTGGCCGCCGGTGGACAGGTTCGATTCCTCCATCAGCTTCTGCAGGTGCTCTACTGCAACGCGGCTGAACGCGGTGAAGTCCTGGCCGCCGTCGAAGTATTCCTTCAGCCAGCCACTGAACGGATGCGCCCCCGACTCGGCATGGAAGAAACCCCAGGCCTTGCCTTGTTTGGCGTTGTAGCTCTCGTTGAGGTCGGCGAGCATGTTCTCGATGGCGGCGGACTCGGCGAGTTCGGAGTCGCGGGCGTGGAGAACTGCGGGCGTACCGTCAGGTTTCTTGTCGATCAGGTGGACGATGCAATGACGGATCGGCATGGGCTTCTCGGCTGATTGGAGTGAGGAGGGCGTGCTCCCCAAAAAGTGCCCAGTGTACCGCAACCACTGGTTTTGGCGCGGTGCGAAGGGCAATTCCCGGGCTTGCGACAGCCCTTATGCAGTTTTTTCCCGATTTAGAGCAATAAAGCTGACCAAATGGGTAGGGAGAAGCGGATATTTCCTTGTCTCTGTGCTAGTTTTGCCCGGTCTTACGCGAAGTCACTGCGTTAAGCGTGCAGTCAGCAAATGTCAGGTCGAACCAAACCCTGATTTCGGCATCTATAACCCGACTCGTCGCGGTTATTGGTCGAGGGTGCCAGATCCAGAAGATCGGGCTCGATGGCTGACACTGCACTCTGCAATCCATATGAATTTGATAGGGAAGGAACACTACATGGCTCTTACTAAAGACCAACTGATCGCCGACATCGCTGAAGCTATCGACGCGCCAAAAACCACCGCGCGTAACGCTCTGGAGCAACTGGGCCAAATCGTTGCTGATCAGCTGGAAAACGGCGGCGAAATCACTCTGCCAGGTATCGGCAAACTGAAAGTGACCGAGCGTCCTGCCCGTACTGGCCGTAACCCTTCGACTGGCGCTGCCATCGAAATCCCTGCCAAGAAAGTGATCAAGCTGGTTGTGGCCAAAGGCCTGACCGACTCGATCAACAAGTAAGATGCAGTAAAAAGCCGTGCTCCGGAGCGATCCGGGCACGGCTTTTTTGTGCCTGCGATTTACGTTTCCCCCTGTAGGAGCGAGCTTGCTCGCGATGCGGTGGGTCAGGCGCTTAATGTGGTTACTGATACGCCGCCATCGCGAGCAAGCTCGCTCCTACAGGTTCAGCATTAAGCTCTGGCCGCCCACCGCTGCCGCCAGGCCTGCTGCTGCGCAGGGGTCTGGAACGTCCACGCCACAAAGCGGCTCTGCTTCTGCCCCTGGGACATCTCCACCACCTGGCTCTCCAGCGCGCCGGCCTTTTTCAGGGCCGCCTGGATCGCCGGCAGGTTCGAGGCCTTCGATACCAGGGTGCTGAACCACAACACCTGTTGGCCCACCTGCGCGCTCTCGCCGATCAACTGCGTGACAAAGCGTGCCTCGCCACCCTCGCACCAAAGCTCGGCGGCCTGGCCACCGAAATTCAGCACCGGCAGTTTGCGTTTCGGGTCGGCCTTGCCCAGTGCCCGCCATTTACGGCTGCTGCCGCGCGTGGCTTCTTCCAGGGAGGCGTGGAACGGCGGGTTGCACAGGGTCAGGTCGAACCGTTCGTCCTGTTCCAGCAGGCCCAGCAGGATGTGCTTGCGATCAGCCTGCTGGCGAATCTGGATGGCTTTGTTCAGGCCGTTGGCGGCGACTATGGTTTTGGCGGAAGCGATGGCGATGGCGTCGATGTCCGAGCCGAGGAACTGCCAGCGGTAGTCGCTGTGGCCGATCAACGGGTACACGCAATTGGCGCCGGTGCCCACGTCCAGCACCTTCACGGCGGCGCCACGGGGAATCACGCCGTCATTGCCGTTGGCCAGCAGATCGGCAAGAAAGTGTACGTAGTCGGCGCGCCCCGGCACCGGCGGGCACAGGTAGTCGGCGGGAATGTCCCAGTGAGTGATGCCGTAGAACGCCTTGAGCAGCGCCCGGTTGAACACCCGCACCGCGTCGGGGCTGGCGAAGTCGATGCTTTCCTTGCCGTACGGATTGATGATCACGAACTTGGCCAGCTCCGGCGTGCTTTTGATCAATGCCGGAAAGTCGTAGCGACCCTGATGGCGATTGCGCGGGTGCAGGCTGGCCTTTTCCCGAGGCTCCACGGTTTTGGCCGGGTTCGCCGGGGCAGGCTTCTTGCGCGCAGGTTTGGGTGTACGAGGGGCGGTCATGGCAGTGGTCGATTCGGGCATGGCTGAAAGTGGGGGGGCATTGTCCCATATCCGGGTGATGTGAACCCAATCTCTGAACCAACCAAAATCCTCTACTGTGGGAGCGAGCCTGCTCGCGATGGTGTATCAGGCACATAGGTGTCGAATGACACACCATCGCGAGCAGGCTCGCTCCCACAATGGTTTTTCAGTGATTTGCAGGGAAGGCCAGGCACAAAAAAGGGAGGCCGTCGCCGGCCTCCCTTTTTCGTCGCAGCGTGCCGTTACAGGCTGGCAATCCGCGCGTGTTGCTCGGCCAGCTTGCCCAGGGCCTGTTCGGCCTCGGCCAGCTTGGCGCGTTCCTTCTCGATGACTTCGGCCGGGGCCTTGTCGACGAAACCGGCGTTGGACAGCTTGCCGCCCACGCGCTGGACTTCACCCTGCAAACGCTGGATTTCCTTGTCCAGGCGCGCCAGTTCGGCGCCCTTGTCGATCAGCCCGGCCATCGGCACCAGCACTTCCATTTCGCCCACCAGCGCGGTGGCCGACAGCGGTGCTTCTTCGCCAGCGGCCAGTACGGTGATGGATTCCAGGCGCGCCAGCTTCTTCAGCAGCGCTTCGTTCTCGGTGAGACGACGCTGGTCCTGGGCGCTGACGTTCTTGAGGAACAGCGGCAGCGGTTTGCCCGGGCCGATGTTCATTTCGCCACGGATGTTACGGGTGCCGAGCATCAGGCCCTTGAGCCATTCGATGTCGTCTTCGGCGGCCGCGTCGATGCGCTCTTCATTGGCCACTGGCCACGCCTGCAGCATGATCGTCTTGCCTTCGATGCCGGCCAGCGGCGCGATGCGCTGCCAGATTTCCTCGGTGATGAACGGCATGAACGGGTGCGCCAGGCGCAGGGCCACTTCCAGTACGCGAACCAGCGTGCGACGGGTGCCGCGCTGGCGTTCGACCGGAGCGTTTTCGTCCCACAGCACCGGCTTGGACAGTTCCAGGTACCAGTCGCAATACTGGTTCCAGATGAACTCGTACAGGGCTTGTGCCGCCAGGTCGAAGCGGAACTGGTCGAGCTGACGGGTCACTTCGGCTTCGGTGCGCTGCAACTGCGAGATGATCCAGCGATCAGCCAGCGACAGCTCGTAGGCTTCGCCGTTCTGGCCGCAGTCTTCGCCCTTGTCCAGCACGTAGCGTGCGGCGTTCCAGATCTTGTTGCAGAAGTTGCGGTAGCCTTCCACGCGGCCCATGTCGAACTTGATGTCGCGACCGGTGGACGCCAGCGAGCAGAAAGTGAAGCGCAGGGCGTCGGTGCCGTAGCTGGCGATGCCGTCGGCGAACTCGTCGCGGGTGGCTTTCTCGATCTTCTTCGCCAGTTTTGGCTGCATCAGGCCCGAGGTGCGCTTCTGCACCAGGGTTTCCAGTTCGATGCCGTCGATGATGTCCAGCGGGTCAAGCACGTTGCCCTTGGACTTGGACATCTTCTGGCCCTGGCCATCACGCACCAGACCGTGCACGTAAACGGTCTTGAACGGAACCTGCGGGGTGCCGTCCTCGTTCTTGATCAGGTGCATGGTCAGCATGATCATCCGGGCAACCCAGAAGAAAATGATGTCGAAGCCCGTCACCAGCACGTCGGTGGAGTGGAATTTCTTCAGGAACTCGGTTTTTTCCGGCCAGCCCAGGGTGGAGAACGTCCACAGGCCCGAACTGAACCAGGTGTCGAGAACGTCGTTGTCCTGTTGCAGCGCAACGTCGGCACCGAGGTTGTGCTTGGCGCGCACTTCGGCTTCGTCGCGACCGACGTAGACCTTGCCCGACTCGTCGTACCAGGCCGGAATGCGGTGGCCCCACCACAGCTGACGGCTGATGCACCAGTCCTGGATGTCGCGCATCCACGAGAAGTACATGTTTTCGTACTGCTTGGGCACGAACTGGATGCGGCCGTCTTCCACGGCGGCAATCGCAGGTTCAGCCAAAGGCTTGGTCGACACGTACCACTGGTCGGTCAGCCACGGCTCGATGACGGTGCCCGAACGGTCGCCCTTCGGCACTTTCAGGTTGTGATCGTCGACGCTGACTAACAGGCCCGCGGCGTCGAATGCGGCAACGATCTGCTTGCGCGCCTCGAAACGGTCGAGGCCGGCGTATTCGGCCGGGATCTTGCCGTCGATGCTCTCGTTCAGCGTGCCGTCCAGGTTGAACGCCTGGGCAGCCGGCAGCACGTTGGCGTTCTTGTCGAAGATGTTCAGCAGCGGCAGGTTGTGGCGCTTGCCGACTTCGTAGTCGTTGAAATCGTGGGCCGGGGTGATTTTCACGCAGCCGGTGCCGAATTCAGGGTCGCAGTAATCGTCGGCGATGATCGGGATGCGACGGCCAACCAGCGGCAGCTCGACGAACTGGCCGATCAGGGCCTTGTAGCGTTCGTCGTTCGGGTTCACCGCGACGGCGGAGTCGCCGAGCATGGTTTCCGGACGCGTTGTGGCGACGATCAGGTAATCCTTGCCCTCAGCGGTCTTGGCACCATCGGCCAGCGGGTACTTGAGGTTCCACAGGAAGCCTTTCTCGTCGTGGTTTTCCACTTCGAGGTCGGAAATCGCCGTGTGCAGCTTGGTGTCCCAGTTGACCAGACGCTTGCCGCGGTAGATCAGGCCGTCTTCGTGCAGGCGTACGAACGCTTCCTTGACCGCTTCCGAGAGGCCGTCGTCCATGGTGAAGCGCTCGCGGCTCCAGTCCACGGACGAGCCGAGGCGGCGGATCTGGCGGCTGATGTTGCCACCGGATTGATCCTTCCATTCCCAGACTTTCTCGAGGAATTTTTCGCGACCCAGATCATGGCGATTCTGGCCCTGGGCTTCGAGTTGACGCTCCACCAGCATTTGCGTGGCGATACCGGCGTGGTCGGTGCCCGGCTGCCACAGGGTGTTGCGGCCCTGCATGCGACGGAAACGGATCAGGGCGTCCATGATCGCGTTGTTGAAGCCGTGACCCATGTGCAGGCTGCCGGTGACGTTCGGCGGCGGGATCATGATGGTGTAGGACTCGCCCGCGCCTTGCGGGGCGAAGTAATTCTCGGACTCCCAGGTGTTGTACCAGGAAGTTTCAATGGCGTGCGGCTGGTAGGTCTTATCCATGCGCGGCGGGACCCTATTGGCATCAATTCAGGAAAAGCCGACGAGTATAGCGGGGCGCGGGGCAATGGGCGAGCGGGGGCGGACGGGGTGGGGGCTCAGAGGCGACAAAAATCCCGCCCTCTGTGGGAGCGAGCCTGCTCGCGATGGTGTGTCAGATAACGAGTGTTCCCTGATAAACCATCGCGAGCAGGCTCGCTCCCACAGGGTGGGCGGCGGTCGGTCAGTCTTGGTACTGGCTCAACAACCGCTGCATTCGCGCATCGAGGCGGCGCTTGATTTCGGTTTCGATGTGCGGGGCAAAATCGTCGATCACGTCCTGCATGATCAATTGCGCGGCGGCGCGCAGTTCGCTGTCCAGGTGCAGCAGGGCGTCGGGGCCCTTGTCTGTCGTGGCGGCGGGTGGGGCGGGTTCGAGGGTCGGCTGGCTGGCGCTGACCGTGTCGAACAGCATCGGAATCTGTTCCTGTTCACCGGCCTCGACCGTATCGGTCAACAGCGGTGGTTGCAGGTTGTCGTCGCCCAGCAGCTCGCGGATCGACTCCAGGTCGTCCAGCAGGTGCGTCGGCTTTTGCAGCGGTTTTGGAGTGTCCATCGCCATGCTCAGAGTCGCTGTAAACGGTGATCTTGCAGAGGATAGCCCTGTTCGCGGTAGAAACGGAAACTCTCGCGCGCGGCGGCGCGGATCGTCGGGTCTTCCACCACCACTTCCGCCACGCGGGCGAATTGTCGGGCAAAGGTCGGGACTTTCAGGTCCAGGTTGACCAGCAGGTCCTGGTGTTGCCCGCAGTCATTGCCAACCCCCAGCACGATCAAGCCGTCCGGCTCGCTGTCGGCGGGGCCGTGGGGCACGAAGCTTTCGCCCTTGAAGGACCACAGGCGCGCATCGAGCTCATCGCGCTGGGCGGCATCGCTGCAATGCAGGTAGATGCGGTGCCCCATGCGCCAGGCTTTCTCGGTGAGCTTGCAGGCGAAATCCAGGCGTGCCGAAGGGTCGGCGCTGGGCAGGATATAAAAGTCGACTTTGGTCATTGCGGTTCCTGAGCCAGGGGCGGCGCCGCTCGCAGGCGGCGCCACCCCGGGTCATCGGTTTCAGGCTTTGGCGCGGTCCAGCAGGTATTGAGTCAGCAGGGGTACCGGACGGCCAGTGGCGCCCTTGTCCTTGCCGCCGCTGGTCCAGGCGGTGCCGGCGATGTCCAGGTGCGCCCAGTTCAGGTTCTTGGTGAAGCGCGACAGGAAGCAGGCTGCGGTGATGGTGCCGGCTTTCGGGCCGCCGATGTTGGCGATGTCGGCGAACGGGCTGTCCAGTTGCTCCTGATACTCATCGAACAGCGGCAGTTGCCAGGCGCGGTCGTCAGCGGCCTTGCCGGCGCTCAGCAGTTGCTCGATCAGTTCGTCGTTGTTGCCCAGGAGGCCCGAGGTATGCGCGCCCAGTGCGACGACGCAGGCGCCGGTAAGGGTGGCGATGTCGATCACCGCTTGCGGCTTGAAACGCTCGGAGTAGGTCAGGGCATCGCACAGTACCAGACGGCCTTCGGCGTCGGTGTTGAGGATTTCCACGGTCTGGCCGCTCATGGTGGTGACGATATCGCCCGGACGCGAAGCGGTGCCGCTTGGCATGTTCTCGGCGCAGGCCAGGATGCACACCAGGTTGATCGGCAGTTTCAGTTCGAGCACGGCGCGCAGGGTACCGAAGACACTGGCGGCGCCGCCCATGTCGTACTTCATTTCATCCATGCCGGCGCCCGGCTTGAGGCTGATGCCGCCGGTGTCGAAGGTGATGCCCTTGCCGACCAGTGCGTACGGCTTCTCGGATTTCTTGCCGCCGTTGTATTGCATGACGATCAGGCGCGGCGGCTGGGCGCTGCCCTGGCCGACGGCGTAGAACGAACCCATGCCCAGTTCCTTGATTTTCTTCTCATCGAGGACTTCGACTTTCAGGCTCTTGAATTCCTTGCCCAGGTTCTTGGCCTGTTCGCCGAGGAACGTCGGGTGGCAGATGTTCGGTGGCAGGTTGCCCAGGTTGCGGGTGAACGCCATGCCGTTGGCAATCGCGCTGGCGTGGGCCACGGCGCGCTCGACTTCAGCCTGGGCGGCCTTGATGGTCACCAGGGTGATTTTCTTCAGGGCGCGAGGTTCGGCTTTCTGGCTCTTGAACTGATCGAAGGTGTACTCGCCGTCGACCAGGGTTTCCGCCAGCAGGCGGGTCTTGCCATAGCTGTCACGACCCTTGACCACGACTTCGTCCAGGGCCAGCACCGCGTCGCTGCCGCCCAGGCCCTTGAGGGTGTTGAGGATGCCGGCAACGATTTTGCGGAACGGGCGGTCGCCCAGCTCGGTGTCCTTGCCCACACCCACTAGCAGCACGCGCTCGGCCTTGAGGTTGGGCAGGCTGTGCAGCAACAGGCTCTGGCCGACCTTGCCAGCCAGGTCGCCACGCTTGAGCACGGCGCTGATCGCGCCACCGCTCAATCCGTCGATTTGAGTGGCGGCGGCACCGAGCTTGCGGCCTTCGCCGACGGCGACCACCAGGGTGGCGGTTTTCAACGTTTCGGGGTTGACGCTTTTTACAACCAGTTCCATGTCCGGTTCCCTGAGTGAGTGAGCTGCGAGTTGCCAGATGCAAGCGGCAAGCGGCGGCAAAGCCCGCAGTTTGAACCTCGCTACCGGCGTGTGACAACCCCTGTAGGAGCGAGCTTGCTCGCGATGGACGTCAAGGATAACGCGGGGCATCAGGTATCCAGAGGCGTCTTTGTGACCATCGCGAGCAAGCTCGCTCCTACAGGGGCGGTTGCGGATGCATTGCGCAGTGACAGGCGCGCTCAATCACAGGATAATGCGCGAAATTTTTTCGGCGGCTCTGTCCTGCGGGCTGTCGATACGTTTGCTTGTTTGGCCGCCTTAGCCTGACAACCCTGGAGTGTCTGGTTTGATCGTCTTCCGTTATCTATCCCGCGAAGTCCTGTTGACCTTGAGTGCCGTCAGTGCGGTGCTGCTGGTCATCATCATGAGCGGACGCTTCATCAAATACCTGGCGCAAGCCGCGGCGGGCCAGTTGGACCCGAGCTCGCTGTTCCTGATCATGGGCTTTCGCCTGCCGGGCTTTTTGCAACTGATCCTGCCCCTGGGGCTGTTCCTCGGGATCCTGCTGTCCTACGGCCGCCTTTACCTTGAAAGCGAAATGACCGTGCTGTCGGCCACGGGCATGAGCCAGCAGCGCCTGCTTCGCATGACCCTGTTCCCGGCCGCGATCGTGGCACTGGTGGTCGCCTGGCTGAGCCTGAGCCTGGCGCCGCAAGGGGCCAATCAGTTTCAGTTGCTGTTGAACAAGCAGGATGCCCTGACCGAGTTCGATACGCTGGAGCCCGGCCGTTTCCAGGCGCTGCGCGATGGCACCCGTGTGACCTACACCGAGCAGTTGTCGGATGATCGCGTCAACCTGGCGGGCGTGTTCATTTCGCAGAAGAACCTCGGTGCCGATAACAAGGATCGCGGGATTTCCGTGCTGGTGGCCGAAAAAGGGCGCCAGGAAGTCCGTCCTGACGGCAATCGCTACCTGATTCTCGACAACGGCTACCGCTACGACGGTAACCCCGGCCAGGCCGACTACCGGGCGATCAAATACGAGGAATACGGCGTATTGCTGCCCAAGCCGGAAGTGAGTGACGAAGTCACCGACCGTGATGCCATGACCACCGCGTCCCTGTTCGGCAGCGACGACATCCGTTCGCGCACCGAGCTGCAATGGCGCCTGTCCCTGCCGTTGCTGGTGTTCATCGTGACCCTGATGGCGGTGCCGCTGTCGCGGGTGAACCCGCGTCAGGGCCGTTTCCTCAAACTGCTGCCGGCGATTCTTCTTTATATGGCTTACCTGACCATCCTGATTGCCGCTCGCGGCGCCCTTGAAAAGGGCAAGATCCCGCCTGCGCTGGGGTTGTGGTGGGTTCACGGGATATTCCTGGTCATTGGTCTGGGCCTGCTGTACTGGGAACCCCTGCGCTTGAAGATGGCAAGCCGTCGCAGCGCGCTGGAGGTGGCCCGTGGTTAAGCTCGACCGCTACATCGGCAGCAGCGTGTTCATGGCGATCCTCGCCGTGCTGGGGATCATTCTCGGCCTCGCTACATTGTTTGCCTTCATTGATGAAATGGGCGATGCCAGCGACACCTACACGCTGCTCGATATCCTCAGCTATGTCCTGCTGACCGCTCCGCGTCGTTTGTACGACATGCTGCCAATGGCGGCGCTGATCGGTTGCCTGATCGGCCTCGGCAGCCTGGCCAGCAACAGCGAACTGACCATCATGCGCGCTGCCGGCGTGTCGATCGGCCGGATCGTCTGGGCGGTCATGAAGCCGATGCTGATTCTGATGCTGGTCGGGCTGCTGATTGGCGAGTACGTGGCCCCGGCCACGGAAAGCACGGCCCAGGCCAACCGCTCGCTGGCCCAGGGCAGCGGCGACGCGCAAAGCGCCAAGCACGGTCTGTGGCACCGTCAGGGTGACGAGTTCATTCACGTCAACTCCGTGCAACCCAACGGTGTTCTGTACGGCGTGACCCGTTACCACTTCGACAAAGAGCGCCATATGCTGTCGGCGAGCTTTTCCAAGCGTGCCGAATTCGACACGGACCACTGGCAACTCAGTGACGTCACCACCACGCTGTTCCATGAGCGCAGCACGGAAGTGGTGAACACCCCGGTCGAGCGCTGGAACGTCGCCCTGAGCCCGCAGTTGCTGAGTACCGTGGTGATGGCACCCGAGTCGCTGTCGATCACCGGTTTGTGGGGTTATATCCATTACCTCGCGGACCAGGGCCTGAGCAATGGCCGCTACTGGCTGGCATTTTGGGTCAAAGTGTTGCAGCCGCTGGTCACCGCCGCGCTGGTATTGATGGCCATTTCCTTCATCTTCGGCCCGTTGCGCTCGGTGACCCTCGGTCAGCGGGTGTTTACCGGCGTACTGGTGGGCTTTACCTTCCGGATTGTCCAGGATCTGCTGGGGCCTTCGAGCCTGGTGTTCGGCTTCTCGCCGCTGTTTGCCGTGCTGGTGCCGGCGGGTGTCTGCGCCCTGGCCGGCTTCTGGTTGCTGCGCCGAGCCGGTTGAGACCGGCCGTTTACGGCCTGCGGAACCGAGCAAAACGCCCCTGTCGCCAGATCGGGGCGTTTTTGTAGGTGCCGTCTGACCTGCGAACGTGACGCTGGCGCCGAGGATCAGGTACAATTCCCGGCTATTTTTCGGCGGGCTATGCCTGCAGCCTTTTTGAGTGTTGACCCGTGAGTGATTTGAGTCATATCCGCAATTTCTCCATCATCGCCCACATTGACCATGGCAAGTCGACGCTGGCCGATCGCTTCATCCAGATTTGCGGCGGCCTGGCCGAGCGTGAAATGGAAGCCCAGGTACTGGACTCCATGGATCTCGAACGTGAGCGCGGGATCACCATCAAAGCGCACAGCGTTACCCTGTACTACAAGGCTCAGGACGGTATCACCTACCAGCTGAACTTCATTGACACCCCCGGCCACGTTGACTTCACCTATGAAGTCAGCCGCTCGCTGGCGGCCTGTGAAGGTGCGCTGCTGGTGGTCGATGCCGGCCAGGGCGTGGAAGCACAATCGGTTGCCAACTGCTACACGGCGATCGAGCAGGGCCTGGAAGTCATGCCCGTGCTGAACAAGATCGACCTGCCACAGGCCGAGCCTGAGCGGGTCAAGGAAGAAATCGAGAAAATCATCGGCATTGATGCCACCGATGCGGTCACCTGCAGCGCCAAGACCGGCCTGGGCGTCAACGAGGTGCTCGAACGCCTGGTGACCACCATTCCGGCGCCGACCGGCAACGTCGAAGATCCGCTGCAAGCGTTGATCATCGACTCCTGGTTCGACAACTACCTGGGCGTCGTGTCCCTGGTGCGCGTGCGCCATGGCCGCGTGAAGAAGGGTGACAAGATCCTCGTCAAGTCCACCGGCAAGGTTCACCTGGTGGACAGCGTCGGTGTATTCAACCCGAAACACACCGCCACCACCGATCTGAAAGCCGGTGAAGTGGGCTTCATCATCGCCGGTATCAAGGACATTCACGGTGCGCCAGTGGGCGATACCCTGACCTTGAGCTCCACCCCCGATGTCGACGTGCTGCCAGGCTTCAAGCGCATTCAGCCGCAGGTCTACGCCGGCCTGTTCCCGGTCAGCTCCGACGACTTCGAAGACTTCCGCGATGCGCTGCAAAAGCTCACCCTGAACGACTCGTCGCTGCAATACACGCCGGAAAGCTCCGACGCACTGGGCTTCGGCTTCCGTTGCGGCTTCCTCGGCATGCTGCACATGGAAATCATCCAGGAGCGCCTGGAGCGCGAGTACGACCTGGACCTGATCACCACCGCACCGACGGTAATCTTCGAGCTGCTGCTCAAGACCGGTGAGACGATCTACGTCGATAACCCGTCGAAACTGCCGGATCTGTCGGCCATCGACGACATGCGCGAGCCGATCGTGCGGGCCAACATTCTTGTGCCGCAGGAACACCTGGGCAACGTCATTACCCTGTGCATCGAGAAGCGTGGCGTGCAGCACGACATGCTGTTCCTCGGTAACCAGGTGCAAGTGACCTACGATTTGCCGATGAACGAAGTGGTCCTGGACTTCTTCGACCGCCTGAAATCCACCAGCCGCGGCTATGCTTCGCTGGACTACCATTTCGATCGTTACCAATCGGCTAATCTGGTGAAGCTGGACGTGCTGATCAACGGCGACAAGGTCGATGCCCTGGCGCTGATCGTGCACAAGGACAACGCGCACTACAAAGGTCGCCAGTTGACCGAGAAGATGAAGGAACTGATTCCGCGGCAGATGTTCGACGTGGCGATCCAGGCGGCCATTGGTGGCCAGATCGTGGCGCGGACAACCGTCAAGGCACTCAGAAAGAACGTATTGGCCAAATGCTACGGCGGTGACGTAAGCCGTAAGAAAAAGCTGCTTGAAAAGCAAAAGGCCGGTAAGAAACGCATGAAACAGGTCGGCAACGTGGAAATTCCACAAGACGCCTTCCTCGCCGTGCTCAGGTTGGATAGTTAGGTCCTATGTCGCTAAATTTCCCGCTGTTGCTGGTCATCGCTGTTTTCGTCTGCGGCCTTCTGGCGTTGCTCGATCTGGTTTTCCTGGCGCCGCGTCGGCGTGCCGCCATCGCCTCCTATCAGGGCAGCGTCAGCCAGCCTGACGGGATGGTGGTCGAGAAACTGAACAAGGAGCCGCTGCTGGTCGAGTACGGCAAGTCGTTCTTCCCGGTGCTGTTCATCGTACTGGTGCTGCGTTCGTTCCTGGTGGAACCGTTCCAGATCCCGTCCGGCTCGATGAAACCGACCCTGGACGTGGGCGACTTCATCCTGGTGAACAAGTTTTCCTACGGGATTCGCTTGCCGGTGATCGACAAGAAAGTCATCGAAGTCGGTGATCCGCAGCGCGGCGATGTGATGGTGTTCCGCTACCCAAGCGACCCGAACGTCAACTACATCAAGCGTGTGGTTGGCCTGCCGGGTGATCAGGTTCGTTACACCGCCGACAAGCGCCTGTTCGTCAATGGCGAGTCGATCGCCGAGCAGTTGGTCGGCTCCGAGCCGGGTACGCTGGGCAGTGCCGAGCTGTACAAGGAAAAACTCGGCGTCGCCGAGCACCTGATCCGCAAGGAAATGAGCCGTTATCGCGCAGCGCCCGACCATACCTGGACCGTGCCTGCCGGGCACTACTTCATGATGGGCGACAACCGCGACAACTCCAACGACAGCCGGTACTGGGATGACCCGACCATTCCCAAGGACCTGCTGGGCATGGTTCCCGACAAGAACATCGTCGGCAAGGCCTTCGCCGTCTGGATGAGCTGGCCGGAACCCAAACTCAGCCACCTGCCGAACTTTTCGCGGGTTGGCCTGATCAAGTAAACACATGCGGCGCTGTTGAACACAGCGCCGAATGCATTTCTGGAACCGCCACAAACGGCCCCGGATGCACGAACATCTCAGGACGTCATTTTTGAACACTGCGTTAATTGTCCCAAGCCTGCGCCGCACCCTGGTGATGGCGCGAAAATCCAGCCACGAACTCAGCGTGGGTAAACCGTGAGCGCCTCATTAAGTCGTCTGGAGCGTCAGCTCGGCTACACCTTCAAGGATCAGGAACTGATGGTCCTGGCCCTCACTCACCGCAGTTTTGCCGGGCGCAACAACGAGCGCCTGGAATTCCTCGGTGACGCCATCCTCAACTTCGTCGCCGGCCAGGCGCTGTTCGATCGCTTCCCGCTGGCCCGCGAAGGCCAGTTGTCGCGTTTGCGCGCCCGTTTGGTCAAAGGCGAGACCCTGGCGGTCCTGGCCCGTGGTTTCGATCTGGGCGATTACCTGCGCCTGGGTTCCGGCGAGTTGAAAAGCGGCGGCTTTCGTCGCGAGTCGATCCTGGCCGATGCCCTCGAAGCGCTGATCGGCGCAATCTACCTGGACGCCGGTATCGAAGTGGCGCGCGAGCGTGTACTGGCCTGGTTGGCGGGTGAGTTCGAAGGCCTGACCCTGGTCGACACCAACAAGGACCCGAAAACCCGCCTGCAGGAGTTCCTGCAATCGCGTGGTTGCGAACTGCCGCGCTACGAAGTGGTGGATATCCAGGGTGAACCGCATTGCCGAACGTTTTTCGTCGAATGCGAAGTTGTCTTACTGAATGAAAAAAGCCGGGGCCAGGGTGTGAGCCGTCGTATTGCCGAACAGGTAGCGGCCGCCGCAGCTTTGATTGCCCTGGGTGTGGAGAATGGCAATGACTGATACAAACGCAACGCGCTGTGGCTATGTTGCCATCGTCGGCCGTCCCAACGTGGGCAAGTCCACGCTGCTCAACCACATCCTCGGCCAGAAACTGGCGATCACCTCGCGCAAGCCGCAGACCACTCGCCACAACATGCTGGGCATCAAGACCGAAGGCGACGTGCAAGCGATCTACGTCGATACCCCAGGCATGCACAAGGGCGGTGAAAAGGCCCTGAACCGCTACATGAACAAGACCGCCTCGGCGGCGTTGAAAGACGTCGATGTGGTGATCTTCGTGGTGGATCGTACCAAGTGGACCGAAGAAGACCAGATGGTCCTCGAGCGCGTGCAATACGTGACCGGCCCGCTGATCGTCGCGCTGAACAAGACCGACCGCATCGAGGACAAGGCCGAGCTGATGCCGCACCTGTCCTGGTTGCAGGAACAACTGCCGAACGCGCAGATCATCCCGATCTCGGCGCAGCACGGGCACAACCTCGACGCGCTGGAGCGAGTGATCGCCGAGCAGTTGCCGGAAAACGATCACTTCTTCCCGGAAGACCAGATCACCGACCGCAGCAGCCGCTTCCTCGCCGCAGAACTGGTGCGCGAGAAGATCATGCGCCAGATGGGTGCAGAGCTGCCGTACCAGATCACCGTGGAAATCGAAGAGTTCAAGCAACAGGGCAAGACCCTGCACATCCATGCGTTGATCCTGGTCGAGCGTGATGGCCAGAAGAAGATCATCATTGGCGACAAGGGCGAGCGCATCAAGCGCATCGGCACCGAGGCGCGCAAGGACATGGAGCTGCTGTTCGACTCCAAGGTCATGCTCAACCTGTGGGTCAAGGTCAAGGGCGGCTGGTCCGACGACGAACGCGCGCTGCGTTCGCTGGGTTACGGCGACTTGTAAAGGGTCCCAGGACACCTACAGCCACTGTGGGAGCGAGCCTGCTCGCGATAGCGGCCTGTCAGTCGACATAAATGTTGGCTGCCAGAGCCAATCGCGAGCAGGCTCGCTCCCACAGTGGTATTTGCTCATCGAGACTTACATGTCGCAAACCCCGCAACCCGGCCAACCCGCCTACGTCCTGCACACCCGCGCCTACCGCGAAAACAGCGCGTTGGTGGACTTCATCACGCCGCAAGGGCGGTTGCGGGCGGTGTTGCGCAGTGCGCGGGGCAAGGCGGGGACGCTGGCGCGGCCGTTCGTGCCGCTGGAAGTCGAGTTTCGCGGGCGCGGCGAGTTGAAGAATGTCGGGCGCATGGAGAGCGCGGGTGTGTCCACCTGGCTGCACGGCGAGGCGCTGTTCAGTGGCCTGTACCTCAACGAACTGTTGATTCGCCTGCTGCCGGCCGAAGACCCGCACCCCGGCGTGTTCGATCACTACGCGGCGACGCTGCTGGCGCTGGCCGAGGGGCGGCCGCTGGAGCCCTTGCTGCGCTCCTTCGAATGGCGCCTGCTCGACGATCTCGGCTACGGCTTTGCGCTGTCCACCGATATCCACGGCCAGCCCATCGACCCGCAGGGGCTGTACCGCCTGCAAGTCGATGCCGGCCTGGAACAGGTCTACCTGCTGCAACCGGGCCTGTTCAACGGTACCGAGCTGTTGGCCATGGCCGAGGCCGACTGGTCGGCCCCCGGTGCGCTGTCCGCGGCCAAGCGTCTGATGCGTCAGGCGCTGGCCGTGCATCTGGGCGGCCGACCGCTGGTTTCCCGAGAGTTGTTTCGAAAGCCCTGAATTCAGCGTGTATGCTGTGCACCGAACTCTCTCTTCTTCTGGAGCATTTTCGTGACCACCAGCACCCGCATTCTCCTTGGCGTGAACATCGACCACGTTGCCACCCTGCGTCAGGCCCGGGGTACTCGCTACCCGGACCCGGTCAAGGCTGCGCTGGACGCGGAAGAGGCGGGCGCTGACGGCATCACCGTGCATCTGCGCGAAGACCGCCGGCACATCCAGGAGCGCGATGTGTTGGTGCTCAAGGACGTGCTGCAGACCCGCATGAACTTCGAAATGGGCGTTACCGAAGAAATGATGGCCTTCGCCGAGCGCATTCGCCCGGCGCACATCTGCCTGGTCCCGGAAACCCGCCAGGAGCTGACCACCGAAGGCGGCCTGGATGTGGCCGGGCAGGAAGCGCGGATCAAGGCGGCGGTGGAACGCCTGTCCAGGCTCGGCTCTGAAGTCTCGCTGTTCATTGACGCCGACGAACGGCAGATCGAAGCCTCGCGCCGTGTCGGTGCCCCGGCCATCGAGCTGCACACCGGACGTTACGCCGATGCCGAGACGCCGACCGAAGTCGCCGAAGAACTCAAGCGAGTCGCCGACGGCGTGGCCTTCGGCCTGGCCCAGGGGCTGATCGTCAATGCCGGCCATGGCCTGCACTACCACAACGTCGAAGCGGTCGCGGCGATCAAGGGCATCAACGAACTGAACATCGGCCACGCGCTGGTGGCGCATGCGTTGTTCGTCGGCTTCAAGTCCGCCGTCTCCGAAATGAAAGCGCTGATCCTGGCGGCCGCCAAGGCCTGATGCCCTGGCCCCTCACCCTGTGGGAGCGAGCCTGCTCGCGATGATCGTCAACGATAACGCGGGTTGGCTGACACCCCGCGGTGTCCGGGCATTTATCGCGAGCAGGCTCGCTCCCACAGGAACCACGCCGTACCTGTAGGAGCGAGCACGCTCGCGATGGTCGTCAACGATAACGCGGGTTGGCTGACACCCTGCGGTGTCCGGGCATTCATCGCGAGCAGGCTCGCTCCCACAGATCAGAGCGGCGGCGTTTCCTGGGCCGGCTTGCTCTTGTCGATGCCGGGCACATGCAGGTTGCCTTCGGCGACCTGGTTGCCTTCCAGCTGCGGCTGGGTCACCCAGGTGAGGATGTCGTAGTAGCGACGGATGTTCGCCACGAAATGCACCGGCTCGCCACCGCGGGCGTAGCCGTAGCGGGTCTTGCTGTACCACTGCTTCTGCGACAGGCGCGGCAGGATTTTCTTCACGTCCAGCCACTTGTCCGGGTTCAACCCTTCCTTGGCGGCCAGCTTGCGGGCGTCATCGAGGTGGCCGCTGCCGACGTTATAGGCGGCCAGGGCGAACCAGGTGCGATCCGGCTCCTGGATCGACTCGTCCAGTTGATCCTTCATGTAGGCCAGGTACTTGGCGCCGCCCATGATGCTTTGCTTGGGGTCCAGGCGATTGGACACGCCCATGGCCTGCGCAGTGTTCTGGGTCAGCATCATCAAGCCGCGCACGCCGGTCTTCGAGGTGACGGTGGGCTGCCACAGCGATTCCTGGTAGCCGATGGCCGCCAGCAGGCGCCAGTCGACCTTTTCTTTCTTCGCGTAATTCTTGAAGTGCTGCTCGTACTTGGGCAGGCGCTGCTGCAAATGCTGGGCAAAGGTGGTGGCGCCCATGTAGCCGAGCACGTCGACATGCCCGTAGTAGCGGTCCTTGAGCCGCTGCAGGGTGCCGTTCTTTTTCACCTTGTCGAGGTAGGCGTTGATCTCGTTGAGCAGGCTGTTGTCTTCGCCGGCAGCCACCGCCCAGCTCTGTTCGCTGGCGTCACCCAGGTCGAAAGCCACCCGGATGTTGGTGAAATACACCTGGTTCATCGCCACTTCGTTGGAATCGACCAGGGTCAGGTCGATCTGGCCTTCATCCACCATGCGCAGCAGGTCGACGACTTCGACCGCGTCGGACTCTTCGTATTCGATGCCGGGAAACTTCTGTTTCAGCTCCGCGAGTTGCCCGGCGTGGGTGCTGCCCTTGAGCACCATGATCTTCTTGCCGACCAGGTCCTTGGCATCGGTCGGCCGCGACTGGCCGTTGCGATAGATGACCTGAGGGGTGACTTCGAGGTAGGAATGGGAGAACCGCACCTGTTTCTTGCGCTGTTCGCTGCTGACCAGGCCGGCCGCCGCGATCACCGGACCGTTGGGCTTGCCCACCTGGCTGAACAGGTCGTCGAGGTTGTCGGCGGTCTCGATCTTGAGTTCGACCCCCAGATCGTCGGCGAAGCGCTTCACCAGCTCGAATTCGAAGCCGGTTTCACCGTTGCGATCCTGAAAGTAGGTAGCGGGGCTGTTTCGGGTGACCACCCGCAGCACGCCATCCTCCTTTACGCGCTCGAGGGTGTTGGGTTTATCAACACAGCCACTGAGCATCAGGAAGAGTCCGGTTGCGATGAGCCATTTGGCGTATCGCGGACGCAAAGCCGTTGGGGAAAACATCTGCGCAGTATACGCAAAGGACCACGGGCGCCATATATCGACAGCGAGGGCCTTGTCTGCTAGCAGCGGGCAAACCCCTCTGGAGCCCGCGGGAATGGGCTCTGATGGCCATTTGTGACAGTAAAAATATCCATTGGCGAACCACCTTTTGGGGCGCAAAAAGCCGGTTCGGCGCGCGGGGGCGACCGTGTGTACCGTTTCGGGTGATGTCGCGGGCGGTTTAGGCTAGAATGCACGGCCTCAAAGCACACCCCTTCCCGAGGCTGTCCCGAAGATGTTGATCCTGCGCGGCGCTCCTGCCCTTTCTGCCTTTCGCCACAGCAAACTCCTTGAGCAACTGAGCCAGAAGGTTCCGGCTGTCAGTGGCCTGTATGCTGAATTCGCTCACTTCGCCGAAGTTACCGGCGTCCTGACCGGCGACGAACAGCAGGTGCTCGCGCGCCTTCTGAAGTACGGCCCAAGCGTTCCGGTACAGGAGCCGACCGGTCGTCTGTTCCTGGTACTGCCGCGTTTCGGCACGATCTCGCCGTGGTCCAGTAAAGCCAGCGATATCGCCCGCAACTGTGGCCTGAGCAAAGTCCAGCGCCTGGAGCGCGGCATCGCGTTCTACGTCGCCGGCCAGTTCAGCGACGCTGACGCCCAGCTGATTTCGGACGTGCTGCACGACCGCATGACCCAGATCGTGCTGGGTAACCTGGAACAGGCTGCCGGCCTGTTCAGCCACGCCGAACCGAAGCCGCTGACCGCCATCGACGTACTGGGTGGCGGGCGCGCCGCGCTGGAAAAAGCCAACGTCGAGCTCGGCCTGGCCCTGGCCGAAGACGAAATCGACTACCTGGTCAACGCCTTCGTCGGCTTGAAGCGCAACCCGCACGACATCGAGCTGATGATGTTCGCCCAGGCGAACTCCGAGCACTGCCGTCACAAGATCTTCAACGCCAGTTGGGACATCGACGGCCAGAGCCAGGAAAAAAGCCTGTTCGGCATGATCAAGAACACCTATCAGATGCACAGCGAAGGCGTACTGTCCGCTTATAAGGACAATGCCTCGGTGATCGTCGGCAGCGTCGCCGGCCGCTTCTTCCCGGACCCTGAAACCCGCCAGTACGGCGCGGTGCAGGAGCCGGTGCACATCCTGATGAAGGTCGAGACCCACAACCACCCGACCGCGATTGCCCCGTTCCCGGGCGCTTCCACCGGTTCCGGTGGCGAAATCCGTGACGAAGGTGCCACCGGTCGTGGCGCCAAGCCAAAGGCCGGCCTGACCGGTTTCACCGTATCCAACCTGCAGATCCCGGGCTTCGAACAGCCATGGGAAGTGCCGTACGGCAAGCCGGAGCGCATCGTCACCGCGCTGGACATCATGATCGAAGGCCCGCTGGGCGGCGCCGCGTTCAACAACGAATTCGGCCGTCCGGCACTGACCGGCTACTTCCGTACGTTCGAGCAGTCGATCGCCACCCCGCATGGCGACGAAGTGCGCGGTTACCACAAGCCGATCATGCTGGCCGGCGGCATGGGCAACATCCGTGAAGAACACGTGCAGAAGGGCGAGATCGTCGTCGGCTCCAAGCTGATCGTGCTGGGTGGCCCGGCGATGCTGATCGGCCTGGGTGGCGGTGCCGCTTCCTCCATGGCCACCGGTGCGAGCTCGGCTGACCTGGACTTCGCCTCGGTGCAGCGCGAAAACCCGGAAATGGAGCGTCGCTGCCAGGAAGTCATCGACCGTTGCTGGCAGTTGGGTGACAAGAACCCGATCAGCTTCATCCACGACGTCGGCGCGGGCGGTCTGTCCAACGCCTTCCCGGAACTGGTCAACGACGGCGACCGTGGTGGCCGTTTCGAACTGCGCAACGTGCCAAATGACGAGCCGGGCATGGCCCCGCACGAAATCTGGAGCAACGAATCCCAGGAGCGTTACGTCCTGGCGGTCGGCCCGGCCGACTTCGAGCGCTTCAAGGCGATCTGCGAGCGCGAGCGTTGCCCGTTCGCCGTGGTCGGCGAAGCCACTGCCGAACCGCAACTGACCGTCACCGACAGCCACTTCGGCAACAGCCCGGTGGACATGCCACTGGAAGTGCTGCTGGGCAAACCGCCGCGCATGCACCGTTCGGTGAGCCGCGAAGCCGAACTGGGTGACGATTTCGATCCGTCGACCCTGGACATCGCCGACAGCATCGAGCGCGTCCTGCATCACCCGGCCGTGGCCAGCAAGAGCTTCCTGATCACCATCGGCGACCGCACCATCACCGGCCTCGTGGCCCGTGACCAGATGGTCGGCCCATGGCAGGTGCCGGTGGCCGACGTTGCCGTTACCGCCACCAGCTTCGACGTCTACACCGGTGAAGCCATGGCCATGGGCGAGCGTACGCCGCTGGCCCTGCTGGACGCTCCGGCGTCGGGCCGCATGGCCATTGGTGAAACCCTGACCAACATCGCTGCCTCGCGCATCGGCAAGCTCTCCGACATCAAACTGTCGGCGAACTGGATGTCCGCTGCCGGTCACCCGGGTGAAGATGCACGCCTGTACGACACCGTGAAAGCGGTCGGCATGGAACTGTGCCCTGAGCTGGGCCTGACCATTCCGGTGGGCAAGGACTCCATGTCCATGGCCACCCGCTGGAACGACAAGGGCGAAGACAAGACCGTCACCTCGCCGATGTCGCTGATCGTCACCGGTTTCGCGCCAGTGACCGACATCCGCCAGACCCTGACCCCGCAATTGCGCATGGACAAGGGCACCACCGACCTGATCCTGATCGACCTGGGCCGTGGCCAGAACCGCATGGGCGCCTCGATTCTCGCCCAGGTTCACGGCAAGCTCGGCAATCAGGCACCGGACGTCGATGACGCCGAAGATCTCAAGGCGTTCTTCGCGGTGATCCAGGGCCTGAACGCCGACGATCACCTGCTGGCTTACCACGACCGCTCCGACGGTGGTCTGCTGACCAGCGTGGTGGAAATGGCCTTCGCCGGTCACTGCGGCCTGAGCCTGAACCTCGACAGCCTGGCGGACAGCGCCGCGGACATCGCCGCGATCCTGTTCAACGAAGAGCTGGGCGCGGTGATCCAGGTTCGTCAGGACGCCACCCCGGACATCCTCGCGCAATTCAGCGCGGCTGGCCTGGGCGACTGTGTGTCGGTGATCGGCCAGCCGATCAACAATGGCCGGATCAACATCACCTACAACGGTGACAACGTCTTCGAAGGCGAGCGTCGTCTGCTGCAACGCCAGTGGGCCGAGACCAGCTACCAGATCCAGCGTCTGCGGGATAACGCCGAGTGCGCTGAGCAGGAATTCGACGTGCTGCTGGAAGAAGACAATCCGGGCCTGAACTTCAAGCTCAGCTACGACGTCAACGAAAACGTCGCCGCGCCTTACATCAAGAAAGGCATTCGCCCACAGGTTGCCGTGCTGCGTGAGCAGGGCGTCAACGGTCAGGTGGAAATGGCGGCCGCGTTCGACCGCGCCGGTTTCAGTGCGATCGACGTGCACATGAGCGACATTCTGGCCGGCCGTGTCGACCTGAACGAGTTCAAGGGCCTGGTGGCCTGCGGTGGTTTCTCCTACGGCGACGTGCTGGGTGCCGGCGAAGGCTGGGCCAAGTCGGCTTTGTTCAACAGCCGCGCCCGCGATGCGTTCCAGGGCTTCTTTGAACGTACCGACAGCTTCACCCTCGGCGTGTGCAACGGTTGCCAGATGATGTCCAACCTGCACGAGCTGATTCCGGGCAGCGAGTTCTGGCCGCACTTCGTGCGTAACCGTTCCGAGCAGTTCGAAGCGCGTGTGGCGATGGTCCAGGTGCAGGAGTCGAACTCGATCTTCCTGCAGGGCATGGCCGGTTCGCGTATGCCGATCGCCATCGCCCACGGTGAAGGTCATGCCGAGTTCGAAAGCGAAGAGGCACTGCTCGAAGCCGATCTGTCCGGCTGCGTGGCCCTGCGTTTCGTCGACAACCACGGCAAGGTCACCGAAACCTACCCGGCCAACCCGAACGGTTCGCCGCGCGGGATCACCGGTCTGACCAGCCGCGACGGTCGCGTCACCATCATGATGCCGCACCCGGAACGTGTGTTCCGCGCCGTGCAGAACTCGTGGCGTTCCGATGACTGGAACGAAGACGCACCGTGGATGCGCATGTTCCGCAACGCCCGCGTCTGGGTGAACTGAGGCGGTGTACAAGCTCTGCTTCTTTGTGCCCGACAGCCACGTCGAGACGGTGAAAACCGCCGTCTTCGAAGCCGGCGGCGGGCGCATCGGCGACTACGACCACTGTGCCTGGCAAGTGCTGGGTCAGGGCCAGTTCCGCGCGTTGGACGGCAGCCAGCCGTACATCGGCAAACTGGGTGAAGTGGAAGTGCTCGATGAATGGAAAGTGGAGCTGGTGGTGGCGGACGAGTGGATCAAGGCGTGCGTAGCGGCCTTGAAACTCAGTCATCCCTACGAGACACCGGCTTACGAGGTGTGGCGATTGGAAGATTTCTGATCGCCCTGCCGCAATAAAAACCCGCTGGGCCGTTATGGCCAGCGGGTTTTTTAATGCCTGCACCCCGCCCCTGTAGGAGCGAGCTTGCTCGCGATTGCGGTGTGACAGTCAACATTTACGTACCTGACCCACCGCCATCGCGAGCAAGCTCGCTCCTACAGATTCTATGCCGCCCAAAAATTCCACGACTGACCCGGCCCCTGTAGGAGCGAGCTTGCTCGCGATTGCGGTGTGCCAGTCAACATTTACGTCCCTGATCCACCGCCATCGCGAGCAAGCTCGCTCCTACAGGGTTTCAGAGTTCGTCACGGGTGTGCACGACGCCCAGGTTGGGTGACTGTTGGCGCTGCTCCCGCCACTGCTTGCCCATGCGCCCGGTCTGGCGCCAGTAATGCCCGGCGATCAGCACGCGAAAATCGCCGAGTTCGACCAGTCGGGTGATGAAGTCTTCGGGGCCGAGTTTCGTGATCCACCTGCCGCCTTCGAAGGCCACCGGCGCCGTCGACAGCAACGCCTTTTCGGCTGCCGAGTATTGCGGGGTGTAGCGCAGCAATACGCCGTGAGGGCTTGTGTAGTAGTGGTAGCGAATGTCGAAACCTTTGTCTTTCAGGTCGTGGGTGCGCTCGCGAACCATCAGCGGCGAGGCGTAGTTGGCGTAGACCTGTTCGTTGTCCGGCGCTTGTGTCGTGTTGCCGGACAGGAACAACTGATGCGCCGCCACCGGTTCGTAACCCTCGGGATACGTGGGGTAGCGGTCGATCGAAGTCCTGGAAGGATCCTGCCGTGGACGGAAGATGCGATTGACCGAGTTTTCCCCACTGGCATTGCTGCCCAGGGCCTCCAACGGCACGAACCGACGGGCAGCGTCGGCAGACGAAGTCGGACGCGCGAGAATCGCGCTGTCGAAACCCGAGTCGATGTCGTGGGAATACCCGCTGCCAGCGCGTTGCTGGATGTAGCGGGCGGCATCATCACAGTCATCGAACAGCGGCCCCAATGTCGGCTCGGGATCGACCGCCCAGCGTTGCTGCGTCAACAGGTCGGCCATGCGCGGCTGCCAGTTGGCATCGACCCGGCCATGGCGCGACCAGTAGGGGCTGGTGATGATCACCTCGAGCGTACCGGCCCGTGCCATGCGCCGGATGTAGTCCGGCAGGTCGAATCGGCCCTGTGCCAGGTCATCCTCATCCTGAGTCGCCTGCACCTGGGTGGCGAACTGGTTGGACCGCAACTCCACCTGACCCTGGGCGTCGAGGAACTCACCCTGCTCGTAGCTGCTCATGGCGAACCGCAGCAGCGCTCCATCGGCGCAGGACAAGTACACCACCCGATAACCCTGAGGCGTGTAAGCCGCCGAACACACGCCGTGCATGTCCAGTGGCGAGAACAGGAACCGCCGGCAGTCATGCGCCTGATCGGCGGCGCGTTGGGCGCACAGGTACAACGCGTGCACCGTGGTGTGGGCAGGTGGCGTGCCTCGCGGCAAGACTCGGTCGACGGACAGGGGCGAAGCCTGCACCGGCAGCGGCAAGCTGGCGTAGAACAGGCCATCGCGGGCGCCCGACAGCATCAGGCCGAACGTCGCAACGGCCCGCTCGCCGGCAGCCTCGTGAACATGCCGGGCCGCCGCATTGGCCTGCAGGAACATCGGGCTGCACAGCGGCGCGGACCTGGCCTTGGTCTCGAGTGTGGTCACCACAGGGTAGGGCTGCCAGCCGCTCACCGTGCGCGGCTTGCCCCAGAAGGGGCTGGCGGCGACGACCTGCAAACTGCCTGCGCCGATCAGGCAGTTGAGCCAGGCACCGGGCTTGAGTTCGCCGCTGTAGAGCAGTTGCCTGACGGTGCCGGCGGTCAGTTGCGCAGCATCCCCGGCCAGGCCCGGCACCACGCTCTTCAATTGGCCATGCAGGTCGCCCAGCAGCCGGCTGCGATAACGAATGATCGCGCCCTGGGGGCCGAACAGGTATTCGTCGAGCGCCGGATCGGCCTGGGGCGCCGGAATTCTTTTGCGGTTGAATGCGGTGAACAGGGTGTCAACCGTCGGCAGATTCAGGTACGTCTGTTTCTGCAAATGCGACAGCACCAGCGAAGGTTCACCCACGACCCGGCTGCGGTAGCGACCGGCAACCTTGCACCCCGCGGGAAACAGCCCGGCGAGGATACTTTGCGCGGGGTAGATGACACTGACGTCGAAATCCTCACTGGTCACTTCGGCAGGCTCGGTGCTCAGGTACAGCCCGTCGGCGCGGATCAGCAGCAGGCCGGCGAAGATCCGCCGTGGCTCATCGGGCATTCGCGAACGGGCGTAGGCTGCCGCGTCGTCCATGCTCTTGAAGGCAGGGCTGAGTTCGCGCCGTTGCAGGTTCTCGAACGGGCGCCAGTGCACATCGACCGGCCCGGGCCGGTCCCAGCACAAACTGGTGCGCATGACCTGCAGCCCGCCATGCTTGATCATGGCGCGAACAAACTCGTCAGGCTGCATTTTGCCGCTGCTCAGCAGGCTCTTGAAGTCATCGAGACCCAGGCCCGGCGCGTCGTTGTCGAACAGCCGGTTACCCTTGCGATTGTCGAATTTGAGCAGCGCGCCATCCTGGGTGCTGATGTACAGCGCGATGGGGTCGGGCGACTCGGCGACTGGCCGGCGCCGTGAGTAATACACCGCGGAATAAAGGTCATCGGGCAGGATGAAATACTGCGACAGCCAGGACGTGGGCTGTTCCAGCGAACGCTTCAGGCGTTGGCGCGAGTAGAAGAACGCATGACGTTGGAAACCCGCTGGATAGGTGTACCAAGGTGGCGTGCGGCTGACCCCGAACAGGCTTTGCGGCTGGAACACGTCGTTCCTGGCCTCGCCGACCGGGATCAATTCGCTGGCGACGTACTCCTCGCGCTCCTTGTGTTTGAGGATGAAGCCAAACCAGGCTTTTTCCTGATCGTGCAGGCGCACATCCCGCGAATACTGGTCCTCGGCGGCGGCATCGGCGCTGTAGAACACTGCGCCAAACGCCACTTGCTCGGGACGTTTCCATTGCGAAGGGGCCTGGGCCGCCGCCCAGTTGGATGTCACCAGACCACGGGGGCCCCACATTTCGCTGTTGACGATCATCGTCAGGCGCCCGGCGGCGGCCTGCTCCTTGATGAAGGCATGGGGCAAGGTCAGGCCGGTTTCCAGCTCCTGCACCACCGGCCCTGGGTGCTTGTGTGTCCCCAGACGTTTTACAAGCGATTGGGCGGTGCCGGTTTCACCGGGCTCGAAGCGCAACAGGGTCCTGGCAGAACCGGATAAATACAGGGGCAGTTGATCGAGCAGCACCTGGCGCGTTTCTTCGACGCTGAACATTTGCAGGCTCAGGGCGGCGTCCTGTCGGGACCATTTGCGCTTCTGCACGTTCTCCGGGTCGAGCCGCGACAATGCCTCGTGGGAAACGTAACGAGCGTGCAAAACCAGGCCGCTGGGGAAAATCGACCGGCCAGCGTTGTCCTGGGGGTAGAGTCGGCCGCTGCTGAGCGCCTCGATACCGCCTTCGAGCGCGAGTGTGGCGACGAACCGCTGGTCGCCGCGTTGAAAGATATAGCCGGCGAAACGCCGGTCCCGACGCTGCCCGATCTGCCGATGCAGATAACGGGCGGCGTCGTCAGCGGACAGGAACAACGGGCTGAGGACCGGCCATGGAAAACCGGCGAAGGCTTGCCACTCGCTGCCGACAATCCCGGGACGTGTCCATAACGCGCTGGCGCGCAGCACTTCAAGCGGTCCGGCCTGGGCGACTTCGGCCACGTAATCGCTGGGTTTGAGTGCTCCGGTGCGTAACCTGGCCTGGCGGCCACCGTTACCGATGGAGCCGTCGGGATTGTCAGTGCTCAGCGCAACTTCCTGTGCCGAGCCGCTGAAACTGTACTTGAGCATGGCCGCGTCCCCGGCCTGCATGTACAGCGAAAACGGTTGGCCGGGCTCACGCGGCACAGCGCGCTGGCAGGCAACGGCCACGGCCAGGTCGGCCGGGGTGAAGAAGTTCTCGTAGAGCCAGGGCTCCTGGGGCGGAGACTGCGCCGGGTCAGGCCGGGATGCGTAGTAGAAACCGTCCAGCAGATAGTCGGCCGGCAACGTCAACTGGCCGTCGTCGCCCGTGGGGAAATACAGCGCCGGGGTCCAGGCGGCACGGCCGGCGGGGCGTGCCTGGGTGGCGACGAAGGTGGGCGACGAGCGGTGTCTGAGCACCAGCCCCCAGGACTGCGCGCTCTTGGGTTTCAGCGCCGCCAGCACGGCGTGCTCGGCGCTGACACACAGGCGAGTCAGTGCCGGCATTTGCGTGATCCGGCTCCTGGAAAAGCCCCGGCCGGGCTTCCAGTCGGTCGGTACCTTGCCCACCGAGTCGCCCCAGTCCTTGTTTGAAACCACCACCGCCAGCTCGCCGAGGGCAGCGACTTTACGGATGACATTGGCCACCCCGTACACGCCTGCCGGGTCGCCCTTGGGGGCGCCGGCCTTGAGCCAGCGTAAATAGTCGAGTTCTTCCGCCGAGCCGCTGGGCGTGTATTTCAGCAGCGAACCATCAGGGCCGCTGAGATAGGCGCTCTGAAAGAAGCGGCGTTCGGAGACGTCGGCGACGAAGTCGATTTCGGAGAAGAAGCCGAGGAACAGCCTGAGCGTGAGCTCATCCTGACCCGGATTGGCGGCGCGGACTTTGTCGTGGGCCGGCGGGTGGGAATGCACGTTGGCCACACAGGTGTAGCCCGGTGGGTGCAGGTAGTTGCCCAGGGCATCGACGTCGAGGAGGTTGCGCAGGTCAAAGCGGTTCACGGTGCCGGGCACTGGCTCGGTCGCCTTGAATGGGCCGTCTGGCTGACGCAGGATCAGGCTGCCTTGTTCGCGGTCGGAGTTCGCTGGGATCTGCTGGTGAACCCAGCGTGCGGCATCTTCTTCAGTCAAAAAGCCCGGGCTCAGGGGCGGCAGGTTTTTTTCAGGGGGCGATAGAGCGGCGCGGGTTTCGCGGCCGGACACGTCATTCATGATCAAAATCCTTTTTGAAAATCGGGATAGTTATCGAATGAGTGTGTGGCGGAGGGGGAGGGGGTTAGCGGTACATAGTTGTTGGGTGTGTGTCAGGGGGTTTTTGTTGCCTGGTCTGGCGCTATCGCGAGCAAGCTCGCTCCTACAAGGATCGCGCTGAACCCTGTAGGAGCGGGCTTGCCCGCGATGGCGTCGGAACAGTCACCGCAAATATCAAGGCCGAATCTCGATCATCGTCCCATCCGGCACCAGGTTCCACACCTCGCGCATATCAACGTTGCGCAAGGCAATGCAGCCGTCGGTCCAGTCCAGGGTGTGGAACAGGTCTTCGGGGTTTTCCTCGGAGTCCGGCGTGCCGTGGATCATGATCATCCCGCCCGGATCGACGCCTTCACGCCGGGCACGGGCCGAGTCGCTGATGTTCGGGTAGGAAATGTGCATCGACAGGTTGAATTTGTCGCTGGTCTTGCGCCAGTCCAGCCAGTAGAAGCCTTCGGGCGTGCGTTTGTCGCCTTCGATCAGCTTGGGGCCTTTTTTCGCGCCTTTGCCCAGGGAGATGCGATAGGTCTTGAGTGGTTTGCCGTCGTTGATCAATTGCAATTGATGGGCGGACTTGAGCACCAGGACTTTCTCGATGACTTTGCCGTCGTAGGTGCCCACGGCGGAAGCCTGGGACACAGCAGCGAGCGACAGGCAGAACAGGGCAAGCAACCAACGCATTGAAACAATTCCCCAGAAGTGACGCCGATATTTTCGTTATTGAGTGTTTCAGGTGATGGCAGGCTGGACCAGCGGCGGGATCGACTCGGACCGCACGGGGTAGACCTCGGCCCGCCGGTCAGCGAAGAAGCATTCTAAGGTACGGCCCACCGTGCGGAAAGCCAGCTCGGACCACGGGATCTCGTCTTCGTCGAAAAGGGCCACTTCGAGGCTCTCGGGGCCGGCGGAAAAATCCAGATCCGCGAGTTCCGCGCGGAAAAACACGTGCACCTGGCTGATGTGCGGCACGTCGATCAGGGTGTAGATGCTCAGATTACGGACGCGCGCGCAGGCTTCTTCGGCGGTTTCGCGAATGGCCGCCTGCTCGATGGTCTCGCCGTTTTCCATGAAGCCTGCGGGCAGGGTCCAGTAGCCGAGCCTTGGTTCGATGGCGCGACGGCACAACAACACTTTCGAGCCCCAGGTCGGTACGCAGCCGGCGACGATATTGGGATTCTGGTAGTGAATGGTCTGACAGCTGTCACAGACATACCGCAGGCGCGAGTCGCCTTCGGGAATGCGTTGGGTGACCGTGTTGCCGCACTGACTGCAAAATTTCATGCTCGGGTTCCTGGGGCCGCGGCTATGGCGCGTATCTTGCCGTGCATCTTGGCGTGTGGCGGTGCCTGTCGCAAGTTGTCGTTTAGCGACACGTGGCCGTTCGGGGGTTGGGCGGTCGGTGTGATTGGTGCATGATGCAAGGCAGAGAACGAATCGAGAAGACTCATGCTGGACGAGCTACTGCATCGAGTAAGTAACCACACCCCCCGCACACTGGAGACCGACAAGCGGTTCCCCGAGGCCGCGGTTCTGGTGCCTATCACTCGCAGTGACGAACCGGAACTGGTCCTGACCCTGCGCGCCAGCGGGCTCTCGACCCATGGCGGCGAAGTGGCCTTTCCCGGCGGGCGTCGCGACCCTGAAGATCCGGACCTGATTTTCACCGCCCTGCGTGAAGCCGAAGAGGAAATCGGCCTGCCGCCGGGGCTGGTCGAGGTGATCGGCCCGCTCAGTCCCCTGATCTCGCTGCACGGGATCAAGGTCACGCCTTATGTGGGAGTGATCCCGGATTTCGTCGAATACCAGGCCAACGATGCCGAAATCGCCGCCGTGTTCAGCGTGCCCCTGGAGTTTTTCCGCGAGGACCCGCGCGAGCATACCCACCGCATCGACTATCAGGGGCGTAGCTGGTACGTGCCGAGTTATCGTTACGGCGGATACAAGATCTGGGGGCTGACCGCGATCATGATCGTCGAGTTGATCAACCTGCTGTACGACGCCCGCATCAGCCTGCATCAGCCGCCCAAGAGTTTTATCAATACCTGAAGCCATCGCTCGTATGGCCAGCCCGAGCCCTGAGGACATAACAATGAAATATCGCCTGGGCGACGCCCGCGTCGAAACCCACCCACAGAGCTGGGTTGCTCCCAACGCCGTGCTGGTGGGCAAGGTCAAACTGGAAGAGGGCGCCAACGTCTGGTTCAACGCCGTGCTGCGGGGCGACAACGAGCTGATCCTGATCGGCAAGAACAGCAACGTCCAGGATGGCACGGTGATGCACACCGACATGGGCTACCCGCTGACCCTCGGCACCGGCGTCACCGTCGGCCACAACGCCATGCTGCACGGCTGCACGGTCGGCGACTACAGCCTGATCGGCATCAACGCGGTGATCCTCAACGGCGCAAAGATCGGTAAAAACTGCATCATCGGCGCCAACTCGCTGATCGGCGAAGGCAAGGAAATTCCCGACGGTTCGCTGGTCATGGGCTCGCCCGGCAAGGTCGTGCGCGAACTGACCGAGGCGCAGAAGAAAATGCTCGAAGCCAGCGCCGCCCACTATGTGCATAACGCCCAGCGTTACGCCCGTGACCTGGCCGAGCAGGAACAATGACCACCCCGGAACGCCCGGTCCTGTCGCCCTGCGTGAGCATTTGTGCGCTGGACGACGATGACATCTGCATCGGCTGCCAGCGCACGGTGCAGGAAATCACCGGCTGGAGCCGCATGGATAACGACGAGCGGCGCCGGGTGCTGGGGTTGTGCCATGAGCGGGCCAAAGCCAGTGGGGTGCTTTGGATGGTGGGGGACAAGTCCGGGAATTGAGGTGTGCCCATCGCGAGCAGGCTCGCTCCCACAGGAGATCTTCTGAGCACTGAAGACTCCCTGTGGGAGCGAGCCTGCTCGCGATAGGGCCTTCACAGTCGCCGCATCACTTGGCCCCAACCCCCGCTCTCAAGTACCCTGCACCACCCGTTCCAGATACCCCAACCTCAAATGCTCTTCCTGATCGCCTACATCAGCAGCGTCGTGCTGATCAACTACGCCTTTTCCACCGCTCCCCACCTGGACATCATCTGGTCCGCCTGGGGCGGGCTGGTGTTCGTGTTGCGCGACATGGTGCAGATCCGCTTCGGCCATGGCGCGATCGTGGCCATGCTGGTGGCGCTGGTGCTGTCGTATGTCACCTCCGACCCGTCCATCGCCCTGGCCAGCGCCACGGCGTTCGCCGTCTCGGAGTGCATCGACTGGCTGGTGTTCACCATCACCAAGCGCCCGCTGCACGACCGCCTGTGGATAAGTTCGGCCCTGAGCATTCCGCTCGATACCTTCATCTTTTTCGGCATGATCGACGCCTTCACCGCACCGGTGATCCTCACTGCCATGGGCTCGAAATTCGCCGGGGTCACCGCCGTCTGGCTGATCATGGCGTGGCGCAACCGCAAACAGGCTGTCGCCAGCTGAAGCCAAACCCTGCGGTTCATGTAAAATGCCGCGCTTTCTTCCCTTGGAAAGCGCGCCTGGCGCTTTCCTCGATGATCCGCTTCTTCGAGGACCTGAGATGACCCGTATCGGAACTCCATTGTCGCCCACCGCGACCCGCGTATTGATGTGTGGCTGTGGCGAGTTGGGCAAGGAAGTGGTGATCGAGCTGCAACGCCTGGGCGTTGAAGTGATTGCCGTGGACCGCTACGCCGACGCGCCGGCCATGCAGGTGGCGCACCGCAGCCACGTGATCAACATGCTCGACGGCGCCGCCCTGCGTGCGGTGATCGAAGCCGAGAAGCCGCACTTCATCGTGCCGGAAATCGAAGCCATCGCCACCGCGACCCTGGTCGAACTGGAAGCCGAAGGTTTCACCGTGGTGCCGACCGCCCGCGCCGCGCAACTGACCATGAACCGTGAAGGCATCCGTCGCCTGGCCGCCGAAGAGCTGGACCTGCCGACCTCGCCGTACCACTTCGCTGACACCTTCGAGGACTACAGCAAGGCCGTCGAGGACCTGGGTTTCCCGTGTGTGGTCAAACCGGTCATGAGTTCGTCGGGCAAGGGCCAGAGCCTGCTGCGCAGCGCCGATGACGTGAAGGCCGCGTGGGATTACGCCCAGGAAGGCGGTCGCGCTGGCAAAGGCCGCGTGATCATTGAAGGCTTCATTGACTTCGACTACGAAATCACCTTGCTGACCGTGCGTCACGTCGGCGGCACCACCTTCTGCGCGCCGGTCGGTCACCGTCAGGAGAAGGGCGACTACCAGGAATCCTGGCAGCCACAGGCCATGAGCCCGGTGGCGCTGGCAGAGTCCGAGCGCGTGGCCAAGGCGGTCACTGAAGCCCTGGGCGGCCGTGGCATGTTCGGTGTCGAGCTGTTCATCAAAGCCGACCAGGTGTGGTTCAGCGAAGTATCGCCGCGTCCGCACGATACGGGCCTGGTGACCCTGATTTCCCAGGACCTGTCGCAGTTCGCCCTGCACGCCCGCGCCATTCTCGGCCTGCCGATTCCATTGATCCGTCAGTTCGGGCCATCGGCTTCGGCGGTGATCCTGGTGGAAGGTCAGTCGACCCAGACCGCGTTCGCCAACCTGGGCGCAGCCCTGAGCGAGCCAGATACGGCGTTGCGCCTGTTCGGCAAGCCTGAAGTCAACGGCCAGCGCCGCATGGGCGTGGCCCTGGCGCGGGACGAGTCGATCGAAGCGGCACGCGCCAAGGCGACCCGTGCTTCGCAAGCGGTCAAGGTAGAGCTCTAACCGCTGTACCTGCACCTGTACCTGTAGGAGCGAGCTTGCTCGCGATGCGGTGTGTCAGAAAAGTTGATGTGACTGACACACCGCATCGCGAGCAAGCTCGCTCCTACAGGGGATTTATGCCCTTGTAGGAGCGGGCTTGCCCGCGATAGCGATCTATCAATCCACCCGATTCAAATCGTTATTGCGTGTCTCCTTCAGGCACAGCACCGCCAGCAGGCTCAGCACCGCTGCCCCAGACACATACCCGCCGACATAACTCAACCCGCCCATCGCCACCAGCTTCTGCGCGAAGAACGGTGCTGCCGAGGCGCCGACGATGCCGCCCAGGTTGTAGGCCGCTGACGCGCCGGTATAACGCACGTGGGTCGGAAACAGTTCCGGCAGCAGCGCGCCCATCGGGGCGAAGGTCACGCCCATCAGGAACAGTTCGATGCACAGGAACAGTGCCACGCCCCAGGTTGAGCCCTGGGTCAGCAGCGGTTCCATCAGAAAGCCCGACAGGATCGCCAGCACGCCGCCGAGGATCAGGATCGGCTTGCGCCCGTAACGGTCGCTGGCCCAGGCCGACAGCGGGGTGGCGGCGGCCATGAACAGTACGGCGAAGCACAACAGGCCGAGGAAGGTTTCACGGGTGTAGCCCAGCGTCGACACGCCGTAGCTCAGGGAAAACACCGTGGAGATGTAGAACAGCGCGTAGCACACCACCATCGCCCCGGCACCCAGCAGGACCGGTGCCCAGTACTGGCTGAACAGTTCGATCAGCGGCATCTTCACCCGTTCCTGGCGCGCCATGGCGTTGGCGAAAACCGGGGTTTCGTGCAGTTTCAGGCGAACATACAGGCCGACCATCACCAGTGCAGCACTGAGCAGGAAGGGAATCCGCCAGCCCCAGGAACGGAACTGTTCGTCGTCCAGCCCCATCGCCAGGGTCAGGAACAGGCCGTTGGCAGCCAGAAAGCCAATCGAAGGGCCCAGTTGCGGGAACATGCCGAACCAGGCGCGTTTGCCCTTGGGCGCATTCTCCGTGGCCAGCAGCGCTGCGCCGCCCCATTCACCACCCAGGCCCAGGCCCTGGCCGAAACGCAGCACACAGAGCAGGATCGGTGCCCAGGCACCAATGCTGTCGTAGCCCGGCAGCACGCCGATCAACGTGGTACACACGCCCATCAGCAGCAGCGAGGCGACCAGTGTCGATTTGCGCCCGATGCGGTCACCGAAGTGGCCAAACAGCGCCGAACCCAGGGGCCGCGCGAGGAAAGCGATACCGAAGGTCAGAAACGCCGACAGCATCTGTGCGGTGCCGGAGGTCTGCGGGAAGAACACCGGACCGATCACCAGGGCGGCGGCGGTGGCGTACACATAGAAGTCGTAGAACTCGATGGCGGTACCGATGAAACTGGCGGTGGCCACGCGGGTGGCCGAGTTCGTCGGTTGTTCAGGCGTGGTTTCGGTATAGGTCGTGCTGGTGGTCATGCGGTTGTCCCTGACAGTCATGTGCTCCAGTGGAGCGAATTATTATGTTCGAACACCCAGGGATGTGGGTTTGCAGCGGGGGTGCGGGTAGCACGGGGTAAGGCGGGGCTTGGGTAAGCGTGGTGGGATTATAGGAAGGCGGCTAACGATTGAACAAGGGCGAACCCGTGCAGGAGCGGGCTCTATCTGCGGGGCTTACTGCGCAGCGGGGACCGGGCTGGTGTGCCAGATCAGTACGCGGGTCACGCGGTTGTCTTCGGTTTCCAGGATTTCCAGTCGATAACGCCCGATGTTCAGGCAGACCGAGCTGTCCGGAATGGTCTCCAGCGCCTCGGTGACCAGCCCGTTGAGGGTTTTCGGGCCGTCGCTGGGCAGGTGCCAGCCCAGGCTCTTGTTCAAGTCGCGGATCGAGGCCGCGCCGTCGATCACCAGGCGCCCGTCGGCCAGCGGGTGGATGTGCGGATTGTGCAGGCTGTGCTGGCTTTCGAATTCGCCGACGATTTCTTCGAGGATGTCTTCCAGGGTGACGATGCCCAGCACTTCGCCATACTCGTCGACCACCATGCCCAGGCGCCGTTGCTGCTTGTGGAAATTCAGCAGTTGCAGCTGCAGTGGCGTGCTTTCCGGCACGAAATACGGGTCGTAGCTGGCGGCGAGCAACGCTTCGCGTGTCAGGTTGCCGTCGGGCAGCAGGTGGCGGATCTGCCGGGTATTGAGCACGGCCTCCACCTGATTGATGTCAGCGTGGAACAGCGGCAGGCGTGTGCGCCGGTTGTTGCGCAGTTGCTCGATGATCTCTTCGAGGGAGTCGTCCAGGTTGATCCCGTCGACTTCACTGCGTGGCACCAGAATGTCGTTGACCGTGATGTTGTCCAGCGCGTGGATGCCCGGCAGCGCGTGCGGGCGGCAGACCGGGTTGTCCGGGTCGTCGTGACGGTCCTGCGGTGGCTCTTCTTCGCTCTGCTGCACCACCTTGGCTTTGCGGGCGAACGGGCGCATCAGCAGCTGGCTGAGGCCATCGAGCAGCCAGGCGGCGGGGTAGATGATTTTCAGCGGAACGCCGAGCAGGGTATTGCCCAGTGACAGGGTCGCGTCCGGGTAACGGGCGGCGAGGGCGCGTGGCAGGTAGTCGGCGAACACCAGCAGCAGCGCGCCGGCGCCGAGGCAGGCGGCCCACGGACCCTTTTCCGCCCAGGAGAACAGTGCCAGCAGGGTACTGATGACCACCACCAGCGCCCGGCACAAGGTATTGCAGAAGATCAGGCTGCTGAGCGGGAAGCTCAGTCTTGCCACCGGCTTGTCACTGGAGCGCGAAGCCGTGCGTTGCGCCAGCAAATGTTGCTGTGCGGCCTCGATGGCCGTGAACAGCCCCGACCATAAAATCAGCAGGGCCACTACGGCGAGCATCGGTCCTATGGGCAAGTCGTCCATTAATGCCGCCTGTCAGATGTGCAGGATGTATTCACGAACCAGCTTGCTGCCGAAATACGCCAGCATCAGCAGGCAGAAGCCGGCCAGGGTCCAGCGAATGGCCTTGTGGCCGCGCCAGCCCAGGCGATTGCGCCCCCAGAGCAGCACGCTGAACACCACCCACGCCAGGCACGCCAGCAGGGTTTTGTGCACCAGGTGCTGGGCGAACAGGTTGTCGACGAACAGCCATCCGGAAATCAGCGACAGCGACAGCAGGCTCCAGCCGGCCCAGAGAAAACCGAACAACAGGCTTTCCATGGTCTGCAGGGGCGGGAAGTTTTTGATCAGCCCGGACGGGTGCTTGTGCTTGAGCTGATGGTCCTGGACCAGCAGCAGCAACGCCTGGAACACCGCGATGGTGAACATGCCGTAGGCAAGGATCGACAGCAGGATATGCGCGAGGATACCCGGCTCTTCGTCGATCACCTGCACCGTGCCGGCGGGGGCGAACTGCGCGAGCAGCACCGTCGCCGCGCCCAGCGGGAACAGCAGGATCAGCAGGTTTTCCACCGGAATGCGCGAACAGGCCAGCAGCGTCAGCGCGATGACCGCGGCGGCGATCAGGCTGGCGGCGCTGAAAAAGTCCAGGCCCAGGCCGATGGGGGTCAACAGGTGGGTGAACAGGCTGGCGCTGTGTGCCAGGACGGCCAGCACGCCGAGCGTGACCAGCAGACGCTTGTTCGCCTTGGCGCCGGAGGCCAGGCGAGTGCCCTGATAGATAGTCGCAGCGGCATACAAACAGGCGGCGGCGAGCGTGGTAAGCAAACTGGGTGACAAGGGGAGCATAAGTCCTGTTAGGCAAGCCCGAAAGGCGCTGAGTTTGGCATAGAACCCCCACGGCACGAAAGTGCGAGGTGTGCGCCAGACGCAGTCTTCGCTATAATCCGCGACCTGCCCACGCCGCAGGCTCGCCGAGCACCCGTTTTTTCGCTCAGGGCCGCCATTATCCCGGTCTACACAGGGCCTGAAAGGATCGCGCAATGTTTGAAAACCTAACCGACCGTCTCTCGCAGACGCTGCGCCATGTCACCGGCAAGGCCAAGCTGACCGAGGACAACATCAAAGACACCCTGCGTGAAGTGCGCATGGCGTTGCTCGAAGCCGACGTTGCCCTGCCGGTGGTGAAGGACTTCGTCAACTCGGTCAAGGAACGTGCCGTCGGCACCGAAGTGTCGCGCAGCCTGACCCCGGGCCAGGCCTTCGTGAAAATCGTCCAGGCCGAACTCGAAAGCCTGATGGGCGCGGCCAACGAAGACCTGAACCTGAGTGCCGTTCCACCTGCCATCGTCTTGATGGCCGGTTTGCAGGGCGCTGGTAAGACCACCACCGCCGGCAAGCTGGCGCGCTTCCTTAAGGAGCGCAAGAAGAAGTCGGTAATGGTCGTGTCTGCGGACGTGTACCGTCCGGCGGCGATCAAGCAGCTGGAAACCCTGGCCAACGACATCGGCGTGACGTTCTTCCCGTCGGACCTGAGCCAGAAGCCGGTCGAGATCGCCCAGGCGGCTATTAAAGAAGCGAAGCTGAAATTCATCGACGTGGTCATCGTCGACACCGCCGGTCGCCTGCACATCGACGAAGAGATGATGGGCGAGATCAAGGCCCTGCACGCCGCGGTCAACCCGGTCGAAACGCTGTTCGTGGTCGACGCCATGACCGGCCAGGACGCCGCCAACACGGCCAAGGCCTTCGGCGATGCGCTGCCGCTGACCGGTGTGATCCTGACCAAGGTCGACGGTGACGCCCGTGGCGGTGCCGCGCTGTCGGTGCGTTCCATCACCGGCAAGCCGATCAAGTTCATCGGTATGGGTGAGAAGAGCGAAGCGCTCGAACCGTTCCACCCCGAGCGTATCGCCTCGCGAATCCTCGGCATGGGCGACGTGCTCAGCCTGATCGAACAGGCCGAAGCGACCCTCGACAAGGAAAAGGCCGACAAACTGGCCAAGAAACTGAAGAAGGGCAAGGGCTTCGACCTCGAAGACTTCCGCGATCAGTTGCAACAGATGAAGAACATGGGCGGCCTCGGCGGCCTCATGGACAAACTGCCGAGCATCGGCGGTGTCAACCTGGCGCAGATGGGCAACGCCCAGACGGCGGCAGAGAAACAGTTCAAACAGATGGAAGCCATCATCAATTCCATGACCCCGGCCGAGCGCCGCGACCCTGAGCTGATCAGCGGTTCGCGCAAGCGTCGGATCGCCATGGGTTCCGGCACCCAGGTGCAGGACATCGGTCGCTTGATCAAGCAACACAAGCAGATGCAGAAGATGATGAAGAAGTTTTCCGCCAAAGGCGGCATGGCCAAAATGATGCGCGGCATGGGCGGTATGTTGCCCGGCGGCGGCATGCCGAAAATGTAAGGAATTCGCGCCGGCAGCCTGTCGGCGCTGATCCACAGAAATGTGGGACAAACGGTAAACCCGCGCTTGGCGGGAGCCGACAGGCCGTTTTCAACGACGGCTCTATAGCAAATCTGCAAGGCGTCCGATAGGTCGCCGGAAAAAGTCATTTGCAAAAGTCCGGATATTCCTTAGAATATGCGGCCTTTCGGGCACCCATGCCCGCTGTGCCTTTAGATTTGCAGCACCGACTACAGGAACGATGTTCACATGCTAACAATCCGTCTTGCCCTTGGCGGCTCCAAAAAGCGCCCGTTTTACCACCTGACCGTAACCGACAGCCGCAACCCGCGCGACGGTTCGCACAAAGAGCAGGTTGGTTTCTTCAACCCTATCGCTCGTGGCCAGGAAGTTCGTCTGTCCGTGAACCAAGAGCGCGTAGCCTACTGGCTGAGCGTTGGTGCACAACCTTCTGAGCGTGTTGCTCAGTTGTTGAAGGACGCTGCCAAGGCTGCGGCCTGAGCAATATGAACGCGACGCCAGCTGTTGCTGATGATTTGATCGTTATCGGCAAAATTTATTCTGTTCATGGCGTTCGCGGCGAAGTGAAGGTGTATTCCTTTACTGATCCGACAGAAAACCTGTTGCAATACAAGACCTGGACGCTCAAGCGCGAAGGTAGTGTGAAACAGGTCGAGCTGGTCAGTGGACGCGGGAGCGACAAGTTCCTGGTCGCGAAGCTCAAGGGTCTTGATGATCGAGAAGAAGCACGTCTTCTGGCCGGTTATGAGATCTGCGTGCCGCGCAACCTGTTCCCTGAATTGACCGACGGCGAGTACTACTGGTACCAGCTGGAAGGTCTCAAGGTCATCGACACCCTCGGGCAATTGCTCGGTAAGGTCGATCACCTTCTGGAAACCGGCGCCAATGATGTAATGGTGGTCAAGCCTTGCGCTGGCAGCCTGGATGATCGCGAACGCCTGTTGCCGTATACCGAGCAATGCGTGTTGGCCATCGACCTGGGTGCGGGCGAGATGAAGGTGGATTGGGACGCGGATTTCTAAGCGTGGCTAACTTGCGCGTAGAAGTGATCAGTCTGTTTCCCGAGATGTTCTCCGCCATCAGCGAGTACGGCATCACCAGTCGGGCGGTGAAACAGGGGCTGTTGCAGCTGACCTGTTGGAATCCGCGAGACTACACGACGGATCGACATCACACTGTGGACGATCGCCCATTTGGCGGTGGTCCGGGCATGGTGATGAAGATCAAGCCCCTGGAAGATGCTCTGGTTCAGGCCAAGGCAGCAGCCGGGGAGGCGGCGAAGGTGATTTACCTGTCCCCCCAAGGCCGTCAACTGACTCAGTCGGCGGTACGCGATCTGGCGAATCTGGATGCATTGATCCTGATTGCCGGTCGTTATGAAGGCATTGACGAGCGTTTTATTGAGGCTCATGTCGATGAAGAGTGGTCGATTGGCGACTATGTACTGTCTGGCGGCGAGCTGCCGGCGATGGTCCTGATTGATGCGGTTACACGACTGCTGCCTGGAGCTTTAGGGCATGCGGACTCCGCCGAGGAAGATTCCTTTACGGATGGTCTGCTGGATTGCCCGCATTACACCCGACCTGAGGTGTATGCGGATCAGCGTGTACCCGACGTATTGCTAAGTGGCAATCACGCGCACATCCGGCGTTGGCGTTTACAGCAGTCCCTTGGTCGGACCTATGAACGACGCGCCGATCTTCTGGAAAGCCGCTCGCTTTCTGGAGAAGAGAAGAAGCTGCTCGAGGAATATCTCCGCGAGCGGGACGATAGTTAACAACGTATTGATGGTAGATCAGACGATTTACCTTAGGAGCACAGCATGACTAACAAAATCATCCTTGCACTCGAAGCAGAGCAGATGACCAAAGAGATCCCTACCTTTGCCCCGGGCGACACCATTGTCGTTCAGGTGAAAGTGAAGGAAGGCGACCGTTCGCGTCTGCAAGCGTTCGAAGGCGTTGTAATCGCCAAGCGTAACCGCGGCGTAAACAGTGCATTCACCGTTCGTAAAATCTCCAACGGTGTTGGCGTAGAGCGTACTTTCCAGACCTACAGCCCGCAAATCGACAGCATGGCTGTCAAGCGTCGCGGTGACGTACGTAAAGCCAAGCTGTACTACCTGCGCGACCTGTCGGGTAAAGCAGCTCGCATCAAGGAAAAACTGGCTTAAGTCCAGCTTCCGATGCAGAAAAAAGCAGCCTACGGGCTGCTTTTTTGTTGCCCGCGATTTATCGTTCCCGACCGTATTGCCGCTTTCGCCCGAGCCTCCATGCCTGCCATTGATCATCCCCTCATAGACCAGTTCCTCGATGCGCTGTGGCTGGAGAAAGGTCTCTCCGACAACACCCGTGACGCCTATCGCAGTGACCTGGCGTTGTTCAACGGCTGGTTGCAGGACAAGGACCTGGAACTGATCAACGCCGGTCGCGAGTTGATTCTCGATCACCTGGCCTGGCGCCTGGAGCAAAACTACAAGCCGCGTTCCACCGCGCGCTTTCTCTCCGGCGTGCGTGGCTTCTATCGCTATCTGCTGCGGGAAAAGCTGATTGCCGTCGATCCGACGTTGCGCGTGGACATGCCGCAACTGGGCCGGCCGCTGCCCAAATCCCTGTCGGAAGCGGATGTGGAGGCGCTGTTGAAGGCGCCGGACCTGAGTGAAGCCATCGGCCAGCGTGATCGCGCCATGCTCGAAGTGCTCTACGCCTGCGGCCTGCGGGTGACCGAGCTGATCAGCCTGACGCTGGAACAGGTCAACCTGCGCCAGGGTGTGCTGCGGGTGATGGGCAAGGGCAGCAAGGAGCGGCTGGTGCCCATGGGCGAGGAGGCGATCGCCTGGGTCGAGCGCTACCTGCGTGATGGCCGTGCCGAGCTGCTCGGTGGTCGCCCCAGCGATGTGCTGTTCCCCAGCCAGCGCGGCGAGCAGATGACCCGCCAGACCTTCTGGCACCGCATCAAGCACCAGGCCAAGGTCGCCGGGATCGGCAAGTCGCTGTCGCCGCACACCCTGCGTCACGCCTTCGCCACGCATTTGCTCAACCACGGCGCCGACCTGCGGGTGGTGCAGATGCTGCTGGGCCACAGCGACCTCTCGACCACCCAGATCTACACCCACGTGGCGCGGGCGCGGTTGCAGGACCTGCATGCCAAACACCATCCGCGCGGGTGAAGATGTTCCACCCCTCACTGTGGGAGCGAGCCTGCTCGCGATAGCGGTACATCGGTCAAAAACGATGTTGACTGACACTCCGCTATCGCGAGCAGGCTCGCTCCCACAGACAAGCGGTTCCTCACGGCAAACGATCGCTGAGCAATGCCTTGCATCACCGGCATTCGGCCCCACGCGCCTTACTGTGGTAGGCTTTGCCGGTTTGCACGATGGAAGGTTGAGACCCGGTGTTCCGGCACGGGCGTTCTGATCGTTCCATCTGTCCGCCTTCAGGAGTTCTCATGCGTCTGACCCAGATTTTCGCCGCCGCAGCCATTGCGTTGGTCAGTACCTTTGCCGTCGCCGACGATGCGGCAGACAAAGCCATTCGTAAAAGCCTGGAAAACCTCCAGCTCGAAGTACCGGTAGAAAGCATCTCCGCCAGCCCGTTGCCGGGCCTGTACGAAGTCAAGCTCAAGGGCAGCCGCGTGCTCTACGCCAGCGCCGACGGCCAGTACGTGGTGCAGGGCTACATGTTCCAGCTCAAGGACGGCAAGCCGGTCAACCTGACCGAGAAAACCGAGCGCCTGGGCATTTCCAAGCTGATCAACGACATTCCGGTCGCTGAGACAGTGGTCTACCCGGCTGTCGGCGAAACCAAGTCGCACATCACCGTGTTCACCGACACCACCTGCCCGTACTGCCACAAGCTGCACGCCGAAGTGCCCGAGCTGAACAAGCGCGGCATCGAAGTGCGCTACGTGGCGTTCCCGCGCCAGGGCCTGGGTTCGCCGGGTGACGAGCAGTTGCAGGCGGTGTGGTGCTCCAAAGACAAGAAAGCGGCCATGGACAAGATGGTCGATGGCAAGGAAATCAAGGCCGCCAAGTGCGATAACCCGGTTTCCAAACAGTTCGCCCTGGGCCAGTCGATTGGCGTGAACGGCACGCCGGCCATCGTTTTGGCCGACGGTCAGGTGATTCCGGGCTACCAGCCTGCGCCACAAGTCGCCAAACTGGCGTTGGGCGCGAAGTAATTTCGCATCGTCGGGGCCTGTCCCCGGCGATCATGGTCCGGCGGCAGCATTGCCGGGCCATCAATAGAGAGCCGCGAACCTGCGGCTGTTTTCACGGCCGGCCTCGTGTCGGTCGTTTTATGGGGAGTTCACAGTGAAACCGGTCAAAGTAGGCATCTGTGGGTTAGGGACCGTCGGTGGCGGAACCTTCAACGTACTTCAGCGCAACGCCGAGGAAATTGCTCGTCGTGCCGGGCGTGGGATCGAAGTGGCGCAAATTGCCATTCGCACGCCAAAGCCTCAGTTCCAAACGACCGGTATTGCGATTACCACCGATGTCTTCGAAGTGGCCACGAACCCTGAGATCGACATCGTCATAGAGCTGATGGGCGGCTATACCGTTGCCCGCGAGCTGGTACTCAAGGCCATCGAGAATGGCAAGCATGTGGTCACCGCGAACAAGGCGCTTATCGCCGTTCACGGTAATGAAATTTTCGCCAAGGCGCGTGAGAAGGGCGTGATCGTTGCGTTCGAAGCCGCCGTGGCCGGTGGCATTCCGGTGATCAAGGCGATCCGCGAAGGCCTGTCCGCCAACCGCATCAACTGGGTGGCGGGCATCATCAACGGCACCGGCAACTTCATCCTGACGGAAATGCGCGAGAAGGGTCGCACCTTCGAAGACGTGCTGGTCGAGGCCCAGGCACTGGGTTACGCCGAAGCCGACCCGACGTTCGACGTCGAAGGCATCGACGCGGCGCACAAGCTGACGATCCTGGCGTCCATCGCGTTCGGTATCCCGCTGCAGTTCGACAAGGCGTACACCGAAGGTATCACCAAGCTGACCACCGCCGACGTGAACTACGCCGAAGCGCTGGGCTATCGCATCAAGCACCTGGGCGTGGCGCGCAGCACCGCTGCCGGCATCGAGTTGCGCGTGCACCCGACGCTGATTCCGGCCGATCGCCTGATCGCCAACGTCAATGGCGTGATGAACGCGGTAATGGTCAACGGCGACGCTGCTGGCTCGACCCTATTCTACGGCGCTGGCGCCGGCATGGAGCCGACCGCTTCGTCGGTGATCGCCGACCTGGTGGACGTGGTTCGCGCCATGACCTCCGACCCGGAAAACCGCGTGCCGCACCTGGCGTTCCAGCCGGATTCGCTGTCGGCCCATCCGATCCTGCCGATCGAAGCCTGCGAAAGCGCCTACTACCTGCGCATCCAGGCCAAGGACCATCCGGGCGTACTGGCCCAGGTGGCGAGCATCCTGTCGGAGCGCGGCATCAACATCGAGTCGATCATGCAGAAAGAAGTCGAAGAGCATGACGGCCTGGTGCCGATGATCCTGCTGACCCACCGTGTGCTCGAACAGCACATCAACGATGCCATCGCCGCCCTCGAAGCCCTGGCGGGCGTGGTCGGGCCGGTGGTGCGGATCCGCGTCGAGCACCTGAACTAAGCCATTGACCGGGCCTGCTTGCGGGCCCGGCTTTGCGAACACTGTCCATTGGAGTCAGTCATGCGTTACATCAGTACCCGCGGCCAGGCACCGGCCCTGAATTTCGAAGACGTCCTGCTGGCTGGCCTGGCCACCGACGGCGGTCTGTACGTCCCGGAAAACCTGCCACGTTTCACCCAGGAAGAAATCGCTTCCTGGGCCGGCCTGCCGTATCACGAGCTGGCCTTCCGGGTGATGCGCCCGTTCGTCACCGGCAGCATCCCGGATGCCGATTTCAAGAAAATCCTCGAAGAAACCTATGGCGTCTTCGCCCACAACGCCGTGGCGCCGCTGCGCCAGTTGAACGGCAACGAGTGGGTGCTGGAGCTGTTCCACGGCCCGACCCTGGCGTTCAAGGACTTCGCCCTGCAACTGCTCGGCCGCCTGCTCGACTATGTGCTGGCAAAGCGTGGTGAGCGCGTGGTGATCGTCGGTGCCACCTCCGGCGACACCGGTTCGGCTGCCATTGAAGGCTGCAAGCACTGCGAAAACGTCGACATCTTCATCCTGCACCCGCACAACCGTGTATCGGCAGTGCAGCGTCGGCAGATGACCACGATCTTCGGCGAGAACATCCACAACATCGCCATCGAAGGCAACTTCGACGACTGCCAGGAAATGGTCAAGGCGAGCTTCGCCGACCAGGGTTTCCTCAAGGGCACTCGCCTGGTGGCGGTGAACTCGATCAACTGGGCGCGGATCATGGCCCAGATCGTCTACTACTTCCACGCCTCCCTGCAGTTGGGCGGCCCGGCGCGTTCGGTGTCGTTCTCGGTGCCGACCGGCAACTTCGGCGACATCTTCGCCGGTTACCTGGCACGCAACATGGGCCTGCCGATCAACCAGTTGATCGTCGCCACCAACCGCAACGACATCCTGCACCGCTTCATGAGCGGCAACCAGTACGTCAAGGAAACCCTGCACGCCACGCTGTCGCCGTCGATGGACATCATGGTTTCGTCGAACTTCGAGCGCCTGCTGTTCGACCTGCACGGTCGCAACGGCGCGGCCATCGCCGGGCTGATGGACAGCTTCAAGCAGGGCGGCGGCTTCTCCGTCGAGCAGGAGCGCTGGACCGAAGCGCGCAAGCTGTTCGACTCGCTGGCCGTGGATGACGCGCAAACCTGCGAAACCATCGCCGAAGTGTTCGCCCAGACCGGCGAAGTGCTGGACCCGCATACCGCCATCGGCGTCAAGGCCGCGCGCGAATGCCGCCGCAGTCTGGAGATCCCGATGGTGATCCTGGGTACCGCACACCCGGTCAAATTCCCGGATGCCGTGGAAAAGGCCGGCGTTGGCAAGGCCCTGGAACTGCCGGCGCACCTGGCGGACCTGTTCGAGCGCGACGAGCGTTGCACCGTACTGCCGAACGACCTGAAAGCCGTGCAGAGCTTCGTCAGCCAACACGGTAATCGCGGCAAGCCGTTGTAATTTCGGCCCCCTGTAGGAGCGAGCTTGCTCCGGGCGGCGTTCCGACGATAGCGGTGTATCAGTCAACTCAGTGCTGCCTGCACACCGCGATCGCGAGCAAGCTCGCTCCTACAGGGAGGGCGGCGTGCAGCTAACCTCCCGACCAACGCCCCCCCGCTGTTTTTTCCCTGTCATCTTTGCCATGCATCCTCCGTAGACCAGAGACGCGAACGCGTGCTCTGCATCCCGAACTTTCTTCTCGTGCTGGCGGTCATTTACTGTAGACACGCCCCTGGCACTTCGTTTTCGGACTATTGAGTGGTGATCGAGATGGAAAGTATCTGCCTATTGCTCGGTGAGGCTCTGAGCCCGTATCAGGTGACATTGACCCCGTCGGGTGCCCATGGCGAATGCCTGGTGACATTGAAGAGCGCCACGGGCGCTATCGTGGTCGAGCGGGAATTCAACCAGTCTCAGCTGACGGACAAACGCCTGCTGACCGATGTGGTCGACGGCCTGCACCGCGACCTGCTGATTGCCGAAGGGCGCCTGGAGCCCTGCGTGATCGCCGCCTTGCGCAACGCCGCGCAGGAAAAGCTCCCAACCCACGCGTAAGTGAATTTTTTTTCACGGGAACCTTACTGGCCCAAGGTCAGTCAGAGCATGTAACAGCAGGACACAAGCATTGTGCTCCGGTGTTTGTCGCTTGCTGCTACTGGTCTTTGTACAGGCCACGTTTAACCCCGAGTCGTCTCCCCACTTCTCGGGGTTTCTTTTTGCCTGCGATTTGTCATGGCCGCCCTTGTTGCTCGAAGTACGCCCTGGACTCTTCCAGGTAGGCGCTGCGGCTCTCCGGGTCGAGCCAGGCGGCGTAGGCCTGGCTCAATTGATCGTGGGGCAGCTTGCGCAGCAGCTGGTTGATTTCGCTGATGGCCTGCCGCCCGCCCGGGGTGTCGTTGCAGCCGATGTAACCCGACAGATACTTCTCCGCGCCGAGAATCGGATAGAACTGCAATTCATCCTCGGCAATCCCTTGCTGTTGGGCCTGATAGCGGATTTCCGAGCGATAGCCCAGCAGGAACCGCAGGCGCCCCAGGCGTTGCATCTGCAACAGGCTGCCCAGGGCATCGTTGCCATAGTGCTGGGTCAGCACCTCGGCCGGTGCCTGTTTGAGCAGCGAGTCGAGGTAGGTGCCGTAGTTGCGCTCGCCGATGATGCCCAACTGTTCGCGGCCACTGTTCAACAGGGCCGCCAGGTCGACCTCGCCGTTCTGCAAGTAAGGTTCGATCACTTCATGATCGACCCGGCGTACGGCCAGGCCATTGCTCATGGCGCGGAACACCGGGAGCGAGAAGACGATCCAGCGCTCGCGTTCCTTGCTCCAGTTCAGGGCCGCATCGCACGTCAGGGACGGTTCGTGGAGCATCTGCAGGGCGCGGGCGCGATTGACCCGCAGCAGGATGTGCCGGTACTGGGGCATGCTGGAGGTCAGCAACGGCATCAGTTGGTCGATGACGCCCTGGCCTTTTTTCGGACCTTCGAAAATCATCAGCGGCGGCAGGTCGCGCAACAGCCAGATCATGGTTTCCCTGGGCTGGGCCAAGGCCGGCGGCACGGCGAACAGCCATACCAAAGCGCACGCGCAGACCGCCCTTGCCCCGTGCGCCAGCAAGTGCGGGGCGAGTGGTGAGCGCGGGCGCCTCAGCTTAGATGGCCCCGTCTTGACGCAGCTGTTCGATCTGTTCCCTGTCGTAGCCAAGATCGTTGAGTACCTGCACATTGTGTTCGCCCAACTGCGGCCCGACCCATTGCGAAGTGCCAGGTGTTTCAGAGAGTTTCGGCACGATGCCCGGCATCTTGAAGTCTTTGCCATCGGGCAGCTTGGCCTTGAGGAACATTTCCCGGGCCAGGTACTGAGGATCGTTGAACATGTCTTCGGCGCTGAAGATCCGGCTGGCAGGCACCTCGGCCTGATTCAGGTGCTGCATGACGGTGTCCAGCGGCAATGAATTGACCCAGCGATCAATCACCCCATAGAGCTCGTCGCGACGACTGTCGCGCCCGTCGTTGCTGGCCAGCTGCGGGTCATTGGCCAGGTCGTCGCGGCCGATCACCTGCATGAATCGCTTGAAGATCGCGTCGCCATTGGCACCGATCTGCACATGTTTGCCGTCGGCACTGGTGTGGATCGAGGAGGGCGTGATGCCCGGCATGATGTTGCCGGTGCGTTCGCGGATAAAACCGAACACGTCGAACTCCGGGACCATGCTTTCCATCATGGCGAAAATGGCTTCGTACAGCGCCACGTCCACCACTTGCCCGAGGCCGCCGTTGACTTCACGATGACGCAGGGCCATCAGCGCACCGATCACGCCCCACAGCGCGGCAATCGAGTCGCCGATGGAGATCCCGGTGCGCACGGGCGGGCGGTCCTCGAAACCGGTGATGTAGCGCAGGCCGCCCATGGATTCACCCACGGCGCCGAAACCTGGCTGGTCTTTCATCGGCCCGGTCTGGCCGAAGCCCGACAGGCGCACCATGACCAGTTTCGGGTTCAGCGCGTGCAAGACGTCCCAGCCCAGGCCGAGCTTTTCCAGCACGCCCGGGCGGAAGTTCTCGATCAGGATGTCCGCTTCGCCCAGCAGTTTCTTCAGGATCGCCAGGCCTTGCGGGTGTTTCAGGTTCAGGGTCAGGGATTTCTTGTTGCGCGCCTGGACGAACCACCACAGCGAAGTACCTTCATACAGCTTGCGCCACTTGCGCAGCGGATCGCCGCCATCGGGGGATTCGATCTTGATCACCTCGGCCCCGAATTCGCCGCAGATGCGCGAGGCAAACGGCCCGGCGATCAACGTACCCAATTCAATGACTTTCAGACCGGAGAGAGGTTTGGCGGCGGACGACATGCTGGATCCTGTAGGACAAAGGCTGGGCTGGTAGAGCGTTTTAGCACAGCCAGCCGTCAGACGCGCAATGATGATGGTCAGCAATTCGTTGATTAGTCGCCGCATCGGTTAGACTTGCCGCCTTTCCACGTATCAAGAAGCCCGTTCATGGCCCAGCCGTCCACGACCTACAAGTTTGAACTGAACCTCACCGACCTCGACCGCAGCATCTATGAGTCGGTGAAGCAGACCATCGCCCGTCATCCGTCGGAAACCGAAGAGCGCATGGCCGTGCGCTTGTTGGCTTACGCCCTCTGGTACAACGAGCAACTGTCGTTTGGCCGTGGTCTGTCGGACGTCGACGAGCCGGCCCTGTGGGAAAAGAGCCTGGATGACCGTGTCCTGCACTGGATCGAAGTCGGCCAGCCGGACGTCGACCGCCTGACCTGGTGCTCGCGCCGCACCGAGCGCACTAGCCTGCTGGCCTACGGCAGCCTGCGCGTCTGGGAAGGCAAAGTGATCCCGGCGATCAAGAACCTGAAAAACGTGCACATCGCGGCCGTTCCCCAGGATGTGCTGGAGACCCTCGCCCAGGACATGCCGCGGGTGATCAAGTGGGACGTGATGATCAGCGACGGTACGGTGTTCGTCACCGATGACCGTGGTCAGCACGAAGTCCAGTTGCAGTGGCTGAGCGGCGAACGCGGCTGATTTCCAGCGCGTCGCTCAGGTTTACCCTACATCTTCAAGAGAAGCATCTGTCACCCCATGCGTATCGAACCTCGCCTGTTGCCCGAAACCCTGCCATTTCTCGGCGATCTGCCGCCGCTGCTGACGCGTCTGTATGCGGCGCGGGGCGTGTCGAGCGAAGCTGAACTGGACAAGAGCCTGGCGCGGCTGATTCCGTTCCAGCAGCTCAAGGGGATCGACGCGGCGGTGGATTTGCTGGTGACAGCGCTGGAGCAACGCCAGCGGATTCTGATCGTCGGTGACTTCGACGCGGACGGCGCCACCGCCAGTACGGTCGGCACGCTGGGTTTGCGTCTGTTGGGCGCCGCGCATGTCGACTATCTGGTGCCGAACCGCTTCGAATACGGTTACGGCCTGACGCCGGAAATCGTCGACGTGGCGTTGACCCGCACGCCGCAACTGTTGATCACCGTGGACAACGGCATTTCCAGTGTCGAAGGTGTGGCGGCAGCGAAAAAGGCCGGTCTGAAGGTGCTGGTCACCGACCACCACTTGCCAGGCGACGAACTGCCGCTGGCCGATGCCATCGTCAATCCGAACCAGCCTGGGTGCGACTTTCCGAGCAAGGCGCTGGCGGGCGTCGGGGTGATTTTTTATGTGCTGATGGCCTTGCGCGCGCGTTTGCGCAGCCTTGGCTGGTACGACAGCAAGCCACAGCCGAACATCGGCGAATTGCTCGATCTGGTGGCACTGGGCAGCGTGGCCGACGTGGTGCCGCTGGACGCCAACAACCGCATTCTCGTGCATCAGGGCCTGGAGCGCATCCGCGCCGGGCGCGCGCGGCCGGGGATCAAGGCGATCCTCGAAGTGGCCAAGCGTGACCACGCACGCATCACCTCCACCGACCTGGGCTTTATCGTCGGCCCGCGCTTGAACGCGGCGGGGCGCCTGGATGACATGAGCCTGGGCATCGAATGCCTGCTCACCGACAACGCCGGTCTGGCCCGGGAAATGGCCGCACAACTGGACGGCATGAACCAGGACCGCAAGTCCATCGAGCAAGGCATGCAGCGCGAGGCCATGGCGCAGCTCAAGGACCTGCCGGTGGAGTCGATGCCATTCGGCCTGTGCCTGTTCGATCCGGAGTGGCACCAGGGGGTTATCGGTATCCTCGCCTCGCGGATGAAAGAGCGCTATTTCCGCCCGACCATCGCCTTTGCCGATGCCGGCGATGGTTTGCTCAAGGGCTCGGGGCGTTCGGTCCAGGGGTTTCATATCCGCGATGCCTTGAGCGTGGTCGCGGCGCAGCACCCCGACCTGATCAGCAAATACGGCGGCCATGCCATGGCCGCGGGCCTGACCTTGCCTGAGGCGAATTTTCCCTTGTTCGCCGAAGCCTTCGACGCGGAAGTGCGCAGGCAATTGCGCGAAGAAGACCTGACCGGGCGCCTGCTGTCGGACGGCACATTGGCCGTCGAGGAATTTCACCTCGAACTGGCCCGTGCCTTGCGCCACGCCGGTCCCTGGGGCCAGCACTTTCCCGAGCCGCTGTTTCACGGGGTGTTCCAACTGGTGGAGCAGCGTGTCGTCGGTGAACGTCACCTCAAGGTGGTGCTCAAAAGCGAGTGTGGCACGGTGAAGCTGGACGGCATCGCCTTCGGCATCGACCGCGACATCTGGCCGAACCCGACGATCAAGTGGGTCGAACTGGCCTACAAACTCGACCTCAACGAGTTCCGTGGCGTGGAAACCGTGCAGTTGATGATTGCCCACATCGAACCGCGGTAGGAGCGAGCTTGCTCGCGATGCGGTGTGTCAGACACATGTGTATTGACTGACACACCGCCATCGCGAGCAAGCTCGCTCCTACAGGGGAGTCGGGGTGTCGGGGGAATCGGGCAAACCGGTAGGAACCCCGCAATCCTCTCTGATGTCGACTAGGCTCTAAGCACTGCTTGATTGGCCTTGTGACGTCTTGTCGAATCTTTTGCCCGCGGGGGCGGGTGCTGCGCCTTTTTCCTGTCACTCGTCGACTTGTCAAACAGAACCCTGGAGCCTGACCACTGATAAGAGAGGTGCCCCATGAGTCTGCTGCTCGAACCCTTTACCCTTCGCCAACTGACCCTGCTCAACCGCATCGCCGTGTCGCCGATGTGCCAGTATTCCAGTGTCGATGGCCTGGCCAATGACTGGCACCTGGTACACCTTGGCAGCCGCGCCGTGGGTGGGGCGGGGCTGATTTTCACCGAGGCCACGGCGGTCGCCGCCGACGGGCGCATCACCGCCGAAGACCTGGGCTTGTGGAACGATGAACAGATCGAGCCGCTGCAACGCATCACCCGGTTCATTGCCGCGCAGGGGGCTGTGGCGGGCATTCAACTGGCACACGCCGGGCGCAAGGCCAGCACACACCGGCCGTGGATCGGCAAGCACGGCAGCGTAAAAGTCGAAGACGGTGGCTGGACCCCGGTCGGCCCGTCGCCGATCGCATTCGACCCGCAACACACCCAACCCAAACAGCTCGATGAAGGCCAGATCGCCGACGTCATCCAGGCCTTCGTGGCCTCGGCCAAACGCGCGTTGACCGCCGGTTTCAAGGTGGTGGAAGTCCACGCCGCCCATGGCTATCTGCTGCATCAGTTTCTGTCACCGCTGAGCAACCAGCGGCGCGATCAATATGGTGGTTCGTTCGAAAACCGCATTCGCCTGGTGTTGCAAGTCACCGAAGCGGTGCGCGCGGTGTGGCCCGAAGAGCTGCCGGTGTTTGTCCGGGTGTCGGCCACCGACTGGGTTGAGGACGGCTGGAACCCTGATGAGACCGTCGAACTGGCTCGCCGCTTGAAAGACCTGGGGGTGGACCTGATCGACGTGTCCTCGGGCGGTACGGCGGCCAACGCCGAAATCCCCACGGGCCCTGGTTACCAGACCCGTTTCGCCGAACGTGTACGCAAGGAATCCGGTATGGCCACCGGTACGGTCGGCATGATCACCGAACCGGCTCAGGCCGAGCACATCCTGCGCACCTGCCAGGCCGACATCATCTTTCTCGCCCGCGAGTTGTTGCGCGATCCGTACTGGCCGCTGCACGCCGACGACGACCTGGGCGGGCGCAAGGCCACCTGGCCAGCGCAGTACCAGCGCGCGACGCACCGCGATCAGCCGATTCATGAGTCGGATTTGCGGGATTGATGTCCACCTGTGGGAGCGGGCTTGCTCGCGAAGGCGGAGTGTCAGTCAACTAATTCTTGACTGATACACCGCCTTCGCGAGCAAGCCCGCTCCCACAGAAACCTTGTTCAGGCCGGTACGGCGTGCGCCCTGTTCAGGTGTTTGTTGAACTCCAGCCACGCCCCCAGCAGCGCCATCAACCCGGCGCCCACCAGGGCGGTGAAGATCTGCATGGCGAAGGCATCGTCGGTCATGGCGTTGATCATGTCGGCCAGTGGTGCCAGCAGCACGCCCAGGCAGAAAATTTCCAGGGAGTAACGCCCCATGCGGCAGGATTGCTGCGCCCACCAGTTCTGCGTCCAGCCGGTGTCCGGCAGCAGTTTCGCCGTCACATAGGCGATTGCCAGGAAATGCACGAGTCGCACCGGTGACAGGTCGGTCTTGCTGATCGGGTACAGCAGGTTGCTCAGCCAGGCCGGCATCACGGCGTCGTGAATCTCGGGCCAGCGCCAGGACAGGGTGATCACGCCCGTGACGACCACGTAGATTGCCGCGCTGACGAACAGCGGCTGGCGCATCAGCGGCCGGGTGTCCGGCGCGCGCGCCTGCTGGCCATGGCTCGCGGCGGCGCCGCCGAGGACAAACAGCAACTGCCAGACCACCGGGTTGAAGTACCACACGCCGTCCTTGATGGCCGCCAGGTTCCAGCCGAACCACGGCGCCAGCAGGTACACCGTCAGGGACATCGCCACCACCGTCCAGGCCTTGTGCACCAGCAGCGGCAGCGCCAGCGGCAAACCCGCCAGCAGCACGATGTACAACGGCAGGGGGTCCATCAGGTTGGGTTTGAAACGCAGCAGCAGTTCATCCATCAAGGCCTGCTGCGGGTCGGTGATGAAATGGTGCATGCCCATTTCTTCCACCAGGTCGCGGGTTTCCACGTGGCTGTTGGCGAAGAACACGATGCCCATCAACATCGCCAGCAGGAAAATATGCACGACGTAGAGCACCCAGGCGCGGCGCAGGATCTTCAGGCAGGCGAACAGGTAACCGTCGCGCTTGAGGATCTTGCCGTAGGCCAGCACCGCGGCATAACCGGCGAGGAACACGAATATCTCGGCGGCGTCGCTGAAACCGAAGTTGCGCGGGGTGATTTGCCCGAGTGGATTGTGCGGCACGTGATCCCAGAAAATGAAGATCAGCGCCAGGCCTCGGAAAAAGTCGATTCGGTGATCGCGTTCGGACGTCATGACAGCGGTCTCGGGAACGGGTGTTGAAATAAGGAGTGGCGGGCCGCGCCAAAAGTTGCGCGCCGCACAACGGCGGCGCGCAGGGTGGCCTTATTTTGTGACAATTGCAAAAACCCGATATTACTGAATGTCTCAGGCACCTGGGGTCTTCATGGTTGAAGCAGGCTGCCGGTTTCCCTGGGATGACCTGTGACCGCTGGTCAGGAATAGGCCAGCACCTGTTATTTCTGACAGTAGACCCTCACCCCAACGCCTATTAGCGTGAACCGATCTGCAGCCGGAAACTCACGGGTACGGCATGAAAGCCTTTTGGAAAGGGTTCGCGAGCTACGCGGTTATAGGCTTGGCCAACATGCTCATTCATTGGCAGGTGTTTTTCGTCCTGACCACCGCAGCCGAACTCAACCAGGCGCTGGGTAACTTCCTGGCATTCTGTGTCGCCGCTTCCTTCAGCTTTTACGTGAATGCGCTGTACACGTTCGACGCGCGGGTTTCGGTGCTGCGCTACCTGCTCTTTGTCGGTCTGATGGGGGCCATGAGCTTCGGTATCGGCTTCGCGGCGGACAGTTGGGGGATACGTCGCCTGGTGACGGTGGCGACGTATTCATTGTTGAGCCTGCTGTTAGGTTTCCTGTTCTCGCGGTTGTTCATGGTCCGTGAGCCTGAGGCGTGAATCTGTTTCGTGTGGATTACGCCGCTACGATTTCATTAGGCTCAAAACTATCCGCCCGCGCCATCTGCCACATGCGCGAATAGAACTCGCCGTTGACCTCGCCGGTGAGCAATTCCCCGGGTTTGAGGAACACGTGCAACTGCGAGAACAGCTTGATCTCGGTGGCTGACATGCGTCGCACCAGGTGCTTGGCCGACAACTGCGAAGGGTGATCCAGGCCGGCGGCAGCGAGCATTTCGGCCAGGCCCTTGAGGGTGTTGCGGTGGAAGTTGTAGACGCGCTGGGCTTTGTCCGGCACCACCAGGGCGCGCTGGCGCAGGGTGTCCTGGGTGGCGACGCCGGTCGGGCATTTGTTGGTGTGGCAGCTTTGCGACTGGATGCAGCCGATGGCGAACATAAAGCCGCGCGCCGAGTTGGCCCAGTCGGCCCCGATGGCCAGGACGCTGGCGATGTCGAAGGCGCTGACGATCTTGCCGCTGGCGCCGAGTTTGATCTTGTCCCGCAGGTTCAGGCCCACCAGGGTGTTGTGCACGAACAGCAGGCCTTCGCGCATCGGTACGCCGATGTGGTCGGTGAACTCCACTGGCGCGGCGCCGGTGCCGCCTTCCTTGCCGTCAATGACGATGAAGTCCGGGAGGATGCCGGTTTCCAGCATCGCCTTGGCAATGCCCATGAATTCCCACGGATGCCCCAGGCACAGCTTGAAGCCCACCGGTTTGCCGCCGGACAGTTCGCGCAGTTGCTTGATGAAGTGCATCAGTTCGATCGGCGTGGAGAACGCGCTGTGGCGCGAGGGCGAGATGCAGTCTTCACCCATGAGGATGCCGCGGGTCTCGGCGATTTCCCGGGTGACCTTGTGCTTGGGCAGAATCCCGCCGTGGCCGGGCTTGGCGCCCTGGGACATCTTGATTTCGATCATGCGCACTTGCGGCGTCTGCGCCTGGGCGGCGAAGCGTTCGGGGTCGAAACGCCCGTCCGCTGTGCGGCAACCGAAATAACCGCTGCCCAGCTCCCAGGTCAGGTCGCCGCCGTTTTCCCGGTGATAGGCGCTGATGCTGCCTTCACCGGTGTCGTGGGCGAAGTTGCCGAGCTTGGCGCCCTGGTTCAAGGCGCGAATGGCGTTGGCGCTGAGCGAGCCGAAGCTCATCGCCGAGATGTTGAACACCGAGGCCGAATACGGCTGCGTGCACTGTGGGCCGCCGACCGTGACGCGGAAACTGCTCGGGTCGCTCAACGGCGCCGGGCGCATCGAGTGCCCGATGAACTCGAAACCCGATTGATAGACGTCGATCAGGGTGCCGAAGGGTTTGTCGGCGGTTTCGTTCTTGGCCCGCGAATAGACCAGCGAGCGCTGGGCGCGGGAGAAGGGCAGGGCGTCGCTGTCGGACTCCAGCAGGTACTGACGGATTTCCGGACGGATGCCTTCCACCAGATAGCGGATGTTGCCCAGGATCGGGTAGTTGCGCCGTACCGCGTGCGGGCTTTGCAGCAGATCGAACACGCCGATCAGGCTCAGGACCCCGGTCACGGCGGTGAACGGCCAGAGCCAGTCGTGCTCCAGGAAGGGCAGGCTGGCGAGGGTGAAAATCACGCACGCGGCAAAGAAGGCATAACGGCTCAGGAGTGACAGGCTCATACGGTTTCCCTGGGTTCGGACTCGGTTATTGCATACACCAGTACCTGTAGGAGCGAGCTTGCTCGCGATGCGGTGTGTCAGTTGAAATATTGTTATCTGACACACCGCATCGTCGGAACGCCGCCCGGAGCGAGCTCGCTCCTACAGGGTGTTGGCATCAGGCGTTTTGCGCTTGCAGAAAAATCGAAAACAGCTCGGACTGGGACTTGATCCCCAGCTTGCTGTACATGTGTTTCTTATGGACTTTCACGGTTTCCACGGAGATTTCCAGCTTGCGGGCGATTTCCTTGCTGGAGCAGCCGCTGAGCATCAAGCGTCCGACGTCCAGCTCCCGGGCGGTCAGTTGCGCCCCCTTGAGTTGCTGCACCGACGCCTCCAGTTGCACCCGCCAGTCGCCCTGCGCCGGCGCGGGGGCCAGGGCCACGATTTCGTTGATTTCGTAGGGCAGGCGTTGGCGCAACAGGCCGAGCACCCATGGCTGGATCAACGATAGCAGGGCAATCTGCTCGGCGCTGAAGTGGCGTTTGCTGCCCAGCGACAGGCACAGCGTGCGTTCGCCTTCGAGCTGGCAATTAAACTGGATTTCGTCAGCCACGACATTCACACGAAAGTATCGTTGATAGTACTCGGTGAGTTCGAAATGCTCCGGCGCCACCTCCGATAAACGGTACAGACCGGTGCGCGATTGCTCGCGGCAGGCGATGTAGAACGGGTCGAGCAGGTACAGGCCGCGCAGATAGTCCTGGAACAACGGATCGGGGCCGCCATCCTCGCCCGGGCATTCGGCGAACACCTGCGGGTGCTGGTCGGCGCTGAACAGCAGTGCCACCCAGCTGTCGCATGGCACGTACTGGTCGAGCAGGCGCACCAGTTGCGCCCAGAAATTGGGCTTGTCCAGGGCGTCGATCAGTTGCCCCACCGAGCGGTGCCAGGCGATGTCGTCCAGCGAGAGTGTCATGGCTCTACCCCTATGGTGTTACCCCGGCCGCGTGATTCCCTGACCGGTTGCTTGCTGCGCATACTGGCGCACAGACACCGACCGGGCAATCTTTCTGGCGCCCGGCCCGCAGAACAAGGAATACCGATGAAGATCGAACTCGCCCAATTGGCGGGCCGTGACAATGCTACGGCTTACAACCTCGAACGCGCACTGGCAGCGATTGCCGCCTGCGCCGCCGACACCCGACTGATCATGTTTCCGGAAAGCCACCTGATGGGCTTCCCGTCCGCCGACACCGTCGCCCGTGTCGCCGAACCGCTGGACGGCCCGACCGTCAGCGCGATTGTCGCCGCTGCCCGTGAGCGCAATGTGGCGGTGGTGATCGGTACCGCCGAAAACGACAACGGCCGCTTCTTCAACACCACCCTGTTGATCACCCCCGAGGGTATCGCGCTGAAATACCGCAAGACCCACCTGTGGGCGTCGGACCGCGGCGTGTACGAAGCGGGCGACCGCTACGCCACCTGCCTGTGGAACGGTGTGCGGGTCGGGCTGCTGATCTGCTACGACATCGAGTTCCCGGAAACCGCCCGCGCATTGGCACAACTGGGCGCCGAACTGCTGATCGTCACCAACGGCAACATGGACCCCTACGGCCCCACGCACCGCACCGCGATCATGGCCCGCGCCCAGGAAAACCAGGCCTTCGCGGTGATGGTCAACCGCGTGGAAGAGGGCGATGGCGGGCTGCTGTTCGCCGGCGGCAGCGCGTTGGTCGATCCGCTGGGCACGCTGCTGTTCGAGGCTGGCCGCGAGGAAGGGCAGTTCACCGTGGAGCTGGACCTGAACCAGCTCAAGGCGGCGCGCCAGGATTATCGCTACCTCGATGACCAGCGGCTGAAGTTGCCGGGGGAGCTGGTCGAGCATGCGGGTGGGTTGCGGGAGTTGATGATTCCCAAGGGCTGATCCGGATTTTGTGCTGTTCGGGCCGGCCCTATCGCGGGCAAGCCCGCTCCCACAGGTTTTGTGAACGCCCAAGATCCCTGTGGGAGCGGGCTTGCCCGCGAAGAGGCCCGCACAGCCAACACAACTGTTTGACCTTCACCCAATAACAACAAGGCAACACCCAAAAAAAACTGCACCGAACTCGGTTCTGCCATAAATCTAATAATTGCGGAGTAGTCGCTCATGGCTCGTTTGCAACGCACCCTGTCACTGGGGTCGGTGGTGCTGTTTGGCATCGCCTACATGACGCCGATCATCGTGCTCGGCACGTTCGGTATCCTCGCTCAATCCACCGAAGGCATGGTGCCTGCCGCTTACCTGGCAGCCCTGGTGGCGATGTTCTTCACCGCCATGAGCTACGGGCGCATGGCTTCGGCGTTTCCCGTGGCCGGTTCGGCCTACAGCTATGTGCGCAAGGCCATCAGCCCCAAGCTCGGCTTCATCGCCGGTTGGGCGGTACTGCTCGATTACCTGTTTTTGCCGATGGCCATCTGGCTGATCGGTGCGGCGTACCTGTACTCCGCGTTCCCGGCGGTGCCGCAGTGGGTGTGGGTGCTGGCCTTCATCGGCATCACCAGTGCGATCAACATCGTCGGCCTGAAACTGGCCAATGGCGTCAATGCCCTGTTGATGCTGGTGCAGTTTCTGGTGCTGATCGCGTTCGTCGCGCTGTGCGTGCATTACGTCGCCGGGGATGCGAGCACGCCGTTGTGGTCGCTCAAGCCGTTCTTCAACGGCGACATGCAGATGCCGCTGATCATGAGCGGTGCCGCCATCGCCTGTTACTCGTTCCTGGGCTTTGACGCGGTCAGCACGCTGACCGAAGAAACCCGCGACCCGCGCCGAACCATCCCACGGGCGATCATGCTGATCACCCTGATCGGTGGCCTGATCTTCGTCGGCGTGTCGTACTTCGTGCAGGTCGCGCACCCGTCGTTCCAGTTCGACAGCGTCGACTCGGCGGCCTATGAAATTGCCCGCAACATCGGCGGCGACCTGTTCGTCTCGATCTTCCTGATCGGCCTGATCGTCGGCCAGTTCGCCTCGGGGCTGTCGGCCCAGGCCAGCGGCTCGCGCCTGTTGTTCGCCATGGGCCGCGACGGTGTGCTGCCCAAGTCGTTCTTCGGCACCCTGCACGAACGCTTCGGCACGCCGATCAACAGCATCCTGCTGTGCGCTGTGGTCGCCTTGCTGGCGCTGAAACTGGACGTCACCACCTCGACCTCGTTCATCAACTTCGGCGCGTTCCTGGCCTTCAGCCTGGTCAACCTGTCGGTGATCTTCCATTACTGGATCGGCGGCGAGAAAAAAGGCCTGCGCGAGTTCGTGCTGTTCCTGCTGTTCCCCTTCATCGGCCTGGCGGCGGACCTGTGGCTGATGGTCAGCCTCGACCACCTGGCGATCTACCTCGGCCTGAGCTGGCTGGCGATCGGCGTGGTGTACCTGGCGGTGCTGACCGGCGGCTTCCGTCGCCAGCCACCGGAGATGGATTTCCAGGAGGCGGCGTAAACGGCTACCCGATTCAACCCTGTTCCCTGTAGGAGCGAGCTTGCTCGCGAAGCGGTGTGTCAGACACAAGTGCATTGACTGACACGGCGCCATCGCGAGCAAGCTCGCTCCTACAGGGGGACTCATGCGATCCTTGCGGCTTTTTCCAAGGTCGCACCGCTCATGACTTCTTCCGCGCACATCATCCGCATCGCCGCCGCCCTGTTGATCGGTCCCGACGGCCGCACCCTGCTGGTACGCAAGCGCGGCACCGAAGCCTTCATGCAGCCGGGCGGCAAGATCGAGGCCCACGAACAACCGGTGCAGGCGCTGGCCCGTGAACTGGAAGAAGAACTGGGCCTGATCGTCGATCCGGCGCACGCCACTTACCTGGGGCCGTTCTCGGCGCCGGCGGCCAATGAGCCGGGTTTTGTCGTACAGGCCGAGGTCTTTCAACTGGCAATTGATGTCGCTGTCACCCCGGCAGCGGAAATCGAAGAAGTGCGCTGGATCGACCCGACCACTGACGGCGGCCTGACCCTGGCGCCATTGACACGCGACCTGATCCTGCCGTTTTATCGAGCTGCGTTGACCACGACTGCCTGATCACCCACGGACGGTGCCCATGATCCCTCTTCACGATTTGCTGATTTTCGCCGCAGCTGCCTTGCTGATGGTGCTCACGCCTGGGCCGAACATGATCTACCTGATCTCCCGGTCGATCTGTCAGGGGCGCAAGGCCGGGGTGACGTCGCTGCTCGGGGTGGTGGCCGGGTTTTTCGTGCACCTGTTCGCTGCGGCCGCAGGTTTGACTGCGGTGTTCCTGGCGGTGCCGATGGCCTATGAGCTGTTGAAGTGGGCGGGGGCGTTGTACCTGCTGTGGCTGGCCTGGCAGGCGGTCAAGCCGGGGGCGCGGTCACCGTTCGAGGCGCAGCAGTTGCCGCCGGACTCCTCGCGCAAGCTGATCACCATGGGCTTTTTGACCCGCGCCCTGAACCCGAAGATTGCGGTGTTCTACCTCTCGGTGTTCCCGCAATTCATCTCGCCTGAACACGGTTCGGTGTTCACCCAGAGCCTGCTGCTGGGCCTGACCCAGATCAGCGTCAGTTTCTGCGTCAACCTGCTGATCGCGCTGTTCGCGGCGGCCATTGCGTCGTGGTTCGTCAACAACCCGACCTGGCTGTCGGTGCAGCGTTACTTCATGGGGTTCGTGCTGTCGGGGCTGGCGGTGCGGTTGATGCTGGAGCAGCGCAAGGCAGCGTGAGTTATCCCCCGAATGGTGTTGGCTATTTGACCGCGCTGACCCCGTCCAGGGTCGAGAACGAGGTGTCCTTGGCCGTCAGCAGGAAGTCGCGCATGTACGGTGCATCCAGCATGTCCGTGCGCACCGCCGCGTACAGCGTGGCGAACAAGCCTTTCTCACCCAGGCGCTTGGCTTTCACGTAGCCCCGCGAGCTGTATTCATGCAGCGCCCAGTGCGGCATGCCACACACGCCGCGGCCGCTGGCCACCAGTTGCATCATCATCACCGACAACTCCGAGGTGCGCACTTGCGCCGGTTCGATGTCGGCCGGTTCCAGGAAGCGGGTGAAGATGTCCAGGCGATCGCGTTCCACCGGGTAGGTGATCAGGGTTTCCGTGAGCAGGTCCTCGGGAACGATGTAGGCCTTGCCCGCCAGCCGATGTTGGTTGGCCACCGCGAGCATGGCTTCGTAGGTGAACAGCGGCACGTAGGTGAGGCCGGCGATTTCCAGCGGGTCGGAGGTGACCACCAGGTCCAGATCACCCCGGGCCAGGGCCGGCAACGGCGCGAAAGAGAAGCCGGAGGCCAGGTCCAGCTCGACTTCCGGCCAGGCGTCGCGGAACTGGTCGATGGTCGGCATCAGCCACTGGAAGCAACTGTGGCACTCGATCGCCATGTGCAGGCGCCCGGCGGTGCCGCCGGCCAACCGCGCAATGTCGCGCTCGGCGCTGCGCAGCAGGGGCAGGGTCGCGTCGGCCAGTTGCAGCAGGCGCAAACCGGCGCTGGTGAAGCGCACCGGTTTGGTTTTGCGCACGAACAGGGGCATGCCCATGCGTTCTTCCAGTTCCTTGAACTGGTGGGACAGCGCCGACTGGGTCAGGTGCAGGCGGTCGGCCGCGTCCACCAGGCTGTCGGCTTCGCGCAGGGCGTGCAGGGTTTTCAGGTGGCGAATTTCAAGCACCGGGGGCTCCATGAGGGAAATTTGATGTCAGTGCGGATATGTTGAGTTTGTCTCATGTTGTGGCTGTCTGTCGATAACCGTCTTGCTGCGGTGCCCCTGTGGGAGCGAGCCTGCTCGCGATGATCGCCCGGCCAACGCTGGCATTCAGACAGCCCGTGTCATCGTTGACGTTCATCGCGAGCAGAGGGAATGCATGGTTAGCGAGCCAGGTTTTTTCAGAGTTTTTCGAAATACGGCAATACCGCCGACTTCCGACCAATGTCCGCATACGGCAGGTCGGCATTGTCGACGTGGGTCAGGAAGCGATGCTCCGGCAGTTTCAAGTGGGCTTTCTCGAAGGCGCCCAACGCCGCCGTGGCCTTGGCGTAGTGAAAGTGCGCATACCACAGCACTCTCGCCGGCGTTGGCGACAGGTCCCAGATTTCGTACTCCTGCAGGTAATCGGCGCGTCCGTCACGGCGTTTGCCCAGGTTCTTCAATGGGCTGACCTTGCGAATCTCCACCACGGCCTGGCCGAGCAGGTCTTCGAGCATGCCGTCGGTGGGCGTGCGGGTCTGTAGCGACTGGCGGGTTCGCAGCGCGCGCCCGGTGGCCGTCAGTTCGGTGGCCTTGTCGCGCAACGGGGCAATGAGGGCATGGTCCGGCGCCAGCTCTTCGATGCTGCGGGCACGCAGGATCAGTTCGTTGGCCTCGCTGAGCATCATGTGCTCCAGGTCGATGGGCAGCATGTCCTGGGACGCGTAGGACTGCACGCGTGTTTCATAGGCCGCCTGCGCGCTCAGGCGTTTGCGCGCCTCGGCCTCCAGCGATTCCAGGTTCCGGCGAATCGGTGGGGGCGGCTGTGGGGTCTGCGGGTTCAACAGACGCGATTTGCCGTTCGAGGCCGGCTCCCAGATTTCCATATAGCCGTCTTGCCCGGTGAAGGTGAATTGACGCTGGCCGGTCACCGGTTCGGTGCGCTCGGTACCGATCAACAATTGGTCGTTTTCGGTCAGGAAGACCTTTTTCGTGCGCTGACCGGCCGTGGCGGCGGGTGGCGATATGTCGAGCGCCTTGCGCGCCCGCTCGCTCATTTTCTCCAGGGCTTCCAGCAGCAACGGCACAGCGTCCAGATGGAAATGCTGCGGGTAACTGGCGGTCCAGGCTTTCATGTCGCGGCGAAACGCCAGGTACTGCTCGATGCAGTCGAGCAGGATCTGATTGCGCTGCGCCCGGGTAGCGGTCACCTCCGGCAGGCTGAATTGCGTGAACAGGGCCCGGTCGATCCGCGCGCGTTTGAGTTGTGCCTGGTTTTGCAACAGGAACCACGACAGGTCCGTGGTGCTGTCGTAGCGCGTCACGCTTTCCAGCAGGTGTCCGGCCCTGAGGTAGAGAATGTTCGATTCACTCAGGCGCGCGTTCAGTTCGCTGACTTGCTGGGTCATCTGGGCCCTGTCGCTGCCGAGGGTGATGCGCTGATACCAGTGATTGAGATTGCCCCGGCGGACCTCAATCGTGTCGAACGACTTGAGGATGTCCAGGCGCAGTTTCCTGATCTCTTCCAGCAGCGCCAATCGCCGCGCAAGGGCTTCGACCGGCGTCGTGTCCAGCGTTTCGGTGAGTTCATCGGCACGGTCCAGCAGCGGCTGGACCCGGTGATTGTCGAAAATCAGGCGTCGTCTGTAGCGGTCGGTCAGCAGCAACGCGCCGTTGCTTTGCAACTCCAGCAGCACCCGACGCTTGTTGCCATGGGTGAGGGGCAGCAATTCGCCAAGCGTCTGATAATGGCGGTTGCCCAGTTCGATATCGACCCCGCAGGCCGCGTCGGCAGCCTCGATCAAGGCCGGAACACGCTGCGCGCTGGCGTCGTAAGCCGCCAGCCGGGCATCGGTGCGTTTGACCTGGGCGTCGATCTGCAGGGCGATGTCATCGGCCGTCTCGGTCAATTCATGGTGGCGACGAAAGGCCCGATCCACCCACCAGCGCGGCAGCCGTTGGCGGATCGCCTCTGGCCACAGCGGGTCCAGCGCGTTGGCGAGGTGGCCGGGGAGATTCCCACTGGCCAGGCCGCCACCTTCGAAGGTCGTGCCGTAGACGCCGAACCAGGTGTCCCAGCGCCCTGATTCATCCAGGGCAATGGGCTGGCGGTAGGTTTTTTGGCGGTTGCCCGACAGGCGCCACTGGCGTTTGTCCTTGCTCAGTTGCACCTGATAGATGCGGCCCTGGCGCACGATGAAGTCGCCGTCGGCGTGCCGGTAGACATTGCGGTACAGGCCATGGCTCGCCGGTTGCAGCGCCCATAACTCAATCGGCCGCTCGTATTCGTAACCCGCGAAACGCGCGGCCAGATGACGGGCCTGGCGTGTCGATGACTCGCGCAGTGAGCCGGCGCCAGCGCTCAGTGCGCGCAGCTGGCGAGCGCGGGTCAGGTGGCGTGCGGTGGGGGCCAGCGAGGACGCGGCGGCTTCGCCGGGAATCAGGTCCAGGGCGGCGTCGATCAGGCACAACAGCACGCTGCGCAGTTCCGCCAGGCCATCGCCGACATCGCCGCGCAGGAACGCCGACGCGGCCTGGTTCGCCGCCGCCCAGGCATCGTAGAGGGCAATAGCGCTGCCCACGAACGGCAGCATGCCCAAGGCCATCTTGATGTAGTTGAAGGCACGCGGGCCTTCCAGTGCGTAGTGCTCCAACTGCAACGAGGCGTTCGAGCGCGAGGTGTCGCGATGGGCGATGATCAGCCGGCCCATGTGCGCGTCGAGCAAATGCGCGGCCAGCGAGGTGGATGCCGGCCACGGCGCGCCGACGCCGATCATCCGGTCGAAGTGCTTGAGCGCCGCCTCATTGAGACGGCTGGCGTGGCTGCGGGCATCACCGTGCAGGGCTCGGCCGGCCAGGTAATGCAGCATCCTGTCTTGCAGGCACAGGTTGAACAGCGCCTTGCGTGCTGTCTCCAGGTTGGCATAGCGACGCAGGAACTGGCCGTCGGGGCTGTCGGGCAAGTACAGCAGGGTCACGCCGCTGACCTGCTCCTGGATGAATGTCACGCCGGACAAGGTCACCGCCCCTTGATCGGGGGTGTCCTTGCCGCCCACGGTCAGGCGCGCCGGCAGTAGAGCGATGCGTTGACCGGAGGACGTGGCAGGGTCTATGGCAATGTCGAGGATCTTCAGGTCGTCGCGCTCGATGTGCTTTTGCAGCCTTGCACATTCACCCTGCAACTTGAGCATCAGCCGCCAGGGTTCGATCAGGCATTCGCGGCGGTGCTCGCGCACGAACGGCGCTTCGCTGGCCGCGCCCTTGAAGGCGCCGAGAATCCGCTGCTCGTAGGCGTTGGGCAGGTCCAGTTCCGGGAGGATCTTGCGCAGGTAGGTTGGCGTGATGCCGTTGAGCAGGCGAATGCGTTCCTGGTCATCGTCGGCGGTGACTTCCCGATGCATCAGCACCAGGCGCTGGGACAACGGGTCCTGCTGGACCGACTGCGCGCTGTCGATGTTGAGTTGGGCCAAGGCTTCGAGCGACATCCTGCTACGCTTCTTGCCGGCGACCATGACCGAGGTCGGCACTGGTCCGGTGGGGCCTGCGCTGTAGCGGGTTTCCCAGGTGACGGTATCGGGGATGTGCAATTGCACATCGAACGAGCCCTTGATCGAGAAGTCTTTGCGCAGGCGGGCTTGCAGGTATTTGCGGGTGAATTGCTGGCGGGGTTCGAGGGCCACGGTCAGTAGCTCGTGACTGCGTTTCATCGCCGGCAGATACGCTTCGATCAGGGACCTGAGTTCGTTGCGATCGGGCGTCGGCAGTTTGTCGAGCCAGTCGGGCAGATGGTCGGCGAGGGCGGCACTGCGGTCCTGTTCCAGTCGATGGGCGAAGACCAGATTCCTGGCGGCGTGTACCGGCACCTGCAAGGTCGCCAGGGCGCTGGCGCGTAACGTTTCCAGTTGTTCGTCACGCCCAGGCGCTTCGTCGGCAAGGGCTCTGGCCCGTGTTTCGAAGTCGTGGAACAGTTGCCGCAAACCGTGCTCCAGCGCGTCGCCGCTGATGGTCTGCGTGTGCAGGCTGGCGCCGTTGTCCGCGGGTGCGAGTTTGAGCACGCGGCGTTCAAGCTCGCGACGGTCGGCGAAACGTTGCAGGCCACCGCCAGTGCCCGGCCAGTAGAGCAACACGCTGGGGGGCGAAGCCGCCACGGTGACAAGGAAGGCGCCCGCCAGTGCATGGGACGTGGCGCTGTCAGTCGTGTTTGCCAGGCTGAGGCTGGCGGCAACCGAGTGGGTGTCGAGCGCCGCCAGCAGCTGCCGGTATTGCTCCTCATCGAGTTGCTTGAGCAGCCGTTGCAGTTGGGCTTCGGCCTTTAGCCCGGCCTTGTGCGCTGCGCACAGCGTGGTGAACTCCCGGTCGAAGGTTGCGGGGCGCGGATGCTGAAGCAAGGTCGAAGCTGCCTTGTTCGCGTCCTGCTCGGCCTTCTCCAGCGCGTTGAGCGAATCCTTGAACGGTTGCAGGCCGGCGCCATCGCCGACCTCTTCGATCAGCGCGTCCAATGCCTCGCGTTGCTGGTGCAGTGCAGCCTGACGCTCGGACCAGGGGATGTCGGCGTACAGGCTGCCGAACAGCGCAGGTTCGTCGCTCTCGGGGGGCGGGGTGTCGAGCCTGGGCGCTGAAGCAATCACCGGGCTGTTGCTGCGCTGGCGATCCACCTCTTCAGCCTGGGCCAGGGCTTGCGCGCGCTGTTGCGCGTCCGGTTTGCCTCGACTGCCTTGGCGCAGCGCATCGGCCTGCGCCTGCTGGTGGACGGCGAACAGGTCACTCGCGCCGACGCTGATGGGCTGGGTGTGCGCGCTGTACTCGACACGCAGGTTATCCCTGGGCAGGCCCTGCGGTACCAGCTGGGTCAGCCAGGCGTGCAGGGCACTGCGCCGTTCGAAGTGGACAATTGCGATGGCGCGACTGGGCAGGTACAGCAACTGGCTGCCATTCAGCGCGTGTTCGGCGGTGATGACCCAGGCGCCCGGGAGTTTGATGCGGCTTTCATTGCCTAGCACCAGCGCCGGTTGCTCGATGCGGATGGACGGGGGGTCGGGCTTCGCCCTTTCGGGATCGCTGATCGACAGCAACGTCCCGTGCTGTTGCGCGGTGATGATTCGCTGGGCGAAGGCCCAATCGGCGGCCGCCTCGAAATGCTGGCGGTAAAGCTCGATGGCCTGTGTTTGCCGCGAGACCGCGGTGCCGGGAGCGCGAGTGTTCCAGAAGTCGCGCCAGCGTTCACTGAGTGCTTGCTGCGGGTTCGGGTCCTCTTGCCTGAGCAGGCGCTCAACCATGGCGCGGCTGGACGGTACGCTGGCAAGCAGCTTTCGCAGACCCTCGGCGCTGTCGCGCCAACGCGTCAGCGCGCCGAGCATCAGGCTTTCATCCTGGTGCCGGGGCAGGGCTTTCAGGGGCGGCAGGGCGAGCAGTGCGGGGGAGGGTAGCCGGGGCAGGCGTCTATCGGTCATGGGCTTGGCTCGGTAGGGGCGGGAAGTCCGTCCGTGAGCGAGCCATTTAAGAAAACTGCCGTTAGGCGTTGGCACTACATAGTTATTGCAGGCGCGCAGGCGACCACTCGGCAATCTTCATCAAACTGTCACGCAACTGTGGCAGCGCGCTTGAACAAACTTCATCAGACTCGCGCTCTACTGGGGTTCTGCGTTTCGGTGTTTTTTCATGTGTGCACGATTTTTTTCCACTGTGGTGTTTTTGGCCGCGTGTTTGTTCGGCCTGCCGTCCCTGGCGGCGTCTCGATGTGATGTCAACGTACCGACCGAACGGGTCGATCTGGCGCAGGTGAGCCTGGCGTACCAGAGCATCGGTCGTGCCTCGGATCCGGCCCTGCTGCTGGTGATGGGCCTGGGCGGGCAATTGATCCACTGGCCCGATGAAGTGGTGGTGGCGCTGTGTCAGCAAGGTTTTCGGGTGATTCGCTACGACAATCGCGATGTCGGCCTGTCGACCTGGCGCCAGGCGCCCATCGACGCCAACCTGGCTTTCGAAGTGCTGCGCTACAAGCTCGGCCTGCCGGTGGCGGCGCCGTACTCGCTGACCGACATGGCCGACGACGCCCTGGGCCTGATGGATGCCCTGCACGTCGAGCAATTCCATGTCCTGGGCGCGAGCATGGGCGGCATGATCGCCCAGCATATGGCGGCCATGGCGCCACAACGAGTGGAAAGCCTGACCCTGATCATGACCACCTCCGGCGCCGAAGGGTTGCCGGCCCCGAGCGCGGCGCTGGTGCAACTGCTGTCGCGTCGCGGCGCACCGAATCGTGAGGTGGCGCTGGAGCAGCAAGCCGATCTGCTTGCGGCACTGGGCAGCCCGACCGTCAGCGACGACCGCCAGGCGTTGTTGCAGCAGGCCGCCGTGGCCTACGACCGCGCCTTCAACCCCGAGGGCGTGAAGCGCCAGATCATGGCGATCCTGGCCGAGCCGAGTCGGGTGGCCTTGCTCAACCAACTGCGCGTGCCGACGCTGGTGGTGCACGGCACCGCCGACCCGTTGTTGCCGGTGATGCACGGCGTGCACCTGGCGGCGCATATCCAGGGCAGCCAGCTGCGCCTGATTCCGGGGTTGGCGCATCGGTTCCAGGAAGCGTTCAAGGCGCCGCTGCTGGCGGCGGTGCTGCCGTACTTGCAGGCGCATCGCGAAGACACCTCGCACTGGGCGCAGATCACCGTCGCGCAACCACTGTCCCTGTAGGAGCGAGCTTGCTCGCGATGGCGGCGCATCAGTCGATAACTGTGTCGCCTGACACACCGCCTCGCGAGCAAGCTCGCTCCTACAGGGGATCCGGGTGTATGTTTGGGCTTTGCACCCTGCGAGGTCCGTGATGAGCGCTCCCTTGAAAATTGATTTTGTCAGCGACGTGTCCTGCCCCTGGTGCGTCGTCGGTCTGTACGGCCTGACCCGGGCCCTGGAACAACTGGGCGATGAGGTGCAGGCCGAGATCCGCTTCCAGCCGTTCGAGCTGAACCCGAAGATGGGCGCCGAAGGGCAGAACATCACCGAACACATCGGCGAAAAATACGGCTCGACCCCTGAGCAATCGCAGAAAAACCGCGAGATGATCCGCGCCCGTGGCGCCGAGGTCGGATTCGCTTTTCGTACCGATGGCAACAGCCGCATCTACAACACCTTCGACGCCCATCGCCTGCTGTACTGGGCCGGGCTGGAAGGGTTGCAGTTCAATCTGAAGGAATCGCTGTTCAAGGCGTATTTCACCGATGGTGGCAACCCGTCCGATCACGCCCAACTGGTGCAGATCGCTCAGGACGTCGGCCTGGATCGACAGCGTGCCGAGGCGATACTGGCGTCCGACGAGTTCGCCAAAGAGGTGCGCGAGGAAGAGCAGTTGTGGCTGTCGCGAGGGGTCAATTCGGTGCCGACGGTGGTGTTCAACGGGCAGTACGCGGTGACGGGCGGGCAGCCGGTGGAAACCTTTGTCGGCGCTATCCGGCAGATCATCAGCGAGGCAAAGGACGGCGCTGACCGTTGATCTTGAGCAGTTGAACAGAAATATATCAATGTGCCACTATGGCTGATGCTCGTGGCTGCCGATACAGACAGCGACGTTTTCAATCATAGGGATTTGATCCATGACTCTTCACGCTTTTCGAACGTGGGCGGCGCTCACTCTGCTCGCCTGCCTGACCCTCACCGGCTGCGCCAACATTCAACCCCCGGTGCCACTGGATCAACAGTTCTGGGATGCCAAGGAACCAACCATCGGTGTGGCGATCACGGCAGTACCGCCGCCGGTACTGGCACTCACCGGTAATCAGGGCATTCTCGATTACGCCATCAACAAGGGCGTGAACAGCAAACTCAGCGACAACGTCGAAAAGTGGCAGGTTCGCGACCTCAACACCTTGCCCGATGTCATCATCGCCAAGCTGGAAGCCAAGGGCTACAAGGTCAAACGCATCAACGAACCGGTCAACCTCGAGTCCTACAAGAAAACCAGTTTCCGTGAAGGTTATACCGTGCGCGACCTGACACCGATCAAGGCCACCTACGGCGTCGACCGTCTGTTGCTGGTGAACGTCTTCGCCACCGGCGCTACCCGCAGCTACTACGGTTTCGTGCCGACCAGCGTACCGATGGCGCAAGTGACCGGCCAGGGCATGATGGTCGATCTGGCGGACAACAAACTGCTCTGGTTCAAACCTTTTGCCGTGGTCCAGGCCGCTCAGGGCGAGTGGGACGAACCGACCTACACCAACCTGTCCAATGCCTTCTACCAGGCCATGGACACCAGCCGTCAGCAAATGATCACGCCGTTCGAACAATGAAATGTTCGTTCAGGGTGATCGCGGCGTCGGCCCTGTTGACGCTGGCCGGCTGCGCACAGAAACCGGCGCCTGAAGCCGGTTTCAGGTCCCTGGGGGCGGCGTCCTATGTCCAGGCCCACGGGCTGAAGGTGGACATGCAACTGCCAAAGGCGTTTGTCGGCGCGAGCACGGTGATCGACGCCAAGGTGGCGCAGGACGCCGCGTCGTCGAGTCATAACCTGATCGCCAGTTCCGGCAACACCGCCGGGCTCGCCGGCCTGCTGGTGGCAAGTCTGATCAACACCCAGATGGGCAGCGGCAGCCTGCAGCGCGATGCGGAAAATGTGGCTTTGAAGGAGGCGCGGCCGATGGCCGACCTGCTGGCCGGGGTGCCGTTGCAGGAGCGCCTGCAACAACGTTATCAACAGGCCTCGCAAGCCGCCGGGTTGAAGCAGGGCGAGGGCGCGGTCACTGCACGTCTGGTGATCGAACCCAAGCTGATGCTGACCCCGGACCGCGGCAGTTTCATGCTGGTCAATCAGGTACAGGTCCAGGACATCGCAGGTTCGGCGCTGTACCGCATGCGCATCGAAGTGGCCAGCCAGCCGATTCGTCGTTGCGGCAAACAGTGCATCGACGACGGCAGCCTGGAGCTGGCCAAGGTTACGGCGGTGCTTGACGAGTGCATCGACGAATCCATGCGCGTACTGGCTGCCGACCTGATGTTGCCGGCGCCACCGGAAGCCGCCCAGGAAACCTTGCGGTACGTGCTGGATGGCCAGCGCGTGGTCGAGCGCGGTTATCAACTGACCAACCAGGGCAGCTACTGGCGTTACCGCAACCTGTACGGCGCGGTGAAATCAGTGCCGGTGCCCTTCGAAGACGCGCTGACCCAGTCGCAGTTGCAGAAGGTGTACGGGCAATAGCTTGTTCAGCGCTTTAAAAGAACTGTGTGGGAGCGAGCCTGCTCGCGATGGTGTGTCAGTCAACTCCGTGTTGCCTGATATACCATCGCGAGCAGGCTCGCTCCCACAGGGTTATCCACAGGGTTGAAAGGGTGATCAGCCGTGCACCCGCACCCAAACGCTGACCAGCACCGTCGCCGCCATCAACCACGCCACCGCCGCCACTGCCAGCGACGCTTCCAGGCGCATCCGGTCGACCATCACATACAAGGTCGCCAGGTAGATGAAATACGGAATGATCGACCACATGCCAAACACGATGGTGGTCTTCAGATCGTCCACCGAACGGCCCTTGCCGACGATGTAGTGGGCGATCAGCGCGAAGGTCGGGAACAGCGGCACCAGGCCGGCGATGTAGTAGTTGCGGGTCTTGGCCAGGGTGGCGAGGATCACCACCACCGCTGCGCCCAGGGTTGCTTTGAGAATCAGGTCCATCAGTGGCTCAGCCCGTACTTTTTCACTTTGTCGAACAGGGTGGTCTTGGCCATGCCCAGCTCCAGGCTGGCCTGGGTCAGGTTGCCGCCGCTGCGTTGCAGGGCATCGCCGAGCAGGTTGCGTTCGAAGGCTTCCACCGCTTCGGCGAAGGCCAGGCCCTGGGTGCCGGCGCTGGCGCCGGACTTCTTGAAGGCCGGCAGACCGAGGGCGAAACGTTCGGCGACGTTGCGCAGCTCGCGCACGTTGCCCGGCCAGTCGTGGCTCATCAGGTGCGACAGGGTCTGGTTGTCCAGCTCCGGCGCGGCCCGGTCGAAACGCAGCGACGATTGCTGCAGGAAGTGTTCGAACAGTTGCAGGATGTCTTCGCGGCGTTCGCGCAGCGGCGGCAGTTCCAGGGTCACCACGTTGAGGCGGTAGTACAGGTCGCTGCGAAAATCGCCCGCGCGGCTCAAGTCGTCGAGGTCGGACTTGGTCGCCGCAATCACCCGGCAATCCACCGCCACGCTCTGGTTCGAGCCGAGGCGTTCCAGGGTGCGTTCCTGCAACACCCGCAGCAGCTTGATCTGTAATGGCAACGGCATGCTTTCCACTTCATCCAGGAACAGCGTGCCGCCGTCAGCGTGCTCGATCTTGCCGATCCGGCGTTTGCCGGCGCCGGTGAAGGCGTTGGCTTCATGGCCGAAGATTTCGCTTTCGAACAGATTCTCCGGCAGGCCGCCACAGTTCAGCGCGACGAATGCCTTGGTGTGGCGGCGACTGAAATCATGCAGGCACCGCGCGACCAGTTCCTTGCCCGTGCCGGTCTCGCCTTCGATCAGCACGTTGGCCGAGGTGTCGGCGACGTTGGCGATCAGCTCGCGCAGGTTCTGCATCGCCGGTGAGCGGCCGATGATCCGGCCTTCCAGGGAATCGCGCTCGGCCAGTTGCCGGCGCAGGGAAGACACCTCCCGCGCCAGGCTGCGCTGTTCCAGCGCGCGCCGGGCCACGTCCACCAGGCGTTCCGGGGAGAACGGTTTCTCCATGAAGTCGTAGGCGCCTTTCTGCATTGCGCCGACCGCCATGGAGATGTCGCCGTGGCCGGTGATCAGCACCACTGGCAGGCTGCGATCGCGGGCCTTGAGACGGGTCAGCAGTTCGAGGCCGTCGATACCCGGCAGGCGAATGTCGCTGATGACGATCCCGGCAAAGTTGTCGCCGACCTTTTCCAGCGCGTCTTCGGCGCAGGTCACGCCGATGCAGGGAATGTCCTCCAGGGCCAATGCCTGTTGGCAGCCCAGCAGCACATGGGGGTCGTCTTCGACGATCAGCACACTAAGGTCGTTGTTCATATTGGCTCGGCAGGAGTAGGGCTTACCAACGGTAAACTGAGGACGAAGCTGGTGCCACCGCTGGCCGGGTGTTCGACACCCAGGTGCCCGCCCGTGGCGGCGGCCAGGCTGGCGGACAGGGTCAGGCCAAGTCCCAGGCCCTGTTCGCCCGGTTTGGTGGTGAAGAAGGGTTCGAACAGGTGCTTGCGCGCATCAATGTCGATGCCGTGGCCGTTGTCGCGCACCCGCAGGCGATATTTGCCGTCCAGCGCTTCACCTTCCAGCCACAGCTCCGGCAGCGGCTGGGCCTGCATGGCATCGAGGGCGTTACCGATCAGGTTGACCAGAATCTGCTCCAGGCGAGTCTGGTCGATTTGGACCTGCACCTCTTCGAAGCGCCGATGCACCTGCAAGTGAGCGCTTTCGACCCGCGAGCCGAGTAGTTGCAGGGCGGCATCCACGCCCTTGCCCAGGCAGGCCTGGCCCTTGTCGTCACCGCGCCGGGCGAACGAGCGCAGGCTGGCGGTGATGCGGCCCATGCGGTCGATCAGATCGTTGATGGTCTTGAGATTGGTGCTGGCCACGTCCAGCTGGCCACGCTCCATGAAGCGCACGGTATTGCCTGACAGGGTACGCAGCGCCGCCAGTGGCTGGTTCAGTTCGTGGGCGATGCTGGTGGACATCTGACCGATGGCCGCGAGTTTGCCGGCCTGCACCAGTTCGTCCTGGGCGTGGCGCAGGGTCTCTTCGGCGTGCCGGCGTTCGCGGATCTGGCCCTTGAGGCGTTCGTTACTGGCGCGCAGGTCGCTGGTGCGTTCGGTAATCCGACGCTCCAGTTGATTGTTGGCTTCTTCCAGGGCCTCGCGCGCGGCGAGACGGGTGGCAATCACCTTGCGCCGCTCGTTCCAGGCGATCAGCAGGAACGCCACGAGGGCAAAAGCCACGGCCACCAGAATCCCCTGATTGATGGCCTGGCGACGCAGGTCCTGCAAGGGCGTGAGCAGGGTGAAATTCCATGGCGTGTCGCTCAACTGGCGGGTCTGCGACAGGTAGCTGATGTCCTCTTCGTCGGACTCGACCTCGCTGTTGGCGGGGAAGGTCAGCTTTTCCTCGCCTTCGGCCAGCTTCTCCCGGGCCAGGGGTTGCAGCTCATTCAACGGGAACCAGTAGTACTGAAGGCTGCGGGCGAGTTTTTCCTTGGTATCTTCGCTGAGCGGCACCACGGATTTCAAGCGTCGCGACGGGTCACTGGAGAGAATGATGATGCCATTCTCGTCGCTGACGAAGGCTTCCAGGCGCGCCCGTTGCCAGCGTTCTTCCATGGCTTCCAGACGGACCTTGACCACTGCCACGCCGATGATCTTGCCGTGTTCTTCCAGGCCGTGGGCCAGGTAGTAACCCGGCTCGCCATTGGTGCTGCCGATGCCGTAGAAACGGCCCGGCTGACCGCGAACGGCGTTCTGGAAATAGGCGCGGAAGGACAAATCTTCACCGAGGTAACTGTCGACGTCGCGCCAGTTGCTGGTGGCCATGACGCGGCCGGTGGTGTCCATCACATAAATGGCCCGGCTGCGGCTGCGCCGGTTCAGGCCTTCGAGGTAATCGTTGACCACTTGCCGGTGCTCCGGCGTCGGATCGGCCAGCAGCGTGGAAACACTCGATTCGAGTTCCAGCAGGCTGGGCAGGTAGGTGTATTTGCTGATTTCGCTTTCGACGGCACGGGCGTGCAGCTCGAGCTGACGCTGGCCATTCTCGCTGAGGCTGCGAATGCCGTAGTGCTCACTGAGCCAGAAGCCCAGATAACCCAGCCCGACCATCAGGGCGATGATCAGCGGTGGCAGCAGCAGGTGACGAATCAGACGGGGTTTCACGGCGAGTGATGGCGGCGCGGCGCGATAAAGATTGGGGTCGCATTTCATCACAGATGCCTTGGGTCAACCAGCGCTTGCCGTCCTTCCCCCAACTGTGGGAGCGAGCCTGCTCGCGATGGACTCGAAATCGCCGCGTACATTCGGTATATACGCGTCATCGTTAACGACCATCGCGAGCAGGCTCGCTCCCACAGGAAGGGGAGGGAGCGCGCTTTTAGTGCTGCAAGATCTTGTTGAGGAAGTGCTGGGTACGCTCGGCACGGTGGCTGATGTCGCCGAAGAACTCCTCTTTCGGGCAGTCTTCGATGATCTTGCCGGCGTCCATGAAGATCACGCGGTCGGCCACTTTGCGGGCGAAGCCCATTTCGTGGGTCACGCACATCATGGTCATGCCTTCATGGGCCAGTTGCACCATCACGTCGAGCACTTCGTTGACCATTTCCGGGTCCAGCGCCGAGGTCGGTTCGTCGAACAGCATGACGATCGGGTCCATCGCCAGCGCACGGGCAATCGCCACACGCTGCTGCTGGCCACCGGACAATTGGCCGGGGTGCTTGTGGGCGTGGGCCGAGAGGCCGACGCGGTCGAGCAGGGCCAGGCCTTTCTTGGTGGCTTCTTCCTTGCTGCGGCCCAACACCTTGATCTGCGCGATGGTCAGGTTCTCGGTGATGGTCAGGTGCGGGAACAGCTCGAAATGCTGGAACACCATACCCACGCGCGAACGCAGCTTGGGCAGGTCGGTTTTCGGGTTGGCGATGGAGGTGCCATCGACCACGATGTCACCCTTCTGGAACGGTTCCAGGGCGTTGACGCATTTGATCAGGGTCGATTTGCCCGAGCCGGACGGCCCGCACACCACGATCACTTCGCCTTTCTTGACCTCGGTGCTGCAGTCGGTCAGCACCTGGAAGTCCCCATACCACTTGTTGATGTTCTTGATAGAGATCATACGGCGAACCTTTTTTGCAGACGCTTGACCAGCTGCGAGGCGGCAAAGCTGATGATGAAGTAAACGAGACCTGCGAAGATCAGGAACTCATTGGCGCGACCGATGATGTCGCCACTGGCGCGCGAGGCGTTGAGGAAGTCCACCAGGCCGACGGCGTAGACCAGCGAGGTGTCCTGGAACAGGATGATGCTCTGTTGCAGCAGCAACGGCGTCATCTTGCGGAACGCCTGCGGCAGGATGATCAGGCGCATCATCTGGCCGTAAGTCATGCCCAGTGCCTGCGCGGCGCCCATCTGGCCCTTGGGAATCGACTGCACGCCGGCCCGCACGATTTCACAGAAGTAGGCCGCTTCGAACATCATGAACGCCACGATGCACGAGGTGAACGCGCCGATCGGCGTGTCTTCGCCGGTGATCCAGCGCAGCACGAACGGCACCGCCAGGTAGAACCAGGTGATGACCAGCAGCAGCGGGATCGAACGGAAGTAGTTGACGTAGGCGCCAGCCAGGTTCGAAAGCAGTTTGTTGTGGGACAGGCGCATCAGCGCCAGGATGGTGCCAAGGATGATCCCGCCGATGACGCCCATGGCCATCAGTTTCAGGGTCATGACCATGCCGTTCCACAGGCCTGGCAGGGCCGGGACGATACCCGAGAAGTCGAATTCCATCATTTACCCCCTGCGGAGATCAGGCCCGGTACGGCGACTTTCTTCTCGACCATGCGCATCAGCAGCATCAGGCTCATGTTCAGGGTGAAGTAGATCAGCGTGGCCAGGGTGAAGGCTTCGAACAGGTTGGCCGAGAATTCGGCGGTCTGTTTGGTCTGCGCGAGCAGCTCCATCAGGCCGATCAGCGACGCCACCGACGAGTTCTTGAAGACGTTGAGGAATTCCGACGTGAGCGGCGGAATGATGATCCGGTAAGCCTGGGGCAGCAGCACGTTCCAATAGATCTGCGGCAGCTTGAAGCCCATGGCGCGAGCGGCGGATTCCTGGCCCTTGGGCAGCGCCTGGATACCGGTGCGCACCTGTTCGCAAACGCGGGCGGCGGTGAACAGGCCCAGGCACACGATGACGCTGAGGAACGCCGACGTGGTCGGGTTCAGGTCCTGTTTGTACCACTCCTGCAGGTTTTCCGGCAGCAGATCGGGCACCAGGAAGTACCAGATGAACAGCTGCACCAGCAGTGGCACATTACGGAAGAGTTCGACGTAGCAGGTCGCGATGCCCGATACGATGCGATTCGGTACGGTGCGCATGACGCCCAGGATCGAGCCCAGTGTCAGGGCAATGATCCAGGCCACGATGGCGATGGCGATGGTCCAGCCCAGGCCGGAAATGAACCAGTCGAGATAGGTCTCGCTGCCCACGCCGGTGGATCTGAAGAATACGCCCCAGTCCCAGTTGTAATTCATCAGGGTCTCCCCTCGGATTCTATCGATGTACTAATGCCCGCTTGGGGAACTCCGTTCCCACCCCGACCTCGATGGTCGGACACACACGAGCGGCTCGACAGCCACCGGTTCGAGTGTTTCCAGAAAATGCCAGCAGGGAGTAGCTCCTGAAAGGGCAATGGCCCTCTCAGGAGTTAAGGTTAGACAGAAATCAGGATTTCTTGTCGTCAGCCGCTTTATCGGTTGGAGTGGCGATCAGGGCCTTGAGCTCGTTGCTCATCGGGAATTCCAGGTTCACGCCTTTTGGCGGCACTGGCTGCTGGAACCACTTGTCGTAGATCTTGTTGATCTCGCCCGATGCGTAGGTGGCCTTGATGGCGTCGTCCACGACCTTCTTGAATGGCGCATCGCCCTTGCGCACCATGCAGCCGTAGATTTCGTACGACTGTGGCGTGCCGGTTACGGCCCAGTCAGCAGGCTTCTTGGCCTTGGCCATTTCGCCGGCCAGCAGGACGTCGTCCATCATGAAGGCAACGGCGCGGCCGGTTTCCAGCATCTGGAAGGACTCGCCGTGGTCTTTGGCGGAGATGACGTTCATGCCCATTTGCTTGTCGGCATTCATCGCCTTGAGGATGCGCTCGGACGTGGTGCCGGCGGTGGTCACGACGTTCTTGCCTTTGAGGTCGTCGAAATCCTTGTAGGACGAATCTTTCTTGGACAGCAGACGGGTGCCGACTTCGAAGATGCCCACGGAGAAGTCAACCTGTTGCTGACGCTCGACGTTGTTGGTGGTCGAACCGCATTCCAGGTCCACGGTGCCGTTCTGTACCAGCGGGATGCGGGTCTGCGAGGTCACCAGGTTGTACTTGACCTGAAGGTTAGGCAGGTCCAGCTCTTTCTTCAGGGCTTCGACGACTTGCAGTTGCAGGTCGTGGGAGTAGCCGATCGGCTTGCCGGTGGCGTCCGCGATGTAGGAGAACGGAATGGAAGCGTCACGGTGGCCGAGGGTGATCGTGCCGGAGTCTTTGATCTTCTTCAGGGTGCCGGTCAGTTCGGCGGCGAAAACTGGAGTGCTGATCAGAGCGGCAGCGATGGCTGCGCCCAGGATGTGGGGAACGATACGCATCAAATTGTCCTCGACATTGTTTTTTTTATGAAGCCGGTTAATCGGCCCTTTGAGCTTCGAGCGTTTGCTGGCTTTCAAGGTTCCGCGCAGCAAAGCATTCGTCGAAAAGTGTAGAGCATGAGTCGTGCCAGGCCAGGCGAACCTAGGTAATTTATTGATTTATAAGGATTATTAAATTTATCTGATGTTTTTTTGATATCAGATAATCCGGTTAACCGAATCGACGGGCAGGTCGCGTTCGGAAAACCGAATGCGTTTCTGGCGGGTGGCTGTCCCCTGTGGGAGCGGGCTTGCTCGCGAAGGCGGTGGGTCAGCCTGCATCTCAGTCGACTGACCCACCGCCTTCGCGAGCAAGCCCGCTCCCACAGGGGGGATGAGGTGTGCGACAGAACGCAAAAGCCCCTGAATCGCGAGATCCAGGGGCTTCGGGTTCAGCAGGCGGGCAATCAGGCCGCTTCGATCTTGCGGCGGTTCTGCTCGACTTTGCTCAGGTAGTCCGCGAGCTTCTGCTGCTCAGCCGCTGTGGTGAACAGGCCCAGCTTGCTGCGCCGCCAGAGGATGTCCTGTGCGGTGGTCGCCCATTCTTCGCTGCACAGGTAATCGACTTCGCGGGTGTAGAGGCCACCGCCGATGTGTTCGCCCAGGTCACTGAGGTTCTGCACACCTTCGAGCATGCGCCAGGTGCGGTTGCCGTAGGTGGTGGACCAGCGGCGGGCAATTTCGCTCGGCACCCAGTCGAACTGATCGCGAATCCGTGAGCTCAGGGCTTGCGGGGTGGTCATGTCTTCACCGCCCGGCAAGGTTTCGTTGGCGGTCCAGCTTGGTTTGATATGCGAGAAGTACGGGGCCAGTTGCGCCAGGGCCGACTCGGCCAGCTTGCGGTAGGTGGTCAGCTTGCCGCCGAACACCGACAGCAGCGGTGCTTCTTCGCCGGAGCCCGACAGCGCCAGGGTGTAGTCGCGGGTGACGGCCGAGGGGTTGTCGGATTCGTCGTTGCACAACGGGCGTACGCCGGAGTAGCTGTGCAGGATGTCGTCGCGGCTGATCTGCTTTTTGAAGTGGGCGTTGACCACGTTCAACAGGTAGTCGGTTTCGCCATCGGTGATCGCCACGCTGGCCGGGTCGCCGGTGTATTCGCGGTCGGTGGTGCCGATCAGGGTGAACTGGTTCAGGTACGGAATGGTGAACACGATGCGCTGATCTTCATTTTGCAGAATGTGCGCGTGGTCGCCTTCATACAGTTTCGGCACGATCAGGTGGCTGCCTTGAATGAGGCGGATGCCATAGGGCGATTCCATCTTCAGGTCATCGCGAATGAACTTGGCGACCCATGGGCCGGCCGCATTCACCAGTGCCTTGCTGCGGATCGAAAACAGGCTGCCGTCGGCGCGCTCCAGATGCAGGTGCCACAGGCCCTTGGTGCGTCGGGCGCTGACACAACGGGTCTGGGTGTGAATGTGCGCGCCTTTTTCGCGGGCGGCCATGGCGTTGAGGACCACCAGGCGGGCGTCGTCGACCCAGCAATCGGAGTATTCGAAACCCTTGGTGATTTCGCTCTTCAACGGGCTGTCCGGGCCGAACTTGAGGCTGTTGGAGCCTTGCAGTTTTTCCCGCTTGCCCAGGTTGTCATAGAGGAACAGGCCGGCGCGGATCATCCAGGCCGGGCGCAGGTGCGGGCGATGCGGCAACACGAAGCGCATCTGCTTGACGATGTGCGGCGCCTTGGCCAGCAGCACTTCGCGTTCGGCAAGGGCTTCACGCACCAGGCGGAATTCGTAATGTTCGAGGTAGCGCAGGCCACCGTGGATCAGCTTGCTGCTGGCCGACGAGGTATGGCTGGCCAGGTCGTCCTTTTCGCAAAGGAACACTGACAGACCGCGACCGGCGGCATCCGCTGCGATGCCTACGCCATTGATCCCGCCACCGATGACGGCAATGTCGTAGACCTCAGCGATAGGGGGCGTGGGCAAGGTAGTGTTGGGCATCGCATGGCCTCGGGCTTTTTTTGATTTTCGCTATTTGAATTCGAACATGAATGTTCATTTGCGAAAATGGTAGCCCAATAAGCGGCGCACAGCCAGTGTGCTTCGATTGAAAAAACTGATCGAAGGGTGGGGAAAGGAAAATTTTCGAACATGCGAGGGTGCGTTTTAGCGCGAAGAACGAGGTGATCTTATCGCGAGCAGGCTCGCTCCCACAGGTTGCATGCAAAAACTGTGGGAGCGAGCCTGCTCGCGATGGGGTCGGTACAGCCTACAAATGATCTGAACTGATCAAACCACTTCCAACCGAATCTTGTGCTGGCTGAGCAACTGCGCCAGCGCCGGCACCGGCTGCTGGTCGGTCACCAGGCAGTCGATCAGGCTGATCGGGCCCAGGCGAATCATGGCGTTGCGCCCGAACTTGCTGGAGTCCGCCGCCAGGATGACCTGCCGCGCATTGGCGATGATCGCCTGTGACACCCGCACTTCCTGGTAATCGAAGTCCAGCAGGCTGCCGTCTTCGTCGATACCACTGATGCCGACCAGGGCGAAGTCGACCTTGAACTGGTTGATGAAATCAACGCTCGCCTGGCCGACCACACCGCCGTCACGGCGCACATTGCCGCCGGTCAGCAGCACGTCGAAGTCATCCTTGGCGCTGAGCATCGAGGCGACATGCAGGTTGTTGGTGATGATCTTCAAATGGCTGTGGTTGAGCAGCGCACGGGCAATCGACTCGGTGGTGGTACCGATATTGATGAACAGCGAGGCGTGATCGGGGATCTGCGCGGCAACGGCTTCGCCGATACGCTGCTTTTCATCGCGCATCTGGTCGGCGCGCATGGCGTAGGCGGTGTTTTCGACACTGGAATCGTAGGCGGCGCCGCCGTGATAGCGACGCAGCAGATTGGCTTCGGCGAGCTGGTTGATGTCGCGGCGGATGGTCTGGGGTGTCACGACGAACAGCGAGGCCATTTCCTCGATACTGACGTAGCCGCGTTCGCGAACCAGTTCGAGGATTTGCTGCTGACGGGGAGGCAGATTCATGGGGCTTCCTTTGGGCTGCCGTGCAAAATTTGCCCATGATGCCGCAGGAATCTGCTCCCTGCCAGTTACATACTGAAGCGGTATGCAGGTTGGCTTATTCGGCGCCTTCCTGCGGCTCCCAGTCGCGGGTGCGGCTGACGGCTTTCTTCCAGCCGGCGTAGAGTTTTTCCTTGGCGGCTTCGTCCAGGCTCGCTTCGAATTCGCGCTCGATCACCGCCTTGTCGCGCAGCTCTTCCAGGCTGCCCCAGAAACCACAGGCCAGGCCCGCCAGGTAGGCCGCGCCCAGTGCCGTGGTCTCGCGCATTTTCGGGCGCTCGACCTGGGTGCCGAGGATGTCGGCTTGGAACTGCATGAGGAAGTTGTTCGCCACCGCGCCGCCATCCACGCGCAGCGCCTTGAGGCGTTCGCCGGAATCCTGCTGCATGGCGTCGAGCACGTCGCGGGTCTGGTAGGCGATCGACTCCAGCGCGGCGCGGATGATGTGATCCACGCGAACGCCACGGGTCAGGCCGAACAGCGCGCCACGGGCGTACGGGTCCCAGTAGGGCGCGCCGAGACCGGTGAAGGCCGGCACCAGGTACACGCCGTTGCTGTCCTTGACCTTGCTGGCGAAGTACTCGGTGTCGTGGGCGTCGTTGATGATCTTCAGTTCATCGCGCAGCCACTGCACGGTCGAGCCGCCGTTGAACACTGCGCCTTCCAGCGCATAGGCCACTTCACCGCGCGGGCCGCAGGCGATGGTGGTCAGCATGCCGTGGTTGGATTTCACCGCCTTGGTGCCGGTGTTCATCAGCAGGAAGCAGCCGGTGCCGTAGGTATTTTTCGCCTGGCCCGGCTCGACGCACATCTGGCCGAACAGCGCGGCTTGTTGGTCACCGGCGATGCCGCCGATGGCGATGCCGCTCTTGGTGTGGCCGTAGATTTCCGAAGAGGATTTCACCGGCGGCAGCATTTCCCGCGGGATGTCCAGCAGCTCGAGCATCTTCGTATCCCACTCCAGGGTGTGGATGTTGAAGAGCATGGTGCGCGAGGCGTTGGTGTAGTCGGTGACGTGCACCTTTCCGCCGGTAAATTTCCAGATGAGCCAGCTGTCGACGGTGCCGAACAGCAGCTCGCCGTTGCGCGCGCGCTCGCGGCTGCCTTCGACGTTGTCGAGGATCCATTTGAGCTTGGTGCCGGAGAAATACGGGTCGGTGACCAGGCCGGTGGTTTCGCTGATGTATTGCTCGTGGCCGTCGCGCTTGAGCTGCTGGCAGATCTCGGTGCTGCGCCGGCACTGCCAGACGATGGCGTTGTAGATCGGGCGGCCGGTGGTCTTGTCCCAGACCACGGTGGTTTCGCGCTGGTTGGTGATGCCGATGGCAGCCACCTGGTCATGATGCAGGCCGGCTTGCGCCAGGGCCTCGACCATCACTGCGCTCTGGGTGGCGAAGATTTCCATCGGGTCATGCTCGACCCAGCCGGCCTGCGGGTAATGCTGGGCGAATTCGCGCTGGGCGGTGCAGACCACGTTGGCGTCGCGGTCGAAAATGATCGCGCGCGAGCTGGTCGTACCCTGATCGAGGGCAATGATGTAGTTCTTATTCTGTAGGTCGGTCATGTCGATTGCCTTGGACGAAATAAGGGAGTGAGATCAGGCGCGTCGCGCCAAAGGTATCAGGAAGTTCTGGGTTTGCCGTCAATGGCCGGTGTTGTGTCCTTTGTAGCAGGTTCGGTGGCCGGCAGATGACGGGCAATCAGCCCGCGATAGGCCGCGGCACCGAGGCAGGCACCGACAATCGGCGCAAAGATCGGGATCAGGAAATACGGAATATCACGTGCGCCAGTGAGGGAGACTTCACCCCAGCCGGCGAAGAAGGTCATCAGTTTGGGGCCGAAATCCCGCGCCGGGTTCATCGCAAAGCCGGTCAGCGGTCCCATCGAACTGCCGATCACCGCGATCAGCAAACCAATCAGCAGCGGTGCCATCGGTCCGTTCGGCAAGCCATTGTTGTCGTCGGTCAGGGCCATGATCACGCCCATCAGGATCGCCGTGATCACCACCTCCACCAGGAATGCCTGGGCGGTGGACAGTGACGGGTTGGGGAAGGTGGAGAATACCGACGCCAGTTCAAGGCTGGCCTCGGTGCCACGAACCAGTTGGTGGGCTTGTTCGTAATCGAAGAAGAGATTGCTGTACAGCGTGTAAACCAACAAGGCGCCGCAGAACGCGCCAGCCACCTGGGAAAGAATATAGAGCGGCAGTTTGCGCTTTTCGAAGTCGGTGAAAATGCACAGGGCGATACTGACGGCGGGGTTCAGATGGGCCCCGGACACTCCGGCGGTCAGGTAAATCGCCATGCTGACGCCCACGCCCCAGATGATGCTGATTTCCCACAAGCCAAAGCTGGCACCCGCGACCTTGAGCGCGGCAACGCAACCGGTACCAAAAAAGATCAGCAGCGCCGTGCCCAGAAACTCAGCCAGGCATTGGCTGGAGAGCGACGGTTGTTGTAAAGCAGTTGTCATCGAAAACCTCTTTGTTTTTTTTCTTTCAGCGCCTTTCTTGATCCTGATCAAGGCGCGATTTTCACCGGGAGGGTCCCCACCCTGAGCCCCGGTTTACTGCTGGGGGATGCGTTGTCGCGTTATACGGTATTCGTAATCGAAAAAATATAGTCAGGAAACATAACTGTCAAAGATCGAAAGTGAACGGTCAGTCAGTTCCGAACTATTAGTCAGGTGAATGATCATTTTGTTTGCCGGGAGCCTGAAGCACTGACGAACGGTAAGAGGCGTTCGTGCGCCCTGGAAGCGTTGCCGGGATAGAGCGTTTTGCCCGGCAATGACCTAGAATCGGGCGCAGTATTTTTTCTCTGCTGCCCAGTCTGGAGCTGTCATGACCCCCGCATTGGATTTGTTGAAGAAGGTTCGTGCCGAACATCAGGTGCACAGTTACGAACATGATCCGAAGGCAGCGTCCTACGGGCTCGAGGCTGCAGAGAAACTCGGCCTGGACCCGGCGCAAGTATTCAAGACGCTGCTGGCCGCCAGTGAGAAAGGCGAACTGCTGGTGGCCGTGGTGCCAGTAGCCGGAACCCTGGATCTGAAAGGCCTGGCGCACGCCGCCAAGGTCAAGAAAGTCGAAATGGCCGACCCGGCCGCCGCGCAACGATCCACTGGTTATCTGCTGGGCGGCATCAGTCCGCTGGGGCAGAAAAAGCGCCTGCGCACCTTTATCGACAATTCGGCTCAGCCGTTTGCGAGCATTTTTGTCAGCGCCGGTCGTCGCGGTCTCGAAGTGGAGTTGGCGCCAGCGGTGCTGGCCGAACATACTCAGGCCACGTTCGCCGATATTGGCCGCGCCTGAATCAGGGAGAAGATTTATGCAGCTTGAGTTTCACCAGGTAGATGCGTTCAGCGACAAGCCGTTCAGTGGCAACCCGGCGATGGTCTACCGGCTCGACGCCTGGCTGGCCGACGAGTTGATGCAGAAGATTGCCGGCGAGCACAACCTCGCCGAAACCGCCTTCGTGGTGCGTGAAGGGCAGGGCTGGCGCATTCGCTGGTTCACCCCGACCACCGAGGTGCCCCTGTGCGGGCACGCCACCCTGGCCAGTGCCTATGTCCTGTTCGAGATCTACAAGGAGCCGGCCGAGCGCCTGGATTTCATCTGCAAATCCGGCCCGCTGAGCGTGAGCCGTGAAGGTGATCGGCTGTGGCTGGACTTCCCGGCCATCACTCCCTCGGAAGTGGGGGTGACCCTGGATGTCGAGCGCGCATTGGGTGTGGAAGCGGTCGATGTGCGCGGTTCGAATGAGTTGTTCGTGGTGCTCGAGTCCGAGCAGGCGGTGCTCGATTGCCAGCCAGACATGATCGCCCTGGCCAAATTGCCGTGGCTGGGCGCCATCGTCACTGCCAAGGGCAGCAAGCATGATTTCGTGTCACGCTACTTCGCGCCTGCTATTGGTATCAATGAAGATCCAGTGACCGGCTCGACCCATTGCAGCCTGATTCCGTACTGGTCCAAACGCCTGGGCAAGTCGAGCCTGACGGCGTACCAGTGCTCGAAACGCGGCGGCGAGTTGTTCTGCCGGCTGGAAGGGGATCGGGTGAAGATCGGCGGGAACGCTACGCTGGTGGCCAGTGGCACGCTGATGCTGGGCTAAGCGATGAACCTGTAGGAGCGAGCTTGCTCGCGATGGCGGTGTGTCAGTTGATACTTGATTCGACTGACACACCCCATCGCGAGCAAGCTCGCTCCTACAGGTCTGGCGTCAATCAGATGATTTGTGTGCGACACAAAAACCTGTGGGAGCGAGCCTGCTCCCACATTGATATTGCATTCAGCCTGCCGTGCTGTAGCGCCGCACGCCCGATTCCACCGCCGGGATCTGCGCCGCGGTGCTGCCCGACGCCTGGAACAGCACCAGGTGATCGGCCGCCACGCGAATCCCGACATCGGCGCCGACCTGATGATCGACGTGGCTCGGGAAAATCGACTCCAGTTGCGCGCCGGTCGGCATCTGCAAGCGATACAGGGTTGATGCGCCCTGGAAGGATTTGCCGACAATCCGCGCCTTCAATGCGCTGTCCGGGGCATAGACGATGTCGTCCGGGCGCAGCAGCACGTCCACGGCGCCGCCGGTGGGCCAGGTGTAGGCACGGTTGCCGCGCAGTTCACCGAGTTCGGTCTGCACCGATTCCGGGCTGCTCAACTGGCCGCGAATGAAATAACCCTGGCCAATGAAGCTGGCGACATAGGGCGTCTGCGGTTCGTGGTACAGGTTGTAGGGGGTGTCCCACTGTTCCAGGCGACCCTCTTTGAACACGCCGATGTGATCGCTGACCGCAAAGGCTTCTTCCTGGTCGTGGGTCACCAGAATCGCGCTGGTGCCACGGGCCTTGAGAATGTCGCGCACTTCGTGGCTGAGCTTGCGGCGCAGTTCACCATCGAGGTTGGAGAAGGGCTCGTCGAGCAGCAGCAGTTGCGGCTCGGGCGCCAGGGCGCGGGCTAGGGCCACACGCTGTTGCTGGCCGCCGGACAGCTCATGCACGAAGCGTTTGCCGAGGTTCTTCAGGTTGACCAGTTCGAGCAGTTCTTCGACGACGCGGTCCTTGTTCGGATGCTTGCGAATGCCAAAGGCGATGTTCTCGGCCACGCTCAGGTGCGGGAACAGGGCGTAGTCCTGGAACACCATGCCGATGCGGCGCTTTTCCGGGGCCAGGGTGAACCCGGCGCTGGAAATCGTTTCGCCGGCCAGGGTGATTTCCCCTTCGTGCACCGGTTCGAAACCGGCAATCGCCCGCAGCGTGGTGGTTTTGCCGCAACCCGACGAACCGAGCAGGCAACCGATGTCGCCGGCATTCAAATGCAGGTTGAGGTTTTGCACCACGCGCTGGTCTCGGTAGCCGCAGGCGAGGTTGCGCAGGTTAAGCAGTAATGGCTGGCTCATGCGTGGTGGTACGCCGGCTCGACGAGGAATTCGAGCAGGGCCTTTTGTGCGTGGAGTCGGTTCTCGGCCTGATCCCAGGCGACGGAGCGCGGGTCATCGAGCAGGTCGAGGCTGATTTCTTCGCCGCGGTGGGCGGGCAGGCAATGCATGAACAGCACGTCCTCGGCGGCCAGGTCCAGCAGTGCGCGATTGACCTGGTAGGGCGCGAACAGTTGCAGGCGCTTGGCGGTTTCTTCTTCCTGGCCCATGGAGGTCCAGACGTCGGTGCTCACCAGGTGAGCGCCGCGCACGGCTTCCTGCGGGTCGCGGACGATGGTCACGCGATCGCCGGCCCTGGCCACGAATTCAGGATTGGGCTCGTAGCCTTGCGGGCAGGCCACGCGCAACTGGAAGTCGAACTGGATCGCCGCTTCTATATAGCTGTTGCACATGTTGTTGCCGTCGCCGATCCAGGCCACGGTCTTGCCCTGAATCGAGCCGCGATGTTCGAGGAAGGTCTGCATGTCGGCTAGCAACTGGCAAGGGTGCAGGTCGTCGGACAGGCCGTTGATCACGGGCACGCGGGAGTTGGCGGCGAATTCGGTCAGGGTGCTGTGGGCGAAGGTACGGATCATCACTGCATCGAGCATGCTCGACATGACGATGGCGGCGTCGCCGATCGGCTCGCCACGGCCCAGTTGCGTGTCGCGCGGCGACAGGAAGATCGCCTGGCCGCCCAGCTGGATCATGCCGGCTTCGAATGAAATACGGGTGCGGGTCGAGGACTTCTCGAAAATCATCCCGAGCACGCGGTTTTTCAGTGGCTCGAACAGTACGCCGCGGTTACGCAGGTCTTTGAGCTCCACGCCTCGACGGATCACGCTGACCAGTTCGTCGGGCGTGCAGTCCATCAGGGAGAGAAAGTGCCTAGCGCTCATCATTGACTACCTTTTTGCAACAGACCGCAGATACTCAAAGCCTTGTTTTACGGAACAACGGGCGAGACCTGCGGCGTAAGCCGCACGGGGGCGACGAAATAGGGAAGGCGCGATCTTGACACTAAATGTCGCGTTTTTCCAATAGGCTACGGTGTATGCGGATTTCAGAGGGGCCGGGACGGTGACCGTCGTGGCGCGTTTGAAGTGTTTTCCTGACAGCAGCCCGTCATTTGTACACTGGCCTTGCGGGCCTTGGCAATCAAGCAGGGCGGGGATGGCGCGGTGGTTGTCGGTTTACGATCCGTGACCTCTCATCGTTAATGGCAATGTGCTTCGTCTGAAACACTTGCTAATGCAATGTGCTGGGTTATAACTAAGTCACGATTGACGCAGGAAGCCTCTGGAATGGAATCGAAAGAACAGCAACTCATGGAATTGCTCGGCCTCACGGCGCGGGCGTTGACACACCTCACCGCTTCCATGACGTCGATGTCCTTCGAACTCTTGCGTAGCAACGACGAGGTCACCAAGGCCGCCGGCCGGCGAATGATCGACCGCATGGCCACCATCAGCGCCGGTCTCGACGAACACTGGCGCCTCATCGGTGAGCTCACGGGCGTGCCCCTGGCCCACGAGCAGATCGAAACCATCCAGGAAATCCAGATGCAGGCGCCGCCGCGGCTGCCGTCGAACTGACTCGCTGCGGCCATCGGCTGGGCTGATGGGGGCCGATTCACGATTCGAACATCGCTGGCGCCGGGAACGGGTGCGGGCCATAGTTTTGTTCCCGCGGCTGCCGCTGCCCGCCCCGTACAAGAAAGAGACTGGCCATGACCAAGACTCTCCATCACCGTGCCTGCCATCTGTGTGAAGCCATTTGCGGCCTGACCATCGAGACCACCGAAACCGATGGCGCCGTGCAGATCACCTCGATCAAGGGCGATGCCCTGGACACCTTCAGCCGCGGGCACATTTGCCCCAAGGCTGTGGCCTTGCAAGACATCCAGAACGATCCGGACCGCCTGCGCCAACCGATGCTGCGGGTCGGCAGCGAGTGGCAGCCCATCGAGTGGGACGCGGCGTTCAACCTGGTCGCCGAACGCCTGGCCGATATCCAGGCGCGCCACGGCCAGAATGCGGTGGCGGTGTACCAGGGCAACCCCAGCGTGCACAACTATGGGCTGATGACCCACAGCAACTACTTCCTGGGCCTGCTCAAGACCCGCAACCGGTACTCCGCGACCTCGGTCGACCAGTTGCCGCACCACCTGACCAGCCATCTGATGTACGGCCACGGTTTGCTGTTGCCGATCCCGGACATCGACCACACCGATTTCATGCTGATCCTGGGCGGCAATCCGCTGGCGTCCAACGGCAGCATCATGACCGTGCCGGACGTGGAGAAACGCCTGAAGGCCATCCAGGGCCGCGGCGGCAAGGTCGTGGTGGTCGATCCACGGCGCAGCGAAACCGCGGCGATGGCCGATCAGCACCTGTTCGTGCGCCCGGGTGGTGACGCGGCGCTGCTGTTCGGCCTGCTCAACACTCTGTTTGGTGAAGGCCTGACCCGCGACAGTCATTTGCCGGTGGACGGCCTGGAGCAGGTGCGCGAGGCGATCGCAGGGTTCACCGCCGAGGCCATGAGCCCCTTGTGCGCGGTGCCGGCAGAGCAGATCCGCCAACTGGCCCGCGACTTCGCGGCAGCGCCGACGGCGGTCTGCTACGGGCGCATGGGCGTCTCGACCCAGGCTTTCGGCACGCTCTGTCACTGGCTGGTGCAGTTGATCAACCTGGTCACCGGCAACCTCGACCGCGTGGGCGGTGCGTTGTGCACCGAACCTGCCGTGGACCTGGTGGCGACCACCTCGGGCGGGCACTTCAACCTGTGGCAGAGCCGCGTTTCCGGGCGCCCGGAATATGCCGGCGAGCTGCCGGTGTCGGCACTGGCCGAAGAAATGCTCACCGGTGGCGAAGGGCAAGTGCGCGCGTTGATTACCGTGGCGGGCAACCCGGTGCTGTCGACCCCCAATGGCCGGCAACTGGAGCAGGCACTGGACGGCCTGGAGTTCATGGTCAGCGTCGATCTGTACATCAACGAAACCACGCGGTATGCCGACCTCATCCTGCCATCGACCTCCGCTCTGGAAAACGATCACTACGACACCACGTTCAACCTGTTCGCGGTGCGTAACGTCACCCGCTTCAACCGCGCGATCCTGGCCAAGCCGGAAGGCGCCTTGCACGACTGGGAGATTTTCGTCGGGCTGGCCAAGGCGTTTGCCGCCAGGACCGGCAAGGAGCTGAAGCCGACGATGCCGCCGGCGAAGATGATCGACATGGGCCTGCGCATGGGCGCCTATGGCGATGCTTCCTCGCACAAGTTGTCGCTGGCGACGCTGTTCGACCATCCCCATGGCGTTGATCTGGGGGCACTGAAATCCAACCTGGCCGGGCGACTCAAGACCGCCGAGCAGCGCGTCCAGGCGGCGCCCGCCGTGATGCTCGCCGACCTCGCTCGCTTCGCGGCGTTGCAGGCACCCCACGCCGATGAGCTGCTGATGATTGGCCGGCGTCATGTGCGCAGCAATAACTCCTGGATGCACAACTATCACCGACTGGTGAAGGGCAAGCCGCGCCATCAATTGCTGATGCACCCTGATGACCTGGCCAGCCGCGGGCTTAATGACGGGCAGCGGGTGAAGGTCAGCTCGCGGGTTGGCGTGATCGAGGTGGAAGTGCTGGGCAGCCTGGAAATGATGAAGGGCGTGGTCAGCCTGCCGCACGGTTGGGGGCATGCGCGACCGGGCGTGCAGATGACCATTGCCAGCGGCCAGCCGGGTTCGAGTGCCAACGACCTGACCGACGAATGTCAGCTCGACGAGCTGTCGGGTAACGCGGCGTTGAACGGCGTACCGGTGACGGTAGCGGCGGCGTGAACGGCTCTGTCGGGGAGACCGAGCATGGCGCTCGGCTTTCCGTTACAATGCGTCACCGTGCCGACCCCGGGGTCGGAAAGTTCAGCTGAGGTGCTCCATGGATATCATCGAAACGATTAAAGAGCAGATTGCCAACAACACCGTTCTGCTTTACATGAAAGGCTCGCCGAATGCCCCGCAGTGCGGCTTCTCCGCAAAAGCTGCGCAGGCCGTGATGGCATGTGGTGAAAAGTTTGCGTACGTGGACATCCTGCAGAACCCGGAAATCCGCGCCAACCTGCCGAAATACGCCAACTGGCCAACCTTCCCACAACTGTGGGTGGCCGGTGAGCTGGTCGGCGGCAGCGACATCATGATCGAGATGGCTGCAGACGGTTCGCTGCAGACCACCATCAAGTCGGCTGTTGAAGCGGCTGCTGCGAAGGCCTGATTACCGCCCGCGCAAGCACAAAAAGCCCCGCCTCTTGAGAGCGGGGCTTTTTTATATCCCCCTGTAGGAGCGAGCTTGCTCGCGATGGTCGTCAACGATTACGCGGGACATCAGGTAATCCGCGTTGTCTGGGCCTCCATCGCGGGCAAGCCCGCTCCTACAGGGGCGGGGGCGCATAAAAAATGCCCCGCCTCTGGGAGAGAGCGGGGCATTTTTTTGCGGGTCGAGAATGTTACTCGTCGTCGCCCATCTGCGATTGCAGGTAGTTCTCGATACCGATCTTGTCGATCAGGCCCAGCTGGGTTTCCAGCCAGTCGATGTGTTCTTCTTCCGACTCGAGAATGTCTTCGAGCAGTTCACGGCTGCCGAAATCGCCAACGGTTTCGCAATGGGCGATCGCGACCTTGAGGTCAGCGTGGCCGGTCTTCTCGATACGCAGGTCGCACTCCAGCATTTCCTTGGTGTGCTCGCCGATGTGCAGCTTGCCCAGGTCCTGCACGTTCGGCAGGCCTTCCAGGAACAGGATGCGCTTGATCAGCTTGTCCGCGTGTTTCATCTCGTCGATGGATTCGTGGTACTCGTGCTTGCCCAGCTTGTTCAGGCCCCAATCTTCATACATGCGCGCATGCAGGAAATATTGGTTGATCGCGACCAGCTCATTGGCAAGGATCTTGTTGAGATGCTGGATGACTGTAACGTCGCCTTTCATGATGGGGTCCTGCCCTGAGTTAGCTGTCTATAGGGCAGAGTTTGAGCCGCATAATTCGGGGTGTCAAACCTAAGTTATTGAATAATAAATGAAAATTAATCGGAATAAGAATGTTTGTGTTCCGCGTCTTGAGCGTAAGCAATTGATTTTCAGGCATAAAAAAACCGGACATTAAGTCCGGTTCTTTGAAATGCAGTTAGTTACGCCGCATTAAATTCTACAGGAAAAGGAATCGCAGCCTGGGCTGTTTGCAACTTGGTCAGGGTTTCACGCACCACTTCCTTGGCCAGGCAGGCGCATTTACCGCATTGGCTGGCTACGCCAGTAGCCTGACGGACTTCCTTGTAGCTGCAGCATCCTTCATAGATTGCATCGCGGATTTGACCGTCGGTGACGCCAGTGCAGAGGCAGACATACATAAGTGAAAACCGTCGCTGGTTGTGACTCAATTGCGATGGATCTTAATGTTAACGAGAATGATTGTCAAAGTGGTTTCTGACAGCTTTGCCTGAATTCGCGCCATCGCTGACGAACGGTTTTCTTCTGGGCAATCTGCCAGTAACCGTTACGGCGCCCATTCAGCGCTCCGGTGAAAATCCATGGAGGACAGGTGAAAAACGCAGTGTATGATGGCCGGTCCTTATGAAGGGGGTGAGTGTCACAGGGCTGTCGCCTGAGGGTGACAGGCTGGCGCAAACCCGGAACTTCACGTTTTTACACCAGGAGATATTCAATGAGCGTACTCGTAGGCAAGCAAGCCCCTGATTTCACCGTACCGGCCGTTCTGGGCAATGGCGAAATCGTCGACAGCTTCACCCTGTCCTCGGCCATCAAAGGCAAATACGGTCTGGTGTTCTTCTACCCGCTGGACTTCACCTTCGTATGCCCATCGGAGCTGATCGCTCTGGACAACCGCATGTCTGACTTCAAGGCACGCAACGTGGAAGTGATCGCCGTTTCGATCGACTCGCACTTCACCCACAACGCCTGGCGCAACACCCCGGTCAACAGCGGCGGTATCGGTGAAGTCCGTTACACCATGGCTGCCGACATGAAGCACGAAATTGCCAAGGCCTACGACGTTGAGTCCGAAGGCGGCGTGGCTTTCCGTGGCGCGTTCCTGATCGACGACAAAGGCATTGTCCGTTCGCAGATCATCAACGACCTGCCGCTGGGCCGTAACATGGAAGAGCTGATCCGTCTGGTCGACGCCCTGCAATTCCACGAAGAGCACGGCGAAGTCTGCCCTGCCAACTGGAAGAAAGGCGACAAAGGCATGAACGCTTCGCCAGAAGGCGTTGCGGCTTACCTGACCGAGCACGCGGCTGCCCTGTAAGGCGCGTTCGAGGTACAAAAAAACCGGCCATCATGGCCGGTTTTTTTATGCTCGAAAGGGCAGACGACTCAATCGTCGAAGTCTTCCCAGCCGCCCATTTGCTTCCAGCGATTGACGATGCCGCAGAACAGCTCGGCGGTCTTCTCGGTGTCGTAGCGGGCCGAGTGGGCTTCGCGACCGTCGAAGTCGATGTCCGCGGCCTGGCAGGCCTTCGCCAGCACGGTCTGGCCATACGCCAGGCCGGCCAGGGTGGCGGTGTCGAAGCTGGAGAACGGGTGGAACGGGTTGCGCTTCATGTCCAGGCGCGCCACGGCGGCATTGAGGAAGCCCAGGTCGAAGCTGCTGTTGTGGCCGACCAGGATCGCCCGCTTGCAGCCGTTGGCCTTGAGCGCCTTGCGCACGCCACGGAAGATGTCGTTCAGGGCCGTCTCTTCGCTCACGGCCATGCGCAGTGGGTGATCGAGCTTGATCCCGGTGAACTCCAGCGCCGCCGCTTCGATGTTCGCGCCTTCGAAAGGCTCGACGCGGAAGAAGTAGGTGTGATCAGGGTAAACGAAACCCTTTTCATCCATGGCGATGGTGGTCGCCGCGATTTCCAGCAGGGCGTCAGTCGCCGAATTGAAACCACCGGTTTCTACGTCGACGACAACCGGCAGGTAACCACGAAACCGGGCCGCCATCGGATGGCGCGAACCACCTGAACTCGAACCGTCCTGTTCGTCGTCGAAATGGTCTTCACTCACGCGTGTTCCTCCAGCAGGCGCCAGCGCAGTTTTTCACCGGCGCGCAGCGGGATGACGTTCAGCTCGCCAAACGGCAGGCTGGCAGGGGCGGTCCACTCTTCACGGACCAGGGTGATGCGATCGGTGTTCACCGGCAGGCCGTAGAAACGCGGGCCGTTGAGGCTGGCGAAGGCTTCGAGCTTGTCCAGCGCGTTGCGTTGCTCGAACGCTTCGGCGTACAGCTCGATGGCCGCATAAGCGGTATAGCAACCGGCACACCCGCAGGCGGCTTCCTTGGCATGCTGGGCATGCGGCGCCGAGTCGGTGCCGAGGAAGAACTTGGCGCTGCCGCTGGTGGCGGCGTCGAGCAGGGCTTCCTGGTGGGTGTTGCGCTTGAGGATCGGCAGGCAATAGAAGTGCGGGCGGATCCCGCCAACCAGCATGTGGTTGCGGTTGTACAGCAAGTGGTGCGCGGTGATGGTCGCGCCGACGTTGGCCGAAGCCTCGTTGACGAACTGCACGGCGTCGCCGGTGGTGATGTGCTCGAACACCACCTTGAGCGTCGGGAAGCGCTCGACCACGCGGCGCATGTGCTCGTCGATGAAGATTTTCTCGCGGTCGAACACGTCGACATCGCCACGGGTGACTTCCCCGTGGATCAGCAGCGGCATGCCGACTTCGGCCATGGCCTCGAGCGCCGGAAAGATCTTGTCGATGCTGGTCACGCCAGAATCCGAGTTGGTGGTCGCGCCAGCCGGGTACAACTTGGCGGCGTGCACGAAGCCGGTGGCCTTGGCCGCGCGAATTTCTTCAGGCTGGGTGCGGTCGGTGAGGTACAGGACCATCAACGGTTCGAAACGGCTGCCGGCCGGACGCGCCGCGAGGATGCGCTGACGATAGCCGTCGGCTTCAGCGGCGTTGCGCACTGGCGGTACCAGGTTGGGCATGATGATGGCGCGACCAAAGGTGCGCGCGACATCCGCAACGGTATTGGTCAACACGGCACCATCGCGAAGATGAATATGCCAGTCGTCGGGACGCAGCAGGGTCAGGCGGTCGGACATGAGGGGATTCCAGGCGGGTCAAACTCTGGGGAATGCTACCGGAAAAGACTCTCTGGGGCACCCGCTATCAAGTTTTGTGGGAAGCGTCCGATACCCAACTGGTATGCCGTAAAAATATGTGTGTGTCTTTTTGTTGTAGAAGCCAGTGGAGCCGCCCGTGCGCCAGCGTTATCTAGCCTTGCTCAGTGTGTTTGCCAGCCTTCCCGCGATGGCGCTCACTTTCCAGACTCGCCTGGAGAGCATCGAGTGGACGGTCGAAGGGGACAAGTTCGAGTGTCGCCTGACCCAGCCGATCACCGATTTCGGTTCGGGCGAGTTCGTGCGTCGCGCTGGCGAGCAGGCGACATTTCGTCTGAAAGCCTACAACTCGATGGTCGGTGGCGGCTCGGCGACCCTGTTGGCGGCGGCTGCGCCGTGGCAACCGGGGCGGGGCGACATCAATCTCGGCTCGGTGAGGATCGGCAGTGGCAACGTGCTGTTCAACAGTTCGCAAGTCCAGGCCGGACGCCTGATCAGCGGTCTGATGGACGGGCGCAGCCCGGTCGTGCGGCACTACTCGAGCGATGGCCGGGTGTCGGAAGTGCGCCTGCTGCCCGTCAAGTTCAGCAAGGCGTTCAACGATTACCAGGGTTGCGTGGCAAAGCTGCTGCCGAAGAACTTCGAACAGGTCAAGCAATCGCAGATCGGCTTCCCCGGCGAAGGCATCGAACTCGACGCACAGGCCAAGGCCCAGTTGCAGGTGATGCTGGACTTCATGAAAGCCGACCCGACGGTCAACCATATCGAGCTCGACGGCCACTCGGACAACAGCGGCAATCGCCTGACCAACCGTGAACTGTCGCGCCGTCGTGCACTGGCGGTCATGGAATACTTCAAGGCCAACGGTATCCAGGAATCGCAGATCACCGTGCGTTTCCATGGCGAGCGTTATCCGCTGGCGCCCAATACCTCGGCGGCCAACCGGGCGAAAAATCGCCGGGTAAACGTCCATCTCGCCCGCGTTGCGCCAGTCGAAACGCCGGCACCCCCGGCCACGGCATCGGCGAGCGCGGCGAAGACTTCCTGAGCCGCGACGGATCGTCGCGCGCTCGACATAATCTGTCGCTTCGTCGTCATAAGCTGTCGCGCCACTGTAAATTATTCTGCATGACCGGTAGACTTGACGGCTTTCCGTAGAACCCCGTGGAGTGATGGCATGGCGGACGTAAACAAGGTCGTTCTGGCGTATTCCGGCGGCCTGGACACTTCGGTGATCCTCAAGTGGCTGCAGGATACTTATAACTGTGAAGTGGTGACCTTTACCGCTGACCTGGGTCAGGGTGAAGAGGTCGAACCTGCTCGCGCCAAGGCGCAGGCCATGGGCGTAAAAGAAATCTACATCGACGATCTGCGCGAAGAGTTCGTGCGAGATTTCGTGTTCCCGATGTTCCGCGCCAACACTGTTTACGAAGGCGAGTACCTGCTGGGTACTTCCATCGCTCGTCCGTTGATCGCCAAGCGCCTGATCGAAATCGCCAACGAAACCGGCGCCGACGCCATTTCCCACGGCGCCACCGGCAAGGGTAACGACCAGGTTCGTTTCGAACTGGGCGCCTATGCCTTGAAGCCAGGCGTGAAAGTGATTGCTCCATGGCGCGAGTGGGACCTGCTGTCCCGCGAGAAGCTGATGGACTACGCAGAAAAGCATGCGATCCCGATCGAGCGCCACGGCAAGAAAAAATCGCCGTACTCGATGGACGCCAACCTGCTGCACATCTCCTATGAAGGCGGCGTGCTGGAAGACACCTGGACCGAGCACGAAGAAGACATGTGGCGCTGGACCGTCTCCCCGGAGAAGGCCCCGGACAAGCCGCAGTACCTGGAACTGACCTACCGCAACGGCGACATCGTGGCACTGGACGGCGTCGAAATGACCCCGGCCACCGTGCTGGCGACCCTGAACCGTATCGGTGGCGAACACGGCATCGGTCGTCTGGACATCGTGGAAAACCGTTACGTGGGCATGAAGTCCCGTGGCTGCTACGAAACCCCGGGCGGCACCATCATGCTGCGCGCTCACCGTGCGATCGAGTCGATCACCCTGGACCGCGAAGTGGCTCACCTCAAGGACGAGCTGATGCCGAAATACGCCAGCCTGATCTACACCGGTTACTGGTGGAGCCCTGAGCGTGTGATGTTGCAACAGATGATCGACGCGTCCCAGGTCAACGTTAACGGCGTCGTCCGCCTGAAGCTGTACAAGGGTAATGTGATCGTCACTGGCCGCAAGTCCGACGAATCGCTGTTCGACGCCAACATTGCGACATTCGAGGAAGATGGCGGCGCTTACAACCAGGCCGACGCGGCGGGCTTCATCAAGCTCAACGCCCTGCGCATGCGTATCGCGGCGAACAAGGGTCGCAAGCTTTTCTGAAGTTTTTGACTCGGTAGTACGATCTGGGGCCTTGTGTTCGACAAGGCCCCAAATCTGAACATAGGGGTTTTATCTCGGACATTGCGATTCATCTTTCTTGTCGTTTCAGCATTACTCCCACCTGCTTCATTGCCGTTGATCCTGGAACGTCACTGACCGTTGCGCGTCAGATTGGCCGGGTTGATCAATGAGCGTCAGTTCATGAGAGCTCAAGTTGTAAGCCATGCAAATCGGTGAGCCGTTGTGTTTTCTGGCTTGCCTGAAATACTTTCCGGCGATCTCTTTCAACACATTCTCCGACTCGTTGTTGATCAGAAACACCACAACTTGCGCCGAACCTGCGTCGGTGACTGGCCGAGTCCTGCTCAGAAGCTCGCGGACATCGAGTTTTCTGTTCAGGTTGCGTGCATCGACGATGTGCAGGTCATCCAGGCGCTCCGGCAGTTCGATCCGGTGGCGCACGCAAAGGTTCTTCCAGACGCGGATCTGGCTTGGCGTGCCCTGGATTGTCTGGGCTGCATCCAGCGCATTGATGAAGTGCTCACCCTTCTCATAATCGGAAGGCGCATACAGCGAGCGATAGTTGAAGTTTAGTGTGGCGAAAAACAGAAACAGCAAATAAAAAGGGAAACAAATCAAAAACCATATATACATCGCGCGCTCTTCATTATCGAGGAAGGGCAAGGAGACGGCTGCCGAAGTTTCAGACAGTGTTGCGAATATGGTGATGACGGTCATGGGTGTCGATAATTTTTTCTTTGATCTCATCATAATGATTACTCATATCAAATAGTCTTCTCGTTTGGTTTATGGGAATAGGGTCGAAATTTATATTAGCGATTGGCTGTAACTGGGTACAGCGTTGTTTTTTTAGTTTGTTTTTTATTTTTGGTTTTCATCTGTGGTGGCGTGGGGCAAGTGCCAGCTGACGGGAGGGTCTTATCGTGAAAGAGTAGCCCAGCTATCCTGTGGCGTCGCAAGCGGTTAATCTATTAATTATTTGCTTTTGTTTTTTGTAACCTGATACAAAAATGTGCGGCCGAGGGGCGATAAAAGTCGCATAAAGTTACCGGTGCGCAGATTTCCAAGATTTCCTGTAAGAATTTTCCGCGTTATTTGTAGGGGATGTCTCTCGCTGCGGGTGGCTGGGGGTGACGGCATGCCATGGGTGAAATGACTAGGCTATTGTGCGGGCTCTAAAAATTCGAACAGCGAAAACTGGACCTGCCCATGAATAAAGTGCTGATCGTGGATGATCATCCCGTCATTCGTCTTGCGGTACGTATGCTGATGGAGCGTCATGGCTATGAAGTCATTGCCGAAACGGACAACGGCGTTGATGCATTGCAACTGGCTCGTGAACATATGCCGGATATCGTCATTCTGGATATAGGAATACCGAAGCTGGATGGACTGGAAGTCATCGCACGGCTGGTATCGGCGGCCCTGCCGATGAAAGTGCTGATATTGACCTCCCAGGCACCGGGACATTTTTCGATGCGTTGCATGCAGTCGGGGGCGGCCGGGTATGTTTGCAAACAGCAAGATCTCACTGAATTACTCAGTGCGATAAAAGCCGTGTTGTCCGGCTACAGTTATTTCCCCAATCAGGCATTGCATACCGTGCGCTCCAGTCTGGGCAATGCCAGTGAAGCCGATATGGTGGATCGTTTGTCCGGGCGGGAAATGATGGTGTTGCAACAGTTGGCCAGGGGAAAGACCAACAAGGAAATTGCCGATGGCATGTTTCTCAGCAATAAAACCGTGAGTACTTACAAGACTCGCTTATTGTTGAAACTCAATGCGCGTTCCCTGGTGGACCTGATCGAGTTGGCGCAACGCAATGGATTGGTGTGACGCTGCTGGCAGGTAGGGGCGTTTGCCAGGCAGGCGCTTGCAGTCTTCGCACATGAAAAAGCCTCCGTTCAGGGAGGCTTTCAGATGTCATAGATCAAAATCGTAATCGGCCAATTGCTTTTGCAGTCGGCGCTCCTCCAGCAGGTTGTCGATGGTGCGGCGTTTGCTCAGGTTGGTCTTCGCTACTTCAACCACCGGTTCCGCTTCGTCGGCTTCAGCGGGTGCGAAGTCGTCTTCTACGTCCAATTGCTCTTTACCAGTACTCATAAGGTTAACTCCAGGCTTAGACTGCCTTTGGCGCCCCTTATATCGACAATCTCATGCCGGGTAAAAAAGATTTTTTCAATCGGTAAATCAATAAAACCAATAGCGCTTCAATCGTCCGATGTCTTGTGCTTGTATTCGCACAGGTCCTCGATCCGGCAGCTGCCGCAGCGAGGCTTGCGCGCCAGGCAAACGTAACGTCCGTGAAGTATCAGCCAATGATGGGAGTCGAGCAGGTATTGCCGGGGCACAAACTTCATCAGCTTGTTTTCCACTTCCACCACATTCTTGCCGGGGGCAATGCCGGTACGGTTGCTGACGCGGAAAATGTGCGTGTCCACGGCCATGGCCAGTTGGCGGAATGCCGTGTTGAGCACCACGTTGGCGGTCTTGCGGCCCACGCCAGGCAGGGCTTCGAGCTCTTCGCGGGTCTGCGGGACTTCGCCGCCATGGCGCTCCACCAGCAGGCGACAGGTCTCGATCACGTTTTTCGCCTTGCTGTTGAACAGGCCGATGGTCTTGATGTACTCCGACAGGCCTTCCACGCCCAGCGCATGAATGGCTGCCGGAGTATTGGCCACCGGGTACAGTTTGGCCGTGGCCTTGTTGACGCCGACATCGGTCGATTGTGCCGAGAGAATCACCGAGATCAGCAATTCGAACGGCGTTGAATAGGCCAGCTCGGTCTTCGGCTCCGGGTTGTCTTCATGCAACCGGCGGAAAATTTCCAGGCGTTTTGCAGCATTCATGGACAGTGAGTTTCCTCGAAAGCGTTCAATGTGAAGGGGTCGCGCGGGACCAGGCTTGCCAGGCGGCAATCAGCAATCCCAGCAGGATGAAACCGCCGGGCACCAGTGTGGCCAGGTGCAGCCCGCTGTAGCCGATGAGCTCGCGCAATGCGCTCAAACCCAGCAGCAATCCACCAAACAGGGCGCACAGGCGCAGGCGATCACGCCATGCGCTGTGGAAAAAGCCTGTGTGCTCCAGCACGACACACTGCAAGGCGATCAATGCGGTGTAGATTCCTGCGTGCTGATACCACTGAATTGACCAGGCCTGCGCCGCCATGAGCGCGCAACTGGTCAGCGTGGCCGCGAGCAGGGTGCTGGCAATCAGCCGTGCCGTCGGGACGAGTCTGAGGCGCAGCAGCGCCATGCCTGCGCCGTAGGCATGGATGATCACGACAAACATCACCCAGAGGCCCAGCGCCGTCAGCCACGAACCGGTCGCGCCGATTAGCGGAGGGAGCATCAGCGAGTGTTGCAGCGATTTATTCATGGGGCGCGTCCCCGATCAATTGTTGCCGGTGTTCATCGAAGTAGCGCAAGGCGTCGTGGAGGGCATTGATCACGGCTCTTGACGTGATGGTCGCGCCGGCGATCTGGTCGAACGAGCCCTGATCCTGTTTCAGCGCCCAGTCGGCGGGTTCGTTGCGGGATTTGCCGGCAAAGCTCATCAACCAGGCATTGGGCCACTCGGCGATGCGAGCTCCGAGCCCCGGTGTCTCGGTTTGCCGGAGGGTTTTGACCCCGACCAGCTTGCCATCTGCGTCGATGGCGATCAGCAAGTCGATGCTGCCCACATAGCCGATGGTCTGGCTGCGCAATAAAACGGCGCTGGGTTGGCCCGCCCGGGTCGCCAGGTAGCCGCCCAGCAGTCGGCTGTTGCTCAGCACGCGGTCGTTGAGCGTCAGGGGATGTTCCAGCGGTTGATTGTCGTAACGCTCGGCCGGCAGCAGGTCCAACAGGTTGCGGCTGTCGATCTGGCGCTGTTCGGCGGCGATGCGTGACGCGCTGACCTGCTGCACCAGGTACGTCGCGCCGACGCCGAGCATGGCCAGCACTGCGATAATCACCACGCTGGTCGCTCGGTTCATGATGCCACTCGCTCCTGCCGGGAGGCGACGAACCGGTCCAGTGCCGGTACGCACAGGTTCATCAACAGCACCGCGAACGCCACGCCGTCCGGGTAGCCACCCCAGGTGCGAATCAGGTAGGTCAGCAAACCGACGCCCGCACCGAAGAGCAGGCGTGCGCCGGGGTTCCGGGCGCCGGACACCGGTTCCGTGACGATGAAGAATGCCCCCAGCATGCTCGCACCGCTGAGCAGATGAAACAGCGGCGAGCCGTGGGAGTCGGAGCCCGAACCGTTCCAGCACAACAGGCTGATCACGAACAGGCTGGCCAGCATGCCGACCGGTGCGTGCCAACTGAACACCCGTCGTTGCAGGAGAAACAGGCCGCCGGCCAGGAACGCCAGGTTGGCCCATTCCACACCGCGGGCACCGAAATGACCGAATGCCGGGTGGCGGGCGAACAGTTCGTCGATGGTCAGGCTTCTGTTGATGCGCAAACTGTCCAGTGCGGTGGCCTGGGCCCAGGCGTCCGGCGTCGGCTCCAGGCTGAAGCCGAACACATGCTGCAAACCGGCCAGCAGATCAATGCCATGGGATGCCGGCCATTGCGCCATCTGCTGGGGAAAGCTCACCAGGACCACGGCCAGGCCGAGCATGGCCGGGTTGAACGGATTCTTGCCGACGCCGCCATACAGGTGTTTACCCAGCAGGGCGAACGCCACGGCGCACACCGTCAGCCACCACGGGCAATACGGCGGCAGGGCCACGGCCAGCAGTGTCGCGCTGACCAACGCACTGCCGTCGCTCAAGGTCGAGCGAAGCGGCCGCTGGCGCAGCTTCAGCACCACGGCCTCAACGGCCAGCGCGGTCGTGCCGGCCAGCACCAGGTTGATCAATACGCCCCAGCCCTGCCACCAGACCAACGCCAGCACCCCCGGCACGGTGGCCAGCAAAACCAGCTTCATGGCCTGCTGAAGGCGTTCGTCGACCGGTTCAAGGGGCGACATAGGCGTCCACCCGGCGCTCGGCTTCCTGCAGGCGAGCTCGCGCCTTGTCCATCTGTTCGGCGGACGTGTCGGTGCGTCGTTCAAGTTTGCTGACGTCGGCACGGGCGTAGGCCAATTCGGTTTTCAACTGACGAAGCTGGCTGTCGATGGGGCGCTTTTCGATGCGCACCAGGTCGGGCAGCGGCTGGCCGCTGGCGTCCTCTGTCGCGTGCAGGGCCCGTTCGGCGTCGGCCAGGGCGCGTTCCAGGACCTCGATCTGTTCGGCGGGCGCATCGCTGGCCTGGGCTTTCTTGAGCTCGGCGCGGCGCGTGGCCAATTGGATTTTCGCCCGTTTCAGCTCGGCGTCCTTGGCGGGGGCAGCAGGTTTCGGTGCGGGCGGCATGGTGTTCTCCAACTGCGACAAGGCCTGTTCGGCGGCTTCGAATTGCTGTTGCAGGATGATCAGTTGCGACTGTTGCTCGAACGTTGGCGGATGGCCGAACGCCTTGAGCGATTTGTGCAGTTGTGCGCGACTCATCGCCAGGTCGACCTTGGCTTTTTTCAACGCGGCATCGGCGCTCGCCGCCTTTTGCGCACGAACCCGTTCCAGTGCGGCCTGCACCGGGTTGAGCGCCGCCGCTTCGGTATGCTCTGCTGCGCGATTGGCCCGCGCCTGACGCTCGGCGAGCTTGTGTTGTTCCTCGCGTTGCAAGCGGGCGTTGCGCCGTTCGAAGCGCTGGCGCGCGTGATTGCGTTTGGCGGTTCGCGCCTGTCGCGCTTCGGCACTGAACGCCAGGCCACCGACGATGGGCACGACCGTGGCGGCCGGCAATGGGCGCATTTCGATGCAGTCCACCGGGCAGGGCGCTACGCACAGGTCGCAACCGGTGCACTCGTCGACGATCACCGTGTGCATCCATTTGGCCGCGCCGACGATGGCATCGACCGGGCAGGCCTGGATGCACTTGGTGCAGCCGATGCACTCGGCCTCGCGGATGTACGCCACTTGCGCCGGGGCCGAGCCGCGACTCACGTCCAGTTCCACTACCGGCACTTTCAACAGCTCGGCCAGGGCCGTGATGGTTTCGCTGCCACCTGGCGGGCACTTGTTGATCGGTTCGCCGCTGGCCATGCCTTCGGCGTAGGGTTTGCATCCGGCGTGGCCACACTTGCCGCATTGGGTCTGCGGCAGCAGGGCGTCGATGCGTTGAATCAGACTCATGTTTTGATCAGTCCGTTGAAACCGAGAAAAGCCACTGCGATCAATCCGGCGCCGATCAGGTCGATCGGCAGGCCGCGAAAGGGCAGGGGAACATCGTTATCGAGGGTGCGCTGGCGCAAGTCGCAGAACAGGCTGAGCACCAGCCAGAAACCCAGCCCTGCACCGAGACTCAGCGCTGCCGCGAAGAACACACCGTGATCGTCGCGGGCGTTGATCAAGGCCAGCCCGAGAATGCCGGCGTTGCCCAGCAACAGCGGCCAGAGGCCCTGGAACGACAGCGTCGAAAACACCCTGGCCAGCACCCGTAGCAGCGGCGCGATCAACAGCACGCTCAGCGGCAGGAACACGAACAGGCGCAGCGAATCCAGCCCCAGCGGCACCAGCAGCCAGTAATAGAGTACGTGGCTGAGCACGCCAACGATCAGCATCAGGCACGTTGTGGCGATACCCAGTGCGTGAACCTGCTGTCGCTGGGTGGCCACAAGCGAATCGACGCCCAGGGGCCAGTGCAACACCAGGTTGTTGATCAGGGCAGTGCTGATGATTACAAGAACAATCTCGGTCATGATCGTGCCGGAACAGGGGCTTTCTGACGGGCTGGTCTGAAAAGCTTAGGCATTATCCGACAAGGACAGCCAGATATGAAAATCCCACAGGCGCGCCAGGCACGACTGTGGGATCGGTTCAGCGCGAAGACTTACTTGATGCGCTGGCCTGGCTTGGCGCCGCTGTCGGGGCTGAGCAGGTAGATCTCTTCACCGCCAGGGCCGGCCGCCATCACCATGCCTTCGGAAATGCCGAACTTCATTTTCCGTGGCTTGAGGTTGGCGATCATCATGGTCAGGCGACCATCGAGCTTGGACGGATCCGGGTAGGCGCTCTTGATCCCGGAGAACACGTTGCGTTGCTCGTCGCCGATGTCGAGGGTCAGGCGCAGCAGCTTGTCAGCACCCTCCACGGCTTCGGCCTTGACGATCAGGGCGACGCGCAAGTCGACGGCGGCAAAGGTGTCGAAGTCGATTTCCGGCGACAGTGGATCCTTGGCCAGCTCGCCATTGCCGGCAGGCGCGGCTGCGCCGGTGTCGGTCTGGCTGGCGGTCAGGTCTTCTTTCGAAGCGTCGGTCATGGCTTGCACTTTCACCGGGTCGATACGGGTCATCAACGCCTTGAACTCGTTGAGCTTGTGGTTGGCCAGCAACGTGGTGTGATCGTTCCAGGTCAATGGCGCGACGTTGAGGAACGCCTCGGCATCGGCGGCCAGCAGCGGCAGCACCGGCTTGAGGAAGATCACCAGCTGGCGGAACAGGTTGACGCCGGTGGCGCAGATGGCCTGGACTTCATCCTGCTTGCCTTCCTGTTTGTTCAACGACCACGGGGCCTTGTCGGCGATCCAGGCGTTGGCGCGGTCGGCCAGGGCCATGATTTCGCGCATGGCGCGGGCGAAATCACGTGCCTCGTAGGCGTCGGCGATGCCCGGCGCGGCGGCCAGGAAAGCCTCGGTCAGTTCCGGAGAGGCGTTGGTGTCGACCATCAGGCCGGCATTGCCCTTGTGGATGAAACCGGCGCAACGGCTGGCGATGTTGACGACTTTGCCGACCAGGTCGGAATTGACCTTCTGCACGAAGTCTTCGAGGTTCAGGTCGAGGTCATCGACGCCACGGCTCAGCTTGGAGGCGTAGTAGTAGCGCAGGTATTCCGGCGACAGGTGATCCAGGTAGGTCCGGGCCTTGATGAAGGTGCCACGGGACTTGGACATTTTCTGGCCGTTGACGGTCAGGTAGCCGTGCACGTTGATGCCGGTCGGCTTGCGGTAGCCCGCGCCTTCGAGCATCGCTGGCCAGAACAGCGCGTGGAAGTTGACGATGTCCTTGCCGATGAAGTGATACAGCTCGGCGGTGGAATCCTTGCCCCAGAACGCGTCGAAGTCCAGCTCCGGCGTGCGGTTGCACAGGTTCTTGAAACTGGCCATGTAGCCGATCGGCGCATCCAGCCACACGTAGAAATACTTGCCTGGCTCGTCCGGGATCTCGAAACCGAAGTACGGTGCGTCGCGGGAAATGTCCCACTGTTGCAGGCCGGCATCCAGCCATTCGGCGATCTTGTTGGCCACGGCGTCCTGCAGGGTGCCGCTGCGGGTCCAGGTCTGCAGCATTTCCTGGAAGTCCGGCAACTTGAAGAAGAAGTGCTGGGAATCCTTGAGCACCGGGGTGGCGCCGGAGATCGCCGACTTCGGATCCTTCAGGTCGGTTGGCGCGTAGGTCGCACCGCATTTTTCGCAGTTGTCGCCGTACTGGTCTTCGGTGCCGCATTTCGGGCAGGTGCCCTTGATGAAGCGGTCGGCCAGGAACATTTTCTTTTCCGGGTCGAAATACTGGGTGATCGAACGCGTGGCAATGTGCCCGGCGTCACGCAGCTTCAGGTAGATCTGGCTCGACAGCTCACGGTTTTCTTCGGCGTGAGTGGAGTGGAAATTGTCGAAATCGACCAGGAAGTCGGCAAAGTCGGCGCTGTGTTCAGCCTGGACGTTGGCGATCAGCTGTTCCGGCGTGATGCCTTCCTTTTCCGCGCGCAGCATGATCGCCGAACCGTGGGCGTCGTCGGCACAGACATAAATACATTGATTGCCGCGGTGCTTCTGGAAACGCACCCACATATCGGTCTGGATGTATTCCAGCATGTGGCCAAGGTGGATCGAACCATTGGCATAGGGCAGGGCGCTGGTGACGAGGATCTGGCGTGGCTCGGACATGGGGCTCGGCTACTTGATGAAACGGAGGTCGGCCACTATAAAGCGCCGTCGCATATTTTTCACCCCCGGCACGGGGCTGCATGGACCGCTGGCAGGTGTTCGTCACCTCCTGAAAGCGTGCCGCCGGGGCGAGAGAACGGGTAGGATAGCTGCCTGATTTTCCAGTCTTGCTATTGGAGTTGCCCATGAGCGCCGTCAATCGCGCAGCGGTGGAAGCCGTCCTTCGTCAATACACCGACCCTTATTTGAACCAGGACCCGGTCAGCGCCGGGTGCGTGCGCAGCATCGACATCCAGGGCGATCGCGTCAGCGTCCAGTTGGTGCTGGGTTACGCCGCCGGTCTGTTCAAGAGCGGCTGGTCGCAGATGCTGCAAATGGCCATCGAAGCCCTCGACGGCGTCGCCAGTGCCCGCGTCGACATCACCAGCGTGATTGCCGCGCACAAGGCCCAGGCGCAGATTCCGGGCCTGGCCAACGTCAAGAACGTCGTGGCCGTGGCCTCCGGCAAGGGCGGGGTGGGCAAGTCCACCACCGCCGCCAACCTGGCCCTGGCCCTGGCCCGTGAAGGCGCCAAGGTCGGGATTCTGGACGCGGACATCTACGGTCCGAGCCAGGGCATCATGTTCGGCATTGCCGAAGGCACCCGGCCCAAGGTCAAGGACCAGAAGTGGTTTGTGCCGATCGAGTCCCATGGTGTTGAAGTGATGTCCATGGCCTTCCTGACCGACGACAACACGCCGATGGTCTGGCGCGGGCCGATGGTTTCCGGTGCGCTGTTGCAACTGGTGACACAAACTGCGTGGGGCGACCTGGATTACCTGGTCATCGACATGCCTCCGGGCACCGGTGACATTCAATTGACCCTGGCGCAGAAAGTCCCGGTGGCTGGCGCGGTGATCGTCACCACCCCCCAGGACCTGGCGCTGCTGGACGCACGCAAGGGCGTCGAGATGTTCCGCAAGGTCAACATCCCGGTGCTGGGCGTGGTGGAAAACATGGCCGTGCACATCTGCTCCAACTGCGGGCATGCCGAGCACCTGTTCGGCGAGGGCGGCGGCGTGAAGCTGGCTGAGCAGTACGGCGTCGAGCTGCTGGCGTCGTTGCCGCTGTCGATGGTCATCCGCGAGCAGGCCGATGGCGGCAAGCCCACGGTGATTGCCGAGCCTGAAAGCCAGATCGCCATGGTCTATCAGGAACTGGCCCGCCACGTTGGCGCGCGGATCGTGTTGCAAGAGGCGGCGACGCCGGCGATGCCGAACATCAGCATCAGCGACGATTGATGGCCTGAAACGCATAACCCTGTGGGAGCGAGCCTGCTCGCGATGACGGAATAACATTCAACAGATTCGTTGACTGAATGACCGCCATCGCGAGCAGGCTCGCTCCCACATTGGTTTGTGGTGGGCTTAAATGCGCAACCCACCATCCATCTCCAGAATCCGCCCGGTGTAGTAGTCGTTCTCAAAGATATACGCCGCCGAATGGGCGATTTCTTCCGGCTTGCCCATACGCTTGAGCGGGATCCCGGCGGTCATTTTCTCCAGGGCCTCGGGTTTCATGCCCAGGGTCATCTCGGTTTCGATGAAGCCCGGTGCAATGCCGGCCACGCGGATGCCGTAGCGCGCCAGTTCCTTGGCCCAGGTCACGGTGGCCGCGGCGACCCCGGCCTTGGCGGCGGAGTAGTTGGTCTGGCCGATGTTGCCGGCGCGGGAAATCGACGAGATGTTGATGATCGCACCGCTGTTGTTCAGCTCGACCATTTTCGCCGCGACTTCACGGGTGCACAGGAACACGCCGGTCAGGTTGACGTCGATCACCGCCTGCCATTGGGCCAGGCTCATTTTCGTCATCTCGCCATCCTTGACCTTGAGCAGCAGGCCGTCGCGCAGGATGCCGGCATTGTTGATCAGGCCATGGATCGCGCCGAAGTCTTCGGCCACCTGGGCGACCATGTGCGTCACCTGCTCTTCATTGGCAACATTGCACAGGTAGGCGCGGGCCTCTACGCCCTTGGCCTTGCAGGCCGCGACGGCTTCATCGAGCTTTTCCTGGTTGAGGTCGACCAGCGCCAGGCGCGCGCCCTTGCCGGCGAAATACTCGGCCATCGAACGGCCCAAACCCTGGCAACCGCCAGTGATAATGATTACTTTGTCGTTAAGTTGCATGTGCGGGCCCCGGTAGCAGATGGAGTGGTCTTCCTTTTCGGGCGTCTCTCGATCTGCGCCCGACGTGGCCTGGCTGCACATGAGAATTGTCCCGATGGCGCACTGAAACTTTCATCAGTCGCCTGTCCGTTTTTTCGACGGATTCTTGATAAGGAGTCATAAATTGAGCGTTGAAGCGGCCAAGAATGCCCGAGAATTACTTCTCAAGGAATACCGTGGGGTGCTTTCCACCCACTCCAAGGCCATGCCCGGTTTCCCGTTCGGCTCCGTGGTGCCGTATTGCCTGGACGAGCAGGGCCGCCCGCTGATCCTGATCAGCCGCATCGCCCAGCACACGCATAACCTGCAGAAAGACCCGAAATGCTCGCTGTTCGTCGGCGAGCGCGGTGCCGAAGATGTGCAGGCGGTCGGACGCCTGACCTACCTCGCCGAGGCGCAGCAGTTGCACGAAGTCGCCGAGATCGACGCCGCTGCCGAGCGTTACTACCGCTATTTCCCGGATTCGCAGAACTACCACAAGGCCCATGACTTCGATTTCTGGGTGCTCAAGCCTGTACGTCATCGCTACATCGGCGGTTTCGGCGCGATTCACTGGGTCGACCAGTTGACCCTGGCCAACCCCTTCGCCGGCAAGGCGGAAATCAGCATGGTCGAGCACATGAACGCCGATCACGCCAAGGCCATCGCCCACTACGTCGAGCTTGCCGGCTTGCCGAAGAGCGAGCCGGCACAACTGGCCGGTATCGATACCGAAGGCATGCACCTGCGCATCGGCCAGGGGCTCTTCTGGTTGCCGTTTCAAGCGCCATGTAACACGCCGACACAAGTGCGCGAAGCCTTGGTTTTCCTGGCTCACGCCGAGCAATGGCCGAAAAATGCGCTGGCCGGCGCTTGAATTCACGAATCGGCGACGTCATCTAAGGAACACTGGCAAGGAATTCTTGCGTTGAGGAACCATTTGATGCGCCCTTTTTTGTTGCTCTTTGTACTGTTCCCGGTGTTGGAGCTGTTCGTATTCGTCAAGGTCAGCGGTGCGATCGGGTTTTTCCCGGCGCTGCTGCTGGTCATTCTCGGCTCGATGTTCGGCGTGTTCGTGCTGCGTATCGCCGGGCTGGCCACGGCGCTGCGTGCCCGTGAAAGCCTGAACCGCGGCGAGATGCCCGCGCAGACCATGCTTGAAGGCCTGATGCTGGCCCTGGCTGGTGGCCTGTTGATCCTGCCGGGCTTCGTCACCGACGTGCTGGGCCTGATTCTGCTGTTGCCGTTCTCTCGCCGACTGCTGGCCAACAAGATGCGCCAGCGTGCCGAAGAGGCGGCGATGCGCCAACGCGCTTTTGCCGACGACCTGCAGCCACGTGGCGGCCCTGCGCCGCGCGAGCCACTGGGCCGTGAGCCGAACGTGATCGAAGGCGAGTTCGAACACCGCGACAACAAGTAAAACGTTTCACCTGCACGGCACCTTCGGGTGCCGTGCTCGTTTTCGGCCTGTCGATTAAAAAAATTCGATGGCCGCCCTTGTAATAAGCTTATGCGCCCCTATGTAACGGTCACCGCAAGGTTTCTGGCGCGTTACGCCAGACAGACTTCAGCGGTTCGCTTGCCGAACCGCACCCGGCACCGCCGGACTTTTGTTAAACCCGCCGGGACTACACCGGCCGATGAAAACCACAATTAGGAGAGATCGACAATGAAGCTTCGTCCTCTGCATGACCGCGTCGTAATCCGTCGCAGCGAAGAAGAAAGTAAAACCGCTGGCGGTATCTATCTGCCTGGTTCGGCTGCCGAAAAAGTCAACAGTGGTGAAATTGTAGCTGTTGGCACTGGCCGCGTACTGGACAACGGTGAAGTGCGTGCACTGTCCGTAAAAGTGGGCGACAAGGTTGTGTTCGGTCCTTACTCCGGCAGCAACACTGTGAAAGTCGACGGCGAAGACCTGCTGGTAATGGCTGAGAACGAGATTCTCGCTGTAATCGAAGGCTGATTCCCCGCTCATTTTCCCGCTACTTCAAAGTATTTAAGGAATATCGATCATGGCTGCTAAAGAAGTTAAATTCGGCGACTCCGCCCGCAAGAAAATGCTCGTTGGCGTTAACGTCCTGGCTGACGCGGTAAAAGCGACCCTGGGCCCGAAAGGCCGTAACGTGATCCTCGAGAAGAGCTTCGGCGCTCCGACCATCACCAAGGACGGCGTTTCCGTAGCCAAGGAAATCGAGCTGGAAGACCGTTTCGAAAACATGGGCGCGCAGCTGGTTAAAGACGTTGCCTCCCGTGCCAACGATGACGCCGGCGACGGCACCACCACCGCTACCGTCCTGGCTCAGGCCATCGTCAACGAAGGCCTGAAAGCCGTCGCTGCCGGCATGAACCCGATGGACCTCAAGCGCGGCATCGACAAAGCGACCATCGCTGTCGTCAAAGAGCTGAAAGCTCTGTCCAAACCATGCGCTGACACCAAGGCAATCGCTCAGGTAGGCACCATCTCCGCCAACTCCGACAACTCCATCGGCGACATCATTGCCGAAGCCATGGAAAAAGTCGGTAAAGAAGGCGTGATCACTGTTGAAGAAGGCTCGGGCCTGGAAAACGAACTGTCGGTTGTAGAAGGCATGCAGTTCGACCGTGGCTACCTGTCCCCATACTTCGTCAACAAGCCGGACACCATGGTTGCCGAGCTCGACGGCCCGCTGATCCTGCTGGTCGACAAGAAAATCTCGAACATCCGCGAAATGCTGCCAGTGCTGGAAGCCGTTGCCAAAGCCGGCCGCCCACTGCTGATCATTGCCGAGGACGTCGAAGGCGAAGCCCTGGCGACCCTGGTCGTGAACAACATGCGTGGCATCGTCAAAGTCGCTGCCGTCAAGGCACCAGGCTTCGGCGACCGTCGCAAGGCCATGCTGCAGGACATCGCCGTCCTGACCGGCGGTACCGTCATCTCCGAAGAGATCGGTCTGAGCCTGGAAAGCACCACCCTGGAGCACCTGGGCAACGCCAAGCGCGTTACCCTGTCCAAGGAAAACACCATCATCGTTGACGGTGCTGGCGTTCAGGGCGACATCGAAGCGCGCATCTCCCAGATCCGTGCCCAGGTTGCCGAGACTTCCTCGGACTACGACCGTGAAAAACTGCAAGAGCGTCTGGCCAAGCTGTCCGGCGGCGTTGCAGTGATCAAGGTTGGCGCTGGCTCCGAAGTCGAAATGAAAGAGAAGAAAGCCCGCGTTGAAGACGCCCTGCACGCTACCCGCGCAGCCGTCGAAGAAGGCGTGGTGCCTGGCGGTGGCGTAGCACTGATCCGTGCTCTGGAAGCGCTGACCGATCTGGAAGGCGACAACGCTGACCAGAAAGTCGGTATCGCTGTTCTGCGTCGTGCGATCGAAGCACCGCTGCGTCAGATCGTTGCCAACTCCGGCGACGAGCCAAGCGTGGTGGTCGACAAGGTCAAGAACGGCCAAGGCAGCTTCGGCTACAACGCTGCAACCGGCGAATACGGCGACATGATCGAAATGGGCATCCTGGACCCAACCAAGGTCACCCGTTCGGCTCTGCAAGCTGCAAGCTCCATCGGCGGTCTGATCCTGACCACCGAAGCTGCGGTCGCTGACGCACCGAAGAAAGACGCTCCAGCTGGCGGCGGCATGCCAGACATGGGCGGTATGGGCGGCATGGGCGGCATGATGTAAGCCGGCCTTACCCCTGTAACGAAAAACCCCGCCGGCGAAAGCCTGCGGGGTTTTTTATTGCCTGTCATTCCTTCTACAGGGGATCGCGGTTCGCTTTTGATCTTTTGTGGGAGCGAGCCTGCTCGCGATGGGGCGTCAACGATAACGCTGACAATCTGGCAATCCGCGGTGCCTGATCTGCCATCGCGAGCAAGCTCGCTCCTACAGGGGGCAGGGTTCGGTGTCAGGCGCTGGCTGGTTGTGCCTTGCCCACGCGCTCAGCCTTTCTGGCCGGGCGATACAGAATCCAGTAATACGACCCCAGGCAAATCAGCCAGCAGAACACCGCCGTCCATACGTTGTGCGAGAAAAAGTGCGCGCCTTGCAGCATTCGCCCCACGGAAAACACCGTGCCCAGGCTGAACGCGAAGATGAAGGCCGCGCGGGCCAGGCGTGGGCGGCGGTCGCGCAGCACGAAGAACAGCGCAAACAGGGTGAAGCCGGTGGCGGCGTGGCCGCCTGGCCAGCAGCGGCCGGGTTTGTCGGTCGGTGGGCGGGGGCTCAGCAGTTCGCTGTAGGTCTCATGACCGCCGAACTGTTCCAGGCTCCACGGACACTGCACCGCCGTGACCACTTTCACCGGCGTAACAAAGGACGTGGCCAGGCCAAGCGACAGCACCAGGCAGCCCAGTTCGCGTTTGAACGGTTTGAGCCTGGCGATGAAAAATGCGCCGATGAAGCCGAGGATGGCGAATACCGAAAAGGCGATGACCACTTGCTTGGCGCGGTCATGCAGGATGTTTTCGAGGAAGTAACTGTGGCGTCCGATGAAATCTCCGGCAGCCGGGTCGTAGAACAGTGTGGCCAGATCCATGTCCAGGGACGTGAGTTCGAGCAACACCAGAATGATCGCCGCAACGGCGGGAACACCCAGGCACACCCACAGATTGAGCGGGCGAGAAGCGGGGCGGGCAGTGGTCGAAACCATGGCAGTTCCTTGGTCGGTTGAAAGGTCTTGAAAGCGCAGCCGCGCGCAGTCTGCACCGGTCGCTGTCGCCTGTTCGTGAACCGAGGGTGAAAAAGTCGTTAAGCACTGAAAGTGTCGAAAAGGCGGGATTTGTTCTGCACGTGGTCCTAGCCCTGAGCCACACTTGGCCTTAAGCTGCGCGGGCCAAGACGGCCGTTACTGTGTACGGAGAAGGTGCCCATGCGAATTCTACTGGTTGAAGACAACCGCGATATCCTGGCCAATCTGGCCGATTACCTGGGGCTCAAAGGCTACACCGTGGACTGTGCGCAGGACGGTTTGTCGGGCCTTCATCTGGCGGCCACCGAGCACTACGACCTGATCGTGCTCGACATCATGCTCCCAGGCATCGACGGTTACACGCTGTGCAAACGTCTGCGCGAAGACGCCCGTCGCGACACCCCGGTGATCATGCTCACCGCCCGCGATCAACTGGACGATCGGCTGCAAGGCTTCAAGTCCGGCGCCGATGACTACCTGATCAAACCGTTTGCCCTGTCCGAGCTGGCGGCGCGGATCGAAGCCGTGATGCGTCGCACCCAGGGCGGCGGTCGGCGTACCCTGGAGGTCGGTGACCTCAGCTACGACCTCGATACCCTGGAAGTCAGCCGTGAAGGTCGCTTGCTGAAGCTCAACCCGGTCGGCCTCAAATTGCTGGCCGTCCTGATGCAGAAAAGCCCGCATGTGCTGCGCCGGGAAATCCTCGAAGAGGCCCTGTGGGGCGATGATTGCCCGGACAGCGACAGCCTGCGCAGCCATGTCCACCAATTGCGCCAGGTGATCGACAAGCCGTTCGCCAAACCGTTGCTGCACACCGTGCACGGTGTGGGTTACCGCTTGGCCGAGGGCCGTGATGGAGTTTAAGCAGAGCCTCGCTCAACGGATCATCATCGCCTTTGCGCTGATGAGCGCACTGGTCGCCGGGGCTTTCGCCATGGGCATTGTCGCGACCGTGCACCTGGTGGAGGAAAAGCTGATTTCGGCGGGCCTGGGCGGGGACTTGCAGCGCCTGTTGCTGATGGACAACGTCTCGGACTGGAGCCATCGTCCCGAGCCGGATCAACTGTTCTACTTCAGCGGCGGCCCGGGTGATTTCGAGCTGCCCAAAGATTTGCGCCATCTCGATCCGGGGTTTCACGAGGTGTTTCGCGAGCAGCTGTCCTACCACGCGATGGTCGAAGTCATCGACGGCCGGCACTACGTGCTGTTGCAGGACCAGAGTGATTTCGAGGAACGCGAGCGCGTGTTGTTCGCCGTGGTACTGGTGGGCTTCGTCCTGAGCCTGGCGCTGGCGGTGTTTCTCGGTTGGATACTGGCGCGCAAAGTCATGGCCCCGGTGGTGCGGCTGGCCCGCCAGGTTCGCCACCGGGACCAGTTGCTCGGCCTGGCGCCACCGCTGGCTCCGGATTACGCCGCCGACGAAGTGGGTGAGCTGGCGGTGGCTTTTGACGCCACGCTGGGCCGCCTGCGTCAGGCGTTGACCCGCGAGCGGCTGTTCACCAGCGACGTCAGTCATGAATTGCGTACACCGTTGATGGTGCTGGCGACTTCGTGTGAGCTGCTGCTGGAAAATCCCGGCATTGATCAGCGTGGCCGAGCGCAGGTTGAACGCATTGCCCGTGCCAGCGAAGAAATGCGTGAGCTGGTGCAAACCTTCCTGATGCTCGCCCGTGCCCAACGGGAAGATGCCAGCATGGCGCCGCAGCAATCGCTCAAACAGGTCAGCGACGAACTGCTCAACCTCTGGCGCGAGCCGATCGAGGCCAAGGGCCTGTCGTTGATCGTCGAACCGGGTGAGCCGGCCAGTACGTGTTACAACGCCACCTTGCTGCACGCGGTCATGGGTAACCTGCTGCGCAATGCCCTGCATTACACCGAGCGGGGTTTCATCCGCTTGACCCTTTCGGCCACGGGGTTCCGGGTCGAAGACAGTGGTGTCGGGATTCCCGAAGAAAAGCGTGAAGCGATGTTCGAGCCATTCGTGCGGGGCGACGAGAAGCGGGGGGACGGCCTGGGGTTGGGTCTGTCTCTGGTGCAGCGTATCTGCGAGAACCAGGGATGGACGGTCAGCCTGACGCACATGGAGCCTAACGGCTGTCGTTTTCAGGTTGACCTGAACCCGGCTGGCTAAATCTGAGGCCCTTGGCCATCATTTTCGAACTGTAAAACCTTGAAATAGTAAAGGGTTTTACATGACAATTTTTTCACAAAGGCATGACCTGACGCTGACATGGCTGAACTTAACGTGGTTGCCATCAGACGTTAAGGAGTGCCTTGTTGATGGCCGGCCCGATAAAACTCGATTTTTCCGAAAAGTACGACGATAAACACGCGCAGAAATACCTGCAAAAACATCAGGACGGCGTGGGGCGACGGTTGTCTCACTGGCGTGATGTGCAACTTGCGCGCAAAGCATTGACCCTGGTCGGTGAGCCCGGCCTGGTGCTTGATCTACCCTGTGGTGCCGGGCGTTTCTGGCCCATGCTCGCGGAAAAACCCAACCGGGTGATCATCGGTGCGGATAACTCCGAGTCGATGATCAAGACCGCAATGGCGGCTCAACCGGCCGAAGTGGTGAAACGGGTACAACCCTTGCACACTTCTGCGTTCGACATCGCCTTGCCTGATAACGCCGTCGATAGCATTTTTTGCATGCGCTTGTTGCACCACATCGGTGAAGCCGAGCATCGACTGGCCATTCTGCGTGAATTCGAGCGCGTCAGCCGTGACAGCGTGATCTTGTCGTTGTGGGTCGACGGCAATTTCAAGGCGTGGAAGCGCAAGCGTTCCGAGCTTAAACGTGAGCAGGAAGGTTACCAAAATCGGTTTGTGTTACCGGCTGCTACGGTTGAACAGGAATTTGAGCAGGCGGGTTTCCGGATCCAGGAACGATTGGACTTTCTACCGTTCTATGCCATGTGGCGGGTCTACGTATTACGCAAGAGGTAACAAAATGGCAGTGCAGTACGCAGCAGAAGCAGCAGTCGCTGGCGAAGATCGTTTCGATTATTACTGGAATCAGAAAGGCGAGTGGGTTGAAGAACCCAATGTCCGTCGTGGCGGCGAAAGTGGTGTGCAGCGCGTGAAAGACAGCGACGGGCAGCTGTACTACGCCAAGCGTCAGACGGGGCATATCTACCGCAGCTGGCTGCACCCGTTCGGTCGACCGACGGTCCTGCGTGAACGTGATGCACTGATTGGCGTCAGCCGGATTGGCGTGCGTGTGCCCGAAATGGTGTTCTGCGGCGCACAGCGCGACCCTGTTCACCAGTGGCGCGCGTTGCTGGTGACCAAGTCGCTGGATGGCTTCGAGGAAATTGCCCACTGGTATGCCGGCGGTGGCCGTGAACGTCACGGTGAGGCCGTGCATGATCGCGTGCTCAAGGATGTGGCGGACAACCTGGCGCTCATGCACATGGGTCGCTGGCAGCACAGTTGCCTGTACATGAAGCATATTTTCGTCCGGGTGACTGGCGAGGGTGAGGCGGCCCAGGTTGAAACGGCCGTGATCGACCTGGAGAAATGCCGTCAGCGCTTGACCGCCTATCGCGCCGCCTCCCATGACCTGAAGCAGCTGCGTCGCCATTCGTCGTTCAGCGCGGCGGAGTGGAAGAAACTCGTCTACTTTTATGAGACGGCGTTTGGCAGCGCTATCAAAGGTTTATAGCGATGAAACTCGAAATTGCACGAGGTTTGTTCCTGGTTGGAGCCTTGGCAGTTGCTTCACTGGCGGTGGCGGCTTGGGAGCAGCCGCGCACACAGGTTCTCAGTTCAGTGAACGGGGACGAACAATGCCCGATGCCGAGGGTCGCCAAGGCATCGGTCGCCGCACAACCCGATCATGATTTGCTGCTGTTCATGTTCGGACTCTCTCAAGGACTGAGGCCACAGAGTTGACCCCATTCAACCCCCCCGAAAAAGGCCTCGCCAGATGCGAGGCCTTTTTTTGTGCTGTAGAAACGCTTTCACCTGTAGGAGCGGTGGGAGCGGGCTTGCCCGCGATGGTCGTTAACGATAACGCTGGCTGGCTGAATGTCCGCGTTGTTTGGGCCACCATCGCGAGCAAGCTCGCTCCTACAGGGGGTCGCAGTTCGCTTTTGATCTTCTGTGGGAGCGAGCCTGCTCGCGATGGTCGTTAACGATAATGCTGGTCGTCTGAATGTCCGCGGTGTTTGGGCCATCATCGCGAGCAAGCTCGCTCCTACAGTTGATCAGGGTGGTCAGGGTTTGTCCGGTTTGGCCAGGACTGTGTACACGCATGGCAACACGAACAGGGTGAACAGGGTGCCGATCGACATGCCGGTGGCGATGACGGTGCCGATGTCGAAGCGGCTGACGGCGCCGGCGCCCGTGGCGATGATCAGCGGGACCATGCCGAAGACCATGGCGGCGGTGGTCATCAGCACCGGGCGCAGGCGGATGGAGGCGGCTTCCTCGACGGCTTCGCGGGGTGTCAGGCCCTTGTCCTTGCGCAGCTGGTTGGCGAATTCGACGATCAGGATCCCGTGCTTGCTGATCAATCCGATCAGCGTCACCAACCCGACCTGGGTGTAGATGTTCATGCTCGACCAGCCGAGGAACAGTGGGATCAACGCCCCACAGATCGACAGCGGCACCGTCACCAATATCACCAGTGGGTCGCGGAAGCTCTCGAACTGGGCCGCCAGCACCAGGAAGATGATCGCCAGGGCCAGGGCGAACGTCACCCACAGCGCACTGCCTTCCTGCACGTACTGGCGCGACGCCCCGGCGTAGTCAACGGCGAAACCCGCCGGCGCCTCTTCCCGGGCGATCTGCCGCACCGCTTCGAGGGCTTCGCCCATGCTCACCAGCGGCACCCCGGAAAGGATCGCCGAGTTGAGCTGCTGGAACTGGTTCAACTGACGCGGTCGTGCGCGGTCGCTGACGGTGATCAGGGTCGACAGGGCCAACAGCTCGCCCTTGGTGTTCTTCACGTAATAATTGTTCAGCCAGTCGGGGTTGTCGCGGAAGGGCCGTTCGACCTGCGCGATGACCTTGTAGCTGCGGCCTTCAATGGTGAAACGGTTGATTTCCGCCTCGCCCAGCAAGGTGGCCAGGGTGCCACCGAGGTCCTGCATGGACACGCCCATCTGCGCCGCCTTGGCGCGGTCGATGTCGACCACCACTTCCGGTTTGTCGAACGCCAGATCGACGTCGACGAACGCAAACTTGCCGGACTCCATCGCCCGTTTCTTCACCCGGTCCATCACTTGCAGCAGCGACTCGTAATCGTTGGCGGTGTTGATCACGAATTGAAACGGCAACCCCTCACCCGTACCCGGCAGGGACGGCAGGTTGAAGCCGAACACCTGCAAGCCGGCAATGCCCTCGAGTTTGCCCTGCACCTCGGGGAGGATTTCCATCTGCGTGCGGTCACGCTCGTTCCACGGTTTGAGCAGGAAGCCGCCGACCCCCGATTGCACGCCGTTGAAGCCGTTGATCTGGAACGACGAGTAGTACTCGGGGAACGCCTTGAAGATGTCGATGAACTCGTTCGTGTAAGTGTTCAGGTAATCGAGGTTGGTCGGCTGCGGGGCGTTGGCCAGCATGAAGATGATGCCCTGGTCTTCGTCCGGGGCCAGTTCCGATTTGGTGAAGGTCAGCAATGCCGGAATCAGGCACAGCACGATGACGGCGAACACCAGCACCACCGGCCGGGTGTTCAATGTGCCGTGCAGCAGGCGCTGGTAGCGGCGCTTGAGGCTTTCGAAAATCAGGTCAAGGCGATGGGCCAGGCCCGTGGGGTTTTCATCGTGGCGCAGCAGCACCGCGCACATCATTGGCGACAGGGTCAGGGCGACGATGCCGGAGATCACCACCGCACCGGCCAGGGTCAGGGCGAATTCCTTGAACAGCGCGCCGGTCAGGCCGGTGAGGAACCCGATGGGGGCATACACCGCCGCTAGGGTGATGGTCATCGACACCACCGGCATGGCGATTTCCCGGGCACCCTCGAGGGCTGCGTCCAGCGGCGTCTTGCCTTCCTCGATGTGCCGGTGGATGTTTTCCACCACGACAATGGCGTCGTCCACCACCAGGCCGATGGCCAGCACCATCGCCAGCAACGTCAGCAGGTTGATCGAGTACCCCATCATCTGCATGAAGAACATCACGCCAATCATCGACAGCGGGATGGTCACCACCGGGATCACCACCGAACGCAGCGCCCCGAGGAACAGGAACACCACGACAATCACGATCAGCACGGCTTCGAACAGGGTTTTCACCACCTCGTCGATGGACGCCTGGATGAATAGTGTGGCGTCGTAGGCGATTTCCCCCTTGAGGTTGGGCGGCAACTGGGCCTCGAGGTCCGGCATGATCTTGCGCACTTCCTTGATCACGTCCAGCGGGTTGGCGCCGGGTGTGGCCTTGATGCCGATGTACACCGACGGCGTACCGCCAAAGGAGCTGATGCTGTCGTAGTTTTCCGCACCCATCTCCACCCGTGCGACGTCGCTGAGCAGTACGCGGCTGTCACCGTCGACCTTGACCGGAATCGCCGCGAAGGCCTCGGCGGATTTCAGTTCGGTGCTGGCGTTGATGCTGGTGACCACGTACTCGCCTTTCACCTCGCCGGCGGCGGACAGGAAGTTGTACTGGCGCACCGCGTTGGTCACGTCGCTGGCGCTCAGGCCGAAACCGGCCAGCTTGACCGGGTCGAGCCACAGGCGCATGGCAAACACCTGGTTGCCGAGAATCTCCGCTTCGGCCATGCCCGGCAGCGTCGCCAGCTTCGGCTGGATGACCCGTGACAGGTAATCGGTGATCTGCGGGTTGCTCAGTTCCTTGCTGAAGAAACTGATGTACATCAGCGCCGAGGCGTCGGCGGCTTCCTTGCTCAGCACCGGGTCTTCGGCGTCCTGGGGCAACTGGTTCTTCACCTCGTTGGCCTTGGCCAACAGCTCGGTGAACAGGCGGTCGCTGTTGGAGCCGATGCGCGCGTAGATGGAAATGATCGAGAAATTCTGCCGGCTCACCGAGGTCATGTAGTCGATGCCTTCGGCACTGGCCAGGCTCTGCTGCATGGGTTGGGTAATGTAGCCCTGGATGGTCTCGGCGTTGGCGCCGGGGTAGGCGGTGGTCACCGTGATCAGGGCGTTTTCCATTTGCGGGTACTGGCGCAGCGGCAGCTTGCTCCAGGCCTGGAAACCCAGCAGCACAATCAGCAGGCTGACCACGGAGGCGAGCACCGGGCGGCGGATGAACGGGTCGGTAAAAGCCATGGGGATTCCTTGATCAGTCCGCACGCGGCGGGCTGTTCTTCTCGCCTAGGGTCTTGTCGTCGCTGATGGCAATGTGTGCGCCGTTGTCCAGTTTGATCTGGCCGGCGGTCACCACTTTTTCGCCGTCGTTCACACCTTTGGTAATCATCACCGCGCCTTCGCGGCGTTCGCCGGTTTCGATGAAGCGCCGTTCGGCGATCAGGATCGGCTTACCCTTGTCGTCTTTTTCCACCTCGCCTTTTTCGTTCTTCTTCTGCGCGACGATGTACAGCGAATTGCCGTACAGCGTGTAGGTCACCGCGCTTTCCGGTACGACGATGCGCGGCTGCGGATCGGGCAGCATCACCTGCAGGTTGGCGAACATGCCCGGCAGCAGCTTGCCGTCGGGGTTGGCCAGGGTCGCGCGAACCTGCATGTTGCGCGTGCTGTTCTCGAGTTTCGGGTTGATCGCGCTGATCCGGCCGGGGAACGTCTGCGCGGGGTACGCCGCGACGAGGATCTCCACCGGCTGGCCGAGGGCGATCTTCGGCACCGACTGCTCGGGCACGAAGAAGTCGACGTAGAGGCTGCTGAGGTCTTGCAGGGTGGCGATCACGGTACCGCTGGCCAGGTAGTCACCGACATCCACCTGGCGAATGCCGATGGTGCCGGTGAACGGCGCGGCAATGCTCTTCTTGGCCAGGGCGGCCTTGAGTTGGTTGACCGTGGCCTTGCTCTTTTTCAGTACCGCCGAGAGGCGGTCGAATTCACCTTTGGAAATCGCCTGGCTGCCCACCAGTTGGCTGCCGCGACCGTAGTCGAGCTGGGCCAGCCCGAGGTCGGCCTCGGCGGTTTCGAGCAGGGCGCTTTCCACCTTGCTGTCCAGACGCAGCAGTGGCTGGCCGACCTTGACCTTCTGCCCGGACTCGAACTGCAAGTCGATCACGGTGCCGTCGGTCTCCAGGCTCAGGTCAACGCCCTGCAGGGCCTTGAGTGTGCCGACGCTGGGCAGGCGCGCCTGCCATGGCTGTTCGCTGGCCGTGGCCACTGCGACGCTGATCGGTGGTTTCGGCGCGGAGAAGGCCTGGATCATCGTGTAGATGGACCAGGCCTTGTAGCCGGCCAGGATCAGCACGATCAACAGAACAACACCCAACATGATCAGCATGCGGCGACGCAGCATATTTCCAGTTCCTTGGATAAATCAGGCGAGACAGACCGGCACATTACCGCGAGTGGGGAGGGGATTGCACCTGATAGAAATCACGGCAGCCCCCGCAGCCACCGGCGCAGGCGCGCCAGTGGCTACAGGTGAGTCACGCCATCAGGTGAAGATGGTTGTCCCAGAGCCCCGCCGGCAATTCCAGCGGTTTTGCTACAAGGTTTGTCTGGCGACAATCGTAGTAGCGGCAGCGACCCTGGCCCGAGGTCACGACAAAACCGTCGGCCACCGCACCGACCCCGGCGCAGTCTGGCAATGGCGCATCCAGGCGCACTTCGCCGCTGTCCAGGTCCCAGATGAAAAAGCGGTTGCCGCGGGGCGCGGTCAAGGCCACCAGGCGTAAGTCGCTGTGTACGGCGACGCTGGCGGTGTAATGCCCCATGGCTTGCAACTGGTGCTCAGGCACCGGGAACGCCACGAACGGTTGGCCGGGACGCTTGATCGCCAACAGCTCCGAGGACTCGTGGGACGGGCCCATGAACTGCTGGCCGGCGACGATGGTGCCGTCGCTGGCAATCCCCAGGTGCCGCACGCTGTTCATCTGTTGTGCGAGGGTTTCCTTGCTCAGCAGAGTGCCGTCGCGTTGCATCAGCACCAGGCTCGGTTCCATGGCGTCGAGGTTCATCTCGACCCGGCTTTCGGCCTCGGTGCGAATGCCGCCGTTGGCCACCACCAGGGTTTCGCCATCGGGCAGCCACGACACCTGATGCGGGCCGATGCCGTGGGTCGAAATCTCGCCGCTGTGCACCAGGCGCTCGCCTTCGAACTTGTACACCCCGAGCAGGCCACGACCCGGGTCGGAGGTGTCGTTCTCGGTGGCGTACAGCCAGTCGCCGCTTTGATGGATCACCGCGTGCCCATAGAAATGCCGGTTCGGCTGCGACACCACGGTCTGCAACAACGTACCGTCGCGCAAATCGACCAGGTAGCTTTCAGTACCGGGGCGCCGTGCGACGAACAGGGCGATCGGCAACGTCGGGTGATTGATGATGTCGTGGCAGCGCTGGCCGACCTGGGTGGCGAACACCCGGGTGCCGTCCAGCCGATAACCGACGGCGTAATGCTTGCCATCGCCATCGTCCCGCGCCGACAGCAGCAACGGGCTCTGGTCCTTTTGCTTGAACAGCTTCCAGCCGCCCAGTGTCACTGCTCCCAGCAGCAAACTACCTAACGTCAGAGCCTGTCGTCGCAGCATGGCACTCGCCCTCATCAGTCACCGTCGTTGGCATTGAAGCCCAGTTGGATGCCCAGCGCCTTGGCCAGTTCGCCTTCGTGCAGGCGATGGACGACGTTGAGGCTGTCGTAGAGATCGTTGAGTTGCTGGCGGCCGGCGTCGTCTTCGAGCATTTCGGTGAGCGAGCGCTGGTTGCTGGCGAACAGCTTCAGCGAGGCTGCGTACGCGGCATCAATCTTGTCGGCCAGGGGTTTCTGTTCGCTCGGCAGCAGGCCGCGCAGGCCTTTGTTGTCGACGCCTTCCCAGACGGTCTTGGCGGCGGCGAGGCTGGCTTCCAGGCCGGTCAGCGACGATTTGCTGCGCCAGGCATCGGCCTGGAACGGCTGCGGCACGCCCTTGGTCTGGCGGCCCATCGGAGTGCCGAGTTTTTTCTTCAGGGTGTCGAGGGCGGTCACTTGTACGCGCAAAAGATCAGCGATGGCTTCGTGGGAATCGGCGTAGCGCTGGTTCGGGAATTTGCTCATCTGCGCGAGCATGCCGTCGGTGTTGTTCCAGCCCTTGAGGATCTCTTCAGCCAGTTGCTTCTGGCGCTCGCCGATGGCGACCAGCAGCGGGCAGTACTTGGCTTTCTGTTCGGCGCTGGCCACGTCGGGCTTGCTGTCGAAGAGGATGTATTCGTAGGCGGACAGGCCTTGCACCACCACGCTGGACTTGGCCAGGGCTGCTGCGTCGATCTGCGGTTGTGCAGTGACCAGTTGCTCGACCTGACGGCCGACGAGGTTTTTCTTGTCCGGCCAGAACTGCACCTGCCAGGAGCGATTGCCCTCGGCCAGCGGGCCGATCAGCAGCGGTTGCAGCTCAGCCCAGGCTTTTTGCGCATGGAGGAAATCGGCACGGGCGGTGTCCAGGTTTTCCTTGCCTTCGCAGTAGGCCAGGGCGCTCACGGCCAACTGGCGATCAGCCTCGACCCAACGGGTGTAGGTCGGCAGGATCACCGACTTGGCGATGGCCGCCGAGGTGACGGCTTGCGGGTCCTGGGGGGAGCAGGCGCCGAGGGCGATAGCGGCAAGGCTGGTGAACAGCAATTTGGGGCGGAACATGTCGGGCTCCCTATTCTGGATTTAAAGAGAATTCAAAAAGGCCAGCAACGCGCTGCGCTGCTCGGCGTTAAAAGACAACACCTGTTGCTGCGCCGCCTGTGCTTCGCCGCCATGCCAGAGCACGGCTTCGAGCAGGTTGCGGGCGCGGCCGTCATGCAGGAACTGGGTGTGGCCACTGACCGCCTGGGTCAGGCCGATGCCCCACAACGGCGGCGTGCGCCAGTCGCGGCCACCGGCCTTGAATTCAGTGCGGTTGTCGGCCAGGCCGTCGCCCATGTCATGCAGCAGCAGATCGCTGTAGGGGCGAATCACTTGATTGGCCAGTTCAGGTTCGGCGGCGTTGGCGGCGGTGGTGTATTGGGGGGTGTGGCACGACTGGCAACCGGCCTGGAAGAACAGGTTCTTGCCGGCCAGTACGTCAGGTGCGCCGACATCGCGGCGCGCCGGTACGGCGAGGTTGCGGCTGTAGAACAGCACCAGGCGCAGGATGTTGTCGCTGACTTCCGGTTCGCCGTCGGCGCCATTGCCGTTCGGCGCCTGTTTGCAGGCGGTTTGCGTGTCGGTGCAGTCATCAATGGGTCTCAGGCTGGTCGTGAGGCCCATATCACCAGAAAACGCGTGAACGTTTTGTTGATTGAGGTTCGGTTGCCCGGCTTTCCAGCCAAATCGGCCGAGGACGGTCTTTTGCAGGGCGTCGTCCCAGACCTGGTTCGGCCGGCCGGCGATGCCCTTGTTTTCCTTGGCCTGCGCCTGGGCATTGGCCAGGATCGCCTCTTCGGGAATGGCTTCGAGCAGGCCCAGGCCGATCATCGGCGGCGCCACCCGCGCGGAAAAACGCGTGTCGGGGTGCATCGGGCCGTAGCCCAGTTGCGTGATGTTCAGGCTCGGCTTGCGCAACTCGACTTCGGTGCCGTCCTTGAAGCGCACCATCACGGGCGTGTAGTCGACTCGCACCTTGCCTTCCGGCACCACGCCGGGGATGGCCATGTCCTGGAATTGCCCGCCGTAGACTGGCTCCGGCACCACGCCCAGGCGTTCGATGACCTGCGCATACGCCGGTGCATCGGGGATCGACAGGCGCACCAGCATCGACACGGCATTGTTGGCATCGGGCTCGGGCGGATGGCCGCGACCGTCCTTGATGTGGCAGTTCTGGCAGGCGTTGGTGTTGAACAACGGGCCCAGGCCGTCACGGGCGGTGGTGGTCGACGGGGCGATCACCCAGGGATTGCGGAAAAAACTGTTGCCGACGCTGAAGTCCACGCGCCGTGACGGTGGCAGGTTGGCGGAAGGCAGGGAAAAGGCGTTCTGATCGGTCTTGCGCACGGTCGTCTTGCCGCCGGAGCGGGCTTCGCCGGGTTCGGCCTTGGTGAAACGCGGGGCGTCATCGCAGGCACTCAGGCCCAGGGCCAGAACCAGTGCGGACAAGCGAAGAGGCAGCGGGGGCATCAGACATCCTGCAAGACGAGCAAAACAAGGGCGCAAAGTCTAACAGGGCGGGGGAGTTTGAATAAGAGGAATTATCGTTTGATTGATCCACAGCACCCCCCCTCACCCCGCCTCTGTAGGAGCGAGCTTGTCGAGGCGTCGAACCGTCGCGATGGTCGTTAACGATGACGCTGGTTACCTGATGCCCCGCGGTGTTCTTGCGTCCATCGCGAGCAAGCTCGCTCCTACAGGGAAGAGGGAAGAGGGAAGCGCGAAGTGGGAGGTATAAAAAAGCCCCGACGAGTCGGGGCTTTTTTCAGGCAACGAGCGTTGATCAGAACTCGTGATCAGCGTTGTCCGGGTTCAGGTCGGTGATGCCCAGCTTGCCAGCGGCGGCTTCGATCGAACCGGTCTGCTTGACCAGGGAGGCGATGGCGTCTCGCACGATCTGGTTACCTGCGGTGTTGCCCGCGGCGATCAGCTGGTCGTAGTGCTCACCCTTGAGGGCGTGATCGACGATGACCTGCATCTTCGCTTCGGTGGCTTCCAGGTCCGCTTTCAACGCGGTGTCGGCGGCCGGGTCGGCCTTGGCCACCAGGGACGACAGGCTGGCGCCGGTCATTTTGGTGCCGTCGACGCGGGTGTATTCGCCCAGGTACACGTTACGGATGCCTTTGGCATCGTAGAACTGCGAGTAGTGGGTGTTGTCGCTGAAGCAGTCGTGTTCGTCTTCAGGGGAGTTGGCTTCCAGGGAAACCTTCATGCGCTCGCCCGCCAGTTCGCCCAGGGACAGGCTGCCCATGCCGAACAGCATTTTGCGCAGGCCGATGTCGCCTGGTTCCGCTTCCAGGGTGGCGCGGTAGTTGTCGGCCACGTTCGGCTTCCAGTTACCGACCATTTCTTCCAGGTCGCTGACCAGCAGTTGGGTCACGGCCTTGAGGTAGGCGCGACGACGATCGTTGTGGCCGCCAGTGGCGCCGGTGCCTTCCAGGTAGTCCGAAGCCGGACGGTTGCCGGCGCCAGGGCCGGTGCCGTTCAGGTCCTGGCCCCAGAGCAGGAATTCGATGGCATGGTAGCCGGTGGCGACGTTGGCTTCCGAACCGCCCAGCTCGTTGAGGCTGGCGAGTTTTTCCGGAGTGATTTCCTTGACGTCGATCTTGTCTTCGCCGACCTGGATCTCGGTGTTGGCGATGATGTTGGCCGTGGCGCCCGGGTTACCCAATGCGTGTTCGTAGGATTTGTCGACGTAGTCGATCAGGCCTTCGTCCAGTGGCCAGGCGTTCACCTGACCTTCCCAGTCGTCGATGATGGTGTTGCCGAAACGGAACGCTTCGCTCTGCAGGTAAGGAACGCGGGACGCGACCCAGGCAGCCTTGGCGGCTTTCAGGGTGTCGGCATTCGGCTTGGCGAGGAAGGCGTCGATCGCGGTCTGCAGGGTTTTCGCAGTGGATTCGGCATCGCTGTAGACGGCGTAGACGATGTCGGCGTAGTGAGCGACAACGGCCTTGGCCGCGGCTTCGTCGACTTTACCGGCAGCGGCAGGCGCGGCGGCTGGAGCGGCAGCGGTGCTGGCGGCCGGCGCAGGGGCGGCGGCTTTTTCTTTGTCTTTGCCTTCGCCGCAACCGGCGAGGGAAATAGCGATGGCCAACAGACTGGCGGTAGCCAGAGGCATACGAATCATGGCGAACATCCTGCTTCGAGAGGGGTGGAGTCGCGCACTCGGCGCGCAAAACTGCCACATAATGCAAATCTTTCGCATTATGTGTAAAGGGTTGTGGCTGGAAATATTTCCTGTTCGGAAGAGACTTGCTCCCCTGTAGGAGCGAGCTTGCTCGCGATCGCGATGGGTCAGTTGCCGGTGGTGTGCCTGGCAGATCGCTATCGCGAGCAAGCTCGCTCCTACAGGGGTGGGGGGATCAGAGGATCGCCGCGTTACTGCGTTGGGCCTGCTTCATGTAGGCGCCCAGTTCCCGTGCCGGCAGGGGTTTGCTGTAGAAGTAGCCCTGGCCTTCATGGCAGCCTTCGGAAATGATGTAAGCCTCCTGCTCGGCGGTTTCCACACCCTCGGCGATCACCTGCATGCCCAGGCTCTTGCCCAGCTGGATGATGGCGCGAACGATGGTGGCGTCGTCATCGTCGTCGAGCAGGTCCTGCACGAAGCTCTTGTCGATCTTGATCTTGTCCAGCGGCAGGCTCTTCAAGTAACTCAACGAGGAATAGCCGGTACCGAAGTCGTCGATGGCGATCAGCGCGCCGGAGCGGCGCAGGCTCAGCAGGTGCTGGGCGGCGGTGCTGATGTCTTCCATCAGGCCGGTTTCGGTGACTTCCAGTTCCAGGCTGCGCGGTGGAAGGCGGTACATCTGCAACAGGTTGTTGACCACCCGCGGCAGCTCGGCGTGGTGCAGTTGCACGGTCGACAGGTTGACCGCCATGCGCAGTTCGGTGAAGCCCTGGTCGTGCCAGTCGCGCAGTTGTTTACACGACTGGTCCAGCACCCATTCGCCGATGGCGATGATGGTGCCGTTCTGTTCGGCCAGCGGGATGAACAGGTCCGGCGGCACCAGCCCGTGCTCGGGGTGCTGCCAGCGAATCAGCGCCTCTACCCCCACCACGCGCTGGTCGCGGTAGCTGATCTGCGGTTGGTAGACGAGGTAGAACTGATCCCGGGTCAGGGCGTCGCGCAGGTCTTTTTCCAGCTCGCGACGGCGGCGCATCTCGGTGTCGACGCTGGCGATGTAGAACTGGTAGCGGTTGCGCGAGCGGGTCTTGGCCAGGGTCATGGTCTGCTCGGCCTTTTGCAGCAGCTTCTCGGTGCTGTCGCCGTCTTCGGGGAACAGGGTGATGCCGATGGTAGCCCGCAGGCGAATTTCCTGGTGATCGAGGGCGAAGGGCGCTTCCAGGTCGTCGAGGATGCTCTGCGCCAGTTCCGCCGCTTCGTAGGGTTGTTCGATATCGGCCTGGACCAGGGCGAACTGGTCGCCGCCCAGGCGGGCGAGGGCACCCAGACGTCCGCTGTGACCGCGCAGGCGGTCGGCCAGGGCCAGCAGCAACTGGTCGCCGGTCTGGTAGCTGAACTGTTCGTTGATGCCCTTGAAGTCATCCAGGCCTACACACAGCACCGCGACCCGACGCTGCAACTTGCCGGCGTCGACCAGGATCTTGTCCAGTTGCGTCTGCAATTGCTGGCGGTTGGGCAGGCCGGTGAGGAAGTCGTACTGGGCCATGCGCAGCAGGCTGTTTTCCGCCTCATGGCGCAGGTGCGTGTTGCGCTCGATGGACTCGAGCAACTGGTTGGCGGTGTTGATCCAGATCCCCAGTTCGTTTTTTTCGTGGCCCTTGAGCTGCGGGATTTTGTGCTCGCTGGGACGGTCGGGGTTGATTTCGGTCAGGTGCTCGATGATCCGCGACAGCGGTTTGGTCAGCAGCCAGTGATAGACCAGGTACAGCACCAGGCCCATGGCCAGGGCGCGCAGCACGCCGGAAATGAAGATGATCACCGAACTGACGATAAAGCCCTGGCCGTAGGTGGCGGTGTCGAGGGTGATGCTCAGGTCGCCGTAGTACTCGCTGTAGGGACCGCGGCCGACCAGTTGAGTGGTGAAGGTGCGTTCCTGGCCGAGGATAAGGTCGGTCAGCCAGCGGCTGCTCGATACCTGCAAGTCGCGGGACTTTTGCGCGAGCATGGCTTCATTGGGATGACCGATGGACGCCTGGCGCACCGCATCATCCTGAAAAAGGCCTTCGATAACCTGCATGCCCATCTCCCGGTCCAGGCTGTAGACGGCCTGGGTCGAGGGATCGCGAAACATGTCGAGGATGCGCTGGGCATCGTTGGCCACGGCCTGGTGTGTTTTATAGGCATCGAAAACGATCTGCGCGCAGCTCAAGACCACGCCGACGATCAATGCCGACAGGAGCACGACCCGGAGCAACTTCACCGACAAGCTGTTCTTGAGTTCCAGCTTCAAAGAGTCATTCCTTGTTCCGTGCAGGTAGCATCAAGTAGCCATGAGTATTGGCAATCCCGTGATGGCAGTCAAAGGGACAATCGAACACAGGATTATTTACCTGCGGGTTGGCCGAAATGCTGTTCTCTGGAGTAATTGCGCTAATTAGTACTGTTTCGGTAGTCGAGTCCTTCAACTTGAGGGGGGCGGGGAGAAAATTCCTTCAGGTTGATGGTAGACGGGTCTGGCGTGGGGGCAAGGGGAGTGGGGGTGGGTTTCATTTTTGCGGCTGGGCGCTGACCCCCTGTAGGAGCGAGCTTGCTCGCGATGGCGGCCTGACGGTGTACATATCCGTTTCTGCGGTAACGGCCGCTGATGGTTTCGCCCTTACGGCGAGTCCCTTTTGGCAAGCGCGCCAAAAGTAACCAAAAACGCTCGCCCCAGCGTACGGCCCCTCGCTGACGCTCGGGGTTCCTTCGCTCCGGCATCCATCCGGGGACATCGCCTCCGGTTTGCTTCGCTGCACCTCCTCTCGATGTGTGCGGCTGCGCCGCACGGCGCTGCGCGCCTATTCCCCGGATGAATGCCTCCACTCAGCCTGCCGAAGGGGCGGGTGGATCAAAAGCAAGATCAAAAGCAGGATCAAAAGCTGCTGCTCTACCTGTGGGAGCGGGCTTGCTCGCGATGGTCGTTAACGATAACGCGGGATGTCTGGATGCCCGCGGTGCCTGGGCTACCATCGCGACGGTTCGACGCCTCGACAAGCTCGCTCCTACAGGGGAACCCGGTTCGCTTTTGATCTTGATCTTCTGTGGGAGCGAGCCTGCTCGCGATGGGCGTCAACGATAATGCGGGCGATCTGGATGCCTGCGGTGCCTGGGTGCATGGCGAAGGCATAAAAAAACCCGGCCAAGGCCGGGTTTTTTGTCTGGCATCGAGCTTAAGCGGTGAAGGTTTTGCCTTCGAACTGCTCAGCCACGAATTTCCAGTTGACCAGGTTCCAGAACGCTTCGACGTATTTCGGACGAACGTTGCGGTAGTCGATGTAGTAGGCGTGTTCCCAGACGTCGCAGGTCAGCAGCGGGGTGTCGCCGTTGGTCAGCGGGTTGCCGGCGCCGATGGTGCTGGCCAGGGCCAGGGAACCGTCAGCTTTTTTCACCAGCCAGCCCCAGCCGGAACCGAAGGTGCCGATGGAAGTCTTGCTGAACTCTTCCTTGAACTTGTCGAACGAACCGAAAGCCGCGTTGATGGCTTCAGCCAGTGCGCCGGTTGGTTGACCGCCGGCGTTTGGCGCCAGGCAGTTCCAGTAGAAAGTGTGGTTCCAGACCTGAGCGGCGTTGTTGAAGATACCGCCCGAGGAAGTCTTGACGATTTCTTCCAGGGTCTTGCCTTCGAACTCGGTGCCAGGCACCAGGTTGTTCAGGTTCACGACGTAGGTGTTGTGGTGCTTGTCGTGGTGGTATTCCAGGGTTTCCTTGGAAATGTGCGGCTGCAGGGCATCGTGGGCGTAAGGCAGCGGCGGCAATTCGAAAGCCATGATCATTCTCCTAATCAGGTCAGTTTGCGGTGGTCGCAAGGCCGATCACGGGCGGCCAGACAAAGCGCCGGGGAGTTTATACTCTTTGCGGCGCATCGAACCGGATCATAGCACCGGGGGTGCGGCATAACCACGCAACAACTGTGTGGAATAGAGGTTCCAGAGCCTTTTGGAATAAATCAGGCGCTGGTGATCAATTGCGTGGCCACGGTGAACATCATCACCGCCACCAGCAGGTCGAGAATCCGCCAGGTGCTCGGGCGTGCCAGCCACGGGGCCAGCCACGCGGCCCCCAGTGCCAGGGTGAAGAACCACAGCAGCGAAGCACTGGCCGCGCCGACCACATAGGCGCCCGGTTCAGTCTGCTGAGCGCCCAGCGAGCCGATCAGCAATACGGTATCCAGGTAGACATGCGGGTTGAGCAACGTCACGGCCAGGGCGCTGAGCATGACGGCGCGCAACGAGCGCACGGTCTGGTTTTCCCCCTGTTGCAGGCTTTGTTTCGAGCAGGCGCGGCGCAGCGCCAGGCTGCCATACCATAAAAGGAACGCCGCGCCGCCCCAGCGGGCGATGGCCAGCAAGGTCGGGTTCTGTGCCAGCACGGTGGCCAGGCCGAACACCCCGGCGGCCACCAGCAGCGCGTCGCAGGTCACGCACAGCGCGGCCACCGGCAGGTGATGTTCGCGCCGCAGGCTCTGGGCCAGGACGAAGGCGTTCTGGGTGCCGATCGCCATGATCAGCCCGGCGGCGACCAACAGGCCGTTTACATAGCTTTGCCACATGACTGCTTACTCCGCGTTGGCTGCCAGTTCGCGCAGCACCTGCATGGCACGCTCGGCATCGGCCTGGCCGACGAACAAATGGTCGTGGTAGTAGCCGGCGATCACGTTGCAGCTGATGCCGGCCTGGCCCAGCGCCGTGGCGAAGGCGGCGGTCAGGCCGACGGCTTCGAGGGCCGAGTGCACGTTGAGGGTGATCCAGGCCGCGACGTAGTCGAAATTCAAGCCGGCCTGCTGCGCGTGGGCGCGTGGCAGGATCACGGTCAGGCCTTCCTGTTCGCGAAAGCTGCCGACGACGTCCAGGCCGTGGGGCAACTGACCATCGGGCAGCGTGCAGAACACGTATTCGCCGTCATTGAGCTGCGGGCTCATGCTGCGCAGCAGGGTTGCCAGGGAGGTTTCGCCAGCCATCGGGGTGATCCTTGTCGAAGAGTTCTTGCTGGCTATTGTCCGTCCCGAGGTTGTATAAGAAAAACCAATCTTACTGATCGCTCATTAGGAAAACTGATGTTCGACTACAAACTGCTTTCGGCCCTGGCGGCGGTGATCGAGCAGGCCGGTTTCGAACGCGCCGCCCAGGTGCTCGGCCTGTCGCAATCGGCCATCTCGCAGCGCATCAAGTTGCTCGAGGCACGGGTCGGCCAGCCGGTGCTGGTGCGCGCCACGCCACCGGCGCCGACCGACATCGGCCGGCGCCTGCTCAACCATGTGCAGCAGGTGCGCCTGCTCGAGCGCGACCTGCAAAGCCTGGTGCCGGCGCTGGATGAAGAAGGCCTGCCGGAACGCCTGCGTATCGCCCTCAACGCCGACAGTCTGGCCACCTGGTGGGCCGGGGCGGTGGGGGATTTCTGCGCCGAGCAGCATGTCTTGCTCGATCTGGTGGTCGAAGACCAGACCGTCGGCCTCAAACGCATGAAGGCCGGCGAAGTGGCCGCCTGCCTGTGCGCCAGCGAGCGCCCGGTGGCGGGTGGTCGCAGCGTGTTGCTGGGGGCCATGCGTTACCGCGCCTTGGCCAGCCCCGAGTTCATCGCCCGGCATTTTCCAGACGGCGTGCGTGCCGAGCGGTTGGCGAAAACGCCGGCGCTGGTGTTCGGCCCGGACGATTTCCTCCAGCATCGCTACCTTGCGTCCCTGGGTGTCGACGGCGGTTTCGAACATCATTTATGTCCGTCGTCCGAAGGTTTCCTGCGCCTGGCCGAAGCCGGCCTGGGCTGGGGACTGGTGCCCGAGTTGCAGGTTCGTGACCAGTTGCAACGCGGGCTCTTGCGCGAGCTTTTGCCAGATAAGCCCATCGACGTGCCGTTGTACTGGCATCATTGGCGCAATGGCGGTCAGTTGCTGGGCTTGCTCACGGAGCAATTGGTGCGCGCGTCGAAGCATTGGTTGGTGCCTCTGGAGCAACCCTGAGCGTCAAGCTCCAAGCGGCAAGTGAAGCGCTTGCGAACTGTTTTAACCATCAGCTTGAAGCTTGCAGCTTGAAGCTGTTTCCGAAGGAAACCTCATGAAGATTCTGGTCACCGGCGCAAGCGGCTTCATTGGCGGGCGCTTTGCGCGTTTCGCCCTGGAGCAGGGCCTGGATGTGCGGGTCAACGGTCGCCGGGCCGAAAGCGTCGAACACCTGGTGCGTCGTGGCGCCGAGTTCGTGCCGGGGGACTTGAGCGACCCCGATCTGGCGCGTGAACTGTGCCGCGATGTCGAGGCCGTGGTGCATTGCGCCGGGGCGGTCGGGGTGTGGGGACGTTACCAGGACTTCCATCAGGGCAATGTGCAGGTCACCGAAAACGTGGTCGAAGCCTGCCTCAAGCAGCGGGTGCGGCGCCTGGTGCACCTGTCTTCGCCGTCCATCTACTTCGATGGCCGCGACCATCTGGGTTTGACCGAGGAACAGGTGCCCAAACGCTTCAAACATCCTTATGCCGCCACCAAATACCTGGCCGAGCAGAAGGTCTTCGGCGCCCAGGAATTCGGCCTCGAAACCCTGGCCCTGCGCCCGCGTTTCGTCACCGGTGCCGGCGACATGAGCATCTTCCCGCGCTTGTTGAAGATGCAGCGCAGAGGTCGCCTGGCCATCGTCGGCAACGGCTTGAACAAGGTCGACTTCACCAGTGTGCAAAACCTCAACGAGGTGATGCTCAGCAGTTTGCTGGCCACCGGCTCGGCGCTGGGCAAGGCCTACAACATCAGTAACGGCACGCCGATTCCGCTGTGGGACGTGGTCAATTACGTGATGCGCCAGATGGATGTCCCACAGGTGACGCGCTACCGCTCCTACGGCCTGGCCTACACGGTGGCGGCGCTCAACGAAGGCGCTTGCAAGCTCTGGCCCGGTCGTCCCGAGCCGACCCTGTCGCGCCTGGCCATGCAAGTGATGAACAAAAGTTTCACCCTGGACATCAGCCGCGCGCGGCATTATCTGGACTACGATCCGAAGGTCAGCCTGTGGGCCGCCCTCGACGAGTTCTGCAGCTGGTGGAAGGCGCAGGACATTCGTTGAAACACAAGCCGGGCCGATACTGAACCGAGCCAGGGAATCAAGGGTCAATCCATGCGGCTGACGGGTTTATACTTGGCCCCATAATGCCATCACCGCGTTCCATAAAGGTTGCCTCAATGTCCATGCGTAACGATGCCAACGACGACTTCGACGACGTGCCGAGCCTGCGGGCCGACGTTCTCGATGACGATGATTTTCCAACGACTGCGCGCACCACGGTGCATTCGCGCACGCCACCGGTGGTCAAGGTCAGGGCGGCGAGCACCGGCCCGTTGTGGGCGCTGGTCGGCGCACTGTTCTTCGCGTTCGTCGGCCTGGCCTGGTGGAGTTTCCAGCAGATCTCGCTGATGGAGCAGCAACTGGTGGCGACCCAGGAAAGCTTCGCGCGCATCAGTGAGGAAGCGGCGGGGCGCCTGCAGGACATTTCCGGCAAGGTGGTCGCCAGCCAGACCAACGTCACCACCGACAGCGAAGCGCTGAAGTTGCAGATCCGCCAGTTGGAAAGCCGCCTGCAGGATCAGGGCAAGCAGCAACAGGGTGTGGCCGGTCAGGCCTCGGACCTCGACAAACGACTGGCGCAGATGACCGCGCAAACCGCCGAGCTGGACAAGCGCCTGGCGCAGGCCAGCGCCCAGAACACCGAGCAGCAGGCGGCCAATACGCAATTGCAGGCCCAGGTCAAAGCCCTGAGCGGTGAACTGGCGGCGCTGAAAAGTGCGCCAGCGGAGTCCGACAAAATCGACGCCCAGTTGAAAAGCCTGGGTGCCGACATCGCCGCCCTGAAAAAACAGGGCAACCCGAGCGCCGCCATCGAGCGCCTGGAACAGGACATCATCGTGCTCAAGAGCGAGCAGGACAATCGTCCGGCCGTTGCCCCCGGCGTCTCCAGCACCGCCGAGTTCGACGCCTTCCGTGGCCAGATCACCCGTAACATCAATACCCTCCAGGCGCAGATCCAGAACCTGCAGCAGCAGTTGCGCGCCAAGCCGTAAGCACAGGGTTGTTACTGCGGTTTGCTGAATATCCATACATGCCCCATTGCCGTCTACGCTCTTGAAACACTGACAGAACGAGGGATGCGCAATGGGGTTTTTGCACAGGTTGGCCCTGCTGGGGGGCATGCTGTTGTTTTGCCTGGGACCGCTACAGGCACAGGCGGCCGCGACCGAAAAGGATGACAGCAAGGCAGCCATCGCCCTGCTGGAAAAGGCCCTGGCCTACTACCACGACAACGGCGACAAGGCGTTTGCCGCGTTCAGCCGGCAAGGCGAATTCGTCGACAAGGACCGCTATGTGTTCGTGGTCGATACCCAGGGCGTGATGCTCGCCAGCGGCGGGCCATCCTCGGCGCTGATCGGCCGTGATGTCTCCCAGGTGCTCGGGCCGGATCTGCAGAAAGCCTTCAAGAACGCGCTGAAAGTGCCGGAAGGCAACGGCATCCAGGAAGCCGAGTACCGCTGGCAGAACTGGAGCGATGGCAAGGTCGAGCGCAAGCACGTGTATTACCAGCGAATCGGCCAGCGCATCCTCGCGGTGGGCTACTACCTGCCACGTGCCTCGGCGGAGCAGGCCATGGCACTGCTGAACAAGGCGGCCACCGACCTTGGCAAAGACGAGAAGGGCACGCTGAGCGCGATCAACTCGCTCAAGGGCGGTTACCTGCAGGACGACCTGTACGTGTTCGTCGTCGACCTCGACACCCAGCGCTACGTCGCCCATGGCACCAACCTGCGCCTGGTCAACACCGATTTCGGCAAGATCAAGGACCCGGAAGGCAAGCCGGTGGGTGAACCGATCCTGGCTCTGATCGGCCAGCAGGAATACGGCGAATACAGCTACAAGTGGAAAAACCCGGTGACCGGCAAGGTCGAGGACAAACATGCCTACCTGAAAAAGGTCGGGCATTTCCTGGTGGCTGTGGGGTATTACAGTCCTTGAAACCGAGGTGTGCCCATCGCGAGCAGGCTCGCTCCCACATTGGATTTATGAACACTGGCGATCTTCTGTGGGAGCGAGCCTGCTCGCGATAGGCGCGCCCCGGTCTACCTGACCTTATCCTCACGCCCCCGCAACAACCGGTTCGGCATCGCAATCGCCGCCGCCAGCCCCAGCAGTGAAACCCCCGCGCTGACCATCAGCAAATGCCGGAACGTCAACAGCAATTCCGCACGCAGGGCATTCTGCGCATCTCCCGGTGCGGCGTTCAGGCCGTCGAGCAGCACGTTGCCGGAGTGCCCTTCGGCCAGCAGTGTCGAACCCGCCAGGTGCGAGAAACTCGATTGCTGCAACAACGCCAGCAACAGCGCCGACATCACCGCCACGCCCACCGCGCCCCCCAGGGAGCGGAACAGGTTGGTGGTGCTGGTGGCGACGCCGATGTCGCGCTGATCCACGGCGTTCTGTGTGCCGACCAGCGACGTGGGGAACTGCATGCCGCCGGAGATCCCGTTGAGCAACATGAACAGGCTGCTCAGCCACAGGGCCTGGGGGGCGCTGAAGGCCATGCCGAGGATCGAGATCGGCATCAGGATCGCACCGGCGAGAATCTGCGGTTTGTAGCGCCCGGTGATCGAGGTGCGACGGCCGGCGAAATAGGCGCCAATCGGCAAGCCCATCGCCAACGGCAGCAAATGCAGCGCCGCGCTGTCGGCGCCGGCGCCGGTGACGCTCTGGAAGCGCAACGGCATCAGCACGATCAACGAAATCGCCTGGAAGCTGGTGAAGAAAATCGTGCACCAGCACAGCAGCGCGGCGCGGTTGGCGAACAGGTGCATCGGCAACAATGGCTCCCGTGCACGGCGCTCATGCCAGACGAATATCGCCAGTATCATCACCGCGGCGGCGAACAGCCCGAGCACTTCATCGCTGCGCCACGAGTGCCCCTGTCCGACCTGGGTGATACCGAGCAGCAGCGCGGTCAGGCCGATGATCATCAACAGCGTGCCGAGGTAGTCGATGACGGGTTTACGCTGGGGAATCGGCAGGCCGACCAGATTGCGCCGGGCCACCCAGTACGCACCGAGCCCCAGCGGCAGGTTGATCAGGAACACCCAGCGCCAGGACAGGTATTCGGTCATGTAGCCGCCGAGTACCGGGCCGGCGACGCTGGCCACCGCGTACATGCTGCTGAAGTAGCCCTGGTAGCGACCGCGCTCGCGGGGCGGCACGATGTCGCCGATGATCGCCTGGCTGACCGAAATCATCCCGCCGGCGCCAATGCCCTGGAAAATCCGCGCCAGCACCAGTTGCTCCATGCTCTGGGCCATGCCGCAGAACAACGAGGCGAGGGTGAACAGCCCCATGCCGAACAGCATCAACTTGCGCCGCCCATACAGATCGCCGAGCTTGCCGTAGATCGGCACCGCCACGGTCATCGCCACCATGTAGCCGGAAATCACCCACGCCAGCAGACTGACATCCTTGAACTGTGCGGAAATGGCCGGCATCGACACGGCAACGATGGTCTGGTCCAGCGCACCGAGAAAGATCGCCAGCATCAGCGCGATCAGCACATTGCGAATGGCCGGTCTAGGCGTGTCGGGCTGGTTCAGATTGGTCACGGTAAAACCTGTGGGCAGTGAAAGGCGCGCCAGGCACAAGGCGCTCGGGAATGCCTGTCAGTGTAAGTCGGTAGCAAGCTATTCGATAGCCGCGTATGAAAGTCCGACGCATTTTTCACTTGCGAGCCTGCCGATTGAGGGTGAAAACTGGGGCGTAAACTGTGCATTCCGTCAATCGGTGCGATTATCGCCCGCCACCTGCGAGGCCTGGATTGAAGTGATGAACAAGCCTGACCTGCCTTCGATACCGGTATTCAAGTTGTACGGTGAAAGCCTGGACTGGCCGACGCCTGATCTATTGCACTGCGAAACCATCTCCACCCGCAGTCGTGAACACCAATGGGAAATCAAACCCCATCGCCACGCCGATTTATGCCAGTTGCTCTTCGTTTTCAAAGGTCAGGCAGAGCTTGAAATCGAAGGACAACGCACACAGTTGAGTGAGCCGACCTTGCTGGTCCTGCCGCCGTTATCGGTGCATGGCTATCGTTTTTCCGAAGATGTCGAAGGGGTTGTCGTGACCCTGGCCGCGCCGCTGGTCGCTCATCTCCAGGCGCAGTTGGGGCACTCGATCAATGCCCTGGCCCTGGCCGACAGTTACCCGGCGGGCCCGGACAGTGCCTACCTCGACAGCCTGTTCAATGCCTTGCAGGCGGAATACACCCGCCAGCAACCGGCGCGGGAAATGCTCATGCATTCGCTGGTCAGCGTGATCCTGGTGTGGGTCAGCCGCCAGGCGCTGCAGCGTCGCAGCGCCACTCAGCGCCCGCAGCGGACGCGGGAATACCTCAACGGGTTTATTCAACTGGTGGAAGAGACCTATCGCCAGCACGTCAAGGTCGAGGACCTGGCCCATCGCCTGGGGATTTCCGTGTCCCACCTCAACAGCACCTGCCGCGAGTTGGCGGGACAGCCGGCCTTGCAGATCGTGCACGAGCGGCAATTGCTGGAGGCCAAGCGGTTGCTGACCTACACCAGCATGACCATCTACGAAATGTCCGATGTGTTGGGGTTTTCCGATCCGACCAACTTCACGCGCCTGTTCCGACGCCGGGTGGGGATCTCGCCCAAGACCTTCCGCGACCGCTTGAAGGCCGATCAGGGTAACGAAAGCTGACGGCGTTCGTTACCGCAGAGCGTTGAGTGTTGCGTTGTGGGGAATGCAACGCTCGAAGTTGCAGCTGGCGTAGTCGCGGGGCAGTTGCCGCAACTGCTCGACGCGCCAGGCGGCGGTTCCGTACAGCGCCAGCGTGGCGGCGCAGGTCAGGAAAATCGCGAGGTATCTTCTTGTTTTGATGTTCATGGCGTTGACCTCTGAACGAATACCCATGGGTACTACCTTGAGCATAGGTCAGTGGTGGTGGGTTGCCAGTGATGATGGTTTGCGTGTGATGCGGTATTCAGAGCGTTGATATCCGCCAAATCCTGTGGGAGCGAGCCTGCTCGCGATGGCGGACTGACATTCAGCGTCGCCTGATCGGCCGTCATCGCGAGCAGGCTCGCTCCCACAGTAGGAATGTGTGTGTTTAAAGACCCTTATCCCACTCCGGTTCCAGGGGAAACCTCTCCACCAGAAAATCCAGCAGGCTGCGCAGCGCCGCCGGCATGTGCTTGCGCGAGGCGTACACCGCGTAGATGTTCATCTGCCGGGGTTCGGCGTGGGGCAGCAGGCGCAGCAGTTCGCCGCTTTGCAGGTGCACTCCGGCCTGGTAGGTGGGCAGCATCGCCACCCCGGCGCCGGCGAGGGTGGCGCGCAGCAGAGTGCTGGCTTCGTTGGCGCTGATGTTGCCCTGTACGGGGATCGACAGCGGTTCATCGTCCTGTTCGAAATGCCACAGGCTTTTGCCGACGTAGGCATGGGTCAGGCAATTGTGCTGGCTGAGGTCCTCGACCCGCTGTGGCGCCCCGTGCTCTTGCAGGTACGCGGGTGCGGCGCAGACCACCGAGCGGCACACGGTCAGCCGCCTGGCGATCAGGTTGGGGTCGAGGTCGTTGCTGGTGCGAATGGCCAGGTCGATGCGTTCGTCCACCAGGTTCACCGTGCGATCGAGCATCTGCAATTCGATGCTGACGCCGGGGTAACGCTTGACGTAGGCCGCCACCGCGTCGGCCAGTTGCGCCTGGCCGAACGAGGTACTGACACTGATCCGCAGCAGGCCGCGCGGTGCGTCGTCGGGCTCGCTGACGGCGGCCTGCATGTCGGCCGACAGTTCGAGCATCTGCCGGCAACGCGGCAGGATTTCACTGCCGGCGGTGGTCAGGCTCAATTTGCGCGTGGTGCGGTGCATCAGGCGCGCGCCCACCCAGTCTTCCAGCTCCGCGAGATAACGCGAAACCACCGGCCGTGACAGCTCCAGGTGATCGGCGGCGGCTGACTGGCTGCCCAGGTCGACCACCGTGACGAACACGCGCATTGCTTGTAGACGATCCATGATTTGCCCGGTTTCAGAAACAAACTATGTCCCAGCATCGCATTTTTTGTACTGAGTTGGCCAACTAAGCTCTGCTCCATTCCTGGCAACACTGCCCGCCCTGTAGGAGCAGCCGGTCGACGCTCGATTGCTCGCGATAGCGGTGTATCAGTCGGAAATGATGGTGGCTGATACGCCGCCATCGCGAGCAAGCTCGCTCCTACAGGGGACGGGATCGAATTCATTTAATGGAGTTTCACATGTTGTTCAAACGCATCCTCCTGGCCACCGCCGCTTTCGCTTTCGCCGCCCACGCCAGCGCTGCCACCCTGAGCCTGGACGTGTACAACCCCGGTGAGAAGGCGATCTTCCCCGTGACTTCGGTGCTGGTCAGCGGCGAGAAGGACGCGATCCTGGTGGACGCGCAATTCGGTCGCGAGCAGGCCGCCCAGGTGGTGGAGAAAATCCGCGCCAGCGGCAAGCGCCTGACCACCATCTACATCAGCCACGGCGACCCGGATTACTACTTCGGTCTGGACACCCTGACGGCGGCGTTCCCCGAAGCGAAGGTGCTCGCCTCGCAGCCCACCGTGGATCACATCAAGCAAACCGTGGAGGGCAAGCTGGCCTACTGGGGACCGAAGATGGGCGCCGATGCGCCCGGCAAGACCCTGGTGCCGGGCGTGCTCAAGGGCGACAGCCTGATGCTCGAAGGGCAGAAATTGCAGGTGGTGGGCCTTGAAGGCGCGCAACCGGATCGCACCTTCGTCTGGATCCCGTCGATCAAGGCCGTGGTGGGTGGCGTGGTCGTCGCCGAAAACATCCACGTATGGATGGCCGATACCCAGACTGCACAGTCCCATGCCGATTGGTTGGCTACGCTGCACGCTATCGAAAGCCTCAAGCCGAACATCGTCGTGCCGGGCCATTACCTGGGTGACAGCGCCCGCTCGCTGGCGGCCGTGCGCTTCACCGCGGATTACATCAAGGCCTTCGACGAAGAAACCGCCAAGGCCAAGGACAGCGCTGCACTGGTCGCCGCCATGAAAAAACGCTTCCCGAACCTGGGGGACGACAGCTCGCTGGAGCTGAGCGCCAAGGTCGCCAAGGGCGAGATGAAGTGGTAACGCGCCACGGCTGATCACCCACAACCCATTCAAGCCAACTGGAGTACGTCATGAGCAACATCGCAATCATCGGTGCCACCGGCCGCGCCGGCAGCCAACTGTTGGAAGAAGCCCTGCGACGCGGTCACAGCGTCACGGCCATTGCCCGCGATACGTCGAAGATCGGCGAACGCGCCGGCGTGGTCAGCAAGAACGTCGACGTGCTGGATGCCGACGTCCTGCAAGCGGCAGTGGCGGGCAGTGATGTGGTGATCAGTGCGGCCCACTTCGCCACGATCCCCAGCGCTGCGGTGCTTGGGCCTGTGAAAAAAGCCGGGGTGAAACGCCTGCTGGTGGTCGGCGGTGCCGGTTCCTTGCTGTTGCCGGGCGGTACCCGGGTGATCGACAGCGAAGGCTTCCCCGAGGAATACCGGGCCGAGGCGAGTGCCGGTGCGGTGTTCCTCGACGACCTGCGCCGCGAGCAGCAACTGGACTGGACATTCCTGTCGCCGTCGGCGGAGTTCGTCGAAGGTGAGCGCACCGGCGCGTTTCGCCTGGGCAAGGATGACCTGCTGGTGAGCAGTGCGGGGCGTAGCTGGATTACCTTTGCTGATTATGCGATTGCGCTGATCAATGAGGTGGAAGCGCCGAAGCATTCGCGGCAGCGGTTTACGGTCGGCTACTGAAAAAGCTCGCGAGCAGGCTCGCTCCCACAGGTGATCACACACGGCCCCCTGTAGGAGCGAGCTTGCTCGCGATGGTGGTCCAGACGACGAGGGGTACCTGATGCCCCGCGTCATCGTTAACGACCATCGCGAGCAAGCCCGCTCCCACAGGGGAATTGCATGCTTCAGCGACTACGCGCCTGCTCCACCAACCACCCCATCAACTCACGCAACGGCGCCGACGGCGTGGCTTTTTCCGGGCACACCAGGTAGTACGCCAGCCCGGTCCTGACCTTCAATTCAAACGGCATGACCAGCCGCCCGGCGCTCAGGTCGTCGCCGATCAGCGACCAGTCGCCGATGGCCACGCCCATGCCCTGGGAGGCCGTCGACATCGCCAGGTCCAGGGTCTCGAAGTGCTGGGCGCGGGCGTTGCTCAATTGGAGGTTGGCGGCTTGCAACCAGGCATTCCAGTCACGTTCATCGCGTGTCGGATGCAGCAGCAGGTGCTGTTGCAAATCGGCCGGTGACTGCAACGCCATCTGCGGCGAACACACCGGCGTCAGTTGCTCGTCGAACAACAGGCTGGACGCCAGCGCACTGTCGGGCGCTGCGCCATAGACCACCGCCGCATCGAACGGCTCGCGGTGAAAATCCACGCCATGTTTGACCGTGGTGGTCAGCGCCACCGGCACATCGGGCCGTTCTTTCTGCCATTGCAACAAACGCGGCAACAGCCAGCGCATGACACAGGTCGGCGCCTTGAGTTGCAGGGTTTCACGCGGTTCGCCGATCTGCTCGACACCCTCGGCGATCAGGTCGAACACCTGCTGCACCCGTGGCAGCCATTCCTTGCCTTGTGCGGTCAGGTCCAGCCCGCGGGCCTGGCGAATGAACAGCTCATAACCCAGGTGCGCTTCCAGCCCGGCGATCTGTCGGCTCACCGCACCCTGGGTGATGAACAGTTGCTCGGCGGCACGGGTGAAGTTGCAGCACTGCGCGGTAATCAGAAAAGTGTGCAGCGCCGGCAGGGGAGGCAGTCGTTTCATTGAGACCCAAGGTATGACGTAAGGACATGGCTGGCATGATTTTTTATCCATTGTTGCGGCAACGTGTCGACCGTTCCAATGAGGCCATCCCTGGACCTGCCCGCTCATCATAAACACTGCGCAGGCCCGGCGTCTCAAACGAACAAGAAGGGCAAAGACATGGCGACGTGTGGCGAAGTATTGGTCAAGTTACTCGAAGGTTACGGGGTCGAGCAGGTGTTCGGCATTCCCGGCGTGCACACCGTCGAGCTGTATCGCGGGCTGGCCCGTTCGCGCATCAACCACGTCACGCCGCGTCATGAACAGGGCGCCGGCTTCATGGCCGACGGTTATGCCCGCACCAGCGGCAAGCCGGGGGTGTGCTTCATCATCACCGGCCCCGGCATGACCAACATCACCACCGCCATGGGCCAGGCCTACGCCGACTCGATCCCGATGCTGGTGATCTCCAGTGTGCAGACGCGCAGCCAGTTGGGCGGTGGTCGCGGCAAGCTCCACGAGTTGCCGAACCAGAGCGCACTGTGCGCCGGTGTCGCGGCGTTCTCCCATACCCTGATGTCGGCCTCGGAGTTGCCGGCGGTGCTGGCCCGCGCCTTCGCCCTGTTCCAGGCCGGGCGTCCGCGTCCGGTGCACATCGAAATCCCGCTGGACGTGCTGGTCGAAGACGCCGACGACCTGCTCGCCAGTCTGCCGGTGCACATCGAGCGCGCCGGTGCTTCGCCCACCGCGATCAGCCGCATGACCGACCTGCTGGCCGGTGCCAAAAAGCCGCTGATTCTGGCCGGCGGCGGGGCCATCGACGCGGCGCCCGAACTGACGAAGCTGGCGGAGCTGCTGGATGCTCCGGTGGCGCTGACCATCAATGCCAAGGGCATGCTCGAATCCACGCACCCGCTGCTGATCGGTTCGACCCAGAGCCTGGTGGCGACCCGCGCCCTGGTGGCCGAGGCCGACGTGGTGCTGGCCATCGGCACCGAACTGGCCGAGACCGACTACGACGTGACCTTTGCCGGTGGTTTCGAGATTCCTGGCAAGTTGCTGCGTATCGATATCGACCCCGACCAGACCGTACGCAACTATCCGCCGCACCTGGCCCTGGTGGCCGACTCGCGCAACGCCGCGCAGGCCTTGCTCAGCGCGCTGTCGCACAAGGTCCTGGCCGAGCGCCGCACCGACTGGGGCCAGGTGCGTGCCGCCCGTTTGCGCCAGGAACTGGCGGACAATTGGGACGCGCCGACACTGGCCCAGACCCGATTCCTCGAAACCGTGCTGCACGAGTTGCCGCAGGCGGTGTTCGTCGGCGATTCGACGCAACCGGTGTACACCGGCAACCTGACCTTCAACCCGCAGCACCCGCGCCGCTGGTTCAACTCGTCCACCGGTTACGGCACCCTCGGCTATGCCTTGCCGGCCGCGATCGGTGCCTGGCTCGGTGGCCGCATGGAAGGCGGCGCGCGCCCGCCGGTGGTGTGCCTGATCGGCGACGGCGGCCTGCAATTCACCCTGCCGGAACTGGCCAGTGCCGTGGAGGCGCGTACGCCGGTGATCGTGCTGCTGTGGAATAACCAGGGCTACGAAGAGATCAAGAAATACATGGTCAACCGCGCCATCGAGCCGGTCGGCGTGGACATCTACACCCCGGACTTCATCGGCGTGGCCACGGCGCTGGGTTGCGCCGCGCAAGCCGCAAGCGATGTCGAAACACTGCGTAGCGCCCTGCGTGCCGCCGCCGACCGTCAGGGCCCGACCCTGATTGAAATCGACCAGAGCCAATGGACCAAGGCGGTGTCGCAATGAGTTTCCCGACCACACTCGACGGCCTGTACATCGACGGCCAATGGTCCGCGGGCAACGAACACCTGCGGGTGATCAACCCGGCCACCGAAGCGCTGCTGACTACGGTCAATGGCGGTGACGCGCAGGCGGTCGAGCAGGCGGTGAGCGCCGCCGTCGCTGCCTTCAAGGGCTGGTCCGCGACCAGCGGTGCCGAGCGCGGCGCACTGTTGCGCAGGATTGCCGCCGGGGTCGCGGCCGGTCGTGAACAACTGATGCACTTGCAGTCGAGCAACAACGGCAAGCCGCAGTTCGAGGCGGCCATTGATGTCGATGATGTGATCGCCACCTTCGAATACTACGCCGGCCTGGCCGAAGGCCTCGACGCACGCCAGGACAGCAGCGTCGAACTGCCGACCGATGACTTCAGCGCACGGCTGCGTCGTGAGCCGTGCGGCGTGATCGGGCTGATCGTGCCGTGGAATTTCCCGATGGTCACCACCGCCTGGAAACTCGCCCCGGCACTGGCCGCCGGTTGCTGCGTGATACTCAAGCCGTCCGAGGTCACGCCGCTGCCGGAGCTGGAACTGGCCGCGATCATCGCCGAGGCCGGGCTACCGAAGGGCGTGCTCAACGTGGTCTGCGGCACCGGCCTGGCCGTGGGCGCACCGCTGACCGCGGACCCGCGCATCGCCAAGGTGTCCTTCACCGGCAGCAATGCGGTGGGCGTGCAGGTCATGCAACGCGCGGCCGAAACCGTCAAGGGCGTGAGCCTGGAACTGGGCGGCAAATCCTCGCTGCTGGTGCTCGCCGATGCCGACCTCGACCTGGCCGTGGAGGTTGCCTGTGGTGGCGGCTTCTTCAACGCCGGGCAGATGTGTTCAGCCACCAGCCGCGTGCTGGTGGCCGATACACTGTTCGATGAGTTCCTCGCGCGTATGAAGACCCGCGCCGAAGCGATCCGCGTGGCCGACCCGTTCGAGCCGAACGTGGAAATGGGCGCGCTGGTCAACCAGGCGCAATACCAGCGGGTGCTCGGGCACATCGACCGTGGCCTCAATGCCGGGGCGAAGCTGGTCTGTGGCGGCAACCGCCCGGCGCACCTGACGCGTGGCTACTTCCTGCAACCGACGGTGTTCACCGACGTGCCGCTGGACAGTGCGCTGTGGTGTGAAGAGATCTTCGGCCCGGTGATTTGCGTGCGCCGCTTCAGCCAGGAAGCCGAGGCGGTTGCGCTGGCCAACGACAGCCGGTTCGGCCTGGTCGCGAGCGTGGTGACCCGTGATGCCGAGGCGGCGGATCGCGTCGCCAATGCCTTGCAGGCAGGCCTGGTGTGGATCAACGCGCCGCAGGTGATCTTCCCGCAGACCGCCTGGGGTGGCTACAAACAGAGCAGCATCGGCCGCGAACTGGGGCCGTGGGGGTTGCAGGCGTTTCAGGAAATCAAGCATGTGATACGCGCTGTCTGACGCCGCCCACACCACACCCTGTGGGAGCGGGCCTGCTCGCGATGAGCCTGAGAACGCCGTGGAGTGTCAGGCAGCCCACGTCGTCCTTGCGACCATCGCGAGCAGGCTCGCTCCCACAGGGGTGGGGGTGTTGTCGGAAATTGAATTCAACACAAACCCCTGTAGGAGCGGGCTTGCCCGCGATGAGGCCATCAGCCCCAACACAAAAACCGGATCAAACCGACAACCGCAACCGCGCCAAATCCCGCAATGGCGGCGCGCCGAACAACCGGCTGTACTCGCGGCTGAACTGCGACGGGCTTTCGTAACCGACGCGATACCCCGCCGCCGAAGCCTCCAGCCCTTCGGCCAGCATCAAGCGCCGCGCCTCCTGCAGGCGCAACTGTTTCTGATACTGCAACGGGCTCATCGCCGTCATCGCCTTGAAGCGGTGATGCAGGGTCGACACGCTCAGGTTCACCTCCCGGGCCAGCTCGTCAATGCGCAACGGCTGCTCGAAATTGCCGTTGAGCCACTTGATCGCCTGGCTGATGCGGTGGCTCTGGCTGTTGGCGATGGCGATTTCGTACAGGCGATGGCCCTGGGGGCTGCGCAGCAGGCGATAGAGAATCTCGCGGCGGATCAACGGCGCGAGCATGGCGATGTCCTTGGGGGTATCGAGCAGGCGGGCCAGGCGCAGTACGGCGTCGAGCATCGCCGTGTCGATCTGCTCGACATACAGGCCGCGCCCGGTGGGGCGGGTCGGTACGCCCATGGGGCCGGCGTCGGCGATCAGGGCGGTGATTTCGGCCGGGTCGATGTCCAGGCGCACGGCCAGAATCGGCTCCTCGGACGTGACATTCACCACCCGACCGCTCAGCGGCATCGAAACCGACACCACCAGGTAATTGAGCGGGTCGTAATTGAAGATCTCATCCGACAGCCGTACTTCCTTGCGCCCCTGCGCCATGATGCACAGCGCCGGTTGCGCCAGCACCGAGGCAAAGTCATGGGACTGGCTGTAACGGGACATGAACAGTGAATCGACCGCTGTGGCGTAGTTGCCATCCTCGCTGGTGGTGCGCCGGATGATGTCGGCCAGTTCCACGCGTTGTTTTTCCAGGTCGGCGTCCAGCGGGGCTTGAAGGTGATCGAACGACGTCATGCCGGGCATCCTCGCAACAGCGGTGAAAGTCAGTTGAGCATAAGTTTGTGCAAGAAGAAGCGGTAGACACATCCTGCGAAATGCTTGCCTGATTCTGCACGGGGACGGCTCACCCAGGTTCCCTGTAGGAGCGAGCATGCTCGCGATGAACGCCCGAACACCGCGCAGTATCAGGTGCCCAGCGTCATCGTTGGCCACCATCGCGAGCATGCTCGCTCCTACAGAACTCGTTGTTGCAGTCCCATGACAGGTTTTACACATTGTTACAGGTGCTGGAAACAGCTTCGCAGGAATGTGCAAAAAGCCGGCAGGAATCGACTAACGCGCCAGCGCCACGGCGATTAACCTTTGATCCTGTCGCAGCCCGTCCCACGGCTGCCTCCCGCGTACCCCGGAGGGTTGAACATGTCTACACACAGTCATATGGCTTTTGTGCGCGCCCGGGCAGGGCGCTCGACGGAACTGGGAGCGCGCCTGAGTGCGCTGATCGAACCGACCCGCAGCGCCCCCGGCTGCCTGAGCTTTTCCCTGCAGCATTCGCAAGGTGATCCTGACCTGTGGCTGGTGTCCGGTTTCTGGAGCCATCAACAAGCCATGACCGCCTACTTCGGCACGCCTGCCATGCAGGTGTTCGCCGAGCTGGTGCAGGAGCTGGTGGTCGACAGCCTGGATTTCCACACCTTCAAGGAAGTGTCCGCCGTCCAGGCGCTGGGGCAGACCCAGTCCTGGGTACACAAAATGGCGGGTTGAGGGTTTAATGGCGCCATTTCCCACCAGCCAGGAATCCCGACATGGCACGCAAAGCCTTTGAACACTTCGAAGCCGTATCCGCTGTAGTCCCCCGCGAAGGCGGCGGTTACTACGCGGCGATTGCCACCAAAGCGATCGGTGGCTCGGGCGCGCCACGCTTTCACAAATTGCTCGAAGAGCAGACCTTCAAGACCGCCATGGACGCCGACGCCGCGGCCGCCGTGGAGCTGACCCGCCTCAAGGGCGTCGGCGAAGAAGGCGAGCTGGTCTGGTAATTACCTGACCGCCCCCGGGCGATACATCTTGAACAAGGCCTCCGGGCCCAACTGGAAGTAATCCGCCGGCCCACCCCCGCGCAGGATCGGCTCGGCCGCGGCGGTGTCGTACACGCCGTCCTTCAACAGCCATTTGGCAATGTGCACGGCCACCACCTCGCCGAGGATCAACCAGCTCGGCACCACATTGCCGTCGGCGCGTTGCAGCTGGATGATCTGCGTGACCTTGCACTCGAACGACACCGGGCTTTCGGCCACCCGTGGCACCTGGATGACTTTCGACGCCAGCGGGGTCAGCCCGGACAACTGGAACTCATCGACCTCGGGCCCGACCATCGCGCAGCTCTGGTTCATCTGCTCGGCCAGGGGCCGGGTCGCCAGGTTCCAGGCGAACTCGCCGGTCTGCTCGATGTTGTTCAGGCTGTCTTTACGCCCGACGCTGGAGAAGCCGATGATCGGCGGAATGTAGTTGAAGGCGTTGAAAAAACTGTAGGGCGCCAGGTTCAGGCGGCCCTGGGCATCCTGCGAAGAAATCCAGCCAATGGGGCGCGGGCCGACGATGGCGTTGAACGGATCGTGGGGCAGGCCGTGGCCGTTGGCGGGTTCATAGAAGTGGATGTCGTCGGGCATGAAGGGCGTCCTGGGCAGGGGGCGGGCGGCGATCATAGTGCAATGATCGACAGCTGATTGCCATGGGACGCTGGATTTTCAGCTTCTTCCTTGAAGAGCATCGCGAGCAAGCTCGCTCCTACAGGTCTGGCGTACGCCGATTACTGTAGGAGCGAGCTTGCTCGCGATCAGGGTCTATCAGTCCGTCACAATCCGCGAATGCTTACGGGTGTCCTTCATGGTGATGTACACCAGCAACGACACGGCGATGCACGCGGTCACGTACCAGTAGTAGCCGGTTTCCATGCCGATGCTCTTGAACCAAAGCGCGACGTATTCGGCGGTACCGCCGAAGATCGACACGGTCAGTGCGTACGGCAGGCCGACGCCCAGGGCGCGGATTTCGGTGGGGAACAGTTCGGCCTTCACCACGGCGTTGATCGAGGTGTAGCCGCTGACGATGATCAGGGCGGCCATGATCAGGAAGAACGCACCCCACCAGGTCTGGATGGTGTGCAGGGTCATAAGGATCGGCACGGTGAAGATCGTGCCCAGCACGCCGAAGGCGATCAGGATCGGACGACGACCGATCTTGTCGGACAGGCCACCGATGATCGGTTGCAGGCACATGAACAGGAACAGGGTGGCAGCGGAAATGGTGGTGGAGTCGGAGATGCTCATGCCGACGGTGTTCACCAGGTATTTCTGCATGTAGGTGGTGTAGGTGTAGAACGCCAGCGTACCGCCCATGGTCAGGCCGACCACGGTCAGCAGTTCCTTGGGGTGACGCATCAAGGTGCGCATCGCGCTTTCCTTGGCTTTTTCTTTCTTGGTGAACGACTCGGTTTCTTCCATGCCGCGACGCAGGTACAGCGCGACCACCGCACACAGGGCGCCGATGGCGAACGGAATACGCCAGCCCCAGGCGTACAGCTCTTCGGTGGTGAGGAAGTTCTGCAGCACGATCAGCACGCCCAGCGCGATGAGCTGACCGGAGATCAGGGTCACGTACTGGAAGCTGGAGAAGAAGCCGCGACGATCCTTGGTCGCCATCTCGCTCAGGTAAGTGGCCGAGGTGCCGTACTCACCGCCCACCGACAGACCCTGCAACAGACGGGCGAAGACCAGCAGGATCGGTGCGCCGATGCCGATGGTTTCATAACCCGGGCTCAGGGCGATCAGCAGCGAACCGAAGCACATCAGGTAAACCGAAGCCATCAGTGCGCGTTTACGTCCGGCGCGGTCGGCGTACAGGCCCATCAGCCAGCCACCGATCGGACGCATCAGGAAGCCCACGGCGAAGATCGCAGCGGTGTTGAGCAGTTGTGCGGTGGTGTCGCCCTTGGGGAAGAAGGTCTTGGCGAAGTACAGCGAGAAGGCGGCATAGACGTACCAGTCGTACCACTCGACCATGTTGCCGACCGAACCGCTGAAGATCGACTTGATCCGGCCGGCGGTCGTTTTGGGTGCGGCCACGGCAGCCGACCCAAGGGGCAGGGTGTTGGAGTTATCCATTGAAGGATCCTTCGTTTAATTGTTTTTAGTGAGGCGTGTTTAAACGCAGCCTGCGGGGGCTATAGCAGGAGGTGTGCCAAGGGGCGAAGGGCCGGTTTAGAGGGGTTGCGGGGATGGGGTGAGCGGAAATCCGCTTATGAATGGTGGGGTGTGAGCGGAAATTTGCTTATGTCGGGGGTGTCAGTGCGGGCCTCATCGCGAGCAGGCTCGCTCCCACAGTGGGATGGTGGTGTTTGATGAAATCGAGTTCCACACAAAAAACCTGTAGGAGCGGGCTCGCCCGCGAAGGGGCCCTGCCATTCAACATCCTGGTTGGCTGATCCGCCGCCATCGCGAGCAAGCTCGCTCCTACAGTGGGTGGGGGTGCTGGGAAATTGAATTCGACACAAGACCCGGTGGGAGCGGGCTCGCCCGCGATGAGGCCCTGTCATTCAACATCCTGGTTGGCTGACCCGCCGCCATCGCGAGCAAGCCCGCTCCCACAGTGGGATGGTGGTGTTTGATGAAATTGAGTTCGACACAAGACCCTGTGGGAGCGAGCCTTGCTCGCGATGGGGCCATCAGTCGCTCAGCAGGAACATCTCCCGGCTCAGCCCATGCCGCTGCATCTTTTCATTGAAGGTACGCCGCGGCAGTTGCAGTTCTTCCAGCACGGCCTTCACATCGCCCTTGTGCCGGGTCAGGGCCGCGCGCAGGCATTGGGCTTCGAAGGCTTCCTGTTGCGCCGCCAGTGATTGGCCGGCTTCGACGCCCACCGGTTCCGGTTCGCCCAGGCCCAGTACCTGGCGCTCGGCCACGTTGGCCAGTTCGCGTACGTTGCCCGGCCAGTCGTGGCTCAGCAGGCGGCTCAGTTGCGGTCCGCTCAGGGGCGCGACGCTGCGGCCCAGGCGCTCGGCGGCGTGGCGGGCGAAGGATTCGTAGAGCAGCGGAATGTCCTCGCGGCGGTCACGCAGCGGTGGCAGGCGCAGTTCGGCGACGTTGAGGCGATAGGCCAGGTCTTCGCGGAAACGCCCGGCACGGGCTTCGTCCAGCAGGTCGGGTTTGGTCGCGGCGATGATGCGCAGGTCGACGCGGATGCTCTGGTTCGAACCCAGGCGCTCGAGTTTCTGTTCCTGCAACACCCGCAGCAGTTTCACCTGCTGGGCCAGCGGCATGCTTTCGATTTCATCGAGGAACAGCGTGCCGCCGTCGGCGTATTCGAGCTTGCCGATGCGTTTGCCCTGGGCGCCGGTGAAGGCGCCGCTCTCATGGCCGAACAGCTCGGCCTCGAACAACTGCTCGGGAATCGCCGCACAGTTGAGCGCCACGAACGGCCGCTCGGCCCGCGGCCCGAAATCATGCAGGCAACGGGCGACCAGCTCCTTGCCGCTGCCGGTTTCGCCACGGATCAACACATTCACCGGCAGTGTCGCCAGATCCAGCACTCGCTGGCGTAGGGTCTGCAAACCACGGGACACGCCCAGCAACGTCGCGTCGAGTTTCGCCCGGTTGTCGGCCTGCTCGTGCAGGGCGCGGTTTTCCAGGACCAGCCGCCGTTTGTCCAGCGCGCGGCGCAGGCTGCCGAGCAGGGTCTCGGGGCTGAAGGGTTTTTCCAGGAAGTCGTAGGCGCCATCGCGCATGGCGTCCACCGCCATCGGCACATCGCCGTGGCCGGTCAGCAGGATCACCGGCAAATCGGCGTCGCGCCGCTGCACCTCGGCCAGCAACTCCAGGCCCGTCATGCCCGGCATGCGCACGTCGCTCAGGATCACGCCGGGGAAATGCCGCGGCAGTTGCGCCAGGCAATCTTCGGCGCGGCTGAACAGTTGCACCTCGAACCCCGACAGGCTCAGCCATTGTTCGACGGCGCTGCGAATGCTGCTTTCGTCGTCGACTACCATCACGCGATTCATGCGTCAGGTGCCTCCAGGTCGATGGGCAGGGTGACAGTGAACACCGCGCCATTGGCATGATTGCCGGCGCTCAGGCGTCCACCCGATTCATGAACGATAGCGAAGGATACGGCCAGACCGATGCCCAGGCCATCGCCCACGGGTTTGGTGGTGAAGAACGGATCGAACACCTTCGTCAGGTTTTCTTCGGCGATGCCGCTGCCATTGTCGATGACGCTCAGGCGCCACAACTGGTCGTCGGCTTCGAGGCGGATTTCCAGGCGCTTGCAGGGTGTTTCCTGCATCGCGTCGAGGGCATTGCGCAGCAGGTTGATCAGCACCTGTTCCAGGCGGATCGCATCACCGCGCACCCACGCCGGGCGGGTCAGGTGCAGCACGGTGCTGACCTGTTCGTCGCGCAGGCGGGTGTCCAGCAGGTGCAGCGACTGGTCGATCACCGCCGCCAGGTCCAGGCGCTCGCGCAGGCCGCTGGGGCTCTTGCGCGCGAAGGTTTTCAGGTGGCCGGTGAGGGCGGCCATGCGTGTGAGCATCTCGTCCAGCGGTTTCAACGCCTTGTAGGCGTCGTCGACCCGGCCGTGATCGAGCAGCAGGCGCAAGGTCGCCAGTTGCATGCGTTGCGCGGTCAGCGGCTGGTTGATTTCGTGGGCCAGCGCCGCCGACATCTGCCCCAGCGCCGCCAGCTTGGCCGATTGCACCAACCCGTCCTGGGCCGTGTGCAGGTCGCGGGTACGTTCTTCCACCAGGCGTTCGAGTTCTTCGCGGCTGCGCTGGCGCATTTTCGCCAGGCGCCAGCGCTGGTAGAGAAACAGCAACAGAAACACCAGCGTCAGCCACAGGCCGGCGGCGGCCAGCGCGGCATTACGCGTGTCTTCGAAGGCCACTTGCGGGCGACGCAGCAGGTGCAGCGTCCAGCCTTCGGCGGTCAGCGGCAGGGACTCCCACAGGTACTCGGCCTTGCCGTCGGGACCTTGCACCCGCGCCAGCCGGCTGGTGTCGTCGAAATGGCGCAGGGTCTGATAATCCAGCAGGGTGAGCGGCTGCTTGTCGTATTGGCGAGTGCTCTTGAGTTCGGCCTGGTCGCTGTCGTTCAGCGGTTTCAACAGGCGATACCGCCAACCCGGCTGGTTGGCGATGAACACGATCCCCCGTGCGTCGCTGACCAGCAGTGTGTCGGTGCCCTGGCGCCATTCGCGCTCCAGTTCGGGAAACTCCAGCTTGACCACCATCGCCCCGAGGAACTCGCCGTCGTCACCGGTGACGGCGCTGGACAGGAAGTAGCCGGGAATCCCGCTGGTCACCCCCACCGCATAGAAGCGCCCGGTGCCCTGGGTGCGGGTCTGGCGGAAATACGGGCGAAAGCCATAGTTGTGGCCGACGTAACTGCTGGGCAGGCGCCAGTTGCTGGCGGCCACGGCCAGCCCGGTCTGGTCGAGCAATTCCAAGGTCGAGGATTGCGCCGCGCCGTTGATCTGTTCCAGTTTGCGATTCAGCGCGTCCTGCCGTTCCGGCGACACCGGCCCCTTGAGTGCCGAACGCAATTCCGGGTCCAGCGCCAGCACGGCGGGCAGGGCGCGGTAGCGTTCGATCAGGGTGTGCAGCGAGTTGGCGTACAGGCCCAATTGCTGGTTGGCGCGCACCGCGTCCTCGACCAGCGCCGCACGTTCGGCGTGGCGCATGGCCAGGGTGGCGGCGAGGACAGTGCCAGCGAGAATCAGCAGGGTGTAGACCGTCAAACGCAGGGCACGGTGAGTCGCAATCATGGGGCGTGAGTCGAACCGGGTGATGGGAGGCGCAAGATAGCATGCGGGCTACCTCGCGCCATTGATCATCGTCCGGTTCGAGCGTTCACGGCGCTCCGGTCTGGATCAATGCAACGTCCAGGGGTTTTTCCTTTTTTTCGCCGGTGGCGGGTTGAAGTTGTCGTTCGCATCAAACGTGGCGTTGAACCAGCCGTAGTATTTGATTTCCTCACGCAAATGTTGAGGTTCGGCGTTGGGCCCCTGGGGCATTTTTTTTGCCAGGATGGTTTCTGTGGGGCGGCCCAGCGAGTCGTAATATTGCCTGTCATGGTGCTGGACTTCGCGTAACGATTCGTCCTTGATCCAGCTGGCACTGTCGGCGAAATAAGGCCGGTAGATCCGCACCGGCAACCCCTTGTTGTTGCGCTCCTGGCGCGCGCTGACCCGGAAGCGTCGTGCGGCCTGGGCTGTTTCCGGCCTGCCGTCGGCCTTGAGTTTCAGGGTGCCGTCGGGGAGCACCACCCAGGCTTCGCCGGGCTCCACTTCCTGCTTGGTCTGCAGTTCGCGATCAAAACCGTCGTGATGGGTGATCGCAATACGCACCTGCTTTTCAGGATCCCCCGGATAGCGATCAGCAAGGAGCACCGCTGCGTGCCTGGGTTGCCGAATGGCGCTGTCGACATACTGCTTGAGCAGCAGTTCGTGGGCGTTCGGGGTCGGCAGTTCCAACAGATGCTGACGCGCTCGATCACACAGATGCCCACTGGGCAGTATGAAACCGGCGGCCAACGCCCAGTCGTACCATTCGCCTTGCAGCGGCTGGGTCGCGGGAACACGGCCCATCCAGGCGAACAGGTCGGTGAAGAGAGCCGAGGCGTAGTTGCCGATGGCCTCGTAGGGGTTCTCGATGGCGTGCCCCGGGCTTTGATCTTCTGGCGGCACATAGTCGTCCAGTGGATAAAAGCCTACAGGTTGACCCAGTTCGGTGCCGAAAAAACTGGTGACCTTTACATCACCGAAGGCGTTGTAGCTTGCTTGCTGTAGGTTCTGATTGGGGTCGATGATGGTTTTGGGCAGAAAGGTGTAGTAGTCGATGTCCTTGATCCGGGTAATGCAACCGTCGGGCAGCTCCACTGACTCATGTACGCAGTAGTACGCGTCGTGAGTCACTTTGGTAATACCGTGGCTCCTGGTCTGCTGGAAGTAGTCGACGTTGTAGAAACCCGCCTCGTCGAGGTAATGCAGGAAACCCCGGTGGATCGACCACAGGTAGTTCTTCGCGTCGCCGGGGTCCTCGGGCGCCGGTTGGTCAACCTCGGGCAGAAACCAGTCCATGATGTGATAACCCACTTCGCGGGACTCGAGCTTTTCCTTGAGATTGAACGGCATGTTGCCGTTTTCATCCTTGAGCTTGTCGTACGCGCCGAGGGCTTTTCTGTCCAGCTCGGCGATCTCCACGTAACCCGGCAGCGCCTCGACAGTCGCCACGCCCTTGGGCAGCGTCTGATTGGTCGCCGGGTCGACGTAGAACTGCATGGACAGGCTGGCGAGTTCCGCTCGCTGCGCCCATTCCCCTTTTTCATCGGTGTGCTCGACGAAGTACTCATGGTTGATGTTTTCGGGGATCAGCTCAGCCTTTTCCAGTACCAGCGCGTTGGTACGCTCCCGAAAGGGGATCGCCAGTCGATAGGGCATTCCTGATTTCCAGTTCGCCTCGTCATACAGGTGGATGAGTTCGGCTTTGGTTTCGGTCATGTAGTGGCATTGTTGAGCCTCATCGTGAGCGTCGCTCCAGTAGCGGTTTTCATGCTCGTCCTCGAAAGGCGGATTTTCCGGGGTTTTGCGGCGCGCGTAGTAAACGACGCAAGCGTGAAGCGCATTGCCATACTGATCCCGACTGAGGCTTATTTGGTGTTCACAGCGCGGGTCATCCGGCAGTTGGGGTTCGTATTGGTAGCTGATCGACTCCAGGCCCATGGCTTGCAGCACGGAATAAGGGTCGTGTTCGCCTTTGGCGCGCAGCAGGCGCACGTGCAAACGGTTTTCTGTCACCAGGTAGGGAACACGCGGGTCGTCAGCCGCGAACACTTCGGTGCGCAGGACTGAGCCGGCGAGGGTGCGGGCAATTTCGGCGGCAGTTTCCTCGTCAGGCTCAAAGAGCTCCGCTGCGCGATCGCGTGTGTGATAGCGCTCCAGCCGGGTCGATTTGAGGTCCACGGCTTTGTCGTCGCCCGTGTAATAGCCGTCCCTCGGCGGATCAATGAACTCGCCCGTCGAGTACCAGGTCTTGGTCAGGACCGGCGCGGTGAATCCTTCCATTTTCCGTTGCGCCGGGGTGCCTTCGGTGTCTTGTTGCATGAGCAGGCGAAAGCCGCGGAACTCGCGCTCGATGGGATCGTAAAACCCCTCGCGATAGCTCATGAGTTGGGCCAATTGATTGCCGGTGATTTCATCGAGCTGGTTCTGTTGCTTGACCAGGTGCATGGGGAACGGCAATTTGGAAACGACGACCTTGTCCCGGTCGATCAGATGTTGTTCGAATTCATCGTCCAGCTGCTCCTGTGCGGAGCTGCGATAACGGATCGTACTGACCGCGCCCATGTTGTTATTGCTGCGATTGATCAGGTACGGCTTGATGCGCACGAAGTCGTAGCGCCAATGGCGTGGCGACATGTGCGGGACGGTCAGGACGATGCTGGTGCAGCCCAGCCCCTGCAGGTCGGCGGTGGTGACCTGGCACAGCGAGTCATAGCGCACGCCTTGCGGCCAGGGGATATCAATGGACTCGGTGGCGAAGCCCTTGCCGGCGTGATTCATGAACACGCGCATGCGGTCTGATTCCACATAAATCAGGTCACCGGCTCCTGATCCGTCGGTGTCTGCCATCAGCACCCGCGCGGCATTAAATTCGTCGTAATCGCATGTCGGTGATTGCAGCACCATGGGCTGGCCGAATCGCCCATGCCCAAGGTTGGGCCAGCATTCCAGGCGATTGTGACGCAGACGGAACAGGTGCTGTTTACCGCTGCCCAATAGATCGCCGAAGCCCACCACCTCGGTTTGCCAGTCGCTGCCCGGTTGAGGCAGCGCATAGTCACCTTCATGAGGAACATCGCGGGCGCTGGTGAAGCCTTTGTCGTTGCCCAGGTTGGTGTACAAACGCACGCTGTTATTGCCGATCATCGCTACGTGCGTGCGGCCGTCCCCGATCAGATCGACCATCTGTGCCTTGGGATGAAAGAACTCGGCAGGAAAGGATTTATAGGACACGAACTGTGACCAGTCGCGCTCCGGGGTCATGGAGATGAAGCCGTTCATGGACCGTGAGTGATAGCCGAACTCCAGTTTGCCGTCACCATTCAAGTCACTCAGTGTCTGCCGGATCGGTTGGCGGCTGTCGCCCACCGGGATCGAGGGCAGTTCCTTGAAGCCGCCGTAGCGTATTTCATCGGTGCCCGCTTCTTTCCTGAGTGGCTCGCTGAAGTACCAGGCCTTGTCGTCGCGGTACAAGATCCCCGGCATGCCTTTGTTATACAAATCGACCAACTGATAGCGCTGACCATCGTTGAGCCCCGGCATTTCGGGGAAAGCCTGCCAGCCGGGCTGGCGATCCGGGCTGGCCTCGAAAGGGGCGTAGCGAAACTCCATAGGCGGCCGGCTTTCGACCCTGCCGTAGTGGTCGTACGCCTGGAAATGGGCGGCGTTCAGCTCGGTGTAGCCGAGGTCTGTCTCCTGGTGTTGCAGGAACAGCCGTTGAACCAGGAACGGTGGATCGGTTTCCTTGACCCGGAAATGGTGAAACATCAACACCTGACGGCAAAGCCGGCGGGTGTGTACACCAAACCCATAGTCATAGTTGGTGAACGGATCGGAGCGCACCTTCCATTCGCCATATTGATCATCTGGCTGCGAGTACGGCGGGCCATAGACCGGCTTCTTCATCAGGTCGTGTTCGCGCTCGCCGTAGTCGAACAGGAGATGAAACAGGAAGTGCACATCGGCCCAACCTTCGGCCTTTAACGAATACAGTTCGGGCTCGGCCTCTGCGTTGCCGTACAGCACCCGATGCAGGTAACGCTGGGAGCGGTAGTCACGTCCCTGGTTGTCTTCGGGGCCACCGGTGTCCGCTTTGTACTCGCAGACAATGTGCTGACCGTACAGGTCGCTTTCCTCCTCGAGCATCCACACCCCGGTGCGATCGACTGCCGTGGGCTGGTTGTCGTCGCGGGGCTCGGCCCGGCGCGCGTTAAGCGACTTGCCGTAAATACGGGTGCTGCCATCGGCGCTCTGGATCCTGAAGAAGCCGCCGACATCCTGGTCATTGAACCAGCGTTCGACCTGGTTGAACGCGCCTTCATTCCGTGTCTGATAGCGCAGCACTTGGTAATGGGTAGTGCCGATCTGGTCGGTCCTGACGATGATTTCCCCATCCGTCCCCAGCTCCGGCATCAGCACCTCACCGCCGGGGCCGACGATGATGTCCTTGTTTTTTTCGTAGACGGGCACGCCTTTGCTGGTCCGCACAGTCAAGGCCATGACGTCCGCGTGCCAGCCCATGCCGAAATTCCCGCTGCCCACCTGGCTGCTATAGCGCAGGCCGATCTGCGGCACCAGGCTTCGATTGGGTGCGCTGGAAATGGGCAGGGGCAGGGACATCTCGGCGGAACCGTTGGGGCCTGCCGGCGACCAACTGCCGAAACTGGCAATCGCGCCGCCCATTTTCGGCTGGACGGGGACGGCGATGTTGATCGTGCCTTTTTGTTCTTCTGTGGCCATTTCTGTTTCCACCTGACAAGGACGCAACGTGCACTCAACTTATCAGCGGATCCATTGGCTGTGACCTGTCACATCTGACAGGTCGGCCACATAAAGGGTGAAAATCGCGGTTCTCCAGGCGAAAAAAAAACCGCCCTGTCGTGACCGGCAGGGCGGTTTTTTTCAGGGGTTTCAGTGCAACTTACTGCACTTCTACCGCCAGGTTCTCACTGATCTTTTTCTGCCAGATGGCAGGGCCAGTGATGTGTACCGACTCACCCTTGCTGTCGACCGCAACGGTCACGGGCATGTCCTTGACCTCGAACTCGTAGATCGCTTCCATGCCCAGCTCGGCGAAGGCCACCACGTGGGACTTCTTGATCGCTTGCGCCACCAGGTAAGCCGCACCACCCACTGCCATCAGGTAAACGGCCTTGTGGTCCTTGATCGCGTCGATGGCGGTCGGGCCGCGCTCGGATTTGCCGATCATGCCCAGCAGACCGGTCTGCTCGAGGATCTGACGGGTGAACTTGTCCATCCGCGTCGCGGTGGTCGGGCCGGCCGGGCCAACCACTTCTTCGCGCACCGGATCGACCGGGCCGACGTAATAGATGAAGCGACCCTTGAGGTCCACCGGCAGGCTTTCGCCCTTGTTCAGCATCTCGACCATGCGCTTGTGCGCCGCGTCGCGACCGGTGAGCATCTTGCCGTTGAGCAGGATGGTTTCACCCGGCTTCCAGCTCTGCACTTCTTCCGGGGTCAGGGTGTCGAGGTTGACGCGACGGGCCGACGGGCCGGCTTCCCAGACGATTTCCGGGTAGGCGTCCAACGGTGGCGCTTCCAGCGAGGCCGGGCCGGAACCGTCGAGCACGAAGTGGGCGTGACGGGTGGCGGCGCAGTTGGGGATCATGCACACCGGCAGCGAGGCGGCGTGGGTCGGGTAGTCCATGATCTTCACGTCGAGCACGGTGGTCAGGCCACCCAGGCCCTGGGCGCCGATGCCCAGCTGGTTGACCTTCTCGAACAGCTCCAGGCGCATTTCTTCGAGGCGGTTCTGCGGGCCACGGGCCTTGAGCTCGTGGATGTCGATGGATTCCATCAACACTTCCTTGGCCATCACCGCGGCTTTCTCGGCGGTGCCGCCGATGCCGATGCCGAGCATGCCTGGCGGGCACCAGCCGGCGCCCATGGTCGGAACGGTCTTGAGCACCCAGTCGACGATCGAGTCGGACGGGTTGAGCATGGCCATTTTCGACTTGTTCTCGGAACCGCCGCCCTTGGCTGCCACGTCCACTTCCACGGTGTTACCCGGAACGATGGAGTAGTGAATCACCGCCGGTGTGTTGTCCTTGGTGTTCTTGCGCGCGCCCGCCGGGTCGGCGAGGATCGAAGCGCGCAGGACGTTTTCCGGCAGGTTGTAGGCGCGACGCACGCCTTCGTTGATCATGTCGTCCAGGCCCATGGTGGCGCCATCCCAGCGCACGTCCATACCGACGCGCACGAACACGGTGACGATGCCGGTGTCCTGGCAGATCGGGCGGTGGCCGGTGGCACACATGCGCGAGTTGATCAGGATTTGCGCCATGGAGTCACGGGCTGCCGGCGATTCTTCGCGCAGGTAGGCCTCGTGCATCGCCTGGATGAAATCCACGGGGTGGTAATAGGAAATGAACTGCAGGGCGTCGGCAACGCTCTGAATCAGGTCGTCTTGCTTGATCACGGTCATGAGTCGCGTTCCTCGATTCTTAAGGCAGCTATGAGCTTTCAGCTTCAGGCGGCAAGATGAAGCTGCAGGCGTACTGCTCTGAGCTGGCTGCTTGAAGCTGAAAGCTTGCAGCTGCTCTTCTGGCTAAAACGGCGCGGCAGTATACCGCGCCTCGGTAGCGGGCACACGCGCCAAGGGTTATTCGTTGGTCGCATGACGGGCGGGGTTCGGACGGCCGGCGGCCCAAAAATTGAATGGTCATTTATCCGCCTCGCCACTACAGTGGCAGCCGGCCTGTAGAGTAGGACACTCGATCAGCTTCTTTTCGCACGGTGAGTCAACGATTGACCCATAACGCCATCCAGCGCCTGTTGCTCAAACGATTTGCCCTCGCAGCCGGCACCTACGCCCTGGCCCTGATGTTGCTGTGGCTGGGGTTTTTCACCGGGCATTATCACCAGCCCCTGACAAATGTCGCCGTCGGCAGTGCGCTGGTGGTCATCAGCCAGGCGGCATTGTTCGCGGTGTTCTACAGCGGCTGGAATCTGCGCTTCAGCGACCCCAGCCTGACCGAAGCCCAGGTATTGCTGGGGCTGGGCTGGCAATCCTGGCTGGTCGCCAATCTGGATGAAGCCCGTGGGGCCTTCCTGGTCTTCTATGTATTGATTCTGCTGTTCGGCCTGTTTCACCTGTCGCGCCAGGCGTTCGCCCGGTGTGCGCTGCTGGTGTTCGCCAGTTTCAGCGCGATCACGTTGTGGGAGGGCTACCACTTGCAGTTGGCCGACCCGGCCCTGGCCGCGTTGCAGGTGTGCGTGCTGTTGATCGTGCTGGTGTGGCTGGAACTGTACGCGCGCTATGTCCAGGCCTCCCGGCTGCGGATGCGCCAGCGTCGGTTCGCCCTGCAGGCGCATCAGGACACCCTGCGCGGCATGATGCGCCAGCTCGAAGACCTGGTGGCCACCGACGAACTGACCGGGTTGTTCAATCGCCGGCACTTCCTGCGCCTGGCCTCACGGGAGCTCGACACCCTGGAACCGGGCGTCGCCCATGGCCTGGCGCTGATCGACCTCGACCATTTCAAGCGCATCAATGACATGCATGGTCACGCGGCGGGCGATCAGGTGCTGCAAGCCTTTGCCGGTGTCGCCAGCGCCTGCCTGCGTGAGGGGGACGTGCTGGCCCGTTATGGCGGCGAAGAATTCGTGCTGCTGTTGCCCGATTGCACCCCGGAGCGCCTGACCGCCTGTTGCGAGCGTTTGCGAATCGCCTTTACCGACGTGCAGTTGATTGGCTTGAAAGTCGGCAACCTCAGTTTGTCCGGTGGCATGACCCTGCTTGAACCGGGTGACGATCTCGATGACGCCCTGCAGCGTGCCGACCAGGCGCTGTATCGCGCCAAGCGTGACGGCCGCAATCGTTGCGCGGCGGCGTGGGAGAACGTCGATGCCTGAATTGCGCGTGGGCGACCGTGGGTGGCCGGTGGCGCCGGGCAGCAACCTGCTCGATGCCTTGAATCAACAGGGCGTGGCCGTTCCTTACAGTTGTCGCGCCGGCAGTTGCCACGCCTGTCTGGTGCAATGCACCCAGGGCTTGCCCAGTGACAGCCGGCCGGATGCACTGAGCGCCGAGCAACGTCAGCAGGGCTGGCGCCTGGCCTGCCAGTGCCAGGTGGTCGAGGATCTGCACGTCCATGCCTTCGACCCGTTGCAGGACGGGCGCCCGGCCGAGGTCGCCGCCGTCGACTGGTTGAGCCGCGACGTGCTGCGCCTGCGCCTGACCCCGCAACGCCCCTTGCGCTACAGCGCCGGCCAGCATCTGGTGCTGTGGGCCGGCCAGGTGGCGCGTCCGTATTCCCTGGCCAGCCTGCCCGAGGAAGACCGTTTTCTGGAGTTTCACCTGGACTGCCGCCAGCCGGGCCAATTCAGCGATGCCGCCCGTCAACTGAACATCGGCGACGGCCTGCGCCTGGGCGAGTTGCGTGGCGGGGCGCTGCATTACGACCCGGACTGGCAGGCCCGGCCGCTCTGGCTGTTGGCGGCCGGCACCGGGCTGGGGCCGTTGTTCGGGGTGTTGCGTGAAGCCTTGCGCCAGGATCACCAGGGCGACATCCGGGTGATTCACCTGGCCCATGATGCCGAGGGCCACTACCTGGCCAAACCCTTGCAGGCCATGGCCGCCAGCCGTTCGAACCTGAGTGTCGAGTTGTGGACAGCGACCGAGTTGCCGGCGGCTTTGGCGCAACTGCGGCTTGTTTCCCGGCAAACCCTGGCTTTACTCTGCGGGTCACCCGACAGCGTCGACGCCTTCGCCCGGCGCCTGTATCTGGCGGGAATGCCGCGCAATCAACTGCTGGCCGACGTCTTCCTGCCTCGCGGTTGAACGCTGACCTTTCAGACGCGAGACCTTCCATGACCGATGCCATCCAGATCGAACACGAACGCGGCCTGCTGACCCTGCGCCTGAACCGCCCCGACAAGAAAAACGCCCTGACCCGGGCCATGTACAGTCAGTTGGGCGAGGCATTGAGGCAGGCGGATGCCGACCCGCACATCAATGCCGTACTGATCACCGGCTCCAGTGAATGCTTCACCGCCGGCAACGACATCGCCGATTTTCTCCAGGAACCGCCGAGTGCGCTCGACAGCCCGGTGTTCCGCTTCATGCTGGCCTTGCTCGACTGCCGCAAACCGGTGGTGGCGGCGGTGGCCGGCGCGGCGGTGGGCATTGGTACGACGTTGCTGCTGCACTGCGACCTGGTGTATGTCAGCCGCGATGCGCGACTGCGCATGCCGTTCGTCAACCTCGGGTTGTGCCCGGAGTTCGGCTCCAGTCTGATCCTGCCGCGGTTGCTCGGGCAGGCCAGGGCGGCCGAGTTGCTGCTGCTTGGTGAAGGTTTCAATGGTGAGCAGGCGGCGGCCTGGGGCATTGCGTCCGAAGCCCTGGGCAGCGGCGAAGAGGCCCTGACCAGGGCGCGGGAGATGGCGCTGCGGTTCGAGTCCCTGCCGCCGCAAGCGGTGCGCATCAGCAAACAACTGATGAAAGCGCCGGATCGGGAGCACCTGCGCATGGCGATAGAAGAGGAGGGGGCGCTGTTCATCCAGCGGCTGCGCTCGCCGGAGGCGGTGGCGGCGTTGTCGGGGTTCATCAACAAACGTTGAGTCTTCGTTGACTGGCCGACCCCATCGCGAGCAGGCTCGCTCCCACAGGAGATTTGTGAATGACGCAAATCCCCTGTGGGAGCGAGCCTGCTCGCGATAGGGTCAACACATCATCAGAACCAGAAAACAAAAAGCCCTGCCATTCACATGGCAGGGCTTTGGTCTTTCAGCAACCGGTCACTCAGACCATCGGGTCGCCAACATGCAGGATCTTCATGCCGTTGGTGCCGCCGGTGGTGTGGTAGCTGTCGCCCTTGGTCAGGATGACCCAGTCGCCTTGTTCCACCACGCCGCGCTTGAGCAGTTCGTCGATGGCGGCCTGGCTGACCTGGCTCGGCGGCAGGGATGCCGGGTCGAACGGGATGGTGTACACGCCACGGAACATCGCCGCGCGAGCCTGGGCTTCGCGGTGCGGGGTGAACGCGTAGATCGGTACCGACGAACGGATACGCGACATGATCAGCGGGGTGTAGCCGCTTTCGGTCAACGCGATGATCGCCTTCACGCCCGGGAAGTGGTTGGCGGTGTACATGGTCGCCAGGGCAATGCTTTCGTCGCAGCGCTGGAATTCCTTGCCGATGCGGTGGCTGGAGGTCTTGCCAGTCGGGTGCTTCTCGGCGCCGACGCAGATGCGCGCCATCGCCTGCACGGCTTCCAGCGGGTACTGGCCAGCGGCACTTTCGGCCGAGAGCATCACGGCGTCGGTGTAGTCGAGCACGGCGTTGGCCACGTCGGACACTTCGGCACGGGTCGGCATCGGGTTCTGGATCATCGACTCCATCATCTGGGTCGCGACGATCACGGCCTTGTTGTGGCGGCGTGCGTGCAGAATGATTTTCTTCTGGATGCCCACCAGCTCGGCGTCGCCGATTTCCACACCGAGGTCACCACGGGCCACCATCACCGCGTCGGACGCCTTGATCAGGCCGTCGAGGGTTTCGTCGTCGGCCACGGCTTCGGCGCGTTCGATCTTGGCCACCAGCCAGGCCGTACCGCCGGCCTCGTCACGCAGTTGACGGGCGTATTCCATGTCAGCCGCGTCACGCGGGAAGGACACGGCGAGGTAGTCGACTTCCATCTCGGCAGCCAGCTTGATGTCGGCCTTGTCCTTGTCGGTCAGGGCCGGTGCGGTCAAGCCACCGCCACGCCGGTTGATGCCCTTGTGGTCCGACAGCGGACCGCCAATGGTCACCACGCAGTTGAGTTCGGTAGAGGTGGCGGTTTCGACGCGCATCACCACGCGGCCGTCGTCGAGCAGCAGCTCGTCGCCCACACCGCAGTCCTTGACCAGGTCCGGGTAGTCGATGCCGACCACTTGCTGGTTGCCTTCGGTCAACGGATGGCTGGTGGAGAAGGTGAACTTGTCACCGATCTTCAGCTCGATCTTCTTGTTGGCGAATTTGGCGATACGGATTTTCGGACCTTGCAGGTCACCCAGCAGGGCGACGAAGCGACCGTGTTTGGCGGCCAGGTCACGCACCAGCTTCGCGCGAGCCTTGTGCTCGTCGGGCGTGCCGTGGGAAAAGTTCAGGCGGGCGACGTCCAGGCCAGCCAGGATCAGCTGTTCCAGTACTTCCGGCGAGTTACTGGCCGGGCCAAGGGTAGCGACGATTTTGGTACGACGGACGGACATGCAAAGACTCCTGAGTTCAAGCGCTGAGTGAGGCTACTATGCTCTTGGGGTGTAGTCATTGTTCATCTGCACTACTTATTCGTTTGTTTATTGAACCGAACACTTTTGGTGACCGACAGCCTGAAGATTTCCGTCGACGGGTCGATACACTGCTCAAGACAGGAGAACCCCCATGCGATTCGTGCCCATAGCCGCCCTTGCCCTTGCTGTAGTCAGCGTCACGGGCTGCACCCGTTGGTCGATGAACCATCATTTGAATAACGCCTACAGCGCCTATGATCGTGGCAATTGCGACCAGGTGACGCTCGAATTGTCCAAAGTCGAACGCGCCAGTCGTGCCCGGTCATACGTGTGGCCGGAAGTTTCGATGCTGCGCGGTTTGTGCCTGGAGCGGCAGAAACTGTTCGTCGATGCCGGCCAGACTTACCAGTTCATCATCGCCTCGTATCCGCAGAGCGAATACGCCTACCGCGCCAAGGCGCGCCTGGAAACCTTGCAGTCGCTGGGGCATTACCCCCTGCGCAGCGCAGCCGCGGTGCGCCCGACCCGGTTCTGATGGCAGTTGTCATTCAAAGATGTCTCACGGGCGACGGTGAGCTATAGTCGAATCAACCGGTTCGCAAAATCCTTGCGAGCCGCGGTAACACCTGGGATCGGCAGACGTAAGCGACAGCGGCCACACGGACTGTCGCACCGTGATCGGGGAGAGCGCGCCTGGCCTTGCAGGGCTGGCCCGTTCCGAAGCATTGGTGCGGCCCTGGACAAGGGCCTGGCATAGCGAATTCAGCATGTTCACTGACCGCCGGATCGAGCGGCATCAACTGCCGTATTTTCTACGAGTGTTCAACAGCGTGACCGACAAGCCGATCGGCTTCCTGGGCAACGTCTCCGAAGACGGGCTGATGCTCATCAGTCAATTGCCGATGATGATCGGTGCCGATTTCGAGCTGCGCCTCAAAATCCCGATGGCCGACGGCCGCCTGCAAGTCATCGACTTCAGGGCCTGTTGCCTGTGGTGCCATGAAGACGCCACGCCCCGGCATTACGACGCCGGGTTCACCTTGCAGCGCGCCCCGCCGGAGTTTGCCGACCTGGTCCAGGCGTTGAAGCGCTACTTCAGTTTCCAGCCGTTGTCGGCTTCCGCCTGATCTGATCCCGCCAGGCCGCTCCCCCGGTGTTCGTCGCGTTCGCCTTCCGGCCGGACGCCTTTGAACGCTGGGTGAACGGCTTTTTTCTGCCCGCCGTTTCTGTGTCTTCCACACCCTCTTCCAGCCTTGCACTACGGTGCCTTCGCCCTTCTTGTCAGTACCCGTTTGCGGTCCTCAGCGAGGTCTACCGTTCGTCGGCACTGTCAGTTCTCACAGGTGTGACGCTTCCGGCCCCCGGCGTAAAAAGGTCGTGCACATAACCGACCCTTCGCGTTCATCGGGCGCCGCCCCTGGCAGGGAGAACAACAATGAGCAAGGCCTTCACCAATCCACCGCTCAAGCAATTACTCGATTCCGTGCCCACGAAACGAGGTGCCAGGACTCGCTCGAAATGCACCAGTTTCATAGCGAAAGGCGGCTCGGTTTTCGGCATTCTGAAGATGGATCAGCAGAGTCTGATGGATACCTTTGGTGTGTCCGGTGACGACGCGCAGGCCTTGCGCGACAGAGCCGCAAGCCTGGCGCTGCACGCCGCCCGGCAATTTCGCGAACAGCAACTGGTGCGGCAAGGGCCGGAGAACCCGCTGCACCGGTCGGGCCCCAGCGCGCTGACTAAAATGCCGAACTTCAACGATCTGTTCGATCCGGATTGGGAGAGGGCCAGCCCCCCCAATACCATGAGCGCGAGAAACTTCGCAGTCGCCTATTTCGTCCACCTGATCACGCTGGCGCGGGACCTGGAGGCGCGGGCGGCGGGTGGGGCCGGGCTGATCACGCTGGACCAGCGACGCCCCGATCTGGCCAACCTGGTCATCGACGCCACCGCGACATTCCAGGTCAAACCGACGGTCAAGCTGTTCAACGAAATACTGGAAAAGATCATCGAGGCATACCTCGCGCCTGCGCTGGAGGACAACAATCAGGTGGTCGATGACGTGCTCCGGGTGACCCGCTTTCCCCATCGGTCGATGCCGTTCGAGTGGTACAAGGAGCAATACACCGGGGTGCTGGACCAGAACCAGTTATTGCTGGGCCATGTCGTTCGCGCCATCGACCCTCCCGCACCGTACTTCAAGGAACCTGGCGTGCGCGGGCCGCTGTCGGATATCGCGCTGCAGTTGTCCTGCAGACTCGGGCCGCAACAGCAGCAATTGTTGACCGAGCGATTCGTGGTCGCCGGCAACGAAGTGAAGTTCTACCTGGACAACTTCAATTCCACGGCGGCCAAACTACTCGACTCGGTGCATTTCTGCGCCAAGGCCGATATCGACGCGCTGAGGTTGACCCAGTTGCTGTCGATTGAAACCTTCGCGCCGACCCGATCCCCCAACGTTCCGGTCGCAGCGCCGACACCCAGGGAGTTCGGCTCGACGTACATCAACTCCGGCAACACCAAGTCGATCGACTTGTCCGCGCCTGTCGAGGGTTCGACCCGTCAGTTCCTCAACATTACGCTCAACGGCATGGACCGGATCAACCGGATGCTGCGCTTGAGCCGTTGGCTGGACTTGCCACCGTACGAAGTCGATCGCCTGCTTTGGGCCTGTCACCGTGCCGAGATCCGTGGCGAAACGGTCGACCCCGCCGCCCGCACCAAGGCATTGGCGGAAAAGCCGATCAAAATCACCAACAACACCCTGCGCGCGCTCGGCCTGTTCCGCGAGTTTCAGTTGCTGTTCCGTTGCACGATTGATCAATTCGTCGTACTGATCGACGAAATTCTCCCCTTCGGCACAGGTGACGAAACACCGCAGTTCGACCGGATCTTCAACCAGGAAGGCCTGTTCGATACCCCGCTGAAGGCGGATGGGCGGTTTTTCTTCATCGAACCGAAAAGCCGCGACGACATACGCATAGTCGATCAGATTTGCCGACCTCTGGGCTTCAACCTGGAGATCTGGCGCTACCTCTCGCGTTTCGTCGCCAAGAGTTACAACTACACCGACGAACTGCCGTGCAGCCTGCCGGTGTTTTCGTCGTTTTACCGGCTGGCCCTGCTCGCATCCTTCTTGCGGCTCAACCCGATCGAGCTGGCGGCCTTGCTCGAAACCTTGAGTGAGCGAGGCGCCAGTGAGGTGCTGCAACGCATTCTCGGCGAGTCGCGCCTGTTGATCAGTGGCACCAGCGGCGTGGGCGATGTGTTGAGCGTGATGCACGCGGCGCAGTCCTGTACCCAGTGGCTCAAAGACAATGACCTGAGCGTGCCCTGGCTGGTCGCCCAGGTAAGGGCGGTCGTAACGCCGCCCATCGCCACGGATGAAGAAATCATGCTGCTCCAGGAGATGTACACCCGAGTGCAGCCCACCCTGCTGTCGGAAAGCGTTTTCCGCGCGGCCGGCATCGGGCTGAGTGATGACGCCGAAACGACTGAATGGATGACCTTGCTCGATCAACTGGTCGATGAACAGGGCCTGATATCGAGCCTGACCAACGACGAGAGCGATTACACACGGGTGGTCGCCGAAGTTGAAGCGGCGATGGCGCAGGCCGGTATTTCCGCCAGCGATGAGGAGCGGGTGCGTACGGTCCTGGTCGCGGCGGTGTTGCAGACGCGTGATGCGCAAATCGCCGTGGTCGTGGAAAGCCTGGCGACGATGTTGAAGTGCGCCCAGGACCTGGTGCTGCCGCTGCTCAAATGGGTCGACACCGGCAGCGTCTATGTGCTGCTCAAGGAAACCGTGCGCGCGCTCGAGGAAGTGAAGCTGCCCACCGACAGGATCAACCCCGGAGACCGGGTGCTCAACCTGCTCGGGCACCTGGCCCGGCGCGCCGAAGTGGCGCGCAAACTGGCGCTGACTTCGGCCATGCTGGCAACCCTGACCACCGCGAGGAACTTCGAATGGTTCGGCCTGCAGGATGCCCAGAGCCTCAACCTGGCAACGCTGTACAAACTGACCCAGGTTCAGCGGGCAGTGAAGCACACGGGGCAACCGGCGGAAAAACTCCTCAACTACCTGAGAATGGTCAACAGCCTGCCGCTGGTCCTCACGCCTGAAGATGAGCGGTTGATCCGCGACTCCGCCGCGACCCAACTGGCGCACGTCTTGAACTGGGGCGTGCGGGAAGTCATCGAGTGCATCCTCTATCTGGGCAAGCTGGTGATCCGCGATACCGACGATATCGACACGCTGCTGCACATTCGTGAGTTGGCGACCCGGAGCAAGCTGGATGCCAAGGCTCTGATTCAACTGGGCCTGCTCACCCCCAACAGTGACAAGGACGCTTACCGCACCGCCGCGGAGCGCGTCATGGAAGTGCTGTCCGGCGCCGCATTCGAGGGGCAAATCCAGGAGGTCGGCGAGGTCGGCCAGAGCGTGACCCACGAAATCCGGTGCATCAACGACACCCTGATCGCCAACGTGAAAGGCCAGGTGGCCCTGATCGAGGTGTGGATACGCGACCTGGCGGGCAAACCCATGTCGAACATCACCATCACCTGGGAGGCGGACCAGCCGGGTCTGCTGCAAGAGCGCTCCACCACCGACAACGACGGACGTGCCGTGGTGCACTTCCAGCCCGAGGTTTCCAAATGGCAGGGCGAGGTGCTGGTCACGGCCCGCTATGGTCTGGATATGAAAGCTGTTGGGCCGAAGATCTTTGTCGCAAGCGATGAACTGACCCTGGGCTTCACCCCCGGAGGCACGCAGAACCCTCGCCCTGACGAACAATTCCTTGCCGGCGGCAAGGAAAGCTTCCCGGTCCACGTGATTCTGATGGACCACTACGAGAACCCGGGTATCGGACGCACCGTGACCTTTACCGGCGATGGGCTCACCGCCACACCGCCCAGCACGACAACCGATGAAAACGGCATTGCCAGAACCCTCGTCACCAGTATGGCGCCCATCAGTGACGCGATCCTGGTGGCCACATACGCCAGTAAGGACGCCAGGGTCATCACCAACATCGACTTTATCGACAGCCCCTCGATCACCCGCCTGCAGGTGGCTTCGGTCGCGCTGGTCGAGCAACCGCTGCTGCTTCACTGCCATGTAGTGCGCCTGGACAAAACGCCGGCGCCGGATGTGGAGGTCAAGCTGTATGCCGGGGCCGGTACGACCCCGATCGGTACGGCCACCACCAACCAGGACGGCATCGCCGAGTTCACCGTAGCGGCGCCGGCCGCCGGCAAGCAGGCCTACACCGCCAAGGTCATCATGGACGAGCAGCAGATCGAGGTAGACGTCGCGCCGACGGCGGTGATCCATGGGCAATCGGTGCGGCCGGAATTTCCCGGGGTGGGCACTCCCCACCTGTTGTTCGTCACGGTCCGGCAGGCGAACAACAACCAGTCGCCGCCGGTGCCCAATTGTGACGTGTTGTGGAGCTATACGGGGCCCGGTCCGGCTTCGACGCCGGTCAATATCCCGACCGGCAGTGACGGGCAATCCTCGTATGCGTTCGTGGGCGAGGCCGTCGGTGATTACGTGGTGACGGCCGATCGCAAGACCGTCGCGGCGGAAAAACGCACGTTCAACGTCAAGGTGGTTCCGGCCATTGCCTGGGAGTGGGAATTGGTCGAGGCGCCTGCCGGGGCCGTGGTCGGCCAGACGTCTGCCAGTGCACCGCTGGAGTTTATCCGTGGCCGGGATTACATCCTCACCATCAAGATGCCTACGGGCATGGACCTCACGGGCGCGCTCGGCATGCTGGCGTTCGAGGGGGCGTTGTCGGCGAAGGCCCTGGGCATGGACATCGAACCACGGGAAGGGGCCGTCGTCGCCATCGGCGCGCAGACCCGCCTGCAGTGGCGCATCAACTGTCGGGACCTGCGCAATGGCACGTTCAGGCTGATCTTCTCCTGCGACCGATTCAGCCAGCGCCTGGCCCTGGACGCCCGTCTGGGGACGCCGGCACCGGCGCTGCTGTCTCCGGTCAATGGTGCCCCGAACGTCGAGGTTCAACCCTTGCTGCACGGCACGGGCACTCGGTCGGCGCAGATCATCATCTACGGCGGCGCCGGCGCGGTATTGGCCAGGACCAGCGTGGGCGACGATGGCAAGTGGGCCGTGAGGTTAGCCGAGAAGCTGTCACCGGGGCCGCATACGTTCGTGGTGACGCAGCGCAACATTGATGCGACCGAATCTTCGGCGGCGCCTGTGCAGGTGACGGTGGTGCCTGACTATGCCGCGCATCCGGTCATTCTCAAACCGCTCTCGGGCAGCAAAGTGTATGTCCAGTCCTGGCTTGAAGGGATCGGCCTGCCCGGCGTGGAAGTGAGAATAGTCCGGACGGGAGCAGCGGGAACGATTTATGCGCAGGGCATGGTCAATGCGGACGGGCGTTGGCGAGTCCAGTTCAAGCCCGAGTGGGGACCAGGACCCTACAGGTGCGGTGCGGGCTTTTACATGAATAACACGCTGATTTCGCCCTGGATGCCAGAAAACATTGAGTTGGAATTGATTGCCAGAGGTTAGACGCCTGAGGTTGCCGGACGAGTCTGATCAACAGGCTCGTCCGCAGGCGTCAGCTGTTCGTCTCGAGTCACTGCCGGATGCACACCGCATTCCAGGGGTTATAAAAGTGGACACTACCGTCATTGGTACATTGCAGGAACTGCGTTGCTCGGCCCTGGCCGATTACTTTCTGGGGCACATGGCGCCGAATATGGAGGCGACCAAGCCACTGGACCTTTCCTCGCCCGAGGACCTGTATGCCTACCTGTTGCTGGACTCGCAAATCGGCCAGCAACCGGAGTCATCGGCCCTGGCCGAAGCGATTGCCGCGGTTCAGCAGTATCTGAATGCGGTCTATCACAGCATGGAGCCCGGTCATAATCAGGAGTTCGGCAAGGATGAGCTGGATGCCTGGCATATCTGCAACAGCAACATCGGCAATTGGGCCGGTTTCGAGAAGTTGAAACAGAACCCGGAAAACTACATAGACCCGATGTTGCGTCTAGGAAAGACAGCCCCGTTCGAGGAACTGGTAACCAACTTCAGCCAAGGCGGCGTGGAAGACCGCTATGTACAAAAAGCGTTGCACCAACACCTGACGCAGTTCGAATTGATATGCAACCTCTCGCTGAAAGCTGGGTACATCAACAGCACTTACACCAACGATCCTGCCAAAGGCAAAAATTTCTCCAATGCTGATTACTATCTGATTGGCCAGCAACGGGTTCCGCCTTTCAATCATTACTGGCGCAAGGCCGAAGTAGAGTTGAACGAAAGCAGCACGTTTCTTCCTCCAACTGCCTGGAGCGACTGGAGTGAAATCGCGATTCCCCAAGCCAGAATTCTGCTCGGGATCCGGCCGGTGTTTTTCGCCAACCGCTTGATGGTGGTTGTGGTCGAGGGCGATGAGCGCGAGGAGCAAACCCAAGTAGTCGGTGATGTCACGATCACAATACCTGGGGGCTGGTTGTACGAAATTAAAGTCGCCTACCTTGACGGGAGCGGATCATGGTCCATGCCCCTGAGTCTGAAAAAGGGCAAGATGAATTACCGGACCGGCGAACTTACGCAGCTGGTGGTGACAACGTTTGTCGATGACGAAGCTGATCCGCAGCTGCAGTTGGCCTTTGCCGCTCAAGACCCCAAGGAGGGTGGGACGCTGCAAATATTTTATGCCGCCACCGATAAACTGTTCACGCCCATAGAGCCGCACTTCCATACGCTGAATGTCCTTCTGGACAGCTACTTCTCCAATCCGATGACATTGCAGTACAACTTTACCGACCACGACATCGCTGAAGATACACCGATGATCAGAGAGGAGGCGTCAGGCGCTCAATTTCTGGACATGCGCATACTGGGAATTCCGGGTGTTCCGTGGATACGCCTCAATTCGCTGTTTGGTCCTCGCCTGGTGGCCAGCGCCGCCGTATCGGTAGATGAACTTCTGTCCCTTGCCACCCAGAATACCCTGGAGCCTCCACCGGACGGTTCACCTACCCCATGGGCGCCCATCGACTTCAACAGTGCTCACGGACTATTTTACTGGGAGTTGTTTTTTCATATGGTGTTCCTGATTGCGTGCCGGTTGCGTGATGAGGGCAAATACCTGGATTCGCAGCGCTGGTTTCACTACCTCTTCAACCCGCATATCCGCACCCCGCGGGAGGGTGAAGACGATCCGATAGCCAAGCATTGGTTGTGCCGTCCGTTGCTGGAAGACGGCACTTCCCATTTCGAATCCAAGAATCTGGTAGACCCGGACGCCATCGCCCTTGCGGATCGCATTCACTATCGCAAGGCCGTGTTCATCAATTACGTGCGCTGCATCCTCGCTCATGCCGACTCGTTGTACCGCCAGCTGACTCGCGACAGCCTGGCTGCAGCCAAACTGCAATACATGCGTGCCCTGGCGTTGATGGGCCCGGAGCCGACCGGGAAGGCCATGGACCATTGGGTGCCGCGATCCGTCAATGAGATTCTCGAGACCAAGGCCCAGACCGTCTCTTCACTGGAATCCTATGCCGCTGCGTTGGCGGTCAACATTTGGGACCTGCCACCGCGGATCACAGGCACGGCCGATTACACGGTTCTGAAACTGGATGTCTTCCGTCCCTTCGCCAACGATGAGGTGCTGAATTTCTGGAAGTACATCAACGAGTGCCTGTTCAACATGCGGCACAATCTGACGATCGACGGCAAGGAGATGAGTCTGGATCTGTATGCACCTCCGACCGATGTACGTCAGTTGATGCTGGCACAGGCCGGTGGTTCATGGGGGGCCCTGCGTAACGCTGGCGGCTGGAAGGCCATCCCGCATTATCGGTTCCGCCCGCTCCTGGCCATCGCACAAAACGCGGTGCAGATGTTGATGAACTACGGCAGAGAAGTGCGGCTGTTGATGGAGGCTGGTGATCGCACGGAGTACGAAGAACTGAGTCAGGTCCATGGCGCTGAAATGTCAGCGTTTGCCATCGACATTCAGGGCGAAGCAATCAAACAGATCCAGGCCTCTCTGAAGGGGCTGGAAGAAAGCAAAAGGGTGGTGGAGGACCGGGCGAAGTATTACCAGGGGCTCGATGAGAGCAGGCTGGTCGCAAAGGAGATAAAAGCGGACGACAAGGTATTGGATATCAAAGGCGTTCAACACAAGATTCGAATAGCGCATCTTGTTGCGGGGGTGTTGGATGCCGCACCGAACATGTTTGGTATGAGTAGCGGTGGCTGGAAGTTCAGTTCTTTAACAGCAGCGGCCGGTGCCGTTACCAACCTGGTTGCCGAGGCGTATGCCTTGGATGCCGAGTCAATGCACAAAACCGCTTTCTACGAACGGCGCTCACTGGAATGGAGATTCGCGTCACAGCAGGCCAAGAGCGAAATGCTGGTTCTTGACCAGCAAATCCTGGCCATGCAGCACTCGCTCACCGGCGCCACCGCCAGTCTGGCGCAAACTCGCAGGGCCCATGCCCAGGCCGAAGCGGTATTGAGCTTCTACAAGACCCGCTCGACCAATCGCGAGCTCTACCGTCATTTGCTCGGCCAGATGTCCACCCTGTTCTTCCAGGCCTACGACACCGTTTTCGCGATGTGCATGATGGCGGAGTCCAGCTTGCAGTACGAGCTGGGCGATTACAGGTTGAATGTGATTCAAGGCGGAGCATGGCAGGACAGGCTGCATGGCCTAGGTTCCGGGGAAATTCTGCAGGGCTACCTGACCCGCATGGAGCGTATTCACCTGGAGCGCAATGAACGGCGGTTGGAATTGACCAAAACCATTTCCCTGCGCCGATTGTTCGAACGGGGCGTGTTCGGGCCCGAGACCGAGTGGCCCGATGTGATCGCCGCGCTCATCGCGGGCAAGGTGGATTTCGAGATTCCCCAGCGGCTGCTCGACGAGGATTACCCGGGCCATTACTGCCGACAGGTCGTCATGGCCTCACTGTCGGTGCCGGCAGTGCTCGGTGCTTATGTCGACTTGAAATCGACACTGACGCAGTTGCGCAGCGTCACGGCCCTGGAGCCCAACCCCGACAGTCTGCCTTATCTGTATCGCGAGGAAGGTCACGAACTGCCGCCGCCGGACGTCGTGTTGAACCTGCGTAATAACCAGCAGATTGCGATCAGCAGCGGTGTGGACGATGCCGGCATGCACCAGATGTCGATGTCTGACGACGGGCGTTACTTCGCCTTCGAAGGCACGGGGGCTGTCAGCACATGGCGCCTGGAATTCCCGCGTTCGAATACGGAGGAGCAGCAGAAGATCATTAACAGCATGACGGACGTGATCATGCACCTGCGCTATACGGCGAAATCGGGTGGGCCGGCGTACAAAGCGGCGGTGCTGGAAAAACTGGAAGGTTGATGACTGCCGCCCCGACGGAAATCGGGGCGGCTCTTCAGAATGCCGAGGACGCCGCCGGCGCCCCGGGAACGTTTGACCATTCGAGGTGAACACATCATGAGCGATGAAGAAATCCCGGGCCGCAACCTGGTGAAATCCAGCCATTTCGAACCCAACTGGGAGGCAGACTGGAAACATGATGGAACCGGCTTTGCCGGTGTATACATAGACGACACGTATGGATTCTACATGCAGCTCAATGGCAGCGCGCAGGTGCTCCAGAAGGTGACGGTGCCGCGTTTTACCGTGGCCCAGTGGCCGGAGGTGAAGTTCCGCCTGGGATGCCAGTACGAAAACCTGGCCAACGGCAAAGAGTCCAGAATCGTCGTCACCACCAGCTCCAGCCTGGAAACGATCATCGACCTGAGCGGCATCCCCGCGAACGCCGAGTGGAACAAGTATCCGCAGCGGCATCTGGAGAAAATGGCACAAGATGACGAGAGCCTCGACATCACCCTGCACGGCCCGAGCATCGGCGGCTCGGGCGGGCTGCGGCTCACCGCGATCATCTGCGACGTACTGATCCCGCCGCTTCGAGTCAAACAACTCAAACTCGACAACAAAGAGTACAACCCCTGAGCCCTGTACCTGTACCTGTACCTGTACCTGTAGGAGCCAGCTTGCTGGCGATAGAGGCCCAGACATCGCGGGCCTCCAGACAACCCGCGTCATCGTTAACGACCATCGCGAGCAAGGAACGCGTTCCCCTGTAGGAGCGAGCCTTGCTCGCGATGAAGGCCCAGACACCGCGGGCCTCCAGACAACCCGCGTCATCGTTGACGACCATCGCGAGCAAGCCCGCTCCCACAATGGATCGGCGCCGTCCTGTAGGAGCGAGCCTTGCTCGCGATGGAGTCCCAGACACCGCGGGCCTCCAGACAGCCCACGTCATCGTTAACGACCATCGCGAGCATGCTCGCTCCTACAGTGGATCAGCGCCGTCCTGTGGGAGCGAGCCTTGCTCGCGATGGAGGCCCAGACACCGCGGGCATTCAGACAGCCCACGTCATCGTTGACGACCATCGCGAGCAAGCCCGCTCCCACAGTTTGATCGGCGCCGTCCTGTGGGCGCGAGCCTTGCTCGCGATGGAGGCCCAGGCACCGCGGGTATTCAGACAGCCGGCGTTATCGTTGACAACCATCGCGGGCAAGCCCGCTCCCACAAGGAACGCGTTCCCCTGTAGGAGCGAGCCTTGCTCGCGATGGAGGCCCAGGCACCGCGGGCATTCAGACAGCCCACGTCATCGTTAACGACCATCGCGAGCAAGGCTCGCTCCTACAGTTTGATCGGCGCTGTCCTGTAGGAGCGAGCCTTGCTCGCGATGGAGGCCCAGGCACCGCGGGCATTCAGACAGCCAGCGTCATCGTTGACGGCCATCGCGAGCAGGCTCGCTCCCACAGTTTGATCGGCGCCGTCCTGTGGGCGCGAGCCTTGCTCGCGATGAAAGCCCAGGCACCGCGGGCCTCCAGACAACCCGCGTCATCGTTAACGACCATCGCGAGCATGCTCGCTCCTACAGTTGATCGGCGCCGTCCTGTGGGAGCGAGCCTTGCTCGCGATGGCGGCCCAGGCACCGCGGGTATTCAGACAGTCAGCGTCATCGTTGACGACCATCGCGACGGTGCGACGACTCGCCAGGCTCGCTCCCACAGTGATCGGCGTTGTCTTGCATACTTCAGAACACCCCGGCCTTTTTCCATTCCAGGTAGCGTGTCACCAGCGCCGCGCCCAGTTCGTGGGGGGTGGCGTCCAGTACGGGGACGCCGTGGGCGTTGAGGCGTTCGTGGACGTCGGCGCGGGCGTTGAGGAAGTCCACGGTGCCGCAATACGTCAAGGCTTGCGACAAGGTTTGCACCGGTGTCTGACGCAAGCTGTCGAGCAGTTCTTCGCGCAGGCTGGTGACCAGCACCCGGTGCTGCTGGCCCAGTCGCTGCACGGCGGTGAGCAATTCTTCATCGTCTTCATCGCGCAGGTTGGTCACCAGCACCACCAGCGAGCGGCGTTTCTGTCGGGCCAGCAGTTGCGTGACCGCTGCCTGATAGTCGGCGCTGCGCTGGCTGCTGTCGAGGTCATACACGGCGTTGAGCAAAACGTTGAGCTGGCCGGCGCCCTTGACCGGCGCCAGGTGGCGCGGCTGCTCGGTGGCGAAGGTACTCAGCCCCACCGCATCGCCTTGACGCAGGGCGACGTAACTCAACAACAGGCACGCATTGAGCGCATGATCGAAATGCGTCAGCTCGCCGTCCTGGCTGCGCATGCGCCGGCCGCAATCGAGCAGGAAGACGATCTGCTGGTCGCGCTCGTCCTGATACTCGCGGGCAATCGGCGTGCGTTGTCGGGCCGTGGCTTTCCAGTCGATCTGGCGCAGGCTGTCGCCTTCACGAAATTCCCGCAGTTGATGAAACTCCAGACCCAACCCTCGCCGTTGTCGCTGGCGCACGCCCAGTTGGCTGAGCCAGTTGTCCACCGCCAGCAATTGACCGCCGTAGAGGCGGGCGAAATCCGGGTAAACGCGGGTACTGCCGGGCACCTCGGGCAAGCGCTTGTCGGTCCACAGGCCCAGGGGGCTGGGCAGGTTGAGCTCACAATAAGCAAAATCGAAGTGGCCACGATTGAGTGGACGCAGACGATAACCCACGTGGCTGTGCAAGCCGGGTTGCAGCTCGACCGCCAGCGGCAGGTTTTCGAAGCTCAAGCCGTCGGGTACATGGTCGAACAGTTCGATGTTCAGGGGCTGGTTGAAGTCATGCTCGACCTCCAGCCGCACTTCGCTCCAGCGCCCGAGCGCCAGGCTGCCGGGCAACTGGCGTCTGATCCGCGGCGATGGCAGGCGCCTGACCCGCAGTCCATCGAGCAGCGCCAGGGCCAGCAGCGCCAGGAGCAAGCCCCAGTTGATCGACAGCAGCGTCGCGGGAACGCTGACGTCCAGCGCCTGCAACGCGCCCAGCACCACGGCAACGGCCAGCAGCAACGCCAGCCAGATCAGCAGCAGGCGCGAGGGTTTCACAGGCGCGGTGCCGGCACTTGATCGAGCAGCTGGCGCAACACCTGATCGACCTCCAGCCCTTCGATGTCCAGCTCCGGGGCAATGCGCACGCGATGGCGCAACACCGCCAGCGCGCTGCCCTTGATGTCATCAGGAATCACGAACTCACCGCCGCGTAACAACGCCCGCGCCCGTGCGCAGCGCACCAGCGCGATGGACGCCCGCGGCCCGGCGCCGAGGCTCAGGCCCGGCCAGCTGCGGGTGGTGCGCGCCAGGCGCACGGCATAGTCGAGCACCTGATCGTCCAGCGGCAGCTCGCTGGCGATGCGCTGCAAGGCCAACACGTCCTTGGCCTGCAACACCGTGCGCAGCGGCTGCACATCGAGCATGTCGGCGCGGGTCGAGCGGCTGACCTGACGGACCATTTGCAATTCCTGCTCGGCATCCGGGTAGTCCATGCGCACCTTGAGCATGAAGCGATCCAGCTCGGCTTCCGGCAACGGGTAGGTGCCTTCCTGTTCGATCGGGTTCTGCGTGGCGAGCACCATGAACGGCTGCGCGATGGGCAGGGCGCGACCTTCAAGGGTGACCTGGCGTTCCTGCATGGCTTCGAGCAGCGCCGCCTGGGTTTTCGCCGGGGCGCGGTTGATCTCGTCGGCCAGCAGCAGGTGGGTGAACAGCGGCCCCTTGCGCAGCTTGAATTGCTCGGTCTGCAAGTCGTACACCGCATGCCCGGTGACATCGCTGGGCATCAGGTCCGGGGTGAACTGGATGCGCGCGAACTCGCCGCCAAAGCAGCGGGCGAGGGCGCGCACCAGCAGGGTCTTGCCCAGCCCCGGCACGCCTTCGAGCAACACGTGGCCGCCGGCGATCAGCGCACAGAGCACGTCGTCGATCACCGCGTCCTGACCGATCACGACTTTTTGCAGTTCACCCCTGATCGCCTGCGCCAACTGGATGGCGCGCAGGCGTTGCTGCTCTGCGTGGCTCGGCGTGCCGGGCTCGATCTGTTCACTCATAAGGCATTCCTCAAGGTTTGCAGGTGGGCGACCTGACGGCTGAATTCAACGCTGGACAGCCGTTGTTTCGTACGGGGGCCCATGGCCTGGCTGATGGCGCGTGTGGGCTGGCCGGTCAGGCGGGCAATGACCAGCCATTGTTCGGCGACACCCAGTTGTTCGAAGCCGGGGTGACGGCGTCGGACCCGGCGCAGGATGTCCTGCTGCAAGGCCTGCAACAGGCTGGCCTGACCGCTGCGGCGCCACATGAAGTCGGCGCTGGCGCGCAGGTGTTCGTGCAGTTGCCGGCGGGCCCGTGGCGTCGCCCCGATCAGCGGCCCCTGGCGCACGCCGACATGCCACAGAGCCAACATGATCAGGGCGGCGAGGGCGACCAGGGCCTGGGGGAAATAGCGCAGCAACAGGGTCAGCAGGCCGTCGTGATCGGTGTTGAACATCAGCGTTACGCGGGTATCGGCGGTCAGGTACCAGAGCAGCCAGGCGTTGTCGTAGCGCTCGATGGCATCGTTTTTCCACAGGTCGGCATCGGTGACGACGATGATCGAGCCGAGCCCGTGGTTCAGTTGCATCATGTGCGTGGCCTTGGCGCTGTTAGCCCAGGCCTGCACGAGGTTGTGCGGGTCTTCGAGGTGGAAGGTGGTGCGAAAACTCGCATAGGCGGGGGCGTCTTCGTCCTCGATGTAAAGCTTGGTCAGTTTCGGGTAGGGGTCCTGCTCGGCCTGTGGTGGCGCATCCTTGAGATCGTCGCTGAGCAACTGGTGAATCTGCACGCGGTCGAGCAGCGGGTCGTGGCTGCGCCCGAGTTTTTCATCCCAGATAGACTCGGCGATAAACAGCAGGCGTCCGCCGGCGCGGGTCCAGTTCAGCACTTGATCAATCTGCCGCGGGCTCATGCTGGAGCGGTCGCCGAGCAACAGCAGGCTGTGCTGGCGCGGTTCCAGGGTCGGCAGAACGTCCAGGCCATTGGCATGGCTGACGCTCAAGCCCTGTTTGCGCAGAAAGTCTTCGGCGGCCAGGTACGGGTTGGCAGCCGCCTCGGGCGCAGGGCCGTGATCGACTTCCTCCTGATAGGGCGTCGCCTTGCCATACAGGTACACGCTCAGCGCCGCCAGCAGCAGCGCAATGACGATGCCGGCGAGCAGCCCGAGGCGCCGGTTCAACGTGGTGCTCCCACACCAAAAATGCTGCGCCAGCCCTGGCATAACTCCTGTTGCACGGAGGGGGCGGGCAGGCGATGCCCGTAGGCCATGTTCTGCCAATGGCGGGTGAGGGTTTGACTGAAGGCCATTAACTCGGGGCGTTGCAGGCGCTCGATGCGCGTCAGTACCTGGCCTTCGGTGTCGGCGGGTGTCAGCGCCAGATGATAGTCGTGCAGCAAGTGGCTGAGCAGCGCGCGGTAGAGCAGGCCGAGCGCCTCCCGGGGGTTGGATTGCCACAGCTCTTCGGCGCTGGTGGCGATGTCGGCGGGCAGGGTGTCGCGGTTCAGGTCGAGGCCGAACGCCTGCTGCGGTAACGTGCGTGATGCCTTGCCCGGTAACTTCGGACGACGACTGACGAACGCCTGCAACCAGTCACGGTAACGCCAGGCCAGCAAGGCGATCGCGCCGATGACGAAGCTCCACAGCAACACTTCGATCACGCTGGCCAGGGTGCCGAGATGCTGGCTGTTCAGCCATTTTTGCAAAAACTTCAACCACGCGGGACTGTGACCTTCGTCCGCGGTTTCGGCCGCCGGTTTGTCTTCGCCGAAGCGATAGCGGGTGACCGTTTCCCGGTTCTTGAACGGTGGCTGGTCGAGGATCGCCCGGATGCCGTCGCGCGACGCCTGGCTGGTCAGCGGCTGGTTCAGCAGGCGCGGGCTGTCGGGGCCCGTGGCCGGCTCTTCGGCCCATACGCTGGGCGTGCCCGGCACCAGGAGAACCGCCGCCAGCAGCAGGAGCACGGCGGTGCCGCTCAGGCGTTGGCGCAGGCGGCGGAACACCAGCTCGATGTCCCAGGCCTCCAGCACCGTGCGCCGGTTCAAATACAGGCTGAAACCACACGCCACGTAGATCGGCTCCCACACCACCAGCACCAGCACGTAGAACGCATTGGTCAGGTGTTCCAGCCAGCGCCAGTCCTGGGTGGCGGCGGACAGCAGGGTCTGCCAGCCCCAGTCGATTTCCACCTGCGAGGGCAGCAGCAGATAGAACAACGCCATCAGGCCTATCCATAACGCGCCTTCCAGATGCACGCCAATGATCGTCAGCCAGCGCGCCGCGCCGGCGTCGCGCTGCATCAGGACCAGCAGGCGCTGTTGCCGCTCCAGGCCGTCCAGGCCTTCGAGCTGCACCACCGGCAGCAAAAAGCTGCGACTCAGGCTCAGGCGACGCCAGGTCAGGCTCGCCAGCAACTGCGGTTTGAGCAAGCGTGGCCATTGGCGCAACGCCTGCCTGAGGGTGGGCGTGTCACCGAACATGGCCTTGGACAGGATGTACAGCGGCAGGCGTTCGAATGCCGGTTTCAACCACCAGAAAATCAACACCGCCAGCGACGGCGAATCCCACAGCAACGCGCTCAGCAGGGCGAACACTGGCAGGGTGACGATCGCCCAACTGACCATCAACAGGCGGCGATGGCGCTGGCTCAGCAGCACGCCGAGGTCCATGGCTTCCCAGGTGCTGCGCGGGCGGATAACCACGGTGGCGTCACTCAGGCGCATGACGGCTGCGTCCGGCAAACAACAGATAGATCGCCACCAGCACCCACAGCGCCGCGCCCACCAGGTACTTGGTCAGCGGTGCCGGTGCGGTCATCGACGACCAGTAGGCTTCGATGAACGCCGCGATCAACAGAAACAGCATGACCCCGCAGATCAGCAGCACGCTTTTGCGTGCCGCCAGGCGTAACGCTTCGGCGCGGGACAGGCGTCCCGGTGCGATCAGTGCCCAGCCCAGTTGCAGGCCGGCGGCACCCGCCAGGGCGATGGCGCTGAGTTCGAAGGCGCCGTGGCCGATCACGAACGACCAGAAGGTCTGCCCGTAGCCGATCTGCGTCAGGTGCCCGGCCACGGCGCCGATCATCAGGCCATTGAAGAACAGGAAGAACGCACTGCCCAGGCCGAACAGCAAACCGCTGGCGAAGGTCTGAAAGGCGATCCCGATGTTGTGCATGATGTAGTAGCCGAACATCACCCAGTCTTCACTGGCCGCCCGTTCTTCCGGGCGACCCAGGTGGCCGGCGACTGGGTCGTACATGTCGTGCATCTGGCTGATCTGTTCGAACGGAATCAGGTTGTAGACCAGGTCCGGGAACAGGTACACCAGCACGGCAAAGCCGATCAGGCTGCCGAAGAACATCAGGCTCGCCGCGAGCACGAAGCGCCACTGCTCGCGCACCAGGCGCGGGAAATCGGCGAGGATGAAACCGGCGATGTTCGCCCCCAGGCGGCTGCGATGCCGGTACAACTGTTGATGTCCGCGTAGCACTTGCTGTTGCAACGAGTCGATCAGAAAACTGCTGTAGCCACGCTCCTGAGCCAGCGCCAGTTGCTGGCAGAGCCGCCGGTAGTCCCTGGGGAAACTGGCGACGCGCGAGGCGTCCTTGTTGCGCTCGAGCCGGTCGAGCAGCAGCGAAAACTGCGCCCATTCGGCCTTGTGGCGATGTTCGAAAAGACTTTGCTTCATGCCGGCCCCAGCAAGCCACGGGCGACGCCATTGAGTTGTGCCAGCGCCTGGGGCGGCGGCACCTGCAACGGTTGGGCGAGGATCGCCGAGAGCTCATTGACCCGCGCGGGCGACAGTTCAGCCTGGCGCTCGGCAAAGCCGAGAACGGCGCGCTGTTCGCTCAGTGTCAGGGCGAACGGTGCACGCCGAGGTTCGACATCAGGCACCTGGGGCCGGGTGATCGGCTGTTCGCGGTAGATCACCAGCGTGCCGGCGGCGAGGTCACCCAGGCGCTTGAAATTGGGGTGTTGCAGGCAACTGAGGGTGCCCAGGAAATAGCCGAAGGGCAGCATGTCGACAAAGCGCAGCAGATTGCGCAACAACGAAGCGGACCAGTCGATTGGCGTGCCGTCGTCCTGCACCACCCGCAGGCCCATCCATTGCTTGCCGGGCGAGCGTCCCTGGTTGAGTACTTCGAACAGCACCATGTACCACCAGCTCACCACGAACAGCAGGATCGCTCCCAGCCCGGCACCGAGCTTGCCGAGGAAGGCCAGGACGATGAACAGCAGGCCGAGGATCAGCCCGCGCAAGCCCAGGTCGATGGCGAAGGCCAGCGCACGAACCATCAACCCCGCCGGGCGCAGTGGCAGGTCGATGCCTTCCGGCGTTTCAACCTGATGCCGCGTATCCAGTGGCGGGGACAGCGGCGCTTTCCTTGGCAGTGCTGTGGTCTCGAGCATGGGCAACCTGATGTTGTGGCTGTCACCGATGCTAGCAGCCTCTTGGGGGAAAACGACATAGCTGATTCGTGCTTGTTGCCTGGCCAGTCGTGTCTGGATGCAAGATCGCTGGCCGGGGCGGGATGCAAACGCCTAGACTTTGTCGATCTTCAGTTCAGGAACAGCCCGTGACCTCGATCTTCTGGTACGACTACGAAACCACCGGCATCAACCCTCGTTGCGACCGCCCGCTGCAAGTGGCGGGGCTGCGCACGGATTTCGATCTCAATGTCATTGGTGAGCCGGTCAACCTGTATTGCCAGCTCGGTGACGACATCCTGCCGCATCCGGCGGCGTGCGCGATCACCGGGATCACGCCGGGCCAACTGAGCGAACGCGGTTTGAGCGAAGCCGATTTCATGACCCGGGTGCACGCCGAACTGGCGGCGCCGGGCACCTGTGGCGCGGGTTACAACACCTTGCGTTTCGACGACGAGATGACCCGCTACAGCCTGTACCGCAATTTTTTCGACCCCTACGCCCGTGAGTGGCAGGGCGGTAACAGCCGCTGGGATCTGATCGACGTGGTGCGCGCAGCGTATGCGCTGCGTCCCGATGGCCTGATCTGGCCGCAGGATGACGAAGGGCGGGTGACCCTCAAACTCGAACGCCTGACCGCCGCCAATGGCATTGATCACGGTCATGCCCACGAAGCGCTGTCCGACGTGCGCGCCACCATCGCGCTGGCGCGGCTGATCCGCGAGAAGCAGCCGAAGCTGTATGACTGGTTGTTCCAGTTGCGCAGCAAACACAAAGTGATGGACCAGATCCGCCTGTTGCAGCCGATGGTGCACATTTCCGGGCGCTTCTCCGCCGCGCGCAGTTATGTAGGGGTGGTTTTGCCGCTGGCCTGGCACCCACGCAACAAGAATGCGTTGATTGTCTGCGACCTGCATCTGGACCCTCAAGGCTTGCTCGACCTCGATGCCGAGACCCTGCGCCAGCGCCTGTATACCCGGCGCGAGGAGTTGGCCGAGGGCGAGTTGCCCGTGCCGCTCAAACTCATCCACATCAACAAATGCCCGGTAGTCGCGCCGCTGTCGGTCCTGCGCCCGGAGGATCAGCAGCGCCTGGGCCTGGACATGGCGTTGTACCAGGCGCGGGCATTGCGACTAAATGACGCACAGCCCGTTTGGCGAGACAAGCTCCAGGCCATTTATGCCAGTGAAGATTTCGCCCAGAGCCAGGACCCCGAACAACAGTTGTACGACGGTTTTATCGGTGATCGCGATCGGCGTCTTTGTGAGCAAGTCCGCGCGGCGGACCCGCAGCAATTGGCCCGCGAGAAGTGGCTTTTCGATGATGAACGTTTACCGGAATTATTGTTTCGCTATCGAGCACGTAACTTTTTCGATACGTTGAGTTTCGAAGAACAAGAGCGCTGGCGATTATTCTGTCAGCAACGTTTGTCAGACGTTGTTTGGGGGGCGCCGAATACCCTGGAAACTTTCGTACAGGCCGCGGCCCAGTTGAATTTGACTGCCACACCGTTTCAGCAGGAAGTACTCGGTGAATGGAGCAGTTATGTCGAGGTATTGCGAGAGCGATTCAATCTTTGAAAATGAAAATAGCCATTGCCGAACTCCAGGAATAAAAAAACGCCAGCATTTGCTGGCGTTCTTTTTGTCGCGGTTTCAAGCGGTGAGGCTTAGCCCAGCAGGGTGGACCAGCCTTCAACCACGTCACCGCCCCACTTGGCTTTCCACTCTTTCAGAGTCTTGTGGTTGCCACCTTTGGTTTCGATGACTTCGCCGTTGTGCGGGTTTTTGTATTGTTTAACTTTGCGCGCGCGCTTGGTGCCGGTGGTTTTCACTGCGCCGCCACGAGGTGCCTTGGTTTTGGATTCTGGATCCAACAGCGCGATGATGTCACGCAGCGACTTGGAATATTCGGCCATCAGGGCGCGCAGTTTGCCTTCGAATTCCAGCTCGGTTTGCAGTTTGTCGTCTTGCGACAGGTTCTTCAAACGGGCTTGAAGCTCTTTGATGGCTTCTTCTGTGGCACGATATTCGTTGATCAAGGACATGGGGACTACCTTATGTTGTGACGCTGAGTGTCAGGGGACAGTGCGGCAATAATAGTCAGGCTGTTTCATCAAGTAAACATTAAACCGGGCTTTTATTTAATTGAATTGTGATCAATAGGCCGAGAACTGGCCCGTCGTTAAATAATGACGCAGATAATCACAATTGAGTACTTGAAGAATCCCGGCAAAAGTACTCGCCTGCCAGCGCAGGCGAAGCCTCCGGTGGCAGGCTCGAGCACCGTCTGGCGACGCAAGGTGTCATCCATACTGCAGTTTTGCTGCGCAGCCGCTAGAATGGCGGCCTTTGCGAAGTTCTGGAGTTCCCCCCTCATGCGCACTTTTCGGCTGGTGATTTCTTGCCCGGACCGCGTTGGTATCGTTGCTAAAGTCAGTAACTTTCTGGCGTCTCATAACGGCTGGATCACTGAAGCGAGCCACCACTCGGACAATCAGAGTGGCTGGTTCTTCATGCGTCACGAAATTCGGGCCGATTCGTTGCCTTTCGGAATCGAAGCCTTTCGCGAGGCATTTGCGCCGATTGCCGAAGAGTTCTCGATGGACTGGCGCATCACCGACACCGCGCAGAAAAAACGCGTGGTGCTGATGGCCAGTCGCGAGTCTCACTGCCTGGCCGACCTGCTGCACCGCTGGCACAGCGATGAGCTGGATTGCGAAATTTCCTGCGTGATTTCCAACCACGACGACCTGCGCAGCATGGTCGAGTGGCACGGCATTCCTTACTACCACGTGCCGGTCAACCCGCAGGATAAAGAGCCGGCATTCGCCGAAGTGTCGCGCCTGGTCAAGCAGCACGATGCCGAAGTAGTGGTCCTGGCCCGCTACATGCAAATCCTGCCACCGGCGCTGTGCAGCGAGTACGCGCACAAGGTGATCAACATTCACCACAGCTTCCTGCCGTCGTTCGTCGGCGCCAAGCCGTATCACCAGGCGTCGATGCGTGGGGTCAAGCTGATCGGCGCGACCTGCCACTACGTCACCGAAGAGCTGGACGCCGGTCCGATCATCGAGCAGGACGTGGTGCGTGTCAGCCACAGCGACAGCATCGAAGACATGGTGCGTTTCGGCCGTGACGTCGAGAAGATGGTGCTGGCCCGTGGCCTGCGTTACCACCTGGAAGACCGCGTGCTGGTACACGGCAACAAAACCGTGGTGTTCTGACCGCGCTACAACAAGGTTGAAATTCGAAGGGCCTGGGCGTTCAATCGCTCCAGGCCCTTCGCCGTTTCAGCATCGAGGAAATGATCATGGCTGACCCCCTGGACAAAGCCACCTCCCGGGCACCCGCAACCCTGGGAGAGGGTTGCCTGAGCCGCTACGACCCGGACGACCTGAGCCCGGAAGACGGCACGGAATTCCCGGATGCGCAGGCGTTGTGGGAGCAGTTGAACCCCCAAGCCGAAAAAGTACCGGCGAAACCCGACTGAATTGTGGGAGCGAGCCTGCTCGCGATGGTCGCCAACGATAACGCTGTCAATCTGACACCCTGCGGTGCCCGGTCCACCATCGCGAGCAGGCTCGCTCCCACAGGGGACCCGTTCTTGATCTTCTGTAGGAGCGGGCTTGCCCGCGATGGTCGTTAACGATAACGCTGGCCGCCTGACACCCCACGGTGCCCGGTCCACCATCGCGAGCATGCTCGCTCCTACAGGGACCCCGTTCTTGATCTTCTGTGGGAGCGAGCCTGCTCGCGATGGTTTTCAACGATGACGCGGTCAATCTGACACCCTGCTGTGCCCGGTCCACCATCGCGAGCGGGCTCGCTCCCACGGGTGCCGGGGTTACGCCTGCTTCGGTCTCATTAGCTTCTTGAGCAACGGCCGTCCCAGCATCAGCAAAAACACCGGGCCACCCACCACCAGGTAGAAGTAATAGGTCACTGCCCGCCAGATCAGGATCGCCGCGGCGGCGGTGGATTTGCCGACCATCGGCGTCAGCAGTGCCGCCGAGGTCAGTTCCGCTGCGCCGGCGCCTCCAGGCAACAGGCTGAACTGACCCGCGCTCAGCGAGAGCATCTGGATCAGGAAGCTCCAGGCCCATTGCAGGTCCGCCCCCAGCCCGCGCAACGCCAGGTACAGCACGCTGTAGCGCAGCAGCCAGTGCACACAGGTCAGGGCGAACACGGTGATCAGGGTATTGAAAGGCAACTTCAGCGTATCGGTGAACGCCGCGAGAAAATGCAGGAGTTTGCGCGCCCAGCGCAGGCGGGTGCTGCCTTTGACATTCAGGCGTACCAGCAGCCGGCCGCCCAGGCGGATCAGCAGGCGGTGGTAACGCGCGATCGCCACGCAACTGAGCAAGCCGCCGAACAGAGAAAGCGCGCTGACCATCAGCAACCACTCCATGCGCTCGCTGAGGTGCTGGAACAGCGCATAAATCAGAATCCCCACCAGTGCGCAGAGGAAAAACAGCAGGTCGCTCAGTTGATCCATGGCGAACACCGCGCTGCCCCTGGCCGGTCGCACGCCGTTGCGGGCCAGCAGTGCCATGATGGTCAACGGCCCGCCGCTGCCGCCCGGTGTGGCGCAGTAGGCGAATTCGGCCGCCATCACCACGCCCAGGCTTTTCACCGGGCTGACCTTGGCGCGCTGATCGCCCAGCAGCAGGCGCAGGCGCTGGGTGTTGACCAGCCAGCACAGCAGGATCATGGCAAACATCACCAACAGCCAGTTCAAGGGGAACGCCTGCAAGCGCGCCCAGGTCTGGTTGCCGCCGAGCAGCAGTGGAATCAGCAGGGCGGCCAGCAGCGCAACGAGCAGCAGGATGCCCCGGCTCATGCGGCACGACCGCATCGCTGTCCCTGCATTGCCAGCCAGCGCGCCTTGGTCAGCGGCACGCGGCCCTCGGCCAGCAGGCGCTTGAGGGTACCCAGCCAATACTCGCGGGAGAAACCATGACGCATGTCCACCGGGTGCACGCCCAGGCGAATCACCGGCGCCTGGCGCCAGCGTTGCTCGCGCTGATCGCTGAGCAGTTTCGAGACCCCCCGGCGCCAGGCACTGCGGGCACTCCAGACCAGTCCCGGCGCCTGCACCTGGGTGAAATCCGGCAGGTGATACAAATGCTGCGGGTCACTGGTGTAGCGCAAGGGCGACTGGCGCAACGCCTGGCGCGTGCCCTCGCTCATCAACCAGGCCGGCGCGACAAACCCGTGCAGCGGCCATTGATAGCGATCGAACAGCTCGATGCCGGCCCACAAACGGGCGAGGGCAGCTTCCCGGGACAGGCTGTAAAACTCGCCTTCGTGGGTGTAGATCCGGCGCATGAACCAGTCTCGTGGCGTAGTGGGTGACGGGCTTTCGTCACAATGAAAGTAGCCGTGCAACGCCAGTTCGTCACCCCGCGCCAGGCGCTCGCCGAGCAGGCGACGAAACGCCGGGTGGGCGTTGAGATCGTTGCGGCGATGAAAGTCCGGCACCACCAGCCAGGTCATCGGCACTGCGCCGAGGGCGTCGACGGCTTCGACAAAGGGCTGGTAATCGGCCCAGGTCTGCGGCGCGACGTCGTGCAACACCAGTAACAGGGCAGGGGCGTTCATCGGCTCAGCCATTGGCGACCAGCGGCCATTGATGGCCGAGCACGGCGCGATAATGGCCCAGCAGGCTGTTGACCACGGTGTCCCAGGCGTAATGCCGCTCGACATGGCGGCGCGCCTGCCGCCCCCGATCGACGCTGCCGGCGGCGAACAACTCGCGGACCGCGTTCGCCATCGACAGGGCGTCGTTGGGTGTGCACAGCACACCGCAATCGGCGCTGATGATTTCCGGAAAGGCGCCGGCGGCCACGGCCACCACGGGAATGCCACAGGCCATGGCTTCGAGCGTCACCAGGCCGAAGGTTTCCTGATCGCCGGCATGCACCAGCGCGTCCGCGCTGGCCATCAGCCTCGCCACCTGCGCGGCCGGGCAAAAGTCATCAATCACGGTCACGTTGTCCGGCACTGCCGTTGGCATCGACGAGCCGACCAGCAACAGGTGATAACGCCTTCCCAGGTGTTTCATGCAGTCGAGCAACACCTGCAGGTTTTTCTCCTTGGACCCGCGTCCGGCAAAAATCAGCAGGTGCGTGTGCTCGTCGATCCCCAGTTCCGCGCGCAGGCCGGGGTCGCGCGCGTCCGGGTGGAAAGTATGCAGATCGACCCCGAGGGGCTGCACGAACACATTGCGCACGCCCAGGCCAATGAGTTTGTCGGCCATGATCCGGCTGGGCGCGAGCACCCGGTCGAAATTGCCGTACAGCTTGCGGACATAGGCCTCGACGTTGTTGGTCAGCCAGTGGCCCATGCGGTTGCTGACCAGCAGCGGCAGGTCGGAGTGATAGAAACCGATCACCGGCACATCGAGCTGGCGACGGGCATCCAGCGCCGCCCAGGCGGTGAGGTAAGGGTCGCCGACTTCGATCAGGTCAGGCTGCAAATCGTGCAGGACATTACGCCAGGGCGCGAGACGCACAGGGAACCGATAACCTTTGCCAAAGGGCAGGGCGGGAGCCGGGACGGTGTAGACGCCATCGGTTTCACTCAAGTGCGAACCGGGAATCAGCAGACTGTGGCGAATGCCTGACTTGATCCCCAGGCGACGATGCTTGGCATCCAGATAAGTGCGCACGCCACCGCTGGCAGGGGCGTAGAACATGGTTATGTCAGCGATATGCACGATGAGCATCCCTCCGGCCGGTTCTCTCCCTTGGTTGACCTTAATGAAGAATAGATGTTCGGTTGGGCTTTGCGGTGCCTGGACCGACCTCATCGCGAGCAGGCTCGCTCCCACCTGGATTGGTGTTGGTCACAATTCCAATGTGGGAGCGAGCCTGCTCGCGATGGGGCCATTTGCAGCACCCTTAGATCCGGAAGCCCCCCACCAACTGCTGCAACCGCGCCGCCTGCCGTTCGAGATCCGCACACGCCCGCAACGTCGCCTGCAGGTTCTCCACACCTTCCTGGTTCAGCGTGTCGATCTCGATGATGTCCGCATTGATCGCCTCGACCACCGCCGTCTGTTCCTCGGTCGCCGTGGCCACCGACTGGTTCATCCCGTCGATTTCGCCGATGCGTTCGGTGACGCTGTGCAGTCGCTCGCCAGCCAGATTAGCGATGTGCACGCTGTCCTGGCTTTGCCGCTGGCTTTCGCCCATGGTGCTGACGCATTCGCCGGCACCGATTTGCAGCTCGTCGATCATGCCCTGCACCTGTTCCGCCGATTGCTGCGTGCGGTGTGCCAGGTTGCGCACTTCATCGGCGACCACGGCAAAACCGCGTCCGGCTTCACCGGCACGGGCGGCTTCGATGGCCGCGTTGAGCGCCAGCAGGTTGGTTTGTTGGGAGATACTGCTGATCACATCGAGGATTTGCCCGATGTTCGCGGTTTTGTCGTTCAGCGACTCGATGTGCGTGCTCGACGCGCTGAGCAGGCTCGACAGCCGATTCATCGAGACAATGTTGCGATCCACCACCTGCTGGCCGTCCCCGGCGAGGCTGCGTGCCTCGCTGGCCTGACTCGATGCCTGGGCGGCATTGCGCGCGATGTCCTGGGCGGTGGCGCCGAGCTGGTGGATGGCGGCAACGACACTGCTGGTGCGTGAAGCCTGCCGATCGCAATTGAACATCGACGAGTTGGAGGCCGCCACCACCCGCAGCGCCACCTCATTGACCTGCCCGGTGGCCGAGCACACTTCGCGGATGGAACCGTGGATACGCTCGACGAAACGGTTGAACGCCAGGCCCAGCAGGCCGAATTCGTCGTGGTTGTGGACGGCCAGGCGCCGGGTCAGGTCGCCCTCGCCGTCGGCAATGTCGATCATGGCGCGGGTCATGACGTGCAGCGGCCGGATCAGCAGGCGGATCAACAGGCCCAGCAGGGCAATGATGATCACCACGGCAATGACGGTCGCCACCACGGCCGAGGTGCGAAATTGGTTGAGCATGGCAAACGCCTGGTCCTTATCCACCGACAGGCCGATGTACCAGTTCACCGACGCCAGCCCCTTGATCGGGGTGAATGTGACGATGCGGGTTTTGCCATCGACCTGGACTTCGCTGATGTCACTATTGATGCGCGGCGTGTGATCCGGGTAGGCCTGGGCCACGGACTTCATCACCAGGCTTTTGTCCGGGTGCACCAGAATCTTGCCGTCGGCGTTGACCAGGAAGGCAAACCCCATGCCGTTGAAATCCAGCGCATTGAGGCTGTCGATGATCATTTGCAGGCTCAGGTCGCCGCCGACCACGCCGATGTGCCGCCCCTGCACAGCGATGTTCTGCACGATGGAAATCACCTGCTTGCCGGTCGAGACATCGGTGTAGGGCTCAGTCAGCAGCGCAACGCCGCTGTTCTGCGCGCTCTTGTACCAGTCCCGCTCGCGAGGATCGAAGCCTTCGGGCATCGCGTTGTCGGGCCGCATGATGAAAAAACCATCGCTGGCGCCGAGAAAACCGGCGACGAAGGCGCGGTTGAGGGTCTTCTGCTCCAGCAGTTGGGTGATATGGCCCCGGCGTGGGTCGAGTGCGATGTTTTGTGCGAGGTTTTCCACCAGCAGGCTGCGCCCGTTCAGCCAGCTCTGGATATTGTTGGCCGTCACGCTGCCCATTTCATGCAGGTAGTTGTTCAGGTCATTGCGGATCGCGTGGCGTTGCATATAGTCGTTGTAGGACGTGAACGCAGCGAAGGCGAGGGTGACGATGAAGGCGGCCACAAGCAGGATCTTGTGACTGAAGCGCATATTTTTATGCATGGATCGAATGTCCCGATAAGGTCTTGGGACCCACGACGTGCTTTTATATAGGCACGCGACATGGGCGACGGATGAAGTCACGTTGATACGTCCGTCTTCGCCTTAGGGGATTACCAACAACCCTGTTATCGGTCGTCAGCGATCAAAGTTTAATCGAGGCGGGCAAAATGCACGATTCATCGCAACTCGTTATGGGGGCCGACCCTTCAGGCCAGCCGATTGCCCAGGCCATGCGCCTGGCCAACCGCCACGGGCTGGTGGCGGGCGCCACCGGGACTGGCAAGACCGTGACCCTGCAACACCTGGCCGAAGCGTTCAGTGACGCTGGCGTGGCGGTGTTCGCCGCCGACATCAAGGGTGACCTGTGCGGGCTTGGCGCGGCAGGCAATCCCCAGGGCAAGGTGGCCGAACGCATCAATGGCATGCCCTGGCTTAACCACACGCCCCAGGCTTACCCCGTGGCCCTGTGGGACATTCACGGTCAGACCGGTCATCCGTTGCGCACCACCCTCAGCGAAATGGGCCCGTTGCTGATCGGTGCCCTGCTGGAATTGACCGACAGCCAGCAGTCGGCGCTGTACGCCGCGTTCAAGGTCGCGGACCGCGAAGGCCTGCTGCTGCTGGACCTCAAGGACCTGAAGGCGCTGCTCAACCACCTGCGCGAGCACCCTGAATTGCTCGGCGACGACGCCGCGCTGATGACCACGGGTTCGAGCCAGGCGCTGTTGCGGCGTCTGGCGGTGCTGGAGCAACAGGGGGCCGACGCGCTGTTCGGCGAGCCGGCGCTGCAACTCGAAGACATTCTGCAGCCTGCGGCTGATGGTCGCGGACGCATTCACCTGCTCGATGCCAGCCGTCTGGTGCATGAAGCGCCGAAGGTCTACGCGACCTTCCTGCTGTGGCTGCTGGCCGAGCTGTTCGAGCAACTGCCGGAGCGCGGCGATGCCGACAAGCCGTTGCTGGCGCTGTTTTTCGACGAAGCCCATTTGTTGTTCACCGATACCCCAAAAGCCCTCCAGGAGCGTCTGGAACAGGTAGTACGGCTGATTCGCTCGAAAGGCGTGGGGGTGTATTTCGTCACCCAATCACCGGGCGACCTGCCCGATGACGTGCTGGCGCAACTGGGCCTGCGTATCCAGCATGGCCTGCGCGCCTTCACGGCCAAGGAGCAGAAAGCCTTGCGCGCAGTGGCCGACGGCTTCCGTCCGAACCCGGCGTTCGACGCCCTGACGGTGCTGACCGAGCTGGGGATTGGCGAGGCGCTGGTGGGCACCTTGCAGGAAAAGGGCACGCCGGAAATGGTCCAGCGCGTGCTGGTGGCCCCGCCGCAATCGCGGATCGGACCGCTGACCGAGACCGAGCGCACCGTGCTGATCGCCGGCTCGCCGTTCAAGGGGCGCTACGACAAGCCGATCGACCGCGAATCGGCCTATGAAGTGCTGATGGGCCGCAAGGACCTGGCACCGCCCGCCGAAGCGACGCCGGACAAGGCCGAGCCGAGTTTCACCGAACAGGCCGGGGAATTCCTCGGAACGGCGGCGGGGCAGGCCTTGAAATCGGCGATGCGACAGGCGGCCAACCAGTTGGGGCGCCAGTTGGTGCGCGGGCTGATGGGCTCACTGCTGGGCGGCAACAAACGCCGCTGATTAGCTTTCTGTAGGAGCGAGCTTGCTCGCGATAAGGCGATCAGGCGTGCAGGATCAGCTCACGCCTTGGGCCTGGCATGCGCCGCCAAACGCTCCAGCGCCGCCCGCAGATTGGGATCGCTGATGCCCTCGGCCGTGGCCTGGATAGTGGCGGCGGCATCGGTCGACAGGTCGACCGTGTGCCCGACCGCGCCGCGCTGGACGGTCGGCGGCTGCACCTTGAACAGGATCCGGGTCAGGTTGGAGAATTCCTCGAACATCTGCAGTTGCCGTTGCAGGCGCTTTTGCTGATAACGCAAACGGGTCGCCCAATGACCATCGGTGACAATCAGCAACAAACTGCCTTCGCGCCACGACGCCACATGGCAATGCTCGCGAGCGGCCGGTTGCAACTGGCTGTCGAGCAGCCGCTGCAGATGACCCAGGCGTTGAGCGTGACCGAGGATGGCCTTGAGCGGCTTGGCTTCGCGAAGCAGAACGGCGGGTGCTCGGGCTGTGAGAGGGCGAAATGCCATTATCCGACACCTGAAGTAACAGAGCCGCCATGGTAGCAGAAAGCAGCGGATGCGCCCGACCCATTGCTTTGCGCGCGCTTTACCCATTAAATCAACAGGTAACTTCTGCTGTCAGCGGCTTGAAGTTCAGCAAAAAGCCCTTATTTTAAGTGAGCCCCGTCATAGCGCAGTGCATGCATCGTGGAATAACGCCACTATCCTCACCTTCGTTTCCGGGTAGAATGCTCGTTCGCATGCGGCCATGAGGGCTGCACGGGCGACTCACGGGGCCGCCCTCCATCCCTTTAGTGTGGAAGATCCTGCCGATATGTTTGCGCCTTTGTTAAAGAAACTTTTTGGAAGCAAGAACGAGCGTGAAGTCAAACGCATGCTCAAGACGGTACAAGTCGTCAATGCCTTCGAAGAGCAAATGGTGGCCCTTTCGGACGATCAATTGCGTGCCAAGACGGAAGAGTTCAAGGCCCGCATCGCCAAAGGGGAAACCCTCGACAAACTGCTGCCAGAAGCCTTTGCGGTCGCTCGCGAAGCCGGCAAGCGCGTCATGGGAATGCGTCACTTCGATGTCCAGCTGATTGGCGGCATGACCTTGCACGAAGGCCGGATCGCCGAAATGCGCACCGGTGAAGGCAAGACCCTGGTGGGTACCCTGGGCGTTTACCTCAACGCGCTGTCCGGCAAGGGCGTGCACGTGGTAACCGTGAACGACTACCTGGCCCGCCGTGACGCCAACTGGATGCGCCCGCTCTATGAATTCCTCGGCCTGACGGTCGGCGTGGTCACGCCGTTCCAGCCGCCGGAAGAAAAGCGTGCCGCTTACGCCGCCGATATCACCTACGGCACCAACAACGAATTCGGTTTCGACTACCTGCGCGACAACATGGCGTTCAGCATGGAAGAAAAATTCCAGCGCGAACTCAATTTTGCCGTGATCGACGAAGTCGACTCCATTCTCATCGACGAAGCCCGTACCCCGCTGATCATTTCCGGTCAGGCCGAGGACAGCTCCAAGCTGTACATGGAAATCAACAAGCTGATTCCACAGCTGGAACTGCACGTTGAAGAGGTCGAAGGCGAAGTCACCAAGCCTGGCCACTACACCGTCGACGAGAAGACCCGTCAGGTCGAGCTCAACGAAGCCGGTCACCAGTTCATCGAAGAAGCGCTGACCCGTCTCGGCCTGCTGGCTGAAGGCGAGAGCCTGTACTCGGCGCACAACCTGAGCCTGCTGACCCACGTCTATGCCGGCCTGCGTGCGCACAAGCTGTTCCATCGCAACGTCGAGTACATCGTGCAGGAAGGCCAGGTCGTACTGGTCGACGAACACACCGGCCGTACCATGCCGGGCCGTCGCCTGTCCGAAGGCCTGCACCAGGCCATCGAAGCCAAGGAACACCTGAACATCCAGCCAGAAAGCCAGACCCTGGCGTCGACCACGTTCCAGAACTACTTCCGTCTGTACGACAAGCTGTCCGGCATGACCGGTACGGCCGACACCGAAGCGTTCGAATTCCATCAGATCTATGGCTTGCCGGTGATCGTCATCCCGACGAACAAACCGCTGGCCCGTAAGGACTACAACGACCTGGTGTTCCTGACCGCCGAAGAGAAGTACGCGGCGATCGTCAACGACATCAAGGAAAGCATGGCCGCCGGCCGTCCGGTGCTGGTGGGTACCGCGACCATCGAAACCTCCGAGCACATGTCCAACCTGCTCGTGAAGGAAGGCATCGAACACAAGGTTCTGAACGCCAAGTTCCACGAGAAGGAAGCCGAGATCATTGCCCAGGCCGGTCGCCCGGGCGCACTGACCATCGCCACCAACATGGCCGGTCGTGGTACCGACATCCTGTTGGGCGGTAACTGGGAAGTGGAAGTCGCCTCCCTGGAAGATCCAACGCCTGAGCAGATCGCCCAGATCAAGGCCGACTGGCAGAAGCGCCACCAGCAAGTGCTCGAGTCGGGCGGTTTGCAGGTGATTGCTTCCGAGCGTCACGAATCGCGCCGTATCGACAACCAGCTGCGTGGTCGTGCCGGTCGTCAGGGTGACGCCGGTTCCAGCCGCTTCTACCTGTCGCTGGAAGACAGCCTGATGCGCATCTTCGCCTCTGACCGGGTGAAGAACTTCATGAAGGCCCTGGGCATGCAGTCCGGTGAAGCGATCGAGCACCGCATGGTGACCAACGCCATCGAGAAGGCCCAGCGCAAGGTCGAAGGCCGCAACTTCGATATCCGCAAGCAATTGCTGGAGTTCGACGACGTCAACAACGAACAGCGTAAAGTGATCTATCACATGCGTAACACGTTGCTGGCCGCCGACAACATCGGTGAAACCATCGCCGACTTCCGCCAGGACGTGCTCAGCGCCACCGTCAGCGCACACATTCCGCCGCAATCGCTGCCTGAGCAGTGGGACGTGGCCGGTTTGGAAGCCAGCATCCAGAGCGATTTCGGTGTGGCCCTGCCGATCCAGCAGTGGCTCGACGAAGACGATCACCTGTACGAGGAAACCCTGCGCGAGAAGCTCATGCAGGAACTGATGGCCGCGTACAACGAGAAGGAAGACCAGGCCGGCGCCGAAGCGCTGCGCACCTTCGAGAAGCAGATCGTCCTGCGCGTGCTCGACGACCTGTGGAAAGACCACCTGTCGACCATGGATCACCTGCGTCACGGTATCCACCTGCGTGGCTACGCCCAGAAGAACCCGAAGCAGGAATACAAGCGCGAGTCGTTCACGCTGTTCTCCGAGCTGCTCGATTCAATCAAGCGCGACTCGATCCGTGTGCTGTCGCACGTTCAGGTGCGTCGCGAAGACCCGGCCGAGGAAGAGGCGCGCCTGCGCCAGGAAGCCGAGGCACTGGCCGCGCGCATGCAGTTCCAGCACGACGAAGCGCCGGGCCTGGAGCAAACCGAGCAACTGGGTGAAGAGGTCGATGTTGCCCTCGCCACCGCGCCGGTACGCAACGAGCAGAAGCTGGGCCGCAACGAGCTGTGCTACTGCGGTTCGGGCAAGAAATTCAAGCATTGCCACGGGCAGATCCAGTAAAGGCCCGTTTCATACGCTGAAATACCCGCGCCGCGACCGGCTCATGCCGTCGCGGCGTTTTGCCATTTACACCACCGCTCCTGCCGAGCGGTGAAAGACATCATCTAGTGAGGAGCGCATTCATGGCTGTTGGTCTTGGTCCTTTGCCTACGTTGCACCCGGTTGCCGGTTTTGAACTCGGTATCGCATCGGCCGGTATCAAGCGCCCAGGGCGCAAGGATGTCGTGGTCATGCGCTGTGCCGAAGGTTCGACCGTCGCGGGCGTGTTCACGCTGAACGCCTTCTGCGCCGCCCCGGTGATCCTGGCCAAGCAACGCGTGCAAGGCCCGGTCCGTTACCTGCTGACCAACACCGGCAATGCCAACGCCGGTACCGGCGAGCCAGGCCTGGCCGCCGCCGAGCGCACCTGCGCCAAGCTGGCTGAGCTGACTGGCGTGGATGCCAGCCTGGTGCTGCCGTACTCCACCGGTGTGATCGGCGAACCGCTGCCGGTCGAGAAAATCGAAGGCGCGCTGCAAGCTGCCCTCGACGACCTGTCGGTGAACAACTGGGAAGCAGCCGCCACCGGCATCATGACCACCGACACCCTGCCAAAAGGCGCGAGCCGGCAGTTCCAGCATGACGGCGTGACCATCACCGTCACCGGCATCAGCAAGGGTGCCGGCATGATCCGCCCGAACATGGCGACCATGCTCGGCTACATCGCCACCGACGCCAAAGTCGCCCGGGATGTGTTGCAGAACCTGTTGCTGGACGGCGCCAACAAGTCGTTCAACCGCATCACCATCGACGGCGACACCTCGACCAACGACTGCTGCATGCTGATCGCCACCGGCCAGGCGGCCCTGCCGGAAATCACCCGCGCCGAGGGCGAATTGTTCGCCAAGCTCAAGCAGGCGGTATTCGAGGTGTGCATGGACGTGGCCCAGGCCATCGTTCGCGATGGCGAGGGCGCCACCAAGTTCGTCACCGTCGAAGTCAACGGCGGCGGCAACCACCAGGAATGCCTGGACGTCGGCTACACCGTGGCCCACTCGCCACTGATCAAGACCGCGCTGTTCGCCTCCGACCCGAACTGGGGTCGTATCCTGGCGGCCGTTGGCCGTGCCGGCGTGCCGAACCTGGACGTGAGCAAGATCGACGTGTTCCTCGGCGAAGTGTGCATCGCCAGCCGTGGCGCCCGTGCCGCCACCTACACCGAAGCCCAGGGCGCGGCGGTGATGCAGCAGGAAGAAATCACCATCCGCATCGAACTGGGTCGCGGCGATTGCAGCGAAACCATCTGGACCACCGACCTGTCCCACGAGTACGTGAAGATCAACGCTGAGTACCGTACTTAAGACCGCGTCGACCCCATCGCGAGCAAGCCCGCTCCTACAGAGGTCTGCGTTGTCCCTGTAGGAGCGAGCTTGCTCGCGATGGCGGCCTGCCAGTCACTGAGTAACTGGCCTGCTTATCCCATCAAAAGGTCCCGAACATGAGCCTCCACCTGATCATCGGCGACAAACTCTATTCCTCCTGGTCCCTGCGCGGCGCCCTGGCCCTCGACCTGACGGGTGCCGAGTACACCGAAGAACTGATCAAACTGAACCAGCCGGACACCCGCGAGCGCATTCTCAAACACTCGCCGACCGGCAAGGTCCCGCTGCTGGTGACCGCACACGGCACCGTCGCCGACTCCTTGGCGATTGCCGAATACCTGGCCGAACAGTTCCCCGGCGCCGGGCTCTGGCCCAAGGACGTCGCGGCCCGTGCCCAGGCCCGTTCGGCCTGTGCGCAAATGCATGCCGGTTTCTTCGCCATGCGCGGCAACATGCCGTTCGACCTGAGCCGCGATGCGCCGCTGTCACCCGTCCCGGCGGACGTGCAGGCGGACATCGAGCGCATGCTGGCCCTGTGGGCCGAATGCCGCGCCAAAGCCACCGAAGTCGGCCCGTTCCTGTTTGGCGGCGCGACGGTCGCGGACGCTTTTTTTGCACCGATTGCCGTACGCCTGCGTACCTATCAGGTGCCGTTGTCGGCGGCGGATGCCGCCTATGTTGAAACGATCTACCAGTGGCCGGCCTTCAAGGCCTGGCAGCGGGCGGGTCTGGAGGAGGTTGGGCAGTGAAACGAGTTCATGTCGCCGCAGCGGTCATTCGCGACCCGAGCGGCAAGATCCTGATCGCCCGCCGTGCCGATACCCAGCACCAGGGCGGTCTGTGGGAGTTTCCCGGCGGCAAGGTCGAGGCGGACGAGTCGGTCGAGCGCGCCCTGGCCCGCGAACTTCACGAGGAGTTGGGTATTGTGGTAGTCGCGGCGCGTCCGCTGATCAAGATCCACCACGATTACCCGGACAAGCAGGTGTTGCTGGATGTCTGGGAAGTCAGCGACTTTACCGGCGAACCCCATGGCGCCGAAGGCCAGCCATTGCAGTGGGTCGCGCCACGGGACTTGCCGAGCTATGAGTTCCCGGCCGCCAATCAACCGATAGTTGCCGCCGCACGGCTGCCTGCGCAGTACCTGATCACCCCCGAAGACCTGGAAGCCCCGGCGCTGTTGCGCGGCATGCAGAAGGCCATTGCTGGCGGGATCAAGCTGGTCCAGTTGCGCGCACCCAGCGGTTACGACCCCAAGTACCGCGACCTGGCGGTGGACGCGGCGGGTCTGTGTGCCGGCAAGGCGCAGTTGATGATCAAGGGGCCGTTCGAATGGCTGGGGGATTTCCCGTCGGCCGGTTGGCACATCACCTCGGCCCAACTGCGCAAGTACGCTGCGGCCGGTCGCCCGTTGCCGGCGTCGCGCTGGCTGGCGGCGTCCTGCCATAACGCCGAAGAACTGGCGTTGGCCGAGCAGATGGGCGTGGACTTCGTGACCCTGTCGCCGGTGCAACCGACCTTGACCCATCCGGATGCGCAGCCGCTGGGCTGGGAACAGGCATCGAGCCTGATCGAGGGGTTCAGCAAGCCGGTGTTTCTGTTGGGCGGAGTTGGCCCGGCAGAGCAGCAAAAGGCCTGGGAGGCGGGGGCGCAGGGTGTGGCGGGGATTCGGGCTTTCTGGCCTGATTCTCTGGTCTAGCGACTGGCCTCATCGCGAGCAGGCTCGCTCCCACAGAGTTGGCTGTATTCCTTCCGATGGAACTCGGTCAGCTGAGGGAGCCCCTACAATTGGCTGTATTCCTTCTGATGGAACTCGGTCAACTGTGGGAGCGAGCCTGCTCGCGATGGCGGCCTTCAAGGCGCCACTTAAACCTCAGGCTTCCCCGCCGCCTCCCACAAAATCTCCGCCACCCCCTGCCTGCGCGCAATCACCCGCGCCACCACAAACAGCAGATCCGACAACCGATTGATGTAGGCCAACCCCACCCCGGCCAGCGGCTCCAGCGCATTCAACTGCTGGCAGCGCCGCTCGGCACTGCGCGCGAGGCTGCGGCAGACGTGCGCCTGGGCAATCAGCAGGGAGCCGCCAGGCAGGATGAAGTTCTCCAGTGGCCCCAGCTCTTCATTCCACACGTCGATCGCCGCTTCCAGCCTGTGGATTTCCGCGGTATTCAACGCCTGATACTCCGGCATCGCCAGCTCGCCACCGAGATCGAACAGGCGGTGCTGACAGGGCGCCAGCACCTCGATCACTTCGTTCAGCGCAGGCTCGGCGGCCAGCCCGGCGAGCAGCACGCCCAACTGGCTGTTCAAGGTATCCACCTCGCCAATCGCCTCGATGCGCGGGTGGTCCTTGGGCACGCGGCGCCCGTCGCCCAGCCCGGTTTCGCCTTTGTCGCCGGTGCGGGTGTAAATCTTCGACAAGCGAAAGCCCATGGTTACCTCGATAGCTGATTGAGTTCTTGCGAGACCAGCGGCGTGCTCGTCAACGGCAGGCGCAGGGTGAAACAGGTGCCCTGGCCGAGGGTCGATTGCACTTCCATCTGGCCCTTGTGGTTGTTGGTGATGATGAAATACGAGACCGACAGGCCAAGCCCGGTGCCCTGGCCGATTTCCTTGGTGGTGAAGAACGGTTCGAAGGTGCGTTTGCGCACGTTCTCGCTCATGCCGATGCCGTTGTCCTCGACCTGGATTTCCGCCCACGGCGGATTGAGCCGGGTGCGCAGGATGATCCGCCCAGGTTCGCGGTCGTCTTCGCGCTGGTGAATGGCCTGGGCGGCGTTCTTCAGCAGGTTGAGCAACACCTGTTCCAGTTCGTTGGCGGTGCCCGGCACCGGGCCCAGTGCCGGGTCGAACTGGCGGATGATCGCCTGTCCCTTGAAGTCGAAACCGATGGCCAGGTCGAAGTCGTTGCCGGCGATTTCCACGGCCTGGTCGATCAGCGCCGGCAAGTCGCACGGCGCCATCTGCCGCGTGCTGCGACGGCTGAAGCTGAGCATGTGGGTGACGATCTTCGCAGCCCGGGCACCGGCCTGCTGGATGCCGTCGAGCAGCTGCGGCACTTCACGGGCCTGCAAGTACTGATTGACCGTGTCCAGTTGAATGCCGATCTGTTCGGCCTGCTCGAGGTTTTTCGGCAGTTCGGTGGACAGGCGCCGGCGGATGTTTTGCACGTTGTGCAGGATCGCCCCCAGCGGGTTGTTGATTTCGTGGGCCATGCCGGCGGCGAGGCCACCGACCGAGAGCATTTTTTCCGACTGCACCATCATTTCTTCCAGCGACAGGCGCTGGGTGATGTCGTCGATGCGGATCACCACACCACGCCCGGCACCACCCATCAGCGGGTAGAAGGTCAGGGCGTAATGCTTGGGTTCGTCGTCCTTGACCCAGGTGACGCGCTCGATCTTCGCCACGGTGTGCTGCTCGACGGTCTGCTTGAGCTGCGGCAGGAACGGCTTGAGCGGTTCGAATGCGAGGAAGATCGGCTGGTTCAGGGCTTCGTCCAGGCGGGTCCCGGAGAGGGCGCTGGCCTCCTGGTTCCACTGGGTCACGTAGAGCTGCTCGTCGAGGGCGATCAGCGCCGAGGGCATGGAGTCGATGATGCTGTTGAGGTAGTTCTGGAAGCCGGTGAGCTTTTTCTCGATCTTGCTGCGCACCTGGACTTCCAGTTCCAGCTTGCGGTTGGTGTGCCGGGTTTCCTCGGCCAGGCCCTGGGCCTGGTCATAGGCGGCTTGGGAGTCGTCCCGCGCGCGCTTGAGTTGCTGCTCGCGCGCCTCGATCCGCGACAGCATGGTGTTGAAGGCCTCGGCCAGGCTGCCGATTTCGTCGTGGTTGCCGCGGGAGGCGCGCAGGGCGTAGTTCTCTTCGCGGGTCACCTGGCGCGACAGCTCTTCGAGCTGATGGATCGGCCGGGTGATCAGGCGCTTGATCTGCCGGGCGATCATCAGCCACAGCAGCACACTGAAAATCAGAATGCCGAGGCTCGCGGTCAGGGTCCCGGTGTAGAAGGCCACCGGCAACTCGCTGCTGGCCACCAGCAGCAGATGGCCAGGCGCGGTGCCGGGGCGGGGCAGGGTGATCAACTGATTGCTGCGAAATTCGGTGGCCTGCCAGGCTTCGATGTGGCGGTAGCGCTCGGGCAGCTTGAGTTTGTCGCCATGCTGCAATTGCGCCAGGCGTTCGCCCTTGCCGTCATACAGGGCCGCGGCGCGCAGCGGTGAGTAACTGTTGAGCTCGTTGAGCAGGCGTTCGGCGCTTTGCGGCGATTGCAGGGCTTCAGACACCAGGCTCGGGTTGGACACCAGCCGGCCGATGGTCTGCAAGGCCTGGGGCGCCATGCTTTCCTGGGAAATGTAGTACGCGGCGCTGATGAAGGTCAGGTTGGCGACCAGCAGAACGGTGGTCAACAGCACCAGCAGGGCGGCCAGCAGTTTCTGGCCGACCGGAAGGTTTTCAAGGCGCTGGCGCAATGGCATCAGTGTGATCGCTGCACAAGGAACAAGTGGCCAGCGTAGCCGCTGCTCAGTCGCTGGGCAATCCGAGGCTGTGCAGATGGGCGATCAGGCGCTGCTGCAACTGATTGAGGTGCGGCAGGTTCAATTGATGCCGCGCCGCCACTTTGCAGGCATAACCCAGCAGGTAGCTGATTTCGGTGCGACGCTGGTGGGCGACATCCTGATACATCGAGGAATAGTTGGCAGCGGTGGCGTGGATCACCCGTTCGACTTCCTGCGCCAGATCCTGCGCGGCGGCAGGTTGGCCGCAGCGTTCGAGCAATTCGGTCAGTTCACCGCACAGGGTGGCGACTTCGCAGTGATGATCCTGTAAACCGCCGTTGCGGCAATCGTGCAGCACGGTCAGCGGGTTGATCGCACAGTTGAGCGCCAGCTTGCGCCACAGCCGGGTGAGGATGTCGGTGCTCCATTCGTGGGGAATGCCGGCATCGACCAGGTCGTCCAGCCAGATGGGCGCCACCGGATGCCCGCTATCGCCCAGCCAGGTGTAGCCGTGGCCGGCGAACACCACGCGCCAGTCACCTTCGCGGAATGCGCCTTCGGTGCTCGATGCACAGATGCAGCGCGCTTGTGGCACCTGGGCGGCAACAGCGTCCTGGCTGCCCAGGCCGTTCTGCAACAGGATCAATTCCGCGCCGGGTGCCAGGCGCGGCGCCAGTCGGGCCACGGCCTGTTCGGCATCGTAGGCCTTGCAGGCCACCAGCAGGCGGCTGATCGGTTCGCCACTTTCTGCGGTTTCGCCGGGAATGTTAAAGCGTTGCGCTTGTCCATGTTCCACCAGCGTCAAGCCGCCGGCCGCCTGATAGGCCGCCAGGCGCTGCGGATCGCGCACGATCAGCCTGACCGGTTTGCCGGCCCGCGCCAGGCGCGTGGCCCACAAGGTGCCGAGGCTGCCGGCGCCCAGCACATGCCAGGGAGTGCTCATCGGCTTTTTGCTCTGTTTGAGGCGCGCATCGTGGGCTCGCAGTGAATGATGGGAAAGACCCGTTATAATCAGCGCGGATTTTAACCGCAAGCCAGGCGCGCTCCATCGTTACCGAGCGCGCCCTTTATTGGAGAAATTACATGCCGTCGTTCGACGTGGTATCCGAACTGGACAAACACGAAGTCACCAACGCCGTCGAGAACGCCGTCAAGGAACTCGATCGTCGCTATGACCTGAAAGGCAAAGGCAGCTTCGAGTTCAAGGAAAAGGACCTGACCGTCAACCTGACCGCTGAAGCGGATTTCCAGCTTGAAGCGATGATTGAGATCCTCAAGCTGGCGTTGGTCAAGCGCAAAATCGACGTGCAGTGCCTGGAAGTCAAGGACGCCTATGCGTCGGGCAAGCTGATGAAGCAGGAAGCCGTGCTCAAGGAAGGCATCGACAAGGAGCTGGCGAAGAAGATCGTCGCCCACATCAAGGACGCCAAGCTCAAGGTGCAGGCCGCCATCCAGGGCGAGCAGGTGCGCGTGACCGGCAAGAAGCGTGACGACCTGCAGGAAGCCATTGCGGCGCTGCGCGCGGCGACGTTCGACATGCCGCTGCAGTTCAACAACTTCCGCGATTGATGTTTTTGTGTGTGTGAGCGAGCCTGCTCGCGATGGCAATCTTTCAGACGATTCATTGATTACTGACTCACCGCTATCGCGAGCAGGCTCGCTCCCACAGTTGGGGAATCGTGTGTAAACCCGAGGGGCATTTTTGCCCCTGATTTTTTTGTGTGCCGTATGGCCACCAATCAGGAGAACCTGGATGGACTTGAATGCTGAAGTGGACAACCTGGTCAAGGTGTCCCAAGCCTGGATTCCGATGATCATGGAATACGGCAGCCGTGTGTTGCTGGCCGTCATCACGCTGGCCATCGGCTGGTGGCTGATCAACAAGGTCACGCGCAAGCTCGGCGGCCTGATCGCCCTGCGCAATGCCGACCTGGCGTTGCAAGGTTTCATCAGCACGCTGGCGAACATCATCCTCAAGGTGTTGCTGATCGTCAGCGTGGCCTCGATGATCGGTGTGGAAACCACCTCGTTCGTCGCCGCCATCGGTGCCGCCGGCCTGGCCATCGGCCTGGCGTTGCAGGGCAGTCTGGCGAACTTCGCCGGTGGGGTGCTGATTCTGCTGTTCCGTCCGTTCCGCATTGGTGACTGGATCGAAGCCCAGGGTGTGGCGGGTACGGTCGACAGCATTCAGATCTTCCACACCGTGCTGCGCACCGGTGACAACAAGACCATCATCGTGCCCAACGGTAACCTGTCCAACGGCATCATCACCAACACCAACCGTCAGCCTACCCGCAAGGTGGTATTCGATGTCGGTGTGGATTACGAAGCGGACTTGCAGAAAGCCCGTCAGGTGCTGCTGGACCTGGCCAAGGATGAGCGCATCCTCAATGAACCGGCACCCCAGGCTGTCATTTCTACCCTGGGCGACAGTTCCATTACTGTTTCTCTGCGGGTGTGGGTAAAAACGGCGGACTATTGGGATGTGATGTTCATGTTCAATGAACAGTCCCGTGATCGTTTGAAGGCGGCTGGCATTGATATTCCCTTTCCACAGCGAGTGATTCGCGTGGTGCAGGAATCGGCAGTGCAGTAAGTAACAAACTTGTAACAAAAAGGCCCATCCGAAGATGGGCCTTTTTATTTGTTATCGCAAACTAACTGGATGCGATTACAACAGCGACAGCGGGTAGTCGACGATCAGACGGAACTCTTTGATGTCGCCTTCGCCTTGGTCAGCGTTAGCTTGGTGCCACGCTTGACGAATGCGGAAGGAGAGATCTTTTGCCGGGCCAGTCTGTACTACGTACTTGGCTTCGAAGTTGGTTTCGTTGTGTTTGCCGTCAGCACCGTACAGTGGGTCACCGTTGGATTTACGGTAAACGCTGTTAGCTGCCAGACCGGTACCGTCGATGTCCCAGCCTTTAACGTAACGGGTCATGAAGCTCAGACCTGGAACGCCGTACTCAGCCATTTTCAGATCGTAACGGATCTGGGCAGATTTCTCTTCCGGACCGTTGAAGTCAGAGTACTGGATGGAGTTGGCGAGGAAGATCGAGTCGCCACCACGGTTGTTCTTGCCCACGCCGATGTAGTCGAATGGCGTGTCACCGTTGACCTTTTGGAAGGCTACGGTAAGGGTGTGTGCTTTCAGGAACGAGAAAGCAGCGGCCAGCGAGTAGGTGGTGTTGCTGATATCACCGGCTTTGGCATCGCCAGTGTCCGAGGTGCGGTAGATGTTACCGTCCAGGTTCAGCGACTGATCGCCACCCATTGGGATGGTGTAGTTCGCGTTCGCGTAGTACTGGTTCCAGATGTCTTCCAGCTTGGCGCCGTACAGGGAAACGCTCAGTGCGTCGGAGATGCCGTACTTGCCACCGAAGTAGTCGATGGTGTTGGCTTCTTCACCGGCGTAAGTGGCGTACAGGCCGCCATCACGCGAGTTACGGTCCTGGCTGGTCGACGAGTAGAAGTGACCGGCTTCGAGGTCAAGGTCTTTGACTTCGCTGCTCTGCAGTTGGAAACCGCTGGCAGTTTGCGGGAGGATACGGGAACCGCCGACAGCGAACACTGGAGCAGTGCTTGGCTGCATGTCGCCGACTTTCAGCTCGGTTTTCGATACGCGGAATTTAACAGCACCACCGGCTTTGCCCTGGCTGTCTTGTACGCCGTTGGCGCCCACTGGCATGTTGCCGGTACCGCCGGTACCGTCGCCACCGTCCAGTTTGATGGCCAGGTAACCGAATGCATCAACGCCGACGCCTACGGTGCCTTGGGTGTAACCGGAGCTGAAGTTACCCCAGAAACCCTGGGTCCAGTCTTTCTGGTCGTTGCCGCCGTCTTTGTTGTTACGGTTGAAGTAGTAGTTACGCAGCAGGATGTCTGCTTTTGCGTCTTCAACAAAACCTTTGGCTTCTGCCTGGTCACTTACGAAAGGTGCTGCTGTTGCCACTTGAGTACTGGCTGCTGCTGCAACTGCCAGTGCGATCATGCTCCACTTCATCACGCGCATCGTGATTTGCTCCTTTGGTTTTGAAGAGTACTGCCGTCCCACCTGTTTTTTTATCTGGGCGGCTCTTTCTTTTTGTGTCGGCGCAAACTTATATCACGCCGACCCTATTGGCGATACTTGCGCTTTCATCCTTTCAGCTTCTTTACGACGCTGTCGCAAATGGCTTGATAGATGTCGCAAATTTACAGCCCCAATGCAATAGGAATGGCAACTACAGCGCTATTTTCCAGTGCTCGAGCATCGGTTAAAAAGAGTCCTTTGGTGAAGCGTTTGAATCTCCATCGGGCAACCCTGCCACTGTTTTTATTGCCTTCGGACCTTCCACTTCCCGTGGCGGCCATAAGGCGATGTGAGTGTGAATGCAACAAGCGTGCACAAATCGCTGATTCGCTGTTTTTTTTTCTGAACGGCTGTCCGTTAGCGTAAAAACCTCATAAAACCGGGGGTTACAAGCACCTTCTCAAGGGGCTTGACGACATGCCCGGCTTGGTGTTGCAACCTCCTGTCGAACAGCGCGACAACGAAAAACGTTACCGGTTCACCCCTTCGGTGAGTAATTGGCGGATGCCAGACGCACTGAGCGTAGACCCGCTGTGCGGTTTTGGTGCAAAAAATATTATTCGCTGTACTGATTTCATACAGTCGGCACTGTGGTGGAAAGTGAACAAGCCCCGGATTGCGGGTCACTTCGGTGCTCTGTCGCCGCTCGTCGGTTCTGTAATGGTGCGTGCGCGCCAAAAATGGCTCATCTCGGGGCGGGGATGGGTCGTGAAGCCTGAGGCGTTCGCAGGTATGCTGCCGTCCTGTCGCCTGGTGCGCCGTCGGTCTGGACGGGCGCTAAGCTGAAATTGATGAACAACCGGGAGTGCGCACAGTGTTCGCTTTAGATTCACGACTTCAACAAGACACGCTGCCGATCGGCGATTTCCCGCTCAGCCGGTTGCTGCTGTCCAATGACTCGAACTACCCCTGGTTCATCCTGGTGCCGCGCCGTGAAGATATCAGCGAGATCTTCCAGCTGGATGCCGCCGATCAGCGGCAACTGTGGCAGGAGACGACCACACTGGCGGAACTGCTCAAGGATTCGTTCGACGCCGACAAGCTGAATGTCGCGGCCCTGGGTAACGTCGTCAGCCAATTGCACATGCATGTCATCGTGCGCAGGCGCGAGGACGCCGCATGGCCCGCGCCGGTGTGGGGCAAGCACCCGGCGAAGCCCTACACGCCCGAGCAGGTCGCGACGATCCGTGAGCGGCTGCGCTTGATCCTGACCGACAATTTCACCTTTGCGGAGGTGTGAGGCATGAACCTGGAACAACGCGTCACCGATCTGGAAACCCAACTGGCGTTTCAGGATGACACCATTGCGGCGCTCAATGATGTCCTCACCGCGCAACAGCGCGACGTCGAACGCCTGCAATTGCAGATGACGGCCTTGCTCAAGCGGCAAGAGGAGATGGCCGGGCAGTTCGGCGTCTTCGAAGAAGATGCGCCACCGCCGCATTACTGAGCCGTATCACCGAACGGCAGGCATGAAAAAACCGCGACCAGCCAGGCTGCTCGCGGTTTTTTTTTTGGCCTTGAGTCAGCGTCGCGGCAGGGCGGCGATGACGTCTTCGGCTTGCAGGCCCTTGTCACGATTCATCACGGAAAACTCCACGCGCTGGCCTTCGACCAGGACGCGGTGGCCTTCGCCGCGAATGGCGCGGAAATGCACGAAGATGTCATCGCCGGAGTCACGGGAAATGAACCCGAAGCCCTTGGAGGTGTTGAACCACTTGACGGTGCCGGTATCGCGGTTGCTCATGTCGTAGCTTGGCGAGGCGGCCGCGGGTGTCGACTTGTAGAAGCTGACGGCCAGGTGCACCACGACGGCGATCAGGGCCGCCACCAGGCTGAACAGCACGGCCGGTTGACCGGCGATCACCGGCATCGGCGCGAACAGCGTCAGGGTTTGCAGGACCACGGCCAGTACCAGCAGGGCGCTGACCAGGTTTTGCAATTGATGACGCGGGCCTTTGTTCCAGTAAGGAATGACAGGCGCGAGGGTGAGGTTGAGCAGGCCGAAAAAGGCCAGGTACAGCGCATCGGGTTGTTGCAGGTAAGGAACAGCTTCGGACCGCAAGCTGGGAATGAAGGACAGCAGCAAGGCCGCTGCGCCCATTACGAGGTGGACGATTTTTAACATTTTGATTAACTCACGTTCAGGCGGATCACAAGGAAGAGCTGATCGGGTACGGTTCGCTTCGAAACAAAGAGAGGCGTTGGACACGCACCGGGGTATCAGCCTATGCGCAGGGCCCGGAAAAGAAGGCGCCCACGACACCTTGTCTATTTAACAGCAAAGCTGGCGGCTACTCAAATCAGGGTGTCCAGCGGTGCAGCGGGGCGATTTGTCACACCGGCAGGGCACCCTCGAGGCTGTGAATGTGGAGCGCTCTTGCTAGAGTGGTCCTGCACCTGTTGGATGAATTCATCACCGTTAGGGGAAAAACATGGCAATCGATATCGGTATCAGTGAAGAGGATCGCAAGTCCATCGTCGACGGGCTTTCGCGTCTGCTGGCAGACACGTATGTGCTGTATTTGAAAACCCATAACTTCCACTGGAATGTCACCGGGCCGATGTTCCGCACCCTGCACTTGATGTTCGAGGAGCAATACAACGAGCTGGCCCTGGCGGTCGACTCGATTGCCGAGCGGATTCGCGCGCTGGGCTTCCCGGCACCGGGTGCCTATTCCATTTATGCGCGTCTGTCTTCCATCAAGGAAGAGCCGGGTGTGCCCAGTGCCGATGAAATGATCAAGCAACTGGTGGAAGGCCAGGAAGCGGTCACGCGCACGGCGCGGGGGATTTTCCCGCTGCTCGACAAGGTCAGTGACGAACCGACGGCCGACTTGCTGACTCAGCGCATGCAGGTTCACGAGAAGACCGCGTGGATGTTGCGCGCCTTGCTGGACTGACAGCCCTTGCAGTGCGCGGACCGCCCTGCGGGTAGGGCTCGCGCACTGTGTTGTGTAGGACCTCGCGTTTCCTTCTGTAGGGGATGGGCCTGACTAGGACGGTCTCCATGATCCGCCTGAAGTTGTTGGCTTATCCTACGTTCGGTGGTCATAAAGTCATCTGGATATAACCGTACGCCTGCGTTTTTATAGGCCTCGCAACAAGGCTTTTATAGAAACCAGGTATGGCAAAGGAGTGTCAGCAGTATGGTTTATGACGGCAGATTGAACGAGGGGAGGTTGGGTCCGTTAAAGGAAGTAAGGATCGACCCGTTTGTCAGTGAATTCGATATGGGACTGGCCCGGCCATTATCCCGTTCGGTTCGTCTGAATGGCTTTGCCACCTGTTTGCGGCTTGAACAGGTTTACTGGGATATTCTGGGCGAGATGGCGAAAACCAACTGCTGTTCGGTCAGTGCCCTGTTGTCCCATGTCGATCGCCAGGTGCACTTGCGCCATGGCGGGGTGAAAAATTTCAGTGGATTGGTGCGGGTGGTCTGCGTTGTGCACAGTCGCAACGAGGAGCGCGGCAGCGTCCTGGCATAGTCCCGACGGCGAAAAGCATCGAGTGTCGGCCTGTGCAGTCTTACGGCTGCACAGGCCGCATTTAATGGATATAATCCCGCTCTTTGCCGCAAAACCCAGCGTGTGCGGTAGCATTCTGATCGCCGAGACAACCCGATGCCGATGTACGACTACCAATGTGCTTCCTGTGGTCATCAGTTGGAAGCCATTCAAAAGATCAGCGCAGCACCGCTGGTCGACTGCCCTGCCTGTCAGGCGCCAGAGCTCAAGAAGATGCTGTCCATGCCGGGTTTCCGCCTCAGCGGCAACGGCTGGTACGAAACCGATTTCAAGACCGGTGCCAAGAAGAATCTGGCCGGTGGCGATAAAGCCGACTAAGGTCTGCAACCCGATTGAACGACACGCGCGAGCTCTTGCATCATTCAGCACTTGAAGTACGCAAGGCCTCCAACCGAATTTCGAATTACGAGAAGTGAAACCACGACCATGATGCGCAGCCATTATTGCGGCCAACTGAACGAAAGCCTGGACGGCCAGGAAATTACCCTTTGCGGCTGGGTTCACCGTCGCCGTGACCACGGTGGGGTGATTTTCCTCGATATCCGTGATCGTGATGGTCTGGCCCAGGTGGTGTTCGACCCGGATCGCGCCGAGACCTTCGCCGTGGCCGACCGTGTGCGCAGCGAATACGTGGTCAAGGTGACCGGCAAGGTGCGCCTGCGTCCGGCCGGTGCCACCAACGCCAACATGGCGTCGGGCATGATCGAAGTGCTGGGTTATGAGCTGGAAGTGTTGAACGAAGCGGAAACCCCGCCGTTCCCACTGAATGAGTTCTCCGACGTTGGCGAAGAAACCCGCCTACGCTATCGCTTCCTGGACCTGCGTCGTCCGGAAATGGCCGAGAAGCTGCGCCTGCGTTCGCGCATGACCACCAGCATCCGTCGCTATCTGGACGAAAACGGCTTCCTCGACGTCGAGACGCCGATCCTGACTCGTGCCACCCCGGAAGGTGCCCGCGACTATCTGGTGCCAAGCCGTACCCACGCCGGTTCGTTCTTCGCCCTGCCGCAATCGCCACAGCTGTTCAAGCAGCTGCTGATGGTGGCCGGCTTCGACCGTTACTACCAGATCGCCAAGTGCTTCCGCGACGAAGACCTGCGTGCCGACCGTCAGCCTGAATTCACCCAGATCGACATCGAGACCAGCTTCCTCGATGAAAACGAGATCATGGGCCTGACCGAAAACATGATCCGCAACCTGTTCAAGGAAGTGCTGGGTCTGGAATTCGGCGAATTCCCGCACATGACCTTCGAAGAAGCCATGCGTCGCTACGGTTCCGACAAGCCGGACCTGCGTAACCCGCTGGAACTGGTCGATGTCGCCGACCAACTGAAAGACGTGGAATTCAAGGTCTTCAGCGGCCCGGCCAACGACCCGAAATGCCGCGTGACCGCCTTGCGCGTTCCTGGTGCGGCGAGCATGCCGCGCAAGCAGATCGACGACTACACCAAGTTCGTCGGCATCTACGGTGCCAAGGGCCTGGCGTACATCAAGGTCAACGAGCGCGCCAAGGGCGTCGAAGGCCTGCAGTCGCCAATCGTCAAGAACATCCCTGAAGCCAACCTCAACGTGATCCTCGATCGCGTGGGCGCGGTTGACGGCGACATCGTGTTCTTCGGTGCCGACAAGTTCAAGATCGTCAGCGAAGCCCTGGGCGCGCTGCGGATCAAGCTGGGTCACGACCTGAACCTGCTGACCTGCGAGTGGGCACCGATGTGGGTCGTCGACTTCCCGATGTTCGAAGAGAACGAAGACGGCAGCTTCAGCGCCTTGCACCACCCGTTCACCGCGCCGAAGTGCACGCCGGCAGAGCTTGAAGCCAACCCGGCGACCGCGCTGTCCCGTGCCTATGACATGGTTCTGAACGGCACCGAGCTGGGTGGCGGTTCGATCCGTATCCACCGCAAGGAAATGCAACAGGCGGTGTTCCGTCTGCTGGGTATCCAGGAAGCGGAACAGGAAGAGAAATTCGGCTTCCTGCTCGACGCCCTGAAATACGGTGCGCCGCCGCACGGTGGCCTGGCCTTCGGCCTGGACCGTCTGGTGATGCTGATGACCGGCGCCCAGTCGATCCGTGAAGTGATCGCCTTCCCGAAAACCCAGAGCGCTGCCGACGTGATGACGCAGGCTCCAGGTGTGGTCGATGCCAAGGCATTGCGCGAACTGCACATTCGTCTGCGCGAAACGCCAAAAGCCGAGTAAGGCTGACCAGAAGGGCGCATCTTCGGATGCGCCCTTTCTTTATGGGTCCCTTTCTGGATGGGCTCATCGAATTTTTGTTTGCCGGCCGGCGCCTCGGGGCGCGGCGGGCAATGTTTCAAAGAGAAACTGGAGCGAGTTATGGCAGGTCATTCCAAGTGGGCGAACATCAAGCACCGCAAAGAACGTCAGGATGCCAAGAAGGGCAAGATTTTCACCAAGTGGATTCGTGAGCTGACCGTCGCTGCCCGCCAGGGTGGCGGTGATCCGGGTTCCAACCCGCGTCTGCGCCTGGCCCTGGACAAGGCGCTGGGGGCGAACATGAGCCGCGACATCATTGATCGCGCCATCGCTCGCGGTGCCGGTGCGGCCGACACCGACGACATGGTCGAGCTGACCTATGAAGGTTACGGCCCGGGCGGCGTGGCGGTGATGGTCGAGTGCATGACCGACAACCGCAACCGTACCGCGGCGGCCGTGCGTCACGCGTTCAGCAAGTGCGGCGGCAACCTGGGTACCGACGGTTCCGTGGCCTACCTGTTCGAGCGCAAGGGGCAGATTTCCTTCGCACCGGGTGTCGATGAAGATGCGCTGATGGAAGCGGCGATGGACGCCGATGCCGATGACGTGGTGACCAACGAAGATGGCTCCATCGACGTGTTCACCTCGTTCGCCGGTTTCTACGCGGTGCGCAACGCCCTGGAAGCCGCCGGCTTCAAGGGTGACGACGCGGAAATCGTCATGCTGCCGACCACCAGCGCCGAGCTGGACCTGGAAGGCGCCGAGAAGGTGCTCAAGCTGATCGACATGCTCGAGGACCTCGACGACGTGCAGAACGTCTACTCCAACGCGGACATCCCTGAAGACGTGGCTGCGCAGCTGGGCTGAAAACACCCTGAACCTACTGTGGGAGCGAGCCTGCTCGCGATGCGGCCTGTCAGCCAGCATTAATGTGACTGACAAACCACATCGCGAGCAGGCTCGCTCCCACAGTTGTTATGTGTTGTATTTGATATCGACCACCACTGATCCCGAATTCGTTATGACTTTAATCCTAGGCATCGACCCCGGTTCGCGCATCACCGGTTACGGCGTCGTCCGCGACACCGGTCGTGGCTGCGTCTACGTGGCTTCCGGTTGCATCCGCACCGGTGCCGGCGAGCTGCATGAACGCCTGCAAATCGTCTACCGTGGGGTGCGCGAGATCATCCAGACCTACGGTCCGGTGACCATGGGCATCGAGCGGGTGTTCATGGCGCGCAACGCCGACTCTGCCCTCAAACTGGGGCAGGCCCGCGGTGCCGCCATCGTCGCCGGGGCTGAAGAAAACCTGGAAATCGCCGAATACACCGCGACCCAGGTCAAGCAGGCGGTGGTGGGCACGGGTGCCGCCAACAAGGAGCAGGTGCAGATGATGGTCATGCACATGCTCAAGCTGACCAGCAAACCGCAGATCGACGCCTCCGACGCCCTGGCCATCGCCATTTGCCATGCCCACACCCGTGCCAGTCTGTTGCCCCACGGCCTGGGCACCGCACGCAGTCGTGGCGGACGCCTGCGTCTCTGATAGCATCAGCAGTCAATTTTGCCGAATGAGGGTTTCGCGCCTGTGTCGCCGGCGTGAAACCCTTGTTCCGTCAGTCGCCAGTACCCTGCTGGCCAATGCTCAAGGATCTGTAACGTGATTGGACGCTTGCGCGGCACCCTGGCTGAGAAACAGCCGCCGCACCTGATTCTCGATGTAAACGGTCTGGGCTATGAGCTGGAAGTGCCCATGACCACCTTGTATCGCCTGCCGTCGGTCGGTGAACCGCTGACGTTGCACACCCATTTGGTCGTACGGGAAGACGCGCAGTTACTCTATGGCTTCGCCAGCAAGCGCGAGCGAGACTTTTTCCGTGAGTTGATCCGTCTCAATGGTGTGGGGCCGAAACTGGCGCTGGCCTTGATGTCGAGCCTGGAAGTCGATGAACTGGTACGTTGCGTGCAGTCCCAGGACACCTCGGCGCTGACCAAGGTGCCAGGTGTGGGCAAGAAAACCGCCGAGCGCCTGTTGGTGGAACTCAAGGACCGCTTCAAGGCCTGGGAAACCGTGCCGGCGATGTTCGCCCTGGTGCCGAACCAGCCGGGCGGACCGGACGTCGAGCCGGTCGCCAGCGCCGAAACCGACGCGGTCAGCGCGCTGATCTCCCTGGGCTACAAGCCGCAGGAGGCCAGCAAGGCCGTTTCGGCGATCAAGGAGAAAGGTTTGAGCAGTGAAGACATGATTCGTCGTGCCCTGAAGGGAATGATCTAAGTGATTGAAGCCGATCGACTGATTACCGCTACGCCTGGCCCTCGCGAGCGCGAGGAAGTCCAGGACCGGGCGATTCGTCCTGTCAGCCTGGCGGATTACATTGGCCAGCCGACGGTTCGCGAGCAGATGGAGCTGTTCATCCAGGCCGCCCGTGGCCGCAACGAATCCCTGGACCACACACTGATCTTCGGCCCGCCGGGCCTGGGCAAGACCACCCTGGCGAACATCATCGCCCAGGAAATGGGCGTTTCGATCAAGAGCACCTCGGGGCCGGTCCTGGAGCGTCCGGGCGACCTCGCCGCGTTGCTGACCAATCTCGAACCTCACGACGTGCTGTTCATTGACGAAATCCACCGGTTGTCGCCGATCGTCGAAGAAGTGCTGTACCCGGCCATGGAAGACTTCCAGCTGGACATCATGATTGGCGAAGGTCCGGCTGCCCGCTCGATCAAGCTCGACCTGCCGCCCTTCACCCTGGTGGGGGCGACGACCCGCGCCGGCATGCTGACCAACCCGCTGCGTGACCGCTTCGGCATCGTCCAGCGCCTGGAGTTCTACAACAACGCCGACCTGTCGACGATCGTCAGTCGCTCGGCGACCATCCTCGGTTTGCCTCTGGACCCGGACGGGGCTTTCGAAATCGCCCGCCGCGCCCGCGGCACGCCGCGGATTGCCAACCGGCTGCTGCGCCGGGTGCGCGATTTCGCCGAAGTGCGCGGCAAGGGCCACATTACCAAGCCGGTCGCCGACCTGGCGTTGAACCTGCTGGACGTCGACGAGCGTGGTTTCGATCATCAGGACCGGCGCCTGCTGTTGACCATGATCGAGAAGTTCGACGGCGGGCCGGTGGGGGTCGACAGCCTGGCAGCAGCCATCAGCGAAGAGCGCCACACCATCGAAGACGTGCTGGAGCCGTACCTGATTCAACAGGGCTACATCATGCGCACGCCCCGGGGGCGGGTGGTCACGCGCCACGCCTACCTGCATTTTGGCTTAAACATTCCGTCACGATTGGGCGAAATGCCTGTGGTAGACGAGTTCCTTGATGGCGCTGATGATTAATTAACGTTTGCGTGCTGATTTTTCGGGCATTGTGCTGTCCTAGGACGGTACTTTTGCCGGCAGAGCCGCAGAACCATGAAAAACAGTTGCCTGGCCGATTGGCAACCCGAGGAGTAAGCACTAGAGTATGCGCGCGCAAAACGGGCTTGGGCCGTTCGCACATCGTTGTCGCGTTTATTACGAGGACACCGATGCCGGCGGCATCGTGTATTACGTTAATTACCTCAAGTTTATGGAACGGGCTCGAACCGAGCGGCTCCGGGAACTGGGCTTTGCCCAATCCCAGCTGGCCGGGGAGGACCTGTTGTTCGTCGTGCATTCCAGCGAAGCGCGCTACCACGCGCCGGCGCGACTGGACGACGAACTGCTGGTAAGCGCTGAAGTAATCGAATTGAACCGTGCCAGCCTGCGCTTTAAACAGCAGGTCAGGCGGGCTGCGGATGATGTGCTGCTCTGCGAAGGGCAGTTCCTGGTGGCCTGTGTGCGCACCAACAGCTTGAAACCCCGGGCCATTCCCGAAACTCTACGTACGGCCTTTGCCGGCGTGAGCGGCGCGGGTACACACTCAACGCAGGAGATAAAGCGTGGAAGCTAACGTCGTCGACCATTCCTCCATGTGGAGCCTGGTCAGCAATGCCAGTATCGTGGTGCAACTGGTGATGCTGACCCTGGTAGCCGCATCGGTGACCTCATGGATCATGATTTTTCAGCGCAGCAACCTGCTGCGCGCCGGTCGACGTGCCCTGGAGAGCTTTGAAGAGCGCTTCTGGTCCGGTATCGACCTGTCCAAACTGTACCGCCAGGCCGGCAGCAACCCGGACCCGGATTCGGGTGTCGAGCAGATCTTCCGTGCCGGTTTCAAGGAATTCTCCCGTCTGCGCCAGCAACCAGGCGTTGACCCGGAAGCGGTCATGGAAGGCGTGGCCCGTGCCATGCGCGTCGCCATCTCCCGCGAGGAAGAAAAGCTCGAGCAGAGCCTGCCGTTCCTGGCCACTGTGGGTTCCGTGAGCCCGTACATCGGTCTGTTCGGTACCGTCTGGGGGATCATGAACTCCTTCCGTGGCCTGGCGACTGCCCAGCAGGCGACCCTGGCCACCGTGGCTCCGGGTATCGCCGAAGCCCTGATCGCCACCGCGATCGGTCTGTTCGCGGCCATCCCGGCCGTTATCGCCTACAACCGTTTCTCCGCCCGCAGCGAAACGCTGATCGGCCGCTACTACACCTTCGCCGACGAATTCCAGGCGATCCTGCACCGCAAAGTGCACACCAGCGAAGACTGAGCAGGTAATTTCCAATGGCTTTAATCGCTCGAGCCCGAAACAAGCGCAAGCCGGTCGCCGAGATGAACGTGGTGCCTTACATCGACGTGATGCTGGTACTGCTGGTCATTTTCATGGTGACCGCGCCGATGCTCAATCAGGGCGTGAAGGTCGATCTGCCCAAGGTTTCCAGCGAAGCCTTGCCGCAGGACAACAACACCCAGGTCCTGACCATTTCGATCAAGGCTGACAAGACCTACTACTGGAACCTTGGCAGCGAAGTCGATACCGAGAAACAGCAGGATCGCGCCATGACCCTGTCGCAGATGACCGATGCGGTGACCAAGATCATTCGTAACGGCAACGAAGGCGGCAAGCACACCCAGGTGTTCATCCGTGGAGACAAGAGCGTCGACTACGGCGCCGTCATGGGGGCGATGGGCGGGTTGCAGAAAGCCGGGGTCGGTAACGTTGGTCTGATTACCGAGGCGCCCTGATGCAGCAACAGCGAGAGCCAACAGCCTCGGAAAGCTACTTCTGGCCCAGTGTCTGGGCGATCTGCTTGCACGTGCTGGTTTTTGGCATGTTGTTCGTCAGTTTCGCCTTCACGCCTGAGCTGCCGCCGGCCAAGCCGATTGTCCAGGCGACCTTGTACCAACTGAAATCCAAGAGTCAGGCAACCACCCAGACCAATCAGAAGATTGCGGGTGAAGCGAAGAAATCCGCCGCGCGCCAGACCGAAGTCGAGCAGATGGAACAGAAGAAGGTCGAGCAGGAAGCGATAAAGGCTGCGGAACAAAAGAAAGAAGAAGCGGCTCAAAAGGCCGAGGAAGCCAAGAAGGCCGACGAGTCGAAGAAAGCGGAAGAGGCGAAAAAGGCTGATGAAGCCAAGAAAGCCGATGAAGCGAAGAAGGCTGCCGAAGCCAAGAAGGCAGAAGAGAAACAATTGGCTGATATAGCCAAGAAGAAATCTGAAGAAGAAGCCAAGAAGGCTGCTGAAGAAGAGGCCAAGAAAAAAGCCGAAGAAGAAGCGAAGAAAAAGATCGTCGAAGACGCGAAGAAGAAAGCCGCGGAAGACGCCAAGAAGAAAGCTGAAGCTGAAGAGGCGAAGAAGAAAGTCGCCGAAGACGCGAAGAAGAAAGCTGCTGCCGATGCTGCGAAGAAGAAAGCGCAGGACGCGGCACGTAAATCCGCCGAGGATAAAAAGGCTCAGGCCCTCGCCGATTTGCTTTCCGACACGCCGCAGCGCCAGCAGGCCTTGGCGGACGAGCAGGGTGACGAAGTCGCCGGCAGTTTCGATGACCTGATTCGCGCTCGTGCAGCGGAAGGCTGGGCTCGCCCACCGTCGGCGCGCAAGGGCATGACAGTGGTGCTGCAGATCGGCATGTTGCCGGACGGTACGGTGACCTCGGTCAGCGTGGCCAAGTCCAGTGGCGACGGTCCGTTCGACGCATCGGCTGTGGCAGCGGTGAAGAATATTGGTCGTTTGACAGAAATGCAGGGAATGAAGCCGAGCGATTTCGCTCCGTATCGTTCGTTCAAGATGACATTTACACCTGAGGATCTAGCCTTGTGAGAAACCTTCTTCGAGGAATGCTGGTCGCGATCTGCTGCATGGCGGGTCTGGCGATGGCAGATGAGAAAAACATCCTGGTCACCAGCGGCAGTGACCGGGCCACCCCGATCGCTGTCGTGCCTTTCGGCAACCAGGGCGGCAGCGTGCTGCCGGACGACATGGCCGAGATCATCGGTAACGACCTGCGCAACTCGGGTTACTACGCGCCGATTCCGAAGCAGAACATGATCAGCCAGCCGAGCCAGGCCAGCGAAATCATCTTCCGTGACTTCAAGGCGCTGGGCGCCCAGTACGTCATGGTCGGCAGCATCGCTCCGGCGGGCGGTCGCCTGCAGGTGCAGTACGCTCTGTTCAACGTCGCCACCGAGCAGCAAGTGCTGACCGGCAGCGTGTCGGGCGGCGTCGATCAACTGCGCGATATGGCGCACTACATCTCCGACCAGTCGTTCGAAAAACTCACCGGCATCAAGGGTGCGTTCTCCACGCGTCTGCTGTACGTGACGGCTGAGCGCTTCTCCGAGAAGAACACCCGTTACACCCTGCAACGTTCGGACTATGACGGCGCCCGCGCCGTGACCCTGCTGCAATCGCGCGAGCCGATCCTGTCGCCGCGTTTCGCACCGGACGGCAAGCGCATTGCGTACGTGTCGTTCGAGCAGAAGCGTCCTCGCATCTTCATGCAGAACATCGACACCGGTCGCCGTGAGCAACTGACCAACTTCGAAGGCCTGAACGGTGCACCTGCCTGGTCTCCGGATGGCAATCGCCTGGCGTTCGTGCTGTCCAAGGACGGCAACCCGGACATCTATGTGATGAACCTGGGCTCGCGTCAGATCACCCGTGTCACCGCAGGTCCCGGCATCAACACCGAACCGTTCTGGGGCAAGGATGGCTCGACCATCTACTTCACCTCCGACCGTGGCGGCAAGCCGCAGATCTACAAAACCAGCGTGGGTGGTGGCGGCGCCGAGCGTGTCACTTTCGTCGGTAACTACAACGCCAACCCGAAACTGTCGGCGGATGAAAAGACCCTGGTCATGATCCATCGCCAGGATGGTTTCACCAATTTCAAAGTGGCGGCCCAGGATCTTCAGCGAGGAAGTGTAAAAATCCTCACTGATAGCACTCTGGACGAGTCGCCTACTGTTGCGCCCAACGGCACCATGGTAATCTACGCCACCCGCCAGCAGGGCCGGGGAGTCTTGATGCTCGTGTCCATTAATGGACGCGTAAGGCTCCCGCTTCCTACCGCACAAGGCGAAGTCAGAGAACCTTCCTGGTCCCCTTACCTGAACTGACGCGGCGCTTTACGTTTTACTTAACACACTGGGGTTCATTAGGAGTTTCACGATGGAAATGCTGAAGTTTGGTAAATTTGCTGCGCTGGCTCTGGCCATGGCCGTAGCTGTAGGTTGCTCGTCCAAAGGCGGCGACAACGCCGGTGAAGGCGCTGTTGATCCAAACGCTGGTTACGGCGCTAACACTGGTGCTGTTGACGGCTCCCTGAGCGAAGAAGCTGCTCTGCGCGCAATCACCACCTTCTACTTCGAATACGACAGCTCGGACCTGAAGCCAGAAGCCATGCGCTCCCTGGACGTTCACGCCAAAGACCTGAAAGCAAACGGCGCTCGCGTTGTTCTGGAAGGCAACACCGACGAACGTGGTACTCGTGAGTACAACATGGCACTGGGCGAGCGTCGTGCGAAAGCCGTTCAGCGCTACCTGGTACTGCAAGGTGTTTCCCCAGCTCAGCTGGAACTGGTTTCCTACGGCGAAGAGCGTCCAGTTGCTACCGGCAACGACGAGCAGTCCTGGGCTCAAAACCGTCGCGTCGAACTGCGTAAGTAATTCGATATGCGAACTTGCCGTCGTGCTGTAACTATTTTGGCTCTCAGCCTCGCGCCGCTTGCGGCGTGGGCTGCGGTTCCTGTGGTCGATAATGACTCCGGCTATGACAATAGCGGGAGCAATTCTCCGCCAGCGGGTTACGGTACGAACGGCGCCTATGCCGGGGGAGGGGTTACGGCCCCTGCCTCGGCACAGGGCATGCTGTTCAATCAGCTGCAACAAATGCAGGATCAGATTTCGCGTCAGCAGGGCGTGATTGAAGAGCTGCAGAACCAAGTTTCGCGCATGAAGCAGGAATCCCTGGAGCGATACCAGGATCTTGATCGGCGCATAGGATCCGGTGTTGCACCTGCCGCGACTCCTGAGAATTCTTCCACCGGCGGCGACTTGAACGCCCCCGGCGCCGCAGCCGGCGCAGGTGCGGGAGCGGCAGCCGCTGCTACCCAGGCGCCCGCCGCAGGCAGCGAACCGGCTGATCCGGCCAAGGAAAAGCTGTATTACGATGCAGCCTTCGACCTGATCAAGGCCAAGGATTTCGACAAGGCCAGCCAGGCCTTCAGCGCTTTCCTGCGTAAGTACCCGAACAGCCAGTACGCCGGCAACGCCCAGTACTGGTTGGGTGAAGTGAACCTGGCCAAGGGTGATCTGCAGGGTGCAGGTCAGGCGTTCGCCAAGGTTTCGCAGCTGTACCCCAAGCACAACAAGGTGCCTGACTCGCTGTACAAGCTGGCTGATGTAGAACGCCGCCTCGGTCATCCGGACAAGGTAAAAGGTATTTTGCAACAGGTTGTGTCCCAGTATCCGGGCACTTCCGCCGCTCAGTTGGCTCAACGCGATCTGCAACGCATGTAAGGTTGCTTGACCCGATTTGAAGAAACCCGCGCCTGTCGCGGGTTTTTTCGTTAGAATTCACGCCCTTTTATGAAACACGCTTCTTGGGATCTACGCGTTGGCGGGGTTGCTTGAAGTGCCTGACGGAGGCGGACAGCCTGTTTAGCTGTTACGCCCGTGGCGACTATGCAAGACACATTGAGAATCACCGAAGTTTTCTACTCGTTGCAGGGGGAAACGCGGACTGCCGGGCTGCCCACTGTTTTTGTGCGCCTGACCGGTTGCCCGTTGCGTTGCCAATACTGCGACAGCGCCTATGCCTTCTCTGGCGGCACCGTGCGCACCCTCGACGATATCCTCGAGCAGGTTGCCGGTTTTCGCCCGCGCTACGTCTGTGTCACCGGCGGCGAGCCGTTGGCGCAACCCAATGCCATCCCGTTGCTCAAGCAGTTGTGCGACCTGGGCTACCAGGTGTCGCTGGAAACCAGCGGTGCCCTGGATATTTCGGCGGTCGATCCGCGGGTCAGCCGGGTTGTCGACCTCAAAACCCCGGATTCCAAGGAATCGCACCGCAACCGCTACGAGAATATCGAGCTGCTCACTCCCAACGATCAGGTGAAGTTTGTCATCTGCTCGCGGGAGGACTATGACTGGGCCGTCTCCAAGCTGATCCAGTACGGTCTGGAGCGGCGTGCCGGTGAGGTGCTGTTCTCGCCCAGCCACCACGACTTGAATGCCCGTGACCTGGCCGATTGGGTGGTGGCGGACAACCTGCCTGTGCGCATGCAATTGCAACTGCATAAATATCTTTGGAACGACGAGCCGGGGCGCTGACATGACTGAACCAACCAACACTGTGCAAAAACGTGCGGTCATCCTGCTGTCCGGTGGCCTGGACTCGGCAACGGTCGTGGCCATGGCTCGGGCGCAGGGCTACGCGTGCTACACCATGAGCTTCGACTACGGCCAGCGTTCCCATGCGGAGCTGCATGCCGCCGAGCGCGTCGCCCGTGACCTCGGTGTGATCGAGCACAAGGTCATCGGCTTGAACCTCAATGGCATGGGCGGTTCGGCGTTGACCGACACCAGCATCGACATCCCGGAAGAGGCGGGCGAGGGCATTCCGGTGACCTACGTGCCTGCACGCAACACGGTGTTTCTGTCCCTGGCCCTGGGCTGGGCCGAAGTGCTCGGCGCCCGTGACATCTTCATCGGCGTCAATGCCGTGGATTACTCGGGCTACCCGGACTGCCGTCCCGAGTTCGTCGAGGCGTTCGAGCGCATGGCCAACCTGGCCACCAAGGCCGGTGTCGAAGGCAACGGTTTCCGCATCCAGGCGCCTTTGCAGAACATGAGCAAGGCGCAGATCGTCGAGGCGGGGGTGAAGCTCGGCGTCGACTACGGCCTGACCGTTTCCTGCTACCAGGCCGACAATAGCGGGCGCGCCTGCGGTAAATGCGACAGCTGCCGACTGCGTGCAGAAGGCTTCGCCGCGGCCGGAATCAGCGACCCAACACCTTATTTTTGATTATTTTCAAATAAGGTGTTGATTAGTCTATAAAAATCAGTATTATACGCGCCACCACACAGCGGGTCGTTAGCTCAGTTGGTAGAGCAGTTGGCTTTTAACCAATTGGTCGTAGGTTCGAATCCCACACGACCCACCATTTTTAGCAGTTTTAAAAGTCTGGAAGGCCCACGAAAGTGAGGATTTCCGGATTTTTTTTTGCCCGCGATTTATGGTCTGCCCGGCCCAGGGCTGCACCGCATGACACAAGTCAGAATGATCTTTTGCATCCTGCGGATATTCTGTAGCCTTGCCCAGCTTCACCGTGCCTGATGAATACCCACTTTCCCGGCGGTGCCCTGAAGGGTCCGGAGCCGGGTGTATACTCGACTTTCGCGCGAATGCGCCTGCAGGTCTTGCGAACATGACGCAAATTTCCGAACGCCTTCTGGTTCAAGCCCACCTCGATGCCAAGCAGCCCAAGCCGCTGTCGGCCGAGGAAGAGGCTTACTACCGTGCTGCCATCGCTGCCGAGCTCAAGGCTCAGGATGCGGTGCTGGTGGCCCACTTCTATTGTGATCCGATCATCCAGGCGCTGGCCGAGGAAACCGGGGGCTGCGTCTCCGACTCGCTGGAGATGGCCCGCTTCGGCAACGCGCACCCGGCCAAGACGGTCGTGGTCGCTGGCGTCAAGTTCATGGGCGAAACCGCCAAGATCCTCAACCCCGAGAAGCGCGTGCTGATGCCGACGCTGGAGGCCACCTGCTCGCTGGACCTGGGTTGCCCGGTGGACGAGTTCTCGGCGTTCTGCGACCAGCACCCGGAACGCACCGTGGTGGTCTATGCCAACACCTCGGCGGCGGTCAAGGCGCGGGCGGACTGGGTGGTGACGTCCAGTTGCGCACTGGAAATCGTCGAAAGCCTGATGGACAACGGCGAAACGATCATCTGGGGCCCGGACAAGCACCTGGGCACCTACATCCAGCGCAAGACCGGCGCGGACATGCTGCTGTGGGACGGTGCCTGCATCGTTCACGAAGAGTTCAAGTCCAAGCAGCTCGAAGACATGAAGGCGTTGTACCCGGATGCAGCCATCCTCGTGCACCCGGAATCGCCGACCTCGGTGATCGAACTGGCCGATGCGGTCGGCTCGACCAGCCAATTGATTGCAGCGGCGCAAACCCTGCCGAACAAGACCCTGATCGTGGCCACCGATCGCGGCATCTTCTACAAGATGCAGCAGCTGTGCCCGGACAAGGTCTTCATCGAGGCACCAACAGCCGGTAACGGCGCGGCGTGCCGCAGTTGCGCGCATTGCCCATGGATGGCGATGAACACGCTGGAACGCACCCTCAAGAGCTTGAAGGAAGGCGCCAACGAAATCTTCGTCGACCCGGCGCTGATCCCCCAGGCAATCCGCCCACTCAAGCGCATGCTCGACTTCACCCAGGCAGCCCGGATGAAACTGGCGGGTAACGCCTGACACCGCCTCGCGAGCAGGCTCGCTCCCACAGAAGATCAACCCCCTGTAGGAGCGAGCATGCTCGCGATGGCGGCACATCAGCCATATCAATGCCGGCTGACATACCGCATCGCGAGCAAGCCCGCTCCCACAGAAAATCAAGATCAAAAGGCGAGCACGGCCCACTGTAGGAGCGAGCATGCTCGCGATGGTAGTCCAGGCACCGCAGGCATTCAGACAACCCGCGTCATCGTTGACGACCATCGCGAGCAAGCCCGCTCCCACAGAAAATCAAGATCAAAAGCCGAGCACGACCCCTGTAGGAGCGAGCTTGCTCGCGATGGCGGCGTATCAGCCATATCAATGCCGGCTGACACACCGCATCGCGAGCAGGCTCGCTCCCACAGAAACAGAAACCGAGCCACGATCCCACAGGCGCCGCAGATTGCCCCGTCGGAAGGCCGAGTGGAGGTTCTGCGCAGTGGGCAACCCGGCATGGATGCCGGGTTAGCCGCCCTCGGCCATGGATGGCCGATGGCGGCGGGCCCACGGAGCAGGACCGGAGCGAGGGAACCCGGAGCGTCAGCGAAGGGCCGTACGTCAGGGGCGGGGCGTTTTGGTTACTTTGGCGCGACAAAGTAACCCGCCGTAAGGGCGGAACCTTAGGCGGCCGTGACCGCAGCAATGGATATGTACGCCTTGAGGCAGCCATCGCGAGCAAGCTCGCTCCTACAGGGCTCCGAAGTCACCCGCCGTAAGGGCGGAACCTTAGGCGGCCGTGACCGCAGCAATGGATATGTACGCCTTGAGGCAGCCATCGCGAGCAAGCTCGCTCCTACAGGGCTCCGAAGTCACCCGCCGTAAGGGCGGAACCTTAAGCGGCCGTTACCACAGAAACAGATATGTACACCGGAAGGCCGCCATCGCGGGCAAGCCCGCTCCCACAGAAAATCAAAATCGGCAGGAGCGGTCGGGAATTACTTCTTCTGCTTGGGAATCCGCACCAATTCAGTGCCCGAGTACATGTCGTGCCAGCTGCGTTTTTGCTTGTCGAACAGCGACCAGACAAACCCCAGCCCCACGCACAGCCACGAAGCAATCGACACGATAAAGCGCAGCAACGCCTGCCACAGACTGATGGACGAGCCGTCAGCGTTCTGAACGCGGATACACCACACCTGCATGCCCAGGGTCTGGCCGGACATGGTCCAGAACTTGGCAAAGAACCCGAACAGCACAAACAGCAGCACCGTCGACAGCAGCGGGTCGCCATCCAGTGCGCCGGCTTCGGTGAGGGTGCGCATGCGGTCTTCGCCGATGATCGCCATCTGGATCATCTTGTACACGCCGCTGGTCACGATCAGCAGGGCGGTGCACAGCAGGAAGTCATAGAACATCGCTGCCAGGCGACGACCCAGGGTCGCGGCAGGAAAATCGCCCTGTGGTTTGAGCAGGTGTTTGGGCATGACAGGGTTCCCTGAAAAAAAGAAGCCCATTTTACGGATTTGCGCGCACAAAAAAGCCCCTGATGTCAGCATCAGGGGCTTTTTCGTTACAGAAGTTTAGGCTTCTGCTTGTACTTCGTCAGCCTGCATGCCTTTCTGGCCTTGCACGGCGATGAAGGTCACTTTCTGGCCTTCTTTCAGGCTCTTGAAGCCGTTGCCCTGAATAGCGCGGAAATGTACGAACAGATCCGGACCGCTTTCTGGAGTGATAAAACCAAAACCTTTCTCGTCGTTAAACCACTTGACGGTACCGCTCTGACGTTGGGACATTTCTTATTTCCTTTGACGCTAAATTAATGACAGCCTCCTTCTCATGAAAGAGTACTGGGGCTGGTTGCAGGAGAGTAAGAAGACGTCGAACGGGATGTAGCTAACTTGTAGGCTACTGCCCAGGTCACGATTCCAAGCGACCCATGCAAACACAGTGAACAAACTTTACGCCAACTACGGGAGAAAAAACAAGCCCTGTGAGAGGCCCGGTTTTGCTCGGGTTGATGGCGTTAGTCGTCCACTAGTGCCTGCTTATTCGAGGATGTTGTTCAATCGTTTTCGATCGTTATAAGCAACGTTCATAAACGAAGGTAACTCTCGAATAATGCACTGTTTTATGGCGGTTACGTTACACATTAGTGCACTGTTTGCGCAACCGCGTTACTTATAGAAACAGTCAATCAACCACGATAGTAGCGTTGTGGCACAAATGGCATTTTGCTTACAAGCAAAGACACCTTTTTCCCACGGACAATCGCCCAGACCGGTGTGTCCAAGGCTATGTAGGCGCTGTCGAGGTAACCCATGGCCAGCGGGCCACCCAGCGTCGGGCCGAACCCGCCGCTGCACACGCTGCCAATGATGTCGCCGGCTTCGTTGACGATTTCTGCGCCTTCACGTACCGGGGTGCGTTCTTGCGGCAGCAGGCCGACACGCTTGCGGCTGACACCGGCTTGCTGCTGGGCGAAGACCGTCTCGGCGCCGGGGAAGCCACCGGCACGCGCGCCATCGGCACGGCGTGGCTTGGAGATGGCCCACAACAGGCTGGCTTCGATCGGGCTGGTGTCGGTGTTCATGTCGTGGCCGTAGAGGCACAGGCCCGCTTCCAGGCGCAGCGAGTCACGCGCGCCCAGGCCGATGGCTTCGACTTCCGGTTCGGCCAGCAGGGCGCGGGCCAGGGCTGTTGCACTGGCGGCCGGTACGGAGATTTCGAAACCGTCTTCACCGGTGTAACCCGAACGGCTGACGAAGCAGTCGACGCCCAGCAGCTTCACGCGGTTGAACTGCATGAAGGTCATCTTCGCCACTTCCGGCGCCAGGCGTGCCAGCACGGTCACGGCGGCCGGACCTTGCAGCGCCAGCAATGCACGCTCTTCGAACAGCGGCTCGATGGTGCACTGGTCGCCAATGTGTTTGCGCAGGTGCGCCAGGTCCTGGTCCTTGCAGGCGGCGTTGACCACCAGGAACAGTTCGTCGTTACCCAGGTTGGCGACCATCAGGTCGTCGAGGATGCCACCGGTTTCGTTGGTGAACATGGCGTAACGCTGCATGCCCACCGGCAGGTCGATGATGTCGACCGGCACCAGGGTTTCCAGGGCCTTGGCGGCGTTGGCGCCGGTGAGGCGGATCTGGCCCATGTGCGAGACATCGAACAACCCGGCCTGGTCGCGGGTGTGCTGGTGTTCCTTCATCACGCCCAGCGGATATTGCACGGGCATGTCGTAGCCGGCGAACGGCACCATGCGGGCGCCGAGTTCGATGTGCAGTGCGTGCAACGGGGTTTTCAACAGTTGTTCGGTGGACATATGAAGCTCCTGGAAATCGTGCCGATGCGCGCATCAGCACTCGATAATGTTGACCGCCAAACCGCCACGGGCGGTTTCCTTGTATTTGCTTTTCATGTCGGCGCCGGTCTGGCGCATGGTGCGGATGACCTTGTCGAGCGAGACGAAATGTTGTCCGTCGCCGCGCATGGCCATGCGGACCGCGTTGATGGCCTTGACCGAGCCCATGGCGTTGCGCTCGATGCAGGGCACCTGCACCAGCCCGCCAATCGGGTCGCAGGTCAGGCCGAGGTTGTGTTCCATGCCGATTTCGGCGGCGTTTTCCACTTGCTGCACGGTGCCGCCGAGCACTTCGCAGAGCGCGCCGGCCGCCATCGAGCAGGCCACGCCGACTTCACCCTGGCAGCCCACTTCGGCGCCGGAGATCGAGGCGTTTTCCTTGTACAGAATGCCGATGGCCGCCGCAGTCAGCAGGAAGCGCACGACGCCGTCTTCGTTGGCGCCGGGGATGAAGCGCATGTAGTAATGCAGCACCGCCGGGACGATGCCCGCCGCGCCATTGGTGGGGGCGGTGACCACGCGCCCGCCGTTGGCGTTTTCTTCGTTGACCGCCAGGGCGTACAGGTTGACCCAGTCGAGCACCGACAGCGGGTCGCGCAAGGATGATTCGGGGTTCTTGCACAGTTGCCGATGCAGCGCCGCCGCCCGGCGCTTGACCTTCAAGCCGCCCTGGAGGATGCCTTCGTTGCGACAGCCGGCATCCACGCAGTCCTGCATCACTTGCCAGATTTTCAGGAGACCGGCGCGGGTTTCCGCTTCCGGGCGCCAGGCACTTTCATTGGTCAGCATCACCTGGCTGATCGACAGGCCGTAGGTGGTGCAATGACCGAGCAGGTCCTTGGCGCTCTTGAACGGAAAGGTCAGTACGGTGGCGTCTTCGACGATGCGGTCGGCACCGGCCGCGTCCTCATCGACGACAAAACCGCCACCCACCGAGTAGTACTCGCGGCTGCGAATCTGCAGGCCGGCAGCGTCGAACGCGCGAAAGATCATGCCGTTGGGGTGGTAGGGCAGGGGCTTGCGGATCATCGCCAGGTGTTCTTTCTCGTTGAACGCGATTTCGTGTTCGCCGAGCAGGTTCAAACGGCCGCTGCCACGGATCTCTTGCAGGCGGGCAGCCACGGTTTCGGTGTTCACGGTATCCGGGTGTTCGCCTTCCAGGCCCAGCAGCACGGCCTTGTCACTGCCGTGACCCTTGCCCGTGGCGCCGAGCGAGCCGTACAGCTCGACCTTGACGCAGGTGGTGGCGGCCAGCAGCCCTTCACGGCGCAGCCCCTCGACAAAGCGGGCAGCGGCGCGCATCGGGCCGACGGTGTGGGAACTGGAGGGACCGATGCCAATCTTGAACAGGTCGAACACGCTTAAAGACATGGTTGTTCTCCGGTTTCTTGTTATGGGAATTGGCGGGTAATAAGAGTACGCCTGGCCCCTGTAGGAGCGAGCTTGCTCGCGATAGCGGTCCATCAGTCGACGACGGTGTTGAATGTCAGTCCGCCATCGTCGGAACGCCGCCCGGAGCAAGCTCGCTCCTACAGGGGTAGAGGTGTTCCAGCGTGGGGCGGATTAACCGCCCCACATCCGTTTAAGCGTAGCTTTCGATCGACGGGCAGGCGCACACCAGGTTGCGATCGCCGAAGACGTTGTCCACACGACCGACCGGCGGCCAGTATTTGCCTTCGATCAACGACGCCACCGGGTATACCGCCTGCTCGCGGCTGTACGGGTGCGACCACTCGCCAACCAGCTCCTGTGCGGTGTGTGGAGCGTTCTTCAGCGGGTTGTCGTCCTTGTCCAGGGTGCCGTTTTCCACTGCGCGGATTTCTTCGCGGATGCGGATCATTGCGTCGCAGAAGCGGTCCAGTTCTTCCCTGGATTCACTTTCGGTCGGCTCGATCATCAGCGTGCCCGCTACCGGGAACGACATGGTCGGGGCGTGGAAGCCGAAGTCGATCAGGCGCTTGGCCACGTCATCGACGCTGATGCCGCTGCTGTCCTTGAGCGGGCGCAGGTCGAGGATGCATTCGTGCGCCACCAGGCCGTTGCTGCCTGTGTACAGCACCGGGTAGTGCTCTTCCAGGCGACGGGAAATGTAGTTGGCGTTGAGGATCGCCTGCTGCGAAGCGCGCTTGAGGCCGGCGCCACCCATCATGCGAATGTACATCCAGGTGATCGGCAGGATGCTCGCGCTGCCGAACGGTGCCGCGCAGACCGCGCCTTCCTTGCGTGCCATCTGGGCGTGGCCCGGCAGGAACGGTGCCAGGTGCGATTTCACGCCGATCGGGCCGACGCCCGGGCCGCCACCGCCGTGGGGAATGCAGAAGGTCTTGTGCAGGTTCAGGTGCGAGACGTCGCCGCCGAACTTGCCCGGTGCGCAGAGGCCGACCATGGCGTTCATGTTGGCACCGTCGATGTACACCTGGCCGCCGTTGTCATGAATGATGCCGCAGATTTCGCGAATGCCTTCCTCGAACACGCCGTGGGTCGACGGGTAGGTGATCATCAGCGCGGCGAGGTGTTCGCGGTGCTCGATGGCCTTGGCGCGCAGGTCTTCGATGTCGACGTTGCCGCGTGCATCGCAGGCGGTGACCACCACGCGCATGCCGGCCATCTGGGCGGTGGCCGGGTTGGTGCCGTGGGCGGACGACGGGATCAGGCAGATGTCGCGACGGTCTTCGCCACGGCTCTGGTGGTAGGCGCGAATCGCCAAGAGGCCTGCGTACTCACCCTGGGAACCGGCGTTCGGTTGCAGCGAGATCGAGTCGTAACCGGTGGCGGCGCAGAGCATCGCTTCCAGTTCATCGGTCAGTTGCTGGTAACCGGCGCTTTGCTCGGCCGGGGCGAACGGGTGCAGGGCGCCGAATTCGGCCCAGGTCACCGGGATCATTTCGCTGGCGGCGTTGAGCTTCATGGTGCACGAACCCAGCGGGATCATGGTGCGATCCAGGGCCAGGTCCTTGTCGGCGAGCTTGCGCAGGTAGCGCATCAGCTCGGTTTCCGAGTGATAACGGTTGAACACCGGGTGGCTGAGGATCGGCGATTGACGCACCAGTGCCGCCGGCAGGGTGGCTTGCACCGATGCGGCGAGGGCGGCGAAGTCCGGCAGCGCCTTGCCTTCGGCCAGCAGTGCCCACAGGTTTTCGACATCGGCCTGGGTGCTGGTTTCGTCCAGGGACAGGCCCAGGCGTTGTGCGTCGACCACGCGCAGGTTGATCTGCCGGGCGTGCGCTTTATCGTGCAGCTTGGCGGTGTTGGCGCCGGTGTTCAGGGTCAGGGTGTCGAAGAAGTGCGCTTGCTCGACGCCAAGGCCCAATCCCTCCAGGCCCTTGGCCAGGATCGCAGTCAGGTGATGCACGCGCTGGGCGATCTGCGTCAGGCCCTTGGGGCCGTGGTAGACGGCGTACATGCTGGCGATGTTGGCCAGCAGCACTTGCGCGGTGCAGATGTTGCTGGTGGCTTTCTCGCGACGGATGTGTTGCTCGCGGGTCTGCATGGCCAGGCGCAGGGCCGGCTTGCCGAAACGGTCCACGGAAACACCGACCAGGCGGCCTGGCATGTCGCGCTTGAACGCGTCCTTGGTGGAGAAGTACGCCGCGTGCGGGCCACCGAAGCCCAGCGGTACACCGAAGCGCTGGGCGCTGCCGATGGCCACGTCGGCGCCGAATTCGCCCGGCGGGGTCAACAGGGTCAGGGCCAGCAGGTCGGCCGCTACGGCTACCAGGGCGTTGGCCGCGTGGAAGCGCTCGGTCAGCTCACGGTAGTCGAACAGGTCACCGTTGCTCGCCGGGTATTGCAGCAGGGCGCCGAAGAACGGGGTCACGTCGCTCAGCGTACGCTCGTCGCCGACCACCACGTCGATGCCCAGTGGTTCGGCACGGGTGCGCAGCACGTCGAGGGTCTGCGGGTGGCAGTGGACGGAGGCGAAGAACTGGTGGCTGCCCTTGTTCTTGCTCAAACGCTTGCAGAAGGTCATGGCTTCGGCGGCCGCGGTGGCTTCGTCGAGCAAGGATGCGTTAGCGATCGGCAGGCCGGTCAGGTCGCTGATCAGGGTCTGGAAGTTCAGCAGTGCTTCGAGACGACCCTGGGAGATTTCCGGCTGGTACGGCGTGTAGGCGGTGTACCAGGCCGGGTTTTCCAGCAGGTTGCGCAGGATCGGTGCCGGCGTGTGGGTGCCGTAGTAGCCCTGGCCGATGTAGGTCTTGAACAGCTGGTTCTTGCCGGCGATGCCCTTGATCATCGCCAGGGCGTCGGCTTCGCTGAGGCCGTCGTCCATGTCGAGCACGCTGGTGCCCTTGATGCTTTCCGGGATCACGCTGGCGCTCAGCGCTTCGAGGGAGTCGAAGCCGAGGCTGTTGAGCATGGCCTGCTCATCACCCGCACGCGGGCCGATGTGACGGGCGATGAATTCGTTGGCGGTGCCGAGGTTTACTTGAGACATGTGCGAATTCCTCAGGCTTGGGCGTTGGCTTTGATCAGGCGGTCGTAGGCGTCCTGGTCCAGCAGTTGGGCGACAGCTGCAGCGTCGGTCGGCTGGAAGCGGAAGAACCAGCCTTCGCCCAGCGGATCTTCGTTGACCAGCTCCGGGCTGCTGTCCAGCGCCGGGTTGACTTCCAGCACTTCGCCGTCGAGGGGCATGTACACGCCGCTGGCGGCTTTCACCGATTCGACGGTGGCGGCTTCGGCGCCTTTTTCATAAGCCTGCAGCTCGGGCAGTTGTACGAAAACCACGTCGCCCAGGGCGTTCTGTGCGAAGGCCGTGATGCCAACGGTGACGCTGCCGTCAGCTTCGGCGCGCAGCCATTCGTGATCTTCAGTAAAACGCAACTCGCTCATGGAAACTCCTAAGGGGGCCAGACTCGTCTGGTGGACGCGGTTGGAAGGCTGTGGGCTAGAGGCCCTGCTTTTAATGAGTGTGATACTTAGCAAGAACGCGGCCAATGTTGTTTTATCGTTATAAAACAATGAGTTATGTGTTTTTGGTGGTGGGCGTGATGGCGCGGGTGTAGCGAAAACGCTACAGGCTGGGGCGCGGAAAAAAGCGTAGCGGGATCAAAGCCTTGCACGGCGCTGATTGGGCAGGGGTGTAGCGATTTCGTTCCGCTGTAGCGCTTTCAGTACAGTGGAGGTCGTTTTTGGTATGGGTTCGAGGATTTACTCGTCCACTGTGGGAGCGGGCTTGCCCGCGATGACGGTGTGTCAGGCAATTTTTTGTACCTGATGCACCGCAATCGCGGGCAAGCCCGCTCCCACAGTGGCCGGTGTGTGCCCTCAAGCCTTGTTGGGAATCCCATACTTGCGCAACCGATGGGCGATCGCGGTATGGGAGGTCTGCAGGCGGCTGGCCAGTTGGCGGGTCGAGGGGTAGCTGACGTAGAGTTTTTCCAGCAGGGAGCGCTCGAACTCTTCCACGGCCTGTTCCAGGCTGTCGACATCGCTGTCGCTCTGGCGGGCCACGGAGGTGCCAGCGATGTCGAGGTCGCCGATGTCCACCAGGCTGCTCTCGCAGATCGCGGCGGCGCGGAAGATCACGTTCTGCAATTGCCGCACGTTGCCCGGCCAGCGGTTGCCCAGCAATGCCGGGTAGGTGCCGGGGGCCAGGCGGCACACCGGGCGCTGGATCTGCGCGCAGGCCTGCTGCATGAAGTAACGGGCCAGCAGCAGGATGTCCTGGCCGCGCTCGCGCAGCGGCGGGACTTCGACGTTGAGCACGTTGAGGCGGTAGAACAGGTCTTCGCGGAAGGTGCCTTCAGTGACCATCTTTTCCAGGTCGCGGTGGGTGGCGCTGAGGATGCGCACGTTGACCTTGACCTCGCGGTCGCCACCGACCCGGCGGAAGCTGCCGTCGTTGAGGAAACGCAGCAACTTGGCCTGCAGGTACGGCGACATTTCGCCGATCTCGTCGAGAAACACCGTGCCCTGGTTGGCCAGCTCCATCAGCCCTGGCTTGCCGCCCCGTTGCGCGCCGGTGAAGGCGCCGGGGGCGTAGCCGAACAGCTCGCTTTCGGCGAGGTTCTCCGGCAACGCCGCGCAGTTCAGCGCGAGAAACGGCGCGCTGTGGCGTGCGCTGATGGCGTGGCAGGCGCGGGCCACCAGCTCCTTGCCGGTGCCGGTTTCGCCCTGGATCAGCAACGGTGCGTCCAGCGCCGCCACCCGCTGGGCACGGGCCTTGAGGGTGCGAATCGCCGGGGATTCGCCGATCAGCGCATCGAACCCTTCGGCGTGGTCATGGTGCAATGCCGAGAGCTGTTCGCCGATGCGGTTGGGCTGGTAAAGCGTGAGCAGCGCGCCGGCATCGGTGATCGGCGTGGCGTCCAGCAGCAGGGTCTGGCCGTTGAGCGTGATCTCGCGCAGCGGCAGGCGAAAACCCTGTTCCAGCAAGGTGTCGAGCAGTGCCGGGTCGGCGAACAATTCGGCCACGCTAAGCCCGGCCGGTTCGCGACCATACAGGGCGATCAGCGCGGGGTTGGCCAGCAGCACTTTGCCGGCGCTGTCCAGCGCCAGTACCGGATCGGTCATGGCGGCCAGCAAGGCGTCGAGCTGCAAGTGCCGGCGCTGGCCGGGCAAAATATCGACCACCGTCATCGCCTGCACGCCGCGCACGCTGAGCAGCGCATCGCGCAGTTCTTCGAGCACTTCGGGGCTCAGGGTCGGTGCGTCGATGTAGACGTTGGGCGGCACCATTTCCACCGCATCCAGGTTGAGATTGCGCCCACCGAGCAGAGCCAGGACTTCCTGGGTGATGCCGACGCGGTCGATGAAGCTGACGTGGATACGCATGGGGCGTGACTGGATTCTGCAGTGCGGAGGGTGGCCAGTATGCCTTGGGGCGGGGGATTGGTGAAATGTTGTGGGTCAATTCACTCAATGGAGGCGAGCCACTGTGGGAGCGAGCCTGCTCGCGATGGCGGGATGTCAGTCGCCTCTTTTATCGACTGACACTCCGTCATCGCGAGCAGGCTCGCTCCCACAGTAGATTCCGTTGTGTGGGGTTACTCCAGATGCTCGGGTTTTACCGGGTCTCCGGATTTCATGTTCAGTTGCACCCGCACATCTTCGAACATCCTGTCGTAATGCTTGTGAATCGAACCGATGTTGCTGTGGGACTTGGGAATCCCGTACTTCTCGGCGATTTTCGTCACGTTGCTGGCAAAGTTGTACGCCTGATCCTTGGGCAGGAAAAACGATTCCTTCATGTCCTTGCCCTGCATGCTGCCATGCAGGGTGAACGTCATCCCCTTGCCTTCCTTCGGGTCCTGCGTGACTTCGTAGTCAATGTGCAGGTTGTAGCTGACATCATCAGGCGTCAGCGCATGACGCTCTATGTGCAAATGACCCGGCTCGAACGTTGCCATGGACGGTTCCCCTTATATGTAAGTTATCCCAGGCTTCGCGGTACTGATGCGCGTGCCAGCCGTGCCCTGGACGATCGACTCGATGTCGGCCAGTGATCCGATCACCGCCGTTTTCCCAGTATGGCGCGCAAACTCGCAGGCTGCCTGAACCTTTGGTCCCATGGAGCCGGCGGCGAAGCCGAGTTTTTCCATTTCGTCCGGATGAGCGTAGCTGATGGCTTTCTGGGTGGGTTTGCCGAAGTCGATGTAGGCCGCGTTGACGTCGGTGGCGATCACCAGCAGGTCGCTTTCCAGTTGCTCGGCCAGCAGCGCCGAGCACAGGTCCTTGTCGATCACCGCTTCCACGCCTTGCAGCTTGCTGTTGGGGCCGTACAGGGTCGGGATGCCGCCACCGCCGGCGCAGATCACGATGCTGCCTTTTTCCAGCAGCCATTTGATCGGGCGAATTTCGAAGATGCGCTTGGGCCTTGGGCTGGCCACTACGCGGCGGAACTTGTCGCCGTCCGGGGCGATTGCCCAGCCTTTTTCGGCGGCGAGTTTTTCCGCCTCGGCCTTGGCGTACACCGGGCCGATGGGTTTGGTCGGGTTCTGGAAGGCCGGGTCATTGGCATCGACTTCGACCTGGGTCAGCAAGGTGGCGAACGGCACTTCGAAGTCCAGCAGGTTGCCCAGTTCCTGTTCGATGATGTAGCCGATCATGCCTTCGGTCTCGGCACCGAGCACGTCCAGCGGGTAGGGCGAAACCGAGGTGTAGGCGGCCGCTTGCAGCGACAGCAGGCCCACCTGCGGGCCGTTGCCGTGGGCGATCACCAGTTGGTTGCCGGGGTGGATCTTGGCGATTTGCTCGGTGGCGATGCGGATGTTGGCACGCTGGTTGTCAGCGGTCATGGGCTCACCGCGGCGGAGCAGGGCGTTACCGCCCAGAGCTACGACGATACGCATAATGCAGTCCTTCTAAACAAAGAAATATGCGGCCTACCCCACCCCTTGTAGGAGCGGGCTTGCCCGCGATGGCATCGCTGCGGTGCCTCAGATGTACCGAGGTGCTGCCATCGCTGGCAAGCCAGCTCCTACAGGGGCCGGGTGAGTCCTTAGAGATCAGCCAGGGTCGAGACCAGGATCGCCTTGATCGTGTGCATGCGGTTTTCCGCTTGCTCGAAGGCGATGCAGGCCGGGGACTCGAAGACGTCATCGGTGACTTCGATGCCGTTCTTCAGGTTCGGGTACTGCTCGGCAATCTGCTTGCCGACCTTGGTGTCGCTGTTGTGGAACGCCGGCAGGCAGTGCATGAACTTGGTGCGCGGGTTGCCGGTGGCCTTCATCAGTTGAGCGTTGACCTGGTAAGGCAGCAGTTGCTGGATACGCTCGGCCCAGGCTTCGACGGGCTCGCCCATCGACACCCAGACGTCGGTGTGGATGAAGTCCACGCCCTTGACCGCGGCCTTCGGGTCTTCGGTGAGAGTGATGCGGGCACCACTTTCTTCTGCGTACTTATGGCAGCGCTCCACCAGGTCGTCGTGGGGCCATAGGGCCTTCGGTGCGCAGATACGCACGTCCATACCGAGCTTGGCGCCAATCAGCAGCAGTGAGTTGCCCATGTTGTTGCGGGCGTCGCCCAGGTAGGCGTAGCTGATCTCATGGATCGGCTTGTCGGCGTGCTCGCGCATGGTCAGCACGTCGGCGATCATTTGCGTTGGGTGGTACTCGTCGGTCAGGCCGTTGAACACCGGCACGCCGGCAAACTTGGCCAGTTCTTCGACGATCTCCTGCTTGAAGCCACGGTACTCGATGGCGTCGTACATGCGCCCGAGCACGCGGGCGGTGTCTTTCATGCTCTCCTTGTGGCCGATTTGCGAAGAGTTGGGGTCGATGTAGGTGACATTGGCCCCCTGGTCATAGGCCGCGACTTCAAAGGCGCAACGGGTGCGGGTCGAGGTTTTCTCGAAGATCAGCGCAATGTTGTTGCCCTTCAGGTGCTGCTGTTCGGTGCCGGTGTACTTGGCGCGCTTGAGGTCGCGGGACAGGTCGAGCAGGTAGCGCAATTCGCGAGGCGTGTGGTGTTCCAGGCTCAGCAGATTGCGGTTATGGATATTGAAAGCCATGGTGTGTCTCCCTGTAATCAGTAGTCGATCGGGTCGCGGACGATTGGGCAGGTCATGCAGTGGCCGCCGCCACGGCCACGGCCCAGTTCGCCGGCGCTGATGGTGATGACCTCCACCCCGGCCTTGCGCAGCAGGGTGTTGGTGTAGGTGTTGCGGTCGTAGCCGATCACCACGCCGGGCTCGACGGCGACCACGTTGTTGCCGTCGTCCCACTGTTCGCGTTCGGCGGCGAAGCTGTTGCCGCCGGTTTCCACCACGCGCAGCTTCGGCAGGTTGAGCACGTCGGCCACCACCTCGATGAACGATTTGTTCTCCCGTCGCACGTCCAGGCCGTAAGGCTTGCTTTCATCGGGACGGATGATGAACGGCACGATCTCCTTGACCACTTCCGGGAACACCGTGACCAGGTCGCGATCGCAGAAGCTGAACACGGTGTCCAGGTGCATCGCGGCGCGGGACTTGGGCAGGCCGGCGACCACCACTTTTTCCACCGCGCCCTTGGCGAACAGCGATTGCGCCAGTTGACCGATGGCCTGGCGCGACGAGCGCTCGCCCATGCCGATCAACACCACGCCATTGCCGATGGGCATGACGTCGCCGCCTTCCAGGGTGGCCTTGCCGTGATCCTTGTCGGGGTCGCCGTACCAGACTTCGAACTCAGCCTTGGTGAAGTCCGGATGGAATTTGTAGATGGCGCTGGCCAGCAGGGTTTCCTGACGGCGCGCCGGCCAGTACATCGGGTTGAGGGTCACGCCGCCGTAGATCCAGCAGGTGGTATCGCGGGTGAACTGGGTGTTGGGCAGCGGGTCGAGCAAAAAGCTCGAGTGGCCCAGGTAGTCGCGGTACATCTTGATCACGCCCGCGCCTTCGCTGTCGGGCAGGTCTTCACCGGCCACGCCGCCGATGAGGAACTCGGCGAGCTTGCGTGGCTCCAGGCCTTCGAGCCAGCTGCGTACTTCGTTGGTCAGGCCGACGCCGACGGTATCGGCAGTGATCTTGCGATCCAGGATCCATTTCAGCGCTTCAGGGTTCTGCACCGTCTCGGTCAGCAGGTTGTGCATTTCCAGTACTTCGATGCCGCGCTCGCGCATCTTGGTGACGAAATCGAAGTGATCGCGCTTGGCCTGGGCGACCCAGATCACATCGTCGAACAGCAGGTCATCGCAGTTACTTGGGGTCAGCCGCGTATGGGCCAGGCCGGGGGAACACACCATGACTTTGCGCAGTTTGCCGGCTTCGGAGTGGACGCCGTACTTAACTTTTTCCGTGGTCATTACAGATCCTCCAGTGACAGAACAATCGTTACAGGGTCAGGAAACCGTCATACAGCCCGTAGGCCGCCACCAGGGCGCCCACGACGACCGCAGCGAAAATCAGCTTCTCGACGTTGGTGAAAACCGGTTTGTTGATTTCCAGCTTGGCCTTGGCGAACAGGATCACGCCGGGGGCATAGAGCAGGGCCGACAGCAGCAGGTACTTGACGCCGCCGGCGTAGATCAGCCAGACCGCATAGACCAGCGCGATCACGCCGATCAGCAGGTCCTTGCTGCGGTCGCGAGCGTCGTTCTCGTAGCTTTCGCCGCGTATCGCCAGCAGTAGTGCATAGGCGGCCGACCACAGGTAGGGCACCAGGATCATCGAGGTGGCGAGGTAGATCAGCGACAGGTAGGTACTGGCCGAGAACAGGGTGATGATCAAGAACAACTGGACCATCGCGTTGGTCAGCCACAAGGCGTTGACCGGCACGTGGTTGGCGTTTTCCTTGCGCAGGAACTCCGGCATGGTGTGGTCTTTGGCGGCGGCGAACATGATCTCCGCGCACAACAGCACCCACGACAGCAGCGCCCCCAGCAGCGAGATGATCAGGCCGACGCTGATCAGCACCGCCCCCCAGTGGCCGACCACGTGCTCCAGCACCGCCGCCATCGACGGGTTCTGCAGCTTGGCCAGTTCCGGTTGGGTCATGATGCCCAGCGACAATACGTTCACCAGCACCAGGAACAGCAGCACGGTGATGAAGCCGATCACGGTGGCTTTACCAACGTCGCTGCGTTTTTCTGCGCGGGCCGAGAAGATGCTCGCGCCTTCGATGCCGATGAACACCCAGACGGTGACCAGCATCATGTTGCGCACCTGGTTCATCACGCTGCCCAGGTCAGGGTTTTTCACGCCCCAGATGTCGGCGGTGAAGATGTCCAGCTTGAAGGCGAAAATCGCGATCAGCACGAACAGCAGCAGCGGTACGACCTTGGCGACGGTGGTCACCAGGTTGATGAACGCCGCTTCCTTGATCCCGCGCAGCACCAGAAAGTGCACGGCCCACAGCAGCACCGAGGCGCCAATCACCGCCGCGACCGTATTGCCCTCGCCGAAGATCGGGAAGAAATACCCGAGGGTGCTGAACAGCAGCACGAAGTAGCCGACGTTGCCCAGCCAGGCACTGATCCAGTACCCCCAGGCCGATGAGAAACCCATGTAATCGCCGAACCCGGCCTTGGCGTAGGCATACACCCCGCCGTCCAGATCGGGTTTGCGATTGGCCAGGGTCTGGAAGACGAAGGCCATGGTCAACATGCCGACTGCGGTGATCGCCCAACCGATCAGCACGGCTCCGACGTCGGCACTGGCCGCCATGTTCTGCGGCAGGGAAAAGATCCCGCCGCCGATCATCGAGCCAACCACCAACGCAACAAGTGCACCAAGTTTCAGTTTTCCGGGGGCTTCAGACATCACATGACTCCAGTGCAGGAGAAGAGAGACAACAGATTAAATCTGCTAGCTTTTCAATCGGCTGACATAGATCAGTGCATGGGTGCATTCCATTGTTGATGAAGCACTTATGAAAACTTCCAGGACATAAGCGTACCGCCGGAAAAGCCCTGCCTAGAGGCCTCGGTAAGATAAAATCGAAATAACAGCCATTACGTTGAACTTTTACGCTAGTTTGTTTTCCGTTTTCCGCAAATTTTTCCACGGGCTTTTCGTAATGAAATCTTTTCTTACGAACAGCCTCACGCAATCGAACTTTAGAACGACGCTTATAGAATGATTCGCTATAAATAAAGCTGGCACTTTGGCGTTATTCAATAAACGTTATTACGCTGTAATTGTTTAGTTGAAACCCATCGTGTGACGATTAATCGAGCGGGGGCATCCCCCGGCCCGGTCGGGGAAAATGGAGACGCAGGCATGTCGCAACCGACGCAAAAGCTTCGCCTGGGTGCGCTGATCGCGCTGGTGGTGGGATCAATGATTGGTGGCGGGATTTTCTCCCTGCCACAGAACATGGCGGCACGGGCCGATGCCGGGGCGATCCTGATCGGCTGGGCGATCACCGCCGTGGGCATGCTGACCCTGGCCTTCGTGTTTCAGACCCTGGCCAATCGCAAGCCCGAGCTGGACTCCGGGGTGTACGCCTACGCCAAGGCCGGGTTCGGCGACTACATGGGGTTCTCGTCAGCCTGGGGCTACTGGATCAGTGCCTGGCTGGGCAACGTTGGCTACTTCGTGCTGCTGTTCAGCACCCTCGGGTATTTCTTCCCGGTGTTCGGCCAGGGCAACACGCCCATCGCCATCGGCTGCGCGTCGGTGTTGCTGTGGGCCGTGCATTTCCTGGTGATGCGCGGGATCAAGGAAGCGACCTTCATCAACCAATTGACCACCGTGGCCAAGATCGTGCCGCTGGTCATGTTCATCGTCATCGCCGCCGTGGCCTTCAAGGCCGACATCTTCACCCGTGACATCTGGGGCCACGGCAACCCGAATTTCGGCAGCGTGATGGACCAGGTGCGCAACATGATGCTGGTCACCGTGTTCGTGTTCATCGGCATCGAAGGCGCCAGTGTGTATTCGGCGCGGGCGGAAAAACGGGCCGACGTCGGGCGCGCCACGGTCATCGGTTTTCTCGGGGTGCTGGCGTTGCTGGTGCTGGTCAATGTGCTGTCGCTGGGCATCATGAGCCAGCCGGAACTGGCCGACTTGCAGAACCCGTCGCTGGCGGCGGTGCTGGAGCATATCGTCGGGCCCTGGGGGGCTCTGTTGATCAGCATCGGCCTGGCGATTTCGCTGCTCGGTGCGCTGTTGTCGTGGGCGCTGCTGTGCGCAGAAATCCTCTTCGCCACGGCCAAGGACCGGACTATGCCGGCCTTTCTGAAAAAGGAAAATGCCAACCACGTGCCGGTCAACGCGTTGTGGCTGACCAACGTGATGATCCAGATTTTCCTGCTGATCACGCTGTTTTCCGCCGGCACCTACACCAGCCTGATCTACCTTGCGTCCTCGATGATCCTGGTGCCGTACCTGTGGTCGGCCGCCTATGCGGTGCTGTTGAGCGGGCGCGGCGAAACCTACGAGCACGCCTCGGCGGAACGCACCAAAGACCTGATGATCGGGGCCATTGCCCTGGGGTACGCGGTCTGGCTGCTGTACGCCGGCGGGATGAAATACCTGCTGCTGTCGGCGCTGCTGTATGCCCCGGGGGTGATCCTGTTCGCCAAGGCCAAGCATGAGCAGGGCGAGCCGTTGTTCACCCACATTGAGAAAGGCATTTTCACCGGTGTGATCATCGGCGCCGGGTTGGCGGCCTACGGTCTTTACAGCGGCCTGCTGAGCCTGTGAGGCTGACGCTGGGGTATCGAGGGCTTTACGACTGGCCGGCGATGCTGGATTTTCTGTCGGCGCGGGCGGTGACCGGTATGGAAACCGTGGTCGACGACACTTACTCGCGCAGCATCGGCCTGGACGGTGTCCACGGCTGTTTTTCGATTCGGCCCGGTGCGGGCAATGCCCTGCAAGTGACGCTGGATTTTCCCGACCCGGCTGCCGTCCCGCAGATCGAGGCGCGGCTGCGGCGCCTGTTCGATCTGGATGCGGATTTGCCGACGATTCATCGGCACCTGTCGACCGACCCCTTGATGGCGCGTTTGATCGCCCGGCGGCCGGGGCTGCGGGTGCCGGGTGCGTGGGACGGGCTGGAGCTGGCGATTCGTGCCGTGTTGGGGCAACAGATCACGGTGACGGCGGCGATCCGTCTGGCGGGGAAGTTGTTGGCGCAGTATGGGCAGCCGCTGGATTCAGGGAGGCCCGGCATCACTCATGTGTTTCCCCAAGCCCAGGTGTTGGCGCAGGCGGGCCTGGCGACGCTGGGCATGCCCAAGAGCCGTGGCCGCACGTTGTCCGGGGTGGCCCAGGCGCTGCTGGATGATCCCTCGCTGATGACGCCGGGGAGTGAGGGTGGCGTTGCGCGGTTGCTGGCGTTGCACGGGGTGGGCGACTGGACGGCGCAGTACATTGCCTTGCGACAGTTGCGGGATATGGATGCGTTTCCGTCGGGGGACATCGGCTTGATCAGGGCGCTGGAGGTGGCAGAAGGCGAACCGGTGACGCCTCGGCAATTGCTGGCGCGCGCCGAAGCGTGGCGGCCTTGGCGGGGGTATGCGGCGCAGGTGTTGTGGAGTTCGGTGGGGCGGGGGGATTGATCCGCCGGACGCCTTCCTGACCCTGTAGGAGCGAGCTTGCTCGCGATGGTGTATCAGATACACATGTGTCGACTGACACACCATCGCGAGCAAGCTCGCTCCTACAGGGTCAGTGGTGAGGTCACCACCACTGCGCCCGATGTGCCCCCAATTCCCCGGCCGGAATGGTCCATTGCAGCGGTGTCCCGGTGATCTTCAGCGGCACCTGCAACCGATGCGCCGGCCCCCAGGCGGTTTGTTCGACCACCAGGCCCTGGTCGTTTTCATCCTCGGCCCGCAACGCCGCTTCAGGCCCTGCGCCGTGCTCGACCAGCAGTTTCGCCGTGCGCGCCAGCGACAGTCGCGCCGAGCCGCCCAGGCCTTCGCTCAAACGCCTGGCCAGCAAGGTGAGCGCCGCTGCGGCCATCAGGTATCCGGTGCCATGATCGAGTGCCTGCACCGGCAGCGGCAGCGGCTTGTCGGCGTTTTTCCAGCGTTGGCCCGCCTCGGCGATGCCGCTGCTCATCTGCACCAGGCTGTCGAAGCCGCGACGGTTCTGCCAGGGGCCGCTCCAGCCGTAGGCATTGAGGCTGACGTCGATCAGGCCGGGGGCGAGTGCCTGGCGTTCGGCGGGGCCGTAACCCAAGTGTTGCAAGGCGTCGGCGCGGTAGCCGTGCAGCAGGATGTCGGCGTCCTTGAGCAGGCTTTCGAACAGCAGGCGATCCGCCGGGTCGTGCAGGTCCAGGCGCGCGCAACGTTTGCCCAGGGTCATCTCCGGCACTACGCCGGGTTCGTTCCAGGTCGGTGGGTCGATGCGCAGCACTTCAGCGCCCAGGCCTGCGAGAAAACGGCTGGCGACGGGGCCGGCGAGCACGCGGGTCAGGTCCAGCACCTTGATCCCGGACAGGGGGCGTGCCACCGAACCTTGCCAGGGTTTGCCGGGGTGGTGGGCGCCTGCGGTGAAGGCCACTAGCGGCTCGGCGTTGACCGCCAGGCCCTGGGGATGCGCCTGCCATTGCGCCCAATTGCGCATCTCGGCGGCACAACCGCCGGCGGCGACCACCGCTTGCTCCAGATCGGTCTTGTTCCACTGCGCGACCTTGCTCGCCATCGCCGCGCGATCGGCGCAGGCGCCCAACACGCTTTCGGCGGCCGCACGGTGATGCGGCGCGTTGGTGTGCAGGCGAATCCAGCCGTCGCGGGTGGCGTAGTCGCCGGCAATCGGGTCCCACAGGGGCGGCACGCTCCAGCCCGAGGGGCGGATCGAGGAGGCGAACCAGAACGAGGCCAGGCGTCGGTCGACTTCCACGTCGGGCAGGCGGCCGGTTTGTTGGTGGAGCAATTGGCTGACGGCCTGACCGGCAGCGGCGATGCTGGCGCTGGCCAGGTCAGTGACGGCAAAGGCCGAGGGCAGGGCGCCATCGCTGGTGAAGGTGATCGCGGTGTGGGGCAAGCCGAGTGCGGCTTGGATGGATGTGAGTAAACCAGTCATCGAAGATCCTCCGGAACGCCAAGCCCATTGTAGGAGCGAGCTTGCTCGCGATGGCGGTTTGTCAGTCAACATTGATGGTGACTGATACTCAGCATCGCGAGCAATCGAGCGTCGACCGGCTGCTCCTACAGGGTTTGGTGGTGTTCTTGGGGGTGGGATCACACCCTGAACTGATCCATCAACTTCATCTGCTGGGTGGTCAGGGCGTTGAGTTGGCTGCTGATTTGCGCCGATTCGGTGGCCTGGCCGGTCAGGGTTTCGGTGACGGTGCGGATCGCCGAGACGTTGCGGTTGACCTCTTCGGCCACGGCGCTTTGCTGTTCGGCGGCGCTGGCGATTTGCAGGTTCATGTCGCTGATCACCGTGACCGCGTCGCTGATCTTGCTCAGGGCCTGTACCGCCTGCTGGATCTGCCCGGCGTTACTGTGGGCCTGGGTCTGGCTCGAGTGCATGGTGGCGACCACGCCACGGGTGCCGCTCTGGATGCGTTCGATCACCAGGCGGATTTCCTCCACCGAGTCCTGGGTGCGCTTGGCCAGGTTGCGCACTTCATCGGCCACCACCGCAAAACCGCGACCGCTTTCGCCGGCCCGTGCCGCTTCGATGGCGGCGTTGAGGGCCAGCAGGTTGGTCTGCTCGGCGATGCTGCGGATGACTTCCAGCACCGAACCGATCTGCTCGCTGTTGACCGCCAGTGCCTCGACTTCGGTCACGGCCCTGCTGACTTCATCGGCCAGCTGATTGATGTCGCGGGTGCTGCGCTCGATGATCGACATGCCATCGCGGGCCGACTGATCAGCGCCCTTGGCGGCATTGGCCGCGTTGGAGGCGCTGTTGGCGACGTCGTGGGCGGTGGCGCTCATTTCGTTGGACGCGGTGGCCACCTGGTCGATTTCGCGGAACTGCACCTGCATGCCTTCGCTGGTCTGGCGGGCAATCTCCGAAGACTGGTCGGCGGTGCCGCGGGCGTCGTTGATGCTCTGCTTGATCTGCGCGATGGTCGGCTGCAATTTGTCGAGGAAGCGGTTGAACCAGCTGACCAGTTCGCCCAGCTCGTCTTTCTTGCTGTAGTGCAGACGCTGGGTCAGGTCGCCGTCACCGCTGGCGATTGCCTTGAGCATCTGCGCCACGCTGTTGATCGGCCGGGTCACGCCCGAGGCCGTCAGCCAGATCAGCAACAGGCCGACCAGGCCGGCCGCGATGGCCACCAGTACCGCCTGGATCGTGCCGGTCTGCTGGGCGTCATCGAGCACCGCCTGCAACTTCACCGAGTCGGCCAGCAGCACTTGCTTGGGCAGGTCGATCACCACGCCCCAGGCCTTGGCGTCGGCAATCGGGCTGACCGGGAATACCGCGCGAATCAGGTCGCCCTGTTGCAGGATCGCAGGCTTGCTGGAGCCCAGTGCTTGCAGAATGTCCTTGCCTTCAGCACCCAGGGTGTCGCTGATGTTCTTACCGACCTTGCTGGCATCGACACTGTACGCCGCGAGCACGCCGCTGCCGGAGACGATCAGCATGTGCCCGGCGTTGTTGAACAGCTCGCGCTGGGAATCGACGGCCGCCGCTTGCAGCGCATCGAGGGCGATGTCGATGCCGACCACGCCGATGGACTTGCCGTTCACCAGCAGTGGCAGGGAAATGGTGGTCATCAGCATTTCCTTGCCATTGACCGTGTCGGCATACGGGTCGAGCAGGCAGGTGCGCTGGGTGTCGCGAGGGCAGGTGTACCAGATGTTGTATGGCGTGCCGTTGATGTTCTGGGTGGTTTTGGTCATGTCGTCTTCGACCATGATCGTGTTGGCCCCCTCGCCACCGGCACGGCTCCAGTACGTGGCGAAACGACCGATCTCGTTGGACTGGCGGGCGGCGTCATTGACGAATTCGCTGTCCTTGCCATCCAGGCCATTGGGCTCGAACGCCAGCCAGATGCCCAACACTCCGGTGTTGCGCTCGAACGCGGTTTTCAGGCGCTGGTTCAACTCTTCACGCACGGCGCCTGCTTCCAGCGAGCGCTTGGCCGCCATGCTGCGCATGTCCTTGATCTGATCGGCCAGCGCAGTCACCACCAGCAGGCTTTCGCCGAAGGTCTTCTGCACGCGCACCGCTTGCTCGGCCGCCTTGGTCTGCAGCAGTTCCTGAACGCTGTCGGTGAGCATTTTGCTGCTGGCAGCACTGACCAGTTCATCGTTCTGGTTGGTCTGGTAGAAGTTCATGCTGACGATCAGCACGACCACGCCCAGCAGGCACAGGCCGGAGAGCAGGACGATTTTCAGGCGAATGGACAGGGAGTCGAACATGGGGCGAACTCGAGGAGGAATGGAGTAATGGCGATGGGTCCAAGCCTGACCCGATTCGCCGAGTCCATTCAGCGCCATTGACTGCACATCGGCGCGGCCTGAAGGGAAATGAGGCGGCTGCCGACGAACGGTCATGGTTAAACGTTTGCGTGGGGGAAAGCCCTGAAAAGGCTTATAAAACAGGAGAAATACGCGGTGTATTGCGAGGGCGAGCAGGTGCCGAAAGCCAAGATGCCTGTGCGCTGAAACGGATCATGAAACGGGAAAATACGTGGTGGGATTCAGCAGGTTTGCGGTGCGGATTCCGGGCGGGACCAGATCCACAGATTGCCCAGGCTCATGCCTGCGATGGCGAGGTAGATCGGCCAGCCGTGGTCGAGCATCACCAGCATCAAGCCGGCACACAGCAGCATGCTGACGGTGGCGCTGACCTTGGCGCGGCGCGCGATGATCTTGCCGTTGCGCCAGTTATGCAGGATCGGCCCGAACAGCCGGTGGTTTTCCAGCCAGGCACTCAAGCGCGGCGAACTGCGGGTGGCGGCCCAGGCGGCGAGCAGGATGAACTCGGTGGTCGGCAGGCCAGGCACGACAATGGCCACCAGGCCGATGGCGAGGCTGGTGTAGGCGAGGGCGCCGTAGAGGACGCGGGCGAGTCTGGAGTGTGCAGGCATGGGCATATTTTTATCGTCGTCCCCGATCCCCGGCCCCTGTAGGAGCGAGCTTGCTCGCGATGGTGTGTCAGTCGACATCTACGTATCTGACACTCCCATCGCGAGCAAGCTCGCTCCTACAGTACAGAGGCGGGTCTAGGTTCAGGCCAGTTCAGTGGCGTAAGCCTGCTCCAGCAACACGGTGAACCGGTTGAACGCGTCGATGGCGCCCTTGTCCAGTTCGGCTTCTTCCTGGGCGCTGAACTCCAGTTCGTCGAGGGTCTTGACGAAGTTTTTCCAGCCCTGCGCACGGCCGCCGGCCGGTTCGCCGAGGTGGCGGGCGCCGAAGGTTTCGCTCAGGCCCAGGCCGACAGCGCGCTTGATCAGGAACGCCGCGCCCAGTTTCGAGCCTTCGGACACGAACAGCCAGCCCAGCGCCTCGGCCTTGCTCGGGTTGTTCACCGCGCCCGCTACCGGGGCCGGCACCTCGGTGTCGAGGTCGGCCAGGTCGGCCTTGGCCGCTTCGGCGCGGCAGCGTTCTGGCAGGTCAGGAACGATAGCGGTCAGCTCGGCATCGTTGTACAGCGCCACCAGTTCCGACTGGAACAGGTACTGCGCCACCACGAAGCGGGCGAAATTGGCCTGGGTCTCGAACGGTGCGTGGGCCTTGACCAGGGCGTCGAGCTTGCTGTGCGGCTCGTGGGTGATCTGGTTCAAGCGCTGCGAACGCAGGGCAGGGCGTTGGGTGTCCTGGGTAGTCATGGGAATTCCTGGAAGAAGAGGGGCACTTGGTAACGAGACGAACAAGAAGACGCCTCACAGTAAAAAAACCTCACTGTGCCTGGAATAAATCCGCACAGTGAGGTCGGCAGGATCAGATGTCCCAGACCAGATTGACCGCGAAGTTGCGACCCGGCTGGGTCAGGCGATCGAGGTTGGCTGGTTGCGTCACCGAGGCTTCGCCGACGTTGTCGTAGCCGCGCACGTCATCCCACAGCCAGTACTTCTTGTCGGTCAGGTTGTAGACCCCGCCGCTGACGGTCACGTCGTCGGTCACCTTGTAGTACGCGCTCAGGTCCAGCACGCCAAAGCCCGGCGTCTTGAACTGGCTGCTGACACCGTCAGGCGATTTGAAGTTGCTGTCGTCGACGCGGTCCTTGCGCTTGACCAGGGTCCAGCTGAGCAGGCCACCGTAGTTGTCCTGGTCGTAACCCAAGCCGAACACGCCGGTCAGCGGGTTGACGCTGTTGATCGGCTCGCCATTGTCGTTGTTGCGACCGTAGGCATAGGCCACCGAGCCTTGGGTGTAGAGGCCCTGCGGCGCGCCGAAGGCGTCGAGGTTCAGGCGGCCCTTGATCTCGGCACCCTTGATGGTGGCGTGCTTGATGTTGGCGCTCTGGAAGGTCGGTTCGTCGTAGCCCGGAGTGACCGCGTCCTCGTTGATGAAGTCGCGATACTTGTTATAGAACACCGCCACATCGAAGGAGCCCTGCTCGAAGTTGCCGCGCAGGCCGGTTTCATAACCCTGGCTTTTTTCCGGCTCCAGGTCCGGGTTCGGTTCTACGCGATAACCGGCGGCGGTGTTGTCGAAACGCCCGTACAGCGCTTTGGCGGTGGGCGTGCGGAAGCCTTCGGCGTACTGGCCGTACCAGGTGTAGTTATCGTTGAAGTCGTAGGTCACGCCGAACTTGGGCGAGACTTTTTCCCAGGTCTTCTTGTCGTTGGGGACGGTGCCTCGGCCATCGGCGGCCACGGTGTTGAGGAACTCCTGGGTGATGTGCGGCTTGAGTTCGGTGTAGTCGTAGCGCAGGCCCGGGGTGAAGGTCCATTTATCCCAACGGATCTGGTCCTGGGCGAACAGGCTGTAGGTGTTGATGGTCGGGTCCGGGAAGTCGCTGGATTTCACCAGCAGGTCTGCCGGGCTGGCGGCGCCTGCTGCGGTACAACGTACGCCCGCTGCCAGGCAGATGCCGTTGCCGCTGCGCGAGCCGGTGACTTCCTGCTGCTTGATCGTGGTGCCATAGGTCAGCAGGTGGTCGGTGTCGGCAATGCTGAACGCCTTGTCCAGTTGCGCATCGAACACCCATTGTTTTTCTTCGTACAGCGTCTCGCGGGTGCGCAGCACTCGACGGGTGATCGGGTAGTAGAACTCCTCGGTGCTCTGATCGGTCTTGGCGATCTGGTAGTTGAGGCTCCACTTCACGTTGTCCGCCAGCAGGCTGTCGAGGGCGAAGTTGTGCTCGATGCCGAAACGCTCACGGCTGATGGTGTCGTTGCCGTTACGCCACTGGTACATGCCGCCCGGCAGCACGTTGCTCGGGATGGTTGGTTTGCCGGCGTTGTACGGGCCGCCATAGGCGCTTTTCTGATCGGTATCGCGGTCGTCCTTGTACTTCTCGTAGACCAGACCCAGGCGCGAGTCTTCGTTGTAGTTCCAGCCGATCTTGGCCAGCACGTTGTAGGTCCGTACGTCTTCCGGGTTGGCTTCGGTGCGGGTCAGGCCGGTGCTGTTGTTGCTGCCGTAGGATTCGGTCTCGTGGCCGTCGCGCTGGCTGTAGTGCAGCAGGCCGTCGAACTGCTCGGCGCGGCCGGCGACGGTGGCCGACTTGAGCCAGCTGTCATCGGCCGAGCTGTAACCGGTCTTCAGGCGTGCGCCGACGTCCTGGCCGGGCTTGATGATGTCATCCGGGTCGAGGGTGAAGTAGCTGACCGCGCCGCCGATGGCGTTGCTGCCGTACAGCACCGAGGCCGGGCCACGAAGAATTTCCACGCGTTTGATGATTTCCGGGTCAACGTAGTTACGCTGACTCTTGGCGTAGGGGCCGTTGAAGAAACCGTTGGGAATTTCCACGCCGTCGACCTGCGTCAGCACACGGTTACCGTCGATACCACGGATGTTGTAACCGCTGATGCCGCCACGGGTGCCGGTGCCGCCGACCGAAACGCCCGGCTCATAGCGCACCAGGTCCTTGATGGTGTTGACGTTGTTGCGGTCCAGCTCTTCGCGGGTGTGCACGGTGACGGTGCTGGGCACGCTGTTCACGCTCTGCTCGTTACGCGTGGCGCTGATGGTCACCTGTTGCAGGTTGAGGGTGCCGGCACTGGTGCGACGTTCGAGCACGATGTTGTTGTTGCCCAGCTTGCGGTAGCTCAGGTTGGTCCCCACCAACAGGCGCTCCAGGGCTTTTTCCGGCGGCAGCGAACCGCGTACGCCCGGCGAGGACACGCCCTGCGCCAGCTCGGCGGAAAAACCGACCTGCCAGCCGGTGACGCTGGTGAAGGCATTGAGTGCCGAAACCAGTGGCTGTTGCGCGATGGCGAAGTTGTAGTCGCCCATGCTGCGGGCTGGCTGCTCGGCGGCGGTCGCGGCCAGCAGTGGCGCGCTGCCGGCCATCAGGATGGCAGCGGTCAGCAGGGACAGCACGCGGGACGGTGAGGAAGAGGCGCAGGTAAGGCGAGAGGACATTGATAGTGCTCCGTGTCGCACGTTGTTATAGGTGCAGATAGGCATCCGAGGATGCGAATCAATTGCATTGGCTATAACGAGACGTACGGGCTGGAGCTATCGAGTAAAAATAATTCTCATTCAGTTCAAAATAACCAGCGCCGGGAATTCCTGCAGCCGTGCGGAAGTGATGTGCGCCAGCGAACGGACCACGTCCAGCGGCTGATCGAGGCGGTAATTGCCGGTGACCGTAACGTCGGCCAACTGCTCGTTGGTGTTGATGATGAAGCCCGGGTAATAGCGGCGCAGTTCGGCGAGCACCTGGCTCAGTGGGCAGTTTTCGAACACCAGGCGACCCTGGACCCAGGCCAGGTCCGTGGCGGCATCGAGCTTGGCCGGGCGGTCGAAACCGTTGGGGCCGATGCGGATGCTTTCGCCGGCGGACAGGCGAATGCGTGCATCGTCGCGGGTCGCGCGCAGGTCGACGTCGCCGCGCTGCACCCGCACCTGCGCCACACCATCGAGGTAGCGCACGGCGAAGGCGGTGTCGTGCACGCTGGCCTTGACGGGGCCTGCGTCGATTTCCAGCGGCTGGCCCTGGTGGGCGGGCACCTCGAAAAACGCCTCGCCCTGATACAGGCGGGCGACGCGCTGACGGTCGTTGATGGTGCTGGAAAACGCCGAATTGGTATTGAGCAGGACTTTCGAGCCGTCCTCCAGTTGCACACGCTGGCGCTCACCGACCACCGTCAGGTGATCGGCCTGCAGGCGCATGGGCAGGTTGCTGAAACTGAACAGGCCAAGGATCAGCACCGCGGCGGTGGCCAACGGTTTCCAGTGCGGGCGCAGGCGCGTCAGCACGCTGACCTTGGGCGGTCGGGCGGCGAGGGTTTGCGCACATTCCACCACTTGCGGGCCATTCCACACGGCCTGGGCCTTGGCAAAGGCTTCGGCGTGCAGGGGCGAGGCAGCCAGCCATTGGCTGAATTGCTGGCTCTGCTGCGCGCTTGGACTCTCCATCACGATCAGCCAGTCCAGGGCCTGGTCCATCGCGCTTGCGGAGTCCTGCGCGGGAGGCGGCGCAGAAGTGTGGTGGATGTCCGTCACGGTGTTTCCTCGCAGTGTCTATGCACGGCTGTTTTATGAGTGAAGCCTGAAAGTGGCCAAGGGTAGCAAAGCCCGCGGGCTCAGTCGTTGTTCAAGCGTTCGGCGACGCCGACGCAGATGGCCATGATCAGCTTCAGTTCCTTCTGCACGGTGCTCAGCGACACGTCGAGCTTCTCGGCGATTTCCAGGTAACTGTGCCCGTGCAGGCGGCTGAGGATGAAGATCTGTTGCTGACGGCTGCTGAGTTGACTGAGGCTCACATTCAAACGCTCCAGCAATTGTTTGGCATGGGCGGCGTCCTCGGCACTGCTGACCGGCGCGGCGACGCTTTCGACCACATCCGGCGGGACGTCGTCTAGCATCGTGCGCGACTGGATGCGGCGCGCGCGCAGATGGTCCAGCGCCAGGTTGCGGGCGGTCTGGAAAACGAAAGGTTCCAGATGGTCGATGGGCCGCTCGCTGAGTGCCCGTGTCACGCGCAGGTAGGTCTCCTGCAACAGGTCTTCGGCGGTGCTGTGATTGTTGACCATCCGCTCCAGCGTGCGCAGCAGCGAAACCCGCTGGGCGATGAAGACGTGATTGAAGCGCGATTGACTCACGGGGGGACCTGATCCATTTCGAGTGAATGATAATGCTTATCATCCGCTGGGTTGGTCAAGTGGGGATTTGTATTAACAATGTTGGAATGGCGACCTGATTTCCCATAACACCACCGTCCCTGTGGGAGCGGGCTTGCTCGCGATGGCGGCCTTACGGTGTACATATCCGTTTCTGCGGGTGCGGCGGCTTAAGGTTCCGCCCTTACGGCGTGTGACTTTGAAGTCCTGTAGGAGCGAGCTTGCTCGCGATGACGGCCTCGCGGTGTACACATCCGTTTCTGCGGGTGCGGCGGCTTAAGGTTCCGCCCTTACGGCGTGTGACTTTGAAGTCCTGTAGGAGCGAGCTTGCTCGCGATGACGGCCTCGCGGTGTACACATCCGTTTCTGCGGTAACGGCGACTAATGGTTCCGCCCTTACGGCGGGTTACTTTGTCGCGCCAAAGTAACCAAAACGCCTGGCCCCTGACGTACGGCCCTTCGCTGGCGCTCCGGGTTCCCTCGCTCCGGTCCTGCTCCGTGGGCCCGCCGCCATCGGCCATCCTTGGCCGAGGGCGGCTAACCCGGCATCCATGCCGGGTTGCCCACTGCGCAGAACCTCCACTCGGCCTTCCGACGGGGCAATCTGCGGCGCCTGTGGGATCGCGGTTTTGCTTTCTGTAGGAGCGAGCTTGCTCGCGACGGTCGTCAACGATGACGCTGGCAGCCTGACACCCCGCGGTGTCTGGGCCTCCATCGCGAGCAAGCTCGCTCCTACAGGGGGCGGTGTGGGCCGGTTTTTTACTCGGCGTTACACAGCGCCAGGCAGTTGTCGAGCATCCGGTTGGAGAAGCCCCATTCGTTGTCGTACCAGGCCAGCACCTTGAGCAGTTTGCCGTTGGCCTTGGTGTGGTTGGCGTCGAAGATCGACGACAGCGGGTTGTGGTTGAAGTCGCTGGAGACCAGCGGCAGGGTGTTGTAGCCGAGGATCTTGGAATGCTGGCTGGCCTGCTTGAGCAGGTCGTTGACTTCCTCGGCCGTGGCTTCGCGCTTGAGCTGCACGGTCAGGTCCACCAGCGACACGTTGATCACCGGCACGCGCACCGCCATGCCGGTCAGCTTGCCCGCCAGTTCCGGCAGCACCAGGCCGACCGCTTCGGCGGCGCCAGTCTTGCTCGGGATCATGTTCTGCGTGGCCGAGCGCGCACGGTACGGGTCGGTGTGGTAGACGTCGGTCAGGTTCTGGTCGTTGGTGTAGGCGTGGATCGTGGTCATCAGGCCACTTTCGATGCCCAGCTCGCGATGCAGCACCTGGGCCACCGGGGCCAGGCAGTTGGTGGTGCACGAAGCGTTGGAGATGATCTGGTGCGACTGGCGCAGGATGTCGTGGTTGACGCCGTAGACCACCGTGGCGTCGGCGCCTTTGGCCGGGGCCGAGATGATCACTTTGCGGGCGCCGGCCGTAAGGTGCGCCGCTGCCTTGGCCCGGTCGGTGAACAATCCGGTGCATTCGAACACCACGTCGATTTTTTCCGCGGCCCAGGGTAGCTCGGCCGGGTTGCGGATGGCGCTGACCGCAATACGGTCACCATTGACGGTCAGGCTTTCCTGATCGTGCTGGACATCGGCATCGAACGTGCCGTGAACGGTGTCGTACTTGAGCAAGTGCGCGTTGATCGCGCTGTCGCCCAAATCGTTGATGGCAACGATCTGCAAATCCTGACGGTAGCCCTGGGTATACAGTGCGCGCAGCACGTTGCGGCCGATGCGGCCAAAACCATTGATTGCGATTCGAAGAGTCATTTACAGGGCCGCCGTCGATTTGTTGTTGGAATTACAAGATTATTCGCAAAAAAATAGAAAACAAGCCTTTTTAGTGGCAATATTTTATTCAATCTACAACGAGTGACCTGAATCAACTGGTCCGAATGATCAACAAAACCGTCCGTCATCTCATCGACACCGGTATTTGGTCAGCATAGACAATCAGGTCGCCACATCCGTTAGCCTGGAGTTCTACACATGCATCCCCGCGTCCTAGAGGTCACCGAACGGCTTATCGCTCGCAGTCGTGCCACCCGTGAGGCTTACCTTGCGCTCATTCGCGGTGCCGCCAGCGACGGTCCGATGCGCGGCAAGCTGCAATGCGCCAACTTCGCCCACGGCGTGGCCGGTTGCGGCAGCGAGGACAAGCACAGCCTGCGGATGATGAACTCCGCCAACATCGCAATTGTTTCGTCATATAACGACATGCTTTCGGCGCACCAGCCGTACGAAGTGTTCCCGGAACTGATCAAGAAGGCCCTGCGCGAAATCGGTTCGGTCGGCCAGTTCGCCGGTGGCACCCCGGCCATGTGCGATGGCGTGACTCAGGGCGAGCCGGGCATGGAGCTGAGCCTGCCGAGCCGCGAAGTGATCGCGCTGTCTACCGCGGTGGCGCTGTCGCACAACATGTTCGACGGTGCGCTGATGCTCGGCATCTGCGACAAGATCGTGCCGGGCCTGATGATGGGCGCGCTGCGTTTTGGCCATCTGCCGATGGTGTTCGTGCCCGGCGGGCCGATGGTCTCGGGGATTTCCAACAAGCAGAAAGCCGACGTGCGCCAGCGCTATGCCGAAGGCAAGGCCACCCGCGAAGAGTTGCTCGAGTCGGAGATGAAGTCCTACCACAGCCCTGGCACCTGCACCTTCTACGGCACGGCCAACACCAACCAGTTGCTGATGGAAGTCATGGGCCTGCACCTGCCGGGCGCTTCTTTCGTCAACCCGAACACACCGCTGCGCGATGCCCTGACCCGCGAGGCGGCGCACCAGGTCACGCGCCTGACCAAGCAGAACGGACAATTCCTGCCGATCGGTGAAATCGTCGACGAGCGCTCGCTGGTCAACTCTATCGTCGCCCTGCACGCCACCGGCGGCTCGACCAACCACACCCTGCACATGCCGGCCATCGCCATGGCGGCGGGTATCCAGCTGACCTGGCAGGACATGGCCGACCTCTCCGAAGTGGTGCCGACCCTCAGCCACGTCTACCCGAACGGCAAGGCCGACATCAACCACTTCCAGGCGGCGGGCGGCATGTCGTTCCTGATCCGTGAGCTGCTGGAGGCCGGCCTGCTGCACGAAAACGTCAACACCGTGATGGGTCACGGCCTGAGCCGCTACACCCAGGAGCCGTTCCTCGATAACGGCGAGCTGGTCTGGCGCGAAGGCGTCACCGAAAGCCTCGACGAAACCATCCTGCGCCCGGTGGCCCGCGCGTTCTCGCCGGAAGGCGGGCTGCGGGTGATGGAAGGTAACCTCGGTCGCGGGGTGATGAAGGTTTCCGCCGTGGCCCTGGAAAACCAGATCGTCGAAGCGCCGGCCATGGTGTTCCAGGATCAGCAGGATCTGGCCGATGCGTTCAAGGCCGGTTTGTTGGAGAAGGACTTCGTCGCGGTGATGCGCTTCCAGGGGCCGCGCTCCAATGGCATGCCCGAGCTGCACAAGATGACGCCGTTCCTGGGCGTGTTGCAGGACCGCGGCTTCAAGGTCGCGCTGGTCACCGACGGGCGCATGTCCGGGGCCTCGGGGAAAATCCCGGCGGCCATTCACGTCAGCCCCGAAGCCTACGTGGGCGGTGCTTTGGCGCGGGTGCAGGAGGGCGATATCATCCGCGTCGATGGCGTCGAGGGCACTCTAGAGCTTAAGGTAGACGCCGAAGAATTCGCAGCACGCACGCCGGCCAAGGGGTTGCTGGGCAACAACATCGGCACCGGGCGCGAGCTGTTCGGTTTCATGCGCATGGCTTTCAGCTCCGCAGAGCAGGGGGCCAGCGCCTTCACTTCTGCCCTGGAGACGCTTAATTGAAACTGGCTTTGGTCGGTGACATCGGTGGGACCAACGCACGTTTCGCGTTGTGGAAAAACCAGCAGCTGGAATCGGTCCAGGTCCTGGCGACGGCCGATCATGCCAGCCCGGAAGAGGCCATCGCCCTCTACCTGGGCGGGCTCGGGCTGGCGTTGGGTTCGATCGGTTCGGTGTGCCTGTCGGTGGCGGGCCCGGTGGGGGGGACGAGTTCAAGTTCACCAACAATCACTGGCGCCTGAGCCGCAATGCGTTCTGCCAGACCCTGCAAGTGGACCAGTTGCTGCTGGTCAACGACTTCTCGGCCATGGCGCTGGGCATGACCCGTTTGCAGCCCGGCGAATTCCGCGTGGTCTGCGAAGGCACGCCGGAGCCGTTGCGCCCGGCGGTGGTGATCGGCCCCGGCACGGGCCTGGGGGTTGGTACCTTGCTTGACCTGGGCGCGGGGCGTTTCGCCGCCTTGCCGGGGGAGGGTGGTCACGTCGACCTGCCCTTGAGCAGCCCACGGGAAACCCAGTTGTGGCAGCACCTGTTCAATGAGATCGGCCACGTCAGCGCGGAAACTGCCTTGAGTGGCGGCGGCTTGCCGCGTGTCTATCGGGCGATCTGCGCGGTGGATGGGCACGAGCCGGTGCTCGACACCCCGGAAGCCATCACCGCCGCCGGCCTGGCGGGCGACCCGATCGCCCTGGAAGTGCTGGAGCAGTTCTGCTGCTGGCTCGGTCGCGTGGCCGGCAACAACGTGCTGACCACCGGCGGGCGCGGTGGCGTGTACATCGTCGGTGGCGTGATCCCGCGTTTTGCCGACTTCTTCCTCGAAAGCGGCTTTGCCCGCTGCTTCGCCGACAAGGGCTGCATGAGCGATTACTTCAAGGGCATACCGGTGTGGCTGGTGACGGCGCCGTATTCCGGTTTGGTCGGCGCGGGAGTGGCTCTCGAACAAGCCTGATCAACACCCCGCCCTGTAGGAGCGAGCTTGCTCGCGATGGCGTTAAGTCAGTCGCCATCTGTTTATCTGGCACACCGCTATCGCGAGCAAGCTCGCTCCTACAGTGGAGTCGTGTCGTGATGTGTTGTGCAGTGTTTGCAAGGTCAGCGCTTAAGGCATAATCCGCCCCAATTCAAACAACAAGGACGCCGCCCCGTGAGCTCAGCCAGGTCGATATTGTTGGTCGATGACGATCAAGAGATACGCGAGTTGCTGGACACCTACCTGACCCGCGCGGGTTTTCAGGTGCGGACCACGCCCGACGGCGCCGGTTTTCGCCAGGCCTTGAACGACGCGCCGAGCGATCTGGTGATCCTCGATGTGATGCTGCCCGACGAAGACGGTTTCAGCCTGTGCCGCTGGATCCGCCAGCATCCGCGCCAGGCGCAGGTGCCGATCATCATGCTGACCGCCAGCTCCGACGAAGCCGACCGCGTCATCGGCCTGGAGCTGGGCGCCGACGATTACCTGGGCAAACCCTTCAGCCCCCGCGAATTGCAGGCCCGCATCAAGGCCTTGCTGCGGCGTGCGCAGTTCGGCCAGGAACGTTCCGGTGGCGAAGTGCTGGCCTTCGATGACTGGCGACTGGACATGGTCAGCCATCGGCTGTTCCACACCGATGGCGAGGAAGTGATTCTCTCCGGCGCCGATTTTGCCCTGCTCAAACTGTTCCTCGATCACCCCCAGGAAATTCTCGACCGCGACACCATCGGCAACGCCACCCGTGGCCGCGACCTGATGCCGCTCGACCGCATCGTCGACATGGCCGTCAGCCGCCTGCGCCAGCGCCTGCGCGATACGGAAAAGCCACCGCGGCTGATTCGCACCGTGCGCGGCAGTGGCTACCAGTTGGCGGCCAATGTGGTTGCCAGCAATGGTCACTGAGTTTTTCCGCAGGCTGGCCAGCAAGGTCCCCGTGCCGCGTTCGTTGCTCGGGCGGATGTTGCTGCTGACGCTGTTGGCGGTGTTGTTCGCCCAGGCGTTGTCGAGCGTGATCTGGGTCTCGCAGTTGCGCGCCACCCAGCTCGAAGGCCTGGTCACCAGCGCCCGCAGCCTGGCGCATTCGATGACCGCCAGTGTCAGTTACCTGCGCTCGTTGCCGGTGGCCTATCGCCCGTTGGTGCTCGACCAGTTGCGCAGCATGGGCGGCACGCGGTTCGTGGTGACCCTCAACGACAAACCCTTGGGCATGGAAGTGCTGCCGACCACGCCGCGCAAACTGGCGGTGATGAAAGCCGTGGACGAAGTGCTGCGCCAATCCCTGGGGCTGGACACGGACATCTCGGTGTCGTTCGTCAGTCCCGAAGACCTGCGCATTTTCAACGGCGGCCTGAAACTCGACGAGCTGCCACGCTCCTGGGCGCACTACGCGTTGACCCTGGAGCCGGTGAATCCGCCGGTGCTGGTAACGCAGATCCAGATGGCACCGGGCGAATGGCTGTACATCGCCTCGCTGCTGCCCGAGCCCTACACCAGCCTGGAAGAACAGGGCCTGCCGGCGCAGCAGGTGTGGTTCATCATCCTCACCAGCGGTTTTCTGCTGTTGTTCATCGGCCTGTTGGTGCACTGGCAGAGCCGGCCGCTCAAGCGCCTGGCGCGGGCGGCGCGGGAAATGTCGCTGGGTGCGGACGTCGAGCCGGTGGCCCAGGGCGGTGGCAGCGAAGTGGTGGAAGTGGGCCGCGCGTTCAATGCCATGCGCGAGCGCATCAGCCGTTACCTGACCGAACGCGCGCAGTTGTTCAGCGCGATTTCCCACGACCTGCGCACGCCCATCACTCGCCTGCGCCTGCGTGTCGAGCTGCTCGAAGACGAGAAATTGCAGGCCAAGTTCGGCCGTGACCTGGATGAGCTGGAGCTGCTGGTCAAGGGCGCGCTGCAATGCGTGAAAGACACCGACATCCACGAGAACATCGAGCCGGTGGACCTCAACCATGTGCTCGACTGCCTGGTGGAACCTTACCTCGCACCCCAGGGCAATGGCCGCGTGACCCAGCACGGTCGAGCCCTGGCGGCTTACCCCGGCAAACCGCTGGCGCTCAAGCGCTGCATCGGCAACCTGATCGACAATGCGCTCAAGTACGGGCAGAACGCGCACCTGCATATCGACGATGACGAGAACGCGTTTGTCCTGCACGTCGATGACGAAGGGCCGGGTGTGCCGGAACAGCGCCTGGAGCAGGTGTTCGAACCGCACTTCCGCCTGGCCGGGCAGCAGCAGGGCTATGGCTTGGGCCTGGGGATCGCCCGCAACATTGCCCACAGCCATGGCGGTGAAGTCAGCTTGCAGAACTTGCGTGAGGGTGGGTTGCGGGTGACCTTGCAGTTGCCTCGCAGTGCTGACTAGATAGACCGCGTTATCGTTCTTCGCGAGCAGGCTCGCTCCCACAGTGGACTAGTGCATGACACAGCTCCCCTGTGGGAGCGAGCCTGCTCGCGATAGCGTCAGCCCATTCAACACATCCTTAAACAGCCAATGTCACAGATCGGTGACATTCCCCACCCCCTTCGTTACAAGCCCGCCCACCCCCGTTGTTTAGACTGCCCGCAATCAAAACAACAAAAAAGGCAGCCCATGGACACCTCGCAAATCCCCGGCGGCAGCTGGCTCAAGGCCCCGGCGCACCAGCAATGGCTGGCCGATGAAGGCCTGCGCCTGCTGGCGTTCGCCAAGGCTTCGAAGCTCGCCGAAGGCTTTGGCAACCTGGATGAAAAAGGCCGGTTGCCGGCCGATGCCCAGGCCGAAACGATGAACACCGCGCGCATGACCCACAGCTTCGCCATGGCGCACATCCAGGGCTTGCCCGGCTTCGCCGAACTGGTGGACCACGGCGTCCAGGCGTTGCTCGGTCCGCTCAGGGATGCCCGCCACGGCGGCTGGTTCGCGGTGGCCGAGCACCGCGATGGCAACACCGGCAAGAATGCCTACCTGCACGCCTTCGTGGCCCTGGCCGCAAGCTCCGCGGTGGTCGCGCAACGGCCCGGCGCCCAAGCCTTGCTCGATGAGGCGATCGCCATCATCGACCGGTATTTCTGGAGCGAGGAGGAGGGCGCCATGCGCGAATCCTTCAACCGCGACTGGACTGACGAAGAAGCCTATCGCGGTGCCAACAGCAACATGCACGCCACCGAAGCCTTCCTCGCCCTGGCCGATGTCACCGGTGATCAGCGCTGGTTGAACCGCGCGCAGCGCATCGTCGAACGGGTGATCCATGGTCACGCCGCCGCCAATGGCTACCTGGTGGTCGAGCACTTCGACCGCGACTGGCAGCCGTTGCGCGAGTACAACCACGACAACCCCGCCGACGGTTTCCGCCCCTACGGCACCACGCCCGGGCACGGTTTCGAATGGGCGCGGCTGGTGCTGCACCTGGAGGCCGCACGAGGCCAGGCCGGCATGCTGACGCCGGGCTGGCTGGTCACCGACGCGCAGCAACTGTTCGCCCAGAACTGCCGCCATGGCTGGGACATCGACGGCCTGCCGGGCATCGTCTACACCCTCGACTGGGACAATCGCGCCGTGGTGCGTCACCGCCTGCACTGGACCCATTGCGAAGCCAGCGCCGCGGCCAGTGCGTTGCTCAAGCGCACGGGCGAGGCGCAGTACGAAACCTGGTACCGACGATTCTGGGAGTTTTGCGAGCAGCATTTCATCGACCGTTGTGATGGCAGCTGGCATCACGAACTCGACCCGCAAAACCGCCCGAGCGCCGATATCTGGGGCGGCAAACCCGACCTCTATCACGCCTGGCAAGCCGTGCTGATCCCGCGCCTGCCCCTGGCGCCAAGCATGGCGACCGCTCTGGCTGAGGTGTCCCAAGGCATTTCCATGTAACCATACGGTGACATTCACGCGTCCCTTCGTTACCTGCGAGGGGAATGCTCCTGTTTAAAATCCCATGCAGCGCAAGCACCAGACTTGCAATGCATAACAACAAGAAAGGTACTTCTAGATGAATGCGATTTCTCGCCTCGCTACTGTCATTTCTATCGCCTCCCTGTTCCCGCTGACTGCACTGGCCGACGCTACCAAAGGTTCCGTGGAAGTCGTTCACTGGTGGACGTCTGGTGGTGAGAAAGCAGCGGTCGATGTGCTCAAGGCCCAAGTCGAAAAAGACGGCTTCACCTGGAAGGACGGCGCCGTCGCTGGCGGTGGCGGTTCGACTGCCATGACCGTTCTGAAAAGCCGCGCCGTCGCCGGCAACCCACCGGGTGTGGCCCAGATCAAGGGCCCGGACATCCAGGAGTGGGGCAGCACCGGCCTGCTCGCCACCGACACCCTGAAAGACGTCGCCAAGGCGGAAAAATGGGATGAACTGCTGTCGAAGAAAGTCTCCGACACGGTGAAATACGAAGGCGATTACGTGGCCGTGCCGGTGAACATCCACCGCGTCAACTGGCTGTGGATCAACCCGGAAGTGTTCAAGAAAGCCGGGATCGAAAAAGCCCCGACCACCCTCGAAGAGTTCTACGCCGCTGGCGACAAGCTCAAGGCCGCCGGCTTCATCGCGCTCGCCCACGGTGGCCAGCCATGGCAGGACAGCACCGTGTTCGAAGACGTGGTGCTCTCGGTCATGGGCGCCGACGGTTACAAGAAAGCCCTGGTGGACCTCGACCAGAAAACCCTGGCCAGCGCCGACATGACCAAGGCATTCACCGAGCTGAAAAAGATCACCACCTACATGGACCCCAACCGTGCCGGTCGTGACTGGAACATCGCGGCGGCCGACGTCATCAACGGCAAGGCCGGCATGCAGATGATGGGTGACTGGGCCAAGAGCGAATGGACCGCCGCCAAGAAAGTCGCCGGCAAGGACTACCAGTGCGTAGCGTTCCCGGGCACCGACAAGTCGTTCACCTACAACATCGACTCGCTGGCGGTGTTCAAGCTCAAGGCCGATCGCAAGGGTGACATCGCCGCACAGCAGGACCTGGCCAAGGTCGCGCTGGGCACCGATTTCCAGAAGGTCTTCAGCATCAACAAAGGTTCGATCCCGGTTCGTACCGACATGCTCAATGACATGGACAAACTCGGTTTCGACTCCTGCGCACAAACCGCCGCCAAGGACTTCCTGGCGGACGACAAGACCGGCGGCCTGCAACCGAGCATGGCGCACAACATGGCCACTTCCCTGGCCGTGCAAGGCGCGATCTTCGACGTGGTCACCAACTTCATGAACGACAAGGACGCCGACCCGGCCAAGGCCAGCGCGCAATTGGCCTCGGCGGTCAAAGCGGCGCAGTAACGCTCCTACTTTGAGTACCCCATGTGGGAGCGAGCCTGCTCGCGATAGCTGACTGACATTCACCATTGATGTCGACTGATACACCGCTATCGCGAGCAGGCTCGCTCCCACAAAAGAGGGGCAGCTCCTGTGACCTTTACTTCTTCACCTGGATTATCCCGATGAGCTCTGTGGCGGTTTTCAGCAAAGCCTCACCGTTCGATGCGCTGCAGCGCTGGTTACCCAAGTTGGTACTCGCGCCGAGCATGCTGATCGTGCTGGTTGGCTTCTACGGTTACATCATCTGGACGTTCGTTCTGTCCTTTACCAATTCCAGCTTCATGCCGAGCTACAAGTGGGTCGGCCTGCAGCAATACATGCGCCTGATGGACAACGACCGCTGGTGGGTCGCGAGCAAGAACCTCGCGGTCTTCGGTGGCCTGTTCATCGGCATCAGCCTGATCCTCGGCGTGTTCCTCGCCGTGCTGCTCGACCAGCGCATTCGCAAGGAAGGCTTCATCCGCACGGTTTACCTGTACCCGATGGCGCTGTCGATGATCGTCACCGGTACCGCCTGGAAATGGCTGCTCAACCCGGGCCTGGGCCTGGACAAGATGCTGCGTGACTGGGGCTGGGAAGGCTTTCGCCTGGACTGGCTGGTGGATCAGGATCGCGTGGTCTACTGCCTGGTGATTGCTGCCGTGTGGCAGGCCTCCGGGTTTGTCATGGCGATGTTTTTGGCCGGCCTGCGCGGTGTCGATCAGTCGATCATCCGTGCCGCGCAGGTCGACGGTGCGAGCCTGCCGACCATCTACCTGAAGATCGTCCTGCCGAGCCTGCGCCCGGTGTTCTTCAGCGCCTTCATGATTCTGGCGCACATCGCGATCAAGAGCTTCGACCTGGTGGCGGCGATGACCGCCGGTGGCCCTGGCTACTCGTCCGACCTGCCGGCGATGTTCATGTACTCCTTCACGTTCAGCCGTGGCCAGATGGGCATCGGTTCGGCCAGTGCCATGCTGATGCTCGGCGCCGTGCTGACCATCCTCGTGCCGTACCTGTACTCCGAGCTGCGAGGCAAACGTCATGACTGATCAACTCGGCAAACCGAAGCTGGGCTTCAGCCGCATCGCCATCTACGCCACCTTGCTGCTGGCAGCGGCGGTGTACCTGGTGCCGCTGGTGGTGATGCTGCTGACCAGCTTCAAGACCCCGGAAGACATCCGCACCGGCAACCTGTTGAGCTGGCCGGCGGTGATCGACGGCATCGGCTGGATCAAGGCCTGGGACGTGGTCGGCGGCTACTTCTGGAACTCGGTGAAAATCACCGTGCCGGCCGTGCTGATCTCCACGTTCATCGGCGCCATGAACGGCTACGTGCTGTCGATGTGGCGTTTCCGTGGTTCGCAACTGTTCTTCGGCCTGTTGCTGTTCGGCTGCTTCCTGCCGTTCCAGACCGTGCTGTTGCCGGCCTCGTTCACCCTCGGCAAGTTCGGCCTGGCCAACACCACCACCGGCCTGGTGCTGGTGCACGTGGTCTACGGCCTGGCGTTCACCACGCTGTTCTTCCGTAACTACTACGTGAGCGTGCCGGATGCCCTGGTGAAGGCGGCGCGCCTGGATGGCGCGGGCTTCTTCACGATCTTCTGGAAGATCCTGCTGCCGATGTCGATCCCGATCGTGATGGTCTGCCTGATCTGGCAGTTCACCCAGATCTGGAACGACTTCCTGTTCGGCGTGGTGTTCGCCAGCGGCGATGCCCAGCCAATAACCGTGGCCCTCAACAACCTGGTCAACACCAGCACCGGGGCCAAGGAATACAACGTTGATATGGCCGCCGCGATGATCGCCGGGCTGCCGACACTGCTGGTCTACATATTCGCTGGCAAGTATTTCCTGCGTGGGCTGACGTCCGGCGCGGTCAAGGGGTAGAAACATGGCAACTCTCGAATTACGCAACGTCAACAAGACCTACGGCGCCGGTTTGCCGGACACCCTGAAAAACATCGAGCTGAAGATCAACGACGGGGAATTCCTGATCCTGGTCGGCCCGTCGGGTTGCGGTAAATCCACGCTGATGAACTGCATCGCCGGCCTGGAAACCATCAGCGGCGGCGCGATCCTGGTGGACGACGCCGACATCAGCGGCATGAGCCCCAAGGATCGCGACATCGCCATGGTGTTCCAGTCCTACGCGCTGTACCCGACCATGAGCGTGCGCGACAACATCGCTTTCGGCCTGAAGATTCGCAAGATGCCGACCGCCGAGATCGACGAGGAAGTCGCCCGCGTCGCCAAGCTGTTGCAGATCGAACACTTGCTGGGCCGCAAGCCTGGCCAGCTCTCCGGCGGCCAGCAACAGCGGGTGGCGATGGGCCGCGCTCTGGCACGGCGGCCGAAGATCTACCTGTTCGACGAACCGCTGTCCAACCTCGACGCAAAGCTGCGGGTCGAGATGCGCACCGAAATGAAACTGATGCACCAGCGCCTCAAGACCACCACCGTCTACGTGACCCACGACCAGATCGAAGCGATGACCCTGGGTGACAAGGTGGCGGTGATGAAGGACGGCATCATCCAGCAGTTCGGCACGCCCAAGGACATCTACAACAACCCGGCCAACCTGTTCGTGGCGAGCTTCATCGGTTCGCCACCGATGAACTTCATTCCCCTGCGTTTGCAGCGCAAGGACGGTCTCCTGCTGGCCCTGCTCGACAGCGGCCAGGCCCGCTGCGAACTGCCGCTGGGCATGCAGGACGCCGGCCTCGAAGACCGCGAAGTGATCCTCGGCATCCGCCCGGAACAGATCGCCCTGGCCGCCAGCGACAGCAACGGTCTGCCGACCATTCGCGCCGAAGTACAGGTCACCGAGCCGACCGGGCCCGACACCCTGGTGTTCGTCAATCTCAACGACACCAAAGTCTGCTGCCGCCTGGCCCCGGACGTGGCACCGCAGGTGGGCGAGACCCTGACCCTGCAATTCGATCCGTCGAAGGTGCTGCTGTTCGACGCCAAGAGCGGGGAGCGTTTGGGGGTGGCGGGGGTGCCACATACCGATACCCGGACCGCCAACGTCACTCAGTTCAAGGGCCGCTGAAGATCAAAGAAAACTGTGGGAGCGAGCCTGCTCGCGATGGAGTGTCAGTCGACATCGATGTAGCTGCAAGGACATCGCGAGCAAGCCCGCTCCCACAGGGAAATCGTGGGGCCTGCCTAAACCGTTGTAACCGCGTTAAACAAAGTTAATAACAATAAAACGAGGAATGTAGGGATGAAGAAGAACAAAAACGCCCAGTTGATCTGCCAGTTATCGGCAGTCGCGGCAATGATGCTGGCCGGTAGTGTCCAGGCGGCTGACGCGTTCGCCGCCGATTCCGAATGGATGACCGGTGACTGGGGTGGTGAGCGGACCCGGCTGATCGAGCAGGGGATCGACATCAAAATGGACTACGTCGGTGAAGTGGGCGGCAACCTGCACGGTGGCTACAACAACGACAAGACCGCACGTTACTCCGACCAGTTCGGCCTGGGCGCGGCGCTGGACCTGCAAAAACTGTTGGGCTGGGACAACACCCAGGCCAAGATCCAGCTGACCAACCGTAACGGCGAAAACATTTCCAACGACCGTATCGGCGACCCGCGCGCCGGCACCCTCAGCTCCTCCCAGGAAGTCTACGGCCGTGGCCACATGGTTCGCCTGACTCAACTGTGGATCAAGCACCAGTTCTTCGACGGCAAGCTGGACGTCAAGGCCGGTTACTTCGGCGAAGGCGAAGACTTCAACACCTTCCCGTGCGAATTCCAGAACCTGGCGTTCTGCGGCTCCCAGGTGGGTAACTGGGCGACCAACATCTGGTACAACTGGCCCGTCAGCCAGGCGGCGATTCGCGTCAAGTACAACATCTCGCCGGAGTTCTATGCGCAGATCGGTGCGTACAACCAGAACCCGTCGCAGCTGGAACACGGCAACGGCTTCAAGCTCAGCGGCAGTGGCACCAAGGGTACCGTCCTGCCGGTGGAACTGGTCTGGCTGCCTAACCCGAACAACCTGCCGGGCGAGTACCGTGTCGGTTACTACAAGAGCACGGCCGATGCCAATGACGTGCGCGAAGACATCAATGGCGATGACGCAGCCACCAGTGGCAACGCCTACCGCAGTCACAGCAGCAAGCACGGCTACTGGTTCGTCGCGCAGCAACAGCTCACCAGCCACAACGGCGATGCGTCCCGTGGCCTGACCCTGTCCGCCAACGCGACCTTCCACGACAAGGACACCAACATCGTCGACAACTATCAGTCGCTGATGCTGGTGTACAAGGGCCCGTTCGATGCACGTCCAAAAGATGACGTCGGTATCGGTTTCGCCCGTATCCATGTCAACGATGACGTGAAGAAAAACGCCGAGCTGACCAACGCCGCCAATGGCGTGGCCGACTACCAGGACCCACTGTTCTCGCCACTGCGCGAGACCGAGTACAACTACGAAATCAACTATGGTTTCCACGTGACCAACTGGCTCACCGTGCGTCCGAACCTGCAATACATTACTCACCCAGGTGGTGTGGATGAAGTCGACAACGCGCTGGTCGCCGGTCTGAAAATTCAGTCGGTGTTCTAACGCTGTTGCGATAAGCTCCTCTCTATGTGCGCATTTTTGCGGACGGCCCAGGCTGTCCGCTTTTTTTTGGAGGGTGGCGCACCCAGGTGAAGATGACATTCAGGACCGTGGCACAACATGCATGAGCATCCGCTACAACGCTTCTTCAAATCCTTGCGCGCACGTCCCGTGTTTGCGTGGGAGCGCTATCAGAAGCGCGATGTGCTGGTGATCGACCACCCGCTATGCCAGGCGGTGTTCAGCCGGCAGGGCGCGCAATTGCTGCACTTCCAGCCCCGTGGGCAAAAGCCCTGGCTGTGGTGTGCGGCGCGCTGGCCACACGTGGGTGCCATTCGCGGCGGCGTGCCGGTGTGCTGGCCCTGGTATGGCCGGCATCCGAGTGAAAACGCCTGGCCGTCCCATGGCTGGGCTCGATTGCTCGACTGGAAACTGCTCGACAGCAGCCACGACGACGAAGGCGTGCGTCTGCACTGGCGCCTGGAGCTGTGCGACTGGCAGGTGGACCTGCATGCCCACCTGGGCGAACGCATGGATTTGCGCCTGAGCACCGAGCATCAGGACAGCCTGCCGTGCCAGTTGAGCCAGGCTTTGCACGCCTATTGGCGTATTGGTGACGTCGGTGAGGTAGCGCTGTCTGGGCTCGAAGGTGCGCAGGGTTACGACCAGCTCAACCGCCAGGTTTGCCAGCAGGAAGGCGAGTTGCGAGTGGATGGCGGCTGCCAGCGGGTGTTCCAGCACGAAGGCGAATTGCAGCTCAAGGACCATGCCTGGCAGCGCGCGTTATGCATCGACACCGGCGAGACGGCCGACACGGTGGTCTGGCATCCGGGCTCGCGCCCGCTGCTGGGGGTGAGCTGGGATGAGGTGTCGGAGTTTGTCTGTGTCGAGGCGGCCAGCGGTGGCACGGACAGTGTGTGCCTGAAGCCGGGGGAGAGGGCGCATTTGAGTTTGCAGGCGCGGGTGGGGGCTTAGGCTGCAATCTTCGGTGGGGCTGCTGGCCCTATCGCGAGCAAGCTCGCTCCTACAGGTGGATGCATTCCAAACTGTAGGAGCGAGCTTGCTCGCGATGAGGCCAGATCAGGCAATAAAAAACCTGACCTCAGTTGAACTCATCCCCCACCGGATACCGGCTCGCATTCAGGCTCTCCTTGATCTTGCGCAAATGCGGCTGGAAATCCACGCCACGGCGCAAGGTCATGCCGGTGGCCAGCACATCGAGCACGGTCAGTTGGATGATCCGCGAGGTCATCGGCATGTAGATGTCGGTGTCTTCCGGCAGCGGAATGTTCAGGCTCAGGGTGCTGGCCTTGGCCAGCGGTGAGTTCTCGGCCGTCAGGCCCAGCACCGAGGCGCCGTTTTCCCGGGCGATGCGCGCCACTTCCACCAGTTCGCGGGTGCGTCCGGTGTAGGAGATGATCACGAACAGCTCGCCGGTGTGCGCCACCGAGGCGATCATGCGTTGCATCAGCACGTCGGCGTGGGCGGTCACGGCCAGGTTGAAGCGAAAGAACTTGTGCTGCGCGTCCAGCGCCACCGGCGCCGAGGCACCCAGGCCAAAGAAGTGGATCTGCCGGGCCTGGATCAACAGGTCGACGGCGCGGCTGATCAGGCTCGGATCGAGGGCTTGCAGGGCGCTGTCGAGGGAGGCGATGGCACTGCCGAAAATCTTCTTGGTATAGGCTTCCGGGTTGTCGTCGGCTTCCACCGCACGGCTGACGTACGCGGCGCCGCTGGCCAGGCTCTGGGCCAGTTGCAGCTTGAGCTCGGGATAGCCGCTGACGCCGAACGAGCGGCAGAAGCGATTGACCGTCGGCTCACTGACCGAGGCGGCCTGGGCGAGGGCGGCGATGCTGAACCGGGTAGCCTGCTGTGGGTTCTGCAGGATCACCTCGGCGACTTTGCGCTCGGCCTTGTTCAGCTCTTCGAGGCGATTCTGGATCTGCTCCAGTAAATTTCGCACGCGGTCCATATAAGTATCCTTTACACCTGCGCCGAATAGGCGCGCGGCTATGCAAAATGGGCCTTTGATGAGGCCCGTCACGGTGGCCTATCCTACTGATGGCTCCGATTGACCACCACTCGGAATCTGCATTTTGCGAAAATGTTGTGGTTATTACTACATTTTCCCTTGAGTGATGCCTTGAAAAAAGGTATTTGTAGCTTAACTTGATAAAAGAACAAACATCATGCTCTCGATTACGGTTGAACCGTGCACTTTCGCCTTGTTCGGCGCCTTGGGCGACCTGGCCCTGCGCAAGCTGTTTCCTGCCCTGTATCAACTTGATGGCGCGGGCCTGCTGCACGAGGACACGCGGATCATCGCGCTGGCCCGTGAAGTGGGCAGCGAGCAGGAGCACCTGGCGTTCATCGCCTCCGAGCTGCGCCGCTACGTCGGTGCCAAGGAGCTGGACGAAGCGGTGGTCGAGCGCTTCCTCGCGCGCCTGAGCTACCTGCATGTCGATTTCCTCAAGCCTGAAGACTATGTGGCCCTGGCCGAATCGGCCGGCAGCGTCCAGCGCCTGATCGCCTACTTCGCCACGCCGGCGGCCGTCTACGGGGCGATCTGCGAGAACCTGGCGAAAGTCGGCCTGGCGGACAACACCCGCGTGGTGCTGGAGAAACCGATCGGCTCTGACCTGGAGTCCTCGCGCAAGGTCAACGACGCCGTCGCGCAGTACTTCCCCGAGAATCGCACGTACCGCATCGACCACTACCTGGGCAAGGAGACCGTGCAGAACCTGATCGCCCTGCGGTTCGCCAACAGCCTGTTCGAAACCCAGTGGAACCAGAACTACATCTCCCACGTGGAAATCACCGTGGCCGAGAAAGTCGGGATCGAAGGTCGCTGGGGTTACTTCGACAAGGCCGGCCAGCTGCGGGACATGATCCAGAATCACCTGCTGCAACTGCTCTGCCTGATCGCCATGGACCCGCCGGCCGACCTGTCCGCCGACAGCATCCGCGACGAGAAGGTCAAGGTGCTCAAGGCCCTGGCGCCGATCAGCCCGGAAGGCCTGACCACCCAGGTGGTGCGTGGCCAGTACATCGCCGGCTACAGCGAAGGCAAGCCAGTGCCGGGCTACCTCGAAGAGCCGAACTCCAACACCCAGAGCGACACCGAAACCTTCGTCGCACTGCGTGCCGACATCCGCAACTGGCGCTGGGCCGGCGTGCCGTTCTACCTGCGCACCGGCAAGCGCATGCCGCAGAAGCTGTCGCAGATCGTCATCCACTTCAAGGAACCGTCGCACTACATCTTCGCCCCGGAGCAGCGCCTGCAAATCAGCAACAAGCTGATTATTCGCCTGCAACCGGACGAAGGCATTTCGCTGCGGGTGATGACCAAGGACCAGGGCCTGGACAAGGGCATGCAACTGCGCAGCGGCCCGCTGCAATTGAATTTTTCCGACACCTGGCGCAGCGCACGGATCCCCGATGCCTACGAGCGGTTGTTGCTGGAAGTGATGCGCGGCAATCAGAACCTGTTTGTCCGTAAAGATGAAATCGAAGCCGCGTGGAAGTGGTGTGACCAGTTGATCGCCGGGTGGAAGAAGTCCGGCGATGCGCCCAAGCCGTACGCGGCGGGGTCGTGGGGGCCGATGAGCTCCATTGCACTGATCACGCGGGACGGGAGGTCGTGGTATGGCGATATCTGATTTGAAACTGCCCCAGGGCGTCAACGCCCATGGGTTCAAGAGCCCGGTGCTGCTGGCCGAGAGCCTGGCGCTGAACGTGGCCAAGCAATTGAGCGCCGCCATCGACGCCCAGGGCACCGCGACCCTGGTGGTGTCCGGTGGCCGCAGCCCGGTGGCGTTCTTCCAGCACCTGGCCAAGCAGGCGCTGGACTGGTCCAACGTGGTCGTGAGCCTGGCCGACGAGCGCTGGGTGCCGGTGGAGCACGCCGACAGCAATGCCGGCCTGCTCAAGAAATACCTGCTGCAGGGCCCGGCGGCCAAGGCACAGTTCCTCAGCCTGTACAGCGCGGCGGCCAACCTGGAACAGGCGGCCGAGCATGCCGATCGCCTGCTCTCGGAGCTGCCGGTGATCGACGTGCTGGTGCTGGGTATGGGTGACGACGGCCACACCGCCTCGCTGTTCCCCGGCAGCCCGAACCTGGCCGAAGCCCTGAAGGCCGATGGCACCCGTCGTTGCTACCCGATGATGGCGCCCACCGTGCCACGTCAGCGCCTGACCATGAGCCGCGCGCTGCTGGCCAGCGCCAAGCACAAGATTCTGTCGATTTCCGGTCAGTCCAAGCTGACTACCCTCGATACCGCACTGGCCGGTGACGATGTCGCCGCATTGCCGATTCGCGCGTTTCTGCAACCCACGTTAGAGATTTACTGGTGCCCATGAGCCAAGGAACAGCCGCTATGACAAACCCATCCCCGACCGTTTCCATGGCGGATAAAGTTGCCCTGATCGACAGCCTCGCCGCCAAGGCGCGGATCCTGCCGGTGATCACCATTGCCCGCGAACAGGACGTCCTGCCGCTGGCCGATGCCCTGGCCGCCGGTGGCCTGACCGCCCTGGAAGTGACCCTGCGTTCGCAGTTCGGCCTCAAGGCGATCCAGATCCTGCGCGAGCAGCGTCCGGAACTGGTCACCGGTGCCGGCACCGTGCTCGACCGCCAGATGCTGGCCGCTGCGGAAGCTGCTGGTTCGCAATTCATCGTCACCCCGGGCATCACCCGCGATCTGCTCGAAGCCAGCGTCGCCAGCCCGATCCCGCTGCTGCCAGGCATCAGCAATGCCTCGGGCATCATGGAAGGTTATGGCCTGGGTTATCGCCGCTTCAAACTGTTCCCGGCGGAAGTCAGCGGCGGCGTAGCAGCCATCAAGGCCCTGGGCGGCCCGTTCGGCGAAGTGAAGTTCTGCCCGACCGGCGGCGTAGGTCCGGCCAACATCAAGAGCTACATGGCATTGAAAAACGTCATGTGCGTGGGCGGTAGCTGGATGCTTGACCCTGAGTGGATCAAGAACGGCGACTGGGCCCGCATTCAGGAATGCACCGCCGAGGCGTTGGCGCTGCTGGACTGATTCATCCCGACACTTCGTTGTGTGTTCTACGGCTTTTCGGTGCGCTTGGTCGGCGCACCTTTTTTTTGCCCGAAAAATGACAACTGTGGGAGCGAGCCTGCTCGCGATAAATATCAAAAACACCGCGGGGTATCAGGTATCCCGCATTATCGCTGACGATTATCGCGAGCAGGCTCGCTCCCACAGAATCAGTGCGATTGAGCATCAACTCAGATCTTTCAACGCCCTCACCAACTGCTTCATATGCTCCGCCGTGGTGGTCAGCCCCGGCGTAATGCGGATGCATGGCCCACACGCCGCGCCGCTGCGCACCACGGTGAACAGGTTGTATTCCTCTAGCAGCCTTTGCACCATCACCTGCTGATCCGCCTGCGCGGTAAAGCGTAGCGAAGTGATGCCGCAATACAGTCGTGGATCATCCGGCGTCAGCACTTCGATGCCCGACAGTTCCCGTGCTGCGCGAACCCACAGATTGCGCAGGTAGTTGAGCCGTGTGCCTTTGGCCGCCGCGCCGCCCATGGCCTGATGTTCCTCGAACACCAGCGGCAGGGTCAGCAGCGCCGGGATGTTGGGGGTGCTGTAGGGCGTGCGGCCGAGAATGTCGGTGACCGGGAAATGCATCTCGCCCATGTCCGGGTCGATGTCGGCCAGGCGGTGCGGGGCAATGTAGAGGAAGCCCAGGGTCAGCGGCGCACCGAGCCACTTGTGCAGGTTGAAGCCGGCGAACTCGATGCCCAGCTCTGCCAGGTTGAAGTCGATCTGCCCCAGTGCGTGCGCGCCGTCGAGGATCACATCGACCCCCTGTTCGCGGGCGGCCGCGGCAATCGCCTGCACCGGCATGACCAGTCCGGTGCGATGGGTAACGTGGGTCAGGGCCATCAGTTTGAGCCGCGGATAACGGGCGAAGGCGTCTCGATACGCACCCAGCAAACTGTCGAAGCTGGCCGGGTGCGCATGCTCGATCTCGATCACTTCGACGCCCCGATGGCGCGCCAGCCAGCGCATCGCACCCTTGACCGTGTCGTACTCCAGATCACAGATCAGCACCTGGTCACCCGGTTGCAGGCGGTTGTAGTTGCGAATCAGCGATTGCAGGGCGTCCGACGCATTGCGGGTGAACGCGACGCTGTCCGCCGGCACGTCGATCAGCTCGGCGAGCTTGCCGCGAATCCGCGTGCCGTCGCTCTTCTCGAAACGCTGGCGCACATACACCGAGTTGCTGCGGTTGATCAGCTCGATGTTGTGTTGGTATTCCTCGACCACCGTGCGCGACATACGGCCGAAGTAACCGTTTTCCAGGTTGATCGGCCCGGACTCGACGGCGTAGCGGTCGGCGAAGGTTTGCCAGAACAGTTCATCACGGGCGCGGCGGGTGTTATCGGGCATGGGGAGGACTCAATGGCGAGGGGCGGGTTTACCGTGTTTGACGCGCAGCGGCTCGAGCAGATCCGCCAGGCCGTTGTGATCGACTTCATGCATCAGCGCCAGCAAGCCGCCCAGTTCGCCATGGGGAAAACCTTCACGGGCGAACCAGTTCAGGTACGGGCCTGGCAGGTCGGCGATGATGCGGCCCTTGTATTTTCCGAAGGGCATTTCGCGGGTAATCAACAGTTCGAGCTTTTCAGGATTCATCGTTCAGTTGTCACAATTGGGTCACCTGAAAATACAGGCATTCTGCATGCAGGCCAAATGACAGATCATGCAAAAAAAGCGGATACAGATTTCGCTGTAAATCATAACCAATTGAAAAATAAGAAATAAATAATCAATTCAAAGATGGCATGTCGACTGCAATGTCTATTGCAACTTTCATCAACCCGCGAGGAATTGAAAAATGACCGACATGAATAAAGAAGCGATCTCTGTACTCAACGACCTGATCGAAACCAGCAAGGACGGTCAGGAAGGGTTCAAGACCTGCGCTGAAGACATCAAACACCCAGAGCTCAAGTCGCTGTTCACCCAGCGTTCCGCTGACTGCGCCGCTGCCGCTTCCGAGCTGCAAGCCGCCGTTCGCTCGATGGGTGGCGATCCGGAAACCTCGACCAGCGTCAGCGGAGACCTGCACCGTCGCTGGGTCGACGTCAAAGCGATGTTCACCGGCAAGGATGAAGAAGCCGTGCTGAACGAAGCCGAGCGCGGTGAAGACCACGCCCTGAAGGCCTATCGCGAGGCGATCGAGAAGATCAACAAGCACAACCTGGTGGGCATTCGTGACCTGGTTGAACGCCAGTACCACGGCGTGCAACGCAATCACGATCAGGTCAAGGCGCTGCGCAACCAGGCGCGTGCTCGCTCGTAAGCTGTAGCTTCATCTCCCTACTGTGGGAGTCCCCTGTGGGAGCGGGCTTGCCCGCGAAGGCGGCATGTCAGTCACATCATCGGTGTCTGGCACGACGCTTTCGCGAGCAAGCCCGCTCCCACATTTTTTTTGCTTGCAATCAGCCAATGCTGATCGCTGGCAACGTCGGCAGGGTCACCGTCTGTTGTTTGCGCGGTGCGAGGATTTCCGCTTCACCGTCCACCACCAGCTCATCGCGCTGGTTGAACACGCGGGTGGCGATGCGCACGCGGAATTTCGGCAGCTTCTCGAGGATTTCCAGGCGCACGGTCAAGGTGTCGCCGATCTTCACCGGCTTCTGGAAGCTCATCTGCTGACCGATGTAGATGGTGCCAGGGCCAGGCAATTCGCAGGCCACCGCCGCGCTGATCAGGGCGCCGCTGAACATGCCGTGGGCGATGCGCTCCTTGAACATGGTGGCGGCGGCGAATTCGGCGTCCAGGTGCACCGGGTTGTGGTCACCGCTCATGGCGGCGAACAGTTGAATGTCACGCTCTTGGACCGTCTTGCTGTAGCTGGCGGTCTGCCCGACTTCGAGGGCTTCGTAAGGAGTGTTGGTCACCTGGGTCATCGGTTTGAATTCCTGTAGCAAATAAAAAAACGGAAAAACTATTCGGATCTGGGCGGACGTCGATGGCTCAGGGCCTGTGCGATCCAGCCCAGGACATCGGCCGTCACTTCATCGCGATTGCTTTCGTTGAACAGTTCGTGCCGGGCCTGCGGGTAGATCGTCAATTGCAGGTTCTGGCAGCCGGCGGCGCGCAGCGCATCGGCCAGATCAGTCAGACGCTTGCCTTCACTCACCGGATCACATTCGCCGCCAATCACCAGCAACGGCAGACCCGGATCGATCTGGGCGAGATTGGACGCTTTGCTGATCTGCTGCAAGCCGCCGAGCAGGTCGATCCACAATTGGTTGGTGCAGCGAAAGCCGCACAGCGGGTCGTCGGCGTACTGGTCGACTTCGGCCGGGTCGCGGCTGAGCCAGTCGAACGGCGTGCGCACCGGCTTGAATTTCTTGTTGAACGAGCCGAACGACAGCCACTCGATCAAGGCACTGCGGCCCGTGGCGCCCTGGCGCAGGCGTTCGAAGCGGGCGATCTGGCGTGCCGCGCGATACAGGGCCACCGGTTGGAAGTTCGAGCCGCTGAGCACCGCGCCATGCAGGCTGGCACTGTGATGCAGCAGGTAGGCCTGGGCGATGTAGCTGCCCATGCTGTGGCCGAGCAACACGATCGGCACGCCGGGATGCTGTTGGCCGATGTGCTGGTTGAGGCTGGCCAGGTCGCCCACCACCTTGCACCAGCCATCGTCGTCGGCGAAATGGCCGAGGGTGCCGTGTTCCGCGGTTTTGCCATGGCCACGCTGATCCGGGGCATACACCCCGTAGCCCTGATCGCAACAGGCTTGCGCCAGGCGGGCATAGCGGCCGCTGTGTTCGGCCATGCCGTGGGCCAGCAGAATCACGGCCGTGGGCGGCGTGGCCGGCAGCCACAGATTGACGAACAGGCGGCTGCGGTCACTCGCGGTCAGCCAGAAGGTGTCGTGGATCATGGCGATTCCTTTTGCATGCACGTACCGGGTATGGACTCGTTGGCGTGGGGCTCGTTGCATTGTATAGCGCATCCTTCGCCCGGCGTCCGATCAGCCCACACCATGGCACCAAGATTCATACGATCAATGTCGCCTGTTGCCATATTTGCCTGTTTGGCCATAGCTGCTAGTGTCCGTGAAGCTCCGCTTTTTGCTTTCTGTTTGAGGGAAACGAAAGCAAGGACACAAAAGCGGCCCCGGATAGGTTCAGGTAAAGAGGACAAGAACAATGCAACCTGATTTCTGGAATGACAAACGCCCGGCCGGCGTACCCCTGGACATCGACCAGGGTGCGTACAAGTCGGTGATCGAGGTGTTCGAGCGTTCCTGCAAGAAATTTGCGGACCGACCCGCCTTCAGCAACATGGGCGTGACCCTGACCTACGCTGAACTGGAACGCCAGAGCGCGGCGTTTGCCGGTTACCTGCAAACTCAAACTGATTTGCAACCGGGCGATCGCATCGCGGTGCAGATGCCCAACGTCCTGCAATACCCGATTGCCGTGTTCGGCGCGATGCGCGCCGGGTTGATCGTGGTCAACACCAACCCGTTGTACACCGCGCGGGAAATGCGCCATCAATTCAAGGACTCCGGTGCCCGGGCACTGGTGTACCTGAACATGTTCGGGCAGAAAGTCCAGGAGGTGCTGCCCGACACCGACCTGCAATACCTGATCGAAGCGAAGATGGGCGACATGATGCCCACCGCCAAGGGCTGGCTGGTCAACACGCTGGTGCGCAAGGTCAAGAAGATGGTCCCGGACTACTCCTTGCCCCAGGCCATTTCCTTCAAGAGCGCGTTGCGCATGGGCCGTGGCCAGGGCATCAAGCCTTTGAACGTCGGGCTCGACGACATCGCCGTGTTGCAATACACCGGCGGCACCACCGGCCTGGCCAAGGGTGCGATGCTGACCCACGGCAACCTCGTGGCGAACATGCAGCAGGCGCGCGGCTGCCTCGGGCAATATGGCAGCGACGGCCAGCCGCTGTTGCGCGAAGGCCAGGAAATCATGATCGCGCCGCTGCCGCTGTATCACATCTATGCCTTCACCGCGAACTGCATGTGCATGATGGTGACCGGCAACCACAACGTGTTGATCACCAACCCACGGGACATCGGCGGCTTCATCAAGGAGCTGAAGAACTGGCGGTTCTCCTGCCTGCTGGGGCTCAACACGCTGTTTGTCGCGCTGATGGACCATCCGGACTTCAAGACCCTGGACTTCTCCAGCCTCAAGCTCACCAACTCCGGCGGCACCGCGCTGGTCAAGGCCACCGCCGAGCGCTGGGAGCAAATGACCGGTTGCCGCATCACCGAAGGCTACGGCCTGACCGAAACCTCGCCGGTGGCCTGCACCAACCCCTATGGCGACAAGTCGCGGATCGGCACCGTCGGCCTGCCGGTGCCGGGCACCACGTTGAAAGTCATCAACGATGAGGGCGTCGAGCAGCCGTTGGGCGAGCGTGGCGAACTGTGCATCAAGGGCCCGCAGATCATGAAGGGCTACTGGCAGAAACCCGAAGCCACCGCCGAGGTGCTGGACGCCGAGGGCTGGTTCAAGTCCGGCGACATCGGAGTGATCGACCCGGACGGCTTCGTGCGCATCGTCGACCGCAAGAAAGACATGATCATCGTCTCGGGTTTCAACGTGTACCCCAACGAAATCGAAGACGTGGTCATGGCCCACCCGAAAGTCGCCAATTGCGCGGTCATCGGCGTGCCGGACGAGCGTTCAGGCGAAGCGGTGAAACTGTTCGTGGTGGCGCGTGAATCTGGGGTCAGCCTCGAAGAGCTGAAGACCTACTGCAAGGAAAACTTCACCGCGTACAAAGTGCCCAAGCACATCGTGTTGCGTGAGTCGCTGCCGATGACGCCGGTGGGCAAGATCCTGCGGCGGGAGTTGCGGGATATTGCCTAACCGTTGAATAGCACAGGCCCCCTGTAGGAGCGAGCATGTCGAGGCGTCGAACCGTCGCGATGGTGGCCCTGGCACCGCGGGGCATCAGACACCCCGCGTCATCGTTAACGTCCATCGCGAGCAAGCTCGCTCCTACAGGGGATCACCGCCATCCCTGTAGGAGCGAGCTTGCTCGCGATGCTTTTTTCAGCAACACCGCAGAACGCAAGGCCACCCACACAGAAATTCTTGTAGGACAAAGCCCCGATTTCCGCGGCCTCCAGCCGCATATAGAATTTTTGCTCTAAAATGACCGCTTGTTATTCTTGAGTCACGAAAGTGACTGTAGGGGCCACGTTTGGCCCTAGTCGGCCCTTGGCAAAGCTGATAATCTCGGCCCGCTTTGTGACCTCTCGGCCTTCAAAAAAAGCCCGGACTCACCCATACACCAATAATAATCGCATCAAAATGCGGTAATTGAATTTCGCGTTGCTGAGGAGTGGGCTTCCATGATCGAAGACTTCTGGAAGGATAAGTACCCTGCCGGGATTGCTGCCGACATCAATCCGGACGAGTACCCGAATATTCAGGCAGTGTTGAAGCAGTCCTGCCAACGCTTCGCCGACAAGCCGGCTTTCAGCAACCTGGGCAAGACAATCACCTACGGTGAACTGTACGAGCTGTCCGGTGCCTTTGCCGCTTATCTGCAACAGCATACCGATTTGCAGCCCGGCGATCGAATCGCCGTGCAATTGCCCAACGTTCTGCAGTACCCGGTCGCCGTGTTCGGTGCTATCCGCGCCGGGCTGATCGTGGTCAACACCAACCCGCTGTACACCGCGCGGGAAATGGAACACCAGTTCAACGACTCCGGCGCCAAGGCCCTGGTCTGCCTGGCCAACATGGCGCACCTGGCCGAGGCCGTCGTGCCCAAGACCGGCGTCAAGCACGTCATCGTCACCGAAGTGGCCGACCTGCTGCCACCGCTCAAGCGCCTGCTGATCAACAGCGTCATCAAGTACGTGAAGAAGATGGTCCCGGCGTACCACTTGCCCAAGGCCGTCAAGTTCAATGACGTGCTGAGCAAGGGCCAGGGCCAGCCGGTGGCGGAAGCCAACCCGGCCAGCGGCGACGTGGCGGTGCTGCAATACACCGGTGGCACCACCGGCGTGGCCAAGGGCGCGATGCTGACCCACCGCAACCTGGTAGCAAACATGCTGCAGTGCAAGGCGCTGATGGGCTCCAACCTCAATGAAGGTTGCGAGATCCTGATCACGCCGCTGCCGCTGTACCACATCTACGCCTTCACCTTTCATTGCATGGCGATGATGCTGATCGGCAACCACAACATCCTGATCAGCAACCCGCGCGACCTGCCGGCCATGGTCAAGGAACTGTCGAAGTGGAAGTTCAGCGGCTTCGTCGGCCTGAACACGCTGTTCGTGGCCCTGTGCAACAACGAAGGCTTCCGCAAGCTGGATTTCTCGGCGCTGAAGGTCACCCTGTCCGGCGGCATGGCCCTGCAACTGGCTGCGGCCGAGCGCTGGAAAGCGGTCACCGGTTGCGCCATCTGCGAAGGCTACGGCATGACCGAGACCAGCCCGGTGGCCACCGTCAACCCGATCCAGAACATCCAGATCGGCACCATCGGCATTCCGGTGCCTTCGACCCTGTGCAAAATCATCGACGATGCTGGCGTCGAGCGGCCGTTGGGCGAAATCGGCGAACTGTGCGTGAAAGGTCCGCAGGTGATGAAGGGCTACTGGCAGCGCCAGGAAGCCACCGACGAAATGCTCGACAGCGAAGGCTGGCTGAAAACCGGCGACATCGCGCTGATCCAGCCCGATGGCTACATGCGTATTGTCGATCGCAAGAAAGACATGATTCTGGTCTCCGGTTTCAACGTGTACCCCAATGAGCTGGAAGACGTGCTCGCGACCCTGCCGGGCGTGCTGCAATGCGCGGCCATCGGTGTGCCGGACGATAAGTCGGGCGAGGCGATCAAGATCTTCATCGTTGCCAAACCAGGCGTGACCCTGACCAAGGAGCAAGTGATGGAGCACATGCGCGCCAACGTCACCGGCTACAAGGTCCCGCGTTCGGTAGAGTTCCGCGATGCCTTGCCGACCACCAACGTCGGCAAGATCCTGCGCCGCGAACTGCGCGATGAAGAGCTGAAGAAGCTCAACGCGAAGAAAGCCACCGCGTAAAACAAAACGCCCCGCAGATGCGGGGCTTTTTGTTGATTGAAGCGAAAAACTCGCGAGCAGGCTCGCTCCCACAGGGTTACGCATTCTCCTGTGGGAGCGAGCCTGCTCGCGAGTTTTTGGGGTTACTGGCGGAACGCGGCGAAGTTGACGTTGGTCCCGTTCGGGCGCATGTCCTGCAAATAGGAATCCTTGTCCGCACTCAACTCAAGGCTCAGCGCCGCCTTGCGCTTGCCTTCGTTGCGTACCACCAGCCCTTCGAGCTTCTCGCGCAGGAACACCGTCGGCACTTTCAGGTGCAGCAGTTCGTCGGTGGCGGGGGTGTGCATCAGCAGGTGAATCCATTCGTACTGACCAATGGCCAGGCGCGACACCGGAATATCGAACCACCAGATGTTGCGGTTGCGGTTCAATTCGGTGAAGTGGCAGTTGTTGACGCCCAGCACGGCACCGCCAAGTTCCTGGTTTCTGCGGGCAATGGCCTGCTTTTTATCGAGTTTCATAACATTCCTACGGGGTTGGATCTTCAGCGCCATGGCCTGAGTACGTGGTGCATTCTCGGGGGTATGCCTGCAAACATAAAGCTCAACCTGCGCGCTGCGATGAAATGTCTTTGGGCAAAATAAATGAAACTTGGCGCAAACCCGCCCGGTCAATCCTTGTGTAAGCACTCAAGTGTTCAATTGTTCACAGGAGACACACCATGGGCAGCACTGGCGATAAAGTGAAAGGCATGGCCAACGAAGCCGTCGGCAACGTCAAGCAGGGCGTCGGCAAGGCCACCGGCAACGACAAAATGCGCGCCGAAGGCGTGGTGCAGGAAAAGAAAGGCGAAGCGCAGCAGGCGGTCGGCAAAGCCAAGGATGCGGTGAAAAAAGGCGTCGACAAGGCCTGATGCGGTCTTCGATGATCGAACGAAACGGCCATCCGCGGATGGCCGTTTTTGTGTCAGCGTTTATTTGCACGAGATCAAAATCGCCATTTAGGCTAATTTGATGTAGAAAACGGCCCCTGAGTCGCCACCACTTCCAGCGATTTGCGGCGAAAGGAGACGCTCATGATTTTCCCCGACATGAAAGGCTTGCCACTGCACCGGGTGATGGTGCGCACGGTCAAGGAATTCGTCGACGACGAAATGTCCACCTATGCCTCGGCATTGGCCTATCAAATGCTGTTTTCGCTGTTCCCGTTCATTCTGTTCCTGATCGCCCTGATCGGTTTTCTGCACCTGCCGGACTTCTTCTCCTGGCTGCGCCTGCAATCGGAACTGGTGCTGCCCCCCCAGGCCCTGGAGCAGGTCAACCCGGTGATCGACCAGTTGCAGCAGTCCAAGGGTGGCTTGCTCTCGATCGGTATCGTCATCGCGCTGTACACCGCGTCCGCCGGCGTGCGCCTGATGATGAGCGCGATGAACGCCGCCTACGACGTGGTGGAAGGGCGCCCGTTGTGGAAGCGTTTTCCGCTGTCGATCATCTACACCGTCGGCATCGCCGGCATGTTGCTGGTGGCCGCCGCGCTGATGGTGCTGGGGCCGCAGGTGATGGGCTGGATCGCCGCGCAGGTCGGCCTTGAGGATTTCATCGTCACGGTCTGGACCATCGCCCGTTGGCCGGTGATCGTGATCCTGATGATGATCGCCGTCGCGCTGACCTATTACGTGATGCCCGACGTGCGCCAGGAGTTTCGCTTCATTACCCCAGGCTCCGTGCTGGCGGTGGTGGTGTGGATCATCGCGTCGCTGGGGTTCGCGTTCTACGTCAAGACCTTCGCCAACTACAACGCCATGTATGGCAGTATCGGTGCGATCATCGTGCTGTTGCTGTACTTCTACATTTCCTCGGCGGTGCTGTTGCTGGGCGCGGAGATGAATGCGGTGATCGAACACATGTCCAGCGAAGGCAAGGACCCCGGCGAAAAAGTCCCCGGCGAACTCGACGAAACGCCCAAGCAACACGTTTCGGGACTGGGTCGGGATCACTCGATCAAACCCAACACTGACGAAGCCATCCCATGATCCGTGAAATCCTCAAGATGGGCGACGAGCGCCTGCTGCGTATCGCGCCACCGGTGCCCGCCGAGATGTTCGACAGCCCCGAGCTGTGGCAACTGATCGACGACATGTTCCAGACCATGGAAAGCGTCGGCGGGGTAGGGCTGGCGGCCCCGCAGATCGGTGTCGACCTGCAACTGGTGATCTTCGGTTTCGAGCACAGCGAGCGTTACCCGAATGCCGAGGCCGTGCCGCAGACCATCCTGATCAACCCGCTGATCACGCCGTTGAGTCCGTTGATGGAAGAGGGCTTCGAAGGCTGCCTGTCGGTGCCGGGCCTGCGCGGTGCGGTGGACCGCTATCAGCGCATTCGCTACGAAGGCGTCGACCCCAAGGGCGTGCCGATCGTGCGCATCGCCGAAGGTTTCCATGCGCGGGTGGTGCAGCACGAATGCGATCACCTGATCGGCCGGCTCTACCCGTCGCGGATCACCGATTTCAGCAAGTTCGGCTTCACCGAGGTGATGTTCCCGGACCTTGATCCGAATGCGGATGATTGATTCACCACCGACTCACCGCAATTCCCCTGTAGGAGCGAGCTTGCTCGCGATGCGGTGTGTCAGTCGCAATTGAGGCCGGCTGACATACCGCTATCGCGAGCAAGCTCGCTCCTACAGAAATAGGGGGTCACGGCAAGATCTGCGGCTCACGCCCCATCGCAATCATCGGCTTGCTACGCGCATACCGGCTCAACCGCTCGACCATCGCGTAAGGCATCTCTGGATCAAAGCTGAACCCGCACCCCTCATAAAACCCGCGCAAATCCGGATGGCAATACAGCCACACCGGCAGCTCCAGGCCCTGCACCGCCGCGTCGATCAACCCCGCCGCCACCCCTTGCCCGCGACACGCCGGGTCGACGAACAGCCCTGTCAGCCAATACCCGCCCGCCACCGGTCGCAAGCACAGCGCACCGACGATCTCCTCGCGGCGGGCGACCCACAGGCGCGCATCGCGCACCGCCTTCATCGACGACTGGTGGGCGCGGTAGAACTTGTTCATCAGCGGCCATAACGGCTCGTCGAGCAAGGTGTACTGGGTGTCAGGCATGGCGTGGATCTGTCGCGGGGCAAGGCGGGGGATTATAGAGAACACGGGCCTCGCGAGGTGGCACAAATAAACTGCAAGATTTTCCGCTGTCGTTGCACAGAGAGGGACAAGCCCTGATCCGAGCAACGCCATGCCCCATTACTTCGATAGCGCCCACCGAGAAGAAATCGAAACCCTGCGCCAGCGCCTCACCGCTCGTACCGAGTGGCCGACCTGGCTGCTGCTGATCGGCGTGTACGTTGGCTGGTTCAGCCTGGTGCTGGGCAGTGCCCGGTTGGGGGTGGGGTGGAGCACGCTGTTGCTGATCCCGCTGCTGGTGCTCTGGTTGTCGGTGCAGCACGAATTACTGCACGGCCACCCGACCCGCTGGACCGCGCTGAACAAGGTGCTGGGTTATGCGCCGTTCGCCGTCTGGTATCCGTACACCCTGTATCGCGACAGCCACCTGCTGCACCACCGCGACGAGGACCTGACGCTGCCCGGCATCGACCCGGAAAGCCGCTACCTGAGTGTCGGGCAGTGGCAGGGCAGTTCATGGTTCGAACGGAGCTTGCACTGGCTGAACAAGACCGTGCTCGGGCGCTTCCTGTTGGGGGCGCCGCTGGCCTTGCTGGCACTGGCGCGCGAGGAGCTGCAACGGCTGAAGAACGGTGAGCGCCAAGCCTGGTCGATGTGGCTCAGCCACGGTGCGCTGACCCTGTTGATGCTGCTGTTCATCGCCCGTTACAGCGTGTTGCCGGTTTGGCATTACCTGTTGCTGATCAGCGTGCCCGCGCTGTCGATTGCGATGATCCGCTCTTACTACGAGCACCGTCCCCATGCACAACCCGAACAGCGCACGGTGCTCAATGAGGCGGCCTGGCCGTGGCGCTGGCTGTTTCTGAACCTCAATTTCCACCTGGTGCACCACGACCTGCCGAGCCTGCCCTGGTACGACTTGCCGCGTGCCTACCAGGCCCGCCGCGAACAATGGCTGGCGCGCAGTGGCGGGTTCCTGGTGCGCGGTTATGGCCAACTATGGCGGGAGAATGGGATAAAGGCGATCGACAGCCCGAAACATCCATTTCACTGATGGCCGAGCCTTGGGCAGAGGAGGTTTTCTGGTGACCCAACAGATCGCCGAGTTATTGATGTACGTCGCGCCGCAGCCCATCCGTCAGGCCAACGAGCGTTGGCTGGCAAGGATCCTCGAACGCCTGGGCGTCACCCGCATGGATGCCGAGGGCTTGTCGCTGATGCAGCTGTGGTTATCGCCGCAGCTGCTGCTGACGCAAACCTGTGGTTACCCGCTGATGACAGCGCTGCGTGGCCGGGTGCGGGTGGTTGGTCGACCCCGCTATGAGTTGCCGCACGCCAGTGCCGGTAATCATTGCAGCCTGCTGTTGAGCCGTGCCGATGATTCACGCCGCAGCTTGCCCGAGTTCCTTGGCAGCCGTGGCGTGATCAACAGTGAAGACTCCAACAGCGGCATGAACCTGCTGCGCCATCGTCTGGCGCCGCTGCACCGCGAGGGGCAATTCTTTTCCACCGTCGGCATCAGCACAGGCCACCGCGAAAGCCTGCGCTGGCTGCGCGAAGGCCTGGCCGACCTTGCCGCCATCGACAGCGTGACCTTCGCTTACCTGGCGCGGCATGCCGAGGCGGAGGTGGCGGGGTTGCGGGTGGTGGAGTGCAGTGCGTTGAGCCCGACGTTGCCGTTTATCACCACGCAGACGGCCAGTGATGAGCAGGTGGAGAGGTTGCGCGCGGTGATGAACGAGACATTGCCCGAGGTGGCTGAGATCCTTGGTTTACGCGAGGTGTTGCCGGCTGGCGAGGGGGACTATCAGGTGATTCTTGATTATCAGCGGGAGGCGCAGGAGGCGGGGTATAGGTGGGTGCGGTGATTGGGATTTGTGGTGCCCGATCCATTGCTATCGCGGGCAAGCCCGCTTGTGTCTTGATCAGGGAATAAAATCAGAGGTGAGAGGGGTGGATGGCAAGCTGTGAGTCCGCGGTGCTTGAAGCACGTGTGGGAGCCGAGCTGCCATCCACCTTTCCACTCTGGCCCATAAGCCCGAACAGTTAGACGAGCGCCACTCGAATCACAAGCGTGGGCAAAGCCAGAGCACTCTCACTTCTGAGTGTAAGAGGGTTTTGTCATGATTTCCTGGGTTGGCATCGATATCTCCAAATCAAAGCTCGTTGTCTGGGTTCAACCACAGAACGACGGCTTTGATGTTCCAAACAGTTCTGAAGGCTTCGTTGAGCTGATCCAGCGCTTGAACCGTTACGAAGTTGGCCGGGTTCTGCTGGAAGCTACGGGCGGTTATGAGCGCCAGAGCATGGTCGCCTTGCAAAACGCGCACTTCAACGTGCTGAGGATCAATCCCCGGCGAGCCAGAGCCTTTGCTGTGGCAATGGGCAAAAATGCCAAGACCGATCCGATCGACGCCGCTGTCCTGGCCGCGTTCGCCGAAGCTCTGCATGCTCCCTGCGACCCAGTAATCTCGCCCCAGCGAGAGGCTCTACGCGAGCTGATTCAGCTACGCGAACACTTGGTTCAGCAGCGAGACGACAACAAGCGTCGGCTGCAACAAGCCCAGCTGCCAGCGGTTGTCGGCATGATCGAGGAACACATTCGCTATTTGCAGATACAGATCAGGCAACTCGGCAAGGCCATCAACCAAAGCATGCGCGACCTGGATGCAGAGAAAACCGAGCGGCTGATTGCTGTTAAAGGCATAGGCACAGTGGCTGCCGCCAGTTTGCTGGTTTACTTGCCCGAACTTGGTGAGCTGAATCGTCGGGAGATCGCGGCGTTGGCCGGCATCGCGCCATACAACGATGACAGCGGTAATCACAGCGGGAAGCGCCAGATTTACGGGGGACGAGCCCGAGTCCGCCGTGCACTCTACATGTCTTGCTGGGTCGTAATCCGCCACCAGGCAGACTTCAAGGCACGCTACGAGGCTTTACGCGAGCGAGGCAAGAGCGCGAAAGTCGCGCTCATCGCCTGCATGCGAATACTGCTGATTAGACTCAACGCCATGCTGCGAGACGGAACAGAGTGGCGGTGATGAGCGGTATGGGTAAGACAGTTGCTCCCACAAATTCTGCAAACGCCGCGAATCCCTGTAGGAGCGGGCTTGCCCGCGATAGCAATAGCCCGGTGACAGCATAAATTCCATAAAAGAATATAAAAATGAATTTTAAGTATTATTAACGAATAAGGCTCCTTGCTAGGATCCCCCTCACCGGACCACCGGACATTCAGCGACCCTAACCCCTGGAGCCTTTATGTCCGGCACCGATTTGTCCCATCGTCACGATGTGGGTGGCTTGTTCCGCGCCCATTACCCCTGGTTGTGTGCTCGCTTGCGCCAGCGACTGGGCGGCCGCTCCAGCGTCGAAGACATCGCCGCGCAAACCTTCCTGCAACTGCTCGAATCGCCGAATCTCGCGCCGATCCGCGAGCCCCGTGCCTTGCTCACCACCATCGCCCAGCGCCTGGTTTATCAGCATTGGCGGCGCGGTGATCTGGAGCGTCGTCACCTCGAACACCTGCAACAACTCGATCAGCCGCACGCTGCCTCGCCCGAGGCCCTGTGGCAACTGACCGAGAACCTGCGGCGCCTCGATCGAACGCTGCAACGTCTGCCGGGCAAGGTGCGCGCCACGTTCCTGTTGTCGCGGGTCGACGGCCTGAGCTACCCGCAAATCGCCGCCGAACTGGGCATTTCCCAGCGTTCGGTCAGCGACTACATGACCCGCTCCCACGCCTTGTGCCTCCAGCACAGTGCCAATGAACCCCTGCATCAGAGGTCTGCATGAAAACCATCAAAAGTCTGCTCGGCAGTTCGCTGCTGGCCCTGAGCCTGGTGGCCGGCCAGGCATCCGCCGCGGAAAAAACGGCGCCGATTCACTTTGGCGACATCACCTGGGAAAGTGGCAGCCTGATCACCGAGGTCCTGCGCCTGATCGTCGAAAAAGGTTATGGCTACCCCACTGACACCTTGCCTGGCAGCACCGTCAGCCTCGAAGCGGCGCTGGCCAAAAACGATATTCAGGTGATCGGTGAAGAGTGGGCCGGGCGCAGTCCGGCCTGGGTCAAGGCGGCCGCCGAAGGCAAGGTGTTTGGCCTGGGCGACACGGTCAAAGGTGCCACCGAAGGTTGGTGGGTGCCGGAATACGTGATCAAGGGTGACCCGGAGCGCGGGATCAAGCCGCTGGCGCCGGAGTTGAAGTCGGTGGCCGACCTGGCGCGCTACAAGGACGTGTTCCGCGACCCCGAGGATCCCAGCCGTGGACGCTTCCTCAATAGCCCGACCGGCTGGACCTCGGAAATCGTCAACAGCCAGAAGCTCAAGGCCTATGACCTGACCACCAGCTTCGTCAACTTCCGCACCGGCTCTGGCGCGGCGCTGGACGCCGAAGTTGCGTCGTCGATCCGGCGAGGCAAGCCGGTGCTGTTCTACTACTGGTCGCCGACACCGCTGTTGGGCCGCTACAAACTGGTGAAGCTCGACGAACCGCCGTTCGATGCCGAAGCCTGGAAGACCCTGTCCGATGCCAATCACCCGCACCCCAAGGGCACGCGCTCGATGCCGGCGAGCCTGGCCATCGGCGTGTCCGCACCGTTCAAGGCGCAGTATCCGGAACTGGTGACGTTCTTCGAGAAAGTCGATTTCCCCATTGATCTGCTGAACCAGACACTGGCGCAGATGGCCGAGAAGCGTCAGCCACCACGCCAGGTCGCACAGGCCTTCTTGCGCGACCAGCCGCAGGTGTGGAAAGGCTGGGTGCCGGGCGAGGTGGCGGCGAAGGTGAGTGCCAGCCTCTAACCCTGCTGTTGCCTTCCTGTAGGAGCGAGCTTGCTCGCGATGGCGGTGTGTCAGCCACACTGATATCTCTGACACACCGCATCGCGAGCAAGCTCGCTCCTACAGGTCACGCCAGCTCCGCGGCCAACGCTGCACTGACCGATGGGCGCTGGCCGATTCGCGCCTGAAATTTCGCCAGCGCCGGCCACCGCTGCAGGTCGATGGCAAACCCCGCTGCCCAGCGCAGCACCGTGAACAGGTACGCGTCAGCCACGCTGAAGCCGCTCGCCAGCAGATAATCCTGGCGCTCCAGGGTCTGGCACAACACGGCAAAGCGCTTGAACAGTTTCTCTTTGATCTGCGTTTTTACCTCCTCGGCAAATCGCTCGTTGAACAGCCAGCCCAGCCCGCCATGGATCTCCGTCGAGACGAAGTTCAGCCACTCCTGCAAGCGCACCCGTTCGAACGTTCCGGTTGTCGGCGCCAGGTGGGCTTCGGGGCGCAGGTCCGCCAGGTATTGCAGGATCGCCGGGCCTTCGGTCAGCACCTGGGCGTTGTCCAGTTGTAACGCTGCTACGTAGCCCTTGGGGTTGATGGTGAGGAAGTCGGCACCGTCGGCGGTTCGTTTGCTGCGGTTGTCGACGCGGATCAGTTCGAAAGGCAGCTCGAGTTCGCGCAACACAATGTGCGGCGCCAGCGAACAGGCCTGGGGGGCGTAATACAGCTTCATCGGCAGGTCTCTGGTGAGGGAGTGGCGCCAGTGTCATAGTGCGCGCCACCCTCGGTAAAATTAATCTTTCAGGGTGCTGCCATAAGGAGAGCTACTGCCATGATGAACCTGATGCACTGGCGAATGGTTGTGGCCGTGGCGGACACCGGCAACATCACCCGCGCCGCCGAGCGCGTGGGCATGACGCAATCGGCCGCCAGCCAGGCGCTGGCGTTGATCGAGCAGACCCTGGGCGTGCAATTGTTCAGCCGGGAAAACCGCCAGACCCTGCCCACGGCCGTCGGCCTGTCGGTGATCGAGCAGGCGCGCAGCATGCTCGGCGCTCTGGAGAGCATCCGCAGCACCGTCGATGCGGCCAAGGGCGTGCAGCGCGGCACGATCCGCCTGGCCAGTTTCCCCATGGTGCTGGCGACGTTCCTGCCGCCCTTGCTGCGCGAGTTCAACCGGCTTTATCCGGGAATCGAGGTGGTGGCACTGGAGGTCAGCGACGACGAAGTGGACAGTCTGCTGACCGCCGGCCTGGTGGATGTCGGCGTGGTGTTGAACCCGCCGCCCGAGCGCAATGCTGGCCGCCTGGGCTGTGATGCCTGGATGGCCGTCGTGCCCACCGGCCATGACCTGGCGCGGCGCTCGACGGAAGAGGGCGTCACGCTTGCGGAACTGGCGCAACAGCCCTTTGTACTGGCCACGGGTGGCTGCTCGACCAACGCCCGCAGCCTGGCCCGCGATGCCGGCCTGCAGCTCGACGACGTGCGGGTCGAGGTGCGCGAATGGAACAGCGCCTTCACCTTGGTGCGGGAGAACATCGGCGTGACCCTGGTGCCGGAGATGACCCTGCCCAAGCAGCTCCAGGGGCTGCGGGTGATGCCGCTCAAGCCGCGCATCGACCGTGAATTCGCCCTGGTGGTGGCGCCAGGCAAGCCACCTTCGGCAGCCGTCGAGGCGTTGTTGGCGATGCTGGCGACTCGCTGAAAAAAGAATAGCGCTGAACCGATTTTGTCCCAGATGCTGGCCGACTAGTGGCCTTGCGTGCTATGGGCGACTGTCTATGCTGACTCGTAACTAACTGTGTCGGACAGGTCGTCCGCGCAGGCTCGAGAGTGCGCAAGCCAAGGCACCGCAACGAGCGCCAAGGAGCCTTGCCTTAAATGGAGTTTGCTATGAAAACATCAGGGTTGGCCCGGTCCCGGGCTTTCAAGAGACGGATGTCTTGAGACGAGCGTTGCCAAATGGACTCTCCGATTCAAATCATTTGATCACCTGACCAGTCCCTCCCGTGGAGGGACGCGTGTGCCTGTTCCTGGGGAACGTTGTGGTGGATGCAATGAAAGGCCGAAGCACTTTCATCTATCAAAAAAAACCGCGCTTAGGGTGATACGACCATGTTCAATCTGCATCACAAGGCTGACCTGCTGGAAATCGAACGTTTCAGCTGTGCGCTGGGCGAGGCCAACGCCAAACTGGCGGCCATCTGCCGTTCCATGGCGATGATCGAGTTCACCCCGGACGGCTTCGTCATCGAAGCCAACGATAATTTTTGCGCAGCCATGGGTTACAGCGCCGAAGAGGTGCGCGGCAAACATCACCGGATCTTTTGTGAAGAGTCGTTCTACCGCAGCGAAGAATACGCCAGGCTGTGGCGCGACCTGGCCCGTGGCGAACCGGTCAGCGGCACGTTCCCGCGCCTGGACAAGAGCGGCCGGGAAGTGTGGCTCGAAGCCAGTTACATGCCGGTGTTCGGCGCGGATCGTCAGGTAAAAAGTGTGATCAAGGTGGCCTCCGACATTTCCGAACGGGTGCACGAGGAACACGAGAACAAAAGCATGCTGGCGGCCATCGGCCGGTCCATGGCGGTGATCGAATTCACCCCGGATGGTCGCGTGATCACCGCCAATGACAACTTCCTCAACGCCACGCACTACTCGCTGGGCGAGATCGTCGGCCAGCACCACAGCCTGTTCTGCCACCGTGCTGAAGCGGAATCCACCGGTTACAAGGCGTTCTGGGCGTCACTCAATCGCGGCGAGTATCACTCGCACCGTTTCGAGCGCAAGGACAAGCACGGTCGCACCATCTTCCTCGAAGCGTCCTACAACCCGCTGTTCGACACCAAGGGGCGTCTGTACAAGGTGGTGAAGTTCGCCAGCGACATTACCCATCAAATGACCACCCTGCAAACCGCCGCCGAGTCGGCCCACAGCACCTCGGTGCAAAACGACGCCTGTGCGCAGAAGGGTTCGCAGGTGGTGCAGCAGACGGTGCAGATCATCCAGGACATTTCCCGCGACCTGAACCAGGCGGCGCTGAGCATCGACGCGGTGAGCAAGCAGTCGGACATCATCGGTACCATCGTCCAGACCATTCGCGGCATTGCCGACCAGACCAACCTGCTGGCGCTCAACGCGGCCATCGAAGCGGCGCGCGCCGGGGAACACGGGCGCGGGTTCGCGGTAGTGGCCGATGAAGTACGCAGCCTCGCCGCCCGCACCAGCCAGGCTACGGTGGAGATCGTCGATGTGGTACGCAAGAACCACGACCTGTCGGTGAGTGCGGTGTCGAGCATGCAGTCGAGCCTGAGCCGAACCGGGCTTGGGGTCGAGTTAGCGAATGAGGCGGGGGAGGTGATCCTGGAGATCCAGCAGGGCTCACGGCATGTGGTGGATGCGATCAGCCAGTTCAATTCGACATTGCAGTTGAATTGATCCCTGTAGGAGCGAGCTTGCTCGCGATGGCGGTGTGTCAGCCACACTTATATCTCTGACACACCGCATCGCGAGCAAGCTCGCTCCTACAGGGGCGGTGTTGTGCCTGGTGTGATTACAACGACGCCAGGAACTTCTCGACCACCGGGGCCTTGCTTGGGTCACCGCTTTCCTGCGCCTGCTCGGTCTTGGCAATGGCGGCCTTGTCCTGCATGCGCTGGGCGATTTCCTCACCGATAGCTTTTTGCTTTTCCGGCGGCATTTCGGCGATTTCTTCCTCAGTCAGCCCCATCTCTTCGAGAATCGCATCATGAATGCGTTCTTCCGGGGACTTGGCCATCCAGTCCTTGAAGTCCTGGGTGGCGCTACCGCTGGTGCCGATGCGCTCCTTGGTGCCTTCCGGCAGTGGCGCGTAAGTCGCTTGCAGCTCGACACGGGTTTTCGCGAACGCCTCGTCAACGTTGTCGCTGATTTTGGCGGCGGCGTTGACCTGCTCGGTGCTCAGCTTGGAAACAGCGGCCTGGACGTTGCCGGCCTCTTTGCTGTTTTGCAGCTGGAGGTTGTTTTGCACGTTCTGCATCAGCATGCCTTGCAGGCCGCCCTGCAGGCCGGCAGCGGCATCGGTGGTCGGATCTTCGCCGGGCTTTTTGAGGAACAGGGGTGTAACCAGGTTCTGTTGTGCACTGACCAACATGATGAGTAGACCTTGTAGGTGGTTGCGGTACAGAGCGAAGAGCAATTAGCGTGCCCAAGCCATAAAAGTCTTTAATTACAAAGGCTTGGCTTGTGGCGTCGGCTGTACATTCAAGGACGAGCGGTCATCTTTTGCCGCCGGGCGGCAGCGGCCGACCGATCAGGGCAGGCCGTTGCAGACGTGTTTGAGAAAACCGGGGCGTTGCGCCAGTCGCTGGAAATACTCGTCGATGGCCGGAAAGTCAGGGCGCTCCATCGGCGTCATCAACCAGCGATTGATCGACAGCCCGATGACGATATCGGCGAGGGTGAAGTGCGCGCCGACCACAAACGCCTGGGTGCTCGCCAACTGATGTTCGAGGATCGCCATTTTCTGGTTCCAGCCGCGCAGGCCGTGGGCAATGCGCTGCGGGTCCTGGAACTCCGGGTCCTTGCGCACCAGCGCGGTAAAGGCGTAGCTCCACGAACCGTTGAGGTCGGTGGCCTGCCAGTCCATCCACTTTTCCACCTGGGCCCGCGCCGCCGGATCCGTCGGCAGCAACTCGCTGTTGTGGTGTTTGCCGGCCAGGTAGCGGCAGATGGTGTTGGACTCCCACAACACCCCGGCCTCGTCGATGATCACTGGCACTTGCGCGTTGGGGTTCAGGCGCAAGAATTCCGGGCTGTGGGTCGAGGCGAACCCGCTGCCCCAGTCCTCGCGCTCATAGCTGATGCCCAGCTCGTCGCAGGTCCACAGGACTTTCCTGACGTTGATGGACGAGGCTTTGCCAAGAATCTTCAGTGCATGTTCCATAAAGCCACTCCTTTAGCGCCAGAACGGGGGCTTACCTTCAAGGTTAGTTGAAAAGCCCCGGCGAGCGGGTCAGGTGCTTTCCCGCACCATCAATTCGAAGCCCATGTCCTGCACGGGCCGGGCCACGGTGTTGCCGGCCATCAGGGTCAGCATTTGCTCGGCAGCCCGGCGACCAATGGCTTCACGCGGGGTGTTGATGCTGCTCAGGCGCGGGACCATGTGCGCCGACATCGGCAGGTCGTTGAAACCCAGGATCGCCACCTGCTCGGGGATCTTGATGCCGCAGCGCATCGCTTCCAGCAGCGCGCCCTGGGCCAGGTCGTCGTTACCGAAGAAGATCGCATCGACATCCGGATGGCTGGCGATCAGTTGCAGGAACAGTTCACCGCCCAAACCTACGGAGGAGGCGCGCGGGGTCAGCACTTCCAAGTCGGGGTCGTAACGACCGGCCGCTTGCAACGCCTTGCGAAAGCCTTCGCCACGCAGCAGGGTGCGTTGGTCGAGTTGCGCGCCAATGTAGGCTAGGCGCTTGCGCCCACGGGACAGCAGGTGCTGAGCCGCCGTTTCGCCGGCCGCCAATTGCGAGAAGCCGACGCAATTGAGCCCGGCGGCGCTGTCCAGCTCCATCATGTAGACGCAGGGAATGTTGCTCGCTTCGATCATCCGCCTTGAGCTCTCGGTGCGATCGAAGCCGGTCAGCAACAGGCCGCGCGGCTGGTAGGCCATGTAGTTGCGCAACAGGTTTTCTTCTTCATCACGCGAGTAGTGGAAGTTGCCGATCAGCACTTCGAAGCCCTTGGGGCGCAAAACCTGATGAATGGCTTCCAGGGTGTCGATGAACAGAAGGTTGGACAACGACGGCACCAGCACCACCACCGAATGGCTCTGGGCCGAGGCCAGGGCGCGGGCGGCGGGGTTGACCACGTAGTTGAGCTCCTGCGCGGCTTTCTGCACTTTTTCCACCAGCTCAGTGGCGACCGTGCTGACCCCGCGCAACGCGCGCGAAGCGGTGATCGGGCTGACGCCGGCCAGTCGGGCCACTTCATTGAGGGTCGGACGGCCAGTGGTTCGAGTATTTTTATCGTTTTTAGGGGAGGTCATCGGGCGGCTTGCCAAACAAAATTCAAGGCACTAAGGTAGCGCTGTCCCGAAGCAGCTGCAAATGCGTAAGCGAGTTTGACCTGAAGCTCGCTTTTCGGCGTTGGGACGCAATTGGCTGCAAACCACAAAAATGACAAGAAGGCGTCGGCAACTTCTGCTTTTGGTCTAGTGTCATAACTGGCAAAGGTAGCGCTGTCTGCGCGCTGAGGTGTTACATGACTCATCCCATCACCGCCCTGGTCATCATGGGCGTCGCCGGTTGCGGCAAGACCTGCGTCAGCGAAGCTCTCTGCGAGCTCAGCGGCGCCACTGCCATTGAAGGCGATACCTTTCACCCTGCCGCCAATATCGAAAAAATGAGCGCGGGCATCCCCCTGAACGACGACGACCGTGCCGGCTGGCTCGACACCCTGTGCGCCGAACTGCGCCGGGTCGATGCCGCAGGCCAGCGTCCGGTGCTGACCTGCTCGGCGCTCAAGCACATTTATCGCGAACGCCTGCGCAGCGCTTTGCCCGGCCTGGGCTTCGTGTTCCTCGAACTGACCCCTGAGGTGGCCGCTGACCGCGTCTCCCATCGGCCGGGTCATTTCATGCCCTCGACCCTGATCGACAGCCAGTTTGCCACCCTCGAATCACCGGTGGGCGAGCCGCTGACCCTGGCGCTGGACGCCTCCAACCACAGCGTCGAGCAGTTGGCACAACAGGCGCATGCCTGGTGGCTGGAGCACGGCCTGAAACGCGCCGGTTGATTTTTCCCGTAGAGATAGCGCTGTCCTTTCAGCGTTCGAATAACCCGCTTTAATAACAACAACAACCAGGAGACACCCCTAATGTTTGGCATGTCCCACGAAACCTTCCTGCTGCTCGATGCAGTGGTGACGGTGATCGGGCTTATCGTCCTGATCACCAAGTTCAAGTTCCACCCCTTCATTGCCCTGATCATCGCCGCCGCTTTCCTCGGGCTGACCTCCGGCATGCCGATCGGCACCATCATCAAGGCGTTCCAGGACGGCTTCGGTGGCGTGCTCGGTTTCGTCGGCATCATCCTCGCGCTGGGCACCATGCTCGGCAAGATGATGGCCGAGTCCGGTGGGGCGGACCAGATCGCGCAGACGCTGATCCGCGCCTTCGGCAAGGAAAAAGTGCAGTGGGCGATGATGTTCGCCGCGTTCCTGGTGGGCATCCCGCTGTTCTTCGAAATCGGTTTCGTGTTGCTGATTCCGCTGGTGTTCATCGTCGCCCGGCGCACCGGCGTGTCGATCATCAAGATCGGTATCCCGCTGCTGGCCGGCCTGTCGGCGGTACACGGCCTGGTGCCTCCGCACCCGGGCCCGCTGCTGGCCATCGGCGTGTTCGGTGCCGACATCGGCAAGACCATCCTCTACGGCCTGATCGTCGCACTGCCGACCGCCATCATTGCCGGCCCGATCTTCGGTACCTTCATTGCCAAGCACATTCCCGGTCACCCGAACCAGGAACTGGTGGACCAACTGGCCCGCGAGACCGACTCGGCCAACCTGCCAAGCTTCGGCATTACCCTGGTCACCGTGCTGTCGCCGGTGTTCCTGATGCTGCTCAAGACTTTTGCCGACGTGGTGCTGCCCGACGGCAACTTCTTCCGCACCTTCATGGACCTGATCGGTCACCCGATCTCGGCACTGCTGCTGGCCTTGCTGCTGTCGCTGTACACCTTCGGCTACAAGCAGGGCATCGGTTCGCAACAGATGCTCAAGTGGCTGGATGCCAGCCTGGCGCCGACCGCCGCAATCATCCTGATCATCGGTGCCGGTGGTGGCTTCAAGCAGATGCTGGTAACCAGCGGCGTGGGTGACGTGATCGGCCACATGGCCGTGGCGGCGCAGATCTCGCCGATCCTGCTGGCGTGGCTGGTGGCCGCGGTGATTCGCATTGCCACCGGTTCCGCTACCGTGGCGACCATTACCGGCGCGGGCATCGTGGTGCCGGTGGTGGGGATGATCCCGGGCGTCAACCGCGAGCTGCTGGTGCTGGCCACCGGTGCCGGTTCCCTGATCCTGTCCCACGTGAACGACGCCGGTTTCTGGCTGGTCAAGCAGTACTTCAACATGACCGTGGCCGAAACCTTCAAGACCTGGACCGCGATGGAAACCATCCTGTCGGTGGTGGGCCTGGGCTTTATCCTGTTGTTGTCGCTGTTCGTCTAAGGGCGGATGGCAGGCACAAAAAAACCGCAGCGATGCGGTTTTTTTGTGGGTGATTGATGTGCAGAAAATAGCCCTTGTGGAGATCCCCTGTGGGAGCGAGCCTGCTCGCGATAGCGATCCATCTGTGACATCTACAGTGAATGACACACCGCAATCGCGAGCAGGCTCGCTCCCACAGTAATGCTGTGTGTCAGCTGGTTTTCTGCACCAACCCATCCGCCCGAAACATCCCGCGAATCCCCCGCACAGCCTGGCGGATTCGGTCCTGGTTCTCGATTAGGGCGAAGCGCACGTGGTCGTCGCCGTACTCACCGAAACCCACGCCCGGCGAGACGCAGACCTTGGCCTCGGCCAGCAGCTTCTTGGCGAACTCCAGCGAGCCCAGGTGCGCATAGGCCTCGGGGATCTTGGCCCAGACGTACATCGAGGCTTTCGGGTTTTCGACCATCCAGCCCAGCTCATGCAGGCCCTTGACCAGCACGTTGCGCCGCTGCCGGTATTGCTCGGCGATGTCGCGCACGCATTGCTGGTCGCCTTCCAGGGCGGCAATGGCGGCCACTTGCAGCGGGGTGAAGGTGCCGTAGTCGTGGTAGCTCTTGATCCGCGCCAGGGCGTTGACCAGCTCCGGGTTACCGACCATGAAGCCGATGCGCCAGCCCGCCATGTTGTAGCTCTTGGACAGGGTGAAGAACTCCACCGCGATATCCTTGGCACCCGGCACTTGCATGATCGACGGGGCTTTCCAGCCGTCGTAGACGATGTCGGCGTAAGCCAGGTCGTGGACCACCAGGACGTCATACTGCTTGGCCAGGGCGATCACGCGTTCGAAGAAATCCAGCTCCACGCACTGCGCGGTGGGGTTGGACGGGAAGCCGAGGATCATCATCTTCGGCTTTGGAATCGAACCGCGAATCGCTCGCTCCAGTTCGGCGAAGAAATCCACACCCGGCACCAGCGGCACCGAACGCACCTGGGCACCGGCGATTACCGCGCCGTAGATGTGAATCGGGTAGCTCGGGTTGGGCACCAGCACGGTGTCGCCCTGGTCCAGGGTCGCCAGCATCAGGTGCGCCAGGCCTTCCTTGGAACCGATGGTGACAATGGCTTCGCTCTCGGGGTCGATCTCGACCTCGTAGCGTTCCTTGTACCAGTTGGAAATCGCCCGGCGCAGACGCGGAATACCCTTGGACGTCGAGTAGCCGTGGGTGTCTTCGCGCTGGGCGACGGTCACCAGTTTCTCGACGATATGCGGCGGGGTGGCGCCGTCGGGGTTGCCCATGCTCAAGTCGATGATGTCTTCACCACGACGACGGGCGGCCATCTTCAGCTCGGCAGTGATATTGAAAACGTAAGGGGGGAGTCGATCTATGCGCGCAAAGCGGCGCGGCGAACCTTGTTCGGCCATTGTTGCCTCGATAACGTAAGCGCCCGGAACCGTCCGAGCGACGCTGGCCACTGCGGTGGCCTGGGGCGCAATGTACGGGCAGCTGTGACAGACTGTCCAGCCTCAATGACAACATTTTTTTCCCGAAGGAAATCGGTCGATGGAATTTAGCAGCGGCTTCCTGCTGAGCCTTTCCCTGTGCCTGGACATTGGCGTGGCCAACATCGCCATGATCACCCTGGCCATGCAGCGCGGCTATTTTCAAGGCTTTGCCCTGGGCCTGGGCACCTGCGTGGGCGACCTGATCTACGCGGTGCTGGCGCTGGCCGGCATGACGGTTTTGCTGCAATACGAAACCGTGCGCTGGGTGCTGTGGATCGGTGGCTCGGTGCTGCTGGTGTACTTTGCGGCGAAGATGATCTATTCGGCGATTCACCACGAGGCACTGCTGGCCGAGACCGCCGAAGTGGGGCACAACTCCCATCGCAAGGAGTTCTTTCGCGGGATCTTCCTGGCCATGTCGTCCCCCAGCGCGATCCTCTGGTTCGCGGCGGTCGGTGGCACCCTGATTGCCCGTTCCGGTGGCGGTGGGCCGCTCAGTTCGGCGCTGTTCCTCGGCGGTTTCCTCTGTGCCGGGCTGTTGTGGTCGGCCGGCCTATGCTTCGCGGCGAGCCATGGCGGCAAGTTGCTGGGCGACAAGCTGCTGCGTTACTCGTACCTGGCATCGGCGGCGATCTTCTGTTATTTCGCGGTGTACGTGATCCTATCGGGGTACAACGAGTTTGTCGGCACCGCGGCCGTGGAGGCGTTGCACAGCCTCTGACTTGGCGAATCGGGTTTGGCCTCTATACTCCCAGCCGAACCCATTTTTTCGCATCAGGAGTCGAGCCATGGATGAGCCAAAATCCGTCGAACTGGCTGAACCACGTATCGAACATGGACACTTCCGATTGATCGCAGGCCTTGGCGGGCGCTTCAACCAGCAAACGGTCAAGGACATCGTCACGCTCTGGGATCAATTCGTGCCGCACATTGGCCGGATTCCTGGTCAGGTGGGAGGCGAGACCTACGGCGTCGGCTGCAATTTCGGCGACAACGACGAATTCGACTACATCGCCGGTGTCGAGATCAGCAAGCTCGACGACCTGCCGGACACCTACCGCTGGGTCGAACTTCCGCCCCAGCGTTACGTGGTGTTCGACTACAAGGGGCCGCTGAGCCAATTGCCGCAGGTCTTTCAGTACATCCACGGTACCTGGTTGCCGCAGTCCGGGCACGAGCTGCTGCAGACCCCGGAGTTCGAGCGCTACAGCGACGATTTCAATCCGCAGCTCAACACCGGTACGCTGGAAATCTGGCTGCCGATCAAGGCGTAGAAGGGCAGCGAGAGGCGGATCCGCCGATTCGTCTCTCGATGTCGCCGGGTGGCTGATCTATCATCCCAGGCTTTCTTCCTGCCAAATCCGAGCTGCCATGAACACCGTCATCCGCAACGTCACGCCCGCCGACCTGGACCGCTGCTACGCCATCGAAACCCAGGCCTATGAAGGCGACGAAGCCGCCACGCGTGAGAAAATCGCCACACGCATCGCCACCTGGCCTGAAGGTTTCATCGTCGCCGAAGTGGACGGCGTTGTAGCCGGTTTCATCAATTCCGGTGCGGCGTTCGAGGTGGAAATGTCCGACGAGGCCTTCAAGGAGCTGATCGGCCACGACCCGGCCGGGCCGAATGTGGTGATCATGTCGGTGGTGGTGCACCCGGACTTCCAGGGCCAGGGCCTGGCCAAGCGCCTGATGAGCGAATTCATCGAACGCATGCGCGGCCTGGGCAAGGCGACCATTCACCTGATGTGCAAGGAACGGCACATCCCGCTGTACGCCGGCTTCGGCTTTGCCTATATCAAGCCCTCGGCGTCGGACCATGGCGGGATGGCTTGGCATGAGATGGTATTGAGTCTCTGAGCCTCCACAGCATTTTTACTGTGGGAGCGAGCCTGCTCGCGATGGCGTCGTGTCAGTCACTGAACATCTGACAGGCAGAGCGCAATCGTCGGAGCGCCGCCCGGAGCAGGCTCGCTCCCACATTTGTATTGGGGGCGGGTTTAGAAACTCATCCCCATCCGCCGCTCATACCCAATCCGCCCCTTGTACGCCTCGCCGCTGTCGACAAAACCATACTTGGCATACAGCCCGATCGCCTGCGCATTGTCCGCATCCACCGACAACTCCAACCCCCTGATCTCCGGCCACGCCTCGCGCGCCACTGCGGGCAGCGCCAGCAGGCACGCCTTGCCGTAACCCTTGCCCTGCTGACGCTGGTCGACTTGCAGCGCGTGCAACGTGGCGCTGTGTTCATCGGCCCAGACGGGCAGGGCGGGTGGGCGCTTGAGCAGCAGGAAGGCCACCGGCACGTCTTCGGCCAGCAGGGCAAAACCCTTGACCCCAGGCCCCGGTTTGGACAGCAGCGTGTGCAAGGCGCCGTGAATGTCGCCGGAAAACTTGATCTGATCCTGATGAACTTCGATGGCCTCGACCTGCTGTCTCTGTCGCGGGTTCAGGCTGTCGTAAGAAACGAGCTTTGCTGACATGGGATTGTCCTTTTTCCTACATGGAAGAGGCTCGAATTCTAGCGACTCTGAAGATTTGGATTACTTTTATTTCAACTGTCGAATTGCAGGATCTCCAGACGACTAGGGATGTCTTCACAACAAAAGCAGCGGAGAACCACCATGAGCGCGACCCACGAAATCGAGAAATTGATCGACACCTATCGCCAGGCAGTGATGGCCAAGGATGTCGATAAGATCATGGCCCTGTATGGCGACGACATCGTCTCCTTCGATGCGGTCAAGGCCCTGCAATTTCGCGGCAAGGCGGCCTATCGGGCGCACTGGCTCGAATGCATGGAAATGTGCCAGGGCCCGCACACGTTCGACTTCGACCACATGAACGTCGTCGCCGACGAGCACATCGCGTTCGCCCACTGGCTGGCCCATTGCGGCGGGGCCAACGAGCAGGGCGAAGTCCAGGCCTGCTGGATGCGGGTGACCGCCTGCTATCGGCGCGACGGCGGGCAATGGCGCATTGTCCATGAACACTGGTCGGCGCCGTTCGACATGCAGAGCGGCACGGCGCTGTTCGACTTGAAGCCCTGACGGTCTGATGCGGAGAGCCCCATGAAGTATCTATGCCTGGTCTACAGCAACGAGCAGGAGCTGCACTCCCTGCCCGAAAGCCCCAAGGACGCCGAGTGCATGGCTTACGCCGAGTCGATTCAGGGCAGCGGCCGGATGCTGGCGGCCGAGGCGCTGGAGTCGGTGCAGACCGCCACCACGGTGCGCATGCGCAACGGCAAGCTGTCGATCACCGACGGCCCGTTCGCCGAAACCAAGGAGCAACTGGCCGGTTTCTACCTGATCGACGTCAAGGACCTTAACGAAGCCCTGCAGGTCGCCGGGCACATTCCGGCGGCCCGGGTCGGTTGCGTCGAGGTGCGCCCCGTCCGTCAATTGAACCTTGAGGGTTAAGGCATGCGCCACCGATGAGCGGGATGTCAGTCAAGGCCCGGGTCGAGCAGGTGTACCGCGAGGAATCGCGGCGCATTCTGGCGACCCTGATCCGCTTGCTTGGCGATTTCGACCTGGCCGAAGAGGCGCTGCACGAGGCGTTTTTCGTCGCGGTCGAACGCTGGCAGCGCGACGGTGTGCCGGACAACCCGCGCACCTGGCTGGTGTCCACCGGGCGCTTCAAGGCCATCGACGTGCTGCGCCGGCGCGCGCGCTTTGCCGCCTCCCGACCGCTGTTGATCGCCCAGGCCGAGGCGCTGGAACAGAGCGACTGGAGTGACGACGATGTGGAAGACGACCGCCTGCGCCTGATTTTCACCTGCTGCCACCCGGCCCTGGCGGCGGACGCCCAGGTGCCGCTGACACTGCGTGAAGTCTGCGACCTGACCACCGAGGAAATAGCACAGGCCTTTCTCTGTGCGCCGGCGACCATTGCCCAGCGCATCGTGCGCGCCAAGGCGAAGATTCGCGACGCGAAAATCCCCTATCAGGTGCCGACCCTGGCCGAGTTGCCCGAACGGCTCGACAGCGTGTTGCGGGTGATTTACCTGGTGTTCAACGAAGGTTACTCGGCGTCGGTGGGCAGCGAGTTGACCCGCGAGGAACTGACCCGCGAAGCGATCCGCCTCGGGCGCTTGTTGATGGAACTGTTGCCCGAGCCCGAAGTGATGGGTCTGCTGGCGATGATGCTGTTGCATGAGTCGCGGCGCACGGCACGCACCTCGCCCAGTGGTGAGTTGATCCTGCTGGATGAACAGGATCGGTCCTTGTGGGATGCCGACATGATTGCCGAAGGTTGTGCATTGATCGAGCGGGCCCTGGGCATGCGTCGCTTCGGGCCTTACTGCCTGCAAGCGGCGATCTCGGCGGTGCACGCCGAGGCGGCGACGGCAGAGGAGACCGATTGGGAACAGATCGTCGGGTTGTACGGAGTGTTGCTGGCGGCGATGCCGTCGCCGGTGATCGAACTGAACCGCGCGGTGGCGATTGCCAAGCGCGATGGGCCATTGGCGGGGCTGACGCTGGTCGAGGCGATTCTTGCGCGAGGGGATTTGCAGGACTATCACCTGGCGCACTCGGCGCGGGCGGAGTTCTGTCGGCAGTTGGGGCGGGTGGAGGATGCGCGAGCGGCGTATGAGCGGGCGTTGGCATTGACTCAGCAGGTGCCGGAGCGGCGGTTTATAGAGGGGCGGATCAAGGGGTTGGAGTGAGGTGAATGTGCTGGCCCCATCGCGAGCAGGCTCGCTCCCACACGGTCTTGCGTCGAACACAACCTCAAGGACACCCAGCGACCCTGTGGGAGCGGGCTTGCTCGCGAAGGCGTCGTGTCAGTCACCCATTATGTTGGATGGGCGGGCCCCTTCGCGAGCAAGCCCGCTCCCACAGGGATCCCCGGTGTACATAAAGTGATAAGGTCCCAAGGCCCTTCACTCCAACATTTTCCCCAACAACCAACTCCCCGCCGGCCCCGGTGGGTGCAGGCGCGACCACAGCGCATCGACGAACAGCGGCTTGGGCCAGCCGCGCACGTCCAGCTCCTGCAAGGTCCCGGCGCCGAAGCGCCCGACCAGCCAGCGCGGCAGTGGCGCCCAGCCAAAGCCACCCTCGGCCATTTCCAGCAGCATCAGGTAACTGGGCGCTGACCACACTCGCCCCTTGGCGCGGGTTTCGTACGGGTTGACGATGGCCGCCAGGCGCAATTCGCGGTGCTGCTGCAACTCCGCCTGGTCGATGCCCGATAGCGCCGCCAGCGGATGATCGCGGGACACGAACAAGGCAATGTCCGTGCGTTCCTGCACCGTGGCGCTTTCCAGGTCCGGCGGATAACTGGGCTGCTGCTCGGCGAACGCCACCTGGGCCCGGCCGCTTTGCACCAGGGCGATCAGGTCGTCGCATTCGGCGATCAGACATTCGAATTCCAGCTCCGGGTAACGCTGCTCGAAGGCACTGAGCGCCGCCTCGAAACGGTCCGATTGATAGGTGTCGGACATCGCCACCGTCAGCTTCGGCTCCACCCCTTGGGCCAACTGGCTGGCGCTCATCTCCAAGCGACTGGTGGCGGCGAGGATTTCCTCGGCGCGCTGCAACATCACATGCCCGGCCGGGGTCAGCGTCGGTTTGCGGCTGCTGCGGTCGAACAGGATCAGGTCGAGGTCGATCTCCAGGCTCGCCACCGCCGCGCTGACGGTCGACTGACTGCGCCCGAGCTTGCGCGCCGCCGCCGAAAACGAACCTTGGGTCGCCGCCTGGACGAACGCCTGCAACACTTCCTGGGAGGCCATGAACTATCGCCTTGCTCGATGGTTATTGGTTATGAAGTATCGGTGTGGGAAGGGATGATGACAACCACATTCACTCACGGAGCGCAGGTCATGAACACCCGCAAATCCCTTACCGAACGCATCTGCCAGGCTATCGGCTTCGAACTGCTGGCGATCCTGATCTGTACGCCGCTGCTGGCCTGGATCATGGACAAACCGATGCTCGACATGGGCGCGGTAACCATGGCGCTGGCCTTCCTCGCCCTAGGCTGGAACGTGGTGTTCAACGGCGTGTTCGACCGCGTGTTGCAGCGCTTTGCCATCGTCCACAACGCCTGGACGCGGGTGGTGCACGCATTGCTGTTCGAAGGTGGCCTGGTGGCGGTCGGCGTGCCGCTGATCGCCTGGTGGCTGGACGTCAGCCTGTTGCAGGCGTTCGTGATGGACATCGGCGTGCTGCTGTTTTTCTTGCCGTACACCTACGTCTACCACTGGGGTTACGACGTGATGCGGGCGCGGATGGTCGGTGCCTGAACCCCGCCCCCCAGTGACGACCCCCTGTAGGAGCGAGCTTGCTCGCGAAGCGGTGTGTCAGCCGACGCATATGTATCTGACATACCGCATCGCGAGCAAGCTCGCTCCTACAGGGGATCAGGTGTCTAGAAGATCTGGGTAAAAAGCCAATACAAACTCCCCGACAACACGATCGCCGCCGGCAAGGTCAGCACCCAGGCCATCACCAGGTTGCGGATGGTCTTCATCTGCAAGCCGCCGCCGTTGGCGACCATGGTCCCGGCCACGCCCGAGGACAGCACGTGGGTGGTCGACACCGGCAGGCCGAACATGTCCGCCGCGCCGATGGTCAGCATCGCCACGGTTTCGGCCGACGCGCCCTGGGCGTAGGTCAGGTGGGTCTTGCCGATCTTTTCGCCGACCGTCACCACGATGCGTTTCCAGCCGACCATGGTGCCCAGGCCCAGGGCAATCGCCACGGCGATCTTCACCCACAGCGGAATGAAGCGTGTGGCGTTGTCGATCTGCTGCTTGAACAGTTGCAGGTTGGCCGTGGTGTCGGCGTCGAAGTTGCCGACCTTGTTCTTGTCCATCAGGCGAATGGTTTCGCTGGTCAGGTACATGTCGTTACGCACGTTGCCCACGGACTCCGCCGGCACCTTGGACAACGAGCCGTAGCCCTTGACCGCCGAGCCGATGTTGCCGGTCAGCGCAGCCAGCGCCGGCACCAGTTGTGGCGTGACCTGCTTGGTACTCACGTAAGCGGACAGCACCGGGCGCGGATCGGCCGGTGCTGCCTGCGGCGAATGCTTGACCAGCGCCTGCTGGGTGACTTCGGCCACGGCGGCAAACTGCAGCGACTGATCGGCCGGCATGGTGCGGTTCAGCGCGTAGGCCATCGGCAGGGTACCCACCAGGATCAGCATGATCAGGCCCATGCCCTTCTGGCCGTCGTTGGAACCGTGGGCGAACGACACACCGGTGCAGGTCACGATCAACATGCCGCGGATCCACCACGGTGGCGGCGTGTTGCCTTCCGGCGCCTTGTACAGCGAGCGGTTCTTGACGAAGGCGCGCAGGGCCAGCAGCAACAGCGCGGCAAAACCGAACCCCACCAGCGGCGACAGCAGCAACGCATAACCGATCTTGGTCGCCTGCGCCCAGTCCACGCCGCTAGTGCCGTCGCGCCCGTGCATCAGCGCGTTGGCCACGCCGACGCCGATGATCGAACCGATCAGCGTGTGCGACGACGAGGCCGGCAAGCCCAGCCACCAGGTGCCGAGGTTCCACAGGATCGCGGCGATCAGCAGGGCGAAGATCATGGCGAAACCGGCGGACGAACCGACTTGCAGAATCAGCTCCACGGGCAGCAGGGCGATGATGCCGAACGCCACCGCGCCGCTGGACAGCAGCACGCCGAGGAAGTTGAAAAAGCCCGACCACGCCACCGCGAAGTTGGGCGGCATCGAGTTGGTGTAGATCACCGTGGCCACGGCGTTGGCGGTGTCATGGAAGCCGTTGACGAACTCGAAGCCCAGGGCGATCAGCAGCGCCACGCCCAGCAACAGGAACGGCGTCCAGGTGGTGACCACCGTGCCGAGTTCGTGCATGTCGTGCATCAGGCTGTAGGCGGTGAACAACAGGCCGCTGGCCAGGACACCGAAGAAAATCACCAGGGTGAAGGCGCTGGGTTTCTTGTCGAGTTGCGGCCGGCCGCTGCTGGCAGGGGCCTGGGCGGTGCTGAAGGAAGGAGTTGCCATGACGGACAGTCCTGAGGGGAAAGGTAACTGTCATAGTCGTTGCGAAATATTACAGAGAGGCTGCCTCAGGTCAGTGTTTGGGGGATTGGGTGGGGCCGTTGATCTGAAAACTGTTCCCCGCCTAGGCTTTCTGTGGGAGCGAGCCTGCTCGCGATGCGGTGTATCAGCCATCATAGAGGTGACTGACACAACGCATCGCGAGCAGGCTCGCTCCCACAAAGGGGCCATGCAAAGTTTTGCAGATGAACTCAATAATCCTGCCGCTTGCGAAACGCCCACCGCCCCGCAATCACGGTAAACGTCACCACCAACGCCACCAAAATCCAGAACCCCTCCGGGTCCCCCGCCAGCGGCACGCCCCCAACGTTCATGCCAAAAAAACCGGCAATGATGTTGATCGGCAACGCCAGCACCGTCACCACGGTCAGGGTGAACAGCGTGCGGTTGCTCTGTTCGTTGAGATTGGCGGCGATCTCTTCCTGCAACAGCTTGATGCGCTCGCCCAGTGCCGTGAGGTCGTTGATGATCAGCGCAAACTCCTCGGTGGATTTGCGCAACTCCTTCACGTCTTCCTTCTGCAGCCACGGCGGCGGGCGGTTGAGCAGGCGCAGCAACGAGCCCGGCTCCAGGGCCAGCAGCCGTTGCAGGCGCACCAGCACCCGGCGGTTGGTGCCCAGTTCCGCGCGGTTGGTCGACAGGCGCGAGGACAGCAATTCATCCTCGATCTGATCGACACTCTGGCTGGTCTTGCGCACGATCTGGGTCAGCACTTCGCCCTGGTCGCGCAGCAGGTGCACCAGCAACTCCAGCGGCGAGCGAAAGCTCTCGCCGGCCTTCACCGAGCTGCGCAGCTTGTCCACCGAGTGCAGCGGTTGCAGGCGCGCGCTGATGATCAGCCGGCTGCGCACGCACACCCACAACGTCGACACGTCGGAGGAAACCATGCTGCTCAAGTTGAACACCACGTCGTTGACCACCGCCAGCAATGCCGAATCGACATGCTCGATGCGCGTCGAGCGCGAGCCCTCATGCAGGGCCTCGAAAAACTCGTCGGGCAATTCCAGGTGGTTTTTCATCCAGCGCTCGCACGCGGCATGGGCGAGGTTGAGGTGCAGCCAGAGAAATTCTTCGTCGTCGTCCGACTGTTGCAGGCGCCGTAGCGCCATCGCCGAGTCGATCTCGCGACCGCGCTCGCCAGGGCGAAAACTGAAGCCGTAGAGCAGACCGAACAGGTCTGGATCGCGATGACTTTGATCGATGCTGTGGTTCATGAAGGCTCGCTGCGAGGAGGGCGCCTGTCGCGGGTTTCACAGGTTCACTTGAGCCGAATCATCGCAAGGCAAGATGACGTTTTTGTGACATGAATATGGCGCAAACGATTGCTCTACCGATGGTCGGATTTGCTTCAAGAACCGCTCTAGCACGCCGATCACGCATGGGTTAAGTTGCGCGCCTTCGCGGCGTACAGCCGCTGTCGCAGACAGGACGTCCGCACCACTTTCACGCCTCTCTGAAGCGTGCCGAATTCCTGTCATGAGAACTTTCCGATGTCTTTGCAAAAGTCCTTGAGAGCTCAAATTCTCGCCCTGCTCAGTGGCAGCCTGCTGGCGATGCTGTTGATCGCGCTGGCGTGCTTTCACTTCCTGTCCAACGGTGTGAAGAGCTATGCGAACCTGATCGAAGGCCCGCTGCACACTTCGCAATTGATCGACGAAGCCAACCTGCAATTCAAGATCCAGGTCCAGGAATGGAAAAACGTGTTGCTGCGCGGCAAGCAACCGGCGGACCTGGACAAGTACTGGAAACAATTCGAAGACCGCCAGCGCGACGTGCAAGGCATCCTCGGCGAACTGGCCGGGCAGCAGGGCATCGAGTCATCGCTGAAAACCCGCATCGAGCGTTTGCGTGAAGAACATCGCCTGCTCGGCGCTGCGTATCAGAAGGGCCGCGACGCCTACGTCGCTTCCGGTGGCGACCCGGCGGCGGGTGATGCGGCGGTCAAGGGCGTGGACCGCGCCAGCAGCGAGCAGATGAGCGCGCTGGTGGCCGAGTTGCGCAAGCTGGGTAACGAGCAGTCGGTGCTGATCAGTGCCAGTGCCAATCACACCGTGCTGCTGGGCATCATCGTCATGCTGGTTTCCGGTTTGTTGATCGGCCTGCTGAGCCTGTGGCTGGTCAACCGCAACCTGGTGGCGCCGATCCAGAAACTCATCGAATACGTGGCCCAGCTCAGCCAAGGCAAGTTCGCCGAGCGTGTCGCCAGCAACCGCCAGGATGAACTGGGCAAACTGGCCACCGCCGCCAACACCCTGCGTGATTTCCTCGCCGACACCTTCAGCCGTTTGCAGGTCAGCACCCAGGACCTGGACAGCGCCAGTGGTGAGTTGAAGTCGATTGCCGGGCTGATGGCCAGCGGCACCAACGAGCAGTTCAGCCGCACCGATCAGGTGGCCACGGCAATGAACGAAATGTCCGCCACCGCCCAGGAAGTGGCGCGCCACGCCGCCGACGCCGCACGGGCCGCCGACGATGCCGACCACTCGGCGCAGCAGGGCGAGAAAGTCATGCAGGGCACCATCCACACCATCACCCGCATGCGCGGCGAGATCGCCAACACGGCGACGGTCATCCGCCAACTGGAAACCGACAGCGGCCGCATCGGCAAGGTGCTGGAAGTGATTCGCGGCATCGCCGAGCAGACCAACCTGCTGGCGCTCAACGCGGCCATCGAAGCGGCGCGTGCCGGTGAAGCCGGGCGTGGTTTTGCCGTGGTGGCCGATGAAGTGCGCAGCCTGGCCCAGCGCACGGCGGCTTCGATCATCGAGATCAACCAGATCATCGAAACCGTGCAGACCGGTGCGGTGGATGCCGCTCACGCCATCGAAAGCGGCCAGTCGCGCAGCGAAGAAAGCGTAAAGCAGGTGACCGAGGCCGGCGCCATGCTCGAGCGCATCACCCACGCCGTCGAAGCCATCCGCGACATGAACCGCCAGATCGCCACGGCCGCCGAAGAACAGACTTCGGTGGCCGAGGATATCTCGCGCAACCTCACGGAAATCACCAGCATTGCCAGTACCAACCTGGACAACGTGCAGCGCACCGAGGCCGCCAGCCACAACCTGCACGGGTTGTCGGGGCAGCTCAACGAAGTGACGGCGCGCTTGAGCGCGTGATCCAGCGGGTGCCTTTGGGGGAGCGGGCTTACTCGCGATGCGGCGTGTCAGCCGACATCAATGTGTCTGGTAGAACACATCGCGAGCAGGCTCGCTCCCACAAGTGGATTTCTCACAGGGTTGTTGCAGATTCAACAGGTGGGGCGAGCCTGCTTCGGCCTCAATTGTCCTGTTTGTTCTTCAGGACTTCACCCGTGGCCGCATTCAGGTCCACATCCCATTCCACGTTCTTGGCATCACGCAGCTCGACTTCGTACTCGTAGAGGTTGGTGTGCTGATCCAGATCGCTGTCGGTGATGGTCGCACCTGGGTGCAGTTTCAGGACGATCTGGTTCAGCTCTTCGAGCGGCTTGATCTTGCCGTCCTTGACCAACTGAGGGATTTGATCCACAGGCACATCGGCTGCTTGCGCCAGGCCGGCGGTGAGGGTCAGGGTGGCAGCGGTGAACAGGGCAGTCAGGGTTTTCATGGGGGCATTCCTTGTGTGCTGTTTAAGTAAGTCCAGACTAGCGTTGGTAACTTAATCCACCCTTAAAATTCCCTTTCCCCTTTCCCCTTTCCCCTTTCCCCTTTCCCCTGACACCTGCCTCCTGTCTCCTGTCTCCTGTAGGAGCGAGCTTGCTCGCGATGCGGTGTGTCAGCCAACATTGATACCGGCTGACACACCGCCATCGCGAGCAAGCTCGCTCCTACAGATCAATACCCATTGTTCTGCAAAATCTGCCCAACACTCGCTGCTGCCGGACGCTTGTAGAACTTCAGCAACTCGCTCGCCCGGTTGGTGAAGATGCCATCGACACCCGCCGCCATGACCTTCTGGTAATCCACCGCGTCATCGACCGTGTACACGTGCACCAGCAAGCCCTGATCGTGGGTGTACTGGTTCATCCACGGTTTCGCCAGGTCGGCGTAGCTCTGGTCGCCACCGTGGGTCAGCGCCGCGGAAGGGCCGGTGCCGATGGCGCCCTGGGCCTTGGCGTAGTCGACCCATTGCTGGAATTCGGCTTTGCTCTTCGGTTCCTGCCTGGCGTAGTACGCCGCGTGATCCTTGTCGCCCGACTCGGCGAAACTCACCTTGGACTTGGGCTCGATATTGCCTTCGCCCACCCACAGCAACAGGATCTTCGGCACCTGCGGCATTTCTTTTTCCAGCAGTTCCAGGCTGCTCTTCTCGAACGTCTGCAACACCACGCGGCCCTTGCCCTGGCCGACCGCCAGTTCCTTGCGCTTGCCCTTGGCCCCGGCCGGAATCAGCCAGCCGCGATCCTGGAGTTTTGCCTTGAGGTCACGCTCGATACCGGGAAACTGCTTGGGCTCCTTGGTCTCGATGTACAGGCCGGGTTTGTGCAGCGGATTGGCCTGGGCGATGTCGATGATTTCATCGAGGGTCAGGATCTTCAGGCCGACGAAGGACGGGCGTGCACGGTCCGGGTAGGCGGCGTTGAACCAGCTGCCGGCGTCCAGGGTTTTCAGTTCGGCCATGGTGAAGGCATTGGCCGGGCTGTCCTTGCGCTCGGGGAATTTGGTGGCGACGTCGGTGGTGCGTTGCAGGTTGTTGTCGTGCAGGGCGAAGAGCACGCCGTCCTTGCTGCGTTGCAGGTCCATTTCCAGGTAATCGGCGCCCAGGTCGCGCGCGGCCCGGTAGGCGGCAGCGGTGGATTCCGGCGCGTCGTAGGAGGCGCCACGGTGGGCGATCACCGCCGGGTGCGGGATGCCTGATTCGGCGGCCAGTGCCACAGGGCCTGGCCCGCTCGCGGCCTGGGCCTGGGCGAAACCGAGCATCAGGCTCAGCAGCAGGGCGCGCTTGGTAAAAGGTGCAGGCATGGTCGAGATCCTTTCGCAGAGGTTTTCAAAGACGTCCCTTTTAACAAGTGAGCGCCGCTTGCGCTATCGCGAGACCGACATAAACGTGTTTAAAGGGCAATTTTTCAGCGCATCTGTGTCGTGCTTTGCAGTACTCTTGGCCACGGCAGTTTCCCCGGCAGAGGGAACGCCGACCCTCAAGCCTTGCGTGTAAACCATCGTTCTTTTGTGAGGTTTATATGCGCATCACTTCCCAGCTCATCTGCCAGGCCGCCGACCAACTCAAGGGCTTCGTCGGTCTCAACCGCAAGACCGGCCGCTACATCGTGCGCTTCAGCGAAGACTCCTTCGGCATGGACGTGGCGGATGACGGCATCATCCCGGCCAGTGAATTCGTCTGGGCCGCGGGACCGGAAAACGCCATGACCCTCAAGCGCGAGCTGATCCAGTTGTTGCTCGATCAGCACATCGATGACCGGATCAACATCACCGAGCCGTTGCGGGTGTACATGAATCGGGTGGAAGTGCCGGAGATTTCGGCGGTTCGCAGTTTGGTGCAGGGCTGAGGGTTTGCGGTGACAGTGATGGACCCATCGCGAGCAGGCTCGCTCCCACAAAGGATCTCCAGTACACCCTCGATCCACTGTGGGAGCGAGCCTGCTCGCGATGAGGGCTACAAAAACACCACCCAACTCAAAGGCCGAACCCATACCCCCGCTCAACCCGACAAACCCGCGTATGACACCGCGCATACCACGTCGACCGCCCACGCTCACGAATCGCGCTGTGCTCCGGATGCTCCTTCCACGCCACAATCGCCGCCTCACTGGCCCAGTACGACACGGTAATCCCCAACCCATCCTCGCCCCGCGCCGATTCCACCCCCAGGAACCCCGGCTGCTGGCGCGCCAGTTCGACCATGCGCGCGGCCGCCTCGGCATATCCCTGATCCCCTTCGGTGCGCAGCGAGGTAAAGATCACTGCGTAATAAGGCGTGGCCGGCGTGTCGGCAATCATGCTGACCTCCCCACGCAAGCCGCCACCAACGCCCGCACCAACGGCGGCAGTGCACCCTGAAGCGCTGCCCGTTCCGGCTGGAACAGCGTGGCGACAAAAAACGGATGGCCCTTGAGTTCAACGGCGCGCAAGCCCTGCTGCGAGTCATGCCCGACAGCTTGCAACTCCTCGGCGAACAACGCCTGCTCGAACGCCGGATTCACACCATAGCGGCAGCGATAACCTTCCCTGATCTCGGACGTTTCATACGCCTGGGCGATCAACGAACCTTCGCGCAGGCGAATGCCATCGACTGCCTCCACCAGCGCGCAGGTGAGCGGGGTAATCAACGCTCGCTCGGCCTCGGGGTTTGTCTCGCCATGCTCGGCATCCGACCAGCCCAGCACGTTGCGCGCATATTCCAACACCGCATGTTGAAAACCGCCGCAGGTGCCGAGGAAAGGTCGTCGCTGCTCGCGGGCAAAGCGGATCGCCCGCAGCGCCCCGTCCATGCTGCGATAGGGACTGGCCGGCACGCACCAGAAGCCGTCGAAGCCATCGAGCGGGGTGCTGGCGTCGATCTGCTCGGTGGCCAGCCACTCGCCCACAACGTGATGGCCACTGTGCTCGGCGGCCATGTCGAGTGCCACGGGGATGGCCTGGTGGGCGGTGACTTGCGGATCGTAGTCGCCGACCAGGGCGATGCGAATGACGCGATTTTCCATGAGTAGCCTCTGCGCTTGTTGATTGCTGGCAGCCACTATAGATTGGCGTTCACGCACTCAATATTGGCTGTTTCGCAAATGATCAATGCGCCGGCGCACTATCGCCTCGACTACCCGGACCTCGCCCTGATTCTTGCGCTGGTGCGTGGCGGCTCCCTGGCCCGGGCCTCGCAGCTGATGAAGGTGGATGTGTCGACGGTGTTTCGCGCGGTGCGTCGCCTCGAAGGTGCGCTGGGCCAGCAATTGTTCGAGAAGAGCCGCGCCGGTTACCTGCCCACGACCCTGGCACAGACGCTGGCCGAGCAGGCGGAGCGGGCCGAACAGGCGCTGGAAGCGGCGCGCATTGGCGTGGAGCAGGGCGGAGATGTCATCAGCGGCACCGTGCGCCTGACCTGCACCGATTCGGTGTTGCAGGGCCTGCTGTTGCCGGCGCTGGCGCAGTTCATGCCGAACTATCCGGCGCTGACCCTGGAACTCAGCACCTCCAACGATTTCGCCAACCTCACGCGCCGTGACGCTGACATTGCCCTGCGCTTGACCAGCACACCACCGGAACATTTGGTGGGGCGGCATCTGGCGCAAGTGTCCTACCGGGTGTGCGCCAGCGCGAGTTACCTGCAAGCCGTCGACCCGACAGACCTGGCGGCACTCACCTGGATCGCACCGGATGGTTTCCTGCCCGATCACCCAACCGTGGCGTGGCGGCATCAGGCGTTGCCGGGCGTGATGCCGGGGTATCGCTGCAACAGCATGTTGTCGGTGACCGAACTGGTGCGCGCAGGAATGGGCGTGGCGGCGTTGCCGGACTTCCTGATCGGCAATGGCTTGCAAGCGATCAGCGGGCCGCTGCAAGGATGCGACACAGCACTGTGGCTGCTGACCCGCCCGGATTGCCGGGCGTTGCGCTCGGTGGTGACGTTGTTTGATGAGTTGGGCAGGGCGTTGAAATGATCGGTGTGAGTGCGGACCCTATCGCGAGCAAGCCCGCTCCCACAATGGACCACATCTTTCCCGAAAGAACTCGGTCTACTGTGGGAGCGAGCCTGCTCGCGATGAGGCCAGCCCAAGCAACATCAAGTCTCCTGAATGCACCCGATCAACTGTGGGAGCGGGCTTGCTCGCGATAGGGCCCGCAAAACCACCCCATCATTCCCAAGCACCCCCTCAAACCACCACAGCAGCCCGCTCACCTTCGGCCAAACTGATCTTGTTCCGCCCCGTATTCTTCGCCGTATAAAGCGCCTTGTCCGCCTCATCAAGCCAGGCAATCGAATCGGTAAACGACGAATCAAAAGCCGCCAAACCAATACTCAAACTAATCCGCAAATCCGGCACCTCATCATGCCGAAAATCATGCAGCACCTCGCGCAATCGCTCCATCACCTCCCGCGCCTGGAGCACCGGCATGTCGGGCAGGATCACGCAAAACTCATCCCCACCATACCGCCCAGCCAGATCCGATTCGCGCAGGTTGCGCTTGAGCTCAGCGCTGAGCTGGCGCAACACCGAATCACCGACGATATGCCCATGGGTGTCATTGATCGGCTTGAAGTGATCAATGTCGATCAGCGCAATCACAGCCGGGTGTTCTTGCAGGCGGCTACGCTGGAATTGCAGTTGCAGCGAATCCTTCCAGGCACCGTGGTTGAGCAGCCCGGTCAGGCTGTCGGTGCGGTTCAGGGCACTGAGGATGCGTTTGTGTTTGGCCAGCTTGATCGCCAACTGGTAACTGACCATGCCCACCGCAAACGGGTAGAGCGTGAGCATCGGAATCGACGCCCAGATCTGCATCGGCGTGGTCTGTGCGTTGAAGGCGATACCGAACACCAGCCAGCCAATCAGCACGCCCACGGCTTGCGCCACCGAGCCAAAGGCAAACAGACGCAGCCCGCCCATGGCCACGTTGTGCATGGCCATCATCGCCAGCACGGTGACCGTTGTCAGCGGATTGAACTGCACCGTCGCCGCCCAGAACCCGCCCCATAGCGAGTCGAAGAGCATGTTGCGCAACTCGGCCTTGTAGGGAAAGTTCGCCCGGGACGACAGCTGATAGGCAATGTGCGGCCAGACGTAGGCATTGATCACCAACAACGCCCACACCCAGGAGGGCAGGTTCATCGGGGCCAGGGCAGCGGCCACACTCAAGCTGCCAATGCACAGCCCGATGGCGCGAGGCAAATAGATGCGTCTGGCAAATGACAAGCCCTTGCCGCGTTGGTTTTCCATAGTGTCCTGCGCCGGATTCATCCTGAAACACACTGCCGTGATGCCACTAAGCTACCATTCATCGGCAAAAAAAGGCGCACATTGTCATTTATTCCAGCAGGAATAATCAGTGTCTCTCGAAGCCATTTAATGGTGGCAACGCGCAAACGCAGAAAGGTTTCAGCACTGATAGCAGGCCAGGAACATGTCCAGCGCCGATTCCACCACGGTGTTTTGCATGTCGGCGGACAAGCCCGCTTGCCCCATGGAGATCTGCGGCCAGAAGGCAAAGGACTTGAGCAGGCCCTGCACCTGTTGTGCGGCGAACTCCGGCGCCACCGTTTTCAAGCGCCCATCGGCCTGAGCCGCACGAATCCACACGGTCAGGCCTTCTTCGCGCTGGCCCATCCGGGCCACCATGTCCTGCGCCCGTTCCGGGGAATGAATCGTCGCCGCGATGGCCACCCGCGCCAGGTCGAGGAAATTGTCATCGCCCAACATCTGCAACTTCGCCATGAGCATCCGGCGCATTTGCTCGCGCAGAGGCAGGTCGGGGCGGTAAGCCGCTTCCTGTTCGGCGGTCACTCGTGCCCACAACTGATTGAGGATTTCGGCGAACAACTCTTCCTTGCTGGGAAAGTGGTTGTACACCGTGCGTTTGGACACGCCGGCGGTGGCGGCGATCTTGTCCATGCTGGTGATGTCGAAACCGTTGGCACGGAATTCGGCAATCGCCGCCTGGATGATCGCTTCGCGTTTTCGGTCGGTCAGACGCTGTGGAGCTGTCATAAGTGGGCTTCGGCAAAAAAATGGATTAACTACACTAGGTAGTTTACTTGTGATGAATATTGATGCAACCTTGAAACTACACTGTGCAGTGTAATGTTTCGTTAATCCTGCCCAGCAAAAATAGAGTGTCCGGCTGATGCTTGCGTGCCTTGGCCATTTATCGAACATCGCAGACGCCGCCACCGGCGCGGCGTCCTGGAGTCATCCGTCATGGCCAATGCCACAACCGCTAATGAACCTGAGGCCTCCCGTCGGACCGATGGGCTGTTCCGCAACCATGCGCCGGTGCAACGCGAGGGCCTGCGCAAAATGCTGCGCATCATGTGGAACATGATTTTTCACAAACCGCGCGACACCAAGCCAACCGCTGCGGTGCCGGTGCAACGCCTGACCCATGACGCGCTGATCGCCGCGCCCAACCACAGCGTCTATCGGCTGGGCCATTCCACGGTCCTGCTCAAGTTGCAGGATAAATTCTGGATCACCGACCCGGTGTTCGCCGAGCGCGCCTCGCCGGTGCAATGGGCCGGCCCCAAGCGTTTCCACCAGCCGCCGATCAGCCTGCAAGAGCTGCCGCCGATCGAGGCGGTGATCCTGTCCCACGATCACTACGACCACCTCGATCATCAGGCGGTGCTCGATCTGGCGGACAAGACCCAATACTTCCTCACGCCGCTGGGCGTGGGTGACACCCTGATCAAGTGGGGTATCGACGCCAGCAAAGTGCGCCAACTGGATTGGTGGCAAAGCACCGAAGTGGCGGGCATCCGTTTCGCCGCCACGCCCTCGCAGCACTTTTCCGGGCGTGGCCTGTTCGATGGCAACAGCACGCTGTGGGCGTCCTGGGTGATCATCGACGGCGACACGCGTATTTTCTTCAGCGGCGACAGCGGCTACTTCGACGGCTTCAAGCGCATCGGCCAGCAGTACGGTCCGTTCGACCTGACGCTGATGGAAACCGGCGCCTACAACGTCGAGTGGCCACACGTGCACATGCAACCCGAGCAGACCCTGCAAGCGCACATCGACCTCAAGGGCCGCTGGCTGCTGCCGATCCACAACGGCACTTTCGACCTGGCGATGCACGCCTGGTACGAACCCTTCGACCGCATCCTGGCCCTGGCCTGGGACCGTAACGTGTCGATCACCACGCCGCAGATGGGGCAGGCGTTCAACGTGATGCACCCGCAGCGAGGCAGTGCCTGGTGGTACGAGGTGGAGCAGCAGGTGTATCAGCAGAGCATTGGCTAATCGGGCTACTGACTGGCGCGAAGATTCATACAAGGTCTGGCGACAAGTGATGACGGACATTTCCAGGTGCCTCGGTAGGCTGGAAATGGAGTGGGTTTTTTCACTCATTAACCGTCATTACAAAGGATCTTTTTCTCATGGACGTAACATTAAACGGCCGCCTGAAATGGCTGGTCAGGATCATCCTGCTTTCGCTCGCCAGTTCCGCGAATGCCCAGGCACCGACACCTGAAACGAGGTTGGAGTTTCTCAGTGTCGACGAACTCACCCAGCGCATGGAGCGCAAGGAAACCAGCGCCGCAGCGCTCGTGATGCATCTGCAACAACGGATCCATGCGCTGGATGAGCAGGGACCGATGATCAATTCCATCATTCAACTCAACCCTGATGCACTGGACATCGCCTACGCCCTGGACCGTGAGCGGCAGTGGGGCTACGTACGGGGGCCACTGCATGGCATTCCTGTATTGCTCAAGGACAACATCGACACCTCCGACCAGATGCAGACCAGCGCTGGCTCCCCGGCCATGATCGGGAAGCCGGCGGCAAAGGACGCCTTCATCGTGCAGCGCCTCAGGGAAGCGGGCGCTGTCATTCTCGGCAAAACCAACCTCAGTGAATGGGCGGCCTTCCGCGACCCGGCCCTGCCTTCCGGCTGGAGTAGCCGCGGTGGCCAAACCAAAAACCCTCATGTGCTGAGCGGTGACGTCTGCGGCTCCAGCTCAGGCTCTGCCGCCGCCACCGCCGCAGGCTTTGCTCCGCTGGCCATCGGCACCGAAACCTCCGGCTCGATCATCTGCCCGGCGTCGCTGAACGGCGTGGTCGGCATCAAGCCCACCGTGGGCCTGCTCAGCCGCAGCGGCATCATCCCCGTCACCCATAAACTCGACACGCCGGGCCCCATGGCGCGCACCGTTCGTGAAGCCGCCCAGCTCATGAACGCCCTGCGCGGCTACGACGCCGCCGACCCGGTGCAAAAGCCCCATGGCCAGGACACCGTCGATTACACCGCGCTGTTGCGCCCCAACACCCTGGTGGGCAAACGCATCGGCTACCCGGTCAAGTTCGATCAGAGCGGAGAGCCATTGATGATCGACCCACAGTTCTCCAAGGCCCTGGAACTCATGCAAGCCGCCGGCGCAACGCTGATCCCGGTAGACCTGAAAGATCCATTGTCAGAGCGGGTCGACGACGCCTTCCACATGGGCATCAAACGTGAACTGCCACGCTACCTGGCGACACGCTCCGGAATCCCGGCGAAAAGCCTGCAAGACCTCGTCCTGTTCAACGCCGCAAACCCCGAAGCCCTTGGCCAGGACACCCTGATCGCAGCCAACGACGTGGTGTACGACGAACAAACCTACAACCAACTCTGGCGCAAGATTCAAAGCGAAAACGCCGCGGCCATCGACCTGCTGCTGATCACCCATCAGCTCGATGCCCTGGTCTCGGACGTCGCCTCACCGGCCATGAACGTTGCCCCACTGGCCGGCTACCCCGGCGTCATGGTGCCCTCGGGCATTGACCCGGACGGCCTCCCAACTTCACTCTTCTTCTTCGGTCCGCGCTGGAGCGATGCCGAAATGATTGCCCTGGCATATGGCTACGAACAAGTCTCCAACGCCCGCCAGACCCCAGCCTTCAAACCCTGACCCTTGACCCCTGACCCTGTAGGAGCGAGCTTGCTCGCGATGCTAGCCCAGACACCACTGGATACCTGACAGCCAGCGTCATCGTTGACGACCATCGCGAGCATGCTCGCTCCTACAGAATCGAGGTCCTCAACTGAACACCACCTCAATCAACCCCTCTTTCCTGGAACGAGGAGCCGACTTGACCACGATCTGAATGTCACGCCCAAGCAGGGAAAGACACTCCATCATCTTGGCTTCACTGATTCCGCGGAATTTGCCGCGCAGCATTTCAGAGAGCTTGGGTTGGGACAGGCCGAGGATCTCGGAAGCTTGAACCTGAGTTAAATGCCGCGCCTTGATGATCTCGCCAATTTTTGCCGCCAATTGGGATTTGACGCGCATTTCACTGGCGTTGGGTGTCGAGAGATCCTCGTAGACGTTCCCGCTGCTTTGTTCTATTTCAATCATGACCTGGTTACCAGAGCGAATTCCTCGTACAAACGGAATATACCCATATGGTAATAATCATCAACCGAAAGTGCTCAACCCTGTAGGAGCGAGCTTGCTCGCGATGGTAGCCCAGACACCACTGGGTACCTGACAGTCAGCGTCATCGTTGACGGCCATCGCGAGCAAGCTCGCTCCTACACAACAGGTTCTGCCGCTGCGACTTTCCCGTTCATCCCACGCCCCGGCGCAAACCCCGGAAAGAACATCAGCCCCTCCGACTCAAACCGATAAGCCAACGCCAACCGATCCGCATCCGCCACTTCACGCCGAGCCTCGAACAGCTCGATCTCGCCAGCCGCAACTCCGGCCTCGCGCGACAACTGCTCCACACTCCAGCCCAACATCGCCCGGGCCTGGGCGCAATGGGCGGGGGTGAATTGGAAGAGGGCGATACGTTCCAGGGTGATTTTCATCGCATAAGAGGCCATGGTGTGCTCCGGGCTCGAAAGTGCTGATTCAAAATATACTGTGTTTTTGTACAGTTGTTTTGAATCGGGAGCAAATGGATTTTTGTATTTCTGCGCGTTCGTCTCGGCCAACCTGACAGACGGCGCATATCAGGCAGGCTAGTCGCCCATCCCCGGCGCCTCCCGAATAATGAAGTGATCCAGGTTCTCGATGTTCGCGCTGAACACCCCAAACTTCTGCTCGGGATTCTTCTTGCTCGGCACCTGCTTCAACTCCGGCGTCACGCCATAAAAGAAGCAATACAACTGGGCCTCGCTGTCGATCGCATGCTTGATCTCCTCCAGGAACGCCTTGCGCTTGCGGTAGTTCTCGATCAGTTTCTTGCTCAGGTAAACGTTCACCGAATACGGCTTCTTCTTCGCCTCATCCGCCTGCTTGAACCACACCTTCTGCTCGAAGTCGATGCGAAAGCTCTGGTTGTAATCCTTGATCTCCTTGATTCGCCCCCAGTAGATCAGCCCCTTGTTGTCCGTCAGGTATTCCACCTTCTTGAAGAACGAAGCGTAAGGCGCCGTGTGCTCGCCCACCTTCAGCGGCATGCGCTTGAGCAGCTCCTTGTCGGCGAAATTGGAAACAAAACACTCCACCGGATGAGCAAAGACACTGGTCTTGTCCGGCGCCGTCTCGCGCCCCGGCTGCTCGATACTGGCCGTCTCAGAAGTAACCATCGACGCCACCGGCCTATCCTGCGTCGCAACAGCCGGACTCGACGGCTTACGCACATACTGACGCCGGGTCAGCAACAACTCCGACGGAAAATGCTCCTCCCGCCCGTCATCCGTTTCCGCCCCCTCGACACCCGCCGACGCCTTGAGGCTCGCATAAGGACAATCCGCCACATGCCGCGTGCTCGGCGTGTTCTTGAAGTGCGGGGTGCGCACGTAATTCACATTCTTGGCATTGAACGTGGTCAACACATTCGCCGCATCGAACGCCAACCGACAGGCATCGTTGGGGCACTGGAAATCTTCCTTCGCCGAATCGAATGCCACCGTCTCGTCGAAATTGAGATCGCGCACGTCATAGATCGACAACTTGTCGTCGAGGCTCAGGCAATAGGCGAGATCGAATTTCATGACAGGCTCGGGTCCTTGAGTGGGAAGGGTATTAATAGCGGCAGGCGGCCCAGGTTGCACCCCCTGTTTTCAAAACACTGCTATCCCCAATCACGACGGGCCCGCTCTGGGAACACTCTCTGTGGGAGCGAGCCTGCTCGCGATAATTTCCATGTCCACCACTAGCTCCACTGACTCCCCAAAAATCCGCTTAAGATACCCAACCCCAAAATGGACCCACTCAACCAAGGACCGGCCCCCATGCAACTCCCTCACAACCAAATCACCGAACGCCTGCACAACCGCCGCTTCACCGTAGCCGGCAACACCCATGGCCTCTCAGGTACCGGCACCGTCTTCCACTACCAAGTCGAAGGCAACGCAATAACCAGCACCTATCAAGGCGGCCGCATCCTCACGGGCCACCAGGTTGGCCGCGTCACAGGCCCCGAAACTATCGAACTGCTTTTCCACTGCATCACGAATGAAGGTGAGATTCTGTCCGGCTGGTCGCGCGGTAAGGTGGGTGTCGATGGGGCAGGGCGCACAACGCTGGCGTTTGTATGGGGTTGGTTGTCGGGCGCGGAGGGTGGTGGGGAGTCGAGTTATGTTGAGTTGGTGGAGTAACAGGATGGGGTTCGCAGACCCCATCAATTACCCGCTTACTCGCGAACCAACCGCCCAACCTTCTGATAGAGCGACTCGGTAAATGCCGCACTGTCATCCGAATGATGACAACGACGATGACAGTTCGGGCATAGCGCTACGGCGTTGCTGGTGCGGTCCGAGCCTTCGTGCGCTAGATGCTTGACGTGATGGACCTCAAGAAACGGTTGGCCCGATTTTTCGAATGGGGCTGGCTCACCACAACCTTCACATTTCCCCGCGGCCTGTTGTCGAACCCATGCCCTGACTCCAGGATCTCGGATAAACGACTTTGTGCTCGACTGGGCCTGTTGTGGTTTTTCGATTCCTTTTGGCTCAACCGTAATAGGCTGTTGCTCAAGCTTTGTGGCTCGCTGCTCGAGTGTCGCCTCGTCTGCCGTTGGTACGAAATCCTCGGGAGTCGGTGTAGAAGCGTTGAGTGCTTTAAGAATGCTCTTAGCAACATTGGCACCCACATTTTTAGCGGGCTTATAGCCCTCAATGCGCCTACGCCCCAATTCGACCAACACGGTAGAAATGTTCTGCATCCGAAATTCGACGGAGCCTTTGGTACGACCTGCTAATAGCCCTTCACGTAGGACTCGGTTTTCATGAGCTTTATTGATCGACTGACCAGCCTGCTCGCGTGCGAGCATGCTCAAGTAAGCATCTACTGCGGCCTGAATTTCCGCGTCGTTCCAATCGCTATTGCTCTTAAGCGTGTCCATACAATCGCCGAGGGTTGAAAACCCTCGGACGATACTGAGTGGTCATTACTGTTGTCTACGAAAATTCCTACAGAAAGAAAAGATGTTCCCTGCGAGCAATCCTACAGGTGTATCACTATCCCAACGAATGCTTGGATGGCTGAAAAATGTCCATGATTCTGCGCCGCCAAGGCTTAGCCGCTTTTATCGGGCTCTGTGTGCGGTCTTCCAACAGGTAAGGCATATCCCGCAGCCTAATCCATCCCTCGCCCTGCCAATGCAACATGCTCAGCGACATCTTCGGCCAATCCAACAAACTCAGCATCGGGCGATCCGAATCGTCAGAAGCCTGCGCGTCACGTAACGCTGGTACCATCTGATGGGTCAACCATTCACGCAGTAACCGATTCTCTGGAGCATAGTGATACACCAACAGCGCATACACACCGGACTCGCTGAGCATTAGTTGCTTTTCTAGTTGGTGGTACTAACCATGCGATCATTGAGATGGAAACCCATCAAACGACCGATATCACGTGCGCAGAACCATGGCTGGTTCTCGATGAGGAGTGCGTGAAGAGAAAGGTTGTGACGCGTGAAAACTGTGGTGGAGTCAGACATGGTGTGCCTCCAAGCTTGGAAGCATGCAGGCGAAAGGGTGGCTTAAGCTGTTTGCCTTCGTACTGAAGGCTATACTTTTAGGCATATCCTATACCTCTGTGTGATGTCAGCTTTCTTAGGGCTGGGTGCCGGGAGTTAAGAAACCCCACACAGAGGGCCGGACGTATTCCCCTTTCGGGTCTTGTATTAGCCCATTCACGGCATAACAGAGATTTTTATAAGCAGGGCTAAGCCGTAAGCATAAAAAATCCGCTACTCTCGGGTGCGGTCGCTCCGCTGTGTGAAGTGTTTCTTAGGCACTGATTTCAGGGTAAATAAATCTAAATAGACAGTCAACGTTTTATTGGTATGCATCGCGATGGTGCTCGAAATATACTCAGTCCAGAAACTGGAATGATTCAATATATTTCTGTTTTTTGCTACGTAATGGTTTGAAATAAAATATGTAGTTTTGAAGCCAAGTATGGTATTCGAATATCTTTGGGTCTCTTTTTATATCTGCTTCATTTTCAAAATAAGTGGATCTGGCGTTTTCATAAACATTTTTCCAGTTCTGGGGGTCAACAATATGGAGTTGGTAATGTTCTCCACATTTCAGGATTAGGTTTTGGTCGATTAACTGTTCGAGCTCTTGGCTTTGAGCTTCACCTCGACTTTCGTTTTCCAGCTTTTCTATAACTGATTTGTGAATTAATACTCGTGGAAATAATGATTTTGAAGACTCGAGGTTGTATGCATCAGTTAGAGCATGACTGTACGTGATATGTTGATTTTCAAAATGTTTGTTGTATGCAATGCCCCCTCTGATTAGAAGGCCGTTCTCCAAAAATCTCAAGTAAACGTCTTTTGTTGCTTGCAAAAAGCCAACAATGTTTGATGAGGAACTCATGAAGAGAGAGTCTGAAATGCTCTTATGTCTCAGCGTTGCGAGATCAATTTGTTCAAATGCTCGGTATGATGTAATCAATTTCTCCTTAAAAACTTCAGTTCCATTTTTTTCGTCCTTGCTAAGGTAGTATCGGTAGCCCATGACATCCAGGAATGCAAAATAAGAGTAGGCCATCAATCAATAGCCTCGGTGATTTTCTGTATTTCGCTTCGATAAGCTTTGATTTTTTTCTCCCAAGGCTCCCAAACGCTTCCATAAAATTGTATGCCACTTTTTGAAGCTAATGCTGAATCGGATTGGGTGAGATCAAAGATTGCTTTTCCCAGCATTTGAGAGACGGGTACAAGCTGTCCAAGATTTTCAATGGAGCATATTATCGGATCTGAAATGTTATTTTTGATACGAATAATTTTGGAGCCCATTAGTTTTGATTTAATCTCGGTCTTTATTTTCTTTGACCATTTTTGATACGACTCTTTGATCAGTGATTTGTGAACCTGAAAATTCTGATTGATAATTCCACAAAATTCAGGGGTACTATAATTGCTCTCAAGTCCGTAGGGTTCCAGGGTGCTGAGAATTATTTTGTCATGCTTTATCCAGTCTTCAATCAATTTTGGTAAGGTGTTGATTCCGAGGTAGCAGAATCTATCGGGGGTTACCGGTATTATGAATTTGTCGGATGCCAGAAAGGCGAGCCGGGTAATCGCACCTGTACTCGGTCCAAGATTCGATAAGTATGTAGTCTAGCCCTAGTTCCTCACCTAGGTCTTTTATAAGGCGTCGAAAGCTGATATATGTGTTTTTTTCATTTATGTTTGTTGTGATAGCTTGGTTTATAGAAGCGCCGAAATAGGGTTCGGCTTGTGCGCTAAATTCTATATCTCCTCTCATTAGAAATAATTTTGAGTAAATGTTAGATTCGGCAAGCTCTATTGTTTTAACATCTATCCTAGCTGCTGCGCCATCCAATCTTGGTCTGAATACCTCCAGGATTGAGTGGCCGGGAAGTTTTTTGGAAGGGTTGTCGAAATAGTCGGTGTCATTTGCAAAAAACAATTCTGTGAGATTGCACTGGGAGTCGGCATCTATGAATAGTACTTTTTTGCCTAACTTTGAAAGGTATGCCCCAACGTTAAATAATGTAGTGGTTTTTGATACTCCACCTTTGTTGTTGTAGAACGTGAGAGTTTTAGTTTCCGTTTTGACTTTCTTTGCTCTAGGCATTCTTTGGCTCCAGATAATAAAAAGCCCCGCATGTGCGGGGCTTTACAGAGCTCACCACAATCCATGTAGGTGACCTCTTATATCATGGCGCTACGCCACCATCAATCCCAGCTCAACGCCCCACCAGTCTGATACTCAATCACACGAGTCTCAAAGAAGTTCTTCTCTTTCTTCAAGTCCATGATCTCGCTCATCCATGGGAACGGGTTAGTGGTCCCTGGGTACTCTTCCTTCAAGCCGATCTGCGACAGGCGACGGTTGGCGATGAATTTGAGGTAGTCCTCCATCATCGCTGCGTTCATGCCCAGCACGCCGCGAGGCATGGTGTCGCGGGCGTATTCGATTTCCAGTTGGGTGCCTTGCAGGATCATTTGCGAGGCTTCTTCCTTCATTTCGGCGTCCCACAGGTGTGGGTTTTCGATCTTGATCTGGTTGATCACGTCGATGCCGAAGTTCAGGTGCATGGATTCGTCGCGCAGGATGTATTGGAACTGCTCGGCGACGCCGGTCATTTTGTTGCGGCGGCCCATGGAGAGGATCTGGGTGAAGCCGCAGTAGAAGAAGATGCCTTCCAGTACGCAGTAGTAGGCGATCAGGTTGCGCAGCAACTCTTTGTCGGTTTCGACGGTGCCGGTTTCGAACTTCGGATCGGAGATCGAACGGGTGTACTTGAGGCCCCAGGTGGCTTTTTTCGCGACCGATGGGATCTCGTGGTACATGTTGAAGATTTCACCTTCGTCCATGGCCAGCGATTCGATGCAGTACTGGTAGGCGTGGGTGTGGATCGCTTCTTCGAACGCCTGGCGCAGGATGTACTGGCGGCATTCCGGGTTGGTGATGAGGCGGTAAACGGCCAGCACCAGGTTGTTGGCGACCAGGGAGTCGGCGGTGGAGAAGAAGCCCAGGTTGCGCATGACGATGCGGCGTTCGTCGTCGGTCAGGCCTTCCGGGTTTTTCCAGAGGGCGATGTCGGCGGTCATGTTGACTTCTTGCGGCATCCAGTGGTTTGCGCAGCCGTCCAGGTACTTCTGCCAAGCCCAGTCGTACTTGAACGGTACGAGCTGGTTGAGGTCGGCGCGGCAGTTGATCATGGCTTTTTCGTCGACGGCGACGCGTGCGGAGGCGCCTTCGAGTTCGGCCAGGCCTTCGGCGATGTCGAGGTTGTCGAGCGAAGCCTTGGCGCGTGCGACGGCAGGCGAGTCAGTCGCGGTTACGGCGCGGGCTTCCAGGGCGGCGGCACCGCCGGCGCTGTCGAGACGGTCCAGGTTGGCTTCGGTGGCTTGGCCGGCATTGGCGGTCTTGGCCACAACTTCCGTGTCTTCTTTGTCGAATTCGTCCCAGCTCAGCATGACGTGTCGTCTCCTGCGTGAGGGCCAGAGTGCCCGTGTGAAATTGGATGTCTGTACTTTTCACACGGCCTCGTTGGCCGCGTTGATAGCGTTTTTTGCAGCGGTACACGCAGGCAAATAAACATAATTTTGTACCGGGTTCCGAGAGCCGCTGACGGGCGCAGAAATCGCCGAGGATGGCTGCGTGGGCTTCAGACTGGCAGTCCTCCCTGTAAGGGAATATTGCAGGCCGGTTTAGGCGGCATTATAGGGAAATTTTTGCGGCCGTGGTGGGGCGAATCCGCGCATCGGGCGGTCGAGCAGAAGGGTTTTTCGGTCGGAGCGAGGGTTTACAGGGCTTTGCTGGTGGTCGCGGAATCGTATTTTTTTTCGATTATTTTTTTGGGGCGTTTTTTTTGATCAAAAAACAGCCAAAAAAACCGGTTTTTTACTACATCTTGTGTTTTTGATCGGTTTTTGACCGGCCTGGACACAACTAAGCCCGACCGAAGTCGGGCTGTGAAGTCATGCTCGTTGATCAGCTGAGGCGAACGGCACCGACGTGGTCTGCACCATCGGCAGCGAGTTTGCCTACGCCAACATGATCGGCACCATCGGAAGCCAGTTTGTTCGCACCCACGTGGTCGGCACCATCGGAGGCGACTTTGCTTGCGCCAACGTGGTCGGCACCGTCGGCAGCCAGCTTACCTACGCCTACATGGTCAGCGCCATCGGCGGCGAAGGTTGCCGAGCTGACAGCAGCGGCCGAAGCGGTGGTGAAGGCGGCCGAGCCAGTGCGGTCGTAACCGTCGGCGGCGAAGGTGTTGGCGGCCAGTACAGAAAGGGTCAGGGCGAGGATCAGTTTGGTTTTCATGGTGGTTGCTCCAGTTCGTAGTCGTTGTATGCCTTGGTGTGGAATTCATACTACGCCGAACAATTAGATTAAAAAGCGCAAATAATGGCTTAAACCAATCGTATAATTCGATCTATACGGTTCGGCGCTTCATCTGCCCTGGGCGGCGGGGCGAATGGGTCGAACCGTATAAGAAGGAAGGAGGGGAGGTGATCAGCCGTTGGAGCAGCCGTTGCCCATGACGCTGTAGCGCAGGATGTGGCGTTGGCCTTTGGAATCGTCGTATTCCATTTTCATTGGAACGACTTCGCAGACATTTGGCACTTCGCTCATGGACACAACTTTGGCGATGTCCAGATGGGTGGAGTAAGTGTATTCCTCGATAACCGGTTGTTGCTGTGCGACATCAGTCGGGACCTCGTCTGCCATGGCGGTTGCGCACAGGCTGGAGAGGGCCAGAACTAATAAAGCTTTCATTTCGTTTTTACCTTTTAGAGGTCGAGTGGGTTCACGCAACCTTTTTGGGGTTGCGTGTGGAACTTTGATTTTCAGGTGTTTGATTAACGGCCTTCGTGGGGGCTGCAACTGGGTTAATCAGGGTTTGCCTTGTTGCGGGGCGGATTCTAGGCGTGGGGTGGGGAATCATATAGGTGGGGTTTTGATAAACACCTTTGGCAGATTTTGTAACAATCGCTGAATAGGGTGTTTTGGTGTGCCTGTGGGGCTGATGGTGTTCCGCTTTTGTGGGAGCGGGCTTGCTCGCGAAAGCGGTGTGTCAGTCGCTGAAACCTTTACAGACAGTCCGCTTTCGCGAGCAAGCCCGCTCCCACAAAGGCAGGGATGTGCGCTGTTTTGTGTTGCCATGACGTTTTGTAGGGGATTGTTACTACCATCGTCGAATGGTTCTATGGTGCCGGGCCGGCTACAACTGGACCCATACAAAAACAACTATTCCACCGAGGTAAGAAAGATGAGTGCGGCTTCTCTGTATCCCGTTCGTCCCGAGGTTCTGGCCAATACGCTGACCGACGAGGCAACCTACAAAGCCATGTACCAGCAGTCGGTCGTCAACCCTGACGGCTTCTGGCGCGAGCAAGCCAAGCGCCTCGACTGGATCAAGCCTTTCACCACGGTGAAGCAGACGTCGTTCGACGATCACCATGTCGACATCAAGTGGTTCGCCGACGGCACCCTTAACGTTTCCTACAACTGCCTCGACCGCCATCTGGCCGAGCGCGGCGACCAAGTCGCAATCATCTGGGAAGGCGATGACCCTTCCGAAAGCCGCAACATCACCTACCGCGAACTGCACGAGCAAGTGTGCAAGCTGGCCAACGCCCTGCGCGGCCAGGACGTGCACCGTGGCGACGTGGTGACCATCTACATGCCGATGATCCCCGAAGCCGTGGTCGCCATGCTGGCCTGTGCCCGCATCGGTGCGATCCACTCGGTGGTGTTCGGTGGTTTCTCGCCGGAAGCCCTGGCCGGTCGCATCATCGACTGCAAGTCGAAAGTGGTGATCACCGCTGACGAAGGCATCCGCGCTGGCAAGAAGATTTCCCTCAAGGCCAACGTCGACGACGCGCTGACCAACCCGGAAACCCACAGCATCCAGAAAGTCATCGTGTGCAAGCGCACCGGTGGCGACATCAAGTGGAACCAGCACCGCGACATCTGGTACGAAGACCTGATGAAAGTGGCGGGCACCGTGTGCGCGCCAAAAGAGATGGGCGCCGAAGAAGCGCTGTTCATCCTCTATACCTCCGGTTCCACCGGCAAGCCCAAGGGTGTGCAGCACACCACCGGCGGCTACCTGTTGTACGCGGCCATGACCCACGAGCGCGTGTTCGACTACCGTCCGGGTGAAGTCTACTGGTGCACCGCCGACGTCGGCTGGGTCACCGGCCACTCCTACATCGTCTACGGCCCGCTGGCCAACGGCGCGACCACGGTGCTGTTCGAGGGCGTGCCGAACTATCCGGATATCACCCGGGTGGCCAAGGTGGTCGACAAGCACAAGGTCAACATCCTCTACACCGCGCCAACTGCGATCCGCGCGATGATGGCCTCCGGCACCGCCGCCGTGGATGGCGCCGATGGCAGCAGCCTGCGCTTGCTGGGTTCGGTGGGCGAGCCGATCAACCCGGAAGCCTGGGACTGGTACTACAAGAACGTCGGCAAGTCCCGTTGCCCGATCGTCGACACCTGGTGGCAGACCGAGACCGGCGGCAACATGATGAGCCCGCTGCCGGGCGCCCACGGCCTGAAGCCGGGTTCGGCGGCACGTCCATTCTTCGGTGTGGTGCCGGCGCTGGTCGACAACCTGGGCAACATCATCGAAGGCGAGGCCGAGGGCAACCTGGTGATCCTCGATTCGTGGCCAGGCCAGGCGCGCACGCTGTATGGCGACCACGACCGTTTCGTCGACACCTACTTCAAGACCTTCCGCGGCATGTACTTCACCGGTGACGGTGCGCGTCGTGACGCCGACGGTTACTACTGGATCACCGGGCGTGTGGACGACGTGCTCAACGTGTCCGGCCACCGCATGGGCACCGCCGAGATCGAGAGCGCGATGGTGGCGCACCCGAAAGTCGCCGAGGCTGCCGTGGTCGGTGTGCCGCACGACATCAAGGGCCAGGGCATTTATGTCTACGTCACCTTGAACGGCGGCGAGGAGCCGAGCGAGCAACTGCGCATCGAGCTCAAGAACTGGGTGCGTCGCGAGATCGGCCCGATTGCCTCGCCGGATGTGATCCAGTGGGCGCCGGGGCTGCCGAAGACCCGTTCGGGCAAGATCATGCGCCGCATCCTGCGCAAGATCGCCACCGCCGAGTACGACGGGCTGGGTGATATCTCGACCCTGGCTGATCCGAGTGTGGTGCAGCATTTGATTGATACGCACAAGACCATGAACGTGGCGTAAGCGCCTGGTCTGAGTGGGAGAAAGCCCTGTCAGTGTGAGCTGATGGGGCTTTTTGTTGTCTGTGAGGGCCTTATCGCGAGCAGGCTCGCTCCCACAGGGGATCTCCAGTGCTCAGAAGATCCCTGTGGGAGCGAGCCTGCTCGCGATGGGGCCCACCAATAATTATCGACATCTCCTGTCATCCATTTCCCACTGTTACCCCGCGTGTAACCACCCGCACCGCCGCGGGGCATCTCGAAACGTTTATGCCCCAATCAGGCCCACAAAATCTCCCGGAAAAAATAACCTCCCACGCTGCGCTTGCCGGATTAGAAGGCTTTGCCAATAATAGGCCCGCAATTTGCAGCATAGATCGGTTCACTGCCTTTCGCCCTTGCACGAATTTGCAGGGCTGTCAACGTGCCCGAGCGGCTATCTCTACGCATCTGTAACTAGTTGTCGCATTGAAGAAATATCGGCCTCGGACCTGTCGTTAGAATGCCGATCACTCGCTCGTCGTTGCCCGTGTTGAAAATCACACCGGCTTCCTAGGACGTAGCAACACCATTGCCGTCCACTCATTCGCATATTGGGCTGTCGCTCACTCTGCCGTTTTAGCCCATTACCGATGGAGTCCCAAGATGAAGAAACTCGTGCTGCTTGGCGCCCTGGCACTGTCCGTGCTGTCCCTGCCAACCTTCGCCGATGACAAGCCAATCAAGATCGGTATCGAAGCGGCGTACCCTCCGTTCGCCTCCAAGGCACCGGATGGCAGCATCGTTGGTTTCGACTACGACATCGGCAACGCCCTGTGCGAAGAGATGAAGGTCAAGTGCGTGTGGGTCGAGCAGGAATTCGACGGTCTGATCCCGGCGCTCAAAGTGCGCAAGATCGACGCGATCCTGTCCTCGATGTCGATCACCGAAGACCGCAAGAAGTCCGTGGACTTCACCAACAAGTACTACAACACCCCGGCCCGCCTGGTCATGAAGGAAGGCACCCAGGTCAGCGAAGGCCTGAGCGAGCTCAAGGGCAAGAACATCGGCGTACAGCGTGGCTCGATCCACGAACGTTTCGCCCGCGAAGTCCTGGCCCCGCTGGGTGCCGAGATCAAGCCATACGGCTCGCAGAACGAAATTTACCTGGACGTCACCGCCGGCCGCCTCGACGGCACCGTGGCAGACGCTACGCTGCTTAATGACGGTTTCCTGAAAACCGACGCAGGCAAAGGCTTCGCGTTCGTCGGCCCGGCCTTCACCGACGTCAAGTACTTCGGCGACGGCGTCGGCATTGCCGTGCGCAAGGGTGATGCGCTCAAAGACAAGATCAACAGCGCCATCGTGGCCATCCGTGAAAACGGCAAATACAAGCAAATCCAGGACAAGTACTTCGCCTTCGATATCTACGGCAAGTAACACGTCCCGGCGACAAGTCCGAAATGGCGCAAGCAACAGGATCTCTGAGGTTTGCGCCATTTTTTCATCCCTACTTTCGAGGACCTGAATCATGTTGAAAGGCTACGGGGCTGTCATCCTCGATGGCGCATGGCTGACGCTTCAGCTCGCCTTGTCGTCCATGGCGCTGGCCATCGTCCTGGGGCTGATCGGCGTGGCGCTGCGTCTATCGCCGGTGCGCTGGCTGGCCTGGCTGGGCGACCTGTATTCCACGGTGATTCGCGGTATTCCCGACCTGGTGCTGATCCTGCTGATTTTCTACGGCGGCCAGGACTTGCTCAACCGCGTGGCGCCGATGCTCGGCTATGACGACTACATCGACTTGAACCCGCTGGCCGCCGGTATCGGCACCCTGGGTTTCATCTTCGGTGCGTACCTGTCGGAAACCTTCCGTGGCGCGTTCATGGCGATCCCCAAGGGGCAGGCCGAAGCGGGCATGGCCTACGGCATGAGCAGTGTCCAGGTGTTCTTCCGGGTGATGGTGCCGCAGATGATTCGCCTGGCGATCCCTGGCTTCACCAACAACTGGCTGGTGCTGACCAAGGCCACCGCGCTGATTTCGGTGGTGGGCCTGCAAGACATGATGTTCAAGGCCAAGCAGGCGGCGGATGCCACCCGCGAGCCTTTCACCTTCTTCCTCGCAGTGGCGGCGATGTACCTGGTGATCACCAGTGTCTCGTTGCTGGCATTGCGTCACCTCGAGAAGCGCTACTCGGTAGGCGTAAGGGCGGCTGAGCTATGATCTTCGACTACAACGTCATCTGGGAGGCCCTGCCGCTGTACCTCGGCGGGCTGGTCACTACCCTCAAGTTGCTCGCACTGTCGCTGTTCTTCGGCCTGTTGTGCGCCTTGCCGCTGGGCCTGATGCGCGTGTCGAAGAACAGCGTGGTCAACGGCATCGCCTGGCTCTACACCTACGTGATCCGTGGCACGCCGATGCTGGTGCAGCTGTTCCTGATCTACTACGGCCTGGCGCAATTCGAAGTGGTGCGCGAAAGCTTCCTCTGGCCGTGGCTGTCCAGCGCCACCTTCTGCGCCTGCCTGGCCTTTGCCATCAACACCAGCGCCTACACCGCCGAAATCATCGCTGGCAGCCTGCGCGCCACGCCGCACGGCGAGATCGAAGCGGCCAAGGCCATGGGCATGTCGCGCTTCAAGATGTACAAGCGCATCCTGCTGCCGTCGGCCCTGCGCCGGGCGCTGCCGCAGTACAGTAACGAAGTGATCATGATGCTGCAGACCACGAGCCTTGCGTCCATCGTCACCCTGATCGACATCACCGGCGCCGCGCGCACGGTCAACGCCCAGTATTACCTGCCGTTCGAGGCGTACATCACCGCCGGCGTGTTCTACCTGTGCCTGACCTTCATCCTGGTGAAGCTGTTCAAGATGGCCGAGCGCCGCTGGTTGGGCTACCTGGCCCCACGGAAGCACTGATATGCAACGTATTGATCATGTATTGCCGTGGAGCCACCTCGGTAGCGAGCGGCATATTTCGGTGTTCCGCTTCGGTAGCGGCGAGCGCAAGGCCTACATCCAGGCCAGCCTGCACGCCGATGAACTGCCGGGCATGCGCACCGCCTGGGAACTGAAAAAACGCCTGGGCGAACTCGAAGCCCAAGGCCTGCTCAACGGCGTCATCGAACTGGTGCCGGTGGCCAACCCACTGGGCCTCGGGCAACTGCTGCAAGGCAATCACCAGGGGCGTTTCGAGGCGGGCAGCGGCAAGAACTTCAACCGTGATTTCGTCGAACTCAGCGCGCCGGTCGCGCAAGCGCTCGATGGCCGCCTGGGCGATGACCCGCACGCCAACATCCGCCTGATCCGCCAGGCCATGAGCGAAAACCTGGCTGCGTTGCCGGCCGCGGCGAGCCAGTTGCAAGGTATGCAGCGCATCCTGCTCAGCCACGCCTGCACCGCGGATGTGGTGCTGGACCTGCACTGCGATGCCGAGGCGGCGCTGCACATGTACGCCTTGCCGCAGCACTGGCCGCAGTGGCGTTCGCTGGCCGCGCACCTGGACGTGAAGGTCGGCCTGTTGGCGGAAGACTCCGGCGGCAGCTCGTTCGACGAAGCCTGCTCGCTGCCCTGGCTGCGCCTGTCGCGGTTGTTCCCCGACGCGCAGATTCCGCTGGCGTGCCTGGCGACCACCATTGAACTGGGTGGCCAGGCCGACACCGCACGTGACGATGCCGAACGCTACGCCGCAGGCATCCTGGCGTTCCTCGCCGAGCAAGGGCTGATCGGCGGCGAGTGGCCAACACCGGCACAGGAGCCGTGCGAAGGCATGCCGTTCGAAGGCACCGAATTGCTCCTGGCGCCGCATCCGGGCGTGGTCAGTTTCCTGCGTCAGCCCGGCGAATGGGTGGAAGCCGGCGACGAGATTTTCGAAGTGATCGATCCGTTGGCGGATCGGGTCAGCACGGTGTGTGCTGGTACGTCCGGGGTGCTGTTTGCCGTCGAGCGGCTGCGATATGCCCAACCCGGTTTCTGGCTGGCCAAGGTGGCGGGGCGCGAAGCGCTGCGTCACGGGCGCTTGCTCAACGACTGACTGACTGTTTTTGTGAGAACCGACAGCATGTACAAACTTGAAGTCCAAGACCTGCATAAACGCTATGGCAGTCACGAAGTGCTCAAGGGCGTGTCCCTGAAAGCGGCCGCCGGCGATGTGATCAGCATCATCGGCTCCAGTGGCTCCGGCAAAAGTACCTTCCTGCGTTGTATCAACCTGCTGGAGCAGCCGCACGCCGGCCGCATCCTGCTCAACAACGAAGAACTGAAGCTGGTGGCGAACAAGGACGGCGCGATGAAGGCTGCCGACCCCAAGCAGCTGCAACGCATGCGTTCGCGCCTGTCGATGGTGTTCCAGCACTTCAATCTGTGGTCGCACATGACCGCGCTGGAAAACATCATGGAAGCACCGGTCCACGTGCTGGGCGTGCCCAAGGCCGAAGCCCGCGAGAAAGCCGAGCACTACCTGAACAAGGTCGGCGTGGCCCATCGCAAGGACGCCTACCCTGGGCACATGTCTGGCGGCGAGCAGCAGCGCGTGGCGATTGCCCGTGCACTGGCGATGGAGCCGGAGGTGATGCTGTTCGACGAACCGACCTCGGCACTCGACCCCGAGCTGGTCGGCGACGTGCTCAAGGTCATGCAGTCCCTGGCCCAGGAAGGCCGGACCATGGTGGTGGTGACCCACGAAATGGGCTTTGCCCGTGAAGTGTCGAACCAGCTGGTGTTCCTGCACAAAGGCCTGGTGGAAGAAAGCGGCAACCCGCGCGAAGTGCTGGTCAACCCGCAATCGGAACGCCTGCAGCAATTTCTCTCGGGTAGCCTGAAGTAATCGGGGCTGCCGTTGTGCACTTATTTAGTGCATGATTTGGCCCGCCTCAATTCCTTGTGGGAGCGAGCCTGCTCGCGATGCGGTATGACATCCACCAAAGATGTCGACAGACCCACCGCTATCGCGAGCAGGCTCGCTCCCACATTGGATTCCCCGCAAGGATCTCCACCGGTTTTGAGATTTGTGTGCGTTTACGGGCTAGCATTGGCCCATTGCCTTCAACGCTGTTCATCGCTTCGGATTGCCCACCATGACTGCCCATCGAATTGGTTTCCTGATTTGGCCCAGCACAAAAGCCCTGACGCTTGCGCTGGCTGAGGAGGCCTTGCGTGTTGCCCAGCGTGTGCATCCCGAAGTGGTCTACGAGTTGTCGTTCCTGCAGGCCGAACCGCCGGCCGAAGGCGCCTGGCAATTGCCGGGCGAGGCCTGGACCGGCAAGCTCGAGAACTTCCAGAAACTGTTCCTGCTCGCCGATGAACCACCGACCGCGATGACGCCAGCCCTGAGCGGCGCGCTCAAGCAACTGGTGCGCGCCGGTTGTGTGATCGGCGGCCTGTCGGCCGGGGTCTACCCGCTGGCGCAGCTCGGCCTGCTCGACGGTTATCGCGCCGCCGTGCACTGGCGTTGGCAGGATGATTTCGCCGAGCGTTTCCCCAAGGTCATCGCCACCAGCCACTTGTTCGACTGGGATCGCGACCGCCTGACCGCCTGTGGCGGCATGTCGGTGCTCGACCTGTTGCTGGCGGTGCTGGCCCGTGACCACGGCGCCGAGCTGGCCGGTGCGGTCTCCGAGGAACTGGTGGTCGAGCGCATCCGCGAAGGCGGCGAACGCCAGCGCATTCCGTTGCAGAACCGCCTGGGTTCCAGCCATCCGAAGCTCACCCAGGCCGTGCTGCTGATGGAGGCCAACATCGAAGAGCCGCTGACCACCGACGAAATCGCCCAGCACGTGTGCGTGTCCCGTCGGCAGCTGGAACGCATCTTCAAGCAATACCTCAACCGTGTGCCGAGCCAGTACTACCTGGAACTGCGCCTGAACAAGGCCCGGCAGATGTTGATGCAAACCAGCAAGTCGATCATCCAGATCGGCCTGTCGTGCGGTTTCTCCTCGGGGCCGCATTTCTCCAGCGCCTACCGCAACTTCTTCGGCGCCACGCCGCGGGAAGACCGCAACCAGCGGCGCAGCAGCAGCCCGTTCGAGCTGTCGTCGGTGCCGGCCGAGCGCGGCTGATCCCGCGCTACTCGTCGGCCTGGGTTTCCCTGGCCGCCAACGGCGGGCTTTCACCGCGCTCGTTCACCGCATCGACGCTGAAACTGATGCCGGTCCTCTCGTAATAATCCACCAGGCGCTGCAAGGCCGCTTCGCTCAGCGGGTTGTTGCGCAGGTGCAGGTTTTCCGCCAGCGCCGTGGGCATTTCCGAGAGGTCGCTTGGCACCTCGGTGATGGCGTTGTTGCTCAAGTCCGCCCAATGCAATTCGGCCCTGTTGAGCAAACCATTGGGCAGCTCGGTGATGCCGGTGTGATCCAGCAGCAGGTTGATCAGGTCCGGCATCTGGCCCAGGTCCGGCGTTCGACCGAGCGGGTTGGACGCCAGGTCGAGGTAGTCCAGCAGCTCCAGGCCGGCCAGGGCGTTGGCGGATTCCTCTGTCAGCGTAATGCCGCAATTGGGCAGGGCCAGGGAGTACAGGCGACCCAGTTTGAACACGGTATTGGGGATGTTGCCGAGGTCGAAGTTGCGCAGGCGCAGGCGCTTGAGGTGCGCGAAGGCGTCGAGGAAACGGCCGATGCGTGCCAGGCCATCGACACCGCGCAGGTCCAGCACCGACACATGACTGAAGTCGGCGCGCAGGGTCGGCAGCTCACCGAGGATCGGCGCGTCGAGGCTCAGTTCATAGGTGGGTTCCAGGTGGTCATCGAAGCCATCGAGCTGCGTTTCATGGCGCCAGCAACGCAACAGTTGCTGCATGAAGCGCTCACGATTGAGGTGCTCGACAAACAGTTGCCCGGCATCGAGCGCTTCGCCCGTTTGCGGGTGCAATTGCGGCAACTCGGTGGCCCAGTTGTCCAGGTCCTGGCTCAGGCGTGACAGTTCTTGTTCAAGGCTGTCGAGCATTGATCGTCCCTGGGTGAACGTGCCCGGCAATTCGTAGACGAAGTCGCTGGCCTGCGTGGCATCCAGCGTCGGGTACAATGCCATCACCCGTTGCACATCCGCTTCGGGCGCCGCCACCCCCAGATCGTAGGAGGTTTCGAAGTACTGCTGTTTGATCTGTTCCCATGACGCCTCGTCGAGGGGATTGTTCGCCAGGTTCAGGCCACGCCGTTCGTACACCTCGCTCTCGAACAGTTCGGCCGGCAAGTCACCGATGGCGTTGTTCATCAACAGCAGGGTCTTGAGCTCTGGGTGTTGCCAGGTGCCATGGGGCAGGGCGGTCAGGCCGGTATTGCTCAGGTCCAGATGCTCAAGCGCTGGCAACGAGTCGATGCTCGGCACGCTGGTGAAGCGATTGGCGGCCAGGTCCAGTTGTTTCAAATGGCTCATCGACGCCAGGCTTTTCCAGGCCCGCTCATCGAGTGTGATGCCGCAGTCACTGAGGATCAGTGTTTGCAGTTGGCTGTTGCGGCCGATGGCTTGCGGCAGCGAATCCAGGGTGAACCCGTGCAGCTCCAGACGGCGCAGACCGGTGAACGATTGCAGGAAATCCGGCAGGCCATGGGCGGCCTTGTCACCGGTGAGGGCGAGTGTGGTCACGTGGCTGAAGTCGGCGCGCAACGCCGGCAGGTCGCCCGGAATCGGCTCGCCGAAGCTTAGCCTGTAACGCTGGCTGCCATCGGCGGCATCGACATCACGCTCGGACTGGCGCTGCCAACTGCGCTGGATTTCCTCTGCCAGCAAGCGGCGATTGTGGCGCATGGCCCGGCGTTCCAGTGGCTCCAGTGGCAGGCCGGTTTGCGCGTTGACAGTGGGCGCTTGGGCGACCCAGCGCTGCAGATCGACATTCAAAGCATCCGATTCGCTGGTCAGGCGTGAGAGCACCATACGGGCGCCGTCGGGGTGGTTTTGCAGGCGTAGCACCATGGCTCGCAGTTCTTGCGGGTCAAGGTTGGGGTACACCTCGCGCACGCGCATATCCAGGGTCGGGGTAGGGCTGGTGCTGCGAAAGTAACCCTCGGTGCCACCGGGCAGTCGCATGGTCGATGGGTCATACAGGGTTTTGCGGTTCGGGTGTTTGGCCAGCAGTGTGCGCAATGACGGCGTGCGCGTGGCCTGGATGATCACCTGTTGTTTGAGGGCTTCGCCGTGGGTGCCGGCAACGCCCAGGGCTTCGCGTTGCTGCCGGGTCAGGGTGTGCAGAATGGCTTGGTAAAAAGTACCGCTCTGTGCGTTGTCGTCCGCCAGGTGAACCGCGCCGTCCGCCGTGCACACCAACGCCTTTTGTGTGGGCGCGTCGGCGGGGCCGATGCTGTCCAGTACCTCACCGCTGGCCGAATAGGCACGCAATTCGATACGCAGGTCGGCGGGCCAGCCCGGCAGGGATGGCAGGCTGTGCAGGGTCAGGCGGTGGGTGTCCAGGGTTTCGCCCGTGCGCAGGTAGAAGCCCTCGAAGGCCCTGGCGGTACGCACGGCTTCCATGGCTTTGATCGCCACGTCCTTCAGGCGCCGAGGGACTTGCCCGGCCTGCAATTGCCTGAGTTCGCTGCCGGTGGCGTTGTCTACCAGTTCCTGGGCGATGTCCGTGGGCAGCCCGCGTTCCTCGCCTTGCAGGCGCTGGACGAGGCGGTCATCGGTTTTTTCCAGTGCGTCGTAGCGGTAGCCGAAGACCGTCAGCGGATTGGTCAGGGCTTCCTCGCGTTCAGGGTGCCCGGGCTGGTCGAGCAGGGCGCGGATGTCGCGGTCGATCCTGAAGCGCTTGATGGTATCGGTCAGCAATGAGGGCGGCCGCTGATGCTCGACGTGGGTTTCACGCAGGACATTGTCGTGAAAGCCGCTGATGCGCAGGATCAGTTCGCGCTCGAAGGGGCTGAATGATTCAACGCTGTGACCCAGGCGACGCAGCACTGTCTCGCGGTCCCAGGCCAGGGGATCGTCGAGAACGGTCTGCCAGGCGCCGTGGCCGTTGTGGCGCAAAACAGGTTGATAGGCATCGGCGCGGTGGGGGTGCTCGATCCGATAGCGCCCGGTGTTGATGTCGACCTGGACGGTGTACAGCTTGTTTTCAAGGCGCAGCACGGTATTGCCCTGGTGCTGGTACAAGCCCCGTTGATCGGGCTTGAGGCCTTTGGGCAACTCGATCGCTTGCTCGTAGGGGGTGAGGTCCGGGCGCCAGTAGCGTGTTTTTCCAGCGTCGGTCTTCACCGCCTTGAGTGAGTCGAACAGGGCCAGGGTCTGGGGCGACAGCACGCGGCTGAAGGTCTGGCTGGCGATGGCGCCGCCGACGGCGAACAGGCCGAACTGCACCGCCGAATCGGTGAGGGCGAGCAATTGCCCGAGGGCTTCGCTCTGCAAACCTTCGGCCCAGTCGATGATGCCTTCGAAGCTGTCGTCGAGCAGCTGCCAGGCCATGTAGCCGAGCATCAGTTCGCCCAGGAACGGCACGAAGGGCAGGGCGACGAACGAGGCCACCTGCACGATTGCGCTGGCGACTTTGCTCAGTGCGTCCCAAAGCGCCCAGCGGGCGGCTCGGTCGGCGCTGGCGGTGGGCACGGCGATGTGGCTGGCGTCGTTGAGGATTTTGTTCAGTTGCCGTTGGTAGAGGTGGGTCCACAGGTCGGTGTTGATCGGGTCCACTGAGAAGCGCAGGTTGGGCTGGTCGATGGGGGTGTTGCGCCAAGTGGGCATCGGCTCGCCGCGCGTGTGCGGATGCCAGATCACACGGGTCAGGCGTTGGTTCAGGCCGGCAAAGAAATGCCCGCGTTCGGCATGGTCGACAAAGCGGCTGAAGAATGCCTGGTAATCGGGCTCGCGCAACTTGAGGGTCAGCGCTTGAACGAACGCCGAAGGGCTGTCGTAGAGCTTGAGCGGATGCTCTGGGTCGTCCGGGATGTAGACCACGATCCGCGCGGTTGGCCTGGGGTGCATGGCATCGGGGGCGAACACCACAATATTGGTCAGGGTCGACGACATCATCGTCAGGTCGTGGCCAAGCATCGGCTGGCCGTCCAGTTGGGCAACCGCGCGACCTTCGGCGTGGTCGAGCATCGACCGGTAGAGGTCAGTGGGCAGGTCCTGGCGCAGATGGGCCAGATGCAACGCCGCACGGAGGGCGCTGGTGTGGCTGTGGATGACATCGGCCTTGATCACCTCGCTGGCCACCGGGCAGGTCAGGCCGAGCATTTCCTTGAGGTAGGCCTGGTACTGGCCGCCGATGTCCAGTTCGCGGCACAACTGGGTAAAGCGCTGGATCGACAGTTGCTGTTTGACCGCCGGCAAGATGTCGAAATGGCCCTGGGGCGAGGGCCGGGTGATGTAGGTCGAGTCTGGCTCGAAGGCGCCGGTGTGGGTTTCCGATTCCTGGAAATTGTGCAGGGCGGCGTCCAGCAACGAGACCGTCCAGGCGCGCGCGGCACCGGAGGGGATCGGGAACCAGGGAATGTGCCGGGGAATGTACAAGCGCAGGAAAGTGGTCCTGACATCCAGTTCGAGGCCGAAGCGGGTTTTCAGTGCCGCTGTGAGCAGCGGGGCGGCGAAGTCCTGAGGGTTGCGCAGATTGGCCAGCCGCGATTCGATGCGATTGCGCCATGTCAGGTGATCGGCACAGGCAGCTTGCAGCGCCGCATGTTGTGCGGTGGCGTGCGGTTGCAGCCGTGCGGTTTTCAATGCATTGCGCGTGGCGGGTGTGCCCTTGAGCAGCCAGTCGGGCAGATTGTTGAAGGCGTGATGAAAATGCGCGTCGGGCTGAGCCGCCGCTTCGAGTTGCCGCTGATTCATGGCTCCAGTCCTTGAGCGTGGGAAAGCTCAAGCAAACCAGATGGGGCGGGGTGGGGTGCGGTAGATAGTTACCACACCCCGATATGTGCCTATGGACGGGCTGAAAACCTACAACCCTGTAGGAGCGAGCATGCTCGCGATGGTCGCCAACGATGACGCTGGCTGCCTGAATGCCCGCGGTGTCTGGACCTTCATCGCGAGCATGCTCGCTCCTACAGGTACGGGTTGTGTCAGGTGGCCTGGTTTTTTTCGTTTTGACGCCGCATCAATTCGGCGCGAGCGTCGGCCTGTGTGCCGGGTAATTCGAAAAACAGGTTGCTGGCTGCTTCGCTGGTCAAGTCCGGGTACAAGGCGATGACCTGTTCGATGTCCGCGGGGGCCGCCCAGGCGCCGAAATCGCTGCCAATTGTTCGCCGATAGGTTTTGACCCGCTCCAGCGTCTCGGCGGACAGCGGGTTGTTGCTCAGATCAAAACCATCAGCGGCAGTACGGGACAAGGCAAAGATCGCCTCGGGCAGTTCGCGGATGCGGTTATCGCGCAACAGCGCCGTGGCCAGGTGTGGCAACGTCAGCAAGCCGTCCGGGAGGCGATCGATGTCGGTGCTGGACAGGTCGATGAACGTCAGTGATTTCAGCGCAGTGGTATCCGGCACCGTGCCCAGCGGATTATCGTACAGATCGAGCATCTTCAATCGCGGCAACGACGCCAGGGCTGTGCCCCCTTGCGCATCGAGCACCAAGGCGCAGCGGCTCATCACCAGGAAGTTGAGCGACGGCATGGCACTGATCGCAGCAGGCATCCGGCCGAGGGCAAAATTGCGCAGTTCCAGGTGTTGCAGGCCGGTAAAGCATTCCAGGAACGGCGAGGCAATGCCCAGGGCGTCGTGACCGGTCAGGGACAGCAGGGAAACATGGCTGAAGTCCGCCGTCAGGGCTGGCAATTCACCGAGGAACGTCGGCCGGGCAATCAGCGAGTTGTCCCGCAACTCGGTGGCTTGCGGCAGCCGGTGGCGCCAGAAGTATTCGAGTTTTTCTGCGAACTCGCTGCGCTCGATCCGCTCGGCCGCGATTTCCTCGGCGTTCAGGACATGCCCGTCCACCGGGTGTTGCGTGGGAATCTGCGGGATCCAGCGGTCGAGGTCGAGGCTCATTTGGGTAATGTCTGCTTCCCAGCGCGTCAACTGGGCGCGGCCGTCTTCCAGGGTGCCGGGCAATTTGTAGAACACATGGCTGGCGTCTTCCTCATCCAGTTCCGGGAACAACCCCCGCGTGCGCTGGATGTCGGCCGCTTCGGCCCGCACGGCGAAGTCATTGCCGGTGGTGGCATAACCGCGCTTGATGCGCTCGCGGCTGGCGGCCGACAGCGGGTTGTTGGCCAGGTTGATGCCTTCGGCGCTGTCCGGCTCCATGGCAAACAGGGCTTCGGGCAATTCGCGGATGCGGTTGCCGTGCAGCATGGCGAGGTTCAGGTTCGCGAGCTCGGTCATGCCCGCGGGCAGGTGCTCGATGTCGGTGTTGGGCAGGCGCAGTTCGTTCATCAGCGGCATGCCTTCGACACTCGGCGCGACGGTCAGCGGGTTGTCGCTCAGGTCAAGCGCTTCCAGGCCGTCCAGCGTCGACAGCACCGCCTGGCCTTGCGGGGTCAAGGCCAGCTGGCAATTGCTCAGGACCAGTTCCTTGAGCACCGGCATGCGCGTGATTGCCGGGGGTACCTGGCCCAGGGCGAAGTTGCGCAGGTCGAGGACGTGCAGGTTGGCGAACAACTCAAGAAAGGGATCGACCGCGCCAATGGCCGGGTTGCCCCGCAGGCTTAAAAAGGACACGTGGCTGAAATCTGCCGTGAGGCGTGGCAGGTCGCCGAGAAAGGCCACTTGCAGGGCGTAGTGGTTTTCGCGCTTGAGATCGGGGCCAGGTCGATCACGCCAATGGCTCTCCAGGATCCGTGCGAACTCGGCGCGGGTGACGTGGTTGGCCAGTCGATCCACGGCGTTCAACGGCTGATCAGTGAGTGGGTGCCGCTCGGGTGCTTGCAGTGACCAGGCCTGGAGGTCGGCGTTCAGTTGCGTCAGTTCTTCGCGCCAGCGCTCCAGCTGTAGGTGGCTGTCCTGCAGGGTGCCGGGCAGGTTGTAGATCACGTCACTGGCAGCCTGAATGTCCAGCGCCGGAAACAGCGCCTGGGCCCGGGCAATGTCGGCTGCATCGGCGTGCACGCCAAAATCCCGGCCGATTTCGCGAAAGCGCGTCTTGATTCGCTCGCGGGTTGCGGCCGACCAGGGGTTGCCTGCAAGCTCGAAACCGTCGATACGCTCGGCGGGCAGGTCGAGTATGGGCTCCGGCAGTTCACTGGCCTGGTTGTCGCTGAATACCAGCGTCTTGAGCTGTGCATGCTCGACAAGCCCGGCCGGCAGTGTCGACAGGCCGCTGTTGGAGACATCCAGGTAAAGCAAGCCTGGCAGGGCGGCGAGGTCGGGGGTGGTGGCCAGCGGGTTGTTGGACAGTTCGAGGATTTTCAGCCGGTTCAGCGTGGCCAGCGCCGATTGACTCTCGGGGGTGAACACCACACCGCAGCGATTCAGTATCAGGGTATCGATGCCCGGCATCTGCGCGACAGCCGCAGGCACCCGCCCCAGGGCGAATTCACTGAGTTGCAGGGTGTGCAGGCGGGTAAAGCGTTGCAGGAACGGCTCGACGCCGGTGATGTGGATGTTGCCGATCAGGCTCAGGTTTGGCACGTGGCTGAAGTCTGCGGTGAGCGTCGGCAACTCGCCAATGAACTTCAGTGCCGCGCTGAACGTGTCGGGATGAACACGGTGGCGGGTACGCCAGAAGCGCTCCAGTTGCCGGGCGAACACTTCCCGGGACACGTGCTCGTAGAAGGTCTCGTTGATATTGAGCAACTGGCCGGAGGCCGGGTTGCGGTCGGGAATGTCGTTTTCCCATTGCGCGAGGTCCGCCAGCAGGCGGGTGAGTTCCTGCTCCCAGCGGCTGAGCTGCTGCCGCCCGTGCTCCAGGGTGCCGGGTAACCGATACAGCAGGTCGGTGGCCTGGAGCACATCCTGCTCGGGGAATAGCAGGCGAACCCTATCGGTGTCGACGGGCTCGGCCAGCACCGCAAAGTTCTTGCCGGTGCGGCCGTAGTGAAGCTTGATTTTCTCGCGGGCGGCGGCAGACAGCGGATTGTTGGCGAAGTTGAAACCGCTGCTCAGCTCCGGCCCGAGGGTAAACAGCGACTCGGGCACTTCGCTGAGGCGGTTGCCAAAGAAGTTCACGGCGATGAGCCGTGAGTGACTGAGCAGGTCCTCGGGGGCGCTCAGCAGTCCGGTATTGGCCAGGTTGAGTTCACGCAGTTCGGGCATGGCATGCACATTGGGGGCGCGCGCCAATGGGTTGTCCTGCAGGTCGAGAATCGACAGCGTCGGCAAAGCGGCCAGCACCTGCTGGTCGGCGGGCGACAGGGTCAGGCCGCAGTTGCGCACCACCAGTTGGCGCAGGTCGGGCATCGAGGTCATGGCGCTGGGCAATTGGGGTAGGGAAAAGTCCTGCAGTTCCAGGTGCATCAGGCCGCGCATGCTCTGCAAGAAGCCATCCAGACCTGCGGTGCCGGCTCCGCCATTGATCTGCAACCAGGCGATATGGCTGAAGTCGGCATTCAGGGGTGGCAACTCGCCGAGTATCGAGCCTGGGATGAACAGCATATGTCCGACTGGCCCTTCTGTTTCCCGGCGCCAGCATTGCTTGAGTGTGCGCTTGAGGAAGCGCCGGGTCAGGCGCACATCCTGAAGCTCGGCATCGGTCAGGGCGATGCCGTTGCGGTCGGCGGTCGGTGTCGCATTGGCCCAGCGATTCAAGTCCTGGGTCAGCCGGGCATATTCCTCGCGCAGACGCGACAGCTCGGCCCGGGCGCCCGCCGGGTGATTTTGCAGGTTTGCCAGCGTTGCCTGGATCTGCTCGGCAGAGTAGCGCGGGTACAGCACCTGGACCCGTTGCTCAAGGGTCAGTGGCAGCTCATTGGAGGTGCGCAGCATCCGCGGGTAACCATCAAGCCCGACCAGGCGCAGGGTGTCCACGGCTGGGGCAATCATCGCTGTGCCCGACAGCGTCACGCCAAGCTGCTCACGCGCCGCTGGGCGCTCACGGATTACCGCGCGCAAGCGTTCGCCCTCGCCGATGTGCAGGCCCAACACCTGGCGCTCACTGTCCGGCAGGGCGTACAGGACGCTGGCGTATACATCGCTGAGCGAATGCAGGGCCTGGCCCTGACGGTCGTGTGGCTGATAACGGCCATCGGACCCTCTGACCAACACTTTCAGTTCAGGCGCATCCGCCGCGCCGATGCTCGACAGCAGCGGCCCTTCGAAGGTCAGGTCGCGTACCTCTAAGCGCACTTCGCCGCTCCAGCCCGGCAGGCGCGGCAGGCTTTGCAGGGCGAGGAGGTCGGTGTCGGGGTTGCGCACCGAGTCCAGCGCCAGCCCCTCGAACGCGCGGGTGATGCGCAGTTGCTGGCGGGCGTGGGCGATCAGTGCCTGCTGGCGCTCGGGCACCTGGCCCTGGCGCAGTTGCTGGCGTTCTTCGGTGGTGGCGGTGTCGAGCAATTCGCGGGTGAGGCTGGCGGGCAGGGGGGGTTGGTGCTGCGCGGCCAGGGGCTCGTCGCTGCGTTCGAGTGCCTGGTAGCGGGTTTCGAACAGCTCGGTGCGTCGCTCATGAGCCAGGCGCAACACCTGCTCGCGCAACGTCTGGCTGCGCACGTCGAGCGCCAGGGTCGGTTGGCCGAACTCCTCGCCGAGCAGGGTCTTGATGTCACCTTCGTCGAGGTTTTGCAGCAGGGTCTTGAGCAGGTCGCCTTCACTGAGGTTGTCCTGGCACATCTCAATCAATGGCAGGCTTTCATCGGTTGAAGAGGTCCAGGCGAGCTGGCCCTGGGCGTCGATGAAATGCAGGCGTTTACGGGTTGGCCAGCGCTGATGTTGATCGAGCAATTGCAGTTGCGTCAGCGGATCGGCCCGGCGGTATTGCTCGGGCTGGTCGCTGCCAAGCTGGGCGATGAATTGCCCAAGGTCACGGTCGATGCGAAAACGCCGCAGGCTATCGGCGAGCAATGGCGGCAGCGGTTCCTGGTTAACGTGCATCTTGCGCAGTGCATCCTCGGAGTAGCCGCTGACCTCAAGTATCTCCTGGCGCTCGGCAGCCGTTAAGCCATCGACCCGGTGACCGATGCGGCGCAGCAGGGCATCGGCGTCCCACTCCAGCGGCTGTTCGAGTTCGCTGTGCCAGGCGCCGTCGCCGTTGTGGTGCACCTGCGGTTTGTACGCCTCGGGGTAGTTCGGGTGTTCGATGTGGTACTGGCCCGTGGTCGGGTCTTCGCTCACGAGGTAATGCACCTCTTCGATGGGCAGCCACTGCTTGCCCTGATGCTGACGCAGGCCCAACTGATTGACCGGCGCATCGGCGGGTGGCGCCGGCTGCTGGTAGGCGTCCAGGTCCGGCTTCCAGTAGCGGGTTTTCCCGTTGCCCAGCTCGACCGGCTTGAAGCGGTCGATGAAGGCCACGACCTCGGGCGGCAGCACCTGGCGATACAGGCCGGCGGCAATCACCGAGCCCTCGGCGAAAATGCCCAGTTGCACCAGCGATTCCATGACGCTCATCAGGTGGTCGAAGGCTTCACCCGTTTGCCCCTCGGCCCAATCGACGATGCCTTCGAAGGTGTCGTCGAGCAGTTGATAGGCCATGTAGGCCATCATCAGGCCGCCCAGCACCGGCACGAAAGGCGCGGCGATGAAGGCCGCAGCCTGGATCAGGCTGGAGGCCAGGTTGAGCGCAAAATCCCAACGCCTCCAGCGGGCTTTCTGATCGACGCTGGCGGTCGGCACGGCGAGGCTGCGGGCGTCGTTGAGGATCTTGTCCAGTTTGCGCAGGTATTGGTGCTGCCACAGTTCGCCGCGCAACGGCGTGGCGACGATTTGCAGGTTCGGCGTGGCGATGGGCTCCTCGCGCCAGGGCGGCAGGGCGCTGCCCTTGACCGGTTCGTGCCACGTCACCTCGCTCAGACGCTGGTTCAGGTTGGCGAAAAATTCCCCCAGGCGCTCGTGGTCGATGAAACGGCTGAAGAACTGTTGATAGTCCCTGGCCCGCAGTTGGCGCAGCAGCTCGTTGGCCATCTCCTGGCTGGAGGCGTATTGCTTGATCGGGTGCTCGGGGTCGTCGGGAATGTAGGCCACCACCGTGCCCGCGGGCTGCCCCGCTTCCAGGTCGGTGGCGAACACCACGATGCCGGTCAGTCGTGCCGACATCATTGTCAGCGTGTGACAGCGCAGCGCCTGGCCGTTGATGCGCATGCCTTGCAGCCCGCCGGCCAGTCCGCCGATCAGGCGCACATAGGCCTCGTCGATGTCGCCGTTCATTCGCGCGTATTGCATGGCAACCTGCAGTGCGGCTTGTTCGCTGGCCTGGATCTTCAGGCGCAACACGGCGGCGCCCACTGGTTCGGTAAAGCCCAGGCTGTCTTTCAGGTAGGCCTCGTACTGGGCGCCAATATCAAGCTCGCGGCACAGCTTGATGAGCGCCGGGATGCTCAACTTCTGTTTGATTGACGGCAGGGTGTCGAACTGGCCGCTCGGGGTGGGCGCGGTGATGAAGGTCGAGGTGCTTTCATAGGTGTCGCTTTCCTGCTCTTCGAAGTTGTGCAGGGCGGCGTCCAGCAATGAAACCGTCCAGGTGCGCGCACCGGTGGTGATCGCAAAGCCGGGCACCGTGACCTTGATGTACAGGCGCAGAAAGGTGTTGCGCACATCCAGGTCGAGGTCGAAGTGGTTTTTCAGCGCGTCACGCAGCAGCGGCTCGGCGAAGGCAGCGGCGTCCTGCAACTGGGTCAGACGCTGCTCGACAGCGCTGTGGGCGGCCCAATGGCTGGCGGTCAGCGCCTTGAGTGTCTGGTGCTCGGTGCTCGACGCGGCCTTGAGGCCGGCCGCGAGCTGCGGCGCGCTGGCCTTGAGCGCCTGGCGGTGGGCCGGGGAGAGTTGGCCGAGCCAGTCGGGCAGGGCGCTGGCCAGGTGCTGGTAATGGCTGTCCGGATGTTCCGCCGGCGAGGAATCGGGTGACGCCTGCATCGTGCTGTTCCTTGAACGTTGAAAGAACGCAAAAGGAAATCAGGGATCGGCGGGCCATCGGCGGTACATATTTGTCGGATCGGCCGGCGTGACCCTGCCTCTGAGCCCGCCAGCAGTTTAAACTGCGCCTTTGCGACCCTATTTGTCGCATTGCCGTAAACCCGGCTGAAACCGGGGTTTGCGCTATAAGAAGTTGTCGCTTGGCGACAAGGACAGGCTGAAAACTGTCCTTACAATCCCCCCATCGCTCGCCAGTTTCAGGCGGGTGTTCCTCTTCAGGAGACTCCGATGTCCGTTGAGCACGCTGCGGTAGAACGCGCCGATTTCGACCAGGTAATGGTTCCCAACTACGCGCCTGCCGCTTTCATTCCGGTACGTGGCGCCGGTTCCCGCGTCTGGGACCAGTCCGGCCGCGAGCTGATCGACTTCGCCGGCGGGATTGCCGTTAACGTACTGGGCCACGCACATCCTGCGCTGGTCGGTGCCTTGACCGAACAGGCGAACAAGCTGTGGCACGTGTCCAACGTGTTCACCAACGAGCCGGCCCTGCGCCTGGCCCACAAGCTGGTCGACGCGACCTTCGCCGAGCGTGCGTTCTTCTGCAACTCCGGCGCCGAGGCCAACGAGGCCGCCCTGAAGCTGGCCCGTCGTGTCGGTTTCGACCGCGCCGGCAGCGAAAAATACGAAATCATCGCCACCGTCAACAGCTTCCACGGCCGTACCCTGTTCACCGTGAACGTCGGTGGCCAGCCGAAGTACTCCGACGGCTTCGGCCCGAAAATCACCGGCATCACCCACGTGCCGTACAACGACCTGGCCGCCCTCAAAGCCGCCATTTCCGACAAGACCTGCGCGGTGATCATCGAGCCGATCCAGGGCGAGAGCGGGGTGATCCCGGCTGAACTCGAATACCTGCAAGGCGCCCGTGACCTGTGCAACGCCCACGACGCGCTGCTGATCTTCGACGAAGTGCAGACCGGCATGGGCCGCACCGGCCACCTGTTCGCCTACCAGCACTACGGCGTGATCCCGGACGTGCTCACCAGCGCCAAGAGCCTGGGCGGTGGTTTCCCGATCGCGGCGATGCTCACCACCGAAGCGCTGGCCAAGCACCTGGTGGTCGGCACCCACGGCACCACCTACGGCGGCAACCCGCTGGCGTGCGCCGTCGGCGAGGCGGTGATGGACGTGGTCAACACCCCTGAAGTACTGGCGGGCGTGAAGGCCAAGCACGACAAGTTCAAGGCGCGCCTGGAGCAGATCGGCGAGAAGTACGGTCTGTTCACCAAGGTACGTGGCATGGGCCTGCTGATCGGCTGCGTGCTGACCGACGCCTGGAAAGGCAAGGCCAAGGACGTGTTCAACGCCGCTGAAAAAGAAGGCCTGATGATCCTGCAAGCCGGCCCGGACGTGGTGCGCTTCGCCCCGAGCCTGGTGGTGGAAGACGCCGACATCGACGAAGGCCTGGACCGCTTCGAACGCGCGGCGGCAAAACTGACGCAAGCTTGATAGACCCTTCGACGCCTGGCGATGTCGGGCGTCGATCAGAATTTTGTACGCCGGACCCGTAGTTCTCCCTGTGGGAATTTCCCACTGTGGAACACCCTCTGTGGGAGCGAGCCTGCTCGCGATGGTGTGTCAGTCGACACCAATGTGTCTGATCCACCATCGCGAGCAGGCTCGCTCCCACAGAAGGGGCCACAAGGGGCTGAAGGGCCCGGCTTATTTTCCTCAAAGAGTTGAAAAAAAAGGAGTGACACCATGCTGGTGATGCGCCCCGCGCAAATGGCTGATCTGGGCGAGGTACAGCGTCTGGCTGCGGACAGTCCGATTGGTGTCACTTCCTTGCCGGATGACGTTGAACGCCTGAGCGACAAGATCGCCGCGAGCGAAGCCTCGTTCGCCGCCGAAGTCAGCTTCAATGGCGAAGAGACCTACTTCTTCGTCCTCGAAGACACCGCCACCGGCAAGCTCGCCGGGTGCTCGGCCATCGTCGCCTCGGCCGGCTACTCCGAGCCGTTCTACAGTTTCCGTAATGAAACCTTCGTGCACGCCTCCCGCGAGCTGAAGATTCATAACAAGATCCACGTGCTCTCGCAGTGCCACGACCTGACCGGCAACAGCTTGCTGACCAGTTTCTACGTGACGCGCGACCTGGTGGGTTCGCCCTGGGCGGAACTCAATTCCCGTGGCCGCCTGCTGTTCGTTGCCAGCCATCCGGAGCGCTTCGCCGATTCGGTGGTCACCGAGATCGTCGGCTACAGCGATGAAAACGGCGACTCGCCGTTCTGGGATGCCATCGGGCGCAACTTCTTCGACCTCAACTACGCCGAAGCCGAGCGCCTGTGTGGCCTCAAAAGCCGCACCTTCCTCGCCGAACTGATGCCGCATTACCCGATCTACGTGCCCCTGCTGCCGGACTCCGCGCAGGAGGCCATGGGCCAGGTGCACCCACGGGCGCAGATCACCTTCGACATCCTGATGCGCGAAGGCTTCGAGACCGACCACTACATCGACATCTTCGACGGTGGCCCGACCCTGCACGCACGGGTGTCCGGGATCCGCTCGATTGCCCAGAGCCGCGTGGTGCCGGTGAAGATCGGCGAGACGGTGAAGGGTGTGGGGCGTCAGTACCTGGTGGCCAATGCGCAATTGCAGGACTACCGCGCCGTGTTGCTCGAGCTCGATTACGCGCCCGGCAAACCGGTGACCCTGGATCTGGAAGCGGCCGAAGCCCTGGGCGTCGGCGAAGGTGCCAGCGTGCGCCTGGTGGCGGTTTAACAGCGGCTTGTCCAACTGCAAAGCAGCATGAGTTTCGCGGGTGGCGCAGGCGGCCCGTTTGAGGAGATAGCATGATCGTTCGTCCCGTACGCAGCAGCGATTTACCCGCTCTGATCGACCTGGCCCGCAGCACCGGCACTGGCCTGACCACCTTGCCGGCCAACGAAGAGCGCCTGGCCCATCGGGTCGGCTGGGCCGAGAAGACCTTTCGCGGCGACGCCGGGCGCGCGGACGCCGACTATCTGTTCGTGCTCGAAGACGACGATGGCCGGGTGGTGGGCATTTCCGCCATCGCTGGCGCCGTGGGCCTGCGCGAGCCGTGGTACAACTTCCGTGTCGGCCTGACCGTCAGCGCCTCGCAGGAACTGAACATCTACCGCGAAATCCCTACGCTGTTCCTGGCCAACGACCTGACCGGCAACTCCGAGTTGTGCTCGTTGTTCCTGCACGCCGATTACCGCAGTGGCCTCAATGGCCGCATGCTGTCCAAGGCGCGGTTCATGTTCATCGCCGAGTTCCCGCAACTGTTCGGCAACAAGATCATCGCCGAGATGCGCGGCGTGTCCGACGACGCCGGCCGTTCGCCGTTCTGGGAAAGCCTGGGCCGGCACTTCTTCAAGATGGAATTCAGCCAGGCCGACTACCTGACCGGCGTGGGCAACAAGGCGTTCATCGCCGAATTGATGCCCAAGTTTCCGCTGTACACCTGCTTCCTGTCGCCGGACGCGCGCAACGTCATCGGCCAGGTGCACCCGGACACCGAGCCGGCGCTGTCGATGCTGCGCAGCGAAGGTTTCAGCTACCAGGGTTACGTCGACATCTTCGACGCAGGCCCGGCCATCGAGTGCGAGACCGCCAAGATTCGTGCGATCCGCGACAGCCAGGCGCTGGTGCTGGCCGTTGGCACGCCGGGCGACGATGCCACGCCGTTCATCATCCATAACCGCAAGCGCGAAGACTGCCGCATCACTGCCGCACCGGCACGCTTCGCCGCCGGCACGCTGGTGGTTGATCCACTGACCGCCAAGCGCCTGCAACTGACCGCAGGCGATCAGGTGCGCGCCGTTCCGTTGTCCGCTGCCCGGGAGTCGAAACAATGAATTCGCTATACATCGCAGGTGAATGGCTGGCAGGCCAGGGCGAAGCCTTCCAATCGCTGAACCCGGTGACCCAACAGGTGCTGTGGGCCGGCGAGGGCGCCACCGCCGCCCAGGTCGAGTCGGCCGTGCAGGCCGCCCGCCAGGCGTTCCCGGCTTGGGCGCGTCGCACCCTGGAAGAGCGCATCTCGGTACTGGAGGCTTTCGCTGCCGCCCTGAAAAGCCACGCCGACGAACTGGCCCGCGCCATTGGTGAGGAAACCGGTAAACCGTTGTGGGAAGCGGCCACCGAAGTCACCAGCATGGTCAACAAGATCGCCATCTCGGTACAAAGCTACCGCGAGCGCACCGGCGAGAAGAGCGGCCCGCTGGGCGACGCCACCGCCGTCTTGCGCCACAAGCCCCATGGTGTGGTGGCGGTGTTCGGCCCGTACAACTTCCCCGGTCACCTGCCCAACGGCCATATCGTGCCGGCGTTGCTGGCCGGTAACAGCGTACTGTTCAAACCCAGCGAGCTGACGCCGAAAGTCGCCGAGCTGACGGTCAAGTGCTGGATCGAAGCCGGCTTGCCGGCCGGTGTGCTGAACCTGTTGCAAGGCGCGCGGGAAACCGGGATCGCCCTGGCGGCCAACCCTGGCATCGACGGGTTGTTCTTCACCGGTTCCAGCCGCACCGGCAACCACCTGCACAACCAGTTTGCCGGCCGTCCGGACAAGATCCTCGCCCTGGAAATGGGCGGCAACAACCCGCTGGTGGTCGATCAGGTCGCCGACGTGGACGCAGCGGTCTACACCATCATCCAGTCGGCGTTCATCTCCGCCGGCCAGCGTTGCACCTGTGCGCGCCGCCTGCTGGTGCCGCAAGGCGCCTGGGGCGATGCGTTGCTGGCGCGCCTGGTGGCCGTGAGTGCGACCATCGAGGTGGGCGCCTTCGATCAACAGCCGGCACCGTTCATGGGCTCGGTGATTTCCCTGGGCGCAGCCAAGGCCCTGATGGATGCCCAGGCGCATCTGCTGGCCAACGGCGCCACGGCGTTGCTGGAAATGACCCAGCCCCAGGCCCAGGCGGCGTTGCTGACCCCAGGCATTCTCGACGTGACGGCGGTGGCCGAGCGTCCGGATGAAGAGCTGTTCGGCCCGTTGCTGCAAGTGATCCGCTACGCTGATTTTGAAGCAGCCATTGCCGAAGCCAACGACACCGCCTACGGCCTGGCCGCGGGCCTGTTGTCGGACTCCGAAGCGCGTTACCAGCAATTCTGGCTGGAAAGCCGCGCCGGTATCGTCAACTGGAACAAGCAACTGACCGGCGCCGCGAGCAGCGCCCCGTTCGGCGGCGTCGGCGCTTCGGGCAACCACCGCGCCAGCGCCTATTACGCTGCGGATTACTGCGCGTACCCGGTGGCCTCGCTGGAGACGCCGAGCCTGGTGTTGCCGGCGGCCCTGACACCTGGCGTGAAGATGGCGTGATGCCCAATCGCGAGCAGGCTCGCTCCCACACTGGATGTGTGTCCGACACATGACCCCTGTGGGAGCGAGCCTGCTCGCGATGGCCGCGCCGCGGTCTCAAATATTGTTACTGAAGCCTATAACAACAGATCCACGTGGAGCCTCGCTGATGAAATCCTGTGAAGTCAATTTTGACGGTCTAGTGGGGCCGACCCATAACTACGGCGGGTTGTCCTACGGCAACGTCGCCTCCCAGAGCAACAGCCAGCAGTCTTCGAACCCGAAGGAAGCCGCGCTGCAAGGCCTGGCGAAAATGAAAGCGCTGATGGACATGGGCTTTACCCAGGGCGTGCTGGCGCCGCAGGAGCGCCCGGATGTCGCCGCCCTGCGTCGCCTGGGTTTTGCCGGCACCGACGCGCAAGTGATCGAGCGTGCCGCCAAGGAAGCCATGCCGCTGCTGGTCGCTAGCTGCTCGGCGTCGAGCATGTGGGTGGCCAACGCTGCCACGGTCAGCCCGAGCGCCGACACCTTTGATGGCCGCGTGCATTTCACCGCCGCCAACCTCAACTGCAAATACCACCGCAGCATCGAACACCCGACCACCAGCCGCGTGCTGGGGGCGATGTTCGCCGACCAGAAACACTTCGCCCACCACGCCGCGTTGCCGGCGGTGGCGCAGTTCGGCGACGAAGGCGCGGCCAACCACACACGTTTCTGCCGCGAGTACGGCGAAGCGGGCGTGGAGTTCTTCGTGTTCGGGCGCAGCGCGTTCGACACCCGCTACCCGGCGCCGCAGAAATACCCGGCCCGCCAGACCCTCGAAGCCTCGCAAGCCGTGGCACGCCTGCACGGCCTGAAGGATGACGGCGTGGTCTACGCCCAGCAGAACCCGTCGGTGATCGACCAGGGCGTGTTCCACAATGACGTGATCGCGGTCGGTAATGGCGAAGTGCTGTTCTATCACGAGGATGCATTCCTCGAGACCGACCAGATGCTGGCCGAACTGTCGAGCAAGCTCGCCAAAGTCGGTGGGAAATTTCAGGCAGTGTGTGTACCGCGTTCGGCGGTGACCGTGGAAGATGCGGTTCGCTCCTACCTGTTCAATAGCCAGTTGCTGTCGCGTCCTGACGGCTCGATGCTGTTGATTGTGCCGGAAGAATGCCGTGGCAATGAGCGCGTGTGGCAGTACCTGCAGGGTTTGACCAGCTCCGGCGGGCTGATCCGCGAGGTCAAGGTTTTCGATCTCAAGCAAAGCATGCAGAACGGCGGTGGCCCGGCTTGCCTGAGGCTGCGCGTGGCGCTCAACGAAACCGAACTGGCGGCGGTCAACCCAGGGGTTATCATGACGGCACCGTTGTACGGCACCCTGACCGCCTGGGTCGAGAAGCACTATCGCGACCGCATGACCGAAAGCGACCTGGCGGACCCGCAGTTGCTGCTTGAGTGCCGGACGGCACTGGATGAACTGACACAAATCCTTAAACTGGGCGCGGTTTATCCTTTCCAGATCAATTGAAGTCGAGAGCGTAAAAAACATGAGCGATACCCTGCAGCTGATCCTTGAAGATACCGACGGCACGCAACTGGAAACCTCCTGCACCCGCGTCGCGGTCCTGTGGCAAGGCAAGGAGCTGTGGATCCAGCAGGACGGCCGCGGCCAGTTGCTGATCGGTGTGGACGTTGAAGAAGGTGACGCCGAATACGCCAACCTGCTGCTGCGCCCATTGGCGACTAATCTGGTAAGTCTGCAACTGGAGATGGAACCGGCCGACCTCGGCGACGAAGACGGCCACGTTCACGGCCCGGATTGCAATCACGACCACTAAGGAAACCGCTCTATGCTCGCCCTCGGCAAACTGCTTGAACTGACCCTCGCCGGCCGTGAACCGGCGGAGAAGACTCAACTGACTGTCGAAGGCGTGCGCATGCGCTGGTTGAGCGAGGGCGCGCTGGAAGTACGGCCGCCCGAAGCCCGTGACAATGGCCTGGACCTGCTGCTGTCGGCCGGTATCCATGGCAATGAAACCGCGCCGATCGAGTTGCTCGACCGGCTGCTGCACGACATCGCCCGCGGCGACTTGAAGCCGCGTGCCCGTATCCTGTTCCTGTTCGGCAACCCGGAAGCGATTCGCAAGGGCGAGCGCTTCGTTGAGCAGGACGTCAATCGGCTGTTCAATGGCCGTCACGAACAAAGCAGCGGTTCAGAGGCCTTGCGCGCCTGTGAGCTGGAGCGCCTGGCGGCGAGCTTCTTCAGCCTGCCGGATCGCCAGCGCCTGCACTACGACCTGCACACGGCGATTCGTGGCTCGAAGATCGAGCAGTTCGCGTTGTACCCGTGGAAGGAAGGTCGCCAGCATTCCCGCCAGGAGCTGGCGCGCCTGCGTGCCGCCGGGATGGAAGCGGTGCTGTTGCAGAACAAGCCGTCCATCGTCTTCAGCGCCTACACCTACGACAAGCTGGGTGCCGAGTCCTTCACCCTGGAACTGGGCAAGGCGCGGCCGTTCGGACAGAACGCCGGGGTCAACGTCAACCTGCTGGAAACCCGCCTCAAGCAGATCATCGAAGGCAACGAACCCGAGCTTGCCGAGGCTCAGCTGGACGGCCTGCAGCTGTTCAGCGTGGCGCGGGAAATCATCAAGCACAGCGACAGCTTCCGCCTGAACCTGCCGGCGGACATCGAGAACTTCTCGGAACTGGAAGTGGGCTACCTGCTGGCCGAAGACATCGCCCAGACCCGCTGGATCATCGAGGAAGAGGGCGCCCGCATCATCTTCCCCAACCCGAAGGTCAAGAACGGCTTGCGTGCGGGGATCCTGATCGTGCCGGCGACTGACGAAAACCTGGCCTGAGTGCGGCTGAATCCCTGTTGAATCTCAATGTGGGAGCGAGCCTGCTCGCGATGGCGGTGTGTCAGTCAACTGATTGATCGACTGATACACCTATCGCGAGCAGGCTCGCTCCCACATTTTTGGGGCGGGGGGAGTTACACCGCTACCGCACGCGGCTCACTGCGCCGCAGCGCACGGGTCTTGGCCAGCGTATCGGCACAGGTCTTCGCCGCTTCCTCGCCCTTGTGCACAAAATGCTCGAAGAAGAACTTCTGGTGTTCTTCACCGGCATGGAAGTGGTGCGGGGTCAGGACCACCGAGAACACCGGCACTTCGGTTTCCAGCTGAACCTGCATCAGGGCGCTGATCACCGACTGGGCGACGAACTCATGGCGATAGATGCCGCCATCCACCACCAGGCCGGCGGCGACGATGCCGGCGTAACGGCCGGTCTTGGCCAGCAGCTTGGCGTGCAGCGGGATTTCGAAGGCGCCGCCGAGTTCGAAGAAGTCGATGTCCGATTCCTGATAACCCTGGGCAATCATCTGGGCGACGAAGCCTTTGCGGCTCTGGTCGACGATTTCCTTGTGCCAGCAAGCCTGGATGAACGCGATGCGCTCGCCCTGAGGGTGTTTGCCTTTGCTATCGAATGCAGTGGGTTGCATGTTCTGACTCCTGTTTAATTAAAAAACAGGGCATATGAATCGAATGGGATTCAAGGGTACGCACGCGCACGAGTGCGCGCAGACGGCCCTTTGGCGTCAATCCCGTTCTCTCTTCATCCGGACTGTGACCGTCGGCCCCGGAATCACACCGGGTCTGCTGACCTTGTCGCCAGGCACCGCCAAAGCCGTGCTGCCGCCAAGCGCTCGCGGGCTATGCGCCTTGCGCGCAATTACCGCCGGTGGGGAATTACACCCCGCCCTGAGAACGTTGTGCCGACAGAATGTCTGGCGGCGCAGCGTTTTTAACACAACTTTCGGCCACGTGCATTGATGCTTTCAGATGATTGTCATCGGTTTTTTTGTTGAATCCGCCGCTTTCAAGGGTTGATTAATCGTGCTGATGACCGCAGTAATCCCTCTCTGACAATAAATTCCCCGTGCTAACCGAGGCCTGATTCATGAGCGTTATCGATCTTCGCAGCGACACCGTCACCCAACCGACTCCAGGGATGCTCGACGCAATGGCCGGGGCGGCCACCGGTGACGACGTCTACGGCGAAGACCCGACGGTCAATCGCCTGGAGGCCGAGCTGGCCAGCCGGCTGGGTTTTGCCGCCGCGCTGTTCGTACCGACGGGCACCATGAGCAACCTGCTGGGCCTGATGGCCCATTGCGAGCGTGGCGACGAATACGTGGTGGGCCAGCAGGCGCATACCTACAAATACGAAGGTGGCGGGGCGGCGGTGCTCGGGTCGATCCAGCCGCAGCCACTGGAAGTGCAGGCCGACGGCTCGCTGGACCTGGCCCAGGTGGCGGCCGCGATCAAGCCCGATGACTTCCACTTCGCCCGCACGCGTCTGCTCGCCCTGGAAAACACCATGCAGGGCAAGGTCCTGCCGCTGGCTTATCTGGCCGAGGCGCGCCGTTTTACCCGTGAGCACGGCCTGCAACTGCACCTCGATGGCGCCCGGTTGTACAACGCCGCCGTCAAGTTGGGGGTGGACGCCCGCGAGATCGCCCAGCATTTCGATTCGGTCTCGGTGTGCCTGTCCAAGGGCCTGGGCGCGCCGGTGGGTTCGGTGTTGTGCGGGTCCAGCGAACTGATCGGCAAGGCCCGGCGCCTGCGCAAGATGGTCGGCGGCGGCATGCGCCAGGCCGGCATCCTCGCTGCGGCCGGCCTCTATGCACTGGATCACAACGTGCAGCGCCTGGCCGATGACCACGCCAACACCCAGCACCTGGCTGAAGGCCTGCGTGCCGCGGGCTACGCGGTCGAGCCGGTGCAGACCAACATGGTCTACGTGCAGATTGGCGACCAGGCCGAGGCGCTCAAGGCGTTTGCCGCCGAACGCGGGATCAAGCTCAGCGCTGCCGCCCGTCTGAGAATGGTCACCCACATGGACGTCAGCCGCGCGCAAATCGAGCAAGTGGTCGCGACATTCGTCGACTTTTCACATAAGTGATAGCGTTAGCGGTCCAATTGACCGTTTCTATCGTATAAACACGCTGTACCCCGCGCGCAGGGCCGATATAATGCGGCCCTTTGCCGTCGTTTCGTCTGGTGACGTTTCGAACAGGCCTTTGGCCGCAGCCTCCGTGGAAGAACCTAATGAAAAGCGCAGAAATCCGTGAAGCCTTCCTTCGCTTCTTCGAAGAGCAAGGCCACACCCGTGTAGCCTCCAGCTCTTTGATTCCGGGCAATGACCCAACCCTGCTGTTCACCAACGCGGGGATGAACCAGTTCAAGGATTGCTTCCTGGGCCAGGAAAAGCGCGCGTACACCCGCGCCGTCAGCAGCCAGAAATGCGTGCGCGCCGGCGGCAAGCACAACGACCTGGAAAACGTCGGTTATACCGCTCGTCACCACACCTTCTTCGAAATGCTGGGTAACTTCAGCTTCGGCGACTACTTCAAGCGTGATGCGATCACCTACGCCTGGACCTTCCTGACGTCCGACAAGTGGTTGAACCTGCCGAAAGAAAAACTCTGGGTCACCGTCTACGCCAGCGATGACGAGGCCTACGACATCTGGACCAAGGAAATCGGCGTTCCGGCCGAGCGCATGGTCCGTATCGGCGACAACAAGGGCGCGCCTTACGCCTCCGACAACTTCTGGACCATGGGCGATACCGGCCCGTGCGGTCCTTGCACCGAGATTTTCTATGATCACGGCGCCGACATCTGGGGTGGCCCACCGGGCTCGCCGGAAGAAGACGGCGACCGCTACATCGAAATCTGGAACAACGTGTTCATGCAGTTCAACCGCACCGCCGATGGCGTGTTGCACCCGCTGCCAGCGCCGTCGGTCGACACCGGTATGGGCCTGGAGCGCATCAGTGCCGTGCTGCAGCACGTTCACTCGAACTATGAAATCGACCTGTTCCAGAGCCTGCTGAACGCATCGGCCAAGGCCATCGGTTGCACCAACGATGCCCAGGCTTCGCTGAAAGTGGTAGCGGACCACATCCGTTCCTGCGGCTTCCTGATCGCCGACGGCGTGCTGCCTTCCAACGAAGGCCGTGGCTACGTGCTGCGTCGCATCATCCGTCGTGCCTGCCGTCACGGCAACAAACTGGGCGCCAAGGGCAGCTTCTTCTACCAGATCGTCGCGGCCCTGGTCGCCGAGATGGGCGAAGCCTTCCCGGAACTCAAAGCCCAGCAGGCGCACATCGAGCGCGTCCTCAAGGCTGAAGAAGAGCAATTCGCCAAGACCCTGGAGCAGGGCCTGAAAATCCTCGAGCAGGACCTGGCCGAACTCAAGGGCGACGTGGTCCCGGGCGACGTGGTGTTCAAGCTCTACGACACCTACGGTTTCCCGATGGACCTGACGGGCGACATCGCCCGCGAGCGTAACCTGACCCTCGACGAAGCCGGCTTCGAACGTGAAATGGAAGCCCAGCGCGTACGTGCCCGTGCTGCCAGTTCCTTCGGCATGGACTACAACAGCCTGGTCAAGGTCGACGTCGACACCGAGTTCACCGGCTACCACGCCACCAGCGGTGCGGCGAAAGTCATTGCCCTGTACAAGGACGGGCAATCGGTCGACGTCCTCAATGAAGGCGACGAAGGCGTGGTCGTGCTCGACCAGACGCCGTTCTACGCCGAATCCGGTGGCCAGATCGGCGACTGCGGTTTCATCCAGGCCGGCAACGGTCGTTTCGACGTGCGCGACACCACCAAGACCGGCGGCGCGTTCCTGCACCACGGCGTCCAGGCGCTGGGCAACCTGACCGTTGCCGCGCCGGTGGAAACCCGCGTCGAAGCCGAGGTGCGTCACGCCACCTCGCTGAACCACTCGGCCACTCACCTGCTGCACGCCGCGCTGCGCAAGGTGCTGGGCGATCACGTCCAGCAGAAAGGTTCGTTGGTCGACAGTCAGCGCCTGCGTTTTGACTTCAGTCACTTCGAGGCGATCAAGCCAGAGCAGATCAAGGCCCTGGAAGACATCGTCAACGCCGAGATCCGCAAGAACTCCGCCGTTGAAACCGAAGAAACCGACATCGACACCGCCAAGAAGAAAGGCGCCATGGCGCTGTTCGGCGAAAAATACGGCGACAACGTGCGCGTGCTGAGCATGGGCGGCGATTTCTCCGTCGAGCTGTGCGGCGGTATCCACGCCAACCGTACCGGCGACATCGGCCTGCTGAAAATCATCAGCGAAGGCGGTGTGGCGGCGGGTGTGCGTCGTATCGAAGCGGTCACTGGTGCAGCCGCACTGGCGTACCTGAACGCTGCCGAAGAACAACTCAAGGAAGCGGCCAGCCTGGTCAAGGGCAGCCGTGACAACCTGATCGACAAGCTGTCGGCTGTGCTGGAGCGCAACCGTCTGCTGGAGAAGCAACTCGAGCAGTTGCAGGCCAAGGCGGCCAGCGCGGCGGGCGACGATCTGTCGGCTTCCGCCCTGGACGTCAAGGACGTCAAGGTCCTGGCTGCGCGCCTGGACGGCCAGGATGGCAAGGCGCTGCTGGCGCTGGTCGATCAACTGAAAAACAAACTCGGCCGCGCAGTGATCCTGCTCGGCAGTGTCCATGAGGAAAAGGTCGTACTGGTTGCAGGCGTAACCAAGGACCTGACTGGCCAACTCAAAGCCGGTGATTTGATGAAGCAGGCCGCTGCGGCAGTGGGCGGGAAGGGCGGTGGTCGTCCGGACATGGCGCAAGGCGGCGGTACCGACGCTGGCGCACTGGACGCGGCCCTGGCCCTGACCGTTCCATTCGTAGAGCAGGGTTTATAAGGCAGCGTGTCCGGCCCGCAGTCCAGTGGCGGGCCGGCACGTTGTTTGAGTGATTATTTGGGCGCCCTTCATGGGCAGAGGCGGCTTTGAAATGGCTTTGATCGTACAGAAATTTGGAGGCACCTCGGTCGGTACTGTCGAGAGAATCGAGCAGGTCGCCGACAAGGTTAAGAAATTCCGCGATGCCGGCGATGACCTGGTGGTTGTGCTGTCTGCAATGAGCGGCGAAACCAACCGTCTGATCGATCTGGCCAAGCAAATCAGTGGCGAAGATCAGCCGGTTCCGCGTGAGCTGGACGTGATCGTCTCCACCGGCGAGCAGGTGACGATCGCACTGTTGGCCATGGCGCTGATCAAGCGCGGCGTGCCAGCGGTGTCCTACACCGGCAACCAGGTCCGCATCCTGACGGACAGCGCTCACAATAAAGCGCGTATCTTGCAGATTGATGACCAGAAGATTCGTGGTGACCTGAAGGCCGGTCGCGTGGTGGTTGTCGCCGGTTTCCAGGGCGTCGACGAGCACGGCAACATCACCACCCTCGGTCGTGGCGGTTCCGACACCACCGGCGTGGCACTGGCGGCGGCCCTCAAGGCTGACGAATGCCAGATCTACACCGACGTCGACGGTGTCTACACCACCGACCCGCGTGTGGTGTCCGTGGCTCAGCGCCTGGACAAGATCACCTTCGAAGAGATGCTGGAAATGGCCAGCCTCGGTTCCAAGGTGTTGCAGATCCGTGCGGTCGAGTTCGCCGGCAAGTACAACGTTCCGCTGCGCGTACTGCACAGCTTCAAGGAGGGTCCGGGCACCCTCATTACTATTGATGAAGAGGAAACCATGGAACAGCCGATCATTTCCGGCATCGCCTTCAACCGCGATGAAGCCAAGCTGACCATCCGTGGCGTGCCAGACACCCCGGGCGTTGCGTTCAAGATTCTCGGCCCGATCAGCGCCGCGAACATCGAAGTCGACATGATCGTGCAGAACGTTGCGCACGATAACACCACCGACTTCACCTTCACCGTGCACCGCAACGACTACCAGGCCGCCCAGGGCGTGCTGGAAAACACCGCGCGTGAAATCGGTGCCCGTGAAGTGGTGGGCGACACCAAGATCGCCAAGGTCTCGATCGTTGGCGTCGGCATGCGTTCCCACGCAGGCGTGGCCAGCCGCATGTTCGAATCCCTGGCCAAGGAAAGCATCAACATCCAGATGATCTCGACTTCGGAAATCAAGGTTTCCGTGGTGATCGAAGAGAAGTACCTGGAACTGGCCGTGCGCGCTCTGCACACGGCTTTCGAACTGGACGCACCGGCCCGCCAGGGCGAGTGATGCGTTTGCCAAAGGGCGCGGTCTGACCGCGCCCTTTTGTTTTTTTGAATGGCGCAGCGTTCTTTTGCCTGCGCTGGTCAATACTCAGGCATGTAGGGCTGCGATCGTTTCGGTTGTCGGTCGAATGCCTTTTTTTTGCAGACTGTTGTTCCCGAAATGAAATGCGTGAGGAGAAAGGTATGCTGATTCTGACTCGTCGGTGTGCAGAAAGCCTGATTATCGGAGATGGCGAAATCACCGTGACCGTGCTCGGCGTCAAAGGAAACCAGGTTCGCATCGGCGTCAACGCACCGAAAGAGGTTGCGGTGCACCGTGAGGAAATTTACCTGCGTATAAAGAAAGAGAAGGACGAAGAACCAAGCCATTAATTTTTATCGTTTTTTATGTTTGCAAACGGGGAAGAAGCTGGTTAATATACGCCCCGTGTTGCGGAGAGCTGGCCGAGTGGCCGAAGGCGCTCCCCTGCTAAGGGAGTACACCTCACAAGGGTGTCGGGGGTTCGAATCCCCCGTTCTCCGCCATTATTTGCTTAGTACGTTGTAATCTGGCTTCTTCGGTAAGTTGTTGAAATTACTAGAAAAAGTGCTTTACAAAAAGATTTGACGGCCTATAATGCGCGGCAACAAATGCACTCGTAGCTCAGCTGGATAGAGTACTCGGCTACGAACCGAGCGGTCACAGGTTCGAATCCTGTCGAGTGCACCATTTAAGAGTTGTTTGCAGCAATGTAAATGACTTGGCTCCAACCAGTTGTGATCTGGTATAAAACCACAAATGCACTCGTAGCTCAGCTGGATAGAGTACTCGGCTACGAACCGAGCGGTCACAGGTTCGAATCCTGTCGAGTGCACCATATACCAAAAAGCCCGCGTTTAACGCGGGCTTTTTGCTGTCCGGGATTTGGCTTTTCCTTTCGTACATCCTTTCTCATCGAATTCTATGTGAGCACTACGACCCCGCCGGGTGTCGTAGCGGTAGCTCATGGCTGAATTGCGCACGGAGACCTTGTCGGGTTTGCCGAGTGCGCTTTCGACATCCTGCTGGCTCATGCCGGCGACAATCCGTTTATGCAGGATGGCATCCCGGCGTTCCCGGGCCGTGATCAGGTTGCCGCAGCTGTCCTGGGCCAGGCCTACGACTGTGGGCTCCCTGGCGGTGGTGGACGTTTTGCGTGCATCGGCTGCTGGCATCAGCGCGACCGTGCTGCCTGGCTTGTAGGTGCGCACTTCCTGCAGCGACGGGTTATCCCCGCTCGCGCAGCCCAATGTGGTGAACGTGACTCGGCCATTGGCGGCCTCGCAGCGGTGAACGGTTGTTGCGGTGGCTGCGAGCGGTGGGCAGAGCAGGGCGATCATTAAAAAAGAATGGGCATTGGATGGCATCAAACGTCCTCCATGACGGTCTGACTCAAGGTTAGCCGGTACATTTTTCGGCGCGGGTGTGTTTTCTTTTCAGAATGAGTCGTCGCATTTTCATGGATCAGGATGGCGCTCAGGTTTGTCTCGCAAGCGCTTGTTTCAGCCAAGATTTTTTAACGTTTAAAACTGTCGGGCGGTGTATCATTGCGCCCGTCAGCCCCGCCGGGGCTTGTGGAATACCTCCATGGACTTACCCAGTAGAAATTCAGTAAACCGTTGTTCCAATCAAGAATTGACTGATTGATCCTCCCGGCGTGCTCCGCTGCTGGGAGTGGAGTTCGCCTATGTCCGAAGTTGAAGTAAAGAAAACACAGGAAAGTCTGCAGGATCGCCTCGCGCAGGTCGTCGAGCTGTTGCAGCGTCAGCGCATGGTCGAAGACCTGACGCATCGCGAGCAAGGCCCCAATCAGGATCGGGTCGAGAGCCTGGTCCACCGGCAGAACCTCGTCGAGCTGCAACGCAAGCTCGACGACCTGCACTCCGCCGACGTCGCCTACATCCTTGAAGCACTGCCGCTGGACGATCGTCTGACGCTGTGGCAACTGGTCAAGGCCGATCGCGACGGCGACATCCTCCTTGAAGTATCCGATTCGGTCCGTGAAACCCTGATCGCCGACATGGACGATCACGAGCTCCTGGCGGCGGCCAAGGACATGGACGCCGACGAACTCGCCGACCTGGCCTCCGAGCTGCCGCGTGACGTCGTCCATGAGCTGATGGAAACCCTCGATGCGCAACAGCGTGAGCGCGTTCGCTCCGCGTTGTCCTATGACGAGGAGCAGGTCGGTGCGCTGATGGACTTCGAGATGGTGACGATCCGCGAGGATGTCAGTCTCGAAGTGGTCCTGCGTTACCTGCGTCGTCTCAAGGAGTTGCCGGGCCACACCGACAAACTGTTCGTGGTCGATTACGACGGCATCCTCAAGGGCGTGCTGCCGATCAAGCGCCTGCTGGTCAACGACCCGGACAAGCAAGTCGCGGAAGTCATGGCCAGCGATCCGGTGAGTTTCCACCCGGACGAAGACGCCTACGACGCCGCCCAGGCGTTCGAGCGTTACGACTTGATCTCGGCGCCGGTGGTCGACAAGAACGGCAAGCTGATTGGTCGTCTGACCATCGACGAAATGGTCGACCTGATCCGTGAAGAGAGCGAAAGCGAAGTGCTCAGCATGGCGGGTCTGCGCGAAGAAGAAGACATCTTCGCCTCGGTCTGGAAATCCCTGCGCAACCGCTGGGCCTGGCTGGCGATCAACCTGATCACCGCGTTCGTGGCCTCCCGGGTGATCGGCCTGTTCGAAGGCTCGATCGAAAAACTGGTAGCACTGGCGGCGTTGATGCCGATCGTGGCGGGGATCGGTGGTAACTCGGGCAACCAGACCATCACCATGATCGTTCGCGCCATGGCACTCGACCAGGTGAGCACCGGCAATACTTCGCGGCTGATGCGCAAGGAACTGGCGGTCGCCCTGATCAATGGCCTGGTGTGGGGCGGGGTGATTGGCGTCGTGGCCTACTTGCTGTACGGCAGTTGGTCGCTCGGCGTGGTGATGACCGCCGCCATGACCCTCAACCTGTTGCTGGCGGCGTTGATGGGGGTGCTGATCCCCATGACCTTGGCCCGCCTGGGTCGCGATCCGGCGATGGGTGCCAGTGTGATGATCACGGCCATGACCGACAGCGGTGGCTTCTTCATCTTCCTGGGCCTGGCGACGATCTTCCTGCTCTGAAGCCCACACCGAAAAACCCGCCCAATGGCGGGTTTTTTTCTGCCTGGCTTTTTCCGGTACAAAAAATCAGGGCAAAAAAAAGCCAGCGATCAGGCTGGCTTTGAGAATTCGGATGAATCAGGAGGCGTCTGCGGCCATTTCGGCGTCATGCGCAATCAGCGAAACGAGGGCGTTCTGCTGGCGATGGGAGAGTTGACGGAAGCGTTGCAGCAATTCGCGTTCATGCAGGGACAGTTCCGGGCTGTCCAGGCGCATGCTCAGCTCTTCACCCAATGCGCCTTCCTGAATAAGACTCTGCTCCAGGCGCGCAATGATTTCGGAGTTCATGCTGCGATGATGGTTGCGGGCTACGTCGGCAATGCGCTCACGCATTCCGTCTGGCAGACGTACGACGAACTTGTCAGCGGTACGGCTGGAGTAAGCTATCTGTTTCGCTGGGCGCATATATTTAACCGGTTAGTTCAGGGGAGCGGTTCTCGGGATTGGCCGCACGATGTCTGATAGGACAAGGTCCATGGCCAAATGTTCAACCTGAATTGAAAGAGGCTCGCATCATGCCTCAAACTTGCCAGTTCATTGGCGTCAATTCTGTGACAAATATTGAACTGGATAAAGGCGTTATGCCAGCACCAATTATCAGAAATGCGGACTGGTTTGAAAAGCAGGCCAGATCCGTACCGCTGATCGCATTCTGTAGACCGACAGGTGCTGTCCGAAGACGTCCGAGGGTCCAAGCTATGCGAACTCCATCACATTTCCTTATTTTATACAGAATAGTGGCAAATGGCCGATTTACTAGTGGCAATTTGATCATCGGAGGCTGATTCAGGATGGATGGCAGGCTGATTTACCTGATGGGGCCCTCCGGGTCGGGCAAAGACAGCCTGATAGAGGCGGCCCGCGAGCCTCTGTTGGCTCAAGGTTGCGAAGTGGTGCGCCGTGTCATCACCCGTTCGGCGGAATCGGTGGGGGAGGACGCCATCGGCGTTTCCCCTGAAGAATTCGAGCGCCGGCAACGCAACGGCGACTTTGCGCTGTGCTGGAAGGCCAACGGACTCGATTACGGAATTCCTCGGGTGATCGACCAATGGCTCAAGGAAGGGCGCCATGTCCTGGTCAACGGCTCTCGTGGGCATCTGGCCCAGGCCTCGTCGCGTTATCCGACCCTGCTGCCGATCCTGCTGGTCGTGAACGAGAGTGTGCTGCGTGAGCGCCTGCTGCGCCGAGGGCGTGAAAACCTTGCGCAGATCGACGCCCGGCTGCGTCGCAACGACGACTTCGCGGCTGACACCTCAGTGGATCAGCCGCGCCTCTATCGGCTCGATAACTCCGGCGACCTGGCCAGCACGGTCGCCCGGTTGTTGAACCTGCTGCGAATCAACGCAGTACCGGATCAAACTTGAACTTGCGACCGGCGATCAGCGCCAGGACAAACAACGTGCTGAAAACGCCGCAGGCAATCAGCGGCAGGGTGATGAGCGAGTCCTGGAACAGTGAAAAATGAAGAATGGCGCTCAACAGGGCGAGTATGAAAAAACCTGCGGCTGATCGGGACATGCTGTACTCCTGAGGGTTTGATCAAAATACCAGGCGTTCTGAAGCAGGCGCGGACAAGCGAATGTCCTCGCTCACCTCCTGGCTGGCAAAACCGTGTTGATCACTCAACACCGCCCACTGCGGCGCCTTCTGCAACTGAAGGTAATGTGGCATGTGCTGGGCCACCGGCTCGGTGCCGCGTTCAGGGGCAAAATGAAATCCCAGCAAAGTCGCCAGGGCGATCGCATTCGCAAAGAGAAGGGCGCGGGTCATGAGGCTGGCCTCCATTGTTCTTTGGGAACAGATAAAGCAGCCGACATGCCAACAGTCTAACGGCTATTAAGTCATTTAAAAACAGTGGGTTAGGAGGGTCTTGAATAAAGCGCCCGTTGCAAATTGCATTGATAGCATTTTGCAGTGATGCATTTTGCCCGATGAACAAATCCCGCGTGGGCCACAGGCGCCTGCCTACACTTAAAAAGCACTACGGACGACATGACAAAAGCAGACCTGCCCGTTAACATGCACGCCGTCCATCGCACCGCGGTCCTCGTGGTCGACTCGTGTCTCAGTAGCTCAATTGGATAGAGCATCCCCCTCCTAAGGGGAAGGTTGGCAGTTCGAACCTGCCCTGGGACACCAAACAATTGCGGCCTGTATGGCCTTTTTTCTACCGGCTCCATGCTGCTTCAGCGGTGTCGACAGAAAAAACAAAGCCCCTCCCGGATCAACCTGGAGGGGCTTTTTCGTATCAACGGCTCAAGGAAGGCCGCCTCAGAAATGAAAATATTACTCATCGCCTCGCTCGGATTTTTCTCCCTCGTCCAATCGTCACTGTCCTGTGCGGAAAATGCGAACGGGAAAAATCTCTACCTGCAACGGTGCGCCATCTGCCATGGCCCCGATCTCAAGGCGACAGGACCGTTGGCAAACAAAAGCACACCGCCGACGCCAGACCTGACAACCGCCAGCTTCAAGAAGCGCCTGGGTGAATACCCCGGTGTGATCGTCTCTTCGATCATCCTGCGTCCCAACGGCGACCTGATTCCAAGGACATTACGGGAGAACGGAGTGAAGCTGCCGCCGCATGCCTGGAGCGTCCAGGACCTGCGCGATTTGAATCAGTACATGGCGGGTGTGATCGCAAAAAGTCGTTGATGGTGCGAGGCGAGTCCAGCGCATTGCACGCTGGCCTCATGCCTCATCACCTGATTACAACCGAAACCGACTCACCAACGCATTGAACGAAGTCGCCAGGTTCGACAATTCCTGGGTCGAAGCGCTCGTCTGATGCGCACCTGCTGCTGTCTGGGTCGACAGGTCCTGGATGTTGACCAGGTTGCGATCCACCTCGCGAGCCACGTGGGCCTGTTCTTCCGAGGCGGTGGCGATGACGAGGTTGCGGTCGTTGATTTGTGCGATGCCGTCGGCGATCTGTTCCAGGGCCTGGCCGGTGGACTGGGCCAGGGCCTGGGTTTCGCTGACCAGTGACTGGCTTTTGCCCATGGCGCCCACGGCTTCATCGGCGCTGCTGCGCACGCTGTTGATCATGCCTTCGATTTCGCCGGTGGAGGCCTGGGTTCTGGCAGCCAGGGCGCGGACTTCGTCGGCGACCACGGCGAAGCCCCGGCCCTGTTCGCCGGCGCGTGCGGCTTCGATGGCGGCGTTCAGGGCCAGCAGGTTGGTCTGTTCGGCGATGCCGCGAATCACGTCCAGTACTTTGCCGATGTCGCGCACTTGTTCGGCCAGGTCCTTGACCATGGTGGTGGAGGTGGCGATTTCGCTGGTGGCGTTGTTGATCGCGGCGACGGCGTTTCGTGCCTGGTCGCGGCCTTTGCTGGCTTGCTCGCTGGTGGCCTGGGAGGCTTGCGAGGTGGAGACGGCGTTGCGCGCGACTTCTTCGACGGCGGAGGTCATTTCGGTGACCGCGGTGGCAGCCTGTTGGATCTCGTCGTTCTGGCGCACCAACCCGCGACTGCCATTGTCGGTGACGGCGGTCAGCTCTTCAGCGGCGGAAGCCAGTTGATCGGCCGCGCTGGCGATCTGCTGGATGGTGTTTTTCAGGCTGCCCTGCATCTCGGCCAGGGCGGTGAGCAGTTGGCCGGCTTCATCGCGACCGGTGCTGGTGATGTGTTGGGTCAGGTCGCCACCGGCAATGCTGCGGGCGCTCGCCACGGCGTAGCCGATCGGGCGGCTGATCAGTCGGCTGATGAACAGGCCGAGCAGGATGGCGGCGATGAAGGCGACTACGATGCCGATGTACAGCGAGGTCCTGGCCGACGACTCGGTCAGCAGCGCATTGTTCGCGGCCTCGCTGACTTGCTGGTCGTTGGAGTTGTTCATCAGGGTCAGTTCGTCCATGACCACGCGGTAGTTCTTCTGCAGATCACCGAGCAGCAGGGCGCGGCCGTTTTCCACATCGCCGGCCTTCATCAGGTCCAGGTACTTCTGCACGATCGCCTGGTAGACGGGCCAGGCTTTTTCCATTCGATCGGCGGCGGCGCGTTCGTCGTCGGCCAGTGGCGTGCGCCGGTATTCGGCGAAGGCTTTCTCGCTGGCCAGTTTGTTGGCGGCCAGCGAGGCGAGGAATTCGTCTTTGCTGCTTTGGGGCAGCCCGGCAGCCGTGGCGACGTAGAGTCGATACATGTCGCGGGTCTGTCCGACCGCCTTGATTTTCGTCTGCGCGATGTTCATCACGCCGACCAGGTTGTTGTTGAACACGGATCTGAGGCTGTTCGAGAGTTCACTCACTCCCCGGCTTCCCAGCAGGCCGACGCCGAGTGTGATGAAGGCACACACGGCGAAGGCGGTGATCAATTTGGTTGAGAGCTTTGCGTCATTTATCCAACTCATAAGGCATCCTGCGGGTATGTGGGGGACGGAGTTTTCTCGGTCGAAACTCGTAATGAAAAGCGGAGGTCGTCGTACATCTTTCGGCCGCAACGTCCACAACTGTAGGGTTACGAAAGGTTTCTTTCGTAATAAAAAGTCGCACATTCGTGGCGAATGGCCGGCATGGTAAAACGCAGGTTGTCCCCTAACAATCGTTGAAACCATTGATCTAGAGCATTCAGCACAAATATACAAAAGATGGCCATTGGCCTTTTCTTTCTGTTGCCAAGTGTTACATTGTGTGAAATATTCCCCGCAAATTCATACGACATCGTACCTCTTCATGCTGATTTTTCAGGATGACGGGGACAGGTGTTCCCGCTTTTCACCACCGTGAAAAAAAGCAGTTGCCTGGGGAAGGACTCATGCCGCGTCGCATTGATAAAGGAAAGAGCAGGGCGTATGCCTTTGCAGGATTGATGACCCTGGCGTTCGCCACGGTCGCCCAGGCGGAGGCGCTCGATAGCGGCGCATCCGCCGGCAAGCGCCTGGCGGTCGCCGCCGACTGCGTGGCTTGTCACACGGCACCGGGCGGCAAGCCGTTCGCCGGGGGCTACTCGCTCAGCTCGCCGATGGGCACCATCTACTCGACCAACATCACCCCGTCGAAAACCGCGGGTATCGGCAATTACACCGCCGAGCAGTTTGCCCGTGCGGTACGGGACGGGGTCACCCCGGATGGCACTCACCTGTACCCGGCGATGCCGTACACCTCGTACTCGAAGATGACCGACAGCGATATCGCCGAGCTCTACGATTACTTCATGCATGAAGTGAAGCCGGTCGATACGCCGAACCAGAAGACCGCCCTGGACTTCCCGTTCAGCGTGCGCATCTCGATGATCGGCTGGAACGCGCTGTTCCACAGCGACAAGCGTTTCACCCCGGACCCGGCCAAGTCGGCCGAGGTCAACCGTGGTGATTACCTGGTCAACGGCCTGGCGCATTGCGACACCTGCCACACCCCGCGCAACCTGTTGATGGCGGCGGACAGCAGCAAGCCCCTGGCCGGTGGTTCGCTGGGCAGCTGGTATGCGCCCAACATCACCTCCGACAAGGTCAGCGGCATCGGCGCCTGGTCCAGTGACGAGATCGTCGCCTACCTGCGCACCGGCCACGTCGAAGGCAAGGCCCAGGCCGCCGGCCCGATGGCCGAAGCGGTGGAGCACAGCCTGCAATACCTCGGCGATGCCGACCTCAAGGCCATCGCCGCCTACCTGCAACAGACCACGCCGATCAAGACCGGCGAAGCCCGCGCCCGTCACGAATACGGCCAGGCTTCGGTCGATGAGCTGACCCTGCGCGGCGGCAAGCCGGAAGACAACCCGGGCTGGCACATCTTCAGCGGCACCTGCGCCAACTGCCACCAGCCAAACGGCCAGGGCAACAAGGAGTTCCCGTCGCTGTTCCACAACACTGCCACCGCTCGCACGGACAACCTGATCGCGACCATCGTCTACGGCGTGCACCGCGAAGTCGACGGCGTGGCCATCGACATGCCCGGTTTCGGTCCGGACGCGCTGTTCACCGACCGCCTGAACGACCAGCAGATCGCCGACGTCAGCAACTACGTGCTGTCGCGTTACGGCAATGCCGAAGGCGTCGTCACCGCCGCCGATGTCGCGCAGGTCCGCGAGGGCGGGCCCAAGGCACCGTTGGCGGTGCTGGCGAAGTACACCATCCCGGCAATCATCCTCGTGTGCGTGCTGATCGGCCTGTTCGCGATTTCCCGTCGTCGCAAGGGAGCCTGAGTAATGGACATGACGAACAAACAGACTCAATCGCAAACCCCGGCGGGTTTCTCGCGCCGTAACCTGTTGCGCGGTTCCGTGGCCCTGGGGCTGACGGCGCTGGTCAGCGGCGTGATGCCCTGGCAGTCGGTGCTGGCCGCGCAGGTGTCCAGCGAAGACTTCATCGCGCTGTCGCAGTTTCTGGTCAGCCGCCCGGTCAACCCGGTGCTGGCCGCCCGTTACTTCGCCGCGCTGGACAAGCGGGCGCCGAACTTCTCGACCAACGCCATCGCCCTCAAGCAATTGATCGACGCCCGTGGCTACAAGCATGTCGATGAGTACCTGGCGCAGCCGGACCCGGATGCTTCGCTGAAGGCCACGGCCACCAGCATCATTTCGGCCTGGTACCTGGGCATCGTCGGCGAGCCGGTGGATGCCGAACTGATCGCTTACTCCCAAGCCATGATGTACCAGCCGACCCACGGCATTCTCATCATCCCAACTTACGGTGGCGGCCCGGCTACATGGGGCGCCAAACCAGCAGCTACTAAAGGTTCGAAAGTATGAGCAGCGATCAATTCGATGCCGATGTGGTCATCATCGGCTCCGGCGTCATGGGCGGCCTGATCGCCACCGGTCTGGCCAAGGCGAACAAGTCGGTGATCGTGCTCGAAGCCGGTCCCCGGGTGAACCGCCGTGACATCGTCGAAACCTTCCGCAATGCCCCGGTCAAGCTGTCGCTGGCCAACGCCAAGCTGCAAGGTGCCGGTTCGCCTTACCCGAGCCTGCCCCACGCGCCATCCACCTACGGCGACTACCTGCAGCAAGTCGGCCCGGTGAAATACAACACTTCCTACCTGCGTGTGGTTGGTGGCACCACCTGGCACTTCGGTTCGTCGCTGTGGCGCATGCTGCCTAACGACTTCCGTCTGAAGTCGTTGTACGGCCGTGGTCGTGACTGGCCGATCAGCTATGACGAACTCGAACCGTTCTACGCCCGCGCCGAAACCGAGCTGGGCGTGTCCGGCGTCGATGGCCAGGATGAAAGCGGGCAGGGCGGCGACGCGTTCCCGCCGCGCTCGATTCCGTACCCGATGGAAGGGCTGAAACCGAGCTACATGTTCAAGCGCCTGTCCGAGCTGTTGAGCAAGGGCGGCTACAACCCGATCCTCGAACCCAACGGCCGTGCGACCCGCCCTTACGGCAAGCGCCCGCCGTGCGCCGGCAACAACAACTGCAACCCGGTGTGCCCGACGGCGGCCAAGTACGATGGCTCGATGCACATCGACGAAGCCGAGCGCCATGGCGCCAAGGTCCTGGACAACTCGGTGGTGTACAAGATCGAGGCCGGCGACGACGGCAAGATCACCGCGGTCTGGTACATGACTCCCGACAAGACCAAGCACAAGCTGACCGCGCGGGCCTTCGTGCTGGCCGCCTACGGCATCGAATCGCCGAAGCTGTTGCTGATGTCGACCTCCGAGAAATACCCCAACGGCATTGCCAACTCCTCCGACCAGGTCGGGCGCAACCTGATGGACCACACCGGCATCAGCATGAACGTCATGACCAAGGAAGACATGTGGCCAGGCCAGGGGCCGACCCAGTTGCTGGTCTACCTGAACAGCCGCGACGGCGCGTTCCGTGAGCAGTACCCGAGCTACAAGATCAAGGTGCGCAACACCGTGCCGACCTCGCAGATCACCTCGAACCTGATCGCCAAGGGCGTGCTCGGCTCCAAGCTCGATGAGCAGATCCAGCTGCAATCGGCGCGTTCGCTGAACTGGGCGGTGGACTTCGAAACACTGCCGCTGCCGGAAAACCGCATCACGCCGAGCAAGACCAAGTTCGACGCGATCGGCCTGCCGGTGCCGGAGATCTACTACAGCGTTCCGGATTACTGGCACGCCGGTAAAGAGAAGGCCCTGGAAGACTTCAAACAGTTCGCCAAGCTGCTCGATGCTGACATTCTCAGCACCGACGTGGGCTTCCAGAACCGTCAGCACATCATGGGCACCACCATCATGGGAGACGATCCGAAGGACTCGGTGGTCGACCGCGATTGCCGCACCCACGACCACCCGAACCTGTTCATCGCCGGTACCAGTGTCATGCCGTCGTCGTCCTGCGTGAACCCGACGCTGACCGGCGCGGCGTTGAGTATCCGCATCGCCGACGTACTGGTGGGCGAGGTCTGATCCTCAGGCGTTGATTGACCCGAAACGGGGCCAGGGAAACCTGGCCCCGTTTTGCGTCGTGGCGCAGGAATTGAAAGCCGTATCGTGAATAATGCGCCGACCTTTGCTAAGTTTGGCGCCCTCACACACACGGCTTCATCGCCGCGCCCGACATCGGGGCGCGCATTCGGACAGGTTCATGGCCAAGAAACCAGCAGCGCCCTCCACTGACACATCGGCTTCCCGGACCCCCTCCAGTCTGACCTTGATTGATGTGGCCAAGGTCGCCGGGGTGTCGCCGATGACCGTGTCCAGGGCGTTGCATCGGCCGGAACTGGTCTCCGAGAACACCCGGGAAAAGGTCCGCGAGGCCGTGCGCCAGACCGGTTACGTGCCGAACATGCTGGCCGGTGGCCTGGCGAGCAACAAAAGCCGCCTGGTGGCGATTTTTCTGCCCACCATCGCCAACTCGATTTTCGCCGATACCGTGCAAGCACTGATGGACCGCCTGACCCAGGCCGGTTATCAGACGCTGTTGGGCCTGACCGGCTACTCGGCGCAGCAGGAAGAAAACCTGCTCGAGGCTGTCCTCGGCCGGCGCCCGGATGGCATCGTCCTGACCGGTACACTGCACACCGAGTCCAGCCGCTTGCGACTGGCGCAGGCGGGCATTCCGGTGGTCGAGGCCTGGGACTTGAGTGAAGATCCTTTGGACATGCTGGTGGGCTTTTCCCATGAGAAGGTCGGGGAGGCGACCGCCCGGCATCTGGTGGGCAAAGGTTACAAGAACTTTTCTGTGGTCAGCATCAGCGACCCCCGCGGCCTGCGCCGTTGCCAAAGCCTGATTGCCGAACTCAAGCGCCTGGGCGTGGGCGAGGTGCCAATGGAAGTCCTCGCGCCACCCGCGACCCTGGCCGTCGGGCGAGAAGGGCTTCAGCGTTTGCTCGATCAGCCCGGCAAGCCCGATATTGTCGTGTGCAGTTCCGACACCGTCGCCCAAGGGGTACTGGCCGAAGCCGCCAGTCGTGGACTGAAGGTGCCGACGGATCTGGCTGTCATGGGCTTCGGTGACTTGAGTAGCGCAGCCCATGTGCATCCGGCGCTGTCGACCGTCAGCGTCGACGGCAAAACCATCGGCCTGCAAGTGGCCCAGGCGCTGCTCGAGCGCTTCGACAACCCGGCGTCCCGCCAGGCTCCCGTACGGATCGACACCGGTTTCACCCTCATCGACCGCGCCAGCACCTGAAGTGAAAATCACCGTTTGCCGATAAGCGCAGGGTTGAATGATTGCGCAATCAGTGTACTATCGGCTCGAAGGTCGCCCGCTTTGCCCGCGTGTGACCTTTTTAAGATTTAAGGATGATTGCGCAATCATCACTATCAACAGGAGCGTCAAGAGCCATACGGATTCACCCGCTGCATTCACAATAAGGAAAACAACAGTGATCAATCCCACGCAGTCGATAGCCAGGACCAACGTCCGCTATCTCATCCTGGTGATGATTTTCATCGTCACCGTATTCAACTACGTCGACCGGGCCACGCTGTCGATTGCGGCCCCGAGCATGCGCACCGATCTGGGTTTCGACGCCATGACCATGGGCATCGCCTTTTCGGCGTTCGGCTGGGCCTACACCTCGATGCAGCTTCCCGGCGGCATCATCCTCGACCGCTTCGGCTCGCGGCTGGTGCTGGGCATGAGCCTGATCATCTGGTCGGTGTTCACCTTTCTGCAGGGTTACGTCGACCTGTTCAGCTCGGCTTTTCTCGCCCTGTTCGTTTTGCGCTTCATGATGGGCATCGCCGAAGCGCCTGCCTTCCCGGCCAACAACCGCCTGACGGTGATGTGGTTTCCGCGACACGAACGTGGCCTGGCTACGGCGGTGTTCCAGTCGGCCCAGTATTTTGCCCTGGCCGCTTTCACCCCGTTGATGGTCTGGCTGGTCAGCACCTGGGGCTGGCAGCACGTGTTCTGGGTGACCGGTGGTGCCGGCATCCTGATTGGCCTGCTGTGGTTTCGCATGGTCCATGAGCCGCGCAAGGACAAACGCGTCAACCAGGCGGAAATCGACTACATCGAAGCCGGCGGCGGCTTGCCCACCATCGGTGACGTGAAGACCCCCTTCAGCTGGAAACGCATGAAAGCCATTGGTGGCAACCGCATGATGGCGGGCATTTACCTGGGCCAGTTCTGCCTGACCTCCATCACCTGGTTTTTCCTCACCTGGTTCCCGACTTACCTGATCGAAGCCAAGGGCATGACCATGCTCAAGGTCGGCCTGGTGGCGGCGATTCCCCCCATCGCCGGTTGCCTGGGCGGCATGGTCGGCGGCGTGTGGTCGGACTGGATGCTGCGCAAGGGCTTCAGCCTGACCGCTGCCCGCAAGACGCCGATCATCTGCGGGCTGCTGCTCTCCAGCAGCATCGTGGTCGCCAACTACACCCAGTCGATCACCCTGGTGATTCTGGTGATGTCGATCGCTTTCTTCGCCAAGGGCGTCGGCAACCTCGGCTGGTGCATCGTCGGCGACGTTTCCCCGGCCCGGGCCATGGGCGTCAGCGGCGCGATGTTCAACTTCTGCGGCAACCTCGCCAGCATCGTCACCCCGATTGCCATTGGCGTGATGATCAATCAGTTGGGCTCTTTCGATGTGGCGCTGATGTACGTCGCCGGCATGGGCCTGCTGGGCGCGTTCGCCTACCTGTTCATCGTTGGCCCCCTCAAGCGCCTGGAACTCGACGACTTCGAAGACGTTCCGGCCAACACCGAACTCAATCCTCAGCGTTCCTGAACCTCACCCCATTGAAGGAGAGCCCCATGCTCGCACAACAAGCCACCCTCAAATCTTCCGACGACGACCGTATCGCCTGGGTACGCGTGTCCTCGGTGATCCTGCCGCTGGCCAACCCGATCAGCGATGCCAAGGTGCTGACCGGTCGGCAGAAGCCGATGACCGAGATCGCCATCCTGTTCGCCGAAATCGAGACCATCGACGGCCATCGCGGTTTGGGCTTCAGCTACTCCAAGCGTGCCGGCGGGCCGGGTCAGTTCGCCCACGCGAAGGAAATCGCCCCGGCGCTGATCGGCGAGAACCCCAGCGACATCGCCAAACTCTGGACCAAGCTGTGCTGGGCCGGTGCATCGGTGGGTCGCAGCGGCATGTCGACCCAGGCCATCGGTGCGTTCGACGTGGCGCTGTGGGACTTGAAAGCCAAGCGCGCCAACCTGTCCCTGGCGCGTCTGCTCGGTGCCCAGCGGGACTCCGTGCGCTGCTACAACACCTCGGGCGGTTTCCTGCACACTCCGCTGGATCAACTGATGAAAAACACCGACCTGTCCCGTGAAAAGGGGATCGGCGGCATCAAGCTCAAAGTCGGGCAACCGGATTGCGCCATCGACATCCAGCGTGTCAGCACGGTGCGCAAACACCTGGGCGACAACTTCCCGCTGATGGTCGATGCCAACCAGCAATGGGATCGCCCGACGGCCCAGCGCATGTGTCGTCAGTTCGAGGAGTACAACCTGATCTGGATCGAAGAGCCGCTGGACTGCTACGACGCCGAAGGTCATGCGGCACTGGCGCAGCAGTTCGATACGCCGATCGCCACCGGTGAAATGCTCACCAGCGTCGCCGAGCACGCCGAGTTCATCAAATTGCGCGGTGCTGATTTCCTGATGCCCGACGCCCCGCGCGTGGGGGGCATCACGCCGTACCTGAAGGTCGCTGCGATGGCTGAACAAGCGGGGCTGATGCTGGCGCCACACTTTGCCATGGAGCTGCACGTGCACCTGGCGGCGGCGTACCCGACCGAGCCTTGGGTCGAGCACTTCGAATGGCTGGAGCCGCTGTTCAACGAGCGCCTGGAAACCCGCGATGGCCGCATGCTGGTGCCCACCCGCCCAGGGCTGGGGCTGACGCTGAGCGAGCAGGTCAAACCGTGGACGGCGCAGGAAGCCGAAGTCGGCCAGCGCCCCTGACCAACCTTTTGGTCCGTTGATCGCTCCCACGTCGAACCCGGCGTGGGAGCGCAGCGGGCCCTGTCACTTTCAAGGAAGCGTAACCATGACCGGTAATACAAGTGATGTCCTGGTGTGGGGGCCAATGCACCCGACCTTGATGCAATCCCTGGAAGAAAACTACCGCGTGCACAAACGCTGGGAAATGCCCGACTTCAAGCAATGGGCCGGCGTGCACGGGGATACGATCCGCGCCGTGGTCACCAGTGGAGTCTACGGCGCAGACAACGCCAGCCTTGAGCAACTGGCCAACCTCGAAGTGATCACCAGCTTCGGCGTCGGCCATGACCAGGTCGATAGCGCGTACCTGGCCGCTCGCGGTATCCAACTGAGCAACACGCCGCAGGTGCTCAACAACAGCGTGGCGGAAACTGCCCTGGCATTGATGCTGTGTGTGTCGCGCCGCATCAGTGAAGCCGAGCGCTTTGTCCGTGCCGGCAAATGGCAGCAGGGTAAATTCCCCCTGGGCAACGACCTGCATGGCAAGACCTGCGGCATCGTCGGCCTGGGGCAAATCGGCAAAACCATCGCCGGCCTGGCTTCGGCGTTTTCGATGAAAATCGCCTACTACCGACCCGGCGGACCTTATACCGACGTGGCCTACACCCATTATTGCGATCTCGAGGCGTTGGCCAGGGCGTCGGACTACCTGATCGTCATCGTGCCCGGTGGCCCGCAAACCCGGCATCTGGTCGATCGCCAGGTCCTGCGCGCACTCGGTCCCACCTCGTTCCTGATCAACGTTGCCCGGGGCACTGTGGTCGATGAAGCGGCGCTGGTCGCGGCACTGCTCGACGGCAGCATCGGCGGTGCAGGGCTGGATGTCTTCGAGGATGAACCCAAGGTTCCGTCCGAGCTGCTGGATCTGGACAACGTCGTGCTGCTTCCGCACATCGGCAGCGGCACGCACGAGACGCGCCAGGCCATGGCGGATCTGGTCTTCGACAACCTGCGCAGCTACTTGGCTGACGGTGTGCTGGTGACGCCGGTCGCACTTGGCTGAGCTTCGCCACCCAGTAACACGCCCTCCACGGTTTGCCCGTAATAGCATTGCTCAGCGCCGTGGAATGCATGGGCGGTGCTGGTCAGGTTGCCGTTGAATCTCGGGTCCTGCGGGCGCTTCTGACTGTTGATGTACGCCGCAACATCCCAGGCTTGCGTGGGCGTAAGCTGGATGGGTTTGCCCAGCGGCATGTTCTCCGAGATGAACTGGGCGGCGGTGTCGATCCGATGCATGCCCGCGCCCCAGTTGTAGGAGTGCTCACCCCAGAGCGGCGGCATGCCCGTCATGCCATTGGCGTAGGTTCCATCGCCGTTCGCGCCATGACACACCGCGCAATGCTGGGTGTAGACCTGCTGCCCTTGATCCGGGGAGGGCGCTGATGCGGGGGCCGGCAGGGCAGGAAAGCCACGGCCTGGCAGTTTTTGCCGGCCCATTTGCTCGATGGTTTTCGCGATCGGCTCGGGCAGCACGAAGGATGGGTCGTTGCCACCCTGTTGCAACTGCTTGTCGCTCAGCTCAGGGACGGGCGCGCCGACCTGGCCGGACAGGTCCAGCAATCCTCCCATCAGCAACCAATAGGCATAGGCGGAGATTGCCACCACTTCCGGCGAGTCCAGCGCTGGCGCCTTGCCGTTCATTGAATAATTGAAACAGCCCTGGACGCGCTCTGCGAACGTGTCGACGTGATGGTCTTTGGCGCGGTAAGCGGGGTAGGCGAGATAGCCGGCCCATAACGGCGTCGAGTAGGCCTGGGCGCCGTTGTTCAAATGGCAATTGCTGCAATTGAGATGGTTGCCGACATACCGTCCCTGAAGCTGCTGGGTGTTGACCATCAAGTCGTAGCCCTTGCGCACCTTGTCGCCGAATTCCCCCGGCGGGATCTTCGCCGGGTCCCGTGGCACGAAGTCGAACGCGGCGACCGCTTTGGGCTGTGCCTGAATCGGCGTGCTCATGTCGGGTTGCGCGGCCCATGCCTGCAAGGCGCAGGGTGCCCACAGCGTTAGCATGAAACGTCGTAGAATCATCGACCCTGGCCCCTTCTCGTTGAGCACGCGTGCCGCTTGCAGTATCAAGCTAGTACACGCCCGCGCGGGATGCTGCTCGATTTGCCAGTGGCGACACGATGGGCGATTTCACTGCCATCGCTTCAAGAGAATGACCTTGCTGGCCGATAACCCGGACAGCCATGATCTTCTACTTAAAACTGCCTGGAAATCTTCGATGTCGTCGTATCACCAAAAGCGCTTTCTGATCGTCGATGACTTCTCCGATTTCCGCAGCTCCGTGCGTTCCATGCTGCGTGAGCTGGGCGTCAAGGATGTCGATACCGCTGACACCGGCGAGCAGGCGCTGAAGATGTGCTCGCAGAAGTCGTACGATTTCATCCTGCAGGACTTCCACCTCGGCGACGGCAAGAAGAACGGTCAGCAGGTACTCGAAGACCTGATGTTCGAGAAGCTGATCAGCCACGAGGCCGTGTTCGTCATGGTCACCGCCGAGACCAGCCAGGCCATGGTGCTCAGCGCCCTGGAGCATGAGCCCGATGCCTATCTGACCAAGCCGTTCAACCGCTCGAGCCTGGCCCAGCGCCTGGAACGCCTGGAACAGCGCAAGACCTTGCTCAAACCGATCCTGCAGGCCCTCGACCGCGGCAAGCCGGCCGAGGTGCTCAACGCCTGTATCGCTTTGTGCAAACAGGACATCCGTTATTCGCCGTTGTGCCTGCGTTATCGCGCCGACGCCCTGCGTGACCTGAATCAGAACGAAGCGCTGGAGCGTCTCTACGACAGCATCATTGCCGACCGGCCCTTGCCGTGGGCGTTTGCCGGGTTGGGCAAGTTGCTGTTCAAGCGCGGCCAGGTCAGCCAGGCCAAGGGCGTTTACGAAAAAGCCCTGAAAGTATTCCCGATGATGCCCGCGCTGTATGACGGCATGGCCGATGTGCTGGTCGCCGAAGGTGACACCAAGGGCGCGCAACAGGTGCTCGAGGAGGCGATTCGCCTGTCGCCTCTGGCCGTGCGCCGGCAAGCCTTGCTGGGCAAGCTGGCGATGACCAACGAAGATTTCGATACCGCCTCCAGGGCTTACCGGCAAGCGGTGAACCAGGGGGCGCAGTCGCGCTTCAAGGATGCCGAGAGCAACCTGGGCCTGGCCCATGCCTTGATCAGCAAGGGCAGCGAGCGCGGCCTGGACACCCGCACGCGGCTGGAGATCAACACCACCCTCAGTGCCGTGGCCAAGGAAAACCCCAGCGACCCCGGCCTGCAGATTCGTGCGCGGTTGATGAAGGCCACCAGCCTGTTGCTCAACGACGCCGAAACCGCCGACAAGCTCACCGAGCAGGCCCTGCTGCGCCTCGATGGCATGGAGCAGTTCATGAGCCCCGAAGCCGCGCTGCTGGTGGCCAAGCAGTTGCAGATGCTCGGTCAGGCCGATGCCGGCAATTCGATGCTGAAAAACTGCGCGGAAATCTACGGCGACGACCCGTACGTGATGAAAGGCATTGCCAAGCTGACCGATGACCCGGCGATCCTCAATTCCAGTAACGCCGCCGCCGACCTCAACCGCCAGGGCGTGCGGGTGTACAAGACCGGCAATCTGGTCGAGGCGCGCACGGTGTTCCGCAAAGCGCTGGCGATGCAACCGAAAAACATCAGTATCGCGTTGAACCTGGCGCAGTCGCTGCTGCACGGCACGGACACCAGCGTGCCGTCGGCGGAGCTCGAAGAATGTCGGGCCAGCCTGAAAATGGTTGGCCTGATGCCTGACACCGATGCGCGCTACTCGCGATATCAGAAACTGAAAATCAAGGCGTTTGGCGAATGAGCAAGGACGACCCGGCACTGGACTTCTCCACGGTGATTGCTTCTACCGTGCACGACATGAAGAACTCACTGACCCTGCTGATGCAGGCTCACAGCCAGTGGCTGGAGCGCCTGCCCGACCCCGCCCGGCAGACGCCGGAGCAGGGCGTGATCGAGTTCGAGTTCGCCCACCTCAACGGCATGCTCGTGCAGTTGCTGGGGTTGTACAAACTCGGCGTCAACCAGATGCCGTTGCAACCGGCTTATCACGAACTGGATGATTTCATCGAAGCGCAACTGGCCTGCCATCAGGATGTGTTCGCCAGTCGCGGCATCATGGCCACCTATGAAGTCGACCCGCTGAGCCCGCTGGGCTTCTTCGATCGCGAGTTGATTGCGTCGGTGCTGGCCAACTGCATCAATAACGCCGTGCGTTACGCCCGTCACGCGGTGCTGATCACGGTCAGCGATGAAGCCGGGCAACTGGTGCTGACCATCAATGACGATGGCGACGGCTATCCGGCCGACATGATCGAGCGCCAGGCCGATTACGTGCAGGGCATCAACCACAGCAGCGGCAGCACGGGCCTGGGCCTGTACTTCGCCGGGCGGATCGCCGCGCTGCACCAGCGCAATGGCGTGGGCGGGCATACGCGGATCAGCAATGGCGGGCCGTTGGGCGGCGGCGTTTTCAGCCTCTATCTGCCGTAACGATGATTTTGTTTGCCGCTGCTTGAAATTGCGAACAGGCGCAGCCTATTTTGTACGGTCGCCGTTCGCGGCTCGCACTACAAGGGATTGCGTCATGATGACCGATGGCCAGGGTTCACTCGCACAGCGATTGACCGGCATTGATGAGATTGAATGTGTCACCCCGGACCTTAACGGTGTGCCGCGCGGCAAGGTCATGACGACCGAAGGGTTTCTCGAAGGACGGCGTTTGCAGATGGCGCGGGGTGTGCTGCTGCAATGCATCATGGGCGGTTATCCGGCCGCACAATTTTATGGCAGCGATGATGGCGACCTGGCGCTGGTGGCCGATCCTGCGCAGATTCACCGCTTGCCCTGGAGCCAGCCGCCGCGGGCCTTCGCCATTTGCGATGCCGATGAGCTGACGGGCGAAAGTTCGCGGCTGTCCACCCGAGGCCAGCTCAAAAGCGTGATCGCCCGTTATGCCGCGCTGGGCCTGGCGCCGGTGGTGGCCACGGAGCTGGAGTTCTTCGTCTTCGCCCCCAACCCCGACCCGACGCAACCGTTCCAGCCGCCGCTGGGCCTGGACGGTCGGCGCGAGGACGGGCATTCGGCATTCAGTGTCAGTTCCAACAACGGCCTGCGTCCATTCTTCCAGGAAGTCTATGAAGGCATGGCGGCACTGGGGCTGCCCCGCGATACGTTCATGCACGAGATGGGCGTCAGCCAGTTCGAAATCAATCTGCTGCACGGCGATCCGCTGTTGCTCGCCGACCAGACATTCCTGTTCAAGCACCTGCTCAAGGAAGTCGCGCTCAAGCACGGCCTGACCGTGGTCTGCATGGCCAAGCCGCTGGCGCACACGCCGGGCAGTTCGATGCACATCCACCAGAGCCTCGTCGAGATCGCCAGTGGCAGGAACGTGTTCAGCGACGACGCGGGGGAGCCGACCGCGACCTTCCGGCATTTCATCGGCGGGCAGCAGGCGGCGATGGCCGACTTCACCGCGCTGTTCGCGCCGAACGTGAATTCCTATCAGCGCCTGTGCCACCCGTTCGCCTCGCCCAACAATGCCTGCTGGTCCCACGACAACCGTGCGGCGGGCTTGCGCATTCCCGCGAGCGCGCCGGTTGCCCGTCGGGTCGAGAATCGCTTGCCGGGGGCCGACGCCAACCCCTACCTGGCGATTGCCGCCAGCCTGGCCGGGGGGTTGCATGGCATTGAACAGCAACTGGAGCCGAGTGCCGTGATCCAGGGCGAGTTCGAGGTGCCGGATCATCTTTCACTGCCCTGTACCTTGCATGCCGCCCTTGAACGTCTGAGCCGTAGCCGGTTGGCGAAGGAACTGTTCGGCAAGGAGTTCATCGAAGGCTACGTGGCTACGAAGACCCTGGAATTGACCAGCTTCTTTGATGAAATTACCCCCTGGGAGCGCCGTGTCCTGGCTGCCCAGGCCTGACGAACCTTTGTCTTCGGGCTATCTTTCGGGAAGCCCGTTTCTCACCGCAAGGAGCCGCTCGGAACGCCGATGCGCCAGATCTGGAAAGCTTTTCGAGCGCTGTACTTCGCTTCGCTGATGATGCTGATCGGCTCCGGCCTGTTGAGCACTTACCTGGGCTTGCGCCTGGCAGCCGACCACGTCAACAGCCTGTGGGTGGGTGCCTTGATGGCGGCCAACTATTTCGGCCTGGTGCTGGGCGGCAAGATCGGCCACCGGCTGATTGCCCGGGTCGGGCACATCCGGGCTTATTCGGCCTGTGCCGGGATCGTCGGCGCGGCGGTGCTCGGGCATGGCCTGGTGGATTGGCTGCCGGCGTGGATCTTCCTGCGGGTCATCGTCGGCCTCGGCATGATGTGCCAGTACATGGTGATCGAGAGCTGGCTCAACGAGCAGGCCGACGCGCCGCAGCGCGGTACGGTGTTCAGCGGCTACATGATCGCCTCCTACCTGGGGCTGGTGCTCGGCCAACTGATTCTGGTCATGCACCCGGCGCTCGGTCCGGAGTTGCTGATGCTGGTCGCCCTGTGCTTTGCCCTGTGCCTGGTGCCGGTGGCCCTGACCCGACGCATTCACCCGGCGCCCCTGCGGCCGGCGCCGATGGAGCCACGGTTCTTCATCAAGCGTGTGCCGCAGTCGCTGAGTACGGTGCTCGGCGCCGGGCTGATCATCGGCTCGTTCTACGGCCTGGCACCGCTGTATGCGGCGCAGCAGGGCTTGTCCACCGAGCAGGTCGGTCTGTTCATGGGTACCTGCATTTTTGCCGGCCTGCTGGTGCAGTGGCCGTTGGGCTGGTTGTCCGACCGTTATGATCGGGCCGTACTGATCCGTTCTTTTGCCTTGTTGCTCGCGGTGGCGGCGTTGCCCCTGGCGATCATGCAGCAGGTGCCGCTGGAAGTGCTGTTCATCACCGGCTTCATTTGCTCGCTGGTGAAGTTCTGCCTGTACCCGCTGGCGGTGGCTTTCTCCAACGACCACGTCGAGGCGGATCGCCGGGTGTCACTGACGGCCATGCTGCTGGTCACCTACGGCGTTGGCGCGAGTATCGGGCCGCTGGTGGCCGGGGTGCTGATGAAGATGTTCGGCAGCCACATGCTGTACGCCTTCTTCAGTTTCTTTGCTCTGGTGCTGGTGTGGCGGATCCGCCCGAAAGCGGTCACCAACCTGCACCAGGTGGACGATGCGCCGCTGCATCACGTCGCAATGCCGGACAGCATGGCGAGCTCGCCACTGGCCGCAGCCCTTGACCCGCGGGTGGATGAACAGTCGGTGCAGGATCGGATGCAGGTTCCAGTCACGCCAGAGCCTGAACCCGAGCCCGAGCCGACACCGGCGGAGGAGGCCAAGCCCGAGGCTGAGCCTGAGGTGCAAAAGCCCGCGTCCGTGCCCGCGCAAGATTCGCAAAAGGGTGATGAGCCCAAGGTCCCGGATGCCATTCCCTGACGCCCGGCTTGAACAGCGGCCATAAAAAAACGGGCAGTCTCCACAAGGAGCTGCCCGTTTTTATTGACGCCTGATCTTACATGTCGTCTTTGTCGAAGCGGCGTGCTTCACGTTGCAACTGGTAGACGAAGCGCTCGACCTGACGCTGCACCAGCCCGCTCATGTTGTGAAAGCGGATGCCGGCGAAGGTGGTGGAGATTTTTTCTTCGAAGTGCAGGTAGCGCAGTTCGACCGGTGCGGTCATCTTGCCGAAGGGCAGGGCGGCGGCAAAGCGATCGTAGACCTGGCCCAGTTGCAGGCTTTCGGTGATGTCACCATCGAAGCGCAGCTTGCAGCCGGTGGCGGAAATGTCCAGCAGCTTGCCACGGATCGGGGACTTGAGCTTTTCCCCGTCCAGGTCGATGTCGACCAGTTGTGCCAGCTTCAGGGCCGCGCGGAAGGCATTGCGGCGCTGGTGGTAAACCACTTCGTCGGGCAGCGGGGCGATGTAGCAGCGCTCGTCACCCGAGTCGCTGAGGGTCGGTGTGCCGTTGCTTTCCCAGGCGATACGCACGCCTTCATGAAAACCTTCGACCTTGTATGGCTCGCCGGCCAGCATGAAGCGTTCGCCGTCGCGCGGGATCATTTCATCGAGCTTGATGGTGCCACTGTCGCGGTCAACGTCCACCAGGTAGCTCTGGAAGCGCTGGGTGCGTTCGTGGAAGGTGATAATCAGCGGATCATGGCTGTCTTGCAATTGGCGCAGGTTGCCGGAGATCTCCAGAGGCGTGGTAAGCACCTTGGGTGGCTGCGGGGAATCTTCCGCATTTAAGGCATTGGACACATCAATCTCCAGGCAAAATATGACTTCGGCTGGCCACTATAGTGCCAGCATGTTGCGAGTCTTCATAGGGCGTGATCATTTACAGGCTCAAGCCTGACTGAGCGGACGCGGCTTCGCAAGCTTCGCGGTTGATCCGCGTGCATCATAAAGTGCTGGCGGTTCACCGCCGGTGAGGATTTTCAGCTGGTTGGCCGTGGCGGCCTGCTGCACCAGAATCGACTGGCCATTGTTGGCGTTGGCCGCCTGGCACTGAGCCAGAAGGTCTGTCAGCACGTCACTTTGTGCCAACAATTGTTCGCCCACGCTGGATTGGCTGGCCAGTTGTTCCAGGCCGCTGCGGTTGAGCGGCAGGTTCAGGCTGGCGAGGATTTCACTGCGCTTGCGGCCATGCTGTTCGAGCAGAATGATCATTGCCTGCTTCTGCGCCAGAATGTCTTCGAGCAGCGGCATGTCGCGACCGTGCAAGGCGAGGGACTCGGTTTGCAGTAACTCCAGCAGGTGTTGAGCTGGAGCAAAGTCGTCGGTGATCAGTTGCAATAAATTAGTGTCGTGCATGGCTGGCCTTGGTTTTTAAGCGTCCAAAAGCCTGGCGCGGGGCGTGCCCTAGCGCTGGGCTTCGAAGTTGAGCAGTTTGCTGGCTACACGGTTGCTGTCGACTTTGTAGCTGCCATCGGCAATCGCTGCTTTCAACTCGGCCACGCGGGCTTTATCGACGGCAGGCTGATCACGCAGCTTGTCAGTGACCTGTTGCAACTGTTGAGCCTCATTGCTGAGGTGTACCGATTCCCCGCTCTTTACGGTGCTGGCCTGCTCGGCCGGAGTATTCAGCGCTGCGGATTTGCCGGTTTCGGCTGGATCCTTGGCGGCGCTGGTACGTGTATTGCCCGTCAGTGACGAGGTGCTGTTCAAACGGCTGAAATCGATGACCATGGTAAAAAACCTCTGAATATTTGGACGCTTGCCATGTTCTCGGCCATCCCTGTGAAAACTTTAGACTCATTTTATCAATGAGCCTGCAAGCGCCAGCACGTCTGCTGCATGCGCCACAGTTTAGGGAACCGCCTCGGCCTGCGCCACTTCTTCACGAATAGAGTTTTACATGGACACTTCCACCTGGCCCGGCGCGATCACTTGCGCCTTGATGACCCTTTTGGAATTGAGGTTTTTCACCCGTATCTGTTCGCTCATCCCGCCGTTGGACAGGGCTTCGCCCGGCATTCGCACGCTCAGCGTGCCGCTGCGGGCGGTGATGACCACCTGATCGCCCTTGCGAATGACTTCGGTCTGTTCAAGGTTGACCAGGGTCACCACCTGATCGGCGACCATTGGTCGGGTAAGTCGTTGTCCGATCGCCTGGTCCAGGGTGGTCAGGTAGCCCTGGGTGATCAGGCTGATATCACGCTCGCGCAGCAGGACGTCGGCGGGTTCGACAATGTCGGCGCGGCGCAGGGGCCGGCTGGTGGTCACGACATCGCGAAACAGGCGCACTTGAGCGGGCACGAAGACCGTCCACGGGGAGCTGCCTTCGCAGCGGACCTTGACCGTGACGCGGCCCAGCGGCTTGGCCGGGCTCTCAAGGCTGGCTGTCAATTCCTTGTCGCACATGGGCATGCGCAGGCGTGGATCGAGCTGCTTGACTTCGATTTCGTAGCGACCTTCCGTTTGACTGGTGGCCAGGTAGTCCTCTACGGTGAATTCAAGAAAGCCCTGGGTGACGCCGATAAGCATGTCAGGCAAGGTAACTGCGTCAGCAAGGGCAGGGCTGCCAGCGTTGAACAGGCAGACGGCCGACACCGCGCAGAGCGTTCTGCGGAAGGCGGATGTCAGGCGTCGGAAAAATGTCGGTTCTGTGTTCATAAAAGTTAAAAAGCAAGCGCCGTGCCGTTTAGTGATGAATGTGCGTCGCAACACAACTAGCGTTGGTGTGGGAGTCTGGGCATGGCTGGTGTAATGGATTCGGTAAACCAGCGCACGCAACTGGTAGGGCAGAATCGCCTGGAGCTGTTGTTGTTCCGTCTTGACGGCCAGCAGCTCTACGGGATCAACGTATTCAAGGTTCGCGAGGTGCTGCAATGCCCCGCGCTGACCGTGATGCCCAAGTCCAGTCCTGTCGTGTGCGGTGTGGCAAATATTCGCGGGGCGACCATTCCGATCCTGGATCTGGCGATGGCGACCGGTGCCGGTGCGTTGAAAGATCAAAGCAGTCCGTTCGTGATCATCACGGAGTACAACACCAAGACCCAGGGTTTCCTGGTGCGCTCGGTGGAACGCATCGTCAACATGAACTGGGAAGAGATCCATCCGCCACCCAAGGGGACGGGGCGCGATCACTACCTGACCGCTGTGACCCGGGTCGACAATCAGTTAGTCGAAATCATCGACGTCGAGAAGGTGCTGGCAGAAGTGGCGCCGACACCGGAAGCGATTTCGGTCGGTGTGGTCGATGAACAGACCCAGCACAAGGCCTTGTCGTTGCGAGTCCTGACGGTCGATGATTCGTCGGTGGCGCGCAAACAGGTCACACGTTGCCTGCAGACGGTCGGTGTGGAAGTGGTGGCGTTGAACGACGGGCGGCAAGCGCTGGACTACCTGCGCAAGCTGGTCGACGAGGGCAAGAAGCCGGAAGAAGAGTTCCTGATGATGATTTCCGACATCGAGATGCCGGAAATGGACGGGTACACCCTCACGGCCGAAATCCGCAACGACCCGCGCATGCAAAAGCTTCATATCATCCTGCATACTTCGTTGTCGGGTGTATTCAATCAGGCGATGGTCAAGAAGGTCGGTGCCGATGACTTCCTGGCCAAATTCCGTCCTGATGACCTGGCATCCCGGGTGGTTGACCGGATCAAAGCAGCAGACATCAGCTAGGGGCCTCCTGCCCCTGGCGGTTAACACGATTTAAGAGGCGGCATCATTGTCTACGGGTAATTTGGATTTCGAACAGTTCCGGGTCTTCCTGGAAAAAGCCTGTGGCATTTTGCTGGGTGAAAACAAGCAGTACCTGGTCTCGAGCCGTCTCAACAAACTGATGGAGCAGCAAGGCATCAAATCCCTGGGTGAGCTGGTCCAGCGCATCCAGACCCAGCCGCGCAGCGGGTTGCGCGAGATGGTGGTCGATGCCATGACGACCAACGAAACCCTGTGGTTTCGTGACACCTATCCGTTTGAAGTGTTGAAGAGCAAGGTGCTGCCCGAGGCCATCAAGGCCGCTCCCGGCCAACGGCTGCGGATCTGGTCGGCGGCCTGTTCGTCGGGGCAGGAACCGTATTCGCTGTCGATGGCCATCGACGAGTTCGAGCGGACCAATATCGGTCAGTTGAAAGCCGGTGTGCAGATCGTTGCCACCGACCTGTCCGGCTCCATGCTGATCAACTGCAAGACCGGCGAATACGACAGCCTGGCCATCGGCCGCGGTTTGTCGCCGGAGCGCCTGCAACGCTACTTCGACCCCAAGGGACCGGGGCGCTGGGCCGTCAAGGCACCGATCAAGAGCCGCGTGGAGTTCCGCGCCTTCAACCTGCTGGACAGCTACGCGAGCCTCGGCAAATTCGACATCGTGTTCTGCCGCAACGTGCTGATCTACTTCTCCGCCGAGGTGAAGAAAGACATCCTGTTGCGCATCCACAGCACGCTCAAGCCGGGCGGCTATCTGTTCCTCGGCGCTTCCGAAGCGCTGAACGGTCTGCCGGATCATTACCAGATGGTCCAGTGCAGCCCGGGGATCATTTACCAGGCGAAGTGATTGCTTGTGACAAAAAACGGGGGTCCGAGAGGGCTCCCGTTTTTTTATGCCCGTAATTTACACCATCACCGCATCCCCCTGTAGGAGCGAGCTTGCTCGCGATGCGGTGTGTCAGACGACGCATGTATTGACTGACACGCCGCCATCGCGAGCAAGCTCGCTCCTACAGGGGGGGCGGTGGCGGATTCGAAATCGGCACAAAGCGGCAGAAAAGCGGCAGACGGCGGAAACCCGTTGCCGCTTTTCTGGCATTGCCGCCCGGTTGCCGCTGGCAAGGCCCCGCAATCCGGGGCTTTGCCGAGTTGGCACGCGGCTTGCTAAATCCATCGTACGAAAAATCAGGTCACCCGAAGGTTTCCGACATGAGCATCAGCTTCGATAAAGCGCTCGGTATCCACGAACAGGCTCTGGGCTTCCGCGCCCAGCGTGCCGAAGTTCTGGCCAACAACATCGCCAACGCCGACACCCCGAACTACAAGGCCCGGGATCTGGACTTCTCGAAAGTGCTCGCCGAGCAGAGCGAGAAGACCAAGAACGGCACGTTCGCCTTGAACATGACCAACAGCCGTCATATCGAAGCGCAAGGTCTGGGCAACGGCGACGAGTCGCTGATGTACCGCACGCCGATGCAGCCGTCGATCGACCAGAACACCGTGGACGCTCAACTGGAACAGTCGAACTACGCGGAAAACTCGGTCAACTTCCAGGCCAGTTTCACTCTGCTCAACAGCAAATTCAAAGGGCTGGTATCGGCCCTGCGTGGAGAATAAGTCATGTCGCTAGCCAGCGTTTTCAACATTGCCGGTAGCGGCATGAGCGCCCAGACCACCCGTCTGAACACCGTGGCCTCGAACATCGCCAACGCCGAAACCGTCTCGTCGAGCATCGACCAGACCTACCGCGCACGTCACCCGGTGTTTGCCACCATGTTCCAGGGCGGCCAGAGCGGCGGCAGCGATTCGCTGTTCCAGAACCAGGACGCGGCAGGCCAGGGCGTGCAGGTACTGGGCGTGGTCGAAGACCAGAGCAACCTGGAAGCGCGCTACCAACCGAATCATCCGGCGGCCGACGCCAAGGGCTACGTCTACTACCCGAACGTCAACGTGGTGGAAGAAATGGCCGACATGATTTCTGCGAGCCGTTCGTTCCAGACCAACGCGGAAATGATGAATACCGCCAAAGCCATGATGCAGAAAGTCCTGACCCTCGGTCAGTGATAAGGGGCGACTCAGATGAGTGTTAGCGATTCCACCGGCGGCCTCAGCATGAATGACATCCTGGCCAACTCTTCGGTCAGGACCAACACCACCAACAACGATGGCCTGGCAGGTGCGGCGGGTGCCGCGACCGGCAAAAAGGCCCTGGGCAAGGACGCGTTCCTGCAGTTGCTGGTAACGCAGTTGAAGAACCAGAACCCGCTGGAGCCTCAGGACAACGGCGAGTTCGTTGCCCAGTTGGCGCAGTTCAGCAGCCTGGAAGGCATCACCACGCTCAACGACACCGTAGCCGGCCTGGCGGCCAACTACAGCTCGTCGCAGGCGTTGCAGGCTTCGTCGCTGGTGGGCCGTTCGGTCATCGCGCCGGGCAGCAAGGCCGTGGTCGATACCTCCAAGAGCTTTACCGGCACCATCGCCGTTCCGGCGTCGGTCGACCCGGTCAAGGTCAAGATCACAGATGCCGACGGCAAAGTCGTCCGCACCCTCGACCTGGGCAGCCAGAAGGCCGGCGAAGCCAGCTTCATCTGGGACGGCAAGAACGATGCGGGCGAAGTGGCCGCAGCGGGCACGTACACCTTCGATGCCACCGCGACTTACGACGGCAAGGCAACATCGTTGGTGACCTACCTGCCTGCCACCGTCAACAGCGTGACCATCAGCCAGACCGGCGGTGAGTTGATGCTCAATCTGGCCGGGTTGGGCAGCATCGCCCTGTCCAAAGTGCAAACCATTGGTATGTAAGAGCCGACTAACCCGGCACAAAGGAGTGGAAAATGTCTTTTAACATCGGCCTTAGCGGTCTCTATGCAGCCAACAAGCAACTGGACGTGACCGGCAACAACATCGCCAACGTGGCGACCGTCGGTTTCAAATCGTCCCGTGCGGAATTCGAAGACGTGTACTCGGCGACTCGTCTGGGCAGCGGCAGCAAAACCATCGGTAACGGTGTGCGCCTGGCCAACGTTTCGCAGCAGTTCACCCAGGGCGACATCAACAACACCGGCAACGTGCTGGACATGGGTATCAACGGTTCCGGCTTCTTCGTGCTGAACGAAAACGGTTCGATGTCGTACACCCGTGCCGGTACCTTCAAGGTCGACAAGGACGGTTACGTCACCAACTCCGACGGCACCGCGCGCCTGCAAGGCTATGGTGTGGACGCCAATGGCAAGATCATCAACGGCATCCTGACCGACCTGCGTATCGACACCTCGAACCTGGCGCCGAAGACCACGACCACCATTTCGTCGACGATCAACCTGAACTCCACGGCCACCGCGATCAACCAGACGACCTTCCCGTTCGATCCGGCCAAGCAGGAATCCTTCACCAAGCAGTTCACCACCCCGGTCTATGACGCCCAGGGCAACCAGCACTCCATGGACCAGTACATGGTCAAGACGGGCGATAACACCTGGAATGTGTACACGCTGATCGACGGGCGCAACCCGAATGGCACCGATCCTACCGATCCGGCGACACCTCCGGTGGCTTCGACCATGGCGTTCGACACGTCTGGCAAGCTGGTGTCGGTGACCACCCCTGGTACTCCGCCAGTGGTCAGCCCTGACCTGAAAATCACCGGCTGGGTGCCGGGCAAGGTGACCAATGGCACTTGGAGCCCGAACGGCGCAGCCGCCGATCCGGCCGGCATCACCGTGTCCATGTCCAACACCACTCAGTTCAACGCCGATACTGCCCGTTCGATTCCGGTCCAGAACGGTTACGCCACTGGCCAGATCACCAACCTGACCATCGACGGCAGCGGTGTGTTGCTGGCCAACTTCAGCAACAACCAGACCAAGGCCATTGGCCAGATCTCCCTGGCCAGCTTCACCAACGAGCAAGGCTTGCAGCCAGTGGGCGGCACCAGCTGGAAAGAGACCTACGCGTCGGGTATCCCGGGTTACGATGCTCCGCAAACCGGCACCCTGGGCTCGATCAACTCCAACTCGCTGGAAGAGTCCAACGTCAACCTGACCAGCGAACTGGTCGACCTGATCAAGGCGCAGAGCAACTACCAGGCGAACGCCAAGACCATCTCGACCCAGAGCACCATCATGCAGACCATCATCCAGATGACCTGATGCTGCCTGGCGCTGCATAAAAAACCCCTCGCAAGAGGGGTTTTTTTATGACCGGCGTTTTGTCTTGCCTGACCGCGAACCTGTAGGAGCGAGCTTGCTCGCGATGGTGGATCAGGCACCGCGGGGCATCAGGCAGCCCACGTCATCGTTAACGACCATCGCGAGCAAGCCCCCTCCCACAGGGTTTGGCGCACACCGCAAAATCTTGGCATACCGCAACCCCTGTAGGAGCGAGCTTGCTCGCGATGGTGGGTCAGACACCGCGGGGCATCAGGCCGCCTGCGTTATCGTTAACGACCATCGCGAGCAGGCTCGCTCCCACAGAGGCGGTGGTGAATCTGCAGGGACGGGCAAAAGAAAACCCCCGACAATCCAGAGGATTGGTCGGGGGTTGTCGGGGCCGGCGCCGGGAGGGCGCCGGCCTGCTCAGCTTATTGGCAAGCTTCGCAATCCGGCTCGTCGATGGCGCAAGCCTTCGGCACTGGAGCAGGACCGGCTGGCGCGGCCAGGACCGAGTCGTCACCGTGGTTGCCGCCGCTGGAAACAGCGTTCAGCTTGCCGGTGTTGATGGTCGACTTCTCGGTGCTGGTCGCGGCCAGGGCACGGAGGTAGTAGGTGGTTTTCAGGCCACGGTACCAGGCCATGCGGTAGGTCACGTCCAGTTTCTTGCCCGAAGCGCCGGCGATGTACAGGTTCAGCGACTGAGCCTGGTCGATCCACTTCTGACGACGGCTGGCGGCGTCGACGATCCACTTGGTGTCCACTTCGAACGCGGTCGCGTACAGGGCCTTGAGCTCTGCCGGAATGCGCTCGATCTGCTGCACCGAACCGTCGTAGTACTTCAGGTCGTTGATCATGACCGAGTCCCACAGGCCGCGGGCCTTGAGGTCGCGAACCAGGTACGGGTTGATCACGGTGAATTCGCCCGACAGGTTCGATTTCACATACAGGTTCTGGTAGGTCGGTTCGATCGACTGCGAAACGCCAGTGATGTTGGCGATGGTCGCGGTCGGTGCGATGGCCATGATGTTCGAGTTACGGATGCCTTTCTGTACACGGGCGCGAACCGGTGCCCAGTCCAGGGTTTCCTTGAGGTCGACATCAATGTACTTCTGGCCACGGGCCTCGATCAGGATCTGTTGCGAATCCAGCGGCAGGATGCCTTTGGACCACAGCGAGCCCTGGAACGTCTCGTAGGCGCCACGCTCGTCCGCCAGGTCGCAGGAAGCCTGGATCGCGTAGTAGCTGACCGCTTCCATGGAAGTGTCGGCGAACTGCACGGCCGCATCGGAACCGTAAGGAATGTGCTGCAGGTACAGCGCATCCTGGAAGCCCATGATGCCCAGGCCAACCGGACGGTGCTTGAAGTTGGAGTTCTTCGCTTGCGGCACCGAGTAGTAGTTGATGTCTATCACGTTATCGAGCATGCGCACGGCGGTGTTCACGGTGCGTTGCAGCTTGGCGGTGTCGAGCTTGCCGTCCACGATGTGGTTCGGCAGGTTGATCGAGCCCAGGTTGCAAACGGCGATCTCGTCCTTGTTGGTGTTCAAGGTGATCTCGGTGCACAGGTTCGAGCTGTGGACCACGCCCACGTGCTGCTGCGGGCTGCGCAGGTTGCATGGGTCCTTGAAGGTCAGCCATGGGTGGCCGGTTTCGAACAGCATGGACAGCATCTTGCGCCACAGGTCTTTGGCCTGGATGGTCTTGAACAGCTTGACCTTGCCTGGGTACTCGGTCAGGGCTTCGTAGTACTCGTAGCGCTCTTCGAAGGCCTTGCCGGTCAGGTCGTGCAGGTCCGGTACTTCGGATGGCGAGAACAGGGTCCACTTGCCGTCATCGAAGACACGCTTCATGAACAGGTCAGGGATCCAGTTGGCGGTGTTCATGTCGTGGGTACGACGACGATCGTCACCGGTGTTCTTGCGCAGCTCGATGAACTCTTCGATGTCCATGTGCCAGGTTTCCAGGTAGGCACACACAGCGCCTTTGCGCTTGCCACCCTGGTTAACGGCGACGGCGGTGTCGTTCACTACCTTGAGGAACGGAACCACGCCCTGGGATTTGCCGTTGGTGCCCTTGATGTACGAACCCAGCGCACGAACCGGCGTCCAGTCGTTGCCCAGGCCGCCAGCGAATTTGGACAGCATGGCGTTGTCGTGGATCGCGTGATAGATGCCCGACAGGTCATCCGGCACGGTGGTCAGGTAGCAGCTCGACAGCTGTGGACGCAGGGTACCGGCGTTGAACAGGGTCGGCGTGGACGCCATGTAGTCGAAGGACGACAGCAGGTTGTAGAACTCGATCGCACGGGCTTCGCGGTCTTTCTCTTCGATGGCCAGGCCCATGGCCACGCGCATGAAGAAGATCTGCGGCAGTTCGAAACGCACGCCATCCTTGTGGATGAAGTAACGGTCGTACAGGGTTTGCAGGCCCAGGTAGGTGAACTGCTGGTCGCGCTCGTGGTTGATTGCCTTGCCCAGTTTTTCCAGATCGAAGTTGGCCAGCTCAGGGTTGACCAGTTCGTACTCGACACCCTTGGCGATGTAGGCAGGCAGAGCCTTGGCGTACAGGTCGGCCATTTCGTGGTGGGTAGCGCTTTCGGCCACACCGAGGAAGCCCAGGCCTTCGGCACGCAGGGTGTCCATCAGCAGGCGGGCGGTCACGAACGAGTAGTTCGGCTCGCGCTCTACCAGGGTACGGGCGGTCATCACCAGGGCGGTGTTGACGTCGTTCAGGGCAACGCCGTCGTACAGGTTCTTCAGGGTTTCGCGCTGGATCAGGTCGCCGTCGACTTCTTCCAGGCCTTCGCACGCTTCGCTGACGATGGTGTTCAGGCGGCCCATGTCCAGCGGCGCCAGGCTGCCGTCGGCACGGGTGATGCGGATCGACGGGTGAGCGTTGACGGTGGCTTCGACCGGAGTGTGCGCAGCACGCTCCTTGGCGCGCGAATCACGGTAGATCACGTAGTCGCGGGCGACTTTCTGCTCGCCGGCACGCATCAGGGCCAGTTCGACCTGGTCCTGGATTTCTTCGATGTGGATGGTGCCGCCCGATGGCATGCGACGCTTGAAGGTCGCGGTGACCTGCTCGGTCAGGCGCGCCACGGTGTCATGGATTCGCGACGAAGCGGCAGCGGTGCCGCCTTCAACTGCGAGGAACGCCTTGGTGATGGCGACGGTGATTTTGTCATCGGTGTAAGCAACGACAGTGCCGTTACGCTTGATCACGCGCAACTGGCCAGGCGCGGTGGCGGACAGATCCGAATTCGAATCCACGGCCTGCGGCAAGGTGCCTTGCGGGTTCTCGCGAGTTGTGTCGGTTTGCATGGGGGGTTGTCTCCACATTCTCTATGTTTTGTTTGGGCACCATCACGGTGCCCACCGTTCTGTCCTGAAGCACTACAACCGACACGCGTCGGGCATAACAACTTCGGGACAGTAGGAAAAAGGCTAATGATGCCGCGTCCTTGCCGAAGTCTTTGACGATGAGCCTGGGCTCGTCGCCGGATTCCATTCCGGGTGACAGTCATGACTGCAACACCCGTACCGTTGTGGCCCTGCTGACCTGAAAAAACGGTGCCATCCGCGGGAGCGGTTTGGGCTTGTAAAATCACGCTGGGTTCAACCGGAAACAGGCAATAAAGCGCTTGAGTTTCCGCTCTGAAATGTGGTTGGCCCTTATCAGGGAAAACCCTACATGTAGGGTTTTTTTTGCGCCGTGCTACAAGATAATGCGTTTTGGGGGGTGTTGCAACGTGCTGCCTGTGGATAACCCTGTGCGTAAATTGTGTGTGAAGGGTCGAATGCGCGTGTAGGCCGCGAGCCTGCTGGATCGAGCGATTTTTCACTGATTTTCAATGAGCGAAAACGGCTGTCCGGATTTCGAAGGGCGCGAACCGTATCACAAAAAACCGGGCGGTCCGAACGCATTTGCCGGCTTGTGTTCTGGACGAGTGGCGTTTATACAATCGGCCGGTGCGTACGCATTCTTATCCTCCCCAATCATTACAAAAAGACGGGCGGATCCTTCCTTTTTCAGTGTCGTTGGCAAGCAGAGGTCACCGTGGAGCAAGAAGCCTGGCAGGTATTGATTGTCGAAGACGACCAGCGTCTGGCCGAATTGACCCGCGAATACCTGCAAGCCAATGGCCTGCGCGTGTCGATCGAGGGCAACGGTGCCCTGGCGGCCGCGCGCATCATCAAGGAGAAGCCGGACCTGGTGATCCTCGACCTCATGCTGCCCGGCGAAGACGGCCTGAGCATCTGCCGCAAGGTCCGCGACAAGTACGATGGCCCGATCCTGATGCTGACCGCGCGTACCGACGACACCGATCAGATCCTTGGCCTGGACCTGGGCGCCGATGACTACGTGTGCAAACCGGTGCGCCCGCGCCTGCTGCTGGCGCGCATCCAGGCGTTGTTGCGCCGCAGCGAGCCAGCGGAGCCGGTGGCAGAGAAAACCCGGCGCCTGCAATTCGGCCCGTTGGTGGTGGACAACGCCTTGCGTGAAGCCTGGCTGCATGACAACGGCATCGAGTTGACCAGTGCCGAGTTCGACCTGCTGTGGCTGCTGGTGGCCAATGCCGGGCGAATCCTGTCGCGCGAGGAAATCTTCACCGCGCTGCGTGGCATCGGTTATGACGGCCAGGACCGCTCCATTGACGTGCGCATCTCGCGCATCCGCCCGAAAATCGGCGACGACCCCGACCATCCGCGCCTGATCAAGACCATCCGCAGCAAGGGTTATCTGTTCGTACCTGAAGCCTGTGTAGATTCGCCGCTGTGAATTCGATCTTCCTGCGCATCTATGGCGGCATGTGCGCGGCGCTGATCCTGGTGGCGGTGCTCGGCGTGCTGGCGTTGCACATGCTCAACCAGGTGCGCAGCGAGCAGTACCGCGAACGCCTGGCTCACGGCACGTTCTCGCTGATGGCCGACAACCTGCAGCCGATGAACGAAACCCAGCGCCATCGCGCCTTGCTGGTGTGGGAGCGCTTGCTGGGTATTCCGCTGTCACTGAAGACGTTCGCCCAGACGGATCTCGACCTGACCCAGCGCACCCGCGTGCTGCATGGCCAGGCACTGGTCGAGCAGACCGGCCCGCACGCGGCCAAGGTCTATCGACTGGTCAGCGAAAAGGAACAGTTGATGCTCGCCGGTGAGGTCCAGCAGATCAGCGAGCAACTGGCCCGGGCGACGATCTACCTGCTGACCGACGAGCTGGTCCGCGTCCCCGTGTCGGAACAGGCCAAACGCCTGGCGCAGATAAAGGAAGAGAAGGGCTTCGGTTTTGACCTGCGGCTGGTGACGGTCGAAGAGGCCGACATGGACGAAGACCAGAGCCGTCGCGTGTCGGAAGGCGACACGGTGATGGCGCTGGGCAAGGAGGGTGATTCGATCCGTGTGTTTGCCGGCATGGTCGGAACGCCATGGGTGCTGGAAATCGGCCCGTTGTACCAGATGAATCCTTACCCGCCGGAATGGCTGGTGCTGATTGCCGCCCTGGGTTTGAGCCTGATCGGCTTGATCGTCTATTTATTGGTGCGGCAACTGGAGCGGCGCCTGCGCGGCCTCGAAGCTGCCGCCACGCGCATTGCCAAAGGCAGCCTGGAAACCCGGGTGCCGGCGCGTGGCGCGGATTCGGTGGGGCGCCTGGCCGCAGCTTTCAACGGCATGGCCGAGCACTTGCAGCAGTTGCTGGCGGTGCAGCGCGAACTGGTGCGCGCCGTGTCCCATGAATTGCGCACCCCGGTGGCGCGCCTGCGTTTCGGCCTGGAGATGATCGGCTCGGCCACCACGCCGCAGGCCCTGGAAAAGTACTGCGAAGGCATGGACCACGACATCGAAGACCTCGACCGGCTGGTGGACGAGATGCTCACCTATGCGCGGATGGAGCAGGGCTCGCCGGCGCTGAACTTCCAGCGCATCGACCTGGATGCCTTGGTCAACCAGGTGATCGAGGAACTGGCGCCGTTGCGTGCCGACGTCACGGTGCAGCGTGGCCTGTGCCTGTCGGCGGCCGAGTGTGACGATGCCTGGGTCGAGGCGGAGCCGCGTTACCTGCACCGGGCCATCCAGAACCTGGTGAGCAACGCCATGCGCCACGCGCAGTCGCGGGTCACCGTCAGCTACCAGGTGGGGCAGCAGCGATGCCGGGTGGACATCGAAGACGACGGGCCCGGCGTGCCCGAGTCGGCCTGGGAAAAGATCTTCACCCCCTTCCTGCGCCTCGACGACAGCCGCACCCGCGCCTCGGGCGGGCACGGCCTGGGCCTGTCGATCGTGCGGCGGATCATCCATTGGCACGATGGGCGGGCGTTGATCAGCAAGAGCAAGAGCCTGGGCGGGGCGTGTTTCAGCTTGAGTTGGCCGAGGAACCAGGAGAAGCGCTGAGTGCTTTGCTGTCTGGTCGGGCCTCATCGCGAGCAAGCTCGCTCCTACAGTTTGGAATGCGTCCCCCTGTAGGAGCGAGCTTGCTCGCGATGGGGCCGGCCAATACAACAAACCTCTTCAGCCTTTAATGCTGACCAAACTCAACAACTGCCCATCCTTAACCCCAAACTGCGCCTCCAGCTCAGTGCCATGCCGCCACTCTGCGGACAAGTCCGTGAGCAACCGCAACCGCACCTGCCCGGCCTCGCTCCACTCCAGCACCTCGGCATGCTCGAAATAAAAGCGCTGCTGCACAATCGGGTACAGCGCCTTGAACAGGCTCTCTTTGACGGAAAACGTCAGGGTCACCAGCAGCGCCAATTGATCGTGGCGGCCGGCCGCCATGCGCTGCAATTCGGCGGGGGTGAGGATCTCCCCGGCCAGGCGCTGTGCCCGTTCCGGGTTGAGCAGGTTTTCCAGGTCCATGCCCAGGCCGCGCCAGGCGCTTTTGCGCGCGACAATCGCCGCGGCCCGGCCGGTGCTGTGGGTAATGGAACCGGTGATGTGCGCCGGCCACACCGGTGCCCGGTCCTCGCCAATGGCCGGGACCACATTCAGCCCTTCCAGTTGTTGCAGGGCGGCCCTTGCGCAGATCCGCCCGGCGAGGAACTCGGCCTGACGCTTGGCGACGGAACGCTGGATGGTGGCCGGTGGCTCGATGGCGCTGCGCTGGAAGTCATCGCCGGCCAGTCGCGTACTGTCGAAATGGGTGCTGAGCAGCACGGTATCGGGCAGCACGAAGGGCAGCGGCCAATCGGCATCGAGCGGGGTGCAGCAGGCGGGTAGAGCGGGGAGGGGATTCATGCAGGGCATTTTGCCGGGTTGGTTGGGGGCTGGGTAGTCTCATTCGGGACCGAGGTGACCCCAATCGCGGGCAAGCCCGCTCCCACAGTGATCGGCGGTGTTCACAAAACCTGTGGGAGCGGGCTTGCCCGCGATTGGTGCAACTCGGTCTAAGGAATCAACCGAAAAGCTTCTTGAAGAACGCCTGCATATCCGCCCACGACTTGTCATCCGCCGCCTTGTTGTAACCGATATCCGGCCCACCATGGTCGCCGTGGCTCAGGCGATCCGCATCCGGGTTGCTGAAACCATGCTTGGCGCCGTCCAGGCTGACAAAGGTGTAGTCGGCCCCGGCCTTGTCCATCTCGCTCTTGAACGCCGTGACATTTTCCGCCGTGACCATGCTGTCCAGTGCGCCATGCTCGACCAGGATTTTCGCCTTCACCTTGCCCGGCTCGGCCGGGGTCTTGGTCGCCAGTGCGCCGTGGAAGCTGACCACGCCCGCCAGAGGCACGCCCTGGCGCGCCGCATTCAGCACCACGGCACCGCCGAAGCAGTAACCGATCGCTGCCACCTTGGTCGGGTCGGTTTGTGCCTGTTTCTTCAACAGGTCGAGCCCGGCCTGGAAGCGCGCGCTGGAGGCGTCGGCGTCCTTCAACGCGGCCTGCATGAAGGCCATGGCGTCCTTGGGATGCTCGGTGTTCTTGCCGTCGCCATACATGTCGATGGCCAGCGCGCTGTAGCCCAGGGCCGCGAGGTCACGGGCGCGGCGCTTGGTGTAGTCGTTGAGTCCCCACCATTCGTGGACCACCACCACGCCCGGGCGTTTTCCCGAGATGGCATCATCGTAGGCGTAGTAACCGATCAGTTGCGTGCCGTCGGCGCTTTTGTAGGGAATCTCCTGGGTCTTGATCGCGGCGTGGCCAAGCCCGCTCAAGGTCAGTAAAAGGACAGCGAGGAATACGCGCATGCTCGAATCTCCTGTAACAAAGTCTGGTCGTCGATCTGGTTCAGCTCAGGTTCAGCGTATGTTCAGGGGCAGTTCAGGGCCAGGTGGGTAACCTTGCGCCATACCCGAAAAGCACATTGCACCTGAGGAAACTCGTCAATGACTACGTTGAAGAAACTGCTTCTGGCTTTCACGGTGATGGGCGCAAGCGTAGCTGCTCATGCAAGCGACGATAACTTTTCCAGCCTGACGTTCGGACAGAACAACAAGCTGAAGAAGGCCAACGCGTTCAACTTCAACTATCCCGATGCCGGGGGCGCGGTCAAGGACAGCGCCTGGGGCGTGCACCTGGCACAGCAAAACAGCCGGGGGCATTACTACGCCACTTATGACAATGTGTCGGGCACCTACAATGGCATTAAACTGCGTCAGGAAAACCTGCTTGGCGTTTACGATCTGTCTGACCCGGTGGGCGGCAGCACCCATGTGGTAAACCTCTGGAGATGTTGATTTGCCCGGGAGAGCGTTATGAAACTGCTGGTCGTCGAAGATGAGGCGCTGTTGCGCCATCACCTGCAAACCCGCCTGACGGACAGCGGTCATGTGGTCGAGTCGGTGCCCAATGCCGAGGAGGCGCTGTACCAGACCGAGCAGTTCAACCATGACCTGGCCGTGATCGACCTGGGGTTGCCGGGCATGGGCGGGCTCGACCTGATCCGGCAGTTGCGTTCGCGTGGCAAGACCTTCCCGATCCTGATCCTCACCGCCCGCGGCAACTGGCAGGACAAGGTCGAGGGACTGGCGGCCGGTGCCGACGACTACGTGGTCAAGCCGTTCCAGTTCGAAGAGCTGGATGCGCGTCTGAATGCCTTGCTGCGTCGTTCCAGCGGTTTCACCCAGTCGACCATCGTCGCCGGCCCGCTGTTGCTCGACCTCAACCGCAAGCAGGCGTCCCTCGACGATCAGCCGCTGGCGCTGACGGCCTATGAATACCGCATCCTCGAGTACCTGATGCGCCACCATCAGCAGGTCGTGGCCAAGGACCGCCTGATGGAGCAGCTCTACCCGGATGACGACGAGCGCGATCCGAACGTGATCGAAGTGCTGGTCGGCCGTCTGCGGCGCAAACTCGAAGGCCCGGCGGGGTTCAAGCCGATCGACACCGTGCGCGGCCTCGGCTACCTGTTCAATGAGCGCTGCACTTGATCCGCTCGCTTCGTGTCCGTTTGATGCTCGCCGCCACCCTGTTGGCGGTGTTGTTCATGTTGGCGCTGTTGCCGGCGATGCAGGGCGCGTTCAGCCTGGCGTTGCAGGACTCCATCGAGCAACGCCTGGCCTCGGACGTCACCACGCTGATTTCCGCCGCACGGGTGGAAGGCAACCGCCTGCAAATGCCGGCGCAATTGCCCGACGAGCGCTTCAACCTCACCGACAGTCGCCTGCTCGGCTACATCTATGACCGCGAAGGCCATCTGGTCTGGCGCTCCAAGGGCACCCGCGAAGAGCACATCAACTACAAGCCGCGCTACGACGGGCGCGGCAATGAATTCGCCAGGATCAGCGAGGTCGACGGCCAGGATTACTTCGTCTACGACGTCGAGGTCAAACTGCTGGGTGGCAAGAGCGCGGCGTTCAGCATCGTCACCCTGCAACCGGTGCGCGAGTACGAAGTCACCCTCGAAGGCCTGCGGGAAAATCTCTACCTGGGCTTCGGCGCCGCGCTGCTGGTGCTGCTGGCGCTGCTGTGGATCGGCCTGACCTGGGGCTTGCAGGCGTTGCGCCGATTGAGTCAGGAGCTGGATGAAATCGAAAGCGGCGCGCGCGAAAGCCTCAGCGAACAGCACCCGCGCGAGCTGTTGCGCCTGACCGGCTCGCTCAACCGTTTGCTGCACAGCGAGCGTGAACAGCGCAGTCGCTACCGCGACTCCCTCGACGACCTGGCCCACAGCCTGAAAACCCCGTTGACCGTGCTGCAAGGGGTCAGCGAAGACATGGCGCAGCGGCCGGCCGATCGTGACCAGGCCTGGGTGCTGCAAACCCAGATCGAGCGCATGAGCCAGCAGATCAGCTACCAATTGCAGCGCGCCAGCCTGCGCAAAAGCGGCCTGGTGCGCCATCAGGTGCGCTTGCAACCGGTGTTGCAGAGCCTGTGCGACACGCTCGACAAGGTCTACCGCGACAAGCGTGTGCGGGTCGCCTTCGACCTGCCACAGCCGTGTTACGTGCCGATCGAGCAGGGCGCCTTGCTGGAAATGCTCGGCAACCTGCTGGAAAACGCCTATCGCCTGTGCCTGGGCGAAGTGCGCATCAGCGTGCGCGAGAGCCTCAGTGGCATCGAGCTGTGTGTGGAGGACGACGGGCCGGGCGTGCCGCCGGACCAGCGTGCACGGATTCTGCAACGGGGCGAACGACTGGATCGCCAGCATCCTGGGCAGGGCATCGGGTTGGCGGTGGTCAAGGACATCATCGAAAGCTACAGCGCACGGTTGACCCTGGGAGATTCGCCGATGGGCGGGGCGGCGTTCAGAATTCATTTCCCGGTGGTGTAGGAGCGGGCTTGCCCGCGATGGCATTTTTCACTTCACCACATTCAAAATTCCTGCGCCCGATAAGCCCCCGGCGTCAGCCCCGTCCACTTCTTGAACGCCCGATGAAACGCCGAAGGCTCGGAAAACCCCAGTTGCTCGGCGATCTGCTGCAATGACAGATCGGCACGCCCCAGGTGATAAATCGCGATGTCCCGGCGCAACTGATCCTTCAACTCCTGAAAACTCGAACCCTCTTCGCGCAGGTGCCGGCGCAGGGTCTGCGGGCTGATGTGCAGGTGCGCGGCCACCGCTTCCAGGTCCGGCCAGCGGGCGCTGTCGCGGCTGAGCAGGCGGCGCAGGCGACTGCTCAGGCTGTCGCCGTCATCCGGGCGCGACAGCAGGTCGGCGGGGGAGCGCTCGAGGAAATGCTTGAGGGTTCGTTCATCCTGCAACAGTGGCATGTTCAGGTAGCGACTGTGGAACAGCAGGCTGCTCTGCGGCGCGCCAAACACCATGGGGCAGGGAAACATCAGGTCGTACTCGGCGCCGTGGGCGGGCTTCGGGTAGCTGAACGTCGCCTGCTCCAGGCGGATGCGTTGGCCGATCAGCCAACTGCCCAGTCGATGCCATACCACCAGTTGGCTCTCGGTGAGAAAGTGGTCCGGGTCGTGGAACTGCGAATCGTCGAGGCTCAGGCGCACCCATTCGTCTTCGCGGGTCAGGGTCAGGCGCGGACCGGTGGGGAATAGGCTATAAAACAATAAGCCACGGTGCAGTGCCCGATCGAGGTTGCGGCAGTGAATCACCGCATGGCACATCATCGCGAAGCTGCCGGTCTTGCTCGGGACCGGTCCGAAGCCGAGGTACTCGTCATCGAGCGCCAGCCACAACCCCTGAATCAGGCGGGTGAATTGTTCCGGCGCAATCCGGGCACGGGGCTCATCCAGCAGCTCGGGGCTGATGCCCAGTGAGTGCAGCAAATCCGAGCAGTCATGACCCAGGCGACGCGCGCCTCCGAGGGCGGCGCGGGCGAAATGGCTGGCGATGGTGCGTTCGCGCATAACAGGCAGATCCGTCATTGATCGACGAATGGTAATGACACCGTTTGCCGGGGGACAAGGCGGATATCCGCCAAATTGTAGGACGCGATATGAGAGATGGGCGGAAATCCGCCACTGTTTTGTAAGGAACCTGTGCCACGCTTAATGGGTAACCCCTGATGGCAAAAGGCTTACAGGCGTTTTTACAAAAGTGGCACGCCACTTGCGATACAACCGGCAGATGCCTGCCTTGGTGCAGCTCGAAAAAACAAATCCCTCCAGTGCAGGAGGGTTCGCAAATGAGGTGTCGTCGACAACAGGTGGATGTTGTCGCGGGACGCTCCTGAGGAACTTTGCAATGACGACTCGTCAGCCACTGTACAAATCCCTGTATGCCCAGGTGATCGTTGCCATCGTTATCGGCATTCTGCTCGGTCACTACTATCCTCAGCTCGGTGTGGCGGTAAAGCCACTGGGTGACGGGTTCATCAAACTGATCAAAATGGTCATCGCCCCGATCATCTTCTGCACCGTCGTCAGCGGTATCGCTGGCATGCAGAACATGAAGTCGGTCGGCAAGACCGGCGGCTACGCGCTGCTGTACTTCGAAATCGTTTCGACCATCGCCCTGATCGTCGGCCTGGTCGTGGTCAACATCGTCCAGCCGGGTAACGGCATGCACATCGACGTGACCACCCTGGATGCCTCGAAAGTGGCCCAGTACGTCTCGGCCGGTGCTGACCAGAGCGTTGTCGGCTTCATCCTGAACGTGATCCCGTCGACCATCGTTGGCGCCTTCGCCACCGGCGACATCCTGCAAGTGCTGATGTTCTCGGTGATCTTCGGTTTCGCCCTGCATCGCCTGGGTGCCTACGGCAAGCCAGTGCTGGACTTCATTGATCGCTTCGCCCACGTGATGTTCAACATCATCAACATGATCATGAAGCTCGCGCCAATCGGTGCCTTCGGTGCGATGGCGTTCACCATCGGTGCCTACGGTGTCGGCTCGCTGGTGCAACTGGGTCAACTGATGGCCTGCTTCTACATCACTTGCCTGCTGTTCATCCTGATCGTGCTGGGCGGTATCGCTCGCGCTCACGGTTTCAGCGTCCTGAAACTGATCCGCTACATCCGTGAAGAACTGCTGATCGTGCTGGGTACTTCCTCTTCGGAATCGGTACTGCCACGCATGCTGATCAAAATGGAGCGTCTGGGCGCGAAGAAATCCGTCGTGGGTCTGGTGATCCCGACCGGTTACTCGTTCAACCTCGACGGTACCGCGATCTACCTGACCATGGCGGCCGTGTTCATCGCCCAGGCGACCGACACCCACATGGACATCACTCACCAGATCACCCTGCTGGTCGTGCTGCTGCTGTCCTCCAAAGGTGCTGCTGGCGTGACCGGTAGTGGCTTCATCGTGCTGGCCGCTACCCTGTCCGCGGTAGGTCACCTGCCGGTTGCCGGCCTGGCGCTGATCCTCGGTATCGACCGCTTCATGTCCGAAGCCCGTGCCCTGACCAACCTGGTTGGTAACGCCGTTGCTACCGTTGTTGTGGCCAAGTGGGTCAAGGAACTGGACACCGACGTACTGCAGGCCGAACTGGCTTCCGGCGGTCGCGGTATCGCTGAAGAACGTGCTGAAGACGACCTGGGCGTGGCCGAAGGCCCAACCCCAAGCAGCGTCAAGTAAGCGCTGATGGTCAGGAAAAACCCGCTTCGGCGGGTTTTTTCATGCCTGCGATTTGAGCGCAACGGTCACAGTTGCTGACACTTCGGGTGATTGCTGCAATGCCCTCGGCTGCCTAGGCTTGAGCTATCGCAATGGAGGTCGCTCATGCTCGGTCCACTGGCATCGCTGAAAATTCTGGATTTCTCGACACTGCTGCCGGGGCCCTTCGCCTCGCTGTTACTGGCCGACATGGGCGCTGAGGTGTTGCGCATCGAGTCGCCCACCCGCACCGATCTGCTGCGCGTGCTGCCACCTCACGATCAGGGCGTGTCGGCGAGCCATGCCTACCTCAACCGCAACAAACGCAGCCTGGCGCTGGACCTCAAGCAACCCGAGGCCGTGGAAATCATCCAGGCCCTGTTGCAGGACTACGACATTGTTCTGGAGCAGTTCCGCCCCGGCGTGATGGAACGCCTGGGGCTGGGTTATGAAGCGCTGAAGGCAATCAACCCGAAGCTGATCTATGTGTCGATCACCGGCTACGGGCAGACCGGACCCTACCGGGATCGCGCCGGCCATGACATCAATTACCTCGCACTGGCCGGTCAGGCGAGCTACACCGGCCGCGCCGACGCCGGGCCGTTGCCGCTGGGCATGCAGGTGGCGGATGTCGCCGGTGGTTCATTGCATGCGGTCGCGGGCCTGCTGGCGGCGGTGATTTCCCGTCAGCACAGCGGGCAGGGGCAATACCTGGACGTGAGCATGACCGACTGCGCCTTCAGCCTCAACGCCATGGCCGGGGCCGGGTACCTGGCGTGCGGCGAGGAGCCGGGCCGGGAAACCCAGGTGCTCAATGGCGGCAGCTTCTATGACTATTACCGCTCCCGGGACGGGCGCTGGCTGTCGGTGGGCAGCCTGGAGCCGGCCTTCATGAAGCAACTTTGCACGGCGCTGGGGCTGGAGGAACTGGCGGCCCTGGGCCTGTCGCCACAGCCGGCGCGGCAAAGGCAGCTCAAGGAGGCATTGAAGACCGAGTTCGAGAAGCACGACTTTGCCGAATTGTGCGCGTTGTTTGCCGAGCTGGATGCCTGTGTCGAACCGGTACTCAGCCTGGGGGAGGCGGTGCAGCATCCGCAATTGCAGGCCCGGCAGGTGGTGACCCAGGTGCCGCGGGGGGATGGTTCGAGCCAGGCGCAGATGGCGTGCCCGCTGAAGTTCTCAGGTGGGTTGCCTGAGCCTCGGCATATCGGGGCGGGTCTGGGGGAGCACACGGCTCAGGTGTTGGGGGAACTGGGGTTCAGTGAGCAGCGGATTGCGCAGCTGCGGGGGGCCAAAGTAATTCTTTAGAGACTGCACCGGCCCCATCGCGGGCAAGCCCGCTCCTACAGGGATCTATGGCGTTCACAAAACCCCTGTAGGAGCGGGCTTGCCCGCGATGGGGCCAGTCCAGCCACCACAAAAACCAGTTACTCCACCCGCATCTCCCCACTGAACACCAGTGTATTGCGGCACCGCCGGCACAGATACCGCCGCCCCTGGCGCACCAGGCTGTGGCGCTGGGCCGAAAAGGGGAAGTCGCTGTCGGCGCACGGGCACTTGTAGATGTAGCGGGTCACGCTGCGACGCTTGACGTCATAGGTGTGGCAACGGTTGGGCGGCAGTTCGTACACGCCGCGCATGATCAGTTGCCACTCCTCGCCGTGGGGCTGGATGCGATCACCGAACAGCTGATGGGCGATCAGGTGCGCCACCTCATGGGCCACGGTCTGCTTGAGAAAGTCTTCGGTGTTTTCCCGGTACAACTGCGGATTGAAGCGCAGCAGGTTCTCGTGCAGATGCGCGACACCGGCTTTTTGCCCGCGCAGCTTGAGGCTGACCACCGGGCGTTTGAATGTTCGTTTGAAAAAGGATTCGGCTTGCAGGAAACAGTCTTCGACGCGGGTGTTGAGTTGCTCGGGCATGCTTGATGGATCTCCAGAGACGTCGAGTATGCCGCAAGCGTTGGGTCTTGCGAATCGCCAAGGCGCCGAATGGTCATGACGCCACAGGGTATTGCAGACAGTAGAAGGCCGCCTTGCGGCGGCCTGTATTGGCAGATCTTCTTATTGGGTGACGTGTCGCTAATTGGTATAGACCGGCCCCACGCCGAGCCCCCAGACGATGACCGTGAACGCCATGATGGCCACGAGTACGACCAGGCCGACGGCGAGTACCGAGCTTGAAAACAGGAAACCCTCGTCCGATGGAATGTTCATGAAGGTAGGCAGCCCCACATACAGCAGGTACACCGTGTAGCAGATGGCCGCCGTCCCGACGATCATCCCCAGCCACATGTGCGGGTACAGTGCCGCGAGGCCGCCGATGAACAGCGGGGTCGCGGTATAGGTCGCAAAGGCAACGCAGCGGGCCAGGCTCGGATTGGCATCATAGGTGCGCGCCATCCAGTGGATGAATGCGCCCATGACGGCAACGCCAGCGAGCATCGCCAGGTACGACATGATCGTCATCCATAGCGCGCTTTCCATCGTCAGCATCACCGGTGGCCGGTTACCGATGACCCAGCCGACCTGCGTGGTGCCGATAAACGCCGACACGGCGGGGATCGCCGCGAGAATCAGCGTGTGGGTCAGGTACATGTGGCTGATGCTTTCCTCCTGGTCGCCACGGATTTCTTTCCATTCCTGGTCGGGGTGGGTGAAGAGCCCCACTACGTGATGGATCATGCCAGTCACTCCTCTTGTTTTTACCGTCGCCCCCCAGTGGAGCGCTTACAGGCCAAGGCGGCCAGGTAAGAAAGGTCTGGATATCTATGCGACCTTATGTCGCAGTATAGAAAGGACTTACCCGTGATGGTGCAGGGGGGTTAGAGCAAATCGCGCTGTAAACATGACTGTTAATCGCCGTCGGATCTGTCACAAGACATTTTTATGGCAACTCACACAGCAGACAGAGAGCGCTTCGCCAGCCCGGCGTTTATGCGTAAAATGCCGGCCTTTCGTCACACCTCACGGATTTCGCGTCATGGGCACTCTCTCGGTCAACCAGAACAAACTGCAAAAGCGCCTTCGCCGGCTGGCCGGTGAGGCCGTCACCGATTTCAACATGATCGAAGACGGCGACAAGGTCATGGTCTGCCTGTCCGGTGGCAAGGACAGCTACACCATGCTTGATGTGCTGATGCACTTGCAGAAGGTTGCGCCGATCAAGTTCGAGATCGTCGCCGTGAACATGGACCAGAAGCAGCCGGGCTTTCCCGAGGACGTGCTGCCGGCCTACCTGAAGACCCTGGGTATCGAATACCACATCGTCGAGAAGGACACCTACTCGGTGGTCAAGGAACTGATCCCGGAGGGCAAGACCACTTGCTCGCTGTGCTCGCGCCTGCGTCGCGGCACGCTCTACACCTTCGCCGACGAAATCGGCGCGACCAAGATGGCCTTGGGGCATCATCGCGATGACATCGTCGAGACGTTCTTCCTCAATATGTTCTTCAACGGCTCGCTCAAGGCCATGCCGCCCAAATTGCGCGCCGACGACGGCCGCAACGTGGTGATCCGCCCGCTGGCCTACTGCAACGAGAAAGACATCCAGGCCTACTCGGACTTCAAGCAATTCCCGATCATCCCGTGCAACCTCTGTGGTTCCCAGGAAAACCTGCAGCGTCAGGTGGTCAAGGAAATGCTCGTGGACTGGGAGCGCAAGACGCCGGGCCGCACCGAGAGCATTTTCCGCAGCCTGCAGAACGTGATCCCGTCGCAACTGGCCGACCGCAACCTGTTCGACTTCACCAGCCTGAAGATCGACGAAACCGCGGCTTCGCGCTTCGTCAACGTTGTGAATCTCTGATCAAACACCCCAGGAGAGGGCATGCGCGATTACAAGTGGCTGAACGAATACTGCCTGAACCGCTTCGGTTCGGCGGCTGAACTGCAAGCCCATCTGCCTGTTCCCAATACCCCGGCGCAATTGCGCGACATCACTGACGATCGCTACCTCTCGACCATGGCCCTGCGGGTGTTTCGCGCAGGGCTCAAGCACAGCCTGGTGGATGCCAAGTGGCCGGCCTTCGAGGAAGTGTTTTTCCGTTTCGACCCGGAAAAGGTCGTGCTGATGAGCGCCGAACACCTGGAGCGCCTGATGCAGGACGCGCGGATCATCCGCCACCTGGGCAAACTCAAGAGCGTGCCGCGCAATGCGCAGTTCGTGCTGGACGTGGCCCATGAGCAGGGCAGCTTCGGTAACTTGATCGCCGACTGGCCGGTGACCGACATCGTCGGCCTGTGGACCCTGCTGAAAAAACGCGGCAGCCAGTTGGGCGGGTTGTCGGCACCGCGCTTCCTGCGCATGGTCGGCAAGGACACCTTCGTCCCGAGCTACGACGTGGTCGCGGCGCTCAATGCGCAGAAGATCATCGACAAAGTCCCCACCAGCCTGCGCGACCTGGCCCTGGTGCAGGACGTCTTCAACCAGTGGCACGAAGAAAGCGGCGGGCGGGCGATGAGCCAGATTTCGATGATGTTGGCTTATACCGCCAATCACTGATCCCTGTAGGAGCGGGCTTGCCCGCGATGGCGGTATGTCTGACACATTGATGCTGGATGTGCCGCCGCCATCGCGAGCAAGCTCGCTCCTACAGGGTGGCTGTCAGGCGACAGAGACCTGCCCTTCACCCGCCAGCTTGCGGTTCAACTGATGCCGCCACCGCACATACAGCAGCGCCGAGCAGAACACCGCCAGGCTCGCGCCCATCTCCAGCAGGCCGAACAGTTGCCGGTTGGGGTCGTAGGCCGCCAGTGCGCCCTTGATGAAATACAGGTTCACCGCAAAGCACATCCATGAATGCCCACGCGGGCTGCCCATGAGCATGCCGGGTGCCAGCACCAGTAACGGCACCAGCTCGATCAGCAGGATCACCCACGGCCGGGCGCCGTGCAGGTTGGCCACCAGCAGGTAGTAGACGCACAGCAATCCCACCAGGCCGAAAAAGCACAGCAGGGCGATGATGCGCATGGCTCGCACGCGGGGTTCGAGCCATTCGAGGGCGGGCAGGACCTTGGGCTTTCTGGCCATCCTCAGTTCCCCAGTTTCTGCGCGGTCTTGGCCAGGCGCATGCCCAGCGCGCGGCACAGCGCCACTTCGTGGGAATCCAGGCCGCTTTTGCCGTCGGCGCCGGCGTGGTGGCTGGCGCCATACGGCGTGCCGCCGCCCTGGGTTTCCAGCAGGGCCGATTCGCTGTAGGGCAGACCGGTAATGAGCATGCCGTGGTGCAGCAGTGGCAGCATCATCGACAGCAGCGTGGTTTCCTGGCCGCCGTGCAGGCTGGCGGTGGAGGTGAATACGCCCGCCGGTTTGCCCACCAGGGCGCCGGTCAGCCACAGGTTGCTGGTGCCGTCGAGGAAGTACTTGAGCGGCGCCGCCATGTTGCCGAAGCGCGTCGGGCTGCCGAGGGCCAGGCCGGCGCAGTTTTTCAGGTCATCGAGGCTGGCGTACAACGCACCTTCGTCGGGAATGTCCGGGGCCACTGCTTCACACTCGGTCGAAATCGCCGGCACGGTGCGCAGGCGCGCTTCCATCCCGGCCTGCTCGACACCCCGGGCAATCTGCCGGGCCATCTCGTTGGTCGAGCCGCTGCGGCTGTAATACAACACCAGGATGTACGGCGCACTCATGGCAGCAGTTCCAGGATCTGCTCCGGCGGACGGCCGATGACGGCCTTGTCGCCGACGGCGAGGATCGGCCGCTCCATGAGTTTGGGGTGCGCGGCAATGGCGGCGATCAACTGCGCTTCGCTCAGGGATGCGTCGGCGAGGTTGAGGGTTTTGTATTCGTCTTCGCCGGTGCGCAGAATCTGCCGGGCGCCGAGGCCGAGCTTTTTCAGCAGGCTCTGGATTTGCGCGGCGTCCAGCGGCTCATCGAGGTAGCGGACCACGGTCGGGGTCAGGCCACGGGCTTCGAGCAGTTCCAGCGCGCCACGGGATTTCGAGCAGCGCGGGTTGTGATAAAGCGTCAGATCGGTCATGTGCGGGTCGCATTTGGCGTATGGTGGCGGCTATTCTAACTGTGCAGCGCGCAATCCTGAACCTTGGGAGGCGATGGGTCGCAGGCGCATTCCATTTTGAACAAGGATTACGACATGACAAGGCGATTGGCAGCGGCATTCGCGATTTTCGCAGCGCTGATGCTGGGGGGCTGCGGCAACGATTACGGGATCGACCAGAACGGCCAGAAAGTCGCGGCCGAGCGCCTGGACAAACAGTGGCTGGTGCTCAATTACTGGGCCGAGTGGTGTGGTCCATGCCGCACCGAGATACCGGAACTCAATACCCTGGCCGAGCAATTGAAAGGCAAGAAAATCGGCGTGTTCGGGGTCAACTTCGACAACGTGCAGGGTGAAGAGCTCAAGGGCGCCAGTGAAAAACTCGGTATCAAATTCACCGTGCTGGCCCAGGACCCCAGCGAGATTTTCGACTTGCCGCGCAGTGAGGCGCTACCGGTGACCTACATCATTGATAACAAGGGCAAGGTGCGCGAACAGTTGATGGGTGAACAGACCGCAGCGGGCGTCATGGCCAAGCTGGAAGCGCTGCAAGCCACCAACTGACAGGGGGAGGGCCCACTTGAACAAGTGGGCCTTTGGGAAAAGGGTTCAACCCTCTTCGAGCCACCAGCGCAGCGGCTTGCCTTCGGCCGGCCAGAAGCGCATCTGGTCGATGGCCGACACATCCCAGCGCTGCACACCCTCCAGTGCCTGGAGGAAGCGCTTTTCCTGCTCCATGAGCGCGGGTGCGCACAGTTTGCGGGTGCTGCCGATCTTGCCGAAACTCAGCTTGTCACCGTCGAGCGTGTAGGGTGCGAACCAATGGTTGCAGCCACCGCTGCCATAGGCCCGGCCGTCTTCGCCGAGGGTGATGGTCAGGTGGCTGTAGTCCATCAACGGCCGCTCACCGATCCATTCCAGGATGTAGCTGCGGTTCTGTTGCAGTTGCACCGGCTCGGCGGCGCAGCCCAGCAGGCTGGCACCGACCATCACGGTCAGGGCAAGGCGTTTCATCACGCAGGCTCCTGGCATTTCGGGCACAGGTGCTTGTCGCCAACGCTTTTCCAGCCCAGCTCGGCAATCCGCGCGGTGGCGGCTGGCCTTTCAGCCTTGTTGCCCAGCTTGGCGTCGACCGCGAACTCGAAGCTCAGCTCTTTGGCGCAGCTGTCGCAGTTGACCTTCCAGGTGTGGATCGCCAATTCGCCGAACACCGGGCCACTGGCCACCGCGACCCATTGGCCGGGCGGGTTGATCAGGTGGCGAACGGTTTCGACGGTCAGGCGCATGGACAGGTCCTTGGCGCCCTTGAGGGTCACGACCAGCACGTCATTGTTGCGAATCGAGCCACCGTTGCCGGTGACTTGATAACGCCCCGGCACCAGGGCGCGGCATTCGGTGAGGGTGTGTTGCGGGTTCATCAGGTTATAGCGGAAATCGTGTTCGACCATGGGTCCTCCAAATCTGCGCGGAATGCTAGCACGGACATCATTGCAGCACTGCGCGCAGAAGCGACCTTCGATCAGGTTGAGGCTACATCCACCTGATTTTGCGGGTTGCCTTCGGCCCATGCGGCAATATTTTGCAAAGTAGTCATGGCAATTGCCGCCAGCGCCTCGCGGGTCAGGAAGGCCTGGTGCGCCGTGACGATCACGTTGGGGAAGGTCAGCAGCCGTGCCAGCACATCGTCCTGCAACGGCAGATCGGAGCGGTCTTCGAAGAACAGTTGGGCTTCTTCTTCATAGACATCCAGCCCCAGGTAACCCAGCAGCCCGTCCTTCAGGGCGTCGATCAGCGCTGGCGTGTCCACCAGGCCGCCGCGCCCGGTGTTGATCAGCATGGCGCCGGGTTGCATGTGCGCCAATGACTCACTGTTGATCAAGTGCTTGCTTTGCGCGTTCAGCGGGCAATGCAGGCTGATGATCTGCGACTCGGCGAGCAACTGCGGCAGGTCCATGTACCGCGCGCCGAGGGCCTGGACCTCGGGATTGGGGTAGGGGTCGTAGGCCAGCAGCTGGCAGCCGAAACCGTGCATGATTTTCGCGAAGGTCGCGCCGATCTGCCCGGTGCCGACCACCCCGACGGTCTTGCCCACCAGATCGAAACCGGTCAGCCCGTGAAGGGTGAAATCACCTTCGCGGGTGCGGTTGTAGGCACGGTGCAAGCGCCGGTTGAGGGCCAGGATCAGCGCCACCGCATGCTCGGCCACGGCATGGGGCGAGTAGGCCGGGACCCGTACGATCGTCAGCCCCAGGCGCCTGGCCACGGCCAGGTCGACATGGTTGTAACCGGCCGAGCGCAGGGCGATCAGGCGCGTGCCGCCAGCGGCCAGGTGTTCGAGCACCGGAGCGCTGAGGTCATCGTTGATGAACGCGCAGACCACCTCGAACTGGTCGGCCAGCGCCACGGTGTCCAGGCTCAGCCGCGCCGACTGGAAATGCAGCTCGATACCGGCGGGAAGGTCGACGCCCAGAAAACTGTCGCGGTCGTAGTTCTGGCTGCTGAAAAGAATCGTACGCATGAGAACTCCTTAGGGGAAAACGGCAGACCTGTAGGAGCGAGCTTGCTCGCGATGAGGACATCACATTCAGCATCTGTGGTGCCTGACACAACGCATCGCGAGCAATCGAGCGTCGACCGGCTGCTCCTACAGGTTTCGGTTTGATCACGCATTGATCCGCGCATGGGCCGCCAGCCGATTGATCGCCCGGTCGAGGTCTTCCAGCGCGACGGAGGCTTTCGGGTCCTGCTGCTTGAGCAGGGTTTCGCTGCGTTGGCAGGCGGCGCGCAGTTGCGGCACGCCGCAGTAGCGGGTCGCGCCATGCAGGCGATGCACCCGTTCGATCAACGCGGTGTGATCATGGGTTTCCCGGGCGATGCGGATGGCTTCACGGTCGGCTTCCAGCGACGCCAGCAGCATGGCCAGCATGTCCGCCGCCAGATCTTCCTTGCCGGCGGCCAGGCGCAGGCCTTCTTCAGCGTCCAGCACCTGCAGCTCCTGGCCGTTGCCGTGGCTGTCGTGGGTACGTTCCGGCCCTTGATTACGCAAGGCCAGGCCGGTCCACTTCAAGACCACCTGGGCCAGTTGCCGCTCACTGATCGGCTTGGTCAGGTAATCGTCCATGCCGCTTTGCAGCAGTGCGCGCTTTTCGTTGGCCATGGCGTGGGCCGTGAGCGCCACGATCGGCAGCGGCGTGCTATGCCGTTCACTTTCCCACTGGCGGATACTCTCAGTGCTCTGGCGCCCGTCCATGCCGGGCATCTGCACGTCCATCAATACCAGGTCGAAGGTTTCGCTCTGCACGGCCTTCACCGCCGCGTAGCCGCTTTCCACCGCGAGCACCTTGGCGCCCAGGTCTTCGAGCAGGGTTTGCACCAGCAGCAGGTTGGCCGGGTTATCGTCCACGCACAGCACTTTCGGCGCACGGCTACTCACCGGCTCGCCTGGCTCGCTGCGCTGCTGGCGCGGGTTGACAAGGTCGGACAGGGACCGGCGCAGCTTGCGGGTGCAGGCCGGTTTGGCCTGAAGCTGGCTGTGGGGGTTGGGGACCGACAGGTGAAACAGCGTCTGTTCGGTGGTCGGGCACAGCACCAGGACCTTGCAGCCCAGGTGTTCGAGGTCCCAGATGTGTTGGTTGAGGCGCTCGGGCGGCAGGTCGTTGCTGGTGATCCCGAGCACGGCAAGGTCGATGGCCTGATCGGTCTGGTGTGCGCCCATCACGCCGTTGGTCAACCGTTCCAGGGTGTTGAACGGCGTGACCTCCAAGCCACAATCCTCCAGTTGATGTTGCAGTGCCTGGCGCGCCAGCTCGTGGTTTTCCAGGACGGCGACCCGACGTCCGAGCAGTGGCGCGGCAGGCAGGTCTTCGGCGTCGTCACGGGTTTTCGGCAGGCTCAGGCTGATCCAGAATTCCGAACCTTCCCCCGGCGTGCTGTCGACGCCGATCTCGCCGCCCATCTGTTCGATCAGGCGCTTGGAAATCACCAGGCCCAGGCCGGTGCCGCCGGGCTGGCGAGAAAGCGAATTGTCAGCCTGGCTGAACGCCTGGAACAACGCACGCACGTCTTCGTTGGACAGGCCGATGCCGGTGTCCTGAATGCTGATACGCAGTTGCACGCTGTCTTCGTGTTCGTCTTCGAGCATGGCGCGGGCGACGATGGTGCCTTCGCGGGTGAACTTGATCGCGTTGCTCACCAGGTTGGTGAGGATCTGCTTGAGTCGCAGCGGGTCGCCCACCAGCGACAGCGGCGTATCGCGATACACCAGGCTCACCAGTTCCAGTTGCTTGGCGTGGGCGGCGGGGGCGAGGATGGTCAGGGTGTCCTGGAGCAGGTCGCGCAGATTGAACGGAATATGGTCGAGCACCAGCTTGCCGGCCTCGATTTTCGAGAAGTCGAGGATCTCGTTGATGATCCCCAGCAGGCTGTCGGCAGACTTTTCGATGGTGCCCAGGTAATCGAGCTGGCGCGGGGTCAGCTCGCTTTTCTGCAACAGGTGGGTGAAGCCGAGGATGCCGTTGAGCGGTGTGCGGATTTCATGGCTCATGTTGGCCAGGAACTCGGATTTGATCCGGCTCGCCTCCAGGGCCTCCTTGCGCGCCAGGTCCAGCTCGATGTTCTGGATTTCGATGGTTTCCAGATTCTGCCGCACGTCTTCGGTGGCCTGGTCGATGCTGTGCTGCAATTCTTCCTGAGCATTCTGCAGGGTGCCGGCCATACGATTGATGCCGGACGCCAGTTCATCCAGCTCCTGACTGCCCAGCGGCGGCAGGCGGGTTTCCAGATGACCGTCCTTGAGTTGCGCTACTGCCTGCTGGATCTGGCTCAGCGGACGGTTGATCGTGCGGCCCATGCGCAAGGCCAGCAACGCCGCACCGGCCAGCCCGGCGCCGATCAGCAGCAGGCTGGCGAACAGGCTGCGATAGCCGCGCAACAGCATGCCGTTGTGTGACAGTTCGAGTTCGACCCAGCCGAGCATGCGCTCGGATTCCTCGGGAATCACTTCACCGGCCAGGTTGCGGTGTTTGCCGAACACCGGCAGCAGATAGCGGGTGGCATCGTTGCCGCTGCGTCGCAACATTTGCGAGCCACTGCCAAAGGGCGCCTGATTGAGCATGGTCGGGCCGGCATGGGCCAGCGGCGTGCGGTCGGGGGCGAGGAAGGTCACCGCGCGCACGTCGGTGGTTTCCAGGGACTGGGTGGCGATGCGTTCCAGCAGGTCGGTGTCCTTGTTGCCCATGGCCGGGGCGACGAGGGGAGCGAGCTGTTCGGCGATCATTTCGCCGCGCTGCATGAGTTGGGTTTGCAGGTCCGACTGCTGCATCCAGGTGAAATAGCCGCCCAGCACCAGGGCCATCAGGCTGGTCGGAAGCAAGGTCAACAGCAGCACGCGGCCTTTAATTCCCAGTTTCTTGAGCACGCAACTCTCCTGCATCCAGCCATTTGAGGAACCTGCGCGCACATCCGGTACGCGCCACCTGCGCAGTGTAGCGATTTGCTTGCGGGCAATCTTCGTAAAATTGATGTCGCCATTCGTCGGGCCGCTCGACACACGAGTGCCACGATCCAACCTTGGCTTGCCCCTGGCGAGGCAATCTTTAATAATTGCCAACTGAGAATTATTTGCAGATAGTCATGACTCCCAGCACTGTTGGCCATCCCCGAATCCTCTCCATCGAAGACGACCTGGTGCTCGGTGCCTATGTGCATGAGCAACTGGGCCGCAGCGGCTTTCAGGTCACCTGGTGCCAGAACGGCCAGGAAGGCCTGGCGATGGCCCGCCAGAACACCTTCGACGTGGTGTTGATGGACATTCTCTTGCCAGGCCTCAATGGCCTGTCGGTGCTGACCGAATTGCGCCAGAGCCATTCCACGCCGGTGCTGCTGATGTCGGCCCTGGGCGCCGAGGCGGATCGCATCAGTGGCTTTCGCCTCGGCGCCGACGATTATCTGCCCAAGCCTTTCAGCATGGCCGAATTGCACGTACGCATCGAAGCGATCCTGCGCCGTGTCGCGCTGGACCGGCGGCCGGCGGTCGCCCCGGTGGTGCAGGCGGCGGTGGACAGTCTGCGGTTCGACGAGGAATGCTTCGAAGTGTTCTTCGGCGAGCAGGCGGCCGGCCTGACCCGCAGTGAATATCGCCTGCTCGACACCCTCAATCGCAACGGCGATGAAGTGTTGAGCAAGGCCTTCCTTTATCAGCATGTATTGCAGCGCGGTTATGCGGCTCACGACCGCAGCCTGGACATGCACATCAGCCAGATCCGCCGCAAGCTCAAGGCCATCGGCTACACCGAGCGTGAAGTGCGCACGGTCTGGGGCAAGGGCTACGTGTTGAGTGCCGACCATGAAGTGGGCTGATCTGCCGGGGCGCCATTCATTGTTCTGGAAACTGGCCTGCCTGCTGGTGGCGTTCTGTCTGCTGATGATCTGGCTGAGCTGGTCCTGGGGCCGCTACATGGAGCAGCGCAACCAGTTTCTTTCGGACGAAGCCCGCGGCACCCTGACGCGTTACGCCGCCGAAGCCGAGCAGGCGTGGCTGCAAGGCCAGAGCGATGGCGTCGATGCCTGGCTTGAGGGCATGCGCAAGCGCGAACGCGGATGGTCCGGCGTGATCAGCGGTGATTTGCAGTCGTTGAGCAACCAGCCGCTGACCGATCGACAGATCGAACGCCTGACCTTCCTGCGCGGCCTCGACTGGCCGATCCACAAGAACAACCTGCCCTGGATGCGCGTGCCGTTCCCCGGCGATCCTTCGGCCGGCAGCCTGGTGATCGAACTGCCCAAGCGCTTCCAGCCCGGGCGCTACCAGATGTTCTGGCGCGTGATCACCAATGGCGTCATCCCCGGCTTGTTCACGCTGCTGTTGTGCGTGGGCCTGTATCGGCTGCTGGTGGTGCCGCTTAATCAATTGCGCGAGCAGGCCAACGCCTGGCGTGCCGATCAATTGGGCGTGCGTCTGTCGCGTCGTACCACCAACCGCAGCGATGAACTGGGCGAGTTGGGGCGTGCCTTCGATCACATGTCCGAACGCCTGCAAAGTACCGTGGCCCTGCAACAGCAACTGCTGCGCGACCTGTCCCATGAACTGCGCACGCCCTTGAGCCGCCTGCGCGTGGCCAGTGAAGGCGAGCAGAACCTTGCGCAACTGCGCGAGCGCATCGGCCGCGAAGTCGACGGCATGCAGCGCCTGGTCGAAGACACCCTGCAACTGGCCTGGCTCGACACCGAGCGCGCGCCGTTGCCTGACGAAGCGATCCAGGTCCAGGCGCTGTGGGAAATGCTCACGGAAAACGCCTGCTATGAAAGTGCTTGCCCACCCGGTCGCCTGCAGTGCCTGGTGGACTCTTCCTGCTGGGTGCGTGGCAACCTCAACACCCTGGCCCAGGCCCTGGAAAACATCCTGCGCAACGCCATCCGCCACTCGCCGACGGGCGGCATCGTGCGCCTGGATGGCCGGCGCGACGGTAACTTCTGGCATCTGTGGCTGGAAGACGAGGGCGGCGGGGTGGCCGAACAGGACCTGGAACGCATCTTCTCCCCCTTCATCCGCCTCGACGGCTCGCGCCCGGGCAACGGCGGCTTCGGCCTGGGCCTGAGCATTGCCCGCAACGCGGTACAACGCCAGGGCGGGCAACTGTGGGCCGAGAACACCGGCAGCGGGTTGCGCCTGAACATGCGCCTTTTAGCCGAGGGCGAGGTTGCTGCTGATGGCGTCATCGCGAGCAAGCCCGCTCCCACAAATTTCGTGAACGCCACCCACCCGCTGTAGGAGCGAGCTTGCTCGCGATGAGCCTGAAAGCGCCACCGTTTTCCTGACACCCCTCGCGAGCAGGCTCGCTCCCACAGGTTTTACAATCGCTTATTCCCATAAGCCATAAGCACCACACTTTGCGTGATATGGCCTGCCCACGTTTGCCGGTATGATAGGCGCCCCCGCAGTCTGGATTGCGAATACGCCATGACCTTGCAGTACCCAACCATCGCCGATTGCGTCGGCAACACTCCGCTGGTCCGTTTGCAGCGCCTGCCTGGCGCCACCAGCAACACCCTATTGCTCAAGCTTGAAGGGAACAACCCGGCAGGTTCGGTCAAGGACCGTCCGGCGCTGTCGATGATCACCCGTGCCGAGTTGCGCGGGCAGATCCACGCCGGCGATACGTTGATCGAAGCGACCTCGGGCAACACCGGGATCGCCCTGGCGATGGCCGCCGCGATCAAGGGCTACAAGATGATCCTGATCATGCCGGACAACTCCAGCGCCGAACGCAAGGCGGCCATGACCGCCTATGGTGCCGAGCTGATCCTGGTCACCCAGGAAGAAGGCATGGAAGGTGCCCGCGATCTCGCCCAGCGTATGGAAGCCGAAGGCCATGGCAAGGTGCTGGACCAGTTCGCCAACGGCGACAACCCCGAGGCGCACTACACCACCACCGGCCCGGAAATCTGGCGCCAGACCCAGGGCACCATCACCCACTTCGTCAGCTCGATGGGCACCACCGGTACCATCATGGGCACGTCGCGTTACCTGAAAGAACAGAACGAAAACATCCAGATCCTCGGCTTGCAGCCAATGGAAGGCGCGTCGATCCCGGGCATCCGCCGCTGGCCGCAGGAATACCTGCCGAAGATCTACCAGGCCGATCGCGTGGATCGCATCATCGACATGGCACAAAGCGAAGCCGAAGACGTGACCCGTCGCCTGGCTCGCGAAGAAGGCATCTTCTGTGGCGTGTCCTCGGGCGGTGCCGTGGCCGGCATGCTGCGCCTGTCCAAAGAAGTTGAGAACGCGGTGATCGTCGCGATCATCTGCGACCGTGGCGACCGTTACCTGTCGACCGGCATATTCGACGCGCCCAACTGATGGCCAAACATGAGAGAGGCCTGCGCTTCCAGCCCACCGGCGGTAGCAAGGCCGCGCAAATCCCGACCGGCAAAAAGCAGCGCTTGACCATCGAGCGCCTGTCCAATGACGGTCGTGGCATAGCGTTTTTCGAAGGCCGTACCTGGTTCGTCCTCGGCGCCCTGGCTGGCGAGGAAGTCGAGGCGCGGGTGCTGGGTGCCCACGGCAAAGTGGTCGAGGCGCGCACTGAGCGGGTGTTCAGCGCAAGCGACCTGCGTCGTCCGGCACCGTGCAAGCATGCCGGGCGTTGCGGTGGTTGCAGTGTCCAGCATCTGCCCCACGACGAACAGCTTGCCCTGAAACAGCGCATGCTCGCCGAGCAATTGTCCAGGGTCGCAGGCGTCGAGCCTGAAGAGTGGGCGGCGCCGTTGACCGGTGCCGAGTTCGCCTACCGTCGTCGCGCCCGCGTGGCGGTGCGCTGGGACGCCAAGGCGAAAAACCTCGAAGTCGGTTTTCGTGCGGCCGGCAGCCAGGACATCGTCGCCATCGACGAATGCCCGGTGCTGGTACAGCCCTTGCAGCCGATCATGACGCGCCTGCCGGAAATGTTGCGACGCTTGAGCAAGCCGCAGGCCTTGGGTCACGTGGAACTGTTCAGCGGTTCGAAACTGGCGGTGTTGCTGCGGCACATGGCGCCGTTGTCCGACGCTGACATGACCATCCTCAAGGATTTCTGCACCTTCCATGAAGCGCAATTGTGGCTGCATGGCGAGGGCGAGCCGCAACCGGTAGACGCCGATCAGTCGTTGGGCTATCGCCTGGAACAATGGGACCTGGAACTGGCCTACCGGCCAGGTGACTTCGTCCAGGTCAACGCGGCGGTCAACGAGGCGATGGTTGCCCAGGCGCTGGAGTGGTTGCAGCCGACAGCGGATGAACGTGTTCTGGATCTATTCTGTGGTTTGGGCAACTTCGCCTTGCCGCTGGCCCAGGCCGTTCGTGAAGTGGTGGCGGTCGAGGGTGTACAGGCGATGGTCGATCGGGCTGCCGCGAACGCCGCGAGTAACAATCTGCATAATGCGACGTTTTTTCAGGCCGATTTATCCCAGCCTTTGACCAATGCCGAATGGGCGCGCGAAGGCTTTTGTGCGGTACTCTTGGACCCACCGCGTGACGGCGCTATCGAGGTGGTGCGCAAGCTCAGGACGCTAGGCGCCGAACGGTTGGTGTACGTGTCGTGCAACCCTGCAACTCTGGCGCGCGATACGGTCGAATTGATCAAGCAGGGCTACCGGTTAAAACGTGCCGGGATTCTCGATATGTTTCCTCAGACGGCACATGTCGAGGCCATGGCGTTATTTGAAGCGAGCTAGGAAGGCTCGTCTGGTCCGCTGACCCGCCCGCGCAGCACGCGTCTTGCCCCGCGCGTGCCGCGGCAACGAAGGTCAGCGATTTGACGCATTGAATCTGCGTCGTAGGGAAGGTAAAGCAAGATGGTACAGGTGAGAGCACACCAGCCGATCAACACCGACGGCAGTATCAATCTCGAGGCTTGGCTCGATCATGCGGTCAGTGTCGACATGGCACTGGATCGCGAAGCCTTGAAAGACGCGTGCGAGTTCGCCCGCGAATCCGAACAACAGGCCAATGCGGCAAAGAACCTGTGGTCCGAAGGGACCTCGAGTTTCAGCACGGGCCTTGAGATCGCGGAGATTCTCGCCGACCTCAAACTCGATCAGGACTCCCTGGTCGCAGCCGTCCTGTACCGTGGCGTGCGCGAAGGGCAGATCGCATTGCCCGCCGTGAGCCAGCGTTTCGGTCCGGTGGTGGCCAAGCTGATCGACGGCGTGCAGCGCATGGCGGCGATCAGCGACAGCCTGAGTCCGCGCAAATCCATGGTAATGGGCACCCAGGGCCAGGTGGAAAACCTGCGCAAGATGCTCGTGGCCATGGTCGACGACGTGCGCGTCGCGCTGATCAAGCTGGCCGAACGCACCTGCGCGATCCGCGCGGTGAAAACCGCCGACGACGAGAAACGCAACCGCGTTGCCCGCGAGGTCTTCGACATTTATGCGCCCCTGGCGCATCGCCTGGGTATCGGTCACATCAAGTGGGAGCTGGAGGATCTGTCCTTCCGCTACCTCGAACCCGATCAGTACAAACAGATCGCCAAGCTGCTGCATGAGCGGCGCCTGGATCGCGAACGTTTCATCAGCGACGTGATGAGCCAGCTGAAAAACGAGTTGCAGGCCACCGGCGTCGAGGCCGACATCAGCGGCCGGGCCAAACACATCTATTCGATCTGGCGCAAAATGCAGCGCAAGGGTCTGGAGTTCAGCCAGATCTACGACGTGCGCGCGGTGCGTGTGCTGGTGCCGGAGATGCGCGACTGCTACACCGCGCTCGGCATCGTCCACACCCTGTGGCGACACATCCCGAAAGAATTCGACGACTACATCGCCAACCCGAAAGAGAACGGCTACCGTTCGCTGCACACCGCCGTGATCGGGCCCGAGGGCAAGGTGCTGGAAGTGCAGATCCGCACCCACTCCATGCACGAGGAAGCCGAGCTGGGCGTTTGCGCGCACTGGCGCTACAAGGGCACCGACGTCAAATCCAGCTCCAACCACTACGAAGAGAAAATCTCCTGGCTGCGTCAGGTGCTCGAGTGGCACGAAGAGTTGGGCGACATCGGCGGCCTGGCCGAACAGCTGCGCGTCGATATCGAGCCGGACCGGGTCTACATCTTCACCCCCGACGGCCACGCCATCGACCTGCCCAAGGGCGCCACGCCGCTGGACTTCGCCTATCGCGTGCACACCGAGATCGGCCACAACTGCCGTGGCGCGAAGATCAACGGGCGCATCGTGCCGCTCAACTACAGCCTGCAAACCGGCGAGCAGGTGGAGATCATCACCAGCAAGCACGGTACGCCGAGCCGCGACTGGTTGAACCCGAACCTGGGCTACATCACCACGTCCCGGGCGCGGGCGAAGATCGTCCACTGGTTCAAGTTGCAGGCCCGTGACCAGAACGTCGCGGCCGGCAAGACCCTGCTCGAACGCGAACTCAATCGCCTCGGCCTGCCGGCGGTGGATTTCGAGAAGCTGGCCGACAAGGCCAACATGAAAACCGCCGAGGACCTGTTCGCCGCCCTCGGTGCCGGCGACCTGCGCCTGGCGCAACTGGTGAACCTGGCGCAGCAACTGGTCGAGCCGGAGCGCGGCAACGAGCAGTTGGAGCTGATCCCGCGCAAGGCCAGCGGCTACAAGCCGGGCAAGCGCGGCGACATCCAGATCCAGGGCGTCGGCAACCTGATGACGCAAATGGCCGGCTGCTGCCAGCCGCTGCCGGGGGACGCGATCGTCGGCTACATCACCCAGGGCCGTGGCGTCAGCATCCACCGTCAGGACTGCGCCTCGGTGCTGCAACTGGCCGGGCGCGAGCCGGAGCGGATCATCCAGGTCAGCTGGGGCCCGGTGCCGGTGCTCACCTATCCTGTGGACATCGTCATCCGTGCCTACGATCGCTCGGGCCTGCTGCGGGACGTCTCCCAGGTGCTGCTCAACGAGCGCATCAACGTGCTCGCGGTCAACACCCGCTCGAACAAGGAGGACAACACCGCGCTGATGTCCCTGACCATCGAGATCCCGGGGCTGGACGCACTGGGGCGGTTGCTGGGCAGGATTTCCCAGCTGCCCAACATCATCGAGACGCGGCGTAACCGAACCCCTTGATGAGGCTGATCGGCACCAACTGTGACTCAATGTGGGAGCGAGCCTGCTCGCGATGAGGGCGTATCAGTCAACTTCAATGGCGACTGATGCACCGCCTCGCGAGCAGGCTCGCTCCCACGATTTGGATTTGTGGTGAGAATGAATGATGTACAGCCTTGAAGACCTGCTGCACCTGATGAGCCGTCTGCGCGACCCGCAGTTCGGTTGCCCCTGGGACATCAAGCAAACCTACGCCACCATCGTCCCGCACACCCTCGAGGAAGCCTACGAGGTCGCTGACGCCATCGAGCGTGGCGACTTCGATCACTTGCAGGGCGAGTTGGGCGACCTGCTGTTCCAGGTGGTTTATTACAGCCAGCTGGCCCGGGAAGAAGGGCGTTTCGAGTTCGCCGGCGTCATCGACAGCATCACCCGCAAGCTGATCCGTCGTCACCCGCACGTGTTCCCCACCGGCGACCTGTATGCGCCGCTGGATGTGCCACGCCTGAGCGAAGAGCAGGTCAAGCAGCGCTGGGAAGAGATCAAGGCCGAGGAGCGCGCCGAAAAGTCTGCGGCGCCGCAGCAACTGTCCTTGCTCGACGACGTGCCCGCTGCACTGCCGGCGTTGTCCCGCGCGGCCAAGCTGCAAAAGCGCGCAGGGCAGGTCGGGTTCGATTGGCCCGACGCGTTGCCGGTGCTGGACAAGGTGCGCGAAGAGCTCGACGAAATCCTCGAAGCGATGGCCGATAACGATCCGGCGGCGGTGGCCGATGAAGTCGGTGACCTGCTGTTTTCGGTGGTCAACCTGGCGCGTCATTTGAAAGTCGACCCGGAAACCGCGCTGCGCGGCGCCAATGGCAAGTTCGAAAGACGCTTCCGTTTTATCGAACAGGCATTGCGCGACACCCACCGACCCATGGAAGATTGCACCCTCGAAGAGTTGGACGCCCTGTGGGGCGAAGCCAAACGTCAGGAAAAGAATTTGCCCAGCTGCGGTTGAGCAGCGGCCCAAGTGAGAAACAAGCACCATGAGCATTTCCCTTCGCGACCAGTTGCTCAAAGCAGGGCTGGTCAACCAGAAGCAGGCCAAGCAGGTCGGCAAAGAGAAGCAGAAGCAGCAGCGCCTGGCCCACAAGGGGCAGATCGAACTCGATGACTCGCAGCAGCGTGCCGCCCAGGAAGCCAAGGCCGAGAAGGTCAAGCGCGACCAGGAGCTGAACCGCCAGCAGCAGGAGAAGGCTGAGGCCAAGGCCCGTGTCGCGCAGATCAAGCAACTGATCGAAGCCACGCGCCTGCCGAAGCTGACCACCGAGGACTACTACAACTTCGTTGACGACAAGAAGGTCAAGCGCCTGTCCGTCAACGCGCTGATGCGCAACAAGCTCAGCAACGGCTCGCTGGCGATCGTCCACCATGCCGGCGGTTACGAAGTGATCCCCCGTGAAGCGGCCCTGAAGATCCAGGAACGCGACCCGCAGCGCATCGTGCAGATGAACGTGCAGACCGAAGAGGCGGCGGCTGAGGACGATCCGTACGCAGCCTTCCAGATCCCTGACGATCTGATGTGGTAAGCCTGCCGGTATAACAACAAACCCCGCTCATGGCGGGGTTTGTCGTTTTCAATGCTGTGCATGGATCAGGCGGAGCGCAGCTCGCGTTGGCGCTCCTGCAGTTCCAGTTCGGCCTTGTAGTTGTGGGCATCCATCTCGTTGTGGAACATCCCGACCAGCAAGTCTTGTTGATGCACGTCCCAGATCCGGATACCGGCGGCTACGCCTTCATGGGACATGTGTGAATCGTCGCGTTCAGTTACTTTTACAGTCATCTGCTAGCTCCAATCTCTGTTATCTGCAGCAAGGCGTGTGCAGGACTCTGTTATAGAATTTGATAGCCAGCTAAGTAAACGCGCGAAACTGGTAAAGATTCATTGCGAAATTCGCAACAGTGCTGCAGCCCGCGAAATCCGCGACATTCGGTCGCAGGGCGATTGGTTGCATGACAAAAGCTTCATGTTTTTGCGCAGGATTTTCATCAGCGCACACCCATTCCTGTGGGAGCGAGCCTGCTCGCGATGCGATCTGTGTCTGTAAAACCGCTATCGCGAGCAGGCTCGCTCCCACAGTGGAGAGGCCGCATCGTATTTTCTTCAGGCAAAAAAAACGCCCCGAACCAGTCGGGGCGTTTTCAGGTACGGCTCAGCGGCGAATTACTTGCCAGCCCAGCGCTTGAGTACCAGCGTTGCGTTGGTGCCACCGAAACCGAAGCTGTTGCTCATCACGGTGTCGATCTTGGCGTTTTCCTGGGTCTTGGTCAGGACTGGCAGGTCAGCCACTTCAGGGTCCAGTTCGTCGATGTTGGCGGAGCCGGCAATGAAGTTGCCTTCCATCATCAGCATGCAGTAGATCGCTTCGTGAACGCCGGCGGCGCCCAGGGAGTGACCCGACAGGCTCTTGGTGGAGCTGATGGCCGGAGCCTTGTCGCCGAACACTTCACGCACACCTTTCATTTCCGCGACGTCGCCGACCGGGGTCGAGGTGCCGTGGGTGTTCAGGTAGTCGATCGGGGTGTCGACGGTGGACAGCGCCTGCTGCATGCAGCGGATCGCGCCTTCGCCACTTGGGGCAACCATGTCGTAGCCGTCGGAAGTCGCGCCGTAGCCAACGATTTCCGCGTAGATCTTCGCGCCGCGGGCCAGAGCGTGTTCCAGCTCTTCGACCACGACCATGCCGCCACCGCCGGCGATGACAAAACCGTCACGGTCGGCATCGTAGGCGCGGGAGGCTTTTTCCGGAGTGTCGTTGCGCTTGCTGGACAGGGCGCCCATGGCGTCGAACAGGAACGACTGGCTCCAGTGCTCTTCTTCACCGCCGCCGGCGAACACGATGTCCTGCTTGCCCATCTGGATCTGTTCCATGGCGGTACCGATGCAGTGAGCACTGGTGGCGCAGGCAGAAGCGATGGAGTAGTTCAGGCCCTTGATCTTGAACGGGGTGGCCAGGCACGCGGAAACGGTGCTGCTCATGGTCCGCGTTACGCGGTATGGGCCGACGCGCTTCACGCCTTTCTCGCGCAGGATGTCCAGCGCTTCCATCTGGTTGAGCGTGGACGCGCCACCGGAACCGGCGATCAGGCCGGTACGCGGATTGGACACTTGCTCTTCGGTCAGGCCGGAATCGGTGATGGCGTCTTTCATGGCCAGGTAGGCGTAAGCCGCTGCATGGCCGACGAAACGATAGATCTTGCGATCGATCAGTTCTTCAAGGTTGAGGTCGATGGAGCCGGAAACCTGGCTACGCAGACCCATTTCGGCATATTCCGGGTTGAACCGGATGCCCGGGCGGCTTGCACGCAGGTTAGCGGAGACGGTCTCTTTGTCATTGCCCAGGCACGAAACGATGCCCAGACCAGTGATAACGACGCGGCGCATGCGGATAACCCTTAGAAGTTGTCAGTGGAGGTGAAAACGCCGACCCGGAGGCCTTCGGCGGTGTAGATCTCGCGACCGTCGACAGTCACCGAACCATCGGCGATGGCCAGGTTCAGCTTGCCCTTGAGGACGCGTTTGATATGAATGTTATAGGTGACTTTCTTGGCGGTCGGCAGGACCTGACCGAAGAACTTCACTTCGCCCGAACCGAGGGCGCGGCCGCGGCCCGGCAAACCTTGCCAGCCGAGGAAGAAACCGACCAGCTGCCACATGGCGTCGAGGCCCAGGCAACCTGGCATCACCGGGTCACCTTCGAAGTGACAGGCGAAGAACCACAGGTCCGGATTGATATCCAGCTCGGCGACCAATTCACCTTTGCCGTACTTGCCGCCTTCCTCGCTGATCAGGGTGATGCGATCAACCATCAGCATGTTCGGGGCGGGCAGTTGCGCGTTACCTGGGCCGAACAGCTCACCGCGACTGCAGCGCAGCAGGTCTTCCCGGGTAAAGGCGTTTTGTTTGGTCATGCGAGCTCCTCAATAATCCCATGCGGCAGGTGGGGCAAATCTTCCCGGCCGATCGAAGCGTTCATGCCTCGAGTCGGCAGCCTACTCATAGACTATTGCGTTGTAGTGAAAGTCACAGCACCAAGGACATGAATGTACACTTGTGCACTGAAATTATTATTCAAGCCCCTTTTCGAGGCTATTCGGGTGCCTAAGACTGCCGCAATTTCGCCTTACACGCCAGTCGCAGATGCTCGAAAGGCCTGTACTACTGCACCCATCGTTGGAGAATCTGCTGCAAATCCGTACGTTTGAACGGCTTGGCCAGGTAATCGTTCATTCCCGCCGACAGGCAGGTTTCCCGGTCGCCCTGCAAGGCGTTGGCCGTCAGCGCGATGATCGGCAGATCACTGCAGCCGGGCAGTTGGCGAATTTGTCGGGTGGCCTCGTAGCCGTCGATGATCGGCAACCGGCAGTCCATCAGGATCGCATCGAAAATCAGGCTTTCGGCGCTGCGTATCGCCTGGGCGCCGTCCGTGGCGACGCTCACGGTGAACCCCAGGCTGCGCAGCATGGCTTCGATGACGGTCTGGTTGACCGGGTTGTCCTCCACCAGCAGCACATTGTGACCGGCGCCGTCACCCGCGCCGGCGGGGGCGCGGGGCGTCAGCACCGGTAGCGTCTGTTTGTAGCGCGCCAGCGGGATTTCCAGGGTGAACGCCGAGCCGCGACCTTCTTCACTCTGGGCGCGCAACGTGCCGCCCATGCGTTCGGCCAGTGTGCGGGCGATCGGCAGGCCCAGGCCGGTGCCACCGTAGCGGCGGGAAATCGAACTGTCGGCCTGCTGGAAGGCGTTGAACATCGACTCCAGGCTTTCGGCCGGAATGCCGATGCCGCTGTCGCGCACGGTGCAGGTGAACCACAGCAGTTCGTGATCCAGCGATTGCCATTGCGCTTCGATGCTGACGCGGCCCTGCTCGGTGAACTTCAGCGCGTTGCCGACCAGGTTCACCAGGATCTGGCGGATGCGCGTCGGATCGCCCTGAACCTGCAAAGCCTGCATGTCTTGCGGAATCTGCAACGCCAGGTGCAGCCCGCGTTGCGCCGCGCTGTGCTGGAACGACTGGGCGCAACTGCCGATCAGGTCCGCCAGGTTGAACGCAATGTGCTCCAGTTCCAGTTCCGAGCGTTCGATGCGCGAGAAGTCGAGAATGTCGTTGATGACTTTGAGCAGGTGCTCGGTGGACTCCGAGGCCAGCGCCGCGTAATCGACCTGCTCTTCGGTCATCTCGGTGGTTTCCAGCAACTGCAACATGCCGAGCACGCCATTCATCGGTGTGCGCAACTCGTGGCTCATCATCGCCAGGAAATCGGATTTGGCGTTGTTGGCCTTTTCCGCCTCTTCGCGGGTCTGGATCAGTTGCGCCATGGCCTGATGCTGTTCGCGACTGGCCTGTTCGAGGCCGGCGGCCAGGTTATTGATGTGCTGCGACAGGGCGCCGAGTTCGGCGTCGTCGACAATCGGCAGCGGGGTGGTGTAGTCGCCGCTCTGGATCGCCTTGACCGCATTGCCGATATCGCGGATCGGCTGTGACAGGCTGCCGGCCAGGCGCCGGGCGATCAGGTAGGTGAACAACAGGGCAAACAGCGCAAGGATGCCGGCCTTGAACAGGATTTCCTGCTGGCGCTTGCTGAAGGCGTCGCTGGACAGGCCTACGATCACCCGGCCCAGGTAATCCTCGCCGGGTAGGGTACTGGCGACTTTGCTGCCCTGGAAAAAATCGCTTTGCAGCGCGATCCGTTGCAGCCGCACCGGTGCCTGGAACACTTCGACCTGTTGCGAGCGGTTATGGCTTTCCGCCGGGTGTTCGACGTACACCAGAATCCGGTTGGCACTGTCCTGGATTTCCAGAAAACGCACGTTCGGCGTGGCCAGGGTGGCCTTGAGCAAGCTGTCGAGCACTTCGTTGTTGCCGGAAATCACCCCGTATTCCGCCGCCGGTGCCAGTTGGTTGGCAATCAGTTGGCCGGTGTGGTTGAGCTCCTGGCGCAAATCCTGGATCCGCACGAAGGTGAAGAAACTGATCAACAGCAAGGTCAGCAGCAGGGCCGGGCCGAGGCTGATGATTTGCGTGCGGGTGTTGATGTCCCAACGACGACGGAAAGTCATGGGCGGCTTTCTCCTGCGGCCAACTGTGTTGCGACCAGCGCTTCGTCGATCTGTTCAATCCCCAATGAACGAGCCACTTGCGGGTTGCTCAGGACTTTGAAGTGTTCGGCGTAATGCGCGCGTGGCCAGGTGGCCGGGGGGCGGTCGAGCAGTTCATCGAGTATGGCCAGCCAATCGTTCTGGTCGGAGTAACTGGTGGCGAGGCTGCCGGCCTTGACGAATGCCGCGTTGGGGCCGATCAGTGCAGTTTGTCGCGCGTAGCTGCTGAGCAGCAGGTTTTTCGCGGTCTTGGGGTTGTACAGGTCCGGGTCATCAAGACCCAACAACACGTCGCTTTTTTTCAGCAGGCTCTGTAGCGGGCGGCTGTCATGGATGTTGTCCCAGCGCTCGCTGATGATTTGCAGGCCGAGCGCATCCGCGGTTTGACGCAACTCGCCGAGGAGAAATTCGCTGTGCTGGTCATACAGCACGCCCACCCGTCGGGCTTGAGGCAGCAGGGCGCGGGTCAGCTGCAATTGCCGTTGCGGCGGCGGATCGCTCCACAGCAGGCTCAAGCGTGCGGGCAACGTAGTGCCCAGGCGCTGCCGGGCTTGCAGGCGGCTGATGCGCAGCACCAACGTCGCCGGGCCCTGGGTGTCCTGCAGGCGCCAGTCGAGACTCGGCAGGTCCAGCAGGATCAGGCGGGTCCTGGCGGGTAACTGGCTCGGTGCCGGCAGACTGGCCAGCGGTTGAAAACGTACGGTGTCGCCGGGGCGCAGTTCACCAAGGGCCGTGGCAAACGCGTGAACGCCGGGGCTGTCGTCGGCGCCGGTGAGCACAATGTCTTCGGCACCGGCCGACAGGCTCGCCAGCCAGCCGACCAGCACCAGGTACAATCCGGCGAGCAGGCGGCGAGGGGGTGAGGTCTTGCGGGACAGGCGCGAGTTCATTCAGAACACCAGCTCAGCGCTGAAGTACATCACCCGGCGCTGGTCATAGCGGTTGTCGACGAAGGTGGTGGGCTGGTGATCGAGGCGTTGCTGGAGCACGCCGGCCAGTTCCAGGCTGGCCTTGCCCAGCCGGATGCGTTTGGCGATGCGTGTGTCGACCCGTTCGAAACGATAGCCGTTGAGCGCGTCGTCACCATAATAGAAGAGCGCGCTGTTCCAGCCCTGGCCCCAGTTGCGCAGCCAGCCGGCAGAGCCACTGTTGCGCGCCGTCTGCCAGGCATCGAGCGGGTTGCTCGCCTGGGCATCGACGTAGGCGTAGGTCAGGCGCAACCGATCGGCACTGCTCAGGCGCCAGTCGATCTGGGTTTCCGCGCCGGAGAAGCGCGAGCTGTTGGCGTTGCTGGCGATGTACTGATTGTTGCGCAGAGGCTCGCTGATCATGCCGGTGATCTCGTCGTGGAACACCTTCACGTCCACCGCCAGTCCCCAATCGACGAAAAAGCCGTTGTAACCCAGTTCCCGCGAGCGCATGCGTTCCTTGTCGAGGTCGCCGGGGCCGCGGGTCCTGACGAAATAGCGGGCGCTGCCTTGGCCGTAGGCCGCGGGCTGCAGGTTGGTCACCCGGTAGCTCCAGTTGACGTTGTTCTCGAACATGTCCGGCGAACGGATCGCTTCCGAATACACCGCGCGCAGGCCGTGACGCGGGTTGATCAGGTAGTTGACCGCCATTCGCGGCGTCAGCGAACTGCCTGTCAGCCGGGTGTCCTCGAACATGGCGCCGCCCTGTAACAGCCAGTGCTCGGTGGCGCGCCACTCGAGCTGGCCGAAAGTGCGCCAGGTGGTGTCATCGAACTTGCCATTGAAATACGTCTCGGAATCGGCCCGGTCGTAACGATAGTTCACGCCACTGACCAGCCGCAGGCTGTCGGACAGGCTGAGGGTGTCCTGCAGTTCGAGGTCGTAGCGCGACTCGCGGATGCTCTGGTCGATATCCCCGCACAGGGTTTGCCCGGCACCGGCGCGCCACTGGTCCAGCACATTGTTGGCCAGGGCCTGTTCCGCCGCGGTTCCGGCCGGTGCGCCGGCACCCAGGTAGCGCGGCATGTTGCGTGCCAGGCGTTCGGTGTAGTTCGGGTTGAGCTGCCAGAGTTCGGCCAGTTCGGGACTGAACGAAACCTCGGCGTCGCAGGCGCGCCACGTCTGCTGGCGGTCCCAATGCTGGGCCGAACCCTGGATATAAAGGCTGTGCTCGGGACTGATGTCGAGGTTCCAGCGCAGGGAGCCGGCGTAATCCTTGGCATTGACGTCAGAGTTGTTACCGGCAGCAGTAATTCCCGAAAACACCGGGCGGTAGGTGTAAGGCCGCTGATTACTGCCTTCCTTGGCGTTGAATTGCCAATCCAGGCTTTGCCACTCGTCGAGTACCTGGCTGATCGCCAGATTGATCCGGTTCAGCCGGCGACTGTCGCGGTAATCGGCACCGCGACGGTCGGAATCGAAGCCATCATCCTGCTGGCCGGACACCGACAGGCGCAGGTCGCCGCTGTCCCAGCCCACGCCCTGGCTGGCGTAGAAGTCGTCGATACCGCGCTGGCCGCGGGTGACTTTCAGGCGCGTGCCGAGGCTGTCAGCCGGGTTGCGGGTGATGATGTTGACCACCGCCATCAGCGCATTGGCGCCATAGCTGACGGTATTCGGGCCGCGGAACACCTCGATGCGCTCGATGTCTTCCATGGCCACCGGGATATCGCTCCAGTCCACCGTGGCCAGGCCGGCGCGGTACACCGAGCGGCCGTCAATCAGCACTTGCAGGCGCCGCGCGTCGCTGGCGTTGGTGCCGTGGTAATTCACCGTGGGCTGATTGCCGGTGATGTTGCCGACCATCATGCCCGGCACCAGACGTAACAATTCGCTGATGTCGCGGGCGCCACTGCTGTTGATCAGTTCGCTGTCGATCACCGTCATGCTGCCGGGCACAGCGGCCGGCGACTGTTTCAGGCGGGTGGCGGTCAACACCTGGGGCAGCGGTTCGCTGTCTGCGAACAGGTCTTCGGCCAGCAGCGGCGGGCTGAAGAGCAAGGCCAGGACCAGGGGCGAACGAGATGAAACAGGGCCAAACGACACGACACATCCTTGATAGCGAATCACTGGCGCGCATGTTAACCGAGACGATCGACTTTTCCAGTCACGATGACCGCATTTTCCTCGCAATTATTGGTCTTCTTCTGACAAGTGCCGGTAATTGACGCGGGGGCTGTCCGTCACTGGGCCGCTCCGTATAATGCCGGGCATCGCCACTGGTATGGATTAACGGATTGCATATGACTGAACAGCGCCCGATTGCGGTCCTGGGAGGCGGAAGTTTTGGTACCGCCGTGGCTAACCTGCTGGCCGAGAACGGACATCAGGTCCGTCTGTGGATGCGTGACCCCGAGCAGGCCAAGGCCATTGCGGTCAATCGCGAGAACCCGCGCTACCTCAAGGGCATCAAGGTGCTGGCGGCCGTGGAGCCGACCACCGACCTTCTGGCCACGCTGCAGGGCAGTGAGCTGTGCTTCGTCGCGCTGCCGTCCAGCGCGTTGCGTTCGGTGCTCGCCCCCCACGCGCAGCTGCTGAGCGGCAAGATGCTGGTGAGCCTGACCAAAGGTATCGAAGCCCACACCTTCAAACTGATGAGCGAGATCCTCGAAGAGATCGCTCCGCAGGCGCGCATCGGCGTGCTGTCCGGGCCCAACCTGGCCCGTGAAGTCGCCGAGCATGCGTTGACCGCCACCGTGGTCGCCAGCGAAGACGAAGAACTCTGCCAGAAGGTCCAGGCCGCTCTGCATGGCCGTACTTTCCGTGTGTACGCCAGCGCCGACCGTTTTGGCGTGGAACTGGGCGGGGCACTGAAAAACGTCTACGCGATCATCGCCGGCATGGCGGTGGCTTTGGGCATGGGCGAAAACACCAAGAGCATGCTGATCACCCGGGCCCTCGCGGAAATGACCCGTTTTGCCGTGAATCAGGGGGCCAACCCGATGACCTTCCTCGGGCTGGCTGGCGTCGGTGACCTGATCGTCACCTGTTCCTCGCCCAAGAGTCGCAACTATCAGGTCGGGTTCGCCCTCGGTCAGGGCTTGAGCCTGGATGAAGCCGTGACGCGCCTGGGCGAAGTCGCCGAAGGCGTGAACACCCTCAAAGTGCTCAAGGCGAAGGCCCAGGAAGTGGGGGTGTACATGCCGCTGGTCGCCGGGCTGCACGCCATCCTGTTCGAAGGGCGCACGCTCAATCAGGTGATTGAACTGCTGATGCGTGGCGAACCCAAGACCGACGTCGATTTCATTTCCACCAGCGGTTTCAACTGATCACGCTTTAGACAAGGGCAGGGCATTGCGCATGAACGATCCGAAAACAGAAGCCAAATACGAGTCCATCCTGCTGCGGGTGTTGTGGATGATCGTCTTCCTGCTGGTCTGGCAGGTGGCGCAGTTCATCCTTGGCGCCGTGGTGCTGGTGCAACTGGTCTATCGTTTGTTTTATGGCGCCCCGAACGCCAGCCTGATGAATTTCGGCGACAGCCTGAGCCAGTTCCTGGCCCAGATCGGTCGTTTCGGCACCTTCCACAGCGACCAGAAACCCTGGCCGTTCGCCGACTGGCCGGCGCCGCGTGCGCCGGAAGGCGAAGCGCCACACACCGTGCCGCCTGCGCCGCATCCGGCCCGAGATGAGGAACCCAAGCTATGAAACTCTGGGTATTGCGTCATGGTGAGGCCGAGCCTTACGGCAAACGTCCGGACTCCGAGCGAGCACTGACCGACCACGGTCGCGAAGAAGTGCTGCGCGCGGCGGCCGAATTGATGGGCAAGCCGATTACAGCCATCTATGCCAGCCCCTACCTGCGTGCGCAGCAAACCGCCGAGATCGTGCGCACCGCCCTGGGTTTCGCGCCGGACATCCGCACCGTCGAATGGCTGACCCCGGACAATCGCCCGCAAAGGGTGGCCGAGCAGCTGGTGTCGGTGGACAACGTGCTGCTGGTCAGCCACAACCCGCTGGTGGGGAACCTGCTGGGCTTCTTGCAGCACGGTCATGTGCAGGAGCCGGAAACCGTGAAGACCGCTGGCCTGGCCGAGCTGGAAGGTGACTTGCCGGTGCCGGGGAGCATGAAGCTGAACGGGATCAAGCACCCTTAAACCTGGGTGCACTGTTCCCCACCCCCTGTGGGAGCGAGCCTGCTCGCGATTGCGGCGTGTCAGGCACCTGCAATGCCGACTGGAGCACCGCCATCGCGAGCAGGCTCGCTCCCACAGTTTTTCGGCGGTGGCTGTTTCAGGCAGTTATGTATCTTTTTGTGAAACAACCAACCAAGCAACCGCTTGGTTGGCTACGCTTGCTCCCAGACAAAAAACAACAAAGGAGCGAGTCGCATGCCTGCTGCTTTTCGTTTGCCGCTGGACGTCTTCTACGAGCGTGAAGCCCGTCATCCCCGTCAGCGCTATCTGGTTCAGCCAGTGGGCGGCGGCAAGGTCGAGACGCTGACCTGGGAAGACGTCGGTCACCAGGCCCGTTGCGCCGCGCACTGGCTGCGGGCACGCGAATTGCCGCCGGGCAGCCACATCGCCCTGATCTCGAAAAACTGCGCCCACTGGATCATCGCCGACCTCGCGATCTGGATGGCCGGGCATGTGTCGGTGCCGCTTTACCCCAACCTTACTGCCGAGTCCGTCGGGCAAGTGCTGCAGCACTCCGAAGCGGCGCTGGCGTTCATCGGCAAGCTCGATGACTGGCCCGCCATGTCCCGTGGGGTCAGCCCCGACCTGCCCACCATCAGCCTGCCGCTGCATCCGCCGGGCGATTTCGCTTTCAGCTGGGCCGACCTGCAAACCTGCTCGCCGATCCAGGACAACCCGACCCCCACCGTCGATCAACTGGCGACCATCATCTACACCTCCGGCACCACCGGCCTGCCCAAGGGGGTGATGCACACCTTTGGCAACCTGGGGTTCGCCACCAGTCGCGGTACGCAGTTGTTCGGTCTCAACGAGGGCGACCGGCTGCTGTCGTACCTGCCGCTATGCCATGTCGCCGAGCGCATGTTCGTCGAACTGGCGTCGATCTATACCGGGCAGACCGTGTTCTTTGCCGAGAGCCTCGACACCTTCCTCACCGACATGCAGCGCGCGCGGCCCACGGCGCTGTTCGGCGTGCCGCGCATCTGGACCAAGTTCCAGATGGGCGTCTACGGCAAGATCCCGGCCAAACGCCTGGATTTCCTCCTGGGCCTGCCCTTCATCGGCAAGCGGGTCGGGCACAAGGTGCTCGCCGGCCTCGGGCTGGATGAGTTGCGGGTGGCCCTGTCCGGCGCGGCCCCGGTGCCGCAGACCCTGCTGCTGTGGTATCGCAAGCTCGGTCTGGACGTGCTGGAGGTGTACGGCATGACCGAAAGCTGCGGGTATTCGCACATCGGTCGGCCCGGCGAATACAAGAGCGGCTGGATCGGCAGGCCGTGCCCGGAAGTGGAAGTGAAGATCGACGAATCCGGCGAGGTGCTGGTACGCAGCGGCGCGACCATGCTCGGCTATTTCAAGGAGCCGCAGAAAACCGCCGAGACCATCACCGAGGACGGCTTCCTGCGCACCGGTGACAAGGGCGAACAGGACGCCGACGGCAACCTGCGCCTGACCGGGCGTCTCAAGGAAATCTTCAAGACCAGCAAAGGCAAGTACGTGGCACCGGCCCCGATCGAAAACCGCCTGGCGGTGCATTCGCGGATCGAGCAGGTCTGCGTGGTCGGTGACGGCCTGATCGCGCCGCTGGGCTTGTGCGTGCTCTCGGCGGTCGGCCAGCAGGACGCCGATGGCGCCGCACGGGCGGGCCTGCATTCGAGCCTGGAAAAACTGCTGGAGGAGGTCAACGGTGTGCTCGACAAACACGAGCGTCTGCGCCGGCTGGTGGTGGTCAAGGACAGCTGGGCGGTGGAAAACGGTTTCCTCACGCCGACCCTGAAGATCAAGCGCAACGTGATCGAAGCGGCGTACGGGGCGCGGTTCGAAGAATGGAGCGAGCACAGCGACGCGGTGCTGTGGCAGGATTGAGGCACGAACAAAACCAATAAAGGATGCCTGCGATGAGTTTGTGGCGTACCACTCCGAACATCGAACAGTTGAACGCAATTCAGAAAAACACCATTGGCGAGGTGCTGGACATCCGCTTCGAATCCTTCGATGACGAGTCCCTGACCGCCAGCATGGTCATCGACCACCGCACTCACCAGCCTTATGGCCTGCTGCACGGTGGCGCTTCCGTGGTGCTGGCCGAGTCCGTCGGTTCCATGGCCAGTTACCTGTGCATCGACGCCAGCAAGTTCTATTGCGTGGGCCTGGAAATCAACGCCAACCATTTGCGCGGCCTGCGCAGCGGGCGGGTGACCGCAGTGGCCAAGGCCATTCACCTCGGGCGTACCACCCACGTCTGGGACATTCGCCTGACCAGCGATGAAGGCAAGGCCAGTTGCGTGTCGCGCCTGACCATGGCGGTGGTGCCCCTGGGCGAGAACCCGCCCGGACGCTGATTGCAGGCGGCCCCGCTATCAGCCTGACCGGACTGTCATCATTCCTGGCAGTTACGGTCATTGCTGCTGGCCGCTGTCTTGCGGACAATCGACACCTGTCTTTGCCTATGGATTTGCCGGTATGTCGCAGCAGATATTTTTCGCCCACGCCAATGGATTCCCGTCGGGGACCTACGGCAAGTTGTTCGCGGCGTTGGCGCCCGAGTATCAGGTCGCGCATTTGCAGCAGCATGCCCATGACCCGCGTTTCCCGGCGGACGACAACTGGAACAACCTGGTCGATGAGCTGATTCACCACCTCGAACAACAGGCGCAGCCGGTGTGGGGCGTGGGGCATTCCTTCGGTGGCGTGCTGCACCTGCACGCCGCATTGCGTTGCCCGAAGCTGTATCGCGGCGTGGTGATGCTCGACTCGCCGGTGCTGACCCTTGCTGATCAGTGGGTCATCCGCGCGGCCAAGCGTTTTGGTTTCATCGACCGCCTGACGCCGGCGGGGCGTACGCTGGGGCGCAAGGAAGAATTCGCCGACCTCGACAGCGCCCGCCGTTATTTCGCCGGCAAAACCCTGTTCCGTGGTTTTGACCCGGACTGCTTCGATGCTTACCTGCAACACGGCCTGGAGCAGGTCGGCGACAAGTTGCGCCTGCGTTTCGACCCGGCCACGGAAATCAGCATCTACCGTGGCGTGCCCCACACCAGCCCAGGTCGCGCACGACACTTGAAAGTGCCACTGGCGGTGGTGCGCGGGCACGACAGCCGCGTGGTCATGCGTCATCACGCCAGTTCCGTCGGGCGCCTGCCGCTGGGTGAATCCCTGAGCATGCCCGGCGGGCACATGTTCCCCCTCGAACGCCCGCAGGATACCGCCATCCTGCTCAAGGACCTGTTCAGTCGCTGGGATGGTCGTCGCCAGCAGGATTGCGCATGAGCCCGGTGGTTGAGGAAGTCCGCCTGAGCCTGCCGCACATCGAGCTGGCCGCGCATCTGTTCGGCCCCGAGGACGGCTTGCCGGTGATCGCCCTGCATGGCTGGCTGGACAACGCCAACAGCTTTGCCCGCCTGGCGCCGAAGCTCGACGGGTTGCGCGTGATTGCCCTGGACATGGCCGGCCATGGCCATTCCGGACATCGTCCGGTCGGTGCCGGTTATGCTTTGTGGGACTACGCCCATGACGTCTTGCAAGTGGCCGAACAACTGGGGTTGAAGCGCTTTGCCCTGCTCGGACACTCCATGGGGGCGATCACCTCGCTGATCATCGCCGGGTCGATGCCGGAGCGCGTGACCCATCTGGCCCTGATCGACGGCATCATCCCGCCGACCGACAAAGGCGAGAACGCCGCCGAGCGCATGGGCATGGCCCTGCAGGCGCAACTGGACCTGCGCGAGAAACGCAAACCGGTGTATGCCACCCTCGACCGCGCCGTTGAAGCCCGCATGAAAGGCCTGGTGGCGGTCAGTCGCGAAGCCGCCGAACTGCTGGCCCAGCGCGGCCTGGTGCCGGTGCAGGGCGGTTACACCTGGCGCACCGACAGCCGCCTGACGCTGCCATCGCCCTTGCGCCTGACCACGGAACAGGCGATGGCTTTCGTCCAGCGGGTCAGTTGCCCGGCGCGGCTGATCGTCGCTGCCGATGGCATGCTGGCCAAACACCCGGAGCTGCTGGAGCGTCTACCCTTCAGCCATGAGCAGTTGCCGGGCGGTCATCATCTGCACCTGAACGACGAGTCCGGGGCCGCTCTTGTAGCAGACTGTTTCAATCGGTTCTTCGCCATTCCTTGACTTGCGTCGGGCAACTGTCGAGGCTGGTCGGGTTGAATGGGGAGACAACCATGAAAGATCTCTACACCGAGGGTGCCCGGGCGATGCTGATCCGATGAGCCTGTCCATACGTTCACTCAGTCTGCTGGCGCTGTGCTGTTTCAGTCCTCTGTCATTTTCCGCCGATGTGCCGGGCAGTCAGGACCTGCCGATCGTGCCGCGCATGATCGACTCGCAGATCGTCGACTATCGCCCGGCGACCGAAATGGAGCGCATCTACCCGATGGGCTCGATTCGCAAGATCAGCGGCCAGTTGCGCTTTGACGGCCAGGTCAACGCCCGCGGGCAAACCACCTCGGTGACCTACGAGCTGCCCGCGGAGCAGACCTCTAACGCGGCCTTCACTGGCGCCCGCGAGGCCTTGCAAAAGCAGGACGCGCAGTTGCTGTTCTGGTGCCAGGCCCGTGATTGCGGGGAAAGCAGCCTGTGGGCCAATGAAGTCTTCGGCAACGCCAAGCTCTATGGTTCCGATGACCAGCAGGCGTACCTGTTGCTGCGTCTGGCGGCACCGAACGACAACACGCTGGTGGCGCTGTACGGCATCACCCGCGGCAATCGCAAAGCCTACCTGCATGTCGAGCAGTTCACCGCAGGCGCGCCACTGGGGGAGTTGCTGCCGACCTCCGCGACCTTGTTGCGTGAGCTCAGGAGCACTGGTGAGCTCGACTTCCCGACACTCACCGATGCCCCCGACGAGACCTGGCTGCGCCTGCTGTCCCGTGGCCTGAACCTGGACACGGGCCTGCGGGTGAGCGTGTCCGGGCCGAATGCCGAAGCCTGGCGCCAGGCGCTGATTGGCCAGGGCGTACGCGCCGCGCGTCTGGAGACCGGTAGCGTCGAAGGCTCTAACCTGCGCATCGAACTGTTGCGATAAGCTGTACCGGGCGAGCGCGCTGGCCGCGTTCGCCTACTCTTGTGCAGATGGACTTTTCTCGAGATTCGGATGATCAATAACGATCGGCTGTTGGTGCAGATCCTGCTCCTGGTGTTGTTTGGTGCGAGCGTCTGGGTGATGGCGCCGTTCTGGTCGGCGTTGTTCTGGGGCGCGGTGCTGGCCTTTGCCAGCTGGCCGTTGATGGTGCTGCTGACCCGCTGGCTCAGGGGCCGTGAAACCCTGGCGGCCTCGGTGCTGACCCTGGGCTGGATATTGCTGGTGGCGTTGCCGCTGGTGTGGCTGGGGTTCAACCTGGCCGACCATGTGCGCGATGCCACGGCGTTCATCAAGGATGTGCAGATGGACGGCCTGCCCGAGGCGCCAAGCTGGCTGGGCGGCATTCCGCTGGTGGGCGAACGGCTGGTGGTGATCTGGAACAGCATCGACCAGCAGGGCGCGGCGCTGATGGTGTCGCTCAAGCCTTACCTGGGGCAGGTCGGCAACTGGCTGCTGGCGCGCAGCGCACAGATTGGCGGGGGCATTCTGGAGCTGACGCTGAGCATCGTCTTCGTGTTCTTCTTCTACCGCGACGGCCCGCGCCTGGCGGCCTTCGTCCACACGCTGTTGCAGCGCTTGATCGGTGACCGCGCCGGTTATTACATCGAATTGGTGGCGGGCACGGTGCAACGGGTGGTGAACGGGGTGATCGGCACGGCGGCGGCCCAGGCGATCCTGGCGCTGATCGGCTTCCTGATTGCCGGCGTACCCGGCGCGCTGGTGCTGGGTATCGTCACCTTCCTGCTCAGCCTGATCCCCATGGGACCGCCGCTGGTATGGATCCCGGCCACCGCCTGGCTGGCCTGGAAAGGCGAGTACGGGATGGCGGTGTTCCTCGGCATCTGGGGGACGTTCATCATCAGCGGCGTCGACAACGTCCTCAAGCCCTACCTGATCAGCCGGGGCGGCAACCTGCCGCTGGTGATCGTCCTGCTCGGCGTGTTTGGCGGCCTGATCGCATTCGGCTTCATCGGCCTGTTCATCGGCCCGACCTTGCTGGCCGTGGCGTACAGCCTGCTGAACGACTGGAGCAAAAGCCAGGCAAAACCCTGAAAACACCCCCACCCCCTGTAGGAGCGAGCTTGCTCGCGATGGAAGATCAGGCATCGCGGCATGTCAGGCACCCCGCGTCATCGTTAACGACCATCGCGAGCAGGCTCGCTCCCACAGGAGAACGCGACCCCCTGTAGGAGCGAGCTTGCTCGCGATGGCCTCAAGGGCGCCGCAGATTACGTCGCCACGTCGAGGTATTTGCCCACGGTGGCGACGTTGTCGAGCGAATACTGCTTGCTCAGGTTGGCGATCATTTTTTCCAGGGCCTGGGCCACGTTCGCCTGGTTGGTCGAGCTGTCGCTGTCGGTATCGAGCTGGCTGAACAGCGCTTCGCTGGAGGCCTGCTGCGGTGGCGGCGGTGGCGGGGCAAGGCTGGCGGCCAGTTCGTCGTTGCTGACGACCCCGTCCTCGTTCTTGTCCAGGGCGGAAAAGATCTCGCTGCTGTCGGCACTGCTGCCGGCGCTGGTCAGGCCGCTGCTCAGCTCGTCGCTGCTGATGGCGCCGTCACCGTCGGTGTCCAGCGCGCTGATCAGCGCATCGGCCAGTTCGGTATCCGCTGCCTGATCACGGGGAGGTGGCGGTGGTGGCGCCATCGCCGCCATTTCTTCACTGCTCAGGCTGCCACTTTCATCACTGTCCAGATCGGCAAAGTTTTTGCTCAGGCTGACCAGCAAGCCGTCATCGGACTTCTGCGACAGGGCGCTTTGCAGCTCGTCCTGATCCACGGTGCCGTCGCTGTTGCTGTCGAGTTTGCTAAACAGATCTTTCTGGAACTGCTGGCTGCGGGTGTTACTGATACTGCTGACGCTGCTGGTATAGCTCGTGTAGTTGCTCACGCTACCGATCATCGGGCTCACTCCCTGGAATGGAAAACCGGCGGGTGCACCGGCTTGTGCAGCCTCGGGGAGCCGTTTGTCGTGGGTATATGAGATTTGTACCGATGCTCACACACACGGACAATTGTGGGAGCGGGCTTGCTCGCGAAGGCGGTGCATCAGTCAACTTATTCGCAGGCTGACACACCGCATTCGCGAGCAAGCCCGCTCCCACAGGGTGCGCCGTAAGGCTCAAGATCTCGGCAAGCGAATCACCGCGGTCAAACCACCACCCGGTGTCTCATGCAGGGTCAAGTGCCCGCCCATCCGTTCGGCGGCCTCGCGGGCGATGGTCATGCCCAGGCCGACACCCCCGGAGTTGCGGTTGCGCGAGCCTTCCAGGCGGAAGAACGGTTCGAACACCGCTTCGCGTTTGTCTTCGGCGATCCCCGGCCCGTGGTCGATGACCCGGATCATCAGCCGTTCGCGGCTGTCCTCAAGCTCGATCCGCGCCTGACCGGCATAGCGCAGGGCGTTGTCCATCAGGTTATTGATGCACGAGCGCAGGGCCATCGGTTGCACTTGCAACGGTGCGCAATGTCCGCTGGCCTGGACATCGGCACCCTGATCCTGGGCGTTTTCACTCAGGGACTCGACCAGCGCCTGCACGTCCATCCATTGCGGGGCTTCGCTGGTGCGCTGCTCGTGCAGATAGGTGAGGGTGGCGTCGAGCATGCTGATCATGTCGTCCAGATCCTGGCGCATCTGGCCTTGCAGTTTGTCGTCGTCGATCTGTTCCAGGCGCAACTTGAGCCGTGACAGCGGTGTGCGCAGGTCGTGGGAGACCGCGCCGAGCATGCGCGAGCGTTGCTGCACCTGTTCGATGATGCGTTTTTGCATCAGGTTGAACGTGGACGCCGCTTGCCTGGCCTCCCGTGGACCGGACTCGTCCAGCGGCGGGCTGTCGAGGTCTTCGCTCAGGCGCTCGGCGGCGTCGCTCAGGCGCTGGATCGGCCGGCTGAGCAGTTTGGCGCCGTACCAGGCGGCAATGATCAGCGTGACCAACTGGAACGTCAGCGGCACCAGCGGCCCGCCGAACCAGGGGCGTGGCGGGCGGTGTTCGAAGCGCGGGTCCGGCCTGCCATCCGGGCCTTGGGTGAATTCGGGCGGCGGCGGTGGGGGCGGCGGACCGTAATGATGGAACCAGGCAAATGCCAGCAGGTGCGCCAGGATGATCGCTACCAGCAGCACGCCAAACAGGCGGCCGAACAGCGTATCGAAGCGCGCTCGCATCAGCCGATATCCCGGGCGTCGAACAGGTAGCCTTCGCCGCGAACGGTCTTGATCAGTTGAGGGGCTTTCGGGTCGTCACCGAGTTTCTGGCGCAGGCGCGAGACCAGCAGGTCAATGCTGCGGTCAAAGGCTTCGATCGAACGACCCCGGGCCGCGTCCAGCAGTTGTTCGCGGCTGAGCACCCGACGCGGGCGCTCGATGAACACCCAAAGCAGGCGAAACTCGGCGTTGGACAACGGCACCACCAGGCCGTCGGCCGCGATCAACTGGCGCAGCACGCTGTTCAGGCGCCAGTTGTCGAAGCGCACATTGGCGCGCTGTTCGGTGCGGTCGTCGCGCACCCGGCGCAGGATGGTCTGGATCCGTGCCACCAGTTCCCGGGGCTCGAACGGTTTGGCCATGTAATCGTCGGCGCCCAGTTCCAGGCCGATGATCCGGTCGGTGGGTTCGCAACGGGCGGTCAGCATCAGGATCGGGATATCCGACTCGGCGCGCAGCCAGCGGCACAACGACAGGCCGTCTTCGCCGGGCAGCATCAGATCGAGCACCACCACATCGAAATGTTCTGCCTGCAAGGCCTGGCGCATGGCCGCGCCATCGGTGACGCCGCTGGCGTGGATGTTGAACCGGGCCAGGTAGTCGATCATCAGTTCACGGATCGGGACGTCATCGTCGACGATCAGCGCGCGAATGCTCCAGCGTCTGTCGTCGCCGGGCGCTTTTTGATCGTCGTTCAAGGGGGCTTGGGTGCTGTGCATGCGTGCGTTCATCTGCCAGGGAGGCTGCCAACCACAAAGATGGGCTGCGAGGTTGTGGTTCCAGCATAGGCGTCCGGCCCGAGGGCGGGAAGTGCTGTAAGGACGTGTTGCGGCTGCCGAGGGTAGCGGGCAAGGATGTTGTGGGCGTGTCGTGAGTGTATCGGTCTCGACACAATTGGCCAAAGGGCTAAGCTTGGCGGGGCTCGCGTGATGTTTTACCGATCATCGGGTCCCGCAGCCGCGCAGGTTCCGCTACAATGCGCGCCGATTTCGTCCTGCCTGAGAGCCCGCACATGTCCGCCTGCCAGACTCCTATCATCGTCGCCCTGGATTTCCCTACCCGTGACGCCGCGTTGAAGCTGGCCGACCAGTTGGACCCGAAACTGTGCCGGGTCAAAGTCGGCAAGGAACTGTTCACCAGTTGCGCCGCGGAAATCGTCGGCACCCTGCGTGACAAGGGTTTCGAAGTGTTCCTGGACCTCAAGTTCCACGACATTCCCAATACCACCGCGATGGCAGTCAAGGCGGCGGCGGAGATGGGCGTGTGGATGGTCAACGTGCATTGCTCCGGTGGCCTGCGCATGATGGCGGCCTGCCGTGAAGAGCTGTCCAAGCGCAGCGGGCCGCAACCGCTGTTGATCGGCGTGACCGTGCTGACCAGCATGGAGCGTGAAGACCTGGCCGGCATCGGCCTGGACATCGAACCGCAGGAGCAGGTACTGCGCCTGGCGGCCCTGGCGGAAAAAGCCGGGATGGACGGCCTGGTGTGCTCGGCGCTGGAAGCCCAGGCGCTGAAATCGGCTCACCCATCGCTGCAACTGGTGACCCCGGGGATTCGTCCGGCGGGCAGCGCCCAGGACGACCAACGCCGCATCCTCACCCCGCGCCAGGCGCTGGACGCCGGTTCCGATTACCTGGTGATCGGCCGCCCGATCAGCCAGGCGGCAGATCCGGCCAAGGCGCTGGCAGCGGTGGTTGCAGAGCTGGCCTGACGCCATAACCCCCTGTAGGAGCGAGCTTGCTCGCGATGGCGATGTATCAGATGACAGATAAGTCGACTGACATACCGCCATCGCGAGCAAGCTCGCTCCTACAGGGGTGTGATTAATCCGGGTGCCGGATCACACCTTCAACACCAACTTCCCGAAATTCTCCCCGCTGAACAATTTCATCAGCGTCTCGGGGAAGGTCTCCAGTCCTTCGACGATGTCTTCCTTGCTCTTGAGCTGCCCCTGGGCCATCCAACCGGCCATTTCCTGGCCGGCGGCGGCGAACTGGGCGGCGTAGTCCATCACCACGAAGCCTTCCATCCGCGCGCGATTGACCAGCAGTGCCAGATAGTTGGCCGGGCCCTTGACCGCTTCCTTGTTGTTGTACTGGCTGATGGCACCGCAGATCACCACCCGCGCCTTCATGTTCAGGCGGGTCAGCACGGCGTCGAGGATGTCACCGCCGACGTTGTCGAAATACACGTCGACGCCTTTCGGGCACTCGCGCTTGAGGCCGGCGAGCACGTCTTCGCTCTTGTAGTCGATGGCGCCGTCGAAACCCAGCTCTTCGACCAGGAACCTGCATTTATCCGCGCCACCGGCAATGCCAACGACCCGGCACCCCTTTATCTTGGCAATCTGCCCGGCAATGCTGCCGACCGCACCCGCCGCGCCGGACAGCACCACGGTGTCGCCGGCCTTGGGCGCGCCGACGTCGAGCAGGGCGAAGTAGGCGGTCATCCCGGTCATGCCCAGTGCGGAGAGGTAACGCGGCAGTGGCGCCAGTTTCGGATCGACCTTATAGAAACCGCGCGGCTCTCCGAGGAAGTAATCCTGCACGCCCAGGGCGCCATTGACGTAGTCCCCGACCGCAAACCCCGGGTTGTTCGACGCCACGACCTTGCCCACGCCCAGGGCGCGCATGACTTCGCCGATACCCACCGGCGGGATATAGGACTTGCCCTCGTTCATCCAGCCGCGCATGGCCGGGTCCAGGGACAGGTATTCGTTCTTGACCAGGATCTGACCCGCGGCGGGCTCGCCCACCGGCACCTCCTGATAGGTGAACGTCTCACGGGTAGCCGCGCCCACCGGACGTTTGGCGAGCAGGAACTGACGATTGGTCTGGGAAGTCATGACAGGCACTCAACGGTGAATGAAGCCTTTGTGATAGCCCGCCCGCGCCAATGCCGCAAGTTTGGCTGATGCGGCGAATGCAGCTTGATCCAGTGTGGTGATAGTTGGGGTGCAGGTTTCATCACTGCCAGTCATGGGCGCACAACCGGCCCTCTGATAGTGCTGCCGCGAAGGCAGTGCCTGTGGCTAGACTGGCTTCACGCATTCATCACTTCGAGGACCACACAATGAGCATGACGTTTTCCGGCCAGGTCGCTGTTGTCACGGGCGCCGCCAACGGTATCGGTCGGGCGACCGCCCAGGCGTTCGCGGCCGAGGGCCTCAAAGTGGTGGTGGCCGACATGGACACCGCAGGGGGCGAAGGCACCGTGGCGTTGATTCGTACCGCTGGCGGCGAAGCGACCTTCGTACGTTGCAACGTTACCGTGGAAAGCGACGTGAAAAACCTGATGGACGAAGTGGTGAATACCTACGGCCGTCTGGATTACGCCTTCAACAATGCCGGCATCGAAATCGAAAAGGGCAAGCTGGCTGAAGGCACTGCCGACGAGTTCGACGCGATCATGGGCGTCAACGTCAAGGGTGTGTGGCTGTGCATGAAGTATCAGTTGCCGTTGCTGCTGGCCCAGGGCGGCGGCGCGATCGTCAACACCGCTTCGGTGGCAGGCCTGGGGGCCGCGCCGAAGATGAGCATTTATGCGGCGTCCAAGCACGCGGTGATCGGCCTGACCAAATCGGCCGCCATCGAGTACGCCAAGAAGAAAATCCGCGTCAATGCCGTATGCCCCGCCGTGATCGACACCGATATGTTCCGCCGGGCCTATGAAGCCGACCCGAAAAAGGCTGAATTCGCCAACGCCATGCACCCGGTCGGCCGCATCGGCAAGGTCGAGGAAATCGCCAGTGCCGTGCTGTACCTGTGCAGCGATGGCGCCGCCTTCACCACCGGCCATTCGCTGGCGGTGGACGGGGGCGTAACGGCGTTCTGATTTCTCGCTATTTCCCTTCCTCCCCCTGTGGGAGCGAGCCTGCTCGCGATGGGTTCAGTGCATGAAACATTGATGCCAACTGACCCACTGCCATCGCGAGCAGGCTCGCTCCCACAGTCGATGTTCTCTTCGCCATCCCCGGCATTTTTGTTTCAAACAGTTAGAACCGCAGATTTTGGCGGCGTTGTCGCACATCCCATCGAGCACGCCTGTGATTAACTGTTTCGGTCAAACGAACAGGAGTTTGCTTGCTCATGGAATTGAGAATAGATCGACAGGCCCTGGTGCCCGTCGTGCAACAAATTGTCGATGCGCTGGCGTACTGGTTGCGTCAGGGCGACATAGAACCGGGAACGCGCCTGCCCTCCGCCCGGCAAATTGCGCGTACCAACCTGCTCAGCCAGTCCAGCGTGGTCGAGGCGTGTGATCGGCTGGTGGCGCAAGGCGTGCTGGCGTCGCGTCACGGTACTGGCTTTGTCGTCGCCGCGCCGCTGATGACCGCCACCGATGCACTCTGGTTCGAGGGGGTGGAGTCGCAGCCCGTCGTCGCGGCCGCCGAATTGAAGCTGGGGGGCGGCGGCCTGCCGGAGAGCTGGCGTGAGACGGATGACCTGACTTACGCGATTCGCGAGGTCAGTCGAACCGACATGGCCAGCCTGTTCAACTACAGCACGTCGCTGGGCCTGCCTGCACTGCGAGGGCAGATCAGCAAACGCCTGGGCCTGCTCGATATCGCCGCGCAAGACCAGCAAATCATGACCACGGCGGGGGCCAGCCAGGGGCTCGATCTGATCGCGCGGACGCTGTTCAAGCCAGGCGATTGCGTTGTGGTCGAAAGCCCCGGTTATTCCCAGTTGTTCGAGCTGCTCCGGTTGCAGGGCGTCTCGATGCTCGAAGTGCCGCGCACCCCCCGCGGTCCTGATCTTGAAGTGCTCGAGGCATTGCTGCTCGAGAAAAAACCGCGAGCCCTGTTCATCAACAGCTTCTACCACAACCCGACGGGCAGCAATCTGGCGCCCCTGGTGGCGCAGCGGGTCCTGCAACTGAGCAAGCGCCATGGCGTGCAGGTCATCGAGGACGATGTCTACGCAGACCTGCATAGCGGCCCCGGCACGCGGCTGGCGGCCCTGGATGACCAGGTCATCTACGTCGGCAGTTTCTCCAAGACCCTCAGCAGTTCCTTGCGGGTCGGCTTCGTCATGGCCGGTGCCGACGTGATCTCGCGACTGGCCGAGGTCAAGCGCGTCAGCAGTCTCGGGGCTTCCGGGTTTTGCGAGGCGGTGTTGGCTCGCCTGTTGGCCAGCGGCGCCTATCGCAAATTGGTGCTGCGCCTGCGCCAGCGCTTGCGGCATGACCGCGAGGCCGCACTGCAAGCGCTGGAAGACGCCGAGTGGGAGGTCTTCGGCAAGCCCGTGGGCGGCCTGTTCATCTGGGCGCGACCGCGCCAGTCCGACTACGCTCAGTTACGGATCCAGGCACGGCGATTCGGTGTACGGTTGTCATCCTCGACGGCATTCAGCCCAACCGGCCAGGCCAGTGACTGGCAGCGGATCAATGTGGCCTGCGCCTGTGATCCGCGGGCCCGGGCGTTCTTTCAAGCCACGGCTTCGGATCGACCTCAAGCGTTCTGAAAACGACGTTGGCGTAGCTTTTTGCCATTATTCCGACGCCAGAGACTTGTGCTCGCACAGGCCCGTTGCGAATCTGCGCCAACAGACTATGTCAGGGGACTAAGTGCAATGATTTCGGCCGTGCAAGGACGTTTTGCCAACCTCGGTATGGCGAAAAAACTGGGTATCGGATTTGTGCTGGTCCTGTTGTTGACCGCGTTGGTCGCGGCCATCGGTGTCTGGTCCCTGCAAACCATCAGCCAGCGCTTCGACGGGCTCAAGCAGATGTCTTCGCTCAACAGCGGCCTGCTCAAGGTGCGCTTGCTCGAGCAGGAGTACGCCTTGCACGGCAACCCGAAAATCGTCACCGCGCTGCATGAGGGCGTCGATGGTCTGGTCGCCCTGGCCAATCAACTCAAGGCCCAGTCGCCGGCCAATGTGCCGGTGATGAACGATGTCGAGCAGTCCCTGGGCGCTTATCGCCAGGCTTTCGATGAGTTCGTCTCGCTGAGTCAGGCCAAGGACCTGGCGCTGGAGATGGCCAGTTGGTCGGTGTCCAGCGTCGCCAATAACCTGGATGTGCTGCAATCCGGTCTGGCCGATGACGGCGCCTATACCCTGAAGGATTCCGAAGGCAAGGACGGTTCCCAGTTCATCGAACAGGCCAGCCAGGTCAGCCAGGTGTCGCGGTTGATGCTGCAGGCCATGAACGAAGCCCGTGTGCGCCTGGACCAGAGCCGCAAGGGCGACGACAGTGCCCAGGGCAAGATCGAGCAGGCCGACCAGGCGCTGGTTCAGGCCGAGCAACTGAAAACCACGGTCAAGGATGAAGGTTACCTGACGGTGCTGAATGAAGTGGTCGGGCATATCGGCGGTTTCAGCGAAAAACTCGCGGAATACACCGATCTGCTGGCTCAGGAGAAAACCGTTTACGGGCAACTCAATCAGCGGGCGGCAGAAGTGATGGCGCGGGTCGATCAGGCCTATCTCGCCGAAGACCAGTCGATGCAGGCTGAACTGAACAAGAACTCGATGTTGATCATCGGCTCTTCGGCGCTGGCGTTGCTGGTCGGCTTGATCGCGTCGTGGGTCATCACTCGTTTGATTGTCGGGCCGCTGCGCAGGGTGATCGGTGTCGCCCAGCAGATCGCGGCGGGCGATTTGAGTGCCACGGTCGAAGTGACGCGCCGGGACGAAATCGGCCAGTTGATGCAGGCTATGCAGCAGATGGGGGAGGGGCTCAGCAGCATCGTCAGCGGGTTGCAGGCGGGTATCGAGCAACTGGCCAGTTCGGCGCAGTCGCTGTCGGCGGTGACCGAGCAGACCAACCTTGAGGTCAGCAGCCAGAAAGAGGAAACCGAACAGGTCGCCACGGCGATGAATCAGATGACTGCCACCGTGCACGATGTGGCGCGCAATGCGGAGGAAGCGGCGCTGGCTGCGCAGACGGCAGACGACAAGGTCGAAAGTGGCCAGGTGGTGGTGCGCCAGAGCATGGCGCGGATCGAGCAACTGGCGGACTCGGCGTCCTCGGCCAGTGCCAGCATCGAGAGCCTGAGTGCGGAAATCCAGAACATTGGCACGGTGCTTGGTGTGATCAAGAGTGTCGCCGAACAGACCAACCTGCTGGCGCTCAATGCCGCCATCGAGGCGGCGCGGGCCGGTGAGCAGGGCAGGGGCTTCGCGGTGGTTGCCGATGAAGTGCGCGCCCTGGCCCGGCGCACCCAGCAATCGACCGAGGAAATCGAACGGCTGGTCAGCGCCCTGCGCTCGGCGGCGCAGTCGTCGGTGCAGCAGATCCAGAGCAGTGGCGAGTTGGTGAAGCTGGCGGTCAGTGACGCGCTGCAAACCGAGAGCGCCCTGGGCAGCATCGCCTCGGCGGTGTCATTGATCCAGCAGATGAACCAGCAGATTGCGGCGGCGGCCGAGGAGCAAAGCTCGGTGGCCGAAGAGATCAACCGCAGCGTAACCAGCATCCGCGCCAGTGCGGATCAGTCTTCGATGGCGATGCAGGGCAACGCGGCGTCGAGTATCGAGCTGGCGCAGTTGGGGAGTGAGTTGAAGGGGATGGTGGGGCATTTCAGGCTCTAGCCGACACCCCCAACTGTAGGAGCGGGCTTACCCGCGATGGTGGCGCAGGCACCGCGGGCATTCAGACAGCCCACGTTTTCGTTAACGACCATCGCGAGCATGCTCGCTCCTACAGGTCCGGTGGGGCATTTGTAGGAGCGGGCTTGCCCGCGATGGTGGCGCAGGCACCGCGGGCATTCAGACAGCCCACGTTTTCGTTAATGACCATCGCGAGCAAGCTCGCTCCTACAGGTCCGGTGGGGCATTTGTAGGAGCGGGCTTGCCCGCGATGGAGGCCCAGACACCGCGGGCATTCAGACAGCCCACGTTTTCGTTGACGACCATCGCGAGCGAGCTCGCTCCTACAGGTCCGGTGGGGCATTTGTAGGAGCGGGCTTGCCCGCGATGGTGGCGCAGGCACCGCGGGCATTCAGACAGCCCACGTTTTCGTTGACGACCATCGCGAGCGAGCTCGCTCCTACAGGTTCGGTGGGCATTTTGTGGGAGCGGGCAAGCCCGTTCCCACAGGATATTGCGGTGTTCGAGCGATCAATCAGTCGTAGATCACGCGCTTCTTCCAGTCCGCCTCGTCTTCCTTGAGGCCTTCGTTCAACTGGTTGGCCTCGTCTTCAGTCTGTGCACGTTCGTCCATGACTTGCGCATTGGCGCGGGCCAGCAGTTTTTCTAGGTACTCGAGCTGTTCGGCATAGACCTGTGGCTCCTGCTGTTTGCGCAGGTATTGCACGCCGCGTTCGAAGGCCAGGCGAGCCTGGCCGGGCTGGTTCTGTTGCAGGCAGTGCTGGCCCAGGTTGTTGAAGAATTCGATGTGCAGCAAAACCAGGATGTGGCGAACCTCGCGGATCCAGCGTTTGGCTTCGTTGGGCATCAGGAAACCGTCCTGCGCCGCGCGGGTGATCTGGCCATGCAAGGCTTCGAGCAGGAAACGCACATCCTTGGCCTTGGCTTCGGTCTGGATCGGCGCGGGCGGGTTGTTGACCGGGATCGACTCACCCTGGCCGATCAACGCGTTCAGCTCGGTGATCCGCGCCTTGAGGATGGCGCTGGTTTTCTCCAGGTTCAGCAGGCGCTGGCAGACGTTCAGTTCCAGGCGGGTCAGCAACAGCTTGAGGGCCGGCGTCATGAACTGGCCTGGGAAGGTCTCGGTGATTTCGCCGCACCGGCGCAGGCGGTCGTTGAGTTCAACCTGAGTGCGGGCCCGTTCCAGCTTGTTGGCTTCCACCACATGGTTCATGTACCCAATGGCGATCAAGAGTGCAATCCCGGCTACGACGAGCAGGGTGATCATGAGTGGCGTCAACGGTAAGACCTCTTTATGGGATTCGCGAGCGAGTTTAGTGGCTTGGCATGGGGCCGCATAGGGCCGCTCGACGGGTTGAATCGAACGCGCTTGTCACTGTATCGACCGCAACGCTGCTTATATAAGCAATTACAATCGAGTTGCACATTGCCATCATGTTTTGCATGGGTGGACTATAACGTCTTGGCGAGCGTCAGAATATAGGCGTCAGACAGCGGTCGCCCAAAAAGCCGTTTTCACCGTTCAAAGCAGGGCGAAGTCATTGATTTAAATAAATTTATATTCGGGGGTTGACGACCTCTCAATCCATCCATAGAATGCGCGCCACTTGCAGCGTAAAGCACACAGCGAAACGCGGCAGGGAGTGAATGTTGTAGTGTGTCCCCTTCGTCTAGTGGCCTAGGACACCGCCCTTTCACGGCGGTAACAGGGGTTCGAGTCCCCTAGGGGACGCCAATGCGGGAATAGCTCAGTTGGTAGAGCACGACCTTGCCAAGGTCGGGGTCGCGAGTTCGAGTCTCGTTTCCCGCTCCAATTTTAAACAGCGTTGCTTTCGAGCAGGGCTGAGTGAAACCAGAACCCGGTCTTCGGACAGGGATCTGGACACCGAAACACACACCATGTGTTCCGGGTAGCGTGTCCCCTTCGTCTAGTGGCCTAGGACACCGCCCTTTCACGGCGGTAACAGGGGTTCGAGTCCCCTAGGGGACGCCATTTGCGGGAATAGCTCAGTTGGTAGAGCACGACCTTGCCAAGGTCGGGGTCGCGAGTTCGAGTCTCGTTTCCCGCTCCAAATTCACAAAAAACGCCGCTCACTGAGCGGCGTTTTTGTTTGCCTGCGATTTGTCCCAAGCCCCCGAAAGGCCCGCCAGTCAGACTGAGCGGGCCTTTTTCGTGCGGATGCCGGTGTTACATCGACAGAATCAGGCGCCCGGCGAACAGAATCAGAATCACCCCCATGGTGCGCTCGAACCAGTGCCCCATGCGCATGAACTGCAACCGGACCCGGTGGCTGGAGAAGAACAGCGCGACAATCACGAACCACAGCGCATTCACACAGCACATCCAGACCCCGTACAGCGCCTGGATACCGAGTGGCGTCGAGGTACTGATCAGGGTGGTGAAAATCGCCAGGAAAAACAGCGTGGCCTTGGGGTTGGTCGCGTTGGTCAGAAACCCGGTGGTGAAGGCCTTCAACAGGGTTTGCTCGACCAGCGGTTCATCGGCCTCTTTCTCACCTTCAAGCACCGACTTGGGCTGGCTGCGCAACAGGCTGACGCCGAGGTACAGAATGTAGGCGCCGCCGACGACCTTGGCCACGGTCAGCAGCCAGGGCAGGGTATGCATCAGTGTGCCAACGCCCAGCAGGGTGTAGAGCACATGCACGGAAATGCCGGCGCCAATGCCCAGCGCGGTGCAAATGCCCACGCCACGACCGAAGCGTACGCTCTGGCGGATGGTGACGGCGAAATCCGGTCCGGGGGCGACCACGGCCAGAAAGTGAATGGTTGCCAGGGTCAGGAATTCACCCAGGTAATTCGAAAACAGCATTTCAACTCCAGAACGTCAGGGGGGAAGCATTGCCGCGATAGCCGACAAAGAAGGAAAGGCTCAGGCGCGGATGCGCTACGCCGGGTGTCACTGCGTGCATGCGCCGCGAATTGAACATGATGAAATCGCCCGGCTCGGGACGTACCTCGAGGGTCGGCTCGCCCAGCAACGCCGGGTCGATGCCGTAACTGTCGCCGCGCATGTCGTCGAACTGGTCCGGGGAAATGTCGTGGTCCCACATCTGCAATGCGCCGCCTTCGCTGGGCATGTTCAGGTACACGTTGCAGGCGAATTGCGCATCGAGGCTGTGCGCCTGGTAGCTGTCCGGGGCGTCCTTGGCAAAAATGTCGTGATGGGCCAGGAAGCACACGCCGGGTTTCACTACCCGGGACAGCCCGACGTACATCTTGCGGCCGTAGAGGTTTTCCAGGTGGGCGCCGGCCGGCCAGGATTCGTCGAGCATGCAGCGCAGGGTGTCGACCGGCGACGAATACGGCGCGCAGCGATTGCGCAGTTCCGCGATGTTTTCGGTGGCGCGCTCGAAGTAATCCTCGATCAGCAGTGGCTGATTTTCCGCCTCATAAAAAGCCATGCCGATACGACCGATACTCGGCGCGTTGATATAGCCTTCAAAGCCGGGCTCAAGAATCTTGTCGCCGATCTGACGAGCCAGTGGCGGCGCCAGGAAGCGCTTGACGCGAATGGCGAGCACTTCTTCGTTGGCGAGTTTTTTTATGCACGTCTCATCGAGACGCTCGACATCAAGCATCATGGTCAAGGTCCATCTATGGGGGTAATGAGGAACCGGGTGTTCCCGGCGTCGGGCGATACAGGGTCCGGTATCGCCCGCAGGCTCAATCCACGCTGTAGTGGACTGAAAGCGTGCCTTTCTTCTGTGAAACGGCAGCGATCGTGACTTTGCCCAACTCCTTCAGGCTACGCACGTGGGTGCCGCCACAGCCATAAGCCGGCAGTTCACCGAAACCGATTTCCCGCGAGCCTTCGCGCAGCGAGGTCAGGCGTGGCAGATCATGGGCGATCCATTGTTCGAGGCCGAACTCGATCATCCCGGCGTCTGCCTCCTGGGCACCCTCCGTCGGCTTGAACTGCACCCGGCCTTCGCCGGGCCAGTGATGCGCCTTGACTGGCATCCAGCCCATCGCCTGGACGAAATGGCCGATCAGATGACCAGCCGAGTGCATCCGCGTGTTGAACTGACGGCGCGGCTCATCGACGCGAATCGGGGTCATGCCCAGCGCCACGGGACGGTCCACGAAGTGCAGGATGCGCTCGGGATCCTGCACCACGCGCAGGACCTGGCTGTCGCCAATCCAGCCGGTATCGAAGGGTTGTCCACCGCCCTGGGGGTGAAACAGTGTGGCGCGCAACTCCACCGCGAATTCATTTTCGTGGGGGGTGCATTCCAGTACTTCCACGTTGGCCTTGAGGTCATCACTATGGAAAAAGAGGCGAAGCGTCATATTCCATGCCCTCACTAACGGTTATGTATTTCATTATATGAAGCGCACAATGGCGTGATAATCCGTTCAAACATCAAAGGACTGTTGTGCCGTGAGCATAAATCTCCCCTTGCCGTTGCTCGGTGAAATGGCGATTTTCGTCAAGGTCGTCGAGACCGGAAGCTTTTCCGAAGCCGCACGCCAACTGGGCAGTTCGCCGTCGGCGGTCAGTCGCAGCATTTCACGTCTGGAGAAGGCGCTGGCCACGCGCCTGTTGCAGCGCACCACGCGCAAGCTGCGTTTGAGCGATGGCGGGGAAGAGGTGTTCAAGCGCTGTCAGGAGATGGTCAACGCCGCCAGATCGGTCATGGAAATCAGCGGCCAGTTCACCGATGAAGCGCAAGGCCTGGTGCGGGTGAGTGTGCCCAAGGCGGTCGGGCGATTCGTGATCCACCCACATATGCCGGAGTTTCTGCGACGCTATCCCAAGGTGGATGTGGAGTTACTGCTGGAGGATCGTCAGGTCGATTTGATCGACGATCACGTCGATCTGGCGATTCGCATCACCGACCATCCTCCCGCTGGCCTGGTGGGGCGGCAATTGCTGACCATCGACCACCTGCTTTGCGCGACTCCCCGGTATCTGGCCGAGCATGGTACACCGACCCATCCGCACGATTTGCTCAACCACAGTTGTATCTACCTGGGCGAAACGCCAAGCGATGCGCGCTGGAAATTCAAGAAGGGCACCAAGGCCGTCACCGTCGGTGTGCGCGGACGCTACGCCGCCAATCACACCGGTGTGCGGCTGGACGCGGTGTTGCAGCACATCGGGATCGGCAGCCTGCCGTACTTCACCGCGCGTCATGCGCTGGAGCAGGGCTCGCTGGTGCAGGTACTGCCGGACTGGACGTTCCTGGCCTCGTACCACGGCGGTGCGTGGCTGTTGCATTCGCCCACGCGCTACCTGCCGCCCAAGCTGCGGGTGTTGATCGACTATCTGGTGGAGTGCCTGGAGAAAGAGCCAACCCTGGGCAAGCCCGGCAAATAGCCCCCACCCCCCATCCTGTAGGAGCGAGCTTGCTCGCGATGGTCGTCAACGATAACGGTGGCTGTCTGAATGCCCGCGGTGCCTGAGCCACCATCGCGAGCAAGCTCGCTCCTACAGGAGACAGGAGAAGGAAGAAGGAAGCGGGAGGGCCGACCGGGCCATAAAAAAGGCCCGCAATGCGGGCCTTTGTCTATCAGTGCCGGCTCTCGTCGTTCGACATCGCCAGCAGCTGTTTTTCCTGGTGCCAGTCGAACGGTTCGTCGTTCTGTTCGGCTTCGTAGCGGCGCTCTTCCAGGGCCTGGAACAGGTTGATTTCCTCGTCAGGCATGTAGTGCAGGCAGTCACCGGCGAAGAACCACAACAGGTCACGCGGAACCAGGTGGGCGACTTGCGGGTAGCGGGTCATCACCTGGCAGAGGATGTCCTGGCCCAGGTACTGGCTTTCGATCGGGTCGACCGGCAGCAGGGCGCGCAGTTCGTCGAAGCGTTCCAGGAACAAGGCATGGCTTTCTTCGGGAACCTGTTCGGCCTCACCCACGGCGACCAGGATGCTGCGCAAGTGGTCAAGCAAGACGAGATGATCGGCAACGACGTTGGACACGAGATAAGTCCTCAAGAGCAAAACGGGCGCGGGAGTATAAGGCTCCCACGCCGGTTTTTACACCGCTGGCAGGATCAGCGGACCTTTCCGGGCGCCAGGGCCAGTTCTTCCTTGTCGAAATCGTCCACGTCGATCACCTTGCGCCGCGCCGCTTCGGCCTCACGCAGGTTATGCGCCTCCATCGGCTGCAATACGCCGGCTTCCAGGGCTGCATCTATGGTGTGCTCCCCGGCGACGGGCTTGAATTGACCGCCCTTGAGGGCCACGTGCAGCTTTTTCTGTACCGGCTGTGCCGCGTTCAGCAGGTCGCAGGCGTGTTGCAGTGCGCCGACGGCGTCATCGGCGGATTGCGGACGGAAGCAGCCGCCGAGCAGTTCTTCCAGGGCCGGATCGCCCTTGGCCCGGCCGATCACCCCGGCCACTTCGGCACCGAGCTTGTCCGATGGGCCTTTGTGCCGGCGACCGAACGGGAACACGATCACCCGCAGCAGGCAACCGAGCACCCGGTTGGGGAAGTTGGTCAGCAGTTCATCCAGGGCACGTTCCGACTGACCGAGGCTTTCTTCCATGGCCCAATTGAACAGCGGCGCCATATGCTCCGGTGAGTCGAGGTCGTGATAGCGCTTGAGCGCGGCACTGGCCAGGTACAGGTTGCTGAGCACATCGCCCAGGCGCGCTGACAGGCGTTCGCGGCGCTTCAACTCGCCGCCCAGCAGCATCATGCTGAGGTCGGCGAGCATGGCGAACGCGGCGGCCTGGCGATTGAGCGCGCGGAAATAACCCTGGCTGAGCTTGTCGCCCGGCGCCCGCTCGAAATGGCCGAAGCCCAGGTTCAGCACCAGCGTACTGGCGGCGTTGCTCACGGCAAAACCAATGTGCTTGAGCAGCAGGCCGTCGAATTCGGTGAGGGCCTGCTGCTTGTCTTCGCGCCCGGCCAGGGCCATTTCCTTGAGGACGAACGGATGGCAGCGGATCGCGCCCTGGCCGAAGATCATCAGGTTGCGCGAGAGGATGTTCGCGCCTTCCACGGTGATGAAGATCGGCGCGCCATTCCAGCTGCGCCCCAGGTAGTTGTTCGGCCCCATGATGATCGCCTTGCCGCCATGCACATCCATGGCGTGGCTGATGCATTCACGGCCGCGTTCGGTGAGGTGGTACTTGAGAATCGCCGACAAGACCGACGGCTTCTCGCCCAGGTCCACCGCGTTGGCGGTGAGCATGCGCGCCGCGTCCATCATCCAGGCGTTGCCGCCGATCCGCGCCATCGCTTCCTGGATGCCTTCGAAGGCTGACAGCGGCACGTTGAATTGTTCACGGATCTGCGCGTACTGGCCGGTCACCAGGCTGGTGAACTTCGCCGCGCCGGTGCCCACCGCCGGCAGCGAGATCGAGCGCCCGACCGACAGGCAATTCATCAGCATCATCCAGCCTTTGCCGAGCATGGGCTGGCCGCCGATGAGGAATTCCAGCGGGATGAATACATCCTTGCCCGAGTTGGGGCCGTTCATGAAAGCAGCGCCCAGGGGCAGGTGGCGACGGCCGATTTCCACGCCGGGGGTGTCGGTGGGGATCAACGCCAGGCTGATGCCCAGGTCGACTTCATCGCCGAGCAAATGGTCCGGGTCATACGCCTTGAACGCGAGGCCGAGGAGGGTGGCGACCGGGCCCAGGGTGATGTAGCGCTTTTCCCAGTTCAGGCGCAGGCCGAGGGTTTCTTCACCCTGCCATTGGCCTTTGCAGATGATGCCGGTGTCGGGCATGGCGCCGGCGTCGGAGCCCGCCAGTGGCCCGGTCAGGGCGAAGCACGGAATGTCATCGCCGCGTGCTAGGCGCGGCAGGTAGTGGTTGCGCTGTTCGTCGGTGCCGTAGTGCAACAACAGTTCCGCGGGCCCGAGGGAGTTGGGGACCATCACGGTGGAGGCGAGGTCGCCGCTGCGGGTGGCCAGTTTCATCGCCACCTGGGAGTGGGCGTAGGCCGAGAAGCCCTTGCCGCCGTATTCCTTGGGAATGATCAGGGCAAAGAAGCCGTTGTCTTTGATGTGTGCCCAGGCTTCGGCGGGAAGGTCCATGTCCTGGCCGATCTGCCAGTCAGTGACCATTGCGCAGAGCTCGTCGGTCGGGCCGTCGATGAAGGCCTGTTCTTCTTCGGTCAATTGCGCCTTGGGGTAGGACAGCAGTTTGTCCCAGTCCGGGCGGCCACTGAACAGCTCGCCGTCCCACCACACCGTACCGGCGTCGATGGCATCTCGTTCGGTTTCCGACATTGGCGGCAGGGTTTTCTGGAACCAGTCGAACAAAGGCGCGCTGAAGTATTTGCGGCGCAGGTCCGGCAGCAACAGAGGGGCTGCGACGGCGGCGATCAACACCCACAGTACCAGCAGCAACCAGCCTGGCGCGCGGCTGAAGGCGCCCATCGCCACCACATAAACGGCAACGATGCACAGGGCGGGCAGGGGGGCGATACGGCGGTGGGCTAAATACGCAATCCCGACAACCAGAACCAATATCCACAACAGCAGCATATTTAATCCTCCGTGAAACAAGGGCAAAAACAACCTTCAGAGCTTAGACGGCATCCGCGAAAGAGGGTGGTCAGAGCGGTGTGATTGAAATCGTGGGAAACCTTTAATGAGTTTGTAGGAGCGGTTGGCAGCAAGCGGCGCCAATCGTTCGAGAGGTGGGCGACAAAGCGTCCAAGTTTGGCCGAAACGTCGTTATCTCTGTGCTGAACCTCTCGCTAGACTCGTGGCTTGCCCAGGAGATTGATCCCATGCACGAGTATCTGAGACCCGGCCGCTTCACCGATAGTGACCATCCGTCGGTGGTGGAGTTCGCCGAAAAACACCGCGGAACAAGCCGCGATCCGCTGGAGCAGGCGATCAATCTGTATTACGCGGTGCGCGAGGCCGTGCGCTACAACCCTTACACCTTCAGCCGTGATCCGGACACCCTGCGCGGCAGTCATGCGCTGGCCGCCGGGGAAAGTTACTGTGTGCCCAAGGCCACCTTGCTGGCCGGCGCGGCCCGCCATTGCGGGATTCCCGCGCGGATCGGCCTGGCGGATGTGCGCAATCATTTGTCGACCCCGCGTTTGCTGCAGTTGCTCAAGAGCGATGTGTTCGCCATGCACGGTTATACCGAACTGTTCCTGAACGGCCGCTGGGTCAAGGCCACGCCGGCATTCAACGAGCAACTGTGCGAACTGTTCAACGTGGCGCCGCTGGAATTCGATGGCATTAACGACAGTGTTTTCCACCCGTTCAATCGCGATGGCGAGCACTTGATGGAATACCTGATTGATCACGGCCAGTTCGCCGACGTGCCGGAAACCTTCTTTTTCGAGCACCTGCAAAAGTGCTACCCGCATCTGTTCAGCGAAGCATTGCCAGCGCTGCTGGGTGATATGCAGAGCGATTTGAGTCGCGCCTGATCCGGCGTATGCTGCCTGCGCATTCATCCATAAAGAGGCAGACATGCTGAAGATCTGGGGTCGGAAAAATTCGTCGAATGTCAGGAAGGCGTTGTGGGCCGCCGAGGAGCTCAATCTGCCCTACGAATCCATCGACGCGGGCGGCGCCTTCGGTGTCGTGGACACGCCGCAGTACCGGGCGATGAATCCCAACGGCCGGGTGCCGGTCATCGAGGATGAAGGGTTCGTGCTGTGGGAATCCAATGCCATCGTGCGTTACCTGATGGCCAGCCATGCTGGCTACACCGCGTGGTACCCCACCGATCTCAAGGCGCGCGCCATTGCCGAACAATGGATGGACTGGACCACGTCCAGTTTTGCCGGCCCGTTCCGCACGGTGTTCTGGGGTGTCCTGCGCACGCCGGCGGAGCAGCAGGACTGGCCCGCCATCCATGCCGCGATCAAAGAGTGCGACACACTGCTGGCGATGGCCGATGAGGCGCTGGCACTCAAGCCTTACCTGTCCGGTGACGAGATCGGCATGGGCGATATTCCCCTGGGCAGTTTCATTTATGCCTGGTTCGAAATGCCCATCGAGCGTGCCCCGCAGCCTCATCTCGAGGCCTGGTACGCACGGCTGAAAGCGCGTGCGGCGTATAAAAAAGCCGTCATGACCGCGTTGACTTAATACTTACTATCGACACACTTCACTGTACTTGTGTGGCGGCGGCAAGCACCATTGCGTCAATTCGCCGCGGTGCCTTGCGCGTCGCCCACCCTCATTTTTTCTTTTCCGGTGCGTAAATCCGATATGAGTTCCGCTCTGTCCATCCGGCAGCTAACCAAAACCTACGGCAACGGTTTCCAGGCCCTGAGTGGTATCGATCTGGACGTCGCCGAAGGTGACTTTTTCGCCTTGCTCGGCCCCAACGGCGCCGGCAAATCCACGACCATCGGCATTCTTTCGACCCTGGTGAACAAGACCAGCGGCACGGTGAATATCTTTGGTCACGACCTGGACAGGAACCCTGCACAGCTCAAGCGCTCCATCGGTGTGGTGCCGCAGGAATTCAACTTCAATCAGTTCGAAAAGACCTTCGACATCGTCGTGACCCAGGCCGGCTATTACGGCATCCCGCCCAAAATCGCCAAGGAACGCGCCGAGCAGTACCTGACTCAGCTTGGCCTGTGGGACAAGCGCGATGTGCCGTCGCGGTCCCTGTCCGGTGGCATGAAGCGGCGCCTGATGATTGCCCGCGCCCTGGTCCACGAACCGCGCCTGCTGATCCTCGACGAGCCGACGGCGGGGGTGGACATCGAGCTGCGTCGCTCGATGTGGTCGTTCCTCACCGAGCTGAACCAGAAAGGCATCACCATCATCCTCACCACGCATTACCTGGAAGAGGCCGAGCAGTTGTGCCGCCACATCGGCATCATCGACCACGGCACCATCGTCGAGAACACCAGCATGAAACAGCTGCTCGGCCAGTTGCATGTGGAGACCTTCCTGCTCGACACCAAGAACGCCCTGAGCGTTGCCCCGCAGTTGCTCGGTTACCCGAGCCGATTGCTCGATGCGCACACCCTCGAGGTGCAGGTCGAGAAGACCATGGGCATCACGGCGCTGTTCACCCAGCTGGCCCAGCAGAACATCGAAGTGCTGAGCCTGCGTAACAAAACCAATCGCCTCGAGGAGTTGTTCGTGTCCCTGGTGGAGAAAAATCTGTCGAAGGTGGCGGTATGAATTCCGAGCTGCGACCCAACCTCGTCGCCCTCAACACCATCGTTTACCGTGAGGTCCGGCGCTTCACCCGCATCTGGCCACAGACCTTGCTGCCACCGGCCATCACGATGGTTCTGTACTTCGTGATCTTCGGCAACCTGATCGGCCGGCAGATCGGTGACATGGGTGGCTTCAGCTACATGGAGTACATTGTGCCGGGGCTGATCATGATGTCGGTGATCACCAACTCCTACGGCAACGTGGTATCGAGCTTCTTCGGCAGCAAGTTCCAGCGCTCCATCGAGGAACTGATGGTGTCGCCGGTGTCGCCGCACACGATTCTGATCGGCTTTACCCTGGGCGGCGTGCTACGCGGGTTGATGGTCGGGCTGATCGTCACGGTGTTGTCGATGTTCTTCACCCATTTGCAGGTGCATCACCTGGGCGTGACCATCCTGGTAGTGGTGCTGACGGCGACGATCTTCTCGCTGCTGGGCTTTATCAACGCCGTGTTTGCGCGCAACTTCGATGATATTTCGATCATTCCGACCTTTGTCCTGACGCCGCTGACGTACCTGGGTGGGGTGTTCTATTCGATTTCCCTGCTGTCGCCGTTCTGGCAGACCGTATCGTTGGCCAACCCGGTGCTGCACATGGTCAATGCGTTCCGCTTTGGCATCCTGGGGGTTTCGGACATCAGGATCAGTGTGGCGATTACGTTCATGCTGGTGGCCACGGTGGTGCTGTACATCGGCTGCGCACGACTGCTGGTGAGTGGGCGGGGGATGCGGACTTAACCCCCAATGCTGCGCATTCCCCCCTCTGTGGGAGCGAGCCTGTCGAAGCGTCGAACCGTCGCGATGGTCGCTAACGATAACGCTGGCTGTCTGAATGCCCGCGGTGCCTGGGCCACCATCGCGAGCAAGCTCGCTCCTACAGGGGACCGCACAACGCTTTTGACCTTGATCTTCTGTGGGAGCGGGCTTGCTCGCGATGGTCGTTAACGATGATGCGGGCTGTCTGGATGCCTGCGGTGTCTGGGCTTTCATCGCGAGCAAGCTCGCTCCTACAAGGGACCGCACAACGCTTTTGATCTTGATCTTCTGTGGGAGCGGGCTTGCTCGCGATGGTCGTGAACGATGACGCGGGCTGTCTGGATGCCCGCGGTGCCGGGGCCACCATCGCGAGCAAGCTCGCTCCTACAGGGGACGGCGTAACGCTTTTGATCTTGATCTACTGTAGGAGCGAGCTTGCTCGCGATGCCCGTGGTGTCTGGGCCACCATCGCGAGCGTGCTCGCTCCTACAGGGGTTGTGTTGTGCAATTGAAAAGGCCTCCAGATGGAGGCCTTTTGTGTTCATTGCATACGCTTTTTCTTGCGCCTGGCCCACTGTCGGCTGACCCACCAACGCCAATACACCATCACCAGGCAATAGGCGAGTGCACCCAGCAGCAGGCCGGTGACCACCGAGCCCAGCAGGAACGGCTGCCACAACGTCGACAGTTCACCGCTGATCCATTCCCAGGTCAGTTCGTCGGGCAAGGTGCGGGCGGGGACGTTCATCAGCCAGGCGCCCATCTGGTAGGTGCAGAAGAACACCGCCGGCATGGTGATCGGGTTGGTCAGCCAGACCAGGCTGACGGCAATCGGCATGTTGCCGCGCACCACGACCGCGAGGGCCGCAGCCACCAGCATCTGCATGGGGATCGGCAGGAACGCCGCGAACAGGCCCACCGCCATGGCCCGCGCTACCGAGTGTCGGTTGAGGTGCCAAAGGTTCGGGTCATGCAGCAGGGTACCGAGAAAGCGTAAGGATTGATGTTCCCTGATGCTGGTCGGGTCTGGCATGTAGCGTTTGAATAAGCGCCGGGGCATAAGGCTTCTCGGTCGGTCAAGGCGGCAAGTATGTCTGGATTCTAAGAGCCGCCTATTCAGAGTTTGTGACAATTATTAACCATGCTCGTGCCGCAAGCCGGCTATGACTTGGGAGGGAACTCTCAAGGACGGGCTTATGCGCACAGGGATGATGGCGCTGGCGCTGGGTTTGCTGGCCCTGCGTTTTTTGCCGGCGCTACCGCCGGCGGGGTTGTGGTGGGCGTTGCCCGTAGTGGGTTTGATGTTGCTGCCGTTCAGGACCTACCCCCTGGCGTTTTTCCTGTTCGGCTTGAGTTGGGCCGGCGCCCAGGCGCAGTGGGCGCTGGACGATCGCCTGCCGGCTGAACTCGACGGTGAAACCCGTTGGGTCGAGGGGCGGGTGGTGGGGTTGCCCGCGAGCAGCGATCAAGTGGTGCGCTTTGAGTTGGCAGACGTGCGCTCACGCCAGGAAAACCTGCCACCACGGCTGCGCCTGGCCTGGTACGGCGGGCCGCCGGTCAGCAGCGGCGAGCGCTGGCGGCTGGCGGTGAAGTTCAAGCGCCCGTCCGGGCTGCTCAACCCCCATGCCTTCGATTACGACGCCTGGCTGCTGGCGCAACGCATTGGCGCCACCGGCACGATCAAGGATGGCCAGCGCCTTGCGCAAGCGCGTTGGGCCTGGCGCGACAGCGTCCGCCAGCGTTTGCAGGCGGTGGACGCCCAGGGCCGGGCGGGCGCGCTGGCGGCGCTGGTGCTGGGCGATGGCGCCGGGCTTGATCGTGAAGATTGGCAGGTGCTGCAAGACACCGGCACCGTGCATTTGCTGGTGATCTCCGGGCAACACATCGGTCTGCTCGCCGGCGTGGTGTATCTGCTGATTGCCGGGCTGGCCCGCTACGGTCTGTGGCCGGCGCGCCTGCCCTGGTTGCCCTGGGCCTGTGGGCTGGCATTCGCCGCAGCGCTGGGCTATGGACTGCTGGCCGGGTTCGAGGTGCCGGTGCGGCGGGCCTGTGTGATGATCGGCCTGGTGCTGCTGTGGCGCCTGCGCTTTCGCCATCTGGGGGCCTGGTGGCCGTTGCTGCTGGCGCTCGATGCAGTGTTGCTGCTCGATCCTCTGGTCAGTCTGCAGCCGGGTTTCTGGCTGTCCTTCGCGGCGGTGGCGGTGCTGATCTTCACCTTTGGCGGGCGCCTGGGCCCATGGCGATGGTGGCAGGCCTGGACCCGCGCGCAATGGCTGATTGCAATCGGCCTGGGGCCGCTGCTGCTGATATTGGGACTGCCCATCAGCCTCAGCGGTCCGCTGGCCAATTTGCTGGCGGTGCCCTGGATCAGCCTGCTGGTGTTGCCACTGGCCCTGCTCGGGACCTTGTTGTTGCCGCTGCCTTATGTAGGCGAAGGCCTGCTGTGGCTGGCGGGCGGGCTGATCGACAAGTTGTTCATGGCCCTTGGGTGGCTGGCCGGGCAAGTACCGGCATGGCAGCCCGTCGCGATCGCGCCTTGGGTATGGGCGCTGGGTTGTCTTGGCGCGATTCTGCTGTTGCTGCCCCGTGGCGTGCCGTTGCGTCCGTTGGGATGGCCGCTGTTACTGTTGCTGGTGTTTCCCCCCAGGTCGACGCTGCCGGAAGGCGTCGCCGAAGTCTGGCAACTGGACGTCGGCCAGGGGCTGGCGATTCTGATCCGAACCCGCCATCACACGCTGCTGTATGACACCGGGCCGCGTTTCGGCGACCTCGACCTGGGTGAGCGCGTGGTTGTGCCAGCCTTGCGCAAGCTGGGCGTCAGCGGGCTCGACCTGATGCTGATCAGCCACGGCGATGCCGATCACGCGGGAGGGGCCAGGGCCGTCGCCCAGGCAATGCCGGTCGCGCGAACCCTGAGCGGTGACCCGCTGGCACTGCCCGCCGAATTGAACGCGCAGGCGTGCGCCAGTGGGGAGCAATGGACCTGGGACGGTGTGAGGTTCCAGCTCTGGCAATGGTCCGGGGCGACCGACAGCAACCAGCAATCCTGCGTGCTGCAAATCGAGGCCAACGGCGAGCGCCTGCTGCTGACCGGCGACATCGACGTCGCGGCCGAGCAGGTCCTGCTCGACAGCCCCCTGGCCGTGCCCACCGACTGGTTGCAGTCGCCCCACCACGGCAGCCGCAGTTCGTCGTCGATGGCGCTGCTCGCGGCGTTGCAACCCCGGGCGGTGCTGATCTCGCGCGGCCATGGCAATTCGTTCGGCCACCCGCACCCTACGGTCACGGCGCGCTATCGAAAACGCGGCATGACTCTCCACGACAGCGCCGAGCAGGGCGCCATTCGTCTGCGCCTGGGGCTGTTCGAACCGGCCTGGACGATGCGTCAACAACGGCGTTTCTGGCGAGCCCCGCCATAACCACCGGTTATTAAAGCCCGACCGGATGCGACATCACGGTCTTCGGTGCGCCGACCCCCTATGTTAGAGTGGCGCACTTTTTCGAGGGGACTGTCACTGTGTGGGAATTGGTCAAATCCGGCGGCTGGATGATGCTGCCGATCATTCTGAGTTCCATCGCGGCCATGGCGATTGTCGCCGAGCGCCTGTGGACCCTGCGCGCCAGCCGTGTGACCCCGGACTATCTGCTCGGCCAGGTCTGGGTGTGGATCAAGGACAAGCAGCTCAATAAGGAAAAGCTCAAGGAACTGCGCGCCAACTCGCCACTGGGCGAAATCCTCGCGGCGGGCCTGGCCAACTCCAAGCATGGTCGCGAGATCATGAAAGAGTGCATTGAAGAGGCCGCCGCGCGGGTGATTCACGAACTTGAACGCTACATCAACGCACTGGGCACCATCGCCGCCATGGCCCCGCTGCTGGGCCTGCTCGGTACGGTGCTGGGCATGATCGACATTTTCAGCGCCTTCATGGGCACCGGCATGACCACCAACGCCGCCGTGCTGGCCGGGGGTATTTCCAAGGCCCTGATCACCACCGCAGCGGGCCTGATGGTCGGTATCCCGTCGGTGTTCTTCCACCGTTTCCTGCAACGGCGCATTGATGAGCTGGTGGTGGGCATGGAACAGGAAGCGATCAAGCTGGTTGAAGTCGTGCAGGGCGATCGTGACGTGGACCTGTACGAGGGCAAAAAAGCGTGAAATTCCGCCGCAAGCAACGGGAGAACGTGGACATCAACCTCGCGTCGCTGATCGACGTGGTGTTTATCCTGCTGCTGTTTTTCGTCGTGACCACCACCTTCACCCGCGAGACCCAGTTGCGTGTCGAACTGCCGGAGGCGGTCACCGGTGCGTCGGCCGATGATCAGCAGGCCAAGCACCTGGACCTGACCATCAATGCCGACGGCGTGTTTTCGCTGAATAACCAGATCCTGCCAAAGAGCGACCTGGCGACCGTCATTGACGCGTTGCAGAAGGAATCCGGTGGTGACACCAACCTGCCGTTGTCCATCAGCGCCGATGGCAAGACCCAGCATCAGTCGGTGATCACCGCCATGGACGCCGCCGGCAAACTGGGCTTCAGCCACCTGCGCATGACCACAGTCGAGGCGGCGCCGCCCGCGCCCTGATGGCCATGTCCGATCGTTTGCTTGCCGCGTGGTATCAGGGCCATCCAGCCCTGAAACTGTTGCGGCCGCTGGAATGGCTGTACCGGCGTGTGGTCACGCGCAAGCGCGAGCGCTTCCTGGCGGGCGAGGGTGACATCTATCAACCGCCGGTGCCGTTGATCGTGGTCGGCAACATCACCGTCGGCGGCACCGGCAAGACGCCGCTGATTCTGTGGATGATCGAACATTGCCAGCGCAGCGGCCTGCGGGTCGGTGTGGTCAGTCGCGGCTATGGCGCCAAGCCGCCGCAACTGCCGTGGCGCGTCGCGGCCGATCAGGACGCCGCCGTGGCTGGCGATGAGCCGCTGTTGATCGTGCAGCGTACCGGCGTGCCGCTGATGATCGACCCGGACCGCAGCAGTGCGGTCAAGGCGCTGTTGGCCAGTGAGCCGCTGGACCTGATCCTCTCCGACGATGGCATGCAGCATTACCGCCTGGCCCGTGACCTGGAACTGGTGCTGATCGACGCCGCCCGCGGCCTGGGCAACCAGCGCTGCCTGCCGGCCGGGCCACTGCGCGAGCCGGCCGAGCGCCTGCAAAGCGTCGATGCCGTGCTGTACAACGGCGCTGCCGATGACCGTGCGGACGGCTTTGCCTTCACCTTGCAGCCCAGTGCCCTGGTCAACCTGCAAAGCGGTGAACGACGGCCCCTCGATCACTTCCCGCCAGGCCAGGCGCTGCACGCGGTGGCCGGGATCGGCAACCCGCAGCGTTTCTTCACGACCCTCGAAACGCTACACTGGCGGCCTGTTCCCCATGCGTTTGCCGACCACGCCGAATACAGCGTGCAGGCCTTGAATTTCACACCGTCATTGCCGTTGGTGATGACTGAAAAGGACGCGGTGAAGTGCCGTGCCTTCGCCGCTGCCGATTGGTGGTACCTGACCGTCGATGCTGCGCCATCACCGGCCTTCGTGGCCTGGTTCGATACGCAGTTGATGCGTCTGCTGCCGGCTCGTCTTTTGCCTTAAATCGTTGTTCTCCAGGGAATGCTCATGGACACCAAACTGCTCGACATCCTCGCTTGCCCGATCTGCAAAGGCCCGCTCAAACTCAGCGCCGACAAAACCGAGCTGATCAGCAAGGGCGCTGGCCTTGCGTACCCGATCCGCGACGGTATCCCGGTGATGCTGGAAACCGAAGCCCGCACCCTGACCACCGACGAGCGCCTGGATAAATGACCACCGCCTTCACCGTTGTCATTCCTTCGCGTTACGCCTCCACCCGCTTGCCAGGCAAGCCACTGCTGCTGATTGCCGGCAAGCCGATGATCCAGCACGTCTGGGAACAGGCGAGCAAGAGCAGTGCCCAGCGGGTGGTGGTGGCCACCGACGATGCGCGCATCGTCGAGGCCTGCCGGGGCTTTGGCGCCGAAGTGGTGCTGACCCGCGAAGACCATAACTCCGGTACCGATCGTCTGGCCGAAGTGGCAACCCAGCTGGGCCTGGGGCCCGATGCCATCGTGGTCAACGTCCAGGGCGACGAGCCGTTGATCCCGCCGAGCGTGATCGACCAGGTTGCTGCCAACCTGGCCGCCCACACCGAGGCACGCATGGCCACCCTGGCCGAGCCGATCGAAGACGTGCAGACCCTGTTCAATCCCAACGTGGTCAAGGTGGTCAGCGACCTCAACGGCCTGGCGCTGACGTTCAGTCGCGCAACCTTGCCCTGGGCCCGCGACGCCTTCGCCAAAAGCCAGGAGCAGCTGCCGGAAGGCGTGCCGTATCGCCGCCACATCGGCATCTATGCCTATCGCGTCGGTTTCCTGCATGACTTCGTCAGCTGGGGCCCGTGCTGGCTGGAAAACACCGAGTCGCTGGAGCAATTGCGGGCCCTGTGGCACGGCGTACGGATTCACGTGGCCGATGCGCTGATCGCCCCGCCCGCGGGTGTCGACACGCCCGAAGACCTCGAACGCGTTCGTCGCCTGCTGGAGGCCTGATGCGGGTTCTGTTCGTCTGTCTGGGCAACATCTGCCGTTCGCCGACGGCTGAAGGTGTGTTGCGCCATAAGCTGCGTGAGGCCGGGCTGGCCGATCAGGTCGAAGTGGCCTCGGCCGGCACCGGTGACTGGCACGTCGGCAAAGCGCCGGACAAACGCAGCCAGGCCGCTGCCAGGCTGCGTGGTTACGACCTGTCCGCCCAGCGCGCTCAACAGGTCAGCCGCGCCGACTTCGCCACTTATGACCTGATCCTCGCCATGGATCACAGCAATCTGCGCAACCTCAAGGCCTTGCAGCCCGGCAAGGGCAGGGCCGAGCTGGACCTGTTCCTGCGCCGCTATCAGTCGGAGATCGACGAAGTCCCGGACCCGTATTACGACGGTGACCAGGGCTTCGAGATTGTGCTCGATCTGATCGAGCGCGCCAGTGATCAGTTGGTCATCGAATTGAAGGGCCGGTTATGAGTTTGCAGCTACAGCGCGAGGTTTCCCTCAAGCCGTTCAATACCTTTGGCGTGGATGTCCGGGCGCGGCTGTTCGCCGAAGCCCACAGCGATGCCGATGTGCGCCAGGCACTGGCCTGTGCCGTGGAGCAGGGCGTGCCGCTGCTGGTGATCGGTGGCGGCAGCAATCTGCTGCTGACCGCCGACATCCCGGCGCTGGTGCTGCGCATGGCCACCCGGGGCATTCGCATCCTCAGCGATGATGGCCGTCGTGTGGTGATCGAAGCCGAGGCGGGTGAACCCTGGCATCCCTTCGTTCAGCACACGTTGGCACAGGGGCTGTCCGGCCTGGAAAACCTGAGCCTGATCCCCGGCACCGTCGGCGCCGCCCCGATGCAGAACATCGGCGCCTATGGCGTGGAGATCAAGGACGTATTCGCCGGCCTGACCGCGCTGGACCGCCAGACCGGCGAGCTGCGCGACTTCAGCCTGGACGAATGCAACTTCGCCTACCGCGACAGCCTGTTCAAGCAGCAACCGGGGCGTTGGTTGATCCTGCGGGTGCGGTTTGCCCTGAGCCGCGTCGAGCACCTGCATCTGGAATACGGCCCGGTGCGTCAGCGCCTGACCGAGCAAGGCGTCGACCAACCCACCGCCACCGATGTCAGCCGGGCGATCTGCAGCATCCGCAATGAAAAACTGCCGGACCCGGCGGTACTTGGCAATGCCGGCAGCTTCTTCAAGAACCCGCTGGTGTCGGCCGCGCAGGTGGCACGGCTCAAGACGCAATACCCCGACCTGGTGGCGTACGCCCAACCCGATGGGCAAATGAAGCTGGCGGCTGGCTGGCTGATCGAGCGTGCCGGCTGGAAAGGTTTTCGCGAGGCCGATGCGGGTGTGCACAAGGCGCAGGCGCTGGTGCTGGTCAACTACGGCGAGGCGACGGGGCTGCAATTGCTGAACCTGGCGCAACGCATCCAGAAAGACATTTCAGAACGTTTCCAGGTTGAGCTGGAAATGGAGCCCAATCGGTATTGAAGCTACGCTTTCAAGACTGCCTTCAAAGCCCTGTACAACTTCACGTGTGCAGGGCTTTTTTGTTAATGCCGGGTTAACCTGGCGGGCAAACGATAACCACCATTTGTTCCATCAAAGGCCCGGTGCAGACGCTCCTGTCTGCATAAGAGAGCCCCTTTAGCCTGAGCCGATCTGCGTGATGCCAACCGCTGTCCATCCAGCGGCAGATTGCTCGACCCCATAACCATGACAAATATGCGGGCGTGCCCATGATTACCCTGAAACTCAATGGTCAAGACCATCAACTCGACGTCACCGAGGACATGCCGCTGCTCTGGGCGATCCGCGATGTGGTCGGCTACAACGGCACCAAATTCGGCTGCGGCATGGGCCTGTGCGGCGCCTGCACCATTCATATCGAAGGTTTGCCGGCGCGCAGTTGCATCACGCCCATCGGCTCGGTGATCGGGCAGAACGTCACCACCATCGACAACCTGCACGCCGACCCGGTCGGGCAGGTCGTGCAACAGGCCTGGCTCGACAGCGCCGTGGCGCAATGCGGTTTCTGCCAGGGCGGGCAAATCATGTCGGCGACCGCGCTGCTCAAGACCAACCCCAACCCCAGCGACGAGCAGATCGAAGAGGCGATGGTCGGCAACATCTGCCGCTGCGGCACCTACAACCGGATCAAGACCGCGATCCGTCAGGCATCCACCCACCTGAAGGAGGCCAAGGCATGAGCCAGTTACCGAATGATTTTGCCCTGAGCAACCTGAGCCGCCGGGGCTTCCTCAAGGGCGTGGGCGCCACCAGTGCGCTGGTGATCGCCGCCAGTTGGGGTTGGCAGGATGCATTCGCCGCCGAAACGGAGAAAAAGTTTGGCGCCGACGGCATGCCCAATGGCTGGATCGACGACCCGAAGGTCTACGTCAGCATCGCCGCGGATGGCACGGTGACGGTCATGTGCAATCGCTCGGAAATGGGCCAGGGCGTGCGGACCAGCCTGACCATGGTGGTGGCCGACGAGCTGGAGGCCGACTGGGCGATGGTGAAGGTGCAACAGGCACCGGGTGACGAAGTGCGTTTCGGCAACCAGGACACCGATGGCTCGCGCAGCATGCGTCACTGGTATGAACCGATGCGCCGTTGCGGCGCCGCCGCGCGGACCATGCTCGAGCAGGCGGCGGCCGACCAGTGGAAAGTCCCGGTGGGCGAGTGCCACGCACAGTTGCACAAAGTCATCCATAAACCCTCCGGGCGCGAGCTGGGCTATGGCGCCCTGGCCGCTGCCGCGGGTGCCCTGGCGGTGCCCGCGCGCGACAGCCTGCGGCTCAAGGACCCCTCGCAATTTCGCTACATCGGTAAAGAGGGCACTCGGGCCATCGACGGCGCGGATATCGTCAACGGTCGCGCGGTTTACGGCGCCGACGTGCATTTCGACGGCATGCTCTACGCTACCATTGCCCGTCCGGCCGTGTATGGCGGCAAGGTGAAATCGCTGGATGACAGCGCGGCGCTGAAAGTCCCCGGCGTGATCAAGGTCCTGCAGATCGAAGGCCGGCCGTTGCCTTCGGAATTCCAGCCCCTGGGCGGCGTGGCGGTGGTGGCCAGCAACACCTGGGCGGCGATCAAGGGCCGCGAGGCGCTGAAAATCGAGTGGGATGACGGCCCTAACGCCAGCTACGACTCGATTGCCTACCGCAAGGAACTGGAAGCGGCGTCCCTGAAACCGGGCAAGGTGGTACGCAACACCGGTGACATCGACAAGGCCATCAGTACTGCCAGCAGCACACTCGAAGCGTCCTACTACCTGCCGCACCTGGCACAGGCGCCCATGGAGCCGATGGTTGCCATCGCCCGTTACCAGGACGGTGTCTGCGAAGCCTGGGGGCCAAGCCAGGCGCCGCAGGTCACCCGCGAGCGCATCGGCGAACGCCTCGGCCTGCCTTTCGACAACGTCACGTTCAACGTCACCCTGCTGGGTGGCGGGTTCGGGCGCAAATCCAAGCCGGACTTCGTCATCGAAGCCGCCGTACTCGCCAAGGAGTTTCCGGGCAAGGCGGTACGGGTGCAGTGGACCCGTGAAGACGACATCCATAACTCGTACTTCCATACCGTCTCGGCGGAATACCTCAAGGCCGGCCTGAACAAGGAAGGCCTGCCGTCCGGCTGGCTGCACCGTACCGTGGCGCCGAGCATCACCGCGCTGTTCGCGCCGGGTATGAACCACGAAGCGGCCTTCGAGCTGGGCATGGGCTTCACCAACATGGCCTACGCGATTCCCAACGTGCGTCTGGAGAATCCTGAAGCCGTCGTGCACACCCGTGTCGGCTGGTATCGCTCGGTGTCGAACATTCCCCATGGTTTCGCCATCCAGAGCTTTGTCGATGAACTGGCGCACAAGGCCGGTGAGGACCCGCTCAAGTACCAGATCAAGCTGCTCGGCCCGGACCGTAAGATCGACCCGCGCACCTTGAGTGAAGAATGGAACTACGGCGAGTCTCCCGAGCGTTATCCGATCGACACCGGGCGCATGCGTACCGTGCTGGAAACCGCCGCGAAAGCCGCCGGTTGGGGGCGTCAGTTGCCCAAGGGGCGCGGGCTGGGGCTGGCGGTGCATTACAGCTTCGTCACCTATGTGGCGGCCGTGATCGAAGTCGAGGTCAAGGATGACGGCACGTTGATCGTGCACAAGGCCGACATCGCGGTCGATTGCGGTCCGCAGATCAACCCCGAGCGCATCCGTTCGCAGTTCGAAGGCGCCTGCGTGATGGGCCTGGGCAACGCCGTGCTGGGCGAGATCAGCTTCAAGGATGGCAAGGTCCAGCAGGATAACTTCCACATGTACGAAGTGGCGCGCATGTCCCTGGCGCCGAAGGAAGTCGCGGTGCATCTGGTGACCCCGCCAGGCGAGGTACCGCTGGGTGGCGTCGGCGAGCCGGGTGTGCCGCCGATTGCGCCGGCCCTGTGCAATGCGATCTTCGCCGCCACCGGCAAGCGCATCCGTAACTTGCCGGTTCGTTATCAGTTGCAGGGCTGGCAAAAGGCTGAGGCTTGATGGACAGCGTCGATCTGAACGTACTGCGCAGTGTCTTGCAGTGGCGCCAGGCGGGGCAGCGGGTGATGTTGTACAGCGTGGTCCAGACCTGGGGCACCGCGCCCCGGGCTCCGGGCGCCATGCTGGCCCTGCGTGAAGACGGCGTGGTGATCGGTTCGGTGTCCGGCGGCTGCATCGAGGACGACTTGATCGCCCGGATGCACGATGGGCGCATCGCGCCGGACGGGCCGCCGGTGCAACTGATCACCTACGGCGTGACCCAGGAGGAGGCCGCACGCTTCGGTTTGCCCTGCGGTGGCACCTTGCGCCTGACCGAGGAACGGGTCGGCGATCCGGCCTGGGTCGCGCAACTGCTGGCCCGTTGCGAAGCCCATGAAGTCGTCGCGCGGGTGCTGGACATCGCCAGTGGTGAAGTCCGCTTGCAACCCGCCGGCAAGGGTGACGTGCTGAGCTTCGATGGCCACACGTTGCGTGGGATCTACGGTCCGCGCTGGCGCTTGCTGTTGATCGGGGCGGGGCAGTTGTCGCGGTATGTCGCCGAGATGGCGCGGCTGCTGGATTTCGAAGTGCTGATCTGCGATCCGCGCAGCGAATTCGTGCATGGCTGGGAAGAACAGCACGGGCGTTTTGTCAGTGGCATGCCGGATGACGCAGTGTTGAGCATCCAGACCGACGAACGCACGGCCATCGTTGCGCTGACCCACGATCCACGGCTGGACGACATGGCGCTGCTCACCGCGCTCGACTCCAGGGCTTTTTACGTTGGTGCGCTGGGTTCGCGGGTCAACAGCCGCAAGCGCCGGGACAACCTGCTTCAGCTAGGCTTGTCCGAGGAAGCCATCGAACGTTTGCACGGCCCGATCGGTTTACACATCGGCAGCCATTCCCCGGCGGAAATCGCTCTGTCGCTGCTGGCTGAAATCGTGTCGATCAAGAATGGCGTCGAGTTGAAGCAGAAAAAGGAGAGCGCATGAGCGAGCCGGTGGGTGTCATCGTATTGGCTGCCGGGCAGGGCAGTCGGTTCCGGCAGATCGCGGGTGCCGACCGGGACAAGCTCCTGGCCGACTGCACTGGACGCGATGGCAGCGTGCGTTCGGTGATCGAGCAGGTGCTGGTGAGTGTGCCGGCCGGGCTGACCAAGCGTGTGCTGGTCACCACCGAAGACCGCCCGCAAGTCATGCGCATGGCCCAGGCCTATGGTTTTGAAGTGGTGCTGATCGAGTCGACCGGGATGGGCGACAGCATTGCGGCGGGAGTCGCGGCGTGCCCGGAGCTCGCCGGATGGTTGATCGCCCTGGGAGATATGCCGTTCATCCTGCCCTCCACATTCGAGAAAGTGCTGGCGGCGGTGACGGAGGATGGGATCAGCGTGCCGGTGATCGGTGGCGAGTATGGCCATCCTGTGGGGTTTGGGCGTGCGTTCGCTTGCGGTTTGACGGCGTTATCCGGAGATCGGGGCGCCAAACCACTGTTCGCCTCGGCGAAGGTGCTCGAAGTGCCAGTCGATGACCACGGAGTGCTGTGGGATGTCGACACACCCGAGCGCCTGACCTTCACCGTGTAGGAGCGAGCTTGCTCGCGATGGTGGCCCAGACACCGCGGGCATTCAGGCATCCCGCGTCATCGTTCACGACCATCGCGGGCAAGCCCGCTCCCACAGAAGATCAAAGGCACCACGATCCCCTGTAGGAGCGAGCTTGCTCGCGATGGAGGCCCAGACACCGCGAGCATCCAGGCATCCTGCGTTATCGTTAACGACCATCGCGAGCAAGCCCGCTCCCACAGAAGATCAAAGGCATCCCCGATCCTATGTAGGAGCGAGCTTGCTCGCGATGGAGGCTCAGACACCGCGGGCATCCAGGCATCCCGCGTTATCGTTAACGACCATCGCGACGGTTCGACGCCTCGACAGGCTCGCTCCCACAGAAGATCAAAGGCATCCCCGATCCCCTGTAGGAGCGAGCTTGCTCGCGATGGAGGCCCAGACACCGCGGGCATTCAGGCATAAAAAAGCCCCGCCTGGCATCACCAGGCGGGGCTTTTCGTTACCGCGGGAATCAGACGAGCGGTTTAGGCTCGTGTTCTTTTTCCTCGGCTTCGTGCTGCACAACGGCTTCCTGGACGGAGCGTGGTGCTTCGTGGATCACCGCTTCAGCAGCCTCGGCAGCTGGCTCGGCGATCGGGGCGGGGGCCTCGATCACTTCAGCCACGACCGGTGCTGGCTCTTCAGCTACCACCGCTTCAACCGGAGCAGCAGCGGCAGCCAGTTCGGCTTCCTTCTGCAGGCGCTCTTCCTCACGCTTGCGACGACGCACTTCACGTGGGTCGTTCGGCGCGCGGCCACTTGGGGTCAGGGCGCTGACTGGAGCCGCCTCGACCACTGGGGCAGGTGCTTCGACTACCACAGGTGCTTCAACCACTGGCGCTGGAGCGGGCTCGGCGGCCGCCACGACGGGTTCGGAAACCATGGCTTCGGCAGTCTCCGGCTCGGCGACTGGCGTCGGCGCTTCGACGACGGCTGGCTCGGCCACCCAGTTGAACGCCGTTTGCTCTTCGCGAACTTCACGAACAGTTTCAGTCACGGTTTCAACGACGGTTTCAGCAGCTGGCTCTGCAACCACGGCAGGTGCTTCTTCAACCACGACCGCCGGTTCCACGGCAGCTTCAATCTGAGGCTGGGCTTCGACATGGGCCGGGGCCACTTCGATTTCCGGCGCGGCAGTCGCTTCAACCGGGGTAGTCGCTTCAACGACCGGTGCTTCGACTGCAGCGGTTTCCAGCGTGGCAGCGGTGGCGCGTTCGGCTTGCTCGTTGGCCTGTGCTTCGGCCGGAGCGCTGATCACGGTGCTGGCGACAGCGGCGGTGACCGCCAGGCCAGCGGCCAGGTCAGCGGTGCTCGGTGCTTCGCTGCCTTCGTTGGTTGGCGACTCTTCCGAACCTTCGATCACGTTGCCGTCGGCATCGCGTTGACGCTCGCGACGGTTGCTGCGACGACGCTGGCCACGGGAACGACGACGTGGACGATCGCCTTCGGCGCCTTCCTGACCGTCTTCACCCAGTTGCTCTTCGTTGCCGGTCAGTTCTTCTTCGGCTACGGCAGCAGCGGCTTGTTCGGCACGCGGTTGACGCTCTTCACGCGGTGGGCGTGGAGCGCGCTCTTCGCGCGGCTGACGGGCCGGACGTTCTTCGGCAGCGGCAGTTACAGCGGTTTCCGGCGCAACGGTATCCAGCGGCTCGCGCAGGACACGCACGCGTTCTTCACGCTCGCCACGTGGCTTGCGGTCTTCGCGAGGCGCGCGCGGTGCACGTTCTTCACGCGGGGCGCGTGGTGCGCGTTCTTCGCGGGCGGCCGGTGCTTCTTCACGAGCTTCACGGGCTTCGCGCGGCTCACGTGGTGCGCGCTCTTCACGCGGTGCACGTTCTTCGCGAGGCTTGCGTTCTTCGTCACGGCGACCGTTACGGTTGCGGCTCTGCTGGCGGCCGTTGCGACGCTCTTCGTTGCGCGCTGGACGCTCGGTGGCGGCTGGTTTTTCAACCACAGCCGGAGCCGCCGGCTCTTCCTTGGTGGCGAACAGGCTGACCAGCGACTTCACCAGGCCCTTGAACAGGCTTGGCTCTGGCGCGGCTACCGGAGCTGCGACCGGTGCGGCAGGCACTTCGGTCGGTACCGGGGCGTTGGCACGGGCCGGGGCGGTCTTGACCGCCGCTTCCTGGCGAACCAGGGTGCGGGTCGCTGCAGCCGGCTGGACTTCTTCGACTTCGGCAGCGGCTGCGGCGATTTCGTAGCTGGACTGGTTGTTGGCCGCTTCCGGGCTGTCATCACGCAGGCGCTGAACTTCGAAGTGCGGGGTTTCCAGGTGATCGTTCGGCAGGATGACGATACGGGCACGGGTGCGCAGTTCGATCTTGGTGATCGAATTGCGTTTTTCGTTGAGCAGGAACGCTGCAACCGGAATCGGCACCTGGGCGCGAACTTCGGCGGTGCGGTCTTTCAGGGCTTCTTCTTCGATCAGGCGCAGGATCGCCAGCGACAGCGATTCAACATCACGGATGATGCCCGTGCCGTTGCAGCGTGGGCAGACGATGCCGCTGCTTTCGCCCAGCGATGGACGCAGGCGCTGACGGGACATTTCCAGCAGGCCGAAGCGCGAGATGCGACCGACTTGCACGCGGGCGCGGTCGGCTTCCAGGCATTCGCGGACTTTTTCTTCCACGGCGCGCTGGTTCTTGGCCGGGGTCATGTCGATGAAGTCGATGACGATCAGGCCGCCGATGTCGCGCAGGCGCAACTGACGGGCGATCTCTTCGGCCGCTTCAAGGTTGGTCTGCAGGGCGGTTTCTTCGATGTCGCTGCCTTTGGTGGCGCGCGCCGAGTTGATGTCGATGGACACCAGGGCTTCGGTCGGGTCGATGACGATGGAGCCGCCGGAAGGCAGCTCGACGACGCGCTGGAAAGCGGTCTCGATCTGGCTTTCGATCTGGAAACGGTTGAACAGCGGAACGCTGTCTTCGTACAGCTTGATCTTGCTGGCGTACTGCGGCATCACCTGGCGGATGAAGGTCAGGGCTTCGTCCTGGGCTTCGACGCTGTCGATCAGCACTTCGCCGATGTCCTGGCGCAGGTAATCGCGGATGGCGCGGATAATGACGTTGCTTTCCTGGTAGATCAGGAACGGCGCGGAGCGATCCAGCGAGGCTTCCTTGATCGCGGTCCAGAGTTGCAGCAGGTAGTCGAGGTCCCACTGCATTTCTTCGCTGCTGCGGCCCAGGCCGGCAGTGCGCACGATCAGGCCCATGTCGGCAGGGGCAACCAGGCCGTTCAGCGCTTCGCGCAGTTCATTGCGCTCTTCGCCTTCGATGCGGCGCGAGATGCCGCCGGCACGCGGGTTGTTCGGCATCAGGACCAGGTAACGACCGGCCAGGCTGATGAAGGTGGTCAGGGCGGCGCCCTTGTTGCCACGTTCTTCTTTTTCGACTTGAACGATGACTTCCTGGCCTTCGCTCAGGACGTCCTTGATGTTGACGCGACCTTCAGGGGCTTTCTTGAAGTACTCGCGGGAGATTTCCTTGAGGGGCAGGAAGCCGTGGCGCTCGGAGCCGAAATCGACAAAGGCAGCCTCAAGGCTCGGTTCGATGCGAGTAATCCGGCCTTTGTAGATGTTGGCCTTCTTCTGCTCGCGTGCACCGGATTCAATGTCCAGGTCGTAGAGGCGCTGGCCATCTACCAGTGCAACACGCAACTCTTCGGGTTGAGTTGCGTTAATCAGCATTCTTTTCATGTAGTACCGTCGGTTTCCGGGCTGCCGGAAACGGCGTTCGGCACACACGACTTCTCACGGTCGGTGTCAGGTGCGTCGGGAGTGGTTGGCCATTCCCGTGTCCAGCGAGGTCCGGCCAATGTGGGCCTTCGTCGCGACGTACGCGTCCTGCTTGCTGTGGCTACTTAAGCACTCAGTCAGGAGGAGGAATCAACCGGCGGCTGTGGACGAGATGAAGCGTCTTGATAAAGCCTATTGCTACACAGTCCAGCGGTTGTGCATCTCCACCCTACACGTATCCCTGATAATTCGGGTGCTGCCGCGCGCAGAATCCGCAGCGGGTTGGCATTTACCGTGAGCTCCGAAAGGGGAGGTCACGCATCATGGCTAAATTCAGGCGTTGTTTCCGAAGCCTTCGCTCGGGGTCATCCGCAGCTGACTGCACTTTGTGAACTGGCCGTGAATATTGGCTCGCGTGGCGAGTTAAAACTCTGCTTTGCGGCGTGATTCAGGCCTCATGTCACCTGCGCTCGTTACAGCTGCAAACTCCACCGTTACGTAGCGAAAGCCCCGTAGGACGGCCTTGCGTCCTGGTGAATTGCTTTGGTCAGGGTCGGTTTTTGACCGTTAATCCGCTGTCCAGGCCGCTTTTGGCGGCGTTCGCGACTATAGCAGTAATGATTAAGTGCTTCAATTCCATAAAAAATTGATATCATCCGCGCCATGACGACTACTGCCCCCTCGACTCCAGGCGTTCAAATGCTTGAGGTCTCGCCGGAATATGCCGGCCAACGTATTGATAACTTCCTTCTCGCCCGGCTCAAAGGCGTGCCCAAGACCTTGATTTACCGCATTTTGCGCAAGGGCGAAGTGCGCGTGAACAAGGGTCGGATCAAGCCCGAGTACAAGCTGCAGGCGGGCGATATCGTGCGCGTGCCGCCGGTGCGCGTGCCTGAGCGCGACGAGCCGGTGCCGGTGGCCCAGGGCCTGTTGCAGCGCCTGGAAGCCTCGATCGTCTACGAAGACAAGGCGCTGATCGTGATCAACAAGCCGGCCGGGATCGCGGTCCACGGCGGCAGCGGCCTGAACTTCGGTGTGATCGAAGCCTTCCGTCAGTTGCGCCCCGATGCCAAGGAGCTGGAGCTGGTGCACCGCCTGGACCGCGACACCTCCGGCCTGTTGATGATCGCCAAGAAACGCAGCATGTTGCGTCACTTGCACGAGCAACTGCGCGGTGACGGTGTCGACAAGCGCTACATGGCACTGGTGCGCGGCAACTGGCCGTCGTCGATCAAGCAGGTGCGTGCGCCGTTGCAGAAGAGCAACCTGCGCTCCGGCGAGCGCATGGTCGAAGTCGACGAAGAAGGCAAGGATGCTTTGACGGTGTTCAAGGTTCTGCGTCGTTTTGGCGATTTTGCCACCATGGTCGAAGCAAAACCGATCACCGGGCGTACTCACCAGATCCGCGTCCACACCTTGCATGCCGGGCACTGCATTGCCGGTGACACCAAGTACGGCGAAGAGGGTTTCAGCAAGGAAATCCGTGACCTGGGTGGCAAGCGCCTGTTCCTGCACGCGTACATGTTGACTGTGCCGCTTCCCGACGGTGGCGAATTGAAGCTTCAAGCGCCAGTTGACGAGATGTGGGCCAAGACCGTGGAGCGTTTGAGTGCGCCCATCTGACTACAAATTGCTGATATTCGACTGGGACGGCACCTTGGCCGATTCCATTGGTCGGATTGTCGAGGCCATGCACGTGGCCTCCGAGCGTTCCGGTTTCCCGTTGCGTGATGATTTTGCCGTCAAGGGCATCATCGGCCTGGGCCTGCCGGAAGCCATCCGTACGCTGTACCCGGAAATCGCTGACGACGAGCTGATTGCCTTCCGTCAGCACTACGCCGATCACTACATCGCCTCGGAAGCCGTGCCTTCGCCGTTGTTCGAAGGTGTGGTGGAGTCGATGGAGGCCTTCCGGGCCCAGGGTTATCACCTGGCCGTCGCGACCGGCAAGGCGCGGCGCGGGCTGGATCGGGTGCTCAAGTCCCATGGTTGGGAACACTATTTCGACGCCACCCGTGCCGCCGACGAAACCGCCAGCAAGCCGCATCCGCTGATGCTCGAGCAGATCATGGCGCATTGCAAAGTGGCGCCTGCGCAGGCGCTGATGGTCGGGGATTCGTCCTTCGATTTGCAGATGGCGCGCAATGCCGGCATGGATTCGGTAGCGGTCAGCTACGGTGCCCAGTCGATCGACGCACTGAAGCTGTTCGAGCCGACACTGGCGATCGACCGTTTTTCAGAACTGCACGCCTGGCTGAATCAGCGGGCCTAATGGATTTTTGCTGGGGTAGATGGCATGACCGACGAATGGAAGGCGCCCAAGGCGAACGAAGAGAGTGCCGAGGGCGGTGACGCAAAAAGCTGGAAGCTCCTGGAAAAGACCTTGCTGGCCAGTGTGCAGGAGCAGCGCCGGTCGCGGCGCTGGGGGATTTTCTTCAAGCTGCTGACCTTCGTGTATCTGTTTGGCGCGCTGGTGCTGTTCACGCCGCTGATGGACATGGAGAAGGCCGCCACGCGCAGCGCCAACTACACCGCGCTGATCGACGTGACCGGCATGATTGCCGACAAGGAACCGGCCAGTGCCGACAATATCGTCGGCAGTCTGCGCGCGGCCTTCGAGGACAAGAAGGTCAAGGGCGTCATCCTGCGTATCAACAGCCCGGGCGGCAGTCCGGTGCAGTCGGGTTATGTCTATGACGAGATCCGCCGCCTGCGTGGCCTGCATCCGGACACCAAGCTGTACGCGGTGATCTCCGACCTGGGGGCGTCCGGTGCCTACTACATCGCCAGCGCTGCCGACCAGATCTACGCCGACAAGGCCAGCCTGGTCGGTTCCATCGGTGTGACCGCGGCCGGCTACGGCTTTGTCGGTACCATGGAGAAGCTCGGTGTCGAGCGTCGTACCTACACCTCGGGCGAGCACAAGTCGTTCCTCGATCCGTTCCAGCCGCAAAAGCCCGAAGAGACGGCGTTCTGGCAGGGTGTGCTGGATACCACGCACAAGCAGTTCATCAACAGCGTCAAGCAGGGTCGTGGCGATCGCCTGAAGGATGCCGAGCATCCGGAGCTGTTCTCCGGCCTGGTCTGGTCCGGCGAGCAGGCCTTGCCGCTGGGCTTGATCGACGGGCTGGGCAACGCCAGTTCGGTGGCGCGTGACGTGATTGGCGAGAAGGAGCTGGTGGACTTCACCGTGCAGGAGTCGCCGTTCGACCGCTTCTCGAAGAAGCTCGGTGCCAGTGTGGCCGAGCATCTGGCGATGTGGATGGGGTTCCAGGGCCCTTCGCTGCGCTGAGAACCTTGGTTGCATGAAAAAAAACCGGCTCCAGTGGCCGGTTTTTTCATGCGTGGGTTCAGGGTATTTCGACCCCTTCGACCATCAGCATGTCGATCAGGCGAATCAGCGGCAGGCCGATCAGGCTGGTGGCGTCCGGGCCTTCGGTGCTTTGGAACAGGCTCACGCCCAGGCCTTCGGCCTTGAAGCTGCCGGCGCAGTCATAGGGCTGTTCGGCGTGCAGGTAGCGTTCGATGCGCGCGCTGTCCAGGGTGCGCATGTGCACGGTGAGCGGCACGCAGTCGACCTGGCAGTCGCCGGTCTGGCTGTTGAGCAGGGCGAGACCGGTCAGGAAGGTCACGCTGGCGCCGCTGGCGGCGAGCAGTTGTTCGCGGGCTTTTTCGAAGGTGTGGGGCTTGCCGATGATGCGCTCGCCCAGCACCGCGACCTGGTCGGAGCCGATAATCAGATGAGCGGGATGGCTGGCGGCCAGGGCCTGGGCTTTTTCCCGGGCGAGGCGCTTGACCAGCTCAACGGCGGGCTCGTCGGGGCGGCGGCTTTCGTCGATATCCGGCGAGCTGCAGATGAACGGCAGTTGCAGGCGCGCCAGCAATTCCCGGCGATAGGTCGAGCTTGAAGCGAGTAATAAAGGCAGCATGGGCATCTCCGAACGACAGGCGCGAATTCTAGCGAGGCCTGCAGGTGACGGACAGGGCCGAATTTCCTTTGACATGGCCGGGGGCATCCCTATAATGCTGCGCCTATGTTGAATGACCCGATTCCACCTCACGTTGACCCGCGCAAATTGGCTGACCGTGGCACCACCCTTCAAGGTGAATTGCTGCTGGCCAATTTGGAGAGACTTTGCGACCCGCTTTCCGACACTGTCGGTACGGTGCAGGCTAAACTCGTTTTTGAGCGAGATGAACGTAAATCTGTGGTGATCCACAGCTTTATCGACACCGAAGTCAAAATGGTTTGCCAGCGTTGTCTTGAGCTGGTCACCCTGCCGATCCATAGCGAATGCAGTTACGCTGTGGTGAAGGAGGGTGCGAATACCCAGTCGTTGCCGAAAGGTTATGACGTGCTGGAACTGGGCGAAGATCCTTTGGATCTGCAGTCACTGATCGAGGAGGAGCTTCTGCTCGCCTTGCCCATTGTGCCTGCTCATCATCCGGAAGAATGCCAGCAGCCGGCGGGTGCAGATGAACCCGAACCGAGCGAGGACGAGGTAACGCGGTCCAACCCGTTCAGTGTATTGGCGCAGTTAAAGCGTGACCCAAACGTTTAGGAGTTAATCAATTATGGCTGTTCAGCAGAACAAAAAATCCCGCTCTGCCCGTGACATGCGTCGTTCGCACGACGCTCTCGAGGCTAGCACCCTGTCTGTAGAAAAAACCACTGGTGAAGTTCACCTGCGTCACCACGTATCGCCAGAAGGCGTATACCGTGGCCGTAAAGTGATCGACAAGGGCGCTGACGAGTAATCACTTGTCCGCTCAAGTCATCGCGATTGACGCAATGGGCGGGGACTTCGGTCCCCGCAGCATTGTCCAGGCCAGCCTTGCTTGCCTGTCTGCTACTCCCTCGCTGCACCTGACCCTCGTCGGTCAACCCTCCCTCCTTGAAGAACTGATCGCTGGCCAGCCGGCTGTGGATCGCTCGCGCCTGTCGATTGCCCCGGCATCCGAAGTCATCACCATGGACGAAAAACCGTCCCAGGCCCTGCGCGGCAAGCCGAACTCGTCGATGCGCGTGGCCCTTGAGCTGCTGCGCGACGACAAGGTCCAGGCGTGCGTCAGTGCCGGCAACACCGGTGCGCTGATGGCGCTGTCGCGCTTCGTGCTCAAGACGTTGCCGGGCATCGACCGGCCGGCCATGGTGGCGGCCATTCCGACGCAGAAGGGTTATTGCCAGTTGCTCGACCTGGGCGCCAACGTCGATTGCAGCGCCGAACACCTGCTGCAATTTGCCGTGATGGGCTCGGTGGCGGCTGAAACCCTGGGCATCGTTCGTCCGCGCGTGGCCTTGTTGAACATCGGCACCGAGGACATCAAGGGCAATCAGCAGGTCAAGCTGGCGGCGACCTTGTTGCAGAACGCTCGCGGCATCAACTACATCGGTTTCGTCGAGGGCGATGGCCTGTATCGGGGCGAGGCGGATCTGGTGGTGTGCGACGGTTTTGTCGGCAACATCCTGCTCAAGTCCAGCGAGGGGCTGGCGACCATGATCGCCGGGCGCATCGAGGCGCTGTTCAAAAAAAACTTTGCATCAAAAATGGTCGGCGCCATGGCGCTGCCGTTGATGAAACGCCTGCAGGCGGACCTCGCTCCGGCGCGGCATAACGGCGCAAGTTTCCTCGGTTTGCAGGGAATTGTGGTGAAAAGCCATGGATCTGCCGGAGTTCAGGGGTTTCAGAGTGCTATTTCGCGAGCCCTGATCGAGATCCAGGAAAACCTGCCGGAACGCATTCACGGTCGCCTCGAGGATTTGTTGCTTTAGGCGTTTTCGTCGGACAATGCTTAAATGTGACCGCTTGGTTCAATTGGCCATCCAAACTGTCAGTTTCTGGTGCCCCCAAAGCGGGACGCCATTTCTTCGACGACAAGATCATTAGGGGCTTGTTTAATGTCTGCTTCCCTCGCATTCGTCTTTCCAGGACAGGGTTCGCAGTCCCTCGGCATGCTGGCCGAGCTGGGCGCGGAACATCCAGTGGTCCTCGAAACCTTCAAAGAAGCATCCGATGCGCTCGGCTACGACCTGTGGGCACTGACCCAGCAGGGGCCGGAAGAGCTGCTCAATCAAACCGATAAAACCCAACCCGCCATCCTGACCGCCTCCATCGCCCTGTGGCGCCTGTGGCTGGCCGAAGGGGGCGCGCGTCCTGCGTACGTCGCCGGTCACAGCCTGGGTGAATACAGCGCGCTGGTCGCTGCCGGCAGCCTGACCCTCGCTGAAGCGGTCAAGCTGGTCGAACGTCGTGGCCAGTTGATGCAGGAAGCCGTTCCGGCCGGGCAGGGCGGCATGGCTGCCATCCTCGGCCTGGAAGATGCCGACGTCCTGGCTGCCTGCGCTGAAGCCGCGCAAGGCGAGGTGGTCAGCGCCGTCAACTTCAACTCCCCTGGCCAGGTGGTCATCGCCGGTGCCAAGGCTGCGGTCGAGCGCGCCATCGAAGGCTGCAAGGCCCGTGGTGCCAAGCGCGCCATGCCGCTGCCGGTCAGCGTGCCGTCGCACTGCGAACTGATGCGCCCGGCGGCCGAGCGTTTTGCCGAGGCCGTCGCGGCCATCAACTGGCAGGCGCCGCAGATTCCACTGGTGCAGAACGTCAGCGCGCAGGTGCCGGCCGATCTGGAGACCCTCAAGCACGATCTGCTGGAACAGCTCTACAAGCCTGTACGCTGGGTAGAATCGGTTCAGACCCTGGCTGCCAAAGGCGCGACCCAGCTGGTCGAATGCGGTCCTGGCAAAGTACTGGCCGGCCTGAACAAACGTTGCGCCGAAGGCGTATCGACATCCAACCTCAATACCCCAGATGCCTTCGCTGCCGCCCGTGCAGCGCTGGCCTGAATCAGGAGAAGCTTGCATGAGTCTGCAAGGTAAAGTTGCACTGGTCACCGGCGCGAGCCGCGGTATCGGCCGGGCCATCGCCCTGGAACTGGGTCGTCAGGGTGCCATCGTTGTCGGCACCGCGACCTCCGCCTCGGGCGCCGAGCGCATTGCCGCCACCCTGAAGGAAAACGGTATTCAAGGCACGGGCCTTGAGCTCAACGTCACCAGCGACGAATCCGTCGCGGCCGTGCTGGCGAGCATCCAGGAGCAGTTCGGTGCGCCGGCGATCCTGGTCAATAACGCCGGTATCACCCGCGATAACCTGATGATGCGCATGAAAGACGACGAGTGGTACGACGTGATCGATACCAACCTGAACAGTCTATATCGGCTGTCCAAGGGCGTTTTGCGTGGCATGACCAAGGCGCGTTGGGGTCGAATTATCAGTATTGGCTCTGTTGTGGGTGCCATGGGCAACGCAGGCCAAGTAAACTATGCCGCCGCCAAGGCAGGCCTGGAAGGTTTCAGTCGTGCCATGGCGCGTGAAGTCGGTTCGCGTTCGATTACGGTCAACTCGGTGACCCCTGGGTTCATCGACACCGATATGACCCGCGAACTGCCCGAGGCACAGCGTGAAGCCTTGCAGACGCAAATTCCGCTGGGCCGTCTGGGGCAAGCGCAAGAGATCGCGTCCGTGGTCGCTTTTCTTGCATCCGACGGTGCGGCTTACGTTACTGGGGCTACAATCCCGGTGAACGGCGGGATGTACATGTAGGTTAAAATGTGACGGATTGCTTCAAAAAAATGTCATACGAGCTGTCTAAAATCCGTTATAAAGCTGCAATCTATTTATAGGCAGAGGGTCACCGGGTACGGGGAGCGAAGCTTTCAGTTGAAAAGCTGAAAAGCCTTTCTATACACTTACCCACTGGCCAGCTGCCTGAATTTGTCCATTAGGAGTGAAAACAAGGTATGAGCACCATCGAAGAGCGCGTCAAGAAAATCGTTGCCGAGCAACTGGGTGTTAAAGAAGAAGAAGTGATCAACACTGCTTCCTTCGTTGAAGACCTGGGTGCCGACTCCCTTGACACCGTTGAGCTGGTGATGGCTCTGGAAGAGGAATTCGAGACCGAAATCCCTGACGAAGAAGCTGAGAAGATCACTACCGTACAAGCTGCAATCGACTACGTTAACTCCCACCAGGGTTAATCGTTTGTAATCGTTGCTTGCTGTCGTGGAAAAACCGCACTGCCGTCACGGCGTGCGGTTTTTTCTTTAGGCCTGATGCAAAGTCGTCATTAGAAAAAGGAGAGTGTTGTGTCGCGTAGACGCGTCGTAGTCACCGGTATGGGTATGTTGTCGCCACTGGGCACCGATGTGCCAAGCAGTTGGCAGGGCATTCTGGCTGGCCGCAGTGGCATTGGTCTGATCGAACACACCGACCTTTCTGCCTATTCCACCCGTTTTGGCGGCTCGGTAAAGGGCTTCAATGTCGAGGAATACCTGTCGGTCAAGGAAGCTCGCAAGCTTGATCTGTTCATTCAGTACGGTCTGGCGGCCGGTTTCCAGGCGGTGCGTAATGCCGGCCTCGAAGTCACCGATGCCAACCGTGAACGCATCGGCGTGGCCATGGGTTCGGGTATTGGCGGTCTGACCAATATCGAAGACACCAGCCGCACCCTGCATGATTCCGGCCCACGGCGGATTTCTCCGTTTTTCGTGCCTGGCTCGATCATCAATATGATTTCCGGTTTCCTGTCCATCCACCTGGGCGCACAGGGACCCAACTACGCCATCGCCACGGCCTGCACCACCGGTACGCACTGCATTGGCATGGCTGCACGCAACATCATGTACGACGAAGCCGACGTGATGATCGCCGGTGGCGCCGAGATGGCCGCTTGCGGCCTGGGCATGGGTGGCTTCGGTGCCTCCCGCGCGCTTTCCACCCGCAATGACGAGCCGACCCGTGCCAGCCGTCCATGGGACAAGGGCCGTGACGGCTTCGTCCTGTCCGACGGCGCTGGCGCGCTGGTGCTCGAAGAGCTCGAACACGCCAAGGCTCGCGGTGCGACCATCTATGCCGAGCTGGTTGGCTTCGGCACCAGTGGTGATGCGTTCCACATGACCTCGCCACCGGCGGACGGTGCCGGCGCCGCGCGCTGCATCAGCAACGCCCTGCGCGATGCGAAGATCAATGCCGATCAGGTCCAGTACATCAACGCCCACGGCACCTCGACGCCGGCCGGTGACCTTGCTGAAGCCTGCGCGATCAAGTCGGTGTTCGGTGATCACGCCTACAAGCTGGCCGTGAGCTCGACCAAGTCCATGACCGGTCACCTGCTGGGTGCGGCGGGCGCGGTCGAGGCGATCTTCAGCGTGCTGGCGATCAACAGCCAGGTAGCACCGCCGACCATCAACCTGGATGAACCGGACGAAGGCTGCGACCTCGATTTCGTGCCGCACACCGCGCGCAACATGGATATCGACGTGGTGATCTCCAACTCCTTCGGGTTTGGCGGTACCAACGGCTCGCTGGTGTTCCGCCGGTTCGCGGGCTGATGGACTGCTGGGTCGACGGTCAGCCGGCGCAGGCTCTGTCGCTGAAGGATCGCGGCCTGGCCTACGGCGATGGCCTGTTCGAGACCATTGCCGTGAAGGGCGGCCAGCCGCTGCTGCTGGACCGCCACCTGTCGCGCCTGGCACTCGGCTGTTCGCGACTGGCGATCAATGCCGATCAGGCGCTGATTCGCGACGAGCTGCTGGCCTATGCCGGCGCATTGGGTGAGGGCGTGCTCAAGCTCATCGTCACCCGTGGCGATGGCCTGCGCGGCTATGCCCCCGACCCCTCGGCCCAGGCCCGACGCATTCTCCAGGGTAATCCGCCGGCGGCTTACCCTGCCATTCACGCGCAGCAGGGCGTGCGCCTGTTCCCCTGCACCACGCGCTTGTCCGCGCAGCCGCTGCTCGCCGGGCTCAAACACCTGAATCGACTGGAGCAAGTGATTGCCCGTGCCGAATGGCAGGACACCGAGCACGCCGAAGGCTTGATGCTGGATGAAGCCGGGCGGGTGATCGAAGGCGTGTTCAGCAATCTGTTCATCGTGCGCGACGGCGTGCTGATCACCGCCGATCTCCAGCGCTGTGGCGTTGCCGGGGTGATGCGTGCCGAATTATTGTTTCAAGCCGAGTCATTGGCGATCCCCGCGCAAATCACCGACATCAGCCTCGAACAGCTGCACGGGGCCGATGAAGTCTTTGTCTGCAACAGCGTGTATGGCGTTTGGCCGGTGCGCGCCTATGGCGACTGTCACTGGCCGGTTGGGCCGCTCACCCGTAAACTCCAAACCCTTTCCCGCGCGCTACTGGATGCTTGATACGTGAGACGTAAACTCTTGCTGTTGCTGGAAACCGGACTGGTTCTGGCGGGGTTGTGTCTGGGCGCTTCGGCCTGGAAGATCCACTCGGCACTGCAACAGCCACTGAACATTACCCAGAAAGAGCTGCTGGACGTGCCCAAGGGCACCACACCGACCCGCACCTTCTACCGCCTCGAAGCCGACGGCGTCATCAAGGACGCGTTCTGGCTGCGTGTGTACTGGCGCTTCAACCTGGCCGGCCAGCCATTGCACAGCGGCGAGTACCGCATGCAACCGGGCATGACCGTCGACGGCCTGATCGACCTGTGGAAACGTGCGGAAATGGTTCAGTACAGCCTGACCCTGGTCGAAGGCTGGAATTTCCATCAGGTCCGTGCGGCCCTGGCCAAGGCGGAAAAACTCGACAAGACGCTGGAAGGCTTGAGCGACAGCGAAGTGATGGACAAGCTCGGCCACAAGGGCATCTTCCCCGAGGGGCGATTCTTCCCGGACACTTACCGTTTCGTGCGCGGCATGACCGATGTCGAGCTGCTGAAAAAGGCCTATGATCGCCTCGATGAAGTGCTGGCCAAGGAGTGGGAGCAGCGCTCGGCGGACGCCCCCTACACCGAACCTTATCAAGCGCTGATCATGGCTTCGCTGGTGGAGAAGGAAACCGGTGTGCCGCAGGAGCGCGGGCAGATCGCCGGCGTGTTCGTGCGCCGCCTGGGCCTGGGCATGTTGCTGCAGACCGACCCGACCGTGATCTATGGCCTGGGTGATCGTTACAACGGCAAATTGACCCGTGCCCATCTCAAGGAGGTCAACCCGTACAACACCTACATGGTCGCGGGCCTGCCGCCGACACCGATCGCGATGGTCGGCCGCGAAGCGATCCATGCGGCGCTGAATCCGGTGGCCGGTGACAGCCTGTATTTCGTGGCGCGCGGCGATGGCAGCCACGTGTTCTCCGATGACCTGGATGCCCACAACAACGCGGTCCGTGAATTCCAGCTCAAGCGTCGCGCCGACTATCGCTCCAGCCCGGCGCCCGTTGCGGCACCGGCGGCGAACGGCGAGACGAATGGCGAGCCGGCAGCGATTCCACCGGCTTCGCCAGACACCGCTCCGCAGGCGTTGCCACCGGTGACGCCTGCGCCAGCCGAAGAACCGGCCAAAGAACCTGCTGACGCGCCTGCACCTGCCGACGCCGCGCCGCAAGGCTCGCAATGAACATGACTAAGGACTGCCTGTGACTGGCTTGTTTATTACTCTGGAAGGCCCTGAAGGCGCCGGCAAAAGCACCAACCGCGAGTACCTCGCCGAGCGCTTGCGCGCTGCCGGTCTTGAAGTGGTGCTGACCCGCGAACCGGGCGGCACGCCCCTGGCCGAACGCATTCGCGAAGTGCTGCTGGCGCCGCTCGACGAGACCATGGACGCGGACACCGAGCTGTTGCTGGTGTTCGCCGCCCGTGCCCAGCACCTGGCCGGGGTGATCCGCCCGGCACTGGCCCGTGGCGCCGTCGTGCTGTGTGATCGTTTTACCGATTCGACCTACGCCTATCAGGGCGGTGGCCGTGGCCTGTCGCTGGAGCGCATCGCCACCCTGGAAACTTTCGTCCAGGGTGACCTGCGCCCGGACCTGACCCTGATTTTCGACTTGCCGGTGGAAGTGGGCCTGGCCCGCGCCAGCGCTCGCGGACGCCTGGACCGTTTCGAACTGGAAGGCCGGGCGTTCTTCGATGCCGTGCGCGGGGCATTCCTCAAGCGGGCCGAGGCGGATCCGGCGCGTTACCTGCTGGTGGACGCCGCGCAGCCGCTGACACAGGTTCAGCGGTCGCTGGACGACCTGCTGCCGCGTCTGCTGGAGCTGACCCGTGGCTGAAGCCTACCCGTGGCAGGACGGCCTCTGGCAGCAACTGGCCGGTCGCAAGCAGCATGCTCACGCCTATTTGCTGCATGGCCCTGCGGGGATCGGCAAACGCGCGTTGGCCGAACGCTTGATGGCGCAGCTGTTGTGCCAGCAGCCGACGGCGCTCAATGCCTGTGGTGAGTGCAAATCCTGCCTGCTGCTCAAGGCCGGCAGCCACCCTGACAACTATATTCTCGAGCCGGAAGAGGCGGACAAGGCGATCAAGGTCGACCAGGTGCGTGATCTGGTCAGCTTCGTGGTGCAGACCTCGCAGTTGGGCGGGCGCAAGGTGGTGCTGATCGAGCCGGTCGAGTCGATGAACATCAACGCCGCCAACGCCTTGCTCAAAAGCCTTGAGGAGCCGTCCGGCGATACCGTGTTGCTGCTGGTGAGCCACCAGAGCAGCCGTTTGCTGCCGACCATCAAGAGCCGTTGCGTGCAACAGGCCTGCCCGTTGCCGAGCGAGGCCGCGAGCCTGGCCTGGCTGGCGAACGCGTTGCCCGATTGCAATGAGGAACAGCGAATCGAACTGCTGACCCTGGCGGCGGGTTCGCCCCTGGCAGCGGTCAGCCTGCATGCCCAGGGTGTGCAGGAGCAACGGGCGCTGGTGGTCGATGGCGTGAAGAAACTGCTCAAGTCACAGCAATCGCCCACGCAACTGGCTGAAGGCTGGAATGCGGTACCGCTGTTATTGCTGTTCGACTGGTTCTGCGACTGGTCGAACCTGATCCTGCGCTACCAGTTGACCCAGGATGAAGCGGGGCTGGGGCTGGCTGACATGCGCAAGGTCGTGCAGTACCTGGCGCAGAAAACCAGTCAGGAAAAGACCCTGAATATCCAGGACTGGATCCTCGCCCAGCGCCAGAAAGTCCTGAGCAAGGCCAACCTCAATCGCGTGCTGCTGCTGGAAGCCCTGTTGGTGCAATGGGCGTCTTTACCTATCCAGAAGTGATCGACTGTGCCTAGACTCTGAGTACCAGCAGTGGAGGTCAGCATGAATGAAACCGAGAATCAGGGGCCGCGCAACGGCATTTTGTCCTTGACCATCAAGGACAAATCCGTGCTTTACGCCGCCTACATGCCTTTCATCAAGAACGGAGGCCTGTTCATCCCGACCAACAAGAGCTACAAGTTGGGCGACGAGGTGTTCATGCTGCTGAACCTGATGGACGAGCCGGAGAAAATCCCGGTGGCCGGCAAGGTCGCCTGGATCACGCCCAAAGGTGCCCAGGGTAACCGCGCCGCTGGCGTCGGCGTGCAGTTCAATGACGGTGACAATGCCGCGCGCAGTCGAATCGAAACCCATCTGGCCGGAGCCCTGAAATCCGACCGTCCCACCCATACGATGTAAGTTGCCCCTTTTTTATGCTTGTAGATTCCCATTGCCACCTCGATCGCCTTGACCTCGCCGCCCACGACGGCTCCCTCGACGCCGCACTCGAAGCGGCCCGGCAGCGCGGGGTAGGGCACTTCCTGTGCATCGGCGTCAGCGCCGACAACGCCGCCGACGTCAAGGCCCTGGCCGAACGCTACGACGATGTCGACTGTTCGGTGGGCGTGCATCCGCTGGACGTGCAGCCCGGTGCCGCCCCGGCGCTGGACTGGCTGTTGCAGGAGCTCAATCACCCGCGCGTGGTGGCGATCGGTGAAACCGGCCTGGATTATCACTACGAACCGGAAGCGGCGCAGTTGCAGCAGGAGTCGTTCCGCCTGCACCTGCAAGCGGCTCAGCAGACCGGCAAGCCGGTGATCATCCACACCCGGGGCGCCCGCGCCGATACCCTGAACCTGTTGCGTGAGGCTGCGCTGCCCCAGGCCGGCGTCCTGCACTGTTTCACCGAAGACTGGGAGATGGCCAGGGAGGCTCTGGACATGGGTTATTACATTTCTCTGTCCGGCATCGTCACCTTCCGCAACGCCGATGCACTGCGCGATGTCGCCAGTAAAGTGCCTGCCGATCGTTTGCTGGTGGAAACCGACTCGCCGTACCTGGCGCCGATTCCCCATCGGGGCAAGCCGAACCTGCCGCAATATGTGCGGGAAGTGGCAGAGTTCCTGGCGATGTTGCGCGGGGACTCCTATGAGCGATTTGCCGAGCAGACGACTGAAAACTTCAAGCGCCTGTTCCCGCTGGCACACGTGAAAGGCTGAATTTCAGGCAAAAAAAACCCGGGTTCTGGGGGGTGAATCCGGGTTAAGACCATTAGGAGTAAAACAATGGTACGCGGTCCGTTGGTACCAATATCGTCGCGGCACTTGGGGGAGATGCCCCGCCGACAGTTGAAGTATTGATCAGGATTGCGCCGAGTCCAGTTCACCGGTCGCGGTTTTTAAACAATTTTGGAATACGCCCGCTTCGGAAGCGTTCTCATTAAAAGCTGACCTTGTCACAAATCATCGCGAAACACAGATATGCGCCGATGATCCGTGCATTTTTGCGCAAGTTAGGCATAATACGCGGCTTCGAATTTTGACCCCGACAGACCTTTCTCATGCATAAAGAACCTCGTAAGGTCCGTGAATTTCGTCGCCGTGAGCAGGAAATTCTCGATACCGCGCTCAAGCTGTTCCTCGAACAAGGTGAAGACAGTGTCACCGTCGAGATGATTGCTGATGCCGTCGGTATCGGCAAAGGCACGATCTACAAGCACTTCAAGTCCAAGGCCGAGATCTACCTGCGCCTGATGCTCGACTACGAGCGTGATTTGAACGAGCTGTTGCATTCGGCCGACGTCGACAAGGACAAGGAAGCCCTGTCCCGGGCCTACTTCGAATTCCGCATGCGCGATCCGCAACGCTACCGCTTGTTCGATCGTCTCGAAGAGAAGGTGGTCAAGGGTAACCAGGTGCCGGAGCTGGTCGAGGAGCTGCACAAGATTCGCGCTTCGAACTTCGAACGCCTGACCCTGCTGATCAAGGGGCGGATCAGTGAAGGCAAGCTCGAAGACGTTCCCCCTTATTTCCATTACTGCGCGTCCTGGGCGCTGGTGCACGGCGCGGTGGCGCTGTATCACTCGCCGTTCTGGAGCAATGTGCTGGAGGACCAGGAAGGTTTCTTCCAGTTCCTGATGGACATCGGCGTGCGCATGGGCAACAAGCGCAAGCGCGATACCGACACCCCGAGCAACTGAGTTATCTGGTTGCGTCATCGCGCCATGATTTTGCTATATGGCGCAGTACCTCAGGAATATACTCAGGCATAGGACTTGCTAAAACTTGATTTGTGAGTCAAGTTTTGTCGTGTCCGATTTCCCTGTGCCGGAGTGATCATGATCGTTGACCGTCAAGGCAGGCGTTTCCGCAATCTGCGAATCAGCCTGACCTCAGCCTGCAATTACGCCTGTACCTACTGCGTGCCTAACGGTAAGCGGCTGGTGGCTGCGCAGGATGAACTGTCGGCCGAGGCCATGGCGCGCGGTGTGGCGTATCTGATCGAAGCTGCCGGCATCGAGCGTTTGCGCATTACCGGTGGCGAGCCGCTGGTCAGTCCCAAACTCGAAGCGTTCATGGCCGCCGTTGGGCAGATGGGGCTCGAAGACATCAGCCTGACGACCAATGGTCAACTGCTGGCGAAAAAGCTGCCGTTGCTGGTAGACGCCGGCATCCGCCGCCTCAACGTGTCCCTCGATACCCTGGATGCCGGCGCGTTCCGCGGCATTGCCCGTGGCGGCGATCTGGCCACGGTGCTCGACGGCATGGCTCAGGCCAGCGCTGCCGGGATGAAGATCAAGGTCAACATGGTGCCGTTGCGCGGGCAGAACCTGGATCAGGTGATGCCGCTGCTCGATTACTGCCTGGAGCGCGGCTATGAGCTGCGTTTCATCGAGTTGATGCGCATGGGCCACCTGGCCAGCGATTCCAACGCATTCCTGCAACAGTTTGTCAGCCTGCAACAGTTGCTGAGCCTGATTGGCGAGCAGTACGAATACCTCCAGGCCGACGCGCCTGTGGATGCCACGGCGGTGCGCTACGAGATCCCGGGGCAGGGCTACTTCGGCGTGATTGCCAACGAAAGCGTGCCGTTCTGCCGTACCTGCTCGCGCTTGCGCCTGTCGTCGACCGGCTGGCTGCATGGCTGTCTGTCGTCGAGCAACCGTCACTATGTCGGCGATTTGCTGGACAAACCACGCCACCAGGCCTTGCCGGCCTTGCAGCGCCTCCTGGTCAAGGCCCTGGGCGACAAGCAGGACGTGGCTTTTTCCGGTGGTGCGACCGTCATGAAGATCATCGGCGGCTGATCCATTTTTCGCGAGCAGGCTCGCTCCCACAGGGTTTAATCCAGACCCTGTGGGAGCGAGCCTGCTCGCGATTGCGATTCAACAGTCACCTCATCTGTTGAGCTGGCGCGGAAGCTGCATCCCCTGGCCATTCGCCGGTTTTCCGACACCGGCCTCTGGAGGGTAGGATGCGTAGCCTGGTTTTGCTGCTGGCCGTTTTGGCGCTTGGTGGCTGCATGAATGTCAGCGATATGGCCGAAGGGACTCGCTACCACATGAGCGATGCGGGCCTGCTCGACCATAGCGACAGCCGTCGGGTGAACAACCTGCGCATTCAGCCGGACTCCTTCGTTTACATTGCCCAGGGTGCCTTCGCGCCGCCCAACAGCGCCGTGTATCCACGCCCCAACGTCATCGCCGAAGTGGCGTTCGACGGTTTCATCGAATACTTCCCGATGGTCCGCCGCGCGCGGGCGCCGGAAGGCCTGGACGAAGCCATGGGCGAGGCCCGCGCGGTGGGCGCGCACTATCTGCTCTACACGCGTTTCGCCAAGGCGGACGACCGTATCGGCAACTCCGATGAATGGCTGGACCAGGAGGCCGTGGATCGCCTCGGTGTCGATACCGGCGTCATTCAGATCATGTTGATCGAGACCAGCACCCAGTATTTGATTGATACTGCACGCATCAAGAGTCGTGGCGGTTTACTGACGTTCCACGACAAAAAGCCGGAAGACCTGATGGGCCCGCCGCTGGAACAGTACGCGCGCAGCCTGCTGGGGCTCAGCGACCAATAAATTTCAGGAGAACGCCATGAGTGGCCCGCAAAAAGCCAACGACTTGCTGGGGCAGATCCCCAAGACCCAAGGCTTGCCACCGGTCCACTTATGGAACCCCGCGTTCTGCGGCGACATCGACATGCGCATCGCCCGCGACGGCACCTGGTATTACCTGGGCACGCCGATCGGACGCAAGCCGATGGTCAAGCTGTTCTCCACCATCATCCGCCGCGACGGCGATGATTACTTCCTGGTGACCCCGGTCGAGAAGGTCGGGATCACCGTCGATGACGCCCCCTTTGTCGCCGTCACCCTGCAAGTGCAGGGCGAGGGGGAGGCGCAGGTGCTGAGCTTCACCACCAATGTCGAAGAGACCACCGAGGCCGGCGCCGAGCACCCGATTCGCGTGATGATCGACCCGGCGACCCAGGAGCCTGCCCCCTATGTCCATGTGCGCAGCAACCTCGAAGCGCTGATTCATCGCAATGTGTTCTACCAGATGGTGGAACTGGCGGTGAGCCGGGAGATTGACGGGCAGCGATGGTTGGGGGTTTGGAGTGGGGGGCAGTTTTTCCCCATTGGTCTTGAGCCCTGAAGACCCCGCGCATCAAGACATCCCTCACTGTGGGAGCGAGCCTGCTCGCGATTGCTGTCTGCCAGTTGTTGAAGTAGTGACTGACACACCGTAATCGCGAGCAGGCTCGCTCCCACAGTGGGTAATGTTCGCCAAATCCTGAAAATTCAAATTGACACCCAATCGTATGATGATTAGCGTGGGCCACCACAGCGATCAGCTTTCGAGGTGTCCATGTCCAGCAGCTTTCACGCATCGACGGTCGATTGGCTGGGTCGCCGGATTGCCGCGGGCCAGGTGAAGCCGGGCGAAACCCTCAAGGTCGAAGCCGATCTCGGCGAACAACTGGGTGTCAGCCGCACCGTCATCCGCGAAGCCATCAAGACCCTGGTCGCCAAGGGCATGCTCGAAGTCGGGCCCAAGGTCGGCACGCGGGTATTGCCGGTGCGCCGCTGGAACCTGTTCGATCCGCAAGTCGTCGGCTGGCTGTCGCGCAGTGGCCTGCCGGAAAATTTCGTCGACGACCTGCTCGACCTGCGCCGCACCATCGAACCCATGGCCGTGCGCTGGGCCTGCGAGCGCGCGACAGTGGAGCAGGTCGACGCCATTCTGCTGGCCTACAACGCCCTGGAGCGTGCCGTCAGCAGCGGTGTCGACTACAACCGCGCCGATCGCTTTTTCCACGAATGCATCCTGGCCGCCAGCCATAACCAGTTCATCGAACAGATGGTTCCGGCCCTCGGCGCGTTGCTGGCGGTGTCGTTCGAGGTGTCCGCCGCTGACCCCGACGAGCTGCGCCGCACGTTGCCCACCCACAAGGAAATGGCTGATGCCATCGCCGGCCGTGATTCGGCGCGAGGTGTGTGGGCCTGCATGACCCTGATCGACAACGCCGACCTGGCCATCAAACGGTTTTACCCACAAGTCATGGCCGACAAAAAAGCCGGTTGACCCCGCTTGCCCCCTATAAGAACAACAATGCCGGAGGTTTCATGAGTTGGACCGCAGTCACCGAACACCGCGCGCAACTGGGCGAAGGCCCGTTCTGGGATGCCCCCACCCAGGCGCTATACTGGGTCGATATCATCGGCCGTCAGGCCCTGCGTCTCATCGGCGCCAATGTGCAGATCTGGCAGATGCCCGAGCACGTGTCTGCGTTCATTCCCTGTGAACAGGGTGATGCGCTGGTGACCTTGAGCAGTGGCGTCTATCGGCTGGATCTGGATTCGCCAGGGCTCGAACCGCGGCTGACACTGTTGTGTGTCGCCGATCCGCAACCGGGCAACCGTGGCAATGAGGCCCGTTGCGATGCCCAGGGCCGGCTCTGGCTGGGCACCATGCAGAACAACATTGGTGAAAACGGCGAGGACCTGCCGCTGGTGCGACGTTCCGGTGGCTTGTTTCGCATTGACCGTGATGCACGGGTTACGCCATTGCTGCGCAGCCTGGGCATTCCCAACACCCTGCTGTGGGGCGACGACGGCACCACGCTGTATTTCGCCGACAGCCTGGATGCCACGATCTACCGGCATTTCATCCGCACCGATGGCAGCCTCGAGCCGGCACAGGCATGGTTCGGCCCGCATCAGCGCGGCGGCCCCGACGGCTCGGCGATGGACGCCGAAGGTTTTATCTGGAATGCGCGCTGGGATGGCAGTTGCCTGCTCCGGCTGACGCCCGAAGGGCAGGTGGATCGGATCATCGAGCTGCCGATCAGCCGCCCCACCAGTTGCGTGTTCGGTGGTCCGGAACTGAAAACCCTGTACATCACCAGTGCTGCAAGCCCGCTCGGGCACCCGCTGGATGGGGCCGTACTGGCGCTTGAGGTGGATGTGCCAGGAAAACGCTGTACGAGATTTGCCGGTTAAATCCCAAAATATGGGATGTAAAATTATATATTGAGATTATTTGCCGGTCAGGTTTATAGTCGGCTCCATCAGTTGCACGCACTCACACTTAAAAGAACAAGACGGGTGAAGTGATGAAACGATTTACCTACAGGTTTTTCAACCGGACATCGACCGATGCCCGGTTTTTGTCGTGCCTGAAAAAGGGAGTTCGGGCACATGGCTGAGCGTCTTTCGCTGCCTGCGGTGCCCGAGCCGCCGAAGGGCGAGCGCCTGAAAGACAAGGTCGTGCTGCTGACCGGCGCCGCCCAGGGCATCGGTGAGGCCATTGTCGCAGCCTTCGCCTGCCAGCAGGCCCGTCTGGTCATCAGTGACATCCAGGGTGAAAAAGTCGAAACGGTGGCGGCGCACTGGCGCGACCGGGGCTTCGATGTCCAGGCAATCCGCGCCGACGTGTCCAGCCAGCAGGACCTGCACGCGATGGCGAAGCTGGCGGTCGAGCGCCATGGCCGCATCGACGTGCTGGTCAACTGCGCCGGCGTCAATGTGTTCCGCGATCCGCTCAAGATGACCGAAGAGGACTGGCGCCGCTGCTTCGCCATCGACCTGGACGGCGCCTGGTTCGGATGCAAGGCGGTGCTGCCGCAGATGATCGAGCAGGGCGTCGGCAGCATCATCAACATCGCCTCGACCCATTCCAGCCACATCATTCCCGGCTGCTTTCCTTACCCGGTGGCCAAGCATGGCCTGCTCGGCCTGACCCGCGCGCTGGGCATCGAGTACGCGCCCCAGGGCATCCGGGTCAACGCCATCGCTCCGGGCTACATCGAAACCCAGTTGAACATCGACTACTGGAACGGTTTTGCCGACCCGCATGCCGAACGCCAGCGCGCGCTCGACCTGCATCCGCCGCGCCGCATCGGCCAGCCGATGGAAGTGGCGATGACCGCCGTGTTCCTGGCCAGCGATGAAGCGCCGTTCATCAATGCTGCATGTATCACCGTCGATGGTGGTCGCTCGGTGCTGTATCACGACTGAGTAACCGGGCCTACAGGCGCAGAAGTACGCCTGTAATCCAATCATCATACGATATGACTATTCGCTGTAACGCTTGATTGGCTTTTCAACTAAACGCTCAAAAAAAATAACAAGGAGTCAGCTTATGAATCGTCGTCGTGGGATCCGTTCCCTGTGCCGTGTCGCCCTGGCGGTCACTGCGGTCAGCCTGAGCAGTTCGCTGCTGGCAGCCGAGGAAGTGAAGATCGGTTTTCTGGTCAAGCAGGCCGAGGAGCCCTGGTTCCAGACCGAGTGGGCGTTCGCGGAAAAAGCCGGCAAGGACAAAGGCTTTACCGTGATCAAGATCGCCGTGCCGGACGGTGAGAAAACCCTGTCGGCCATCGACAGCCTGGCCGCCAACGGCGCCAAGGGCTTCGTGATCTGCCCGCCGGACGTGTCCCTGGGCCCGGCGATCATGGCCAAGGCCAAGCTCAATGACCTCAAAGTGATTGCCGTGGACGACCGCTTCGTCGACGCTAGCGGCAAGTTCATGGAAGACGTGCCTTACCTGGGCATGGCCGCCTTCGAGGTCGGCCAGAAGCAGGGCGCGGCGATGGCCGCCGAAGCGAAGAAGCGTAACTGGGACTGGAAGGACACCTACGCGGTGATCAACACCTTCAACGAGCTGGACACCGGCAAGAAACGCACCGACGGCTCGGTCAAGGCCCTGGAAGACGCCGGGATGCCGAAAGACCACATCCTGTTCTCGGCCCTGAAAACCCTCGACGTCCCGGGCAGCATGGACGCCACCAACTCGGCGCTGGTGAAACTGCCGGGTGCGGCGAAGAACCTGATCATCGGCGGCATGAACGACAACACCGTGCTGGGCGGCGTGCGCGCCACCGAGAGCGCCGGTTTTGCCGCGGCCAACGTGATCGGCATCGGCATCAACGGCACCGACGCCATCGGCGAGCTGAAAAAGCCCAACAGCGGCTTCTTCGGCTCGATGCTGCCTAGCCCGCACATCGAGGGCTACAACACCGCCGCCATGATGTACGAGTGGATCACCACCGGCAAGGAACCGCCGAAGTACACGGCAATGGACGACGTGACACTGATCACGCGGGACAACTTCAAGCAGGAACTGGAAAAGATCGGCCTGTGGAACTGAGGCACGGTTGATTTCCTCGGCGGCCCCGGCGACGGGGCTGCCCGATCCGTGGGATGAGGTGGTTTATGCACGCGCAACTACAGACACAACAGGACAGCGCCGGCGGCAGTCTGCGTTTCAACGGGATCGGCAAGACCTTTCCCGGCGTGAAGGCGCTGGACGGCATCAGCTTCGTCGCGCATCCGGGCCAGGTCCATGCCTTGATGGGCGAGAACGGCGCCGGCAAATCGACCCTGCTGAAAATTCTCGGCGGAGCCTACACACCGAGCAGCGGTGACTTACAGATAGGTGAGCGGACGATGGCGTTCAAGTCCACCGCCGACAGCATCGCCAGCGGCGTGGCGGTGATCCACCAGGAACTGCACCTGGTGCCGGAAATGACCGTCGCCGAAAACCTGTTTCTCGGGCATCTGCCCGCCAGTTTCGGCCTGATCAATCGCGGCGCCTTGCGTCAGCAGGCGCTGGCTTGCCTCAAGGGCCTGGCCGACGAAATTGATCCGCAGGAGAAGGTCGGGCGCCTGTCCCTGGGCCAGCGGCAACTGGTGGAAATCGCCAAGGCGTTGTCCCGTGGTGCGCATGTGATTGCCTTCGACGAGCCGACCAGCAGCCTCTCGGCGCGGGAGATTGATCGGCTGATGGCGATCATCGGTCGCCTGCGCGATGAGGGCAAAGTGGTGCTCTACGTCTCCCATCGCATGGAAGAGGTGTTCCGCATCTGCAACGCGGTGACGGTGTTCAAGGATGGCCGTTACGTGCGCACGTTCGAGGACATGAACGAGCTGACTCACGATCAACTGGTCACTTGCATGGTCGGTCGCGATATCCAGGACATCTACGATTACCGTCCGCGCAAACGCGGCGCGGTGGCGTTGCGCGTTGCCGGCCTGCTCGGGCCGGGCCTGCGCGAGCCGGTGAGTTTCGATGCGCACAAGGGCGAGATCCTCGGCTTGTTCGGTCTGGTGGGGGCCGGTCGTACCGAGCTGTTCCGCCTATTCAGCGGCCTGGAACGCAGCACCGCCGGGCGCCTGGAATTGCGCGGCCACGAACTCAACCTGCGCTCGCCACGGGACGCGATTGCCGCCGGCATCCTGCTGTGCCCGGAAGACCGCAAGAAGGAGGGCATCATTCCCCTGGCCAGCGTTGCCGAGAACATCAACATCAGCGCGCGTCCTGCCCATTCCGGTTTGCGCTGCCTGATTCGCGGCCTCTGGGAAAAGGACAACGCCGACAAGCAGATCAAGGCGCTGCGGGTGAAGACGCCGCATGCCGGCCAGCAGATCAAGTTCCTTTCCGGAGGCAACCAGCAGAAGGCGATCCTCGGGCGCTGGCTGTCGATGCCGATGAAGGTCCTGCTGCTCGACGAGCCCACCCGTGGCATCGACATCGGTGCCAAGGCCGAGATCTACCAGATCATCCACAACCTGGCCGCCAGCGGCATTTCGGTGATCGTGGTGTCCAGCGACCTGATGGAAGTGATGGGCATTTCCGACCGCATCCTGGTGATGTGCGAAGGGGCGATGCGCGGCGAGCTGAGCCGCGAACAGGCCAATGAATCCAACCTGCTGCAACTGGCTTTGCCGCGCCAACGCGCTGACGGCGTGGCGAACTGAGAGGTGACTATGATGACGACCCAAAACGAAACCCTGCCGACGGCGCGCAAACCCCTGGACCTGCGTCGCTTTCTCGATGACTGGGCGATGCTCGCGGCGGCCATCGGGATCTTCGTGCTCTGCACGTTGCTGATCGACAACTTCCTTTCGCCTTTGAACATGCGTGGCCTGGGCCTGGCGATTTCCACCACCGGCATTGCCGCGTGCACCATGTTGTATTGCCTGGCATCGGGGCATTTCGACTTGTCGGTGGGCTCGGTGATCGCTTGCGCCGGCGTGGTGGCAGCAGTGGTGATGCGCGACACCGACAGCGTGTTCCTTGGCGTGGCGGCGGCGCTGTGCATGGGGCTGATCGTCGGGCTGATCAACGGCATCGTGATCGCCAAGCTGCGGGTCAACGCCTTGATCACCACCCTGGCGACCATGCAGATCGTGCGTGGCCTGGCCTACATCTTTGCCAATGGCAAGGCGGTGGGCGTGTCGCAGGAATCGTTCTTCGTCTATGGCAATGGCCAGTTGTTCGGCGTGCCGGTGCCGATTCTGATCACCATCGTCTGCTTCCTGTTTTTCGGCTGGCTGCTGAACTACACCACCTACGGGCGCAACACCATGGCCATCGGCGGCAACCAGGAAGCGGCGCTGCTGGCCGGGGTCAACGTTGACCGCACCAAGATCATCATCTTCGCCGTGCATGGCGTGATCGGCGCACTGGCCGGGGTGATCCTGGCCTCGCGCATGACCTCTGGCCAGCCGATGATCGGCCAGGGTTTCGAACTGACGGTGATCTCGGCCTGCGTATTGGGCGGCGTGTCGTTGAGCGGCGGGATCGGCATGATCCGCCACGTGATTGCCGGGGTGCTGATCCTGGCGATCATCGAGAACGCGATGAACCTGAAGAACATCGACACCTTCTACCAGTATGTGATTCGCGGTTCGATCCTGCTGCTGGCGGTGGTGATTGACCGGTTGAAGCAGCGCTGAGTGTTGTGTTGATCTGATTTGCTATCGCGAGCAAGCTCGCTCCTACAGTTGAAATACGACCCCCTGTAGGAGCGAGCTTGCTCGCGATTGACCGCGCAGCGGTCAGCCCTCCACCTGTCACCTCTCTTAATATTCCTTGCCCGTAACATCATGTTTCGGGTATCAATTTGTACATGATTAGACAGGTACGATTCGACAAGAAACAACGGGTGGTCGACGAGCTCATCCGGCGCATTGAAAGCGGTCTGCTGGAAGACGGTTTTCTGTTGCCGGGCGAGCATCAGTTGGCTCAGGAATTCAAGGTCAGCCGCGGCACGCTGCGTGAGGCGCTGGCCGAATTGAAACGGCGCAAATACATTGCGACGCAAAGCGGGGTAGGTTCCATCGTCACCTTCGACGGCGTGGTGCTCGACCAGCGCAGTGGCTGGGCGCAGGCATTGGCCGACAGCGGGGCGCTGGTCAATACCGAAGTGCTGCGCCTGGAGGCGGTCACGCGACCGGACCTGCTGTCGCGCTTCGGCACCGACCAGTTCATCACCCTCGACCGCCGCCGTCGCGCCAACGACGGCACGCTGGTCTCCCTTGAACGCTCCCTGATGCCCGCCACCGGAGGCCTGGAAAGCCTGCCGCGGGTTGGCCTGATCGACAATTCCCTGACCATCACCCTGGCCGCCTACGGCTACATCGGTGAGCGTGGCGATCAATGGATCGGCGCCGAGCCTTTGAACGCCGAAGACGCCGAGCTGCTCGGACGCCCAACCGGTACCGTATTCCTCAAGGCCCTGCGGACCACCTACGACCGGCAGAACCGTTTCATGGAGCAGGTCGAAAGCCTGCTCGATCCCGTGCACTTTCGCCTGCACCTGCAATTTGGAAATACACCATGACTGCGCTCGACCGTGCCCTGGGCGCGTTCTACGGACTGGCCCTGGGCGATGCGCTGGGCATGCCGACCCAATCCCTGAGCCGTGCCCAGATCCAGGCACGCTTCGGTGACATTACCCGCCTGGAAGACGCCGGCCCGCATCAACCGATCGCCGCGAACATGCCCAAGGGCTCGATCACCGACGACACCGAACAGGCGATCCTGGTCGGCCAGTTGTTGATCGACGGCAAGGGCAGCATCGAGCCGGCGGTGCTGGCCCAGCGCCTGATCGAATGGGAAGCGGTGATGCAGGCCAAGGGCTCGCAGGACTTGCTCGGCCCTTCGACCAAGCGCGCCATCGAGATGATCCTCGCCGGGCACTCCCCCGAGGAAGCCGGGCGTTACGGCACCACCAACGGCGCCGCGATGCGCATCACTCCAGTGGGCATCGCCGCCGATGTGTCCGCGCCGCAGACGTTCATCGCCGCCGTGGTGCAGGCCTGCCAGGTCACCCACAACACCACCCTGGGCATTTCCAGCGCGGCGGCGGTGGCGGCGGTGGTCTCGGCCGGCATCAATGGCGTGGACCTGGGCGAGGCCTTGAATCTTGGCCAGCAGATTGCGCAGCAGGCCGAGGAACATGGTCACTGGGTCGCGGGCGGACGCATTGCCTCGCGCATCAGTTGGGCGCGTACCATCAGCGTCGACCATGACAAGGCCTTGCTCGCGGACCTGCTGTACGACGTGATCGGCACCTCGGTGGCGTCGCAGGAATCGGTGGTGGTGTCCTTTGCCCTGGCCCAGCAAGTGGCCATTGGCGAGATGAACGCCTTCGACGCGCTGTGCATGGCGGCGGGCCTGGGTGGCGACACCGACACCATCGCCGCGATTCTCGGGGCTATGCTGGGGGCCTGCCTGGGCCTTGAAAGCTGGCCGGCCGCGATGATCGAACAGGTCAAGGCCGTCAACGGGTTGGAGCTGGAGCCTTTGGTGCAAGGGCTGCTCGCACTACGCTGACCTGTAGGAGCGGGCTTGCCCGCGATGGTCGTCAACGATAACGCGGGATGTCTGAATCCCTGCGGTGTCTGGGCCACCATCGCGAGCAAGCTCGCTCCTACAGGGGCGCGCCGCTTTATTGAATTATTCACCGCAATGGATCGCACAACACGGCCAGGACCGCCGGGATGTTTTGTCGATTTCTGCAATTGCCCACAACCACAAAAATGGCAACAGGAGCCTTTTACATGAGTTCATCTAACGCCGGGCAAAGCGCCGGGCAGCTGGAAACCCGGGGGATCGAGCCGGTCCCGGAAGCGGAGTGCAACGGCCATCCGCTGCAACTGTTCTGGGTCTGGTTCGCCGCCAACATTTCCATCCTCGGCTTGCCGCTGGGGGCCACGCTGGTGGCGTTTCGCGGATTGGCGATCTGGCAGGCGATCATCGTCGCGATTCTCGGCGCTGCTGGCTCCTTCGCGGTGGTCGGCATCATTTCCATCGCCGGTCGTCGTGGCCGCGCACCGAGCCTGACCCTGTCGCGGGCGATCTTCGGCGTGCGTGGCAACATCGGCCCGACCCTGGTGTCGCTGATGTCGCGCCTGGGCTGGGAAACCGTCAACACCACCACCGCCGCGTTCGTGCTGCTGTCGCTGTGCTCGATCCTGTTCGGCTCGCCGGTGGAAGCCAAAAGCGCGCCGCTGCTGACCCTGGTGTTCATCGCGATCTTCGTGCTGCTGACCTTGTCGGTGTCGGGCCTTGGCCATGCGACGCTGCTGGTGATCCAGAAGTGGGCGACCTACGTGTTCGGCGCGCTGAACATCCTGGTCGGTGGTTTTCTCTGCGCCACCATCGACTGGAGCGCCGTGTTCAACGCCACGCCAGCGCCGATGAGCGCGATGATCATCGGCATCGGCACCATGGCGGCGGGCACCGGTATCGGTTGGGCCAACGCCGGTGCGGACATGTCGCGCTACCAGCATCGCAGCGTCAAGGCCGTGCGCCTGGTGGCGTCGGCGGCGTTCGGTGCGGGGATTCCGCTGGTGCTGCTGATCACCCTCGGCGGTCTGCTGTCGGTGGGCAATAACGACCTGGCCTCGGCCACGGACCCGATCGTGGCGATCCGCGACATGCTGCCGACCTGGATGGCCGTGCCGTACCTGATCACCGCGTTCGGCGGCCTGCTGCTGTCGAACAACCTGTCGGTGTACTCCGCCGGCCTGACCACGTTGACCCTGGGCCTGAAGGTCAAGCGCGTGTACGCGGTGGTGGTCGACATCGTGGCGATCTTCGCCGGTTCCATCTACTTCATGCTGATCGCCGACAGTTTCTACGGGCCGTTCATCACCTTCATTTCCCTGCTGGCGGTACCGATCACGGCGTGGGTGGGGATCTTCGTCGTCGACCTGATCCACCGTCATTACTACAGCCCCACCGACCTGCTGGACGTCAGCCCGAGCAGCGCCTACTGGTATCGCGGCGGCGTCGAGTGGCGTGCGTTCGGGGCCTGGGCGGTGGCGATCGTGCTGGGCTTCAGCTTCACCACCATTGGCACCACCGAGCAGACCGTGTGGTTCCGTGGTTTCCTTTCCGATTCGTGGCTGGGCCATAACGGCCTGGGCTGGATCGTGACGTTCCTGGTGGCCGGCGGAATCTACTTCGTCCTCGGCGGGGCCAGGGATCGTCGCGCCGCTGTCATCGAGAATGCCCATGCCTAAGATGTTGCACACCGGCCAGGTCATCATCGACCTGGTCTTGGCTGTAGACGAGCTGCCACCACCGGGTGGCGATGTGTTGGCCCAGTCCGCCGGTTTCGAAGCCGGCGGCGGCTTCAACGTGATGGCGGCGGCACAACGTAACGGCTTGCCGGTGGTGTACCTGGGCCGCCATGGCACCGGTCGTTTCGGCGACCTGGCCCGCGAGGCGATGCAGGCCGAGGGCATTGGCCTGGGCATTGCGCAACCGGCCGAGCGTGACACCGGACTGTGCGTGGCGGTGACCGATGCGTCGGCCGAGCGCAGTTTCATTTCCTACATTGGCGCCGAGGGCGAGGTAAGCGCTGAAGAGTTGGCGGGCGTCGCGGCCGAGGCCGGGGACTACGTCTACGTCAGCGGCTACAGCTTGCTGCAGGTCGGCAAGGCCCAGGCGCTGGTGGATTGGGTGCTGGGGTTGCCCGCTGCCGTCAAGGTGGTGTTCGACCCGGGGCCGCTGGTGGATTCACCGGATGCGCCGTTGCTGCGCGCGTTGTTGCCGCGCATTGATGCGTGGACCAGCAACAGCGTCGAGGCGCTGAAGGTTACCGGCGCGGCGGACATTGGCGTGGCGCTGGAGCGTCTGGCGGCGCTGCTGTCGCCGTCGGTGTTGCTGGTGGTGCGTGACGGGCCTCGCGGGTGCTGGATCGAGCAGCGTGGCGAGCGTTCGCATGTGCCGGGGTTTGCGGTCGAAGCGGTGGACAGCAATGGCGCCGGGGATGCCCATGCCGGGGTGTTCGTCGCAGGGTTGGCGCATGACTTGCCAGCACTCGAAGCGGCGCGCCGGGCGAATGCGGCAGCCGCCCTGGCGGTGACGCGCTGGGGGCCGGCGACGGCGCCTGGGGGGGATGAGGTGGATGCGTTTATCAGCGAGTCCTTGTAGAGCCTGAGCCGGCCCCATCGCGAGCAAGCCCGCTCCCACAGAGGCTCGCGGCGAACCTGTAGGAGCGGGCTTGCCCGCGATGAGGCCATCAGCATCATCATAAAACTCTGGTGTCTGAACCGGCCCCATCGCGAGCAAGCTCGCTCCTACAGGGGTGGCATCAGCACTTACACAAAATCCAACCTCAACCCGCCTTGCGCAACGCCTCGATCAACTCCTGCTTGCGCATGGTCGAGCGCCCGGGAATCTTTTTCGCCGAGGCCTCTTTCTTCAGGCTGGCGACGGTCTGGGTGTCTCGCGATGCCTGGCTGCCCCGCGAGTGTCCCTCGCGGCTGGCCACTGCCCGCCGTGCGGATTCCTGGCGGTCTTCGGCCTTGGCCCGCGCCGGTTTCTTGCGGCCCGAGCCGCTGCGTTCGCCGCCGCCCGATTGCTTGTTGACCGTGGCCCAGGCGCGCGCCTCGGCCTCATCCTTCGAGACTCCCTTGTGCTCGTAACTCGCTTCGATGTGCTCGGCCTTGCGCTTCTGTTCGGCGGTGTATTTGTCTTTGCTTCCACGAGGCATGGCAGTTCTCCCGGTGTTTGCATCGAAGGTCGCCACCCGCGGCAGCGACCTGATTTCGTCGCGTCAGACGTCCAGTTTACGGGCCGCCTCGACCCCGGCGGCGCTCAGCTTGATCGGCAGGTTCAGCGAGTGTTCGCCAGCCTCGTTGCACACCACATGCCCCTGCTGGATCAGACCGCGCTGCTGCAACGTGGCAAGGGTGCTGGCCACGACTTTCTCGCCCCGGTAATTGTCCAGGACCTCCTTGCCCAGGCCGCTCGGGTGGGCATGCAGCAAACGGGTCAGGACTTCTTTCTCAAGGGTTTCATCGACGTTCATGGTTACCTCTTTCATGGCAGTGGATTACTGGCGTGACGATTTACTGATTGCTGCCGCCTTCGGAGCCCGAACCACCGGTGGTGGTTTTCGAGCCGGTGCCGGGGCCGGCGTTGTCCGGTGTGGTGCCGTCGGGTACGCCCTGACGACCGGTGTCGTTGCCTTGGGTGCGTGGGTCGGTGCCGGTGGACGGCGGCAGGTTGTGATCGACGCTGCCGCCATCGGTGTTGATACCGGGCGCGCTCTGGATGGCGGGGGATTTGGGTTTGGTGATCGGGTCGGTTGGACCGGTCCCCGAGGCGGTGGTGTCAGCGAAGGCCGCAGAGGACAGCAAGGCTGTGAAGGTGAGGGCGATCAGTCGGGACATGAGCATGGTTTATCTCCATTTCAATTGAAGTCCTTACCTGATGTTGGTCCGCCCCCGCTTCGGATTGGTGCCTGATGAACGACGAACGGTTCAGGCCGGCTGCGCTGTCCTGACGTTGAACCGACGCCAGAGCAGGCGGCCCACGGTGATCAACCAGTTCAACAACGCCACCGCTAGAATTGTCAGCAAAAGTGTACTCATGCCCTGTTCGACGATGATCTTGCCGGCCAGCAACGGAAAGCCGAACACGCCGATGAAGTACGACAAGCTGAACAACAGCAACGCTTGTGCGGTGGTGCCGCTGGGGGCTTCGTTGGCCGCCAGGCCGTTGATCACCGAGTACGTCAGCCCGTAGCCGACGCCGAGCGTCATCGCCGCCAGCACGTAGGTGACGCCGCTGTCGACGACAAACCCGAACAGCACGATCGAGCCCATCATCAGCCCCGACAACAGGCAGGAGGCGCGCAACGGATCGCGCTTGACCACGAAGCCGGCGATCAGCAGGCGGCTGCTGATGGCCGCGCCCATGAAGCCGAAAAAGAACAGCGAGTAATCCAGCGAGCGCGACACCGCGTAACTGGTTTGAAAACTCGACAGGCCACCGAAGACGCAACCGCCCAGGCCCACCATGACAATCGGCAGCACCGCCCTGGACGACAGCACTTCAAACGTGGCGCGCCTGGAAATGCGCGCGACGCTGGCGGTGGGCGAGGGGGCTTTTTTCAACTGCGCGTCCAGGCGCCAGAACAGCAGCACGCCGATCAGGCTGGCAAGGGCCGCGAGATAAAACGCCGACGTCAGCGGGTAGCCCAAGGCACTGGCCGCACGCCCCAGCAACGGACCGCTACCGATGCCGGTCATCATGCTGCCCGACAGCAGGGCGAAGTATTTGGCGCGCTGTGCCGGCGCGACCAGGCTGGCGACGATGATCGGCCCGAGCGTATAGAACACGCCCCAGCCCAACCCCAGCAGCAAGCCGAAAAACAGCAGCAGCTGACCGAAGCCCGGCGTCAGGGCGAACCCCAGGCTGGCGGCCACCAGCAGCACGCCGAACAGCGCAATCGAGCGCGCCGCGCCGAATGCATCGGACAAATGCCCGGAGACGATCACCGCCGCGAACGTGCTGAGCATCGCCGCGGAAATCACGCTGCCGGCGTCGTGTTCGTTACCACCGCGCGCGCCGATCAGCAGTGACAACAGAAACGTCGAGCCATAGGACAGCGACAACAGATAACTGGCCAGGCAGAAGATGCCGAACAGCTTGCGCGAGACTTGCGGTGGAGCACTGGACATGACGCGGTTCCTTGACCCGTTGATGCGAAGAGTCATCTATCTATCACGCAAGCCGAGCATGTTAGGTCTGTGGTTCTCGATTTCAGGATGAGCAATGGCCGGAGTAATGTGCCAGGGCTGGCGACAAATCCCTGTGACGCGTGCGCCGCATCGACATACCATGGCGTTTTCCATTTTGACGAAGGCCCGTCCATGACCATCGAGATCCGCCCGGCGACCCCGAGCGATGCCCCGCAAATCCTCGGGTTCATCACCGAACTGGCCGACTACGAACGCGCCCGCCACGAAGTCATCGCCAGCGTCGCCGACATCGAGCGCAGCCTGTTCAGCGAAGGCGCCACGGCCCATGGCCTGATCTGCCTGCGCGACGGCGTACCGATCGGTTTCGCCGTGTTCTTCTTCAGCTATTCGACGTGGCTGGGCAGCAACTGCCTGTACCTCGAAGACCTGTACATCACGCCCGAACAACGCGGCGGCGGTGCCGGCAAGACCCTGCTGCGTCACCTGGCGAAAATCGCCTGCGCCAATGACTGCGGGCGCTTCGAGTGGAGCGTGCTGGAGTGGAACACCCCGGCCATCGACTTCTACAAGTCCCTCGGCGCGCAACCGCAGGAGGAGTGGGTCCGTTATCGGATGGATGGTGCGGTGTTGCGTGAGTTCGCCGAGGGCAAATAAGCGTCGAATGCGCACTGAAGATCGCAGCGTCTGGGGCTTGCCAGGCACTGTGATCTTTTTTTGCCTTTATCCCATAATATGGGATTGATATTTATATATTGAGATTATCCCGCGTGCGGGTTTATAGTCCGGCTCACTCACTGCCCAATAAACAAAACAGGTGAAGCGATGCTGGCGCAATTGATCGCGCTCGATTGGGGGACAACCTCATTACGTGCTTACAAACTTGCTGCGGATGGCCAGGTGCTGGAACAGCGCTCGCTGTCGTGCGGCATCATGCAGTTGCCCGTCACCCCGCGAACCATTGCCGGCGTGATGTGCACCGACGGTTTTGAACTGGCCTTCGATGAGGCCTGTGGCGACTGGCTGGATGCGCAACCCGATTTGCCGGTGATTGCCTGTGGCATGGTCGGCAGTGCCCAGGGGTGGCGCGAAGCGGCCTATCGCGACACCCCGGCCAACGTGGCCAACCTCGGCACTTCCCTGCAAACGGTGCGCAGTGTGCGCGGCGTCGATGTGCACATCGTGCCGGGGGTGATCCAGCGTTCGCGCCTGCCCAATGTGATGCGCGGCGAAGAAACCCAGGTTCTCGGCGTGCTGCAAACCCTGGTGCAAGGCAAGGGCGACGATCTGTTGATCGGCCTGCCGGGCAGCCATTCGAAATGGGTGGAAGTGGCCGATGGCTGCATCGTGCATTTCGACACTTTCATGACCGGTGAAGTCTTCGCCGTCCTCAGCGACCACAGCATCCTGGGGCGCACCCAGCAACGCGGTGCTGCCTTCGATGGCGCCGCGTTCGACCGTGGCGTGCAGGTGGCGCTGTCGACCGAGGGCGAAATCGGCCCGCTGTCGACCCTGTTCAGTGCCCGCAGCCTCGGGTTGACCGGCGAACTGAATGGCACCGCCCAGGCGGACTACCTGTCCGGCCTGCTGATCGGCCATGAGCTGAGCGCGCTGGCCGCCGTGCTGCGCCGCCGGCGCTACACCGTGCATCTGCCGTCGATCATCCTGATCGGCAACGACCAACTCTGCGCGCGTTACAGCCGGGCCCTCGATGCCTGCGGTTTCTCTCGCGTGACCCTGGCCGCACAGGCCACCGAGCGCGGCTTGTGGCAACTGGCGGTCGCTGCTGGTCTCGTTCCTCAACAACCCTCGCGTTAAACCTGACTGGAGGTCTGACATGCTCAAGCAAGCCCTGGCGCAAAACGGTCTGATTGCCATCCTGCGCGGCCTGCGCCCGCAAGAAGCGGCGGCCATTGGCGAAGTCCTGTACGCGGCCGGATTTCGCGTCATCGAAGTGCCGCTCAATTCCCCCGAGCCGTACGAAAGTATCCGCATCCTGCGCAGCACCTTGCCCGCCGATTGCCTGATCGGCGCGGGGACGGTGCTGACTCCGGAACAGGTCGAGCAAGTGAAGGCCGCCGGCGGCCAGGTGATCGTCATGCCGCACAGCGACGCCAAGGTGTTGCGGGCGGCGAAAGCGGCGGGGCTGTTCCTGTCGCCGGGTGTCGCCACGCCGACCGAAGCCTTTGCCGCACTGGCCGAAGGCGCCGATGTGCTGAAGATGTTCCCGGCCGAGCAAATGGGCCCGGCGGTGGTCAAGGCCTGGCTCGCCGTATTGCCGGCCGGCACCATCCTGGCGCCGGTGGGCGGCATCACCCCGGACAACATGCAAGTGTTCATCGACGCTGGCGTCAAAGGTTTCGGCCTCGGTTCCGGGCTGTTCAAACCCGGCATGACGCCAGAAAAAGTGGCGGCCAATGCCAAGGCCTACGTCACGGCCTGGAAGGCCCTTCGCTAAGCATTTCGGGCGCCGCGAGCGCTGCATCTAACAAGAGAGACAATCAGATGAAAATCACCAAACTGACCACCTTCATCGTTCCGCCGCGCTGGTGTTTCCTCAAGGTCGAAACCGACGAGGGCGTGACCGGCTGGGGCGAGCCCGTGGTCGAGGGCCGTGCCCACACCGTGGCGGCGGCCGTTGAGGAATTGTCCGACTACCTGATCGGCAAGGACCCACGCAACATCGAAGACATCTGGACCGTGCTCTACCGTGGCGGCTTCTACCGGGGCGGCGCCATCCACATGAGCGCGCTGGCCGGTATCGACCAGGCGTTGTGGGACATCAAGGGCAAGGCACTGGGCGTTTCGGTCAGCGATCTGCTCGGTGGCCAGGTGCGTGACAAGATTCGCGTGTACTCGTGGATCGGTGGCGACCGCCCGGCGGACACCGCGCGTGCGGCCAAGGAAGCGGTGGCCCGTGGCTTCACCGCGGTGAAGATGAACGGCACCGAAGAACTGCAGTTCCTCGATACCTTCGACAAAGTCGACCTGGCCCTGGCCAACGTTGCCGCGGTACGTGATGCGGTCGGCCCGAACGTCGGCATTGGCGTGGACTTCCACGGCCGGGTGCACAAGCCGATGGCCAAGGTGCTGATGAAGGAGCTGGACCCGTACAAGCTGATGTTCATCGAAGAGCCAGTGCTCAGCGAAAACTACGAAGCGCTCAAGGAACTGGCGCCACTGACCAGCACGCCGATTGCCCTGGGCGAGCGCCTGTTCTCGCGCTGGGACTTCAAGCGGGTGCTCAGCGAAGGTTATGTCGACATCATCCAGCCGGACGCGTCCCACGCCGGCGGGATCACCGAGACGCGCAAGATCGCCAACATGGCCGAAGCCTACGACGTGGCGCTGGCGCTGCATTGTCCGCTGGGCCCGATTGCCCTGGCGGCCTGCCTGCAACTGGACGCGGCCTGCTACAACGCGTTCATCCAGGAGCAGAGCCTGGGCATCCACTACAACGAGAGCAACGACCTGCTCGACTACGTGAAAGACCCACGGGTGTTCGACTACGACCAGGGCATGGTCAAGATCCCCAACGGCCCGGGCCTGGGCATCGAGATCAATGAGGAGTACGTGATCGAACGCGCAGCGGTCGGCCACCGCTGGCGCAACCCGATCTGGCGCCATGCCGATGGCAGTTTTGCCGAGTGGTGAGTTCCATCTGACTCATCCCAATTTTCCCTGTGGGAGCGAGCCTGCTCGCGATGGTTTGTCAGCCGGCATCGTTGTCGAATGACACACCGCTATCGCGAGCAAGCCCGCTCCCACAAGGGGACTGCCGCAGCGCTTCAGCTCGACCTCAATAAAGATAAAAAGAGGCACCCCCATGCAACCGCAAACCCTCACCGGACAGGCGTCACTGGTGACGCCCAGCCGCAAGCGTTTTTTCATCATGGTCCTGCTGTTCATCACCGTGGTGATCAACTACCTGGACCGCAGCAACCTGTCCATCGCCGCGCCGGCACTGACCAGTGACTTGGGCATCGACCCGATCCACGTCGGCCTGATCTTCTCCGCGTTCGGCTGGACCTACGCCGCCATGCAGATCCCCGGCGGCTGGCTGGTCGATCGTGTGCCGCCGCGCATTCTCTACACCGCGGCGCTGCTGCTGTGGTCGATCGCCACGGTGATGCTCGGCTTCGCCGCCAGCTTCATCGCGCTGTTCGTCCTGCGCATGGCGGTCGGTGCCCTGGAAGCCCCGGCGTATCCGATCAACAGCCGCGTGGTCACCACCTGGTTCCCCGAGCGCGAGCGCGCCACAGCCATCGGTTTCTACACCTCCGGGCAATTCGTCGGCCTGGCGTTCCTGACCCCGGTCCTGGCCTGGCTGCAGCATGAGTTCGGCTGGCACATGGTGTTCGTCACCACCGGCGCGGTGGGCATCCTGTGGGCGGCGATCTGGTACGCGGTGTATCGCGAACCGCGGGATTTCAAGGGCGCCAATCAGGCGGAAATCGACCTGATCCGCGAAGGCGGCGGGTTGGTGGACATTCAGAACGAACAAGCCAAGGTCAAGGCCAAGTTCAGCTGGAGCGACCTGGGCATCGTGCTGACCAAGCGCAAACTCTGGGGCATCTACCTCGGCCAGTTCTGCCTCAACTCGACGTTGTGGTTTTTCCTGACGTGGTTCCCGACCTACCTGGTGAAGTACCGCGGCATGGACTTCATCAAGTCCGGCTTGCTCGCCTCGTTGCCGTTTCTCGCGGCCTTCGTCGGCGTGTTGTGCTCGGGGTTCTTCTCCGACTTCCTGATCCGTCGCGGCTACACCGTGGGTTTTGCCCGCAAGTTGCCGATCATTGGCGGCCTGCTGATTTCGACTTCGATCATCGGCGCCAACTTCGTCGAGTCGACGCCGCTGGTGATCGCTTTCCTCGCGCTGGCCTTCTTCGGCAACGGCCTGGCGTCGATCACCTGGTCGCTGGTGTCGACCCTGGCACCGGCGCGTCTGCTGGGATTGACCGGTGGCGTGTTCAACTTCATCGGCAACCTGTCGGCGATTGCCACGCCGATCGTCATCGGTTTCCTCGCCAGCGGTGATTCCTTCGCGCCTGCCATTACCTATATCTCGGTTCTGGCGTTGGTCGGGGCGTTGTCCTACATCCTGCTGGTGGGCAAGGTCGAACGCATCAAGTTGTAGTCGCAGCCCTCGGGCGACCATAATGCCGCCCGTTCTCTCGCTCAACGCTAAAGGCTGGATATGCAGGAAGACGCTGCCAAAAACACCCGGGACGCTGCACCCACCGGTACCCAGACTCTGCTTCGTGGCCTGGGTGTGGTGCAGGCCGTGGCCAGTGGCGCCCGCGATCTCAAGGAAATCGCCCGGCTGATCGGCACGACGCGCAGCACCACGCATCGCCTGGCCAGTTGCCTGGTAGACGAGCGTTACCTGCGCGTGGTGCCGCAGATCGGCTACCTGTTGGGGCCGAAGTTGATCGAGCTGGGTTTCCAGGCGCGCGAGGAACTGCCGCTGGTGACCCTGGCCGGGCCTTACCTGGACGAGCTTTCGGCGCTGACCGGCGACACCGTGCACCTGGCGATTCGTGAAGGCGACGAGGTCCTGTATCTGCACAAGAATCCGGGGCGCAATGGTCCGGAAATGCGTTCGCGGGTCGGCCATCGCATGCCGTTGGCACGCACCGGCATCGGCAAGGCGCTGATGCTGGATGACGCCGAGGAAGAATGGCAGCGGCTGTACGAAGTCAGCTTGCCGGCAGGTGGGAAAAATCAGTTCTGGCCGCAACACCCGGAGCAATCCTGGGCGCAGTTCCGCCAGCGCATGGTCGAGTACGTCGCCGGTGGCTACGCCTTCGACCTGGAAGACAACGAACCGTCGATCCGCTGTGTCGCCGCACCGGTGCGCGATGCCAGCAAGCGCATCGTCGCCGGCATCAGCATTGCCAGTACCGTGCCGTACATGCCCCTGGAAAAAATGGCCGAGCTGATTCCCCTGATCAAAGGGGTCACAGCCCGGCTGTCGGCGGAGCTTGGCCTGAAGGTTTAAACCTTCAGGGTGGCCATGTCGATGACGAAGCGGTACTTCACGTCACCGGCGATCATGCGGGCGTAGGCCTCGTTGATCTGGCGGATGTCGAGCATTTCGATGTCGCAGCTGATGTTGTGTTCGGCGCAGAAATCCAGCACTTCCTGGGTTTCTGCGATGCCGCCGATCAGGGAGCCGGCCAGCACGCGGCGGCTCATCACCAGTTTTCCGGCGTGGACCGGCGGGTCCACCGGCTCGATCAGCCCCACCAGGATGTGCACACCGTCGAAACGCAGGGTGTCGAGGTACGGGTTGAGGTCGTGCTGCACCGGAATGGTGTCCAGCAGGAAGTCGAACCGGCCGGCGGCCGCTTGCATCTGCTGCGCATCGGTGGGCACGATCACGTGGTCGGCGCCCTGGCGGCGGGCTTCTTCAGCCTTGCTCGCCGAGCGGGTGAACAGCGTCACCTCGGCGCCCATGGCCTTGGCGAACTTGATGCCCATGTGCCCCAGGCCACCCATGCCGAGGATGCCGACCTTGTCGCCCGGCTTGACCCCGTAGTGCTTGAGCGGCGAGTAGGTGGTGATGCCGGCGCAGAGGATTGGCGCGGCGCTGGCCGGATCGAGTTTTTCCGGAATGCGCACGACGAAATGCTCGCTGACCACGATGCTGTCGGAGTAACCGCCCATGGTGTTGCTGCCATCGACCCGGTCCGGGGTGGCGTAGGTCATGGTCGGGCCTTCGAGGCAATATTGCTCGAGGTCGGCCTGGCAGGCGGAGCACTGACGGCAGGAGTCGACCATACAGCCGACGCCGACCAGGTCGCCGACCTTGTGCCGGGTGACATTCGCACCGACAGCGGTAACTTTGCCGACGATCTCGTGGCCGGGCATCAGCGGGTAAACGGCGATGCCCCACTCGTTGCGGGCCTGGTGGATGTCGGAATGGCAGACGCCGCAATACAGAATGTCGATGGCCACATCGTCAGCCCTTGGGCTGCGTCGTTCGAATTTCATCGGGGCGAGGGGAGTGGTGGCCGACTGGGCGGCGTAGCCGATGGCGGTGTACATGGTGAACCTCGCAAAAGCAGTGACAATTGAGGCGGCGCATTCTGGGCGCCGCGCCCATTGCCAGCCATGGCGATTCCTACGGGTGTCATGCCTATTCCTCCGGCATGTACCCCGGATGGGTCGCATTGGCCGTCAGACCTGCGATCATGTTTGCATCCCTTTTTCCGTGACTTTTTTTGAAGAATGCCGATGTTGTTGACCCGTCACCTTGATGCCAATGCCACCCTGGTTGGCTTGATCGAACCACTGGCCACACGCGAGGGGTTCGTGCCCACTGCGTTGCCGGGCGTGCAGGTGTTGCGCGCCAGTTGCGATGTGGCCCGTGGTCCGCAGATCTACGAACCGAGCCTGGTGATCATTGCCCAGGGCAGCAAACTGGCGTATCTGGGCCCGCGCACGATGGAGTACGGCGCCGGTCACTACCTGATCCAGGCGTTGCCGGTGCCTTTTGAGTGCGAGACCTTCTCCGCCCCTGACGGGCCGATGCTCGGCGTGTCCATCGCCATCGACCGGGTGGTGCTCGGTGAACTGGTGCTGGCCATGGGGCTGGCGCCCGGGCGGACCGTGGCGGCGCAGACGCCCGAATCCATGACCTCGGCGGTGCTCGACGATGGCATGCGCGGCTGTGTCGAGCGGCTGTTGCGCTGCCTGCACGATCCGCTGGAGTGCCGGATCATGGGACCGGCGCGCATGCGCGAGTTGCTGTACGTCGCCTTGCGCGGGCCGCAGGCCGATGTGCTACGCGCCCTGGTCGAACAACAGGGACAATTCGCCCGGATCGCCGCGTCGCTCAATCATCTGCACGGGCACTTCACCGAACCGTTGAACGTCGAGACCCTGGCCAACTGCGCGAACATGAGCGCCTCGACCTTCCATGCGCACTTCAAGCGCAGCACGCTATTGTCGCCGGTGCAGTACCTGAAACGCCTGCGCCTGCTCAAGGCCCAGGCATTACTGGTCACCGAAGGCCTGGGCGTGGCACAGGTCGCGCACCGCGTGGGATACCAAAGCACATCCCAATTCAGCCGCGAATACAAACGCTACTTCGAACGCAACCCCGGCGATGAGCGCGCAGCGTGAGAAGGAAATCGTATCCCCGAATTCCCGCATTCCCGGATTCCCTGTAGGAGCGAGCTTGCTCGCGATGGAGCCCAAGACAACGCTGGATATCAGACAGCCAGCGTCATCGTTAACGACCATCGCGAGCAGGCTCGCTCCCACAAAAGATCAAGATCAAAAGCCGAGCACGCCCCCCTGTAGGAGCGAGCTTGCTCGCGATGGTAGCCCAGACACCGCAGTCATTCAGACCGCCCGCGTCACCGTTAACGACCATCGCGAGCAAGCCCGCTCCCACAGAAAGCAAAACCACGATCCCACAGGCGCCACAGATTGCCCCGTCGGAAGGCCGAGTGGAGGTTCTGCGCAGTGGGCAACCCGGCAAGGATGCCGGGTTAGCCGCCCTCGGCCAAGGATGGCCGATGGCGGCGGGCCCACGGAGCAGGACCGGAGCGAGGGAACCCGGAGCGCCAGCGAAGGGCCGTACGTCAGGGGCCGGGCGTTTTGGTGACTTTGGCGCGACAAAGTAACCCGCCGTAAGGGCGGAACCTTAGGCGGCCGTGACCGCAGCAATGGATATGTACACCGTTAGGCCGCCATCGCGAGCAAGCTCGCTCCTACAGGGCCCCAAAGTCACCCGCCGTAAGGGCGGAACCTTAAGCCGCCGCACCCGCAGAAATGGATATGTACACCGTAAGACCGCCATCGCGAGCAAGCCCGCTTGTGTCTTGATCAGGGAATAAAATCAGAGGTGAGAGGGGTGGATGGCAAGCTGTGAGTCCGCGGTGCTTGAAGCACGTGGGGGAGCCGAGCTGCCATCCACCTTTCCACTCTGGCCCATAAGCCCGAACAGTTAGACGAGCGCCACTCGAATCACAAGCGTGGGCAAAGCCAGAGCACTCTCACTTCTGAGTGTAAGAGGGTTTTGTCATGATTTCCTGGGTTGGCATCAATATCTCCAAATCAAAGCTCGTTGTCTGGGTTCAACCACAGAACGACGGCTTTGATGTTCCAAACAGTTCTGAAGGCTTCGTTGAGCTGATCCAGCGCTTGAACCGTTACGAAGTTGGCCGGGTTCTGCTGGAAGCTACGGGCGGTTATGAGCGCCAGAGCATGGTCGCCTTGCAAAACGCGCACTTCAACGTGCTGAGGATCAATCCCCGGCGAGCCAGAGCCTTTGCTGTGGCAATGGGCAAAAATGCCAAGACCGATCCGATCGACGCCGCTGTCCTGGCCGCGTTCGCCGAAGCTCTGCATGCTCCCTGCGACCCAGTAATCTCGCCCCAGCGAGAGGCTCTACGCGAGCTGATTCAGCTACGCGAACACTTGGTTCAGCAACGAGACGACAACAAGCGTCGGCTTCAACAAGCCCAGTTGCCAGCAGTTGTCGGCATGATCGAAGAACACATTCGCTATTTGCAGGTACAGATCAGGCAACTCGGCAAAGCCATCAACCAAAGCATGCGCGACCTGGATGCAGAGAAAACCGAGCGGCTGATTGCTGTTAAAGGCATCGGCACAGTGGCTGCCGCCAGTTTGCTGGTTTACTTGCCCGAACTTGGTGAGCTGAATCGCCGGGAGATCGCGGCGTTGGCCGGCATCGCGCCGTACAACGATGACAGCGGCAATCACAGCGGGAAGCGCCAGATTTACGGGGGACGAGCTCGGGTCCGACGTGCGCTCTACATGTCCTGCTGGGTCGTAATCCGCCACCAGGCAGACTTCAAAACACGCTACGAGGCTTTACGCGAGCGAGGCAAGAGCGCAAAAGTCGCGCTCATCGCCTGCATGCGAATACTGCTGATCAGACTCAACGCCATGCTGCGAGACGGCACGGAGTGGCGGTGATGAGCGGTATGGGTAAGACAGTTGCTCCCACAGGATTGCGGGTAACAAAAAGACCCCCGTGCAGGGAGCCTTTTTGTTCGAGCGATCGGCTTACATGTTCGGGTAAGTCGGGCCGCCAGCACCTTCCGGTGTTACCCAGGTAATATTCTGTGCAGGATCCTTGATGTCGCAAGTCTTGCAATGAACACAGTTCTGGGCATTGATCTGGAAGCGCTTCTCACCATCTTCCTGAGTCACCACCTCATACACACCCGCCGGGCAATACCGCTGGGCCGGCTCGTCATACAGCGGCAGGTTCTTGGTCAGCGGAATGCTCGGGTCGGTCAGTTTCAAGTGGCAAGGCTGTTCTTCTTCGTGGTTGGTCCCCGAGATGAACACCGAGCTCAACTTGTCGAAGCTGAGTTTGCCGTCCGGTTTTGGATAGTCGATCTTCTTGCTGTCGGCCGCGAGCTTGAGGCACGCATAGTCCGGCTTGTTGTCGTGCAGGGTAAACGGCATTTTGCCGCCGAAGATGTTCTGGTCCAGCCAGTTGAAACCACCACCGACGATGGCGCCCCACTTGTGGATCGCCGCGCCGAAATTGCGGCTGGCGAACAGTTCGTCGTGCAGCCAGCTGTTCTTGAACGCCTCGACGTACGAAGTCAGTTCCTCGGTGCCGTCCTTGTCGGCGAACAGCGCGTCAGCCACCGATTCCGCCGCGAGCATGCCGGACTTCATCGCGGTGTGACTGCCCTTGATCTTGGCGAAGTTCAGGGTGCCGAGGTCGCAACCGATCAGCGCGCCGCCCTTGAACACCATCTTCGGCAACGAATTCAGGCCACCTTTGCAGATGGCGCGTGCGCCGTAGCTGATGCGCTTGCCGCCTTCCAGGTATTGCTTGAGCACTGGGTGATGCTTGAGGCGCTGGAACTCGTCGAACGGCGACAGGTAAGGGTTGCTGTAGGACAGGTCGACGATCAGGCCGACGAACACCTGGTTGTTTTCCAGGTGGTAGAGGAACGAGCCACCGGTGTTTTCGGTGCCCATGATGTCCATCGGCCAACCGGCGGTGTGGACCACCAGGCCAGGCTGGTGCTTGGCCGGGTCGATTTCCCAGATTTCCTTGAGGCCGATGCCGTAGTGCTGGGCGTCGGCTTCGGTGTCGAGGTCGAAGCGCTTGATCAGTTGCTTGCCGATGTGGCCGCGGCAGCCTTCGGCGAACAGCGTGTATTTGCCACGCAGTTCCATGCCTGGGGTGTACAGGCCTTCTTTCGGATGACCTTCGCGATCGACGCCGAGGTCACCGGTGATGATCCCGCGCACTACGCCGTTCTCGTCGAACAGCGCTTCCTGGGCAGCGAAGCCCGGGTAGATTTCCACGCCCAGGTTCTCGGCCTGCTGGGCCAGCCAGCGGCACAGGTTGCCCAGGGAAATGATGTAGTTGCCTTCGTTGTGCATGGTCTTGGGCACAAAGAAGTCAGGAATTTTCTGCGCGCTGTCGGCGTTCTTCAGGACATAAATGTCGTCGCGGGTGACCGGCGTGTTCAGCGGGGCGCCGAGTTCTTTCCAGTCCGGGAACAATTCGTTCAGGGCGCGTGGTTCGAACACGGCACCGGACAGGATATGAGCACCCACTTCAGAGCCTTTTTCGACCACGCAGACGCTGATTTCCTTACCGGCTTCAGCGGCCTTCTGCTTCAGACGGCAGGCAGCGGAAAGACCAGCGGGGCCGGCACCGACGATGACGACGTCGAATTCCATGTATTCGCGTTCCACAGGTTTTCTCCTACTCAGGGCTCAACGGTTTTTTTCTATTTGGAGTTTGGTGTCGCATCCATGAATCCCTGCACAAGCCAAGGAAGCGGACAATCGATGAGCCACCTTTCTCTCTGGGTGGCGCATTATATCTACACCACTCTTATCGTCCAATACAAACGTTTGTTTGAAATGGCTCAAAGCCAGAGAAATCAAAGTCACGCGGCTTATGAACGGCTATTTTGCCGTATTGACCGGAATAGGTGTTCCGGTCAAGATACGGTCGGTTTTGCGCTCGCCGTAGGCTGACTGGTGGTTTCAAGAGCACCTCTAAAGACAGGGCGATGGCGGTAGAAGGTGATGGGCTGCGTGGGTGAACCGCACAGTTTACACGTCATGAAATGCAATGACCGATCAGTCACCACTGACGAACGGTCATCGGCAACGTGAACGAGGGTCACTTGACACACAGGCCGGCGTTTTTGGAGGTGCCCTTGCGCCCGATGAGCATCAACCGCCAGGTTCGCCTAGGCGACTTTCTTTTCACCGGAGAGTAACGAGGAATCCATGAAGGTTCTTGTAGCTGTCAAACGCGTTGTGGATTACAACGTCAAGGTCCGCGTCAAGGCGGACAATTCCGGCGTCGACCTCGCCAACGTGAAGATGTCGATGAACCCTTTCTGCGAAATCGCAGTGGAAGAAGCCGTACGCCTGAAAGAGAAGGGCGTTGCGACTGAAATCGTCGTCGTCTCCGTCGGCCCGTCCACCGCTCAGGAGCAACTGCGCACCGCGCTGGCCCTGGGTGCCGACCGTGCCATCCTCGTCGAATCCGCTGAAGATCTGACTTCCCTGGCCGTTGCCAAGCTGCTGAAGGCCGTTGTCGACAAGGAGCAGCCGCAGCTGGTGATCCTGGGCAAACAAGCCATCGACAGCGACAACAACCAGACTGGCCAGATGCTGGCTGCACTGAGCGGCTACGGTCAGGGCACCTTCGCTTCGAAAGTCGAAGTGTCCGGCGACAGCGTTGCCGTGACCCGCGAAATCGACGGCGGCGCACAGACCGTTTCGCTGAAACTGCCAGCCATCGTCACCACCGACCTGCGTTTGAACGAGCCGCGCTACGCGTCCCTGCCAAACATCATGAAAGCCAAGAAGAAGCCTCTCGAGACGCTGACTCCGGACGCTTTGGGCGTTTCCACCGCGTCCACCAACAAGACCGTGAAAGTCGAAGCGCCTGCGGCACGCAGCGCGGGTATCAAGGTCAAGTCGGTGGCTGAACTGGTCGAGAAACTGAAAAACGAAGCGAAGGTGATCTGACCATGACTATCTTGGTAATCGCTGAACACGACAACAAGGCGCTGGCCCCGGCCACGCTGAACACCGTTGCTGCCGCTGCCAAAATCGGTGGCGACATCCACGTACTGGTCGCCGGCCAGGGCGCGGGTGCCGTGGCTGAAGCCGCTGCGAAAATCGCTGGCGTGAGCAAGGTCCTGAACGCTGACAACGCGGCCTACGCGCATCAGCTGCCGGAAAACGTAGCTCCGCTGGTTGCCGAACTGGGCAAGAGCTACAGCCACATCCTGGCTGCCGCGACCTCCAACGGTAAAAACATCCTGCCGCGCGTTGCTGCTGCGCTGGATGTCGACCAGATCTCCGAGATCATCTCGGTGGAAAGCGCCGACACCTTCAAGCGTCCGATCTACGCCGGTAACGCCATCGCGACCGTGCAATCGACCGCTGCGATCAAGGTGATCACCGTGCGTGCCACCGGTTTCGACCCGGTTGCCGCTGAAGGTGGTTCGGCTGCCGTTGAAGCCGTGGGTGCTGCGCACGACAAAGGCATCTCCAGCTTCGTTGGCGAAGAACTGGCCAAGTCCGATCGTCCGGAACTGACCGCTGCCAAGATCGTCGTTTCCGGCGGCCGTGGCATGCAGAACGGTGACAACTTCAAACACCTGTACGCCCTGGCCGACAAGCTGGGCGCTGCCGTCGGTGCTTCGCGCGCCGCGGTCGACGCAGGTTTCGTACCCAACGACATGCAGGTCGGCCAGACCGGCAAGATCGTTGCGCCACAGCTGTACGTTGCGGTCGGTATCTCCGGCGCGATCCAGCACCTGGCCGGCATGAAAGACTCCAAGGTGATCGTTGCGATCAACAAGGACGAAGAAGCGCCGATCTTCCAGGTGGCCGATTACGGCCTGGTGGCTGACCTGTTCGAAGCCATCCCAGAGTTCGAGAAGCTGGTCTAATCCAGCTGCTTGACCTATAAAGAGCCCGACCTTTTGGTCGGGCTTTTTTTTGCTTTCGATTTTTTCTGCCCTCCCTGTAGGAGCGAGCTTGCTCGCGATGGCGGTGGTTCAGTCGACTCCTACGTGTCTGACCCACCGCTAATCGCGAGCAAGCTCGCTCCTACAGGGGGAACTACGGGAGGTGTATGAATCTGCGTCTGATACTGAGTGCACTGGGGCTGGCGCTGTTGCCGGGCCTGTCCGTCGCCGCCGGCAAGTGCGAGCGCCTGGTGGTCACCGGCAGTCCGGATGCGCCGCCGTACCTGTGGCAGGACCCGCAAAACCCCAGGCACCTGATCGGCGCCAGTGCCGATCTGCTGCAGCAGGTGGCGGGGGAGCTGGGGATCAAGGTCGAATTGCTCTACGCCGGCAAACGCGCCCAGGCCCTGGAAGAAGTGCGCAGCGGGCGCATGGACATGCTGGCGGATGCGTCATTGACGGTCAGTGAGCTGGAAACCCTCGACTACATCCATCCATCGCTGCTGCAGAATGACTACCTCGTCTGGACGCGCAAAGACTCGCCGCTGGTCTACAACGACGTGCAGGACCTGCAGGGTCATCCCGGCGCCTTGTCGGAAAAGTCGCGGATAACCTCGGCATTCGGCCTGTTCGCGGAGCAGCAACTGACGCTCGTGCGTACGGCGAACCTGACCCAGGCGTTGCAGAAATTGCTGCTGGGGGAGGTGGAATATGTGCTCGCCGGACGTTACTCGGGCATGGCGGCCGCGCAGACATTGGGCATGGCCAACGATCTGGTGGCGCGTGCGCAACCGGTGGACAAACCCGGACTGTTCCTCGCCGTTTCCCACAATTCGGCCTGTAACGATCCGTGGTTGCGCGGACAGCTGGCCAAAAAGATGACAGAATTGCCCGCGTCCGGACTGACCGAGGCCGCGCTGCTGCGCAACATCGAGCGTTGGAAAACCCAGCTCTCGCAACCGCCGCAGCCCCCCGTCAGTGCCCCAACACAGTAGGGATTTTTAGTGAGTATTCGACCTCTTTTCGCTGCCCTGGCCGTTCTGGCCCTGGCGGGGTGTGCAGCCGATCCGGCACCCAATGAACAGTTCCGCCTGACCGAGCAGGCACTGGTACAAGCCAAGGCCGTGGGCGCCAGCGCCGACGAAGTGCCGGAAATGAAACTGGCCGAAGACAAGTTCAGTCGCGCCCAGGGCGATATGGCCGATCAGTCCTACAAACATGCGCGCATGCGTGCGGAACAGGCTGAACTGGATGCACGCCTGGCCGAAGCCAAAGTGCTGACCCTCAAGAGCGAGGAGCAGTTGAAGGTGCTCGATACCCGCATTACCCGACTGCGCAAGCAAGTGGGGGACGCCCAATGAACTTCAAGTCCAAGGTCGTCGGGGCCCTGATGATTGCCGGTTGCGTGAGCCTGGCTGGCTGCGCCGGCCAGCGTAGCGAGTCCGCCTTGCAGGACGCCGGCGCCGATTTCCAGAAGGTCAAGGAAGATGCCAACGTATTGCGCATCGCCCCCAAGGACGTGATTCGCGCCGGTGAGTCGCTGGCGCGCGCCGATCGGCTGTCCAGCTACTGGGGCAGTGGTTCGGACGTGGTGCATTACGCCTACCTGAGTCGCCGCTACAGCGAAATCGCCCGCGAGCACACCAACCTGGTGCTCAACGAGGAGCGCGCGGCAAAACTCGAACTGGAACGCCAGCGCCTGCAACTGGCCCTGCGCGAGTCCAAGTTGCTCAGCGTGCAGCAGCAGGGCAAGTGGCTCGAGGAACAGATTGTCGCGCTCGCCACCACCCAGACCGACCGTGGCCTGGTGATGACCCTGGGCGATATGCTGTTCGACACCGGTGAAGCGGAACTCAAAAGCTCTGCCAACCGCGTGGTGCTGAAAATCGTCCAGTTCCTGCAACTCAACCCCAAGCGCGTCGTGCGTATCGAGGGGTATACCGACAGTACCGGCGGCAAGCAGGAAAACCTCAAGCTGTCCCGTGACCGCGCACAGTCGGTGGCGGATGTGCTGATGGACCTGGGTATCGACGACAAACGCATTCAGGTCGAAGGTTATGGCGACGAATACCCGGTGGACGTGAACGCATCCGAACGCGGCCGTGCGCAGAACCGTCGGGTGGAAATCGTCTTCTCCGATGAAAAAGGCCAGCTCGGCGCCGCCCGCTGAGGACGGCGTCACTGGAAAACCCGGCCTGCCCGACAGCGCCGGGTTTTTTTGTGCCTGCGAACCGCCGCACGTTCTTCATGAAAACAGTACAGTTTTTGCTGACACTGCACTGTACTGTCGACTATTGTGGCAACTGTCCCAGTACACTTCTAAACTGTTCCGGTATTGTTTCACACAAGAATAAAATGCCCGTGAAATCGAGTGCTGCGTCATGACTAACCTCCTGCTCTATCAACGTATTGCTCAACAACTGGCAGAAGACATCCGCCGCGGTGTCTATCAACCCGGTGAGCGCGTGCCTTCGGTGCGCAAGATGAGCTCGCAGCTCAACGTCAGCCATGCCACCGTGTTGCAGGCCTACGCCAATCTCGAGGATCAGGGGCTGATCCGCGCCCGGCCGCAGTCGGGTTATTACGTGCACCAGACACCCGCCCTGACGGCGCCGACGCCGGACATCGCCAGGGTTGAGCGCCCAGGCCTGGTCACTCGCAGCAGCATCATCCAGCAGGTATTGGTCGAATCCCGCCGTGAAGGGGTCTTTCCTCTGGGCGCGGCGGTGCCGAGCGTCGACTATCTGCCGGTGCGTGCGCTGCATCAGCAACTGGCCAAGGTCACCCGATTTCATAGCCCGCGGGCATTCAGCTACATGTTCAGCCCCGGTTTCGAACCCCTGCGCCGCCAGGTGGCGATTCGCATGCGCGATGCCGGCGTGGTGGTCGATCCCTCCGAAGTGGTGATCACCCACGGCTGTGTCGATGCCCTGCAGATGTCCTTGCGAGTGCTGACCCGGCCGGGCGACCTGATCGCCGCCGAGTCGCCGACTTACTACGGCTTGTTGCAACTGGCCGACCTGCTGGGCCTGAAAGTCATCGAGATCCCCAGCGATCCCGCCACCGGCATGAGCCTGGAAGCGCTGCAACTGGCGGCCAACCAGTGGTCGATCAAGGCGCTGGTGCTGACCACGCGCCTGGGCAATCCGCTGGGTGGCACCATGCCCGAAGAACGGCAGAAGCAACTGCTGCGCCTGGCCTCGGATTTCGATATCCAGGTGGTCGAGGACGATATCTACGGCGAGCTGATGTTCGAGCAGGGCCGCACCAAGGCGCTCAAGGCCTACGACCGGCTGGACCGGGTGATCTACTGTTCGAGCTTTTCCAAAACGCTGTCGCCGGGTGTGCGCATTGGCTGGATGATCGCCGGCAAGTACCAGCAGGAAATCCAGCGCTTGCAGACGTTCAGCACCCATTCGGCCTGCAGCGTCACGCAGATGGGCATTGCCGCCTATCTGGAAAATGGCGGTTACGACCGGCATCTGCGGTTCATCCGTCAGGAATACCGCAAGAACCTCAGCGCCTTCCAGCTCGCGGTCCAGCAGTACTTCCCTGAAGGCACGCAGATGACCCGGCCTACGGGCGGTTTCATTCTATGGGTGAGCCTGCCGGGCAGGGTCAACACCCAGGAACTGCACGTGCGAGCCTTGCAACAAGGCATCAGTATCGCGCCGGGGCTGATCTTCAGTAACACCGAGCAATTCAATCACTGCATCCGGCTCAACTGTGGCACGCCATGGAACCGCGAGGCCGAACGGGCCTTGATGACCCTGGGCATGCTGGCCACGCAGTTGTGCCAGGAGACGGCCGCAGGTTTTTGATACAAGTCGCCCTTGAGCGAGCTTGTCTTGTCGGGCCCAACGAGCGAGCATATGGCACCTCGCCGATAGTGCCGTGAGCTCCGTTGGGTCCATGAAATCAATTTTTCCCTCTGTCTGTCTGTCGATCTGCCTGATGGTTAGCCTGCAGGTGGAAAGCGCTGTGGCGGCTGCCGTCCAGGAAAAACCCACGGCGAGCACGACCTCGAAGAAGGCGGCACCCGTCAAGAAGGCAGCACCGGTCAAAAAAGCGGCCCCGGCCAAGAAAGCCACGCCCGCCGGGAAGACCACGGCCAAGGTGAAAAAACGCCCGCCCATCGCCACCAAGTCCAAACCCGCCAGTGAAATCGTGAAAACCCCGCTGCCATCGGCGAACCTGGACCTGAGCCTGCCCCAGGACATGGTCGAGGAGCTTGAACCCGTCGGCGTCGTAACCGCGCCCAAACGCGCAGCCGTGCTGCCGCAGATGTTTGGCGAAAAGGCTTCCCCCTTTCAGCTCAACGGGCGCCTGATCAGCAACGAAATGCAACTGCAACTGCGTAACGAAGAGCGCCGGGAAGTGGACGGCGCTGCGCTGGAATTCGAATTCAAGCGCTGATTTCCCATCCTTTGTGACCCTTGGGCCAGACGTTTTGTCGGAGACTGGTCAGTCACGCTCGATTGCGCGTAAAAACCCGTGGCCAGTAATTTAAAACAACTGTTTTAGTGGTTATCCTGTGCCGGTCCATTAACACATCACCCGTCGTGAGGAGCCCGTCGTCATGAAATGCCGTGAAGGCTGTGGCGCCTGCTGCATTGCCCCTTCCATCAGTTCGCCGATTCCTGGTATGCCCAATGGCAAAGCCGCCGGAGAACGTTGCGCGCAGCTGTCTGTCGAAAACCTGTGCAATATTTTCGGTCAACCGGAACGTCCCGCCGTGTGTTCGGGCTTCAAGGCCGATGTCGAAGTCTGCGGCGGCAGCAGTGAAGAGGCGATCAGGCTGTTGGGCTGGTGGGAGCAAATGACGGCCGCGTGATGTGTTTACGAACGGGACTTCAACAATAAGGAATAAGACTATGGGTTCGCTGCATCGAATGGCTGTGCTGGGTGGGTTGACGCTGGTGCTGGCAGCCACTGCCGCACAGGCCGAAGACTGGAAGGTGGCCAAGAACGAGGACGGCATCAAGGTGTCCTTGAGCGAAGTGCCCGGCTCCGACTACAAGTCTTATCAGGGCGTCACCCTGATGAAGACCACCGTGGCCAAGTTGCGTGCCCTGCAGGATGACGTGGCTGGCGCCTGCACCTGGATTCACGAGTGCAAACTGCAAAAATTGCTCAAGCACGAAGGCGATCAGAGCTGGACCTACACCCAGTTCAATACCCCGTGGCCGGTGACCCCGCGTGATTCGGTGCTGCACGTCACCACCACCGAAGGCGCCGATGGCAGCCTGACGCGCAAACTCGAAGGCGTGCCCAAGTACATCCCCGAAGAAAAGGGCTTCGTGCGCGTGGCCAAGGTCGACGGCTTCTGGAAGTTCGTGCCCAAGGGCGATCAGGTCGAGGTGACCTATCAGGTGCACACCGAGCCAGGCGGCAGCGTGCCGTCGATGGTGGCCAACAAGTTCGTGGTGGATGCGCCGTTCAATACCTTGAAAGCGCTGAAGGCCAGGGCGGAGAAATAACAAACGCCCCATTCAGATCGTTCATTTTACTGTAGGAGCGAGCTTGCTCGCGATTCGGTGGGTCAGGGAGCAATTATGCAAGCTGATACACCGGATCGCGAGCAAGCTCGCTCCTACAGAAAGCAGGAAAGTGGCACTTTATTTTGTTTCTACATATGCGTTGAACGAAATTTTCACAAAGCCTCCAAGACAATTCGCCCGCGCCAACAGTGCCGTCAGTAATCAATGGCAATGCCACGACTGATCGTGCAACATCTGCCCACCGCGCAAACCCCGGGGCCAATCATTGGCCGACAGAGGGCAGGGCGCAGCTGTCTACATGCAACTTCAACTTCCAAGGGTCCTAAAACGACATGGCAATCCCGGACGCCCTGAATCAGCAGCGAGCTTCTAGTCGCCTGCTGCAACCGACCGTCAAATCGCACCTGGCCTACACACTGCTGTGCGCCCTGGTCATGATGATCATGTTCAGCCTGCTGCGCCTGGCGCTGCTGGTCTATAACAGCGAGATGATCCTCGACACCCCGGCGTCGACCTTTGTCGAAGCGTTCGCCAACGGCCTGCGTTTCGACCTGCGCCTGGTGGTGTACCTCAGCATTCCGCTGGTGCTGGCCCTGTTCAGCGCGCGGGCCATGGCCGCGCGCGGGTTCTTCCGCCTCTGGCTGACCGTCGCGTCGAGCATCGCGTTGTTCCTCGGCCTGATGGAAATGGACTTCTATCGTGAGTTCCACCAGCGTCTCAACGGCCTGGTGTTCCAGTATGTGAAGGAAGACCCGAAAACCGTGATGAGCATGCTCTGGTACGGTTTCCCGGTGGTTCGCTACCTGCTGGCCTGGGCCGTGGGCACCTTGATCCTGACCCTGGCATTCAAGGGCGCCGACCGCGCGACCCGTCCGCGCGGCCCGTTCAGCGGCGGCAGCATCGGTGCGCGTCAGGTCGCCCCGTGGTATGCCCGTATCGCCGTGTTCGTGGTGTGCCTGCTGATCTGCGTGGTCGCGGCTCGCGGCACCCTGCGACAGGGCCCGCCGCTGCGCTGGGGTGACGTCTACACCACCGACTCGAACTTCGCCAACCAGTTGGGCCTCAACGGCACGCTGTCGCTGATCGCTGCTGCCAAGAGCCGCTTCTCGGAAGATCGCGACAACATCTGGAAAGCAACCATCGAGCAACCGGTGGCCCAGCAAACCGTGCGCGACATGCTGCTGACGCCGAACGACAAGCTGGTCGATGCCGACACCGCCGCCGTTCGCCGTAACTATTCGCCGAATGCCGACAAGACCCTGCCGATCAAGAACGTCGTGGTCATCCTGATGGAAAGCTTCGCCGGTCACTCGGTGGGCGCATTGGGTCGTCCGGGCAACATCACGCCGTACTTCGACAAGCTGACCAAAGAAGGCCTGTTGTTCGACCGCTTCTTCTCCAACGGCACGCACACCCACCAGGGTATGTTCGCCACCATGGCCTGCTTCCCGAACCTGCCCGGTTTCGAGTACCTGATGCAGACCCCGGAAGGCAGCCACAAGCTGTCCGGCCTGCCGCAACTGCTCAGTGCCCGTGACTACGACGACGTGTATGTCTACAACGGTGATTTTGCCTGGGACAACCAGTCGGGCTTCTTCAGCAACCAGGGCATGACCAACTTCATCGGGCGTAACGACTTCGTCAACCCGGTGTTCTCCGACCCGACCTGGGGCGTGTCCGACCAGGACATGTTCAACCGCGGCCTGGAAGAGTTGAAGGCCCGTGACGGCAAGGACAAGAAGCCGTTCTATGCCTTGCTGCAAACCCTGTCCAACCACACGCCGTATGCCTTGCCGACGCCGTTGCCGGTCGAGCGCGTGACCGACCGTGGCAGCCTCAACGAGCATTTGACCGCCATGCGTTACTCCGACTGGGCGCTGGGTCAGTTCTTCGAGAAGGCACGCAAGGAACCGTACTTCAACGAAACGCTGTTCGTGATCGTCGGCGACCATGGTTTCGGCAACGAACAGCAGATCACCGAAATGGACCTGGGCCGCTTCAACGTACCGATGCTGCTGATCGGGCCGGGCGTGCAGGACAAGTTCGGCCAGGTTGACCACACCGTGGGTACGCAGATCGACATCGTGCCGACCATCATGGGTCGTATCGGTGGCGACGTGCTCCATCAGTGCTGGGGCCGTGACTTGCTGAACCTGCCGGAAGGCGACAAGGGCTTCGGTGTGATCAAGCCGTCGGGCAGTGACCAGACCGTTGCCTTGCTCACCGCAGACCGTGTGCTGGTACTGCCCAAGGAAATGTCGCCCAAGCTGTATCGCTACGAACTGGGCACCAATCCCAAAGGTGAGTTGATCCCGGCGTCGGACGACGAGGCGGCCCTGCGGCAGAAACTCGAGTCGTTCATCCAGACGGCGACCAAGAGCCTGATCGACAACACCGCCGGTGTGGTTCACGGCGTGCCGGAGTAAGTTTCTGGTGCAATAAAAAAGAGGCCCTTACATAAGGGCCTCTTTTTTTTGCCTGTTATTACTTCATATCTTGCCGAGCAATAGCAGGATCAGCAGCACCACCAACACCACGCCAATGATACCGGACGGGCCATAACCCCAACTTCTGGAGTGAGGGAAGACCGGCAGACCGCCTACCAGCAGAAGGATCAGAATAATGATTAAGATTGTGCCCATGTCTATTTCCTTGTGGGAAGTATTCTGGAGTTACCTGGCGTTAATCAGTCAGCTGGACTGCAATAAACCCAAGCTGCTTACAAAATCCGACTCTCGCGGTTGAAAGAAAATTCCAAGTTTTTTTAATGTTTTTCGAAGGCCCGCTTATTTCGTTTTAACCGGCAAGTTGTCGTGCCCGTGTCCGCAGTTTGTTCGGGCCATTCAGCAATCTGATGGAGCGTGGGTTAGCCGGGGTCCTTCGCTACACTCAGGCATCTTCCTCGGGAACAACAAGGCTGTTTGCTATGCAAAATCGCATGATGATCACTGGCGCGGGCTCGGGCCTGGGTCGCGAAATCGCGCTGCGCTGGGCGCGTGAAGGCTGGCGACTGGCCTTGTCGGATGTCAGCGAACCCGGCTTGCAGGAAACCCTGAAACTCGTTCGCGAAGCTGGCGGCGACGGCTTCATCCAGCGCTGCGACGTACGCGATTACAGCCAACTGACCGCCTTTGCCCAGGCCTGTGAAGTGAAGTTCGGTGGCATCGACATCATCGTCAATAACGCCGGTGTCGCCTCCGGCGGCTTCTTCAGCGAATTGTCCCTGGAAGACTGGGACTGGCAGATCGCGATCAACCTCATGGGTGTGGTCAAGGGCTGCAAGGCCTTCCTGCCGCTGCTGGAGCAGAGCAAGGGCAAGATCATCAACATCGCCTCGATGGCCGCCTTGATGCAGGGCCCGGCCATGAGCAACTACAACGTGGCCAAGGCCGGTGTCGTAGCGTTGTCCGAGAGCCTGCTGGTGGAACTGGCGCAGCAGGAAATCGGCGTGCACGTGGTGTGCCCGTCCTTCTTCCAGACCAACCTGCTGGACTCGTTCCGTGGCCCGACGCCGGCGATGAAAGCCCAGGTCGGCAAGTTGCTGGAAAGCTCGCCCATCTCGGCCGCGGACATCGCCGATTACATCCACCGGCAAGTGGCGGCCGGCGAATTCATGATTCTGCCCCATGAACAGGGCCGCATGGCCTGGGCCATCAAGCAGAAAAACCCGCAACTGCTCTACGATGAGATGACTGCCATGGCCGACAAAATGCGCGCCAAGGCCAGACAAACCAACGGTTGACCTTGCTCCATCACGGCGTCGTCGTTAGGGTGGCCGCCATCGGTCACCTTACGAGACACCTGGCATGCTCAATTACCTGTGGTTCTTTCTCGCCGCGCTGTTTGAAATCGCCGGCTGCTTTGCCTTCTGGATGTGGTTGCGTCAGGGCAAGAGCGCCTGGTGGGTGGTGCCGGCGCTGCTCAGCCTGACCCTCTTCGCGCTGCTGCTGACCCGCGTCGAAGCCGCCTACGCCGGGCGCGCCTACGCCGCCTACGGTGGCATCTACATCATCGCTTCGATTGGCTGGCTGGCGGTGGTCGAGCGGATTCGTCCGCTGGGCTCCGACTGGATCGGCGTCGCGCTGTGCGTGATCGGGGCGAGCGTCATCCTGTTTGGTCCGCGTTTTTCCGCGTCCTGACGCTTCGTCCGGGTTTGTCGGATGTTTCCTAGAGAGGCATTCGTCCGGCGCTGTAGGGCGAGACTGTTTTGCTCCCGCTGCATTGAAGGCCCGCCACGCAGCGGGCATCTTCAGGGTTCGATAACCCCTGGAGGACGAATGCCATGCTTGTACTCAGCCGCGTTGTGGGAGAAATGATCTCCATCGGTGACACCATTTCCGTGCGCATTATGGCCGTCAACGGCAACAACGTGCGCTTCGGCATCGAAGCGCCCAAAAGCATCCCGGTACACCGCGCCGAGGTTCACCAGCGTATCCAGGCCAAACTGGCGAAAGCCGAGGAGGCTTGAAGTCTCAGTCGAACAGGTGCTTGGGTACGTCGTGCTTGAGCATCAATTGGCACTGCTCGCTTTCCGGGTCGAAGACGATCAGCGCCTGACCCTTGGTCAACGCCTGGCGCACCCGCAACACGCGGGTTTCCAGCGGCGTGTCGTCGCCATTGTCGGTACCGTCGCGGGTCACGAAATCTTCGATCAGGCGGGTCAGGGTGTCGACTTCGAGTTGGTCGTGGGGGATCAGCATGGGCACCTCGGGTTGGCAGTGGTGCGATGCTACGGTGAATGGCCGGTGGCGGCTAGCTTCAGGTGATGGGGTGGATGTGCCGCCCCCATCGCGAGCAGGCTCGCTCCCACAGTGATCTGTGGTGTTCACAAAACCTGTGGGAGCGAGCCTGCTCGCGATGGCGGTAGATCAGGCAACCAAAAATTTCAGATCAACCCTCCGACCGCTGCCCCACCAGGCTATCCACCGACGGCACCCGCGTATCGCTTTCCATCTGGGTGTCATGTTCGATCTGATGACTGAAGCGGTCCAGCGAGCCCTTGGCCGGCTGGGCATCGCTGGCGAACACCGGTGGGCTGAGGATGTAGGCACCCAGCAGACGGCTCAAGGCCGCCAGGCTGTCGATGTGCGTACGCTCGTAGCCGTGGGTGGCGTCGCAGCCGAAGGCGAGCAGGGCGGTGCGGATGTCATGGCCGGCGGTGACGGCCGAGTGGGCGTCGCTGAAGTAGTAGCGGAACAGGTCGCGGCGCACCGGCAACTCGTTGTCGCTGGCCAGGCGCAGCAAATGGCGGGACAAATGGTAATCGTAAGGCCCACCGGAATCCTGCATCGCCACGCTGACCGCGTGCTCGCTGGAATGCTGGCCCGTTGCGACCGGCGCGATGTCGATGCCGACGAATTCGCTGACGTCCCACGGCAGTGCCGCCGCCGCGCCGCTGCCGGTTTCCTCGGTGATGGTGAACAGCGGATGGCAGTCGATCATCGGTTCTTCGCCGCTGTCGACGATGGCCTTGAGCGCGGCCAGCAACGCCGCCACACCCGCCTTGTCATCCAGGTGACGGGCGCTGATGTGGCCGCTTTCGGTGAACTCGGGCAGCGGGTCGAAGGCGACGAAATCACCGACGCTGATGCCCAGCGAATCACAATCGGCGCGGGTGGCGTAGTAGGCGTCCAGGCGCAGTTCGATGTGGTCCCAGCTGATCGGCATTTCGTCGATGGCGGTGTTGAACGCATGCCCGGACGCCATCAGCGGCAACACGCTGCCGCGGATCACGCCGTTGTCGGTGAACAGGCTGACGCGGCTGCCTTCGGCAAAGCGGCTCGACCAGCAACCCACCGGTGCCAGGGTCAGGCGCCCGTTGTCCTTCACCGCGCGCACGGCGGCGCCGATGGTGTCCAGGTGAGCGGAGACGGCGCGGTCGGGGCTGTTTTTCTTGCCCTTGACCGTAGCGCGGATGGTGCCACGGCGGGTCATTTCAAAAGGGATGCCCAGTTCCTCCAGACGCTCGGCGACGTAGCGCACGATGGTGTCGGTGAAGCCGGTCGGGCTCGGGATGGCGAGCATTTCCAGCAGGACTTTTTGCAGGTAGTTGAGATCCGGTTCGGGGATTTTGCTGGTCATGGAAACTCCTCATTCGGTGTCTGGGCTGACGCTATCGCGAGCAAGCTCGCTCCTACAGGAGCGGGCTTGTCGAATCGTCGCACCGCCGCGATGGCGCCAGCTCAGACAACACCTGTTTTTCAGACCACCGCCTGACTATGCGGAAACAGCAAATCGACAAACCGCTCAGCCACCGGCTGCGGTTCGTGATTGGCCAGGCCTGCACGTTCATTGGCTTCGATAAACACATACTCCGGCTGATCCGCCGCCGGCACCATCAGGTCGAGGCCGACCATGGGGATGTCCAGCGCCCGGGCTGCGCGCACGGCGGCGTCGATCAGCGTCGGGTGCAGGATTGCGGTGACGTCCTCGAGAATGCCGCCGGTGTGCAGGTTCGCCGTACGCCGGACGAACAGATGCTCGCCCGCCGGCAGGATGCTGCTGTACTCGTAACCCGCCGCTTGCAGGGTGCGTTCGGTTTCGTGGTCCAGCGGGATCTTGCTCTCGCCGCTGGTGGCGGCCTGGCGCCGTCGGCTCTGGGCTTCGATCAACGAGCGGATGCTATGCTGGCCATCACCGACCACCTCCGCCGGCCGGCGAATCGCCGCAGCCACCACTTCAAAACCGATCACCAGGATGCGCAGGTCCAGCCCTTCGTGGAAGCTTTCGAGCAACACGCGGGTGTCGAACTGACGCGCCGATTCGATGGCCTGCTGCACGTCTTCAATGCTGCACAAGTCCACCGCCACGCCCTGGCCCTGTTCGCCGTCCAGCGGCTTGACCACCACGCGCTGGTGTTCGTCGAGAAACGCCAGGTTGTCGTCGGCGTTCCCCGCCAGCTGCTGCGCGGGCAGGTTCAGCCCGGCGTTCTTCAGCACTTTGTGGGTCAGGCTCTTGTCCTGGCACAAGGTCATGCTGATGGCGCTGGTCAGGTCGCTCAGGGATTCGCGACAGCGCACGCGCCGACCGCCATGGACCAGAGTAAAGAGGCCGGCCTCGGCGTCATCGACCTGCACTTCGATACCGCGCCGATGGGCCTCGTCGACGATGATCCGGGCGTAGGGGTTGAACTCGGCTTCCGGTCCGGGACCGAGGAACAGCGGCTGGTTGATGCCGTTCTTGCGTTTGATGGCGAAGGTCGGAAGGTTGCGAAAGCCCAGTTTGGCGTAGAGATTTTTCGCCAGGCGATTGTCGTGCAACACCGACAGGTCCAGGTAACTCAAGCCCCGGCTCATGAAGTGCTCGATCAGATGCCGCACCAGTACCTCACCCACCCCGGGCCGTGAACAGTGCGGGTCGACGGCCAGGCACCAGAGGCTGCTGCCGTGCTCCGGATCGTTGTAGGCCTTGCGGTGGTTGAGGCCCATGACGCTGCCGATGACCGCGCCGCTGTCCTCGTCCTCCGCCAGCCAGTACACCGGCCCGCCCAGGTGATGCGGAGTCAGCAGGGTGGCGTCGATCGGCAACATGCCGCGCGCCAGGTACAACTGGTTGATGGCCTGCCAGTCCGCCTCGCTTTGTGCGCGGCGAATGCGGAAGCCGCGAAACACCCGGGTGGCCTGGCGATAATCGCTGAACCACAGGCGCAGGGTGTCCGACGGGTCGAGGAACAACTGCGCCGGTTCCAGCCCGAGGATCTGCTGCGGTGCGGCCACGTACAGGGCGATGTCGCGCTCGCCGGTCTGTTCGTTGAGCAGCTCCCGGGCCAGGCTCGCCGGGTCCGGGAAGGTGTGGCCGATCAGCAGCCGGCCCCAGCCGCAATGCACGGCGATGGGGCTGGCGGCCAGCTCGCTGCCGTCCTCGGCCAAGCGGGCCTGCAAGCGTTCGTAGGAAGGCGCCTGACCGCGCAACAGGCGTTGGCTGTACGCCGTGGCGTGAGGTTTCATCAGTCAGATTCCTTGTTCGCTGAGCCACAGGTTCAGGGCCGCCAGTTGCCATAGCTTGGAGCCGCGCAACGGGGTCAACTGGCCTTGCGGGTCGGTCAGCAGGCGGTCGAGCATGGCCGGGTTGAACAGGCCGCGATCCTGGCTCGGGTCCAGCAGCAGGTCGCGCACCCAGTTCAGGGTGTTGCCCTGCAAATGCTTGAGCCCCGGCACCGGGAAGTAACCTTTCTTGCGGTCGATGACTTCGCTGGGAATCACCAGGCGCGCCGCTTCCTTGAGCACATGCTTGCCGCCGTCGGGCAGCTTGAACTGGCCCGGCACCCGCGCCGACAGTTCCACCAGGCGGTAGTCGAGGAACGGCGTGCGCGCCTCCAGGCCCCAGGCCATGGTCATGTTGTCGACACGTTTGACCGGGTCATCCACCAGCATCACGGTGCTGTCCAGGCGTAGGGCCTTGTCCACCGCCGCGTCGGCGCCCGGTTGTGCGAAATGTTCTTTGACGAAGTCGCCGGCAGCGTCATGCGCGGTCAGCCATTTCGGCTGCACGGTGGCGCTGTAGTCCTCGTAGCTGCGGTCGAAGAATGCTTCGCGATAGGCCGCATAAGGATCGGCCGCACCGTCCACCTGCGGGTACCAGTGATAACCGGCGAACAGCTCGTCCGCGCCCTGGCCGCTCTGCACCACTTTGCAATGCTTGGCCACTTCACGGGACAGCAGGTAGAAGGCGATGCAGTCATGGCTGACCATCGGTTCGCTCATGGCGCGGAACGCCGCGGGCAGTTGCTCGATGATCTCTTTTTCGTCGATGCGCAGTTGATGGTGGCGGGTGCCGAAATGCTCGGCGATCAGGTCGGAATACTGGAATTCGTCGCCACGTTCGCCACCGGCATCCTGGAAACCGATGGAGAAGGTCGACAGGTTCTCCACGCCGACTTCGCGCAACAACCCCACCAGCATGCTCGAATCGACACCGCCGGACAGCAGCACGCCGACATCCACCGCCGCTCGCTGGCGGATGGCCACGGCTTCGCGGGTGCTGTCGAGCACGCGGTCGCGCCAGTCTTCCAGGGTCAGGTTCAGCTCGTCGGCGCGTGGGCCGTAGGGCAGGGTCCACCAGGTTTTCTGCTCGGTGCGACCGTCGGCCTCGACGCGCATCCAGGTGGCCGGTGGCAGCTTTTCAACGCCCGCCAGCAAGGTGCGTGGCGCCGGGACCACCGCATGGAAGTTCAGGTAGTGATTGAGCGCCACCGGGTCGAGCATCGGGTTGATGTCGCCACCCTTGAGCAGCGCTGGTAACGCCGAGGCAAAGCGCAGGCGTTGGCCGGTGCGCGACAGGTACAGCGGTTTCACGCCTAGACGGTCACGGGCGATGAACAGGCGCTTGGCATCACGTTCCCAGATGGCGAAGGCGAACATGCCGTTGAGCTTGGGCAGCAGCGCCTCGCCCCAGGCGTGGTAGCCCTTGAGCAGCACTTCGGTGTCGCCGCCGGAGTAGAACGCGTAACCGAGGCTTTCAAGCTCCGCGCGTAGTTCCGGGAAGTTATAGATCGCGCCGTTGAAGGCCAGGGACAGGCCCAGTTGGTTGTCGATCATCGGCTGTGCCGAGCCGTCCGACAGGTCCATGATTTTCAGGCGACGATGGCCCAGGGCAATCGGGCCCTGGCTGTGAAAGCCCCACGCGTCGGGGCCGCGAGGGGCCAGGTGATGGGTGATTCGTTCAACGGCTGCAAGGTCCGCAGGTTGATGATCAAAGCGTAACTCGCCAGCTAATCCACACATAAAATCCTTACCGGTTTTTCCGTTGGGGAGGGTCAAGCGCTACCCGCGCAAACGGCGGGTACTCAGAAACTGACCTGTGTGGAATTCAGGAGTTTTAGACCGATAAGTAATAAGCAGTGGTTGCCGAACCGACGGTGCTGGCGGATTCGCAAGGAAAAAGGGCGGTAATTAATGCTGCCGGATAGCGTGGCAAGGGGCCTTAGGCTGGGCCCTCACACACGCAATAAGGACATTGCTTATGTTGCCCGACGCAAAAACGATTGCCGCCTCGACCTTTACCGATGCTCACCGCCTGGCGGCGCTGGTGGAACACACTGGTGACCTGGACAAGGTACAGGTGCTGCAAAAGTCCCTTCCGCACTGGCTGGTCAATGCCGACCTTGCTGTGGTTCAGGCCCTGAGTGCTGCGCTCAAGCAGTCGTACCTGACCCATGCCAGGGCATCGCAGGTCCTGGCCAGGCTCAAACCATTGGATGAGTTCTGCAGGCACGCGCTGACCACGACGCTCAAGAACCGGTGGAAGCTCGATGTCGATGTCGAGCGAGACACGCTGCAGGTGGTCAAAAAGGAGTTTTCCGGCAGCGGCTTGTTGCCGCTGGGTTACGACGGCCAGGTCACCACCAGCGCCTGTAGCCTGCTGCATGCAGCCATGCTCAATTTCACCAGCGAGGAGGCCGACCCGGCGGGTTTTCTCGCGGAGTCCACCGTCCGAATCGCCGGCAAGGATCGGTCAGGCCCGGACATCAGTCCCGCCAAATTTGCTGCGCTGTGTCGCGAACTGGACCTGGGCGAGCATTACCAGCGCCACATCAAACAGGTACTGGCGGTCCCTGATCCGGCCACCCGCGCGGCACCGATCGGTCCGATTCCCGGTTCGGTGGACGTGCGTCGCTTGAAGTTACTGGACATGCAGGTGGCCGCGCACATGGCCGTGCTGAAAAAAGACATCAGCGATACGGCCTACAGGATGTTGCTCAAGGCCATCGAACAGGATCTGCCTGCGTCCAAGGCCAAAGGCCTGCAATACGAAGGCGCGCCAGTGCTCTGGCAAGGCCTTGTGATTCATGACGTCAATCTGCACGGCGTGCTGGTGTTCAGCAAGGCGTTCATCGACACCGATCCCAAGGCCCGTTGTGTGGTTTACATGCCCAACAACCCGCGCAGGCCGTTGTATGAATATGCCTCACTGGAGGATCTGAAGACTTACCTGACGCTTCACTTGAAGAGTGACAGCTTTCGCAAGCGGTTCGCCCGGCAATATCTGGCGGGCCACGATGCCGTGGATTTCTTCAGCCGATTCGACAAGGACAAGGTGTTGGGCAAGTTGATCGCCCTGCGCGGCGACTCCTGCCCAGGGGATTTCCTGTACAGCGACTTCGTCACCAAGGCCGAGGAAGACGCGCGAATCCTTGCGGTGCCCACTCGGGTGGTCGACGAGCAGCAACGGGAGAAAATTCTCCAGGCCCTGCTGGGTATAGGCATGGTGCTGCTCAACGCGGCGGCGCTATTCGTTCCCGTATTGGGGGAGGTGATGCTGGCCGCGGCAGTCGTCGAAATGGCCAGCGAAGTGTACGAAGGCGTGGAAGACTGGACGCAAGGCGAGCGCAGCGAAGCGCTGGAGCATCTGCTCAACGTGGTCGAAGGTGTCGTGCAGATGGCGGCGTTCGCGGCGGGGGGCAAGGTTGTCGGCAAGGTATTAGGTAAAGGTGTAAAGGAACAGGCGAACTGGTTCGAGAACTTCGAGGCGGTAAATGCGGCCGATGGCAAGGCCAAATTGTGGAAGCCCGATCTCACGCCCTACCGACAGTCCACCGCGCTGCCGTCAGACCTGCGCCCCGATTCCCAAGGCGTATATGCCGACGGTGACGCCCATTCGATTGTCATGGATGGCGCCACCTACCGAGTCTCGCGCAATACAGGCGGCAGTGCCTGGCAGATCGAGCATCCCACCCGTACCAATGCCTTCAAGCCCGCGCTTGAACAAACCCTCGATGGTGGCTGGCGTCATGCCTACGAACATGCCCATGAATGGCCCGAGGCCGGGTACGCGCTGGGACGAACCAACCCGCGTCTGGCCGAGCACAGCAGCGATCTGACAGCGTTAGCGGAGATCACCGGGATGACGCCCGGTCGACTGCATCAGCTGCACGAAAGCCGACTGAAACTGCCGCAGCGCGTGAACGACTGTGCCGAACGCTTCAAAATCGACAGTAGGATCACCGGGCTGATCACGGCCATGGAACGAGGTGAAACCACCAACACCCCATATGCACAGGAGCAGTTGCAGGTGTTGCCCATGCTGCCCGGCTGGCCGGAGAAACGCTTCATCGAAGTCCTGGATGAACGCGACGTGGTCACCGCGCGTTTCCCGAGAAGCGCGCCGACCAACGATGAAATCAATTGCGTCCACGTGACCCAGGCGCAGCGTGATGCGGGGCAGGTACTGGATACCGTGATCAAGGGACTTTACCCCAAAGAAGTGGAAGCCCTGACCGGCACATCCAGCGCTGAGGCAAAACCTGAGTTGCTCGCAAAAAAGATTGCCAGTTACCTCAAGGACAATCGTCAGCCGCTGTTCGGTCGACTGTACGAGGACTACGACGGCATCACCAGTGGTGACCTTGCCTTGTTGCGCGAGCATACCCCCGACCTGCCGAGCCGCGTGGCGCAGGAAGTGTTGGACGGTGCGTCGGGCAGGGACCGACATTTCCTCGCCGATCGCAAGATACTGGGCTCGGACCTCGCCCGGGAGGTGCGTGGGGCACAATCTGCCATCCGCCAGGACCGCGCACTTGCTGGGCTACATCGCCCATACCTGGCCAATGCCGACAGCGAAAAACTGACCCTGGGGCTGATGGATCGTGTGCAGGGTTGGGACGATGACTTTCGTCTGGAGGTGCGCCAGGGATCGCAGACCGGCAATCTGCTGAACAGCGTCGGTGAAGCGGATGCACGGTCCAGAGGGGTCATCGTCAAGACCGCCAGCGGATATCAAGTCACCCAGAGCAACGGCAACGTGTCTTCCACGGCCGCCAGCGATACGTTGACCCAAGCCATTCTCGATGCATTGCCGGCCGGCCAGCGTTCCCGGATGGGCCTCACCGGCAACGATAGTGTGGACGTCGCGACGCTTCGATCACGGCTGGGCAAGGCCGGCAGCGGCGACTCGCAACATACGGCGCGGCTGTTGCGAGGCGAGGGCGATAAAACGGCCAGGCGCCTGTTTTCCTGCGTGCAGGCAGCGCCACCTGCGCAGAGTCGGCACCCCCGGAGCCTGGTGCGTAAAGTCCGCAAAATCTATCCGTTGTACACCGACACCCAGGCCTCGGCCTTTCTCGACAAAGCAGGCGAAACGCCAATGGTGCAGATGAGCCGAATGCGCGAACTCCAGCAGCAACTGGAGGCATTTCGCAAGACGCTGTACGCCTGGCGCGACGACATCGCGCAAATGGCCAAGCTGCCAGGAAAGCTCAACGACCTCCGTATCAGTCGACGCCAGGTGGCCCATGCCTTGGAAAACTGTTGGCGCCGGGTTGCACCACCGCGCTGGCCCGCCAACCAGCCCTACACCACACTGGCGTTGGAATCTAATCCGGTGGGCCCGTTACCGGCGCTCGCCGAGCAGGATGTCGCCCATGTCCGCACCCTGAAAATCAAAAACATGGAGGCCAGCGATGACGTGGCGTATTTCCTCAAATCGTTCAAGAAACTGACCCGGCTGGAGCTGGACGGCAACAAGATCACCCGCTTGCCGGAAGCGCTGTCGCTGATGCCCGACCTGCAGCATTTGAGCCTGAACGACAACCAATTGATGTTGACCGAACATACGCTGCGCAAACTGGCAAACATGCGGGGCCTGCACACGCTGTCGCTAGCAGGCAATCGGTTGGGGGCGACCCTGGATGTGCGCAAGATGCTCGATCTGCAAGGCCTTTTTCTCGGCCACACCCATACCACCGAATTGCCGTTGGGGCTTGAGCGCCTGCCGTATCTGGACATGGTGGACCTGCGCGGCAACGAAATTCGCAAGTTGCCCGACTGGCTGTTCGATACGTCGCGACGATTGGCCCGTACCATCAATTTGCGCCATAACCCGTTGTCCAGTGAGAGCTCGGCAAAGCTCAAGGCTTACCGCGACAAGACCGGCGAAGGTATGGGGTTTCACGAAAACGATGTGGCGGTGATCAACGAGCAAATGGCCCGGGACCTGTGGATGCCCAGGTCCACCGAGCACACCTTTGTCCGCCGCAACCACACGTGGCTGGCGCTGAAGAACCAACCGGCGTCCGATGGTTTTTTCCGCTTGCTGGCGGAAGTCGGCAGCACCGCTGACAGTCGCTACGTGCGTGAAGACATGATGCGCCGGGTATGGAATGTGTTCGAAGCGACCGGCCGTGATGCGGCCTTGCGCGACCAGTTACTGGCGATGGCGGTGAAGTCCAACTGCGCTGACTCGGCGGCAACCATTTTCAGTAACCTTGAAGTGGCCGTGGAAATCGACCAGGTGGTGCACCAGTCCGCCAATGCCCATGATCGAGCTGCGCGCCTGATCAAACTGGGCCGAGCACTGTTCAGCCTTGATTATCTGGACGGGATTGCCCGGGAGAAGGTCAAGGCTGATCCGACCCTCGATCCGGTCGAGGTGGGGCTGGCTTATCGCACCGGGCTGGCGCAGCGACTTGATCTGATCGGCCAGCCCCGGCACATGCGTTACGCCTCGCTGGGCGGGGTGAAGTCTGCTGATCTGGACGCGGCCTACACTCGGGTGATCAACGGGCAGCTGTCATCGCAATTGCAGGAGTATCTGGATGGGCGCGGGTTCTGGAGTGACTTCATGCGCGAGCACCATGGCAAGCAGTTCGCCGACCTTGTCGAGCCTTTCCACGCACGCATGCAAACCGCCTTCGACGACCAGGACAAGCTGGGTGCAGGTTACCGCGCGCAGGCTGACGGCATCATGGAGGAGATGCAGCAGGCTGAACGCGACCTGATGAAACGCCTGACACAGGCGGCCATCACTGCCGAAGAAGCGAAAACCTGCTTCGCCCTCGATTGACGCCTCAAGCCTTGCCGCGAATCAACCGGCGCAAGGCGAAGCGGTTAGGGTGACAGGCCTCGGCCACGGCGCGGGGCAGGGGCAGCGGCTCATTCTCGATCCACGCGGCGAGCAATTCGCCGGACAGCGGTGCGGTGACCAGGCCTCGGGAGCCGTGGCCGCTGTTGACGTACAGACCCTCCAACCACGGGCAGGGCACGTCCGGCACTTGCCGGGCGTCCTTGCCCAGGGCGCTGTAGACCTCGGCGAAGGCGTCGGCGTCGGCCAGCGGCCCGACGATCGGCAGGTAATCGGGGCTGGTACAGCGGAATGCGGCGCGACCCTGCAGCGCCTCCGGTTGCAGGGTGTCGGCGTGCAGGCGGGTCACCAGATCGGGCGAGATCTCTTCGAGCATCTTCAGATTGCCGGCGTGTTCTGCGGCGGTCGGTTCCAGGTCCAGGCTGTTGAAGTCAAAACTGGCGCCCAGGGTGTGTTCGCCCTGGCGTACCGGGGCGACGTAACCTTCGGCGCAGACCACGGTGCTCAGGGCCTGGCTCTCAGCGGTCTGCGGCAGTCGGGTGATCTGGCCACGGATGCGTTTGAGAGGCAGGTGGCTGCTGTAGGGGAATCGTTGCACTTCGGCAGCGCCGGCCAGTACCACCACGGGCGCTTCGGCCAACAGTTGCTCACCGTCGAAGGCTTGCCACTGCCCTCGCTCGCGACGCAGTTGCAGCACGTCGTGATGGGCCAGCACTTGAATCTGCGGATGGGCCGCTTGCCATTGGCACAAGGCCGGTGGATGCGCCCAGCCGCCCTCGGGGAAAAACAGCCCGCCGCTGGGCAGGCCGATGCCGGCGCGGGCCTCGGCCTGGTCTTTATCCAGGGTGTGCAGCAAGTCGTGGGGAAACGCCTGCGCGAGTTGCGCCTGGCGTTCGGCTTCCTTGGCGTTGAACGCCAGTTGCAGCACGCCGCAACCATCCCAGTCGAGGCCGCGGTGCAGGTGTTCGAGCACCCGCCGGGTGTAGCCGAAACCGCTGAGAATCAACTGGGACAGCGCCGTGCCGTGGGCCGACAGCTTGAGGTAGAGCACGCCCTGGGGATTGCCCGAAGCTTCCCGGGCCAGGGCATCGCGGCGCTCCAGCACAGTGACCCGCCAGCCCCGTGACGCCAGGCTCGCGGCCGTCGAACAGCCGGCCATGCCACCGCCGATCACCAGGGCGCGACGTTCGCCGGCAACCGGTTGGGGGCGGGCAAACCAGGGCTTGGCCACGGCGGGCGCCGGCACTTCCTGCGGCCAGCCGAGGAAAGCGCCACGCAGGATTTCCCACTTGTGGCCGATGCCGGGGGTGCGCTTCATCTTGAAGCCCGCCGCGTTCAGCAGGCGACGAACCCAGCCGGTGCTGGTGAAGGTGCTGATGGTCGAGTCGGGCGCGGCCAGCCGGGCCAGTTCGACGAACAGTTCGGCGGTCCACATGTCCGGGTTTTTCGCCGGGGCGAAACCGTCGAGGAACCAGGCGTCGACCTGGGCGTCCAGTTGCGCCAGCTGATCCAGCGCATCGCCGATCAACAGGGTCAGGGTCACGCGCCCTTCGGCCAGCACCAGGCGCTGGAAGCCCGGATGAATCGCCACGTACTGCGCGAGCAACTGATCGGCGAACGGCTTGAGTTCCGGCCACAACGCCAGCGCCCGGTGCAGGTCGGCGGCGCTCAGCGGGTATTTCTCGACGCTGACAAAGTGCAGGCGCGCCCCGGCCACCGCCTGTTGTTCGAACAGTTGCCAGGCACAGAGGAAATTCAGACCGGTGCCAAAACCGGTCTCGCCAATCACCAGCCGCCCACCGTCCGGCAACGCGGCAAAACGCTCGCGCAGGGCGTTCTGTTCGAGGAACACGTAGCGGGTTTCATCCAGCCCCGACAGGTCGGAGAAATACACATCATCGAACACCCGCGAACGCGGGAGCCCTTGGTCATCCCAGTCGAGCTGGGCGTGGGGCAGAACAGGTTTCATGGCAGGCTCGGTCACGGCTAGGGGGCCATTCTAGCTGATCGAAGAGGTTGATCCATGATCCAGGGCAACCCGATTCCCTGCACACCACCTCACCCCTGTGGGAGCGAGCCTGCTCGCGATGGTCGTCAACGCTAACACTGCCTGCCTGACACCCTGCGGTGTCCTGGCGCTCATCGCGAGCAGGCTCGCTCCCACAGGATTTTCACCGCCCTCTGTAGGAGCGAGCTTGCTCGCGATGGTCGTGAACGATAACGCTGGCTGCCTGACACCCCGCGGTGTCCTGGCGTCCATCGCGAGCATGCTCGCTCCCACAGCATTTTCACCGCCCCCTGTAGGAGCGAGCTTGCTCGCGATGGAGGTCAACGCTAACACTGGCTGCCTGATACCCCGCGGTGTCCTGGCGTTCATCGCGAGCAAGCTCGCTCCTACAGGATTTTCACTGCCCTTTGTGGGAGCGGGCTTGCCCGCGATGGTCGTGAACGATGACGCTGGCTGCCTGACACTCCGCGGTGTTTTGGCATTTATCGCGAGCAAGCTCGCTCCTACAGTTGACCGAGGTCCTGATAGCTACGGGTTTTTCCGCTAGGCTTGTGCAATCTTCAATGGGAGCGGTCCATGTTCGAATCTGCCGAAATCGGTCACGTCATCGACAAAGAAACCTACGACGCCGAAGTGCCGGTGCTGCGCGAAGCCCTGCTCGAGGCGCAGTTCGAACTTCAGCAGCAGAAGCGCTTCCCGGTGATCATCCTGATCAACGGCATCGAAGGCGCCGGCAAGGGCGAGACGGTGAAGTTGCTCAACGAATGGATGGACCCGCGCCTGATCGAGGTGCGCACCTTCGACCAGCAGACCGATGAAGAACTGGCGCGCCCACCGGCCTGGCGCTACTGGCGGATGCTGCCGGCCAAGGGGCGCATGGGCATCTTTTTCGGTAACTGGTACAGCCAGATGTTGCAGGGCCGGGTCCATGGCGAGTTCAAGGACCCGCGACTCGACCAGGCGATCAACGGCGCCGAGCGCCTGGAGAAAATGCTCTGCGACGAAGGCGCGCTGATCTTCAAGTTCTGGTTCCACCTGTCCAAGAAGCAGATGAAGGCGCGGCTCAAGTCGCTGGCGGACGATCCGCTGCACAGCTGGCGCATCAGCCCGCTGGACTGGCAGCAATCGGAGACCTACGACAAGTTCGTCAAATACGGCGAACGCATTCTGCGCCGCACCAGTCGCGACTACGCACCCTGGCACGTGATCGCCGGCATGGACCCGCGCTACCGCAGCCTGGCGGTGGGCAAGATCCTGCTCAAGGGCCTGCAAAGCGCCCTGCAACGCCCCGACATTCACCCGGACAAAGTCAGCGCCGCCCCCTTCGCCAGCAGCGTCGACCAGGTGAGCCTGCTCGACAGCCTCGACCTGACCCGCCGCTTGGAAAAGGACGATTACGAAGAGCAGTTGATCACCGAACAGGCGCGACTCTCCGGCCTGATGCGTGACAAGCGCATGCGTCGCCACGCGCTGGTGGCGGTGTTCGAAGGCAACGATGCGGCAGGCAAGGGCGGTGCGATCCGCCGGGTGGCGGCGGCGCTCGATCCGCGTCAGTACAGCATCGTGCCCATCGCCGCGCCCAATGAAGAGGAACGCCAGCATCCGTACCTGTGGCGCTTCTGGCGGCAGATCCCGGCGCGCAACAAATTCACCGTGTTCGACCGCTCCTGGTATGGCCGGGTGCTGGTGGAACGCATCGAAGGGTTTTGCAGCCCGGCCGACTGGCTGCGCGCCTACGGCGAAATCAACGACTTCGAAGAGCAGCTCGCCGATGCCGGCGTGGTGGTGGTCAAGTTCTGGCTGGCCATCGACAAGGACACGCAAATGGAGCGTTTCGAGGAGCGCGAGCACACCCCGTTCAAGCGCTTCAAGATCACCGAGGACGACTGGCGCAATCGCGAGAAGTGGGACGACTACCGCGCAGCCGTGGGCGATATGGTCGATCGTACCAGCACCGAGATTTCCAACTGGACCCTGGTGGAAGCCAACGACAAGCGCTGGGCTCGGGTCAAGGTGTTGCGCACCCTCAACGAAGCCCTGGAAGCGGCGTTCGAAAGGTCTGACAGACACGGGAAAAAAGACAAGTAACCCGATGGTCACGCATACGCCGGGTGAATGATTGTCGCGGGCGAAGAGGGGCTGGACTTATGCTCGGTCCACTCTCAACCGACAACAACAATGAGGTATGCCATGCGTGAAGTGGTGATCGTCGACAGCGTACGGACCGGCCTGGCCAAGTCCTTTCGCGGCAAGTTCAACCAGACCCGTCCGGACGACATGGCGGCCCATTGCGTCAATGCCCTGCTGACGCGCAACGGCATCGACCCGGCCAGTGTCGAGGATTGCATCGTCGGCGCCGGCTCCAACGAAGGCGCCCAAGGCTACAACATCGGGCGCAACGTCGCCGTGCTGTCGCGCCTGGGCACCGGCACCGCCGGCATGACCCTCAACCGCTTCTGCTCCTCGGGGTTGCAGGCGATCGCCATCGCCGCCAACCAGATCGCCTCGGGCTGCAGCGACATCATCGTTGCCGGTGGCGTCGAGTCCATCAGCCTGACGATGAAAAGCGTCAACACCGACAACCTGATCAACCCGCTGCTCAAGGAGCAGGTGCCGGGCATCTACTTCCCCATGGGCCAGACCGCCGAAGTGGTCGCCCGTCGCTACAGCGTCAGCCGCGAAGCCCAGGATCTGTATGCCCTGCAAAGCCAGCAGCGCACCGCCCAGGCGCAGGCCGCCGGCCTGTTCGATGACGAAATCGTGCCAATGGCGGTGAAGTACCGCGTGGAGGACAAGAACACCGGTGCAGTGCAGATCCTCGACGGCGTGGTCGATCGTGACGACTGCAATCGCCCGGACACCACTCTGGAAAGCCTGGCCGGCTTGAAACCGGTGTTCGCCGAAGACGGTTCGGTCACGGCGGGCAACTCCTCGCAGTTGTCCGACGGTGCCTCGATGACCCTAGTGATGAGCCTGGAAAAGGCTCTGGCGCTGGGTTTGAAGCCCAAGGCGTTCTTCCGCGGTTTCACCGTGGCCGGTTGCGAACCCGACGAAATGGGCATCGGCCCGGTGTTCTCGGTGCCCAAACTGCTCAAGGCCAAGGGCTTGCAGATCGCCGACATCGACCTGTGGGAACTCAACGAAGCGTTCGCCTCGCAATGCCTGTACAGCCGCGACCGGCTGGGCATCGACAACGAGAAGTACAACGTCAACGGCGGCTCGATCTCCATCGGCCACCCGTTCGGCATGACCGGCTCGCGTCAGGTCGGGCACCTGGTGCGCGAGTTGCAGCGGCGCAACCTGCGTTACGGCATCGTCACCATGTGCGTGGGGGGCGGGATGGGGGCCAGTGGGTTATTCGAGGCGGTGCGTTGAGATTGTGGTGATTGTTAGATAGCTATCGCGAGCAAGCTCGCTCCTACATGGGATCTGTGTCGTTCACATATCCCCTGTAGGAGCGAGCTTGCTCGCGATAGGGGCGCCCCGGTCTAAGACCGGGCACCTGAACCCTGCATCCGCCCAATATAAGCCTCGATCTCCTGCACAGCCTTCTCCATGCTGTCGAACGGCCCTTCAAGGGTGTTTTCCCGGGTGCTGAAGTACAACTCCCCGTTGACCCGACTGACCCGGTCGCTGCGAAAGTGCATGGCAGGGGCGTTGTCCTGGGCGCGCATGCCGTACATGGCGGTCTCCTGATGAAGGTGGTTTGGCTCACTCAAGCTTATGCATGAACGGCTTGCGGCGCCTGGCGAGTCGATCAACGGCTATCGCCAATAAATCGTTGCGACCCGCACAGTTTTATTTGCGCCGGGGCGCCAACTGTCTCTGTGTGCCACGTGCCGCTGCGCCTAGAATGACCATTCCTGCCATCTGGCTCCTGAGGTACGCATGCACATTTCATCCGGTCGCTGGGTTTACGGTCTGTTCCTGGCCCTGTTGACCGCGCTGTTGTGGGGAATCCTGCCGATCAAGCTCAAACAGGTCCTGCAAGTGATGGACCCGGTGACCGTCACCTGGTTTCGCCTGATGGTCTCCGGCAGTTGCCTGTTCATTTACCTGGCGGCCACCCGGCGCCTGCCCAGTCGCAAGGTGCTCGGCCCGCGTGGCGGCTGGCTGGTGCTGATGGCGGTGTGTGGCCTGGTGGGTAACTACGTGCTGTACCTGATGGGCCTCAACCTGCTGAGCCCCGGCACCGCGCAACTGGTGGTGCAGATGGGGCCGATCATGCTGCTGATCGCCAGCGTGTTTGTGTTCAAGGAACGTTTCAGCCTCGGCCAGGGCATTGGCCTGATGGTGTTGCTGCTGGGCTTCGGCTTGTTTTTCAACCAGCGCCTGACTGAATTGCTGACCTCGCTGAGCGACTACACCGCTGGTGTGCTCCTGGTGCTGCTGGCGTCCACGGTCTGGACGTTCTACGCCTTGGGCCAGAAGCAGTTGCTCACGGTGTGGAATTCGTTGCAGGTGATGATGGTGATCTACCTGTTCTGCGGGCTGCTGCTGACGCCGTGGGTGCATCCGCTGGAAGCGCTGCAACTCAATCCGCTGCAAGGCTGGTTGCTGCTGGCCTGCTGCATGAACACGCTGATTGCCTACGGCGCCTTTGCCGAAGCGCTGGCCCATTGGGAAGCCTCGCGGGTGAGTGCGACGCTGGCGATCACGCCGCTGGTGACATTTGGTGCGGTGGCCATTGCGGCCTGGGTCTGGCCTGAGTTCGTGCATGCCGAGACGATCAACGGCCTGGCGTATGGCGGGGCGGTGCTGGTGGTGCTGGGTTCGGCGCTGGTGGCGTTGGGGCCGTCGTTGATTGCCGGGCTGCGGGCGCGGCGGGCGAGGGTGGCGGCTGGTTAGACCGCGTTATCGTTCATCGCGAGCAGGCTCGCTCCCACAGTATTTTCAGTGCATTCACCATGTGTATGAACACCACTGAACCCTGTGGGAGCGAGCCTGCTCGCGATGGTGTAACAGGCGCCGAGAAACTCAGCCCTTGGCCCCAGCCTCCAGCATATTCTCCGGCCGCACCCAGGCATCGAACTCTTCATCGGTCAGATACCCCAGCTGCAACGCCGCTTCGCGCAGGGTCAGCCCTTCGGCATAGGCCTTCTTGGCGATTTCTGCCGACTTGTCATAGCCGATATGCGGGTTGAGCGCCGTCACCAGCATCAAGCCCCGCTCCAGGTGTTCGGCCATTTTCTCGGCATCCGGCTCAAGGCCCGCGATGCAATGCTGCTGGAAGTTGCTGCAACCATCGCCCAGCAGTCGGATCGACTGCAGCAGGTTATGGATGATCACCGGTTTGAACACGTTCAGTTGCAGGTGACCCTGGCTCGCCGCGAAACCGATGGCGACGTCGTTGCCCAGCACCTGGCACGCCAGCATCGACAGCGCTTCGCACTGGGTCGGGTTGACCTTGCCGGGCATGATCGAGCTGCCCGGTTCGTTGGCCGGCAGTTTCACCTCGGCAAAACCGGCACGCGGGCCCGAGCCCAGCAGGCGCAGGTCGTTGGCGATTTTCATCAGGGTCACGGCGAGGGTCTTCAGCGCGCCGGACAAGGTGGTCAGTGGCTCGTGACCCGCCAGCGCGGCGAACTTGTTCGGTGCGGTGACGAACGGCAGGCCGGACAGCGCCGCGAGTTCGGCGGCGACGGCTTCGGCGAACCCGTGCGGCGAGTTCAGGCCGGTGCCGACCGCGGTGCCGCCCTGGGCCAGTTCACACACCGCCGGCAGCGCGCTGCGGATCGCCCGCTCGGCGTAGTCCAGTTGCGCGATGAACCCCGAGAGTTCCTGGCCAAAGGTGATGGGCGTGGCATCCATCATGTGGGTACGCCCGGTCTTGACCAGCTTCATGTGGCGCGCGGACAACTCCGCCAGCCCGCCCGACAGTTCGCTGATCGCCGGCAGCAACTGGTGTTGCACGGCCTGGGCGGCCGCGATGTGCATGGCGGTGGGGAAGCAGTCGTTGGAGCTCTGCGAGCGGTTGACGTGATCGTTGGGGTGCACCGGCGACTTGCCGCCACGGGGGTTGCCGGCCAGTTCGTTGGCGCGCCCGGCGATCACTTCGTTGACGTTCATGTTGCTCTGGGTGCCACTGCCGGTCTGCCAGACCACCAGCGGAAACTGGTCGTCGTGGTTGCCATCGAGCACTTCGTCGGCAGCCTGTTCGATCAGGCGGGCGATGTCGGCGGGCAGGTCGCCGTTGCGGTCGTTGACCCGCGCCGCGGCTTTCTTGATCAGCGCCAGTGCGTGCAGCACCGCCAGCGGCATGCGTTCGTCGCCGATGGCGAAGTTGATCAGCGAGCGTTGCGTCTGAGCGCCCCAGTAGGCTTCATCCGGGACTTCAACCTGGCCAAGGCTGTCGGTTTCGATACGGCTCATCGTGCACACTCCTGTAGGTCCAATTGCGCAATTTAGGCCGTGCATGCCGGCCGTGGTTCCATCGGTCTGGTTTTCGACCATTCAACCCCTCTAAATCAAGCGCGGCAAGGGTTGGGGTTGAGTGACACACTTTTTTAGGCGCAGAATGGTCGCCCTTGGGGTTATACCTCGCCTGCTAGAAAAGGAAACTCGATGACTCGTCTTCGTGCCATCTGTACCGCGGTTGCACTGGTTTGCGCCAGCGGCCCTGTCTTTGCCGATACCGCCAGCCACAACGCCAGTGCCGAGGCTTTCCTGACCCTGGCACATGCCGATAAGTTGGGCACTCCGGTGTACATGCAAGTGCAGCAGATGTTCGCTCAGCGCTTCGCCCAGACCAAGGCGCCCGAGTCGAAGAAAGCCTTGCTGGAAACCTACCAGGCCAAGGCCAACGCCGCGCTGGACCAGGCCATTGGCTGGAATAAGCTCAAGCCCGACATGGTCAAGCTCTATACCACCAACTTCAGCGAGTCCGAGCTGAAGGATCTGGTCGCGTTCTACCAGTCGCCACTGGGCAAGAAAGTCCTGGAAAAAATGCCGCAACTGACCCAGCAATCGGCCCAGATGACCCAGGCCAAGCTGGAAAGCGCGGTGCCGGTGGTCAACAAGCTGCTGGCAGACATGACCGCCGAGCTTGAGCCGAAGGCTGCCGCTCCTGCCAAGAAAAAGCCTTGAGCGGAGCCCCGGTATGACCATGCAACAACGCATTGAATCGACGCTGGCGCTGCTCCAGCCTGAGCACCTGCAAGTGCTGGATGAAAGCCACATGCACAGCCGTGGGACACAAACCCACTACAAGGCGGTGGTGGTCAGCCAGCAGTTCGAAGGGCTCAACCGCGTCAAGCGCCACCAGAAGGTCTACGGCACGCTCGGCGAGCTGATGGGCGAGTTCCATGCGTTGGCGCTGCACACCTACACCCCGCAGGAATGGGCAGAGATCGGCGCGGCCCCGGCTTCGCCGACCTGTGCCGGCGGCAGCAAGCATTAACCACAGGTTTTTTGCTAGAATCCGCAACGCGCCCACCAGGGCGCGTTTTTTTTGAATCCGGTTCACCCCTTACGAGGGTAGCCACCTGGAGAATCACCCATGACACAACCGATTGTCGTGGCGGCACTGTATAAGTTCGTCACCCTGGAAAACTACGTCGACCTGCGCGAGCCGCTGCTGCAGGCCATGGTCGACAACGGCATCAAGGGCACCCTGCTGATCGCCGAAGAAGGCATCAACGGCACCGTTTCCGGGAGCCGCGAAGGCATTGATGGCCTGCTGGCCTGGCTCAAGAATGATCCGCGCATGGTCGATATCGACCACAAGGAATCGTACTGCGACGAGCAGCCGTTCTATCGCACCAAGGTCAAGCTGAAAAAAGAAATCGTCACTTTGGGTGTCGAAGGCGTGGACCCGAACAAGAAGGTCGGCACCTACGTCGAGCCGCAGGACTGGAACGCGCTGATCAGCGACCCCGAAGTTCTGCTGATTGATACCCGCAACGACTACGAAGTGTCGATCGGCACCTTCGAAGGCGCTATCGACCCGAAGACCACCAGTTTTCGCGAATTTCCCGACTACATCAAAGCCAACTTCGACCCGGCCGTGCACAAGAAGGTCGCGATGTTCTGCACCGGTGGCATCCGCTGCGAGAAGGCTTCGAGCTACATGCTCAGCGAGGGTTTCGACGAGGTCTATCACCTCAAGGGCGGCATCCTGAAGTACCTCGAAGAAGTGCCGCAGGAAGAAACCAAGTGGCAGGGCGACTGCTTCGTGTTCGACAACCGCGTGACCGTGCGTCATGACCTCAGCGAAGGTGACTACGATCAATGCCACGCCTGCCGGACTCCGGTTAGTGTCGAAGACCGCGCATCCGAGCATTATGTGGCCGGTATCAGTTGCCCGCATTGCTGGGATACCCTGAGCGAGAAGACCCGTCGCAGCGCGATCGACCGGCAGAAGCAGATCGAACTGGCCAAGGCCCGCAACCTGCCGCACCCGATCGGCTACAACTACAAGCAAACCCCTTCCGAGGCTTGATCCATGTCTGCACGCCGCCTGCTGTATGTAATGGACCCGATGTGTTCCTGGTGCTGGGGTTTCGCGCCAGTGGCCAATGCGTTGGTGGAGCAGGCGCAGGCAGCGGGTGTGGATGTGCACCTGGTGGTCGGCGGTTTGCGCACCGGCAGCGGTTCGGCGCTGGAGCCGAGCACCCGGCGCTACATCCTTGAGCATTGGCAGGCGGTGACCGAGGCCACCGGCCAACCGTTCAAGACCGAGGGCGCGCTGCCCGAAGGTTTTGTCTACGACACCGAGCCTGCCTGCCGCGCGCTGGTCACCGCGCGCAGCCTGGCACCGGATTGCGCGTGGAAACTGCTGGGCCTGATCCAGAACGCGTTTTATGTGCAAGGTCGCGACGTCACCCACGCCAGCGTACTGGTGGAGCTGGCCGAGCAGGCCGGCGTGCCGCGCATCGAGTTCGCGGCGGCCTTCGACCGCGCCGACATGCACACCGCAACGGCGGCGGATTTCACCTGGGTGCAGGACCTCGGCATCGCCGGGTTCCCCACCTTGCTGGCCGAGCGTGATGGCCAGTTGGCCCTGCTGACCAACGGCTATCAGCCGTTGAACGTGCTGTCACCGTTGCTCGGGCGCTGGCTGGAGCGTGCTGCCTGTGCCTGACCTGCAGGACGAATCACCTGTTCGCAAGCGTGCCGATCGACTGAGCTGGGCGGAAATCCGCCGCCTGGCCCTGCAACATAAAAAAGCCCTGTGGATCGCCAATGGCGTCGCCGTCCTGGCGACCCTGTGCAGCGTGCCGATTCCCCTGTTGTTGCCGTTGCTGGTGGATGAAGTGCTGCTGGGCCACGGCGATTCGGCGCTGAAGGTGATGAACCACGTGCTGCCGGGCCCTTGGCAGAAAGCGGCGGGGTACATCGGCCTGATGCTGCTGGTGACCTTGTTGCTGCGTTGTTCGGCGCTGCTGTTCAACGTGGTGCAGGCCAAGTTGTTCGCGGCGCTGGCCAAGGACATCGTCTACCGCATTCGCACGCGCCTGATCGAGCGGCTCAAGCGCATCTCCCTCGGTGAATACGAAAGCCTGGGCAGTGGCACGGTGACCACGCACCTGGTGACCGACCTCGACACCCTGGACAAATTCGTCGGCGAAACCCTCAGCCGTTTCCTGGTGGCCATGCTGACGCTGGTCGGCACCGCGAGCATCCTGATCTGGATGCACTGGAAGCTGGCGCTGTTGATCATGCTGTTCAACCCGCTGGTGATCTACGCCACGGTGCTGTTGGGCAAGCGGGTCAAACACCTGAAGAAACTCGAGAACGACAGCACCTCGCGTTTCACCCAGGCGCTGACCGAAACCCTTGATGCCATCCAGGAAGTGCGCGCCGGCAACCGCCAGGGCTTCTTCCTCGGGCGCCTCGGCCAGCGGGCGCGCGAGGTGCGCGACTACGCCGTGAACTCGCAGTGGAAAACCGACGCCTCGAACCGCGCCAGTGGCCTGTTGTTCCAGTTCGGCATCGACATTTTCCGCGCCGCGGCCATGCTCACCGTGCTGTTTTCCGACCTGTCCATCGGCCAGATGCTCGCGGTGTTCAGCTACCTGTGGTTCATGATCGGGCCAGTGGAGCAACTGCTCAACCTGCAATACGCCTATTACGCGGCCGGCGGTGCGCTGTCGCGGATCAACGAATTGCTGGCCAGGGCCGATGAACCGGAGTATCCGGGCGGCGTCGATCCGTTCAACGGTCGCGATACCGTGGGCATTGAAGTGCAGGGCCTGAGCTTCGGTTATGGCGACGAACTGGTGCTGAACCAGATGAACCTGTCGATCGCCCCTGGGGAAAAGGTCGCGATCGTCGGTGCCAGCGGCGGCGGCAAGAGCACCCTGGTGCAGTTGCTGCTGGGCTTGTACACGCCGCTGGCCGGGACGATCCGTTTCGGCGGTTCGACCCAGCAGGAGATCGGCCTGGAAACCGTGCGGGAAAACGTTGCGGTGGTCCTGCAACACCCGGCGCTGTTCAACGACACCGTGCGCGCCAACCTGACCATGGGCCGCGAACGCAGTGACGAAGCTTGCTGGCAGGCCCTGGAAATTGCCCAGTTGCACGCCACCATCCGCGAACTGCCCAATGGCCTGGACAGCGTCGTCGGGCGTTCCGGCGTGCGTTTGTCCGGCGGTCAACGCCAGCGCCTGGCGATCGCGCGCATGGTCTTGGCCGAGCCCAAGGTGGTGATCCTCGACGAGGCCACCTCGGCGCTGGATGCCGCCACCGAATACAACCTGCACCAGGCGCTGGCGCGCTTTCTCAGCCAGCGCACCACGCTGATCATCGCCCACCGTCTGTCGGCAGTGAAGCAAGCCGACCGGGTGCTGGTGTTCGACGGCGGGCGGATTGCCGAAGATGGCGACCATCAGCAACTGATTGCCGATGGCGGTTTGTACGCCAAGCTTTACGGGCATTTGCAGCAGTTGTAAGTCATTTCCACAGCACTTGCAGGGCGTCGCTGGCGCCGTCGTAACCGAACTCCTTGATCACCACCGCGCAACTGCTGCACGGTGGCATGGTCGTGGCCACATCGACCGTGGCCAGCAAATTGTTCTGCGGATACTTCTCCCTGAGGGTGCGGATCAGCTTGGCTTCGCTGTCCAGGGAGGTCGGCCGGCGGGTCATCTCCGGTTTGTAGCGCTCGATGTCCTTGATGGTGTGCGGAATGGCCAGCAGCTTGCCGTCGCTGGAAACATCCAACGAGGTGCGGGCGAACGCCTGGCCGTGGTCGACATTGAAGTACCTCGTGCCGTTGACGATGACCCCGTCGGCGGGAAACGGCGGCTTGAACAGCGGCAGCTCTGCGGTCAGGCCCAAAGCCCCGGAAACGCTGACATAGACCTCGCGCTTGCCGTCGGCCGTGACGACGTCGGCAAACGCAATGTTCCTCGGATTGTGCGCTTGCAGTTCGGGCGGCAGCAGTTTTTGAAAGGCCTGCATGGCCTTGTTGATTTTCAGATCACTGCCTTGCTCGATGGCGATGGTCTTCTCGGTAAACAGGGTGTCGAAGATTTCTGCGGTTCTCTGGCGCAAGGTGTCCGAGGCATGACGGCTGCGCGACCAGGACGTCGCGCCGCTCGCCAGTTGGGTGACGATCATGCGGGTGGAGTGGTCGAACAGCACGGCTTCGCCAGGGCTGGTATCGACCTTGAGCCACTTGAGGCCTTCGGGCGGGTGCGCATGGCCACCAATCGGAATGGCGATCTCGTCCATGGTTTTCATCGCCCGTTCCACGGCGCTGGCGCCATGTATCCTGGCCATGTTATTGGCGTTCAGGGAGCCGGTGTAAACGGTCTTCAACTCGTCTGCCAGGCCGGCGGGCAGGCTGTGTGCCGTGTGCAGGGTCAGCGGGTCGGTGAAGGTCTGCCCCGGCAGGCGTTCGGCGACGTAGAAGTCCCCTGGCCCCAGGCGGGTAAAGACATAGTGCTTCGAATCATCGAGGGCGGGGACGATGATTGCGCCCGTCTCGAACGTATCGAACCGGTTCCTGTAGGGGATTTGCACCTTGAGCCTGGTGTAGATGCCTTTCTGGAACAGCACGCTGGCCTCGAGTTTCTTGTAGTTACCCAGGGCTTTGAACAACAGCGGCCGGGTGGGGAAGGCCGGGGTGTAGACCATGTCGCCAAACCATTCGGCGAAACCCTTGTCGGGGTCATGGCTGCCCAGGCTCGGCGTCACCGCTGCGGTGCCGGTGACATAACGGGTTTTGCAGACGGCATCCGCGGCCTCCATGCGTGGCCGCCGACAGGGCATGGCCTGGAAAGGGCTGGGGTCGTCGATCAGGTCGGCACGGCGCAGTTGCCCGGCGTCCAGGCGATAGGGGAAGTCGTCGATCAGCAGCGTGACGCTGCCATCGACCTCGAACAGCTCACGGACGGCAGCCTGTGTCGGGACTTGCGCCAGGGCGTGGGTTTCTCTCGCTGGCAACATCGTCAAGGTCGAACGGCCGGGTACCAGGTGGCGGCGATTGTCGGGTTGGTGCGGGCCGTAGGGCAGGGATGTCAGCGGATCGACAAGGTGCCGGCGTTTCCCGCTCGATGTGCCGCTGTTGCGCACCACCACGTCGTTGATGCCGTCGAGGGTGACCAGTTCATCACTGTCCGTCAGCGCTCTCCAGCGGCCGGGATCCATGACCTGATGCACGTTGTGGGTCAGGCGAAAGCTGCCGGTTTGCCCGATCACTACCCGCGCGCCTCTGCTGGCCAGGCTGCCGACGGTGTGCAGCGTTTTGCCGATGCCGCTCAGTGTCGATTTCAGCAGTGACGGCAGGCCGTCCAGCGGGTTGAGGTTTTGCAGCGTCGCGCCGAGCAACTGGCGGGTCAGGGTCGAATAAGAGGGCAGGCTGGCCTTGGCGACCATGCGTGACGCACCAGTGGCGAGCCTGGCCAGGCGCACCGAGCCAGAGATGAATTTGCCGATGGGGAACAGAAATGACGCCAGGTCCAGCAGCAGCCCGGCTGCACCCAGGGCCTGGGTCTGGGCATCCCTGGACGACAGGTCGTCAAGGCTGCCCCAGAACGGCACGAACCCTTTGACTATCGCCATCAGCGCTTCCCGACGTTGCTCACGCTCGGCCCTGTGGATGTCGAACGCCGTCATGCCGCGGGCCTGGAGGTGCAAGTCCTGTTCATCGACGAATAGATGATTCGATGCCACGAAGTCGCCTATCGCTTTGAGTTTCCCGTGCAGCGCGATGACACCGCTCAGAACCTGGATCGCCGGAACCTGCCCCCTGTCATCGAGGAAACCGATGAAATATTCGCGTTCGACCGGCACCGTGCCACGCCAATGAGCAGACCAGTCCAGGCGCAGGGATGTGCTGAGGTCGCGTTCGGGCGCATAGGTCTGGTTGGGAATGGCGGCGTGCAGGGGGAATTCGGTATAGACGCCGTTGATCGTCGAAAACCGCAAGCCGCTGCGGCGGCGAATGTAGCCGGCGCTGGGAATCAGCTCGAAGTAGCTGATGGCTTGCTCGTGGTTCACCTGGAGCACAAAGCCCTTCCTGGCCCGGATGTCGACGGTCTGTCCGTCCTTCCGGCTTTTCTGCCGCAAGCCCAGCAGCCGCACATCACCGAGTTCCAGCGCCTGGCGTTCAACCTGGGGCAGCGAGGCGAGCAGGCTGGTGATCAGGACCTGGTAGGCCGAGCGCAGGGATGCAACATGGTGCACGAAGTCGGCCTGGAACAGGTCGTTGATGTTCGGCAGCTCCTGACCCGAGATCCTGGCCAGGTCGTCGCCGAAAACCGTTCGGTATTCGCCAGTCGGGTCCTTGCGCTCAAGGTGGCACAGGCGCTGGTCGTCGAGCCTGAAGGTCATGGCGGTCGGCGTCTTGCCATCGGCCTGGGTCACGCCCCATCTTTTTTCCTTCTCGAACTGGCCGTCGGGGTACAGGTCGAGAAACGCCAGGCCTGGCAGTTTCAGCAGCGGAGCATCCCGGGCTCCCCGATTGAGTGCCGGGTCCAGGGAGAACAACCGGACGCCGTCCGATTCGAACGTGCGCGCCCCAAACTGCTCGTCCTTGATCCGTTTGGCCATTTTCAGTCGGTCCGGGGGCGCTGCGTCGATGGCCTGCACGGCGTTGCCCAGGCTGTCGCTGTGGTACTCCAGCATCGCCAGCGCCTGTTCGACTTCTTGCGCGTTGTAATCGGCGGCAGGCTTGGAGGCGACGACACCCATGCACGCCGCCCATTGTAGGGCCGGGCTGATTCTCAGGCGGGCAATGCTGGCGAGCTCTGCCGCCGAGGCCGAGGCGCTGCGTTGTAGCGGCAGGTCGATGAGCTGTTGAAAGGACAGCGGTGTGGAGCGCTCCAGGCCCAGCTCATCGGCCAGCAGTACGCCGTGCATGAAATTCACCCACACCAGCGAACTCTTGTAGCGCAGGTCCGACGGGATATCGCCTACGGCAAAGTCCCTGGACAGCCAGTTCTTCAGCAGGTGCGCGAGGACGATCGAGCCTTTGGTCGTGGTGGCCCACCGTTTGTGCAGCAGGTGTCGTTCGAAATCCCCGAGCAGCGTTGGGTAGCTTTTGCCCCAGTGTGCCGGGTCTTGCCAGTCGAAGCCGGCGAGCTCCTGTGTCTCGCCGGGCGACGAGGCGTGCAGATGCAGGTGGATGGCTTTGCACACCAGTTGATGGCGCACGGACGCCGGGGTCTGTTCGCCGGCACGCGCACCGTACCATTTGAGCTTGCCCAGCAAGCGGTCCGCCAGGTCCTGCGCCGGTTCCGATGCGATTATCCGTTGCAGGTAAACCGTTGGGGTGGCGCGTACTTGTTCTTCCGACGCGGCATCGAGTACGTCGGTAAACAGATGATGGGTCAGCGAAGGCTCGCCGTTCAGGAAGCTTTTCACGGTTTCGGTCATTCGCGCATTGGCGTTCTTGGTCATGTAGCTGTCGATGGACATCGAGTGCGTGCCCGCCCGCAGCAGCGCCTTGTACCGTCGGCGGTCGCGGGCGGACGGCCTGGGCCGCAAGGCATTGATGTCCGGGCCGCTATCCAGGCCCACTGCCTGGCGGGCGCGCGTTTCTTCGTGACTCAGGTCGGATGCAGCAAAAGTGGTCGCCGGCATGTCTCACTCCTTGGCAACGCTTTCCCCGTGAATGGGAGAAAGCCGGGAGTGCAGTACAACGATTCGCCCAGGCGTGCGGGTGGTACATATATACGACTGATCCGTCGCTTGCCGGAATCGCAAACGCCCCCTAGTCTTGCGTAAGCGATTTCGTCCGGAAGACGAGCAAGCGGTGCTAAAAACAAGGGACCTCATGAATCAAACGCGGACTCTCGGAACGCCACGGTTGCTGGGCATCGTTTGGCCCTTTATTGCCGTTGTGCTGTTCCAAGCCCTGTTGGGTGGCGTCAGCCTTTATGTGCTGTCTGCGGTGCGCGGCTATGTGGCGGGTGAAAGTCTCTGGTCCAAGGGCCAGAAAGACGCCATCTATTACCTGAACCTCTACGCCGACAGCCGCGACGAGACAATTTTCCAGAAGTACCAGAGCGCGATCGCCGTGCCCCAGGGCGGGCACGAGTTGCGCGTGGCGCTGGATCGTCAGCCCCCGGACATCCCGGCGGCGCGGGTGGCGATCCTCAAGGGCGGCAACCACCCGGATGACGTGTCCAGCCTGATCTGGCTGTACCTCAACTTCCGCCATTTCAGTTACCTGGAAAAAGCCATCGACCTGTGGACGGTGGGGGACGGCTATCTGGTCAAGCTCGATGAGGTGGCCAGGGAGATGCATCAGCACATCACGGTCAGCCAGCCCACCGACGACGATATCCGCCGCTGGAAAGCGCAGATTTTCGCCATCAACGATGAAGTGACTCCGGCGGCCAAGGCCTTCAGCGATGCCCTGGGGGAGGGCTCGCGGGTCATTCTTCGCCTGTTGCTGGTGACCAACCTGGCCACCGCCCTGGGCCTGATCGTCCTGGCCCTGATGCGCACCCACAAGCTGCTCAAGCAGCGCCACGCCTTCGCCGACGCCCTGCAACTGGAGAAGGACCGGGCGCAGATCACCCTGCAATCAATCGGTGACGGCGTGATCACCACCGATGTGACGGGCGCCATTACCTACATGAACCCGGCGGCCGAAGCGCTGACTCACTGGAAAGCCGAGCAGGCGACCGGCCTGCCCCTGGCAGCGCTGTTCAATGTGCTGGACGAGAACGCCCAGGCCGAAGGCTTTACCCTGATCGAACGCATCCAGAGCGGCCAGCTCACCGGCGGCAGCGAACATTCCAAGCTGATCCAGCGCCTGGACGGCAGTACGGTGTCGGTCACCCTGGTGGGCGCACCGATCAGCAATGCCGGCAAAGTCAGCGGCACCGTGCTGGTGTTGCACGACATGACCCAGGAGCGGCAGTACATCGCCAACCTTTCCTGGCAGGCGACCCATGACGCCTTGACCGGCCTGGCCAATCGCCGTGAATTCGAATACCGCCTGGAACAGGTGCTGCATAGCCTGACGCGGCAGCCGGGGCGCCATGCGCTGATGTTCCTCGACCTCGATCAGTTCAAGCTGGTCAACGACACCTGCGGCCATGCGGCGGGGGACGAGTTGCTGCGCCATATCTGCGCGTTGCTGCAATCGGGTTTGCGCGAAGGCGATACACTGGCCCGGCTGGGCGGCGACGAGTTCGGCATCCTGCTGGAAAATTGCGCGCCGGAAGCGGCGGAGAAGATTGCCGAAAGCCTGCGCCAGACTGTGCAGAACCTGCATTTCGTGTGGAAGGGCCGACCGTTCGTCACCACCGTCAGTGTCGGGCTGGTGCATGTCAATCATCACCCGACCACCCTCGAAACCTCCCTGCGTGCCGCCGACATGGCGTGCTACATGGCCAAGGAAAAAGGCCGCAACCGGGTTCAGGTGTATCACGCCGACGACTCGGAGCTGTCTCTGCGGTTCGGTGAGATGGCCTGGGTGCAACGTCTGCACATGGCGCTGGAGGAAGACCGCTTCTGCCTGTACGCCCAGGAAATCGCCGCGCTGGGGCAGGCCGAGCAGGGCAGCGGCCACATTGAAATCCTCTTGCGCCTGCACGATGAGGCGGGGCGCATGATTCTGCCGGACAGTTTCATTCCGGCGGCAGAGCGCTATGGCCTGATGACCTCGCTGGACCGCTGGGTCGTGCACAACGTGTTCAAGATCATCGCCCAGTGCATCGCCGAGCGACATGAGGGGCCGCTGGCCATGTGTGCGATCAATCTGTCAGGCAGCACCATCGGTGATGAGGCGTTCCTGGACTTCCTGCGAGAGCAGTTCAGGACCTGGTCGATCCCGCCTGAAATGATTTGTTTTGAAATCACTGAAACCAGCGCAATATCCAATCTGGGTAGCGCGATCAGATTTATCAACGAGCTCAAAGGGTTAGGTTGCCATTTTTCCCTTGATGACTTTTGTGCCGGAATGTCCTCATTCGCGTACTTGAAACATTTGCCTGTAGACTTCCTGAAGATCGACGGGAGTTTCGTAAAGGATATGCTGGACGACCCGATTAACCGCGCCATGGTCGAGGTGATCAATCACATCGGCCATGTCATGGGTAAGCGTACGATTGCCGAGTTTGTTGAAACGCCCCAGATCGAGCAGGCATTGCTGGAGATTGGGGTGGATTACGCTCAAGGGTATGTCATTGAGCGCCCGCATCTGTTTACCTGCGATAGTCTGCAAAGTCGTCCCGCCAGGCCCCAACCCTTGCTGTTCAAGGCGCCTGGCACGTTCCGTTGAAATCTCTCGCTGATCTTGAACAATCACAATCAAAAGGAACCCGACAGTGATCGACTCATTCAACCGAACCGGACCCCTCATGGAAGCTGCAAGTTATCCCGCCTGGGCGCAGAAACTGATCCAGGATTGCAGCGAGAGTAAACGCCGGGTAGTCGAGCACGAATTGTACAAGCGCATGCGCGATAACAAGCTCAGCGCCAGGACCATGCGCCACTACCTGATCGGTGGTTGGCCGGTGGTCGAACAATTCGCGCTCTACATGGCCCAGAACCTGACCAAGACCCGCTTTGCCCGCCACCCGGGCGAAGACATGGCGCGGCGCTGGCTGATGCGCAACATTCGTGTCGAACTCAACCACGCCGACTACTGGGTGCACTGGAGCCGCGCGCACGGTGTTTCCCTCGAAGACTTGCAGGCGCAACAGGTGGCCCCCGAGCTGCACGCCCTGAGCCACTGGTGCTGGCACACCAGCTCGGCGGACTCGCTGATCGTCGCCATTGCCGCGACCAACTACGCCATCGAAGGCGCGACCGGTGAATGGTCGGCGCTGGTCTGTTCCACGGGCGTCTATGCGGCGGCCTTCCCCGAGGAAGACCGCAAGCGGGCCATGAAGTGGCTGAAGATGCATGCCCAGTACGACGATGCCCACCCGTGGGAAGCCCTGGAAATCATCTGCACGCTGGCCGGCATGAACCCGAGCAAGTCCCTGCAGGCCGAACTGCGCCAGGCGGTGTGCAAGAGCTATGACTACATGTTCCTGTTCCTGGAACGCTGCATGCAGCTTGAGCATGCGGAAAAGACCACGGTAGCCCGCGAGCGCATGGCGCTGGCCGAAAGCTGACCTGTAGGTGTGTAGGAGCGAGCTTGCTCGCGATGAGGATGTGTCAGTCACATAGTCGTATCTGACCCACCGCAATCGCGGGCAAGCCCGCTCCTACAGACATAAAAAAAAGCCCGCCCCTCTATGGATAGAGGGGCGGGCTTTTTTTGTGGGCTCACTCAGGTACTGAGCTTCAACCCGATCAACCCGGCAATGATCAGCGCCACGCTGGCCAGGCGGAACAGCGCCATCGACTCACCGAACAGAATGATCCCGGCGATGACCGTGCCGACTGCACCGACACCGGTCCAGATCGCATAGGCGGTGCCCAGTGGCAATTCCTTCATGGCCAGGCCCAGCAGGCCAAGGCTGATGGCCATGGCCGCGATGGTCAGGGCGGTGGGCAGGGGGCGGCTGAAGCCGTCGGTGTATTTCAGGCCCACCGCCCAGCCCACTTCGAACAGGCCGGCGAAAAACAGAATGATCCAGGACATGACAGACCTCCATCTTTGACGGGGTCGTCCCCAGGCTAATGACTCGATCGAGCCGCGAGGTCGTCCCCGCGATGCGCAGTATAGTGCCCATCATTGGTGCATGGATCAAGTTGGTGCGTCAGTCAGTAACCCGTTGCGCCGCGCCGTCTTCGTCGTGCTCGTCGCTCATGCGGCGGAAATACGTCGAGAGCAGCGCCCCGGAAATATTGTGCCAGACGCTGAACAACGCGCTCGGCACCGCCGCCAGAGGCGAGAAGTGCGCACTGGCCAGTGCGGCGCCCAGGCCGGAGTTCTGCATGCCGACTTCCAGGGCCAGGGACTTGCGCTGGGCCAGCGGCAGCTTGAACAGGCGTCCGGTGAAGTAACCCAGCAGGTAGCCGAAGCTGTTGTGCAGCATGACCACGGCCATGATCAGCAGGCCCGACTCGGCGATTTTTGCCTGGCTGGCGGCAACGACGGCGGCGACGATGATCACGATGCTCACCACCGACACCAGCGGCAGCACATCCACCGCGTGGCGGACCCGGTCACCGAGCAGGCGCTGGGCAACCACACCGAGCACGATCGGCAGCAGCACCACTTGCAGGATCGACCAGAACAGCTCCATGAACGACACCGGCAACCAGGCCGAGGCCAGCAGCCAGATCAGCGCCGGGGTCAGCACGGGAGCGAGCAGGGTGGTGACGGCGGCGATGGCCACCGACAGTGCCAGGTCACCGCGAGCCAGCCAGGTCATCACGTTCGACGAGGTGCCGCTCGGGCAGCAGCCGACCAGGATCACGCCGACGGCGATCTCCGGCGGCAGGTGAAACACCTGGCAGAGCAACCACGCCACACCGGGCATGATCACGAAATGCGCGACCACGCCCAGGGCCACGCGCCACGGGTGGCGAGCGACGGCGGCGAAGTCTTCGAGTTTGAGGGTCAGGCCCATGCCGAACATCACCAGCCCCAGCAACGGCACGATGGCGCCCTTGAGGTTGAGGAACCACGCCGGTTGCAGAAATGCCACGACGGCGAAAATCAGTACCCAGTAAGCGAAGGTGTTGCCGACAAAGCGACTCAATGCAGCCAGTGCACGCATGGCCTGATCCTTATTATCTATTTAGTGACACTGATCGTTCCCACGCTCTGCGTGGGAATGCAGCCAGGGACGCTCTGCGTCCCTACAAAGCCGAACGCGGAGCGTCCGTGGAGGCATTCCCACGCGGAGCGTGGGAACGATCATTTCGGGGAGAAAATCACCAGATCCCGTTAGATCCCCTGCGGCATCTCTTCACCGCCCAACGCCTCGACCAGCGCCGGCAGGAAGTCGCCGAAGGTCAGCATCATCAGGGTGAAGCTGGCGTCCAGCTGGCCGAGGGCTTCGTCGCCGCCGTCCTGTTCCGCCTGGTCCTGCAGCAGGTCTTCGAACTTCAGGCGCTTGACCACCATCTTGTCGTCGAGGACGAAAGACAGTTTGTCCTGCCAGGCCAGCGACAGCTGGGTGACCACTTTGCCGGTGCTCAGGTGCAGCTGGATTTCTTCGCTGGTCAGGTCCTGGCGCTTGCAGCGCACGATGCCGCCGTCTTCGTGGGTGTCGCGCAGTTCGCATTCGTCCAGCACGAAGAAGTCGGGAGCGGCCTCCTGGGTGGTGACCCATTCGGTCATGATCGCGGTCGGTGCGGTCTTCACGGTCAGCGGGCGCACCGGCAGGGTGCCGATCACTTCACGCAGGGTCGACAGCAGGTCTTCGGCGCGTTTCGGGCTGGCCGAGTTGACCAGGATCAGGCCCTGTTTCGGCGCGATGGCGGCGAAGGTCGACGAGCGACGGATAAAGGCACGCGGCAGAAACGCCTGGATGATTTCATCCTTGATCTGGTCGCGTTCCTTTTTGTAGACCTTGCGCATTTGCGCCGCTTCGATCTCTTCGACCTTTTCCTTTACCGCGTCACGCACGACGCTGCCCGGCAGGATGCGTTCTTCCTTGCGCGCGGACACCAGCAGGAAATCGCCGCTGACATGCACCAGTGGCGCATCTTCACCCTTGCCGAACGGCGCGGTGAAACCGTAGGTGGTCAACTCCTGGCTTGCACAGGGCCGCGCCAGTTTGGTGGCCAGTGCAGTTTCCAACGCCTCGGCATCAACAGGCAGATCTTGGGTCAGGCGATAGATAAGCAGGTTTTTGAACCACATGGGGCGAATCTCTCCTTTATACAAAGTGGGGCATTATTCTCTTCGTGGCGCCATAGGCCAACCCTTCTCTAAGCCTTTGGAAGGCCTGAAAAAATTATTTAAGAAAGTGCTTGCCAGAGGTGGGAGTGCTCCGTAGAATGCGCGCCACACCGAAAGTGAAGGGTGATTAGCTCAGCCGGGAGAGCGTCTGCCTTACAAGCAGAATGTCGGCGGTTCGATCCCGTCATCACCCACCATTCGCTTCCAGTGTTACGCGCAGCGGTAGTTCAGTCGGTTAGAATACCGGCCTGTCACGCCGGGGCTCGCGGGTTCGAGTCCCGTCCGCTGCGCCATATTCGGTTACCTGGAACACTGAACGCCAGGTCACCACAGAAAAGCCCGCTCACGCGGGCTTTTTTCTGTCTGTTGTTTGTGCAGGTCGCATGGTTTCACCGGTTTTCAGGTTTTTTTGATTTTTTT